>NZ_KL647136.1:0-18667 GCF_000725805.1 Streptomyces xanthophaeus | reverse complement strand
CCGGTGAAGTACCCGGGCCGCCCTGCGACTCATCCAGTTCTACAGACGCCCCGACCCCCTGGCAACGACGCCTCCTACTACAGGCCCTCGCAGACGGGGACCCAAGGACGCTTGCGCAGTCTGGCGGGGTCGGTGCAGGTGGGAGCCGGTTCGAGGGGGCGGTATCGGGTCTTCACACGCTACTAGCCCGGTTCGTATGTGACGTGGGCCCTATGGGGCGCCTCACCTCCGAGGGGCCCGGATCTCACCGAGTGTCATCGCTCGCTCACCTTCAAGAGGCCCGATCGAGTGTCCGAATCGCCTTGGAATCTAACCAAATGAGCAGATCGAGGGCTGGCTTCCATGCGTCCCGCAGCACGGCTTCGAGGGCCGCACGTCCTTCTCCACGGCCACAGCGGAGGCGGAGAGGAGCGTCGCTGCGGCGAGGCTGCCCCAGAGGGCGGTCGGGCCGTGCGGTGCGAGAGCGGTGATGACCGCCGGGGAAACGGCGAGGCCGAAGCCCGTGGAGAGCTCGAAGCGGGCGAGCGTACGACCCAGGACACGGGCCGGGGCGAGCACGGTGACGAGCGCGGTGGCGCTGCCCGCATAGACGATCTCGCCGAGCGTGCAGACCACGGACACCAGGGCGACGGCCGGGGCACCCCAGCCGTCGCCCAGCGAGGTGGCCACGAGGAAGCCCAGGTAGGACACGCTGAGCAGCACCCCGGCGAGAGCCAGCACGGTCCGCCGCGGAAAGCGGGCCATCAGGAGCGTCACCGGGACCTGCAGGGTGACCACCAGCACCGTGTTGGCGACGAAGATGGCCGCCGACCACACCGGGGACGCGTGCAGCTGTGTCACCAGGACCAGGGGCAGCGCGATCTCGGGGACGTTGAGGCAGAAGGCGTAGAGCACGTTCGCCGCCAGCAGGGACCGCATCCGGGGTACGTCCCCGCCGTTTCCGTCCCCACCCTCGGCCGGGGCAGCGGCCGGCTGCGCGCGCAGCCGGACCGACCACGCCAAGGCCGCAGCAGTGAGATAGGCGAGCCCGGTGACGGCTGCCAGCGCCTGCAATGCGGTCGCACCGCCCGCCAGGCAGGCGGTGGCGAGGAGCGCGCCCACTCCCATGCCGGCGTTGCGCAGGGCGCGGCCCGCCGCCAGGGCGGTGTCCCGCTCCCGGCCGTGGGCGACCGTGGCCACGAGGGCGGCATGGGCGGCGGGCCACGCCTGATTGCCGATGCCGAGGAAGAGCGCAGCGGCCGTGAACAGCCAGACGTGCCCCGCCGGGGTGGCCAGCAGCAGCGCCACACCCAGCACCCGCACCAGCATCGAAGCCGCCACGACGGTACTGCGTGCGCCACGGTCGAGCCATCGGCCCACCGCGGGCATGCACACCAGACCCACGACGATGCCGGCCGTCATGGCGATGCCGGCCGCCGGTGCGGACAGCTTCAGCACCAGCACCCCGTAGAGCAGCAGGAAGGGCCGCAGCAGCCCGGTGCCGAGCGCGTCCACGGCCAGGGCGACGGCGTAGCGGGGGCCTCCGGACGCTCGGACGAGGGCGCGGGGCCGGATCTTGAGGGTGCTTGGCATGGCGCCAACGGTGCGTTCGGCCGCCTGAACGGCGACGTCGGTTGACGGAGGTCGTCAATCGACGCCGTCGCCGACCGCGCGGTCGGTGATGATGAGGGGTGACGTTGAGGATCGACATCAGCGGACTGCCGTCCGAGCGACTGCGGTTCGCCGCTTCCCCACTGGCCGAACTGACGGCGATGCTGCACGTGCTGGCCGAGCCCGGGCATCACCCCCAGCTCGCCGGCTGGGCCGGGAAGGTGTGGGCCGGGCTGCCGCCGGAACTGGCCGAGCGGTTGCGGGAGTCGGAGTTCCTCTGGCGTTCCTCACAGGCCGACTTCCTGATCCCCGCGCGGCCCCGGCGGACCCTCGCCGAGGAGTTGGACGACGTGGACCGGCTCGACGACGCGACGTACGTGACCGCCGCGCTCGTTTCCACGTGCGGCAGCCACCAGGTCCCCTTCTCCGCGCCCTCTCCCCTCACCGACGCGACTGCGCGCGAGCGGGCCCTGAACCTGGCGCAGGCCCGCGGTGCGCGCCAAGAGGCCTTCGCGGAACGACTGCTCGCGGACCCGGCCAGCGTACGGGCGCGGGTGCGCCAGACCCTCGAACAGTGCGGCGAGGCATTCTTCGACGCCGCCTGGGCGGAGGTCGCCGTACGGCTCGCCACCGACCTGCGCCTGAAGAACGACCTGCTGAAGCGCCAGGGCCTCGGGGCGGCCCTCGCCTCGGTCTCCGGTGCGGTCACCCTTTCACCGGACGGCGACTGCATCGTCGTGGACAAGCTGCAGGACAAGTCGACCTCCGCCGAAGGCGCGGGGGTCACCTTCATCCCCAGCGTCTTCGGCCGTCCGCACCTGGCGGTGGTCCACGCTCCGGGGTGGCGGCCCGTGGTGCAGTACCCCGTGGCCGAGCCGGGTCCTTCGGAGCCGGTACCGCTGGAAACGGTCACGCTACGGCTGGAGGCGCTCGCCCATCCGGTACGGCTGCGGCTGCTGCGCACCCTGGCCCGCGGCCCGCACACCACCGGCGAGCTGGCCCACGCCTGGGAACTCTCCTCCCCGGAGGTCTCCCGCCACCTCGCCGTGCTGCGCCGCGCGGATCTGGTCACGGCCCGGCGGCAGGGGCGTTACGTCCGTTACGCCCTCAACCTGCCGGACCTGACGGCTCTGGGCACCGATCTGCTGGCGGCCGTACTGCGCTGAGCGGCTCGCGTCATCCGGGTGCCACGCGTTCGTGTGCGGCCTCCGCAGCGCGCGCGGCCGCGCGCAGGGCGGCGCTCGGGTGGGGGCAGCCGTCGAGCAGGGCCCGCCCCTCGTGGAGGGCGGCCCGGGCCACCTCGTGCAGGCCGAGCGGTGCGGCGGCCTGTGCGATGAGGAAGTGTTGCTCAGCGATCTGCGTGCCCTGTCCGAGCTGCCGCCAAGAGATGGACGGGCAGGGCTGTTGCGGTCGATCGCAAAAGAGGGCCAGTTGTTCGGTGGGCTCGGGCGGCGGCGGGCCGTCGAGTGCGGTGACCGCTCGCCGAAGGCTCTGCCAGGCCGCCTCGACGTCGCCCGCACGGCGTTGCAGCGAGGCGAGGTGGGCGAGGGCCGTGCCGCGCTCACCGGAGTCGTCCTGCAGGGAAACGTGGAGGCGGCGCGCCCGGATGGCCTGCCCGAGGTCGCCGAGGGCTGCGAACTGGTGGGACAGGGAAGCCAGCAGGGCCGCATCACGTGGGCCCGTGTCGTCGAGGATGCGGATGAGGGCGGCGCGGGCCAGTTCGGTCTGTCCCTGGCGGCGGGCCAGCTCGGTCCAGGTGAGGTCGTACACGTCGTGCGGGTCCTGGCCGTAGTTCGACTCGTCGAAGTCGGCCGCCCATCGGGTGAGTGCTCCTGGGGACTCGGGGAAACCGCTGAGCAGGAAATGCATGTCGGGGTCGGACTGCCGGACGGACCGCAGCAGGGTGTGGTCCTCCGGCGCGCCGTGCAGGCCGATCAGGACGGCCGCGATGCGGAGTTCCTCGCTGGCGCCGCACGAGGCAGCCTCGTGCTCCAGGAGGCTGCGCAGGAGCGGCAGGTCCTGCGGCTGCCGTTCGTACTGGGCCGCGCGCAGGACGGCCGGCCGCCGTACGGGATCGTCCGCGATCTCGTCCCAGCGGCTGCGGCCGGTCCGCATCAGGGCCAGGTCCGCCCGGCCGGGGGCGAGGACCGCCCGCCAGAGCGGAGGGCGCCGGAGGCGGTCCAGCAGGTCGTAGGCGCAGCCCTCGTCCGCGTTGACCAGGAGGAACTCGGGCTCGGTGCGCAGCAGACACTCCTGGAGGCGCTGCAACAGCTCGCGCCTCGGGAGCCGGCGCAGGCCCAGGCCGCTGAGGAGCGTGCTGCGGTCAGCGTCCAGATCGGGGGCGTAGGAGCTCCGGATCTCGCCCTCGGTCCGGGTGAAGGCCTCGTGCAGCGCCTCGTCGTCCGCCGTGAGGTCGAGATCGGTGCAGTCGCGCCAGCCCGGCAGTCCGATGAGGATCTCCAGCGCCTCCTGCGTGCTGCTGCCGATGAGCCCCGCGCCACCCTCGGAACTTGCGTACAGCACGGCCCCGTCGGCGCACGTGAAGTACGTTCCGCCCGTGTCGTCACCCGCCACGGCCATGAGCGGCGCTCCGCTCGCCAGACGGACCTCTTCGACGTGCTCTGCCCGGCCGGTGTCGAAGCCGAAGGATCCCGCGGCCAGCCGCACCAGATCAGGACGGCGGCGAAGGAGCGTGAGCACGGGGTCCGGACAAGTCATGGCCGGACCGTAACAGGCACCCCTGACGGGGGGGGGACGGCCCTCGGGACGGCATGCGGGCGTCAGCGCCGCGGCATCAGACGGGTCAACGCCGCATCCACCAGGGCGCGGGCGTAGTCGGCGTCCAGGAGGGGGCCCGGGCGGAAGAGGATGCGGTACATCATCGGCGCGACCACGTGGTCCATGACCACGTCGACGGCCGGCGCCTGCTCTCCCCGCGCGACCGCGCGGGCGAGGACGATCTCCACCTGCTCGACGGCGTAGGCGGAGCACTGGCCCGCATTGCTGCTGTCCGGATCTCCGCCGAGTGCGTCACGGATGTAGTCCCGGCCGGCCGTCGAGGACATCTCCTCCAGGAACTGCACGGCCCAGGCCTCCAGGTCGGCGCGCAGGCTTCCCCGGTCGGCGGGGGGTGCCTCGGGGCGGAGTCGCTCCACGGCGACGTCGGAGAGGAGTTCCGTCATGTCGCCCCACCGGCGGTAGATCGTCGAGGGCGTCACCCCGGCCCGCTTGGCGACGAGAGGCACCGTCAGCGCTGCCCGCCCGACTTCGGATTCCAGCGTGCGTACGGCCTCGTGGACCGACTGCTGGACGCGGGCGCTACGACCTCCCGGGCGGGGTTTGGGCTGTGGGCTCATGCCGGTCACCTTAACGCTGAATATTCGCTTCAGGAGTGACGGCAGCGAGCGGGGCGGGGCCGCGCAGCAGCTCGTAGGCCTCGCCGACGCGCAGGACCGTGGCCTCGTCCAGCGGGCGGCCCATCAGCTGCAGGCCCATGGGCAGGCCGGCGGTGTCGAAGCCGGCCGGTACGGACAGTGCGGGCAGGCCGGTGATGTTGGCGGGGGCTGCGAGGCGGACGTACGCGTCGGAGACCGACTCGACGGTCCCGTCGGCCCATCGGAAGCTTTCCTGCCCGGCCCTGGCCGCGGTGGCCGGGACGGTGGGGGCGGCGATGACGTCGACCTCTCGCAGCAGGCCGTTCCACGCCTCGCGCATGAGGGTGCGGGTGCGCTGGGCGCGCAGGTAGTCCGTGGCGGGGACCAGCGCTCCCGCTTCCAGGAGGACGCGCACGTCCGGGCCGTACAGCTCGGGCGTGGTGTGCAGGTGCTGTTCGTGGTAGGAGGTGGCCTCCGGGACCATCAGCCCCCACTGGGTGGCCTGGATGTACGCGCTCATCGGGATCTCCACGTCCACCAGGCGGGCGCCGAGGTCCGCCAGGCCTTGGAGGGCCTTGCGGACCGCCGCTTCCACCTGCGGGTCCACGTGGTCGAAGTAGTGGTTGACGGGGACGCCGACGCGCACGCCCTCGAGTACCGCATCCCCGCGCGATACGTGGGCCTCGTAGCGGCGGTCGAGGCCGGCCGGGTCGCCGGGGTGGTGCCCCACGAGGGCGTCCAGGACCAGACCGGCGTCCCGTACGGTCCGGGTGAGGGGGCCGACGTGGTCCAGGGACCAGGACAGGGAGGCGATCCCCTGGCCGGGCACCAGTCCGTAGGTGGGCTTGAGGCCGACCACGCCGGTCAGCGCGGCGGGGACCCGGATGGAGCCGCCGGTGTCCGTGCCCAGCGCGAAGGTCACCGCCCCCGCCGCCACAGCGGCGGCCGAGCCTCCGCTGGAGCCTCCGGGTACGTGGTCCAGGTTCCAGGGGTTCCGCGTCTGCGGGGTGGTGAGGCCGTAGGCGAACTCATGGGTGTGGGCCTTGCCCACGAGGACTGCGCCGGCCCCCTTCAGCCGGGCCGCCACGGCACTGTCCCGGGCGGGCACCCGGCCGGCGCGGACCGCGGAGCTGGACGTGGTCGCCACGCCGGCGGTGTCGATGAGGTCCTTCAGCGCCATGGGGATGCCGTGCAACGGGCCCCGGCGGCGGCCGGAGAGGATCTCCCGGGCCGCTTCGGCGGCCTGGACCCGTGCGGCCTCGGCGACCACGGTGACATAGGCGTTGACCTCCGGGTCGACGGCTTCGATGCGCGCCAGCACCGAATCGGTCAGCTCCACCGGCGACAGGTGCCCCTGCTCCAGGGCGGCGGACGCCTCGGCCAGGGTCAGCTCGTAGGGCTCCATCTCCTTCACCGCCCCTGGGAGTCGGCGCGGTAGGCGGCGGCCGGCGGGGTCTCCGCCAGGTCGAGCTCACGCAGCCTGCTGATGACGCCGAGGACGTGGTGCGCCGTAGCAGCGACGGCAGCATGCCTGTCGCTGCCGAGGGCCAGGCCGGCGCGCATCGCCGACTCCGCGGCCCCTTGGGGCGACAACGGGGGAACGGGCACGGCTGAAGTCCTTTCCGGGCAGCGGCACTTGCGCACCGCATCGGCCCCGCGGGGAGGAAGCGGGAGCACCCAATAGCTAAACATTCGCGTTAGGGCACGGTAGGCCAGGTGACCATCTAACGCAAACATTGCGCTTTAAGTCACACATTAACGCTCATCCATTGCGTTAGCCCGGCGAGCGCGTACCTTAAACGCAATATCTCAGCGTTAAGGGGTGGCGATCATCCGTACCCGCCCCTCGCCCCTCCTCCCCGGCAAGAAGGCGACCCATGACCTCGCACGTGACAGCGCCAACCCCCGGAGCGCTGCGCCCCCTCCCCACATGGACCGTGGGAGACATCACCGTCCGCCGCATCGACGAGGTGGAGCTGCCCCCGGGTACGGGACCTTGGCTCCTGCCCGGGGCAACGCCCGACGTCGTGGCCGAATCCCCCTGGCTGCAGCCGGACTTCGCCGGAGCCGACCGGATCCTGCGCCTCGCCAGCCACACCTTCGCCATCGAGGCGGACGGGCTGCGGATCCTCGTCGACACGGGCATCGGCAACGGCAAGGACCGCGCCAACCCCGCATGGCACCGGCTCCGTACCGACTACCTGGGCCGCCTGGAGCAGGCCGGCTTCTCCCCCGAGGCTGTCGACCTCGTCATCCTGACGCACCTCCACACCGACCACGTCGGCTGGAACACCCGGTCACACGAGGGAACTTGGGTCCCCACCTTCCCCGAAGCCCGCTACCTCGCGAGCCGCACCGAGTGGGACCACTGGGCGTCCGTGGACATGGAGGAGCACAGGCAGCAGATGTTCCGCGATTCCGTGTACCCCGTCCACGACCACGGCCTCCTCGACCTCGTCGACGTACCCGCCGACGGGCTGGACATCGCCCCCGGCATCACCCTCGTCCCGACCCCCGGCCACACCCCCGGCCAGGTCGCCGTACGCCTGACCAGCCGGGGGGAATCGGCCCTGATCACCGGCGACTGCATCCACCACCCGGTCCAGCTCGCCGAACCCGCGATCCACAGCCAGGTGGACATCGACCCCTCCCAGGCCGAGGCCACCCGTCGCGGCCTCCTCGCGGACCTCGCCGACACCGACGTCCTGCTGCTCGGCAGCCACTTCCCCCCGCCGACAGCGGGCCTCGTCCGCACCGACGGCGCCACCTACCGCCTGCACCCCGTCCCGTCCCGGCCCGGCATGCCTACGGGTGCCGCCGAGCGGTCCCGGTCAGCGGTCGGCCGCGAGGATCAGATCGGCCGCGAGGTGCGGACAGCTACGGGTGTGCCAGGTCACCGACAGCACACCACCGGCAGCTGACAGCGTCCTGGCCGCACCGTCCTGGTCCGTGGCCTTGCAGTGCGGGCAGACGAGAATCCTCGGACGGTCGATCTCGAACACGGCCCTCACACCCTTTCGCGCCGGCAGGACTGGTGCACCGGCTTAGGCCAGAACTATCAAATCTGCGACCGTTCAGCCCCCTTACTGGCGGGTATGCACCGCGATTTCGCCACATGCGCTGCCGTCCGGGCGCAGTCGACCCTGGAAAGCGGGGGGAGCGCGGGGAATCAGGGGTCTCCGCGCTCCCCGACAAAGACCCGTGCTGACGGTTCAGACACGTCGGGGGCGGTGGAGGAGGGTGTGGAGTCCCCGGGCCCGCAGGGCAGCTCGGGCTGCGTTCGCGCCCGGTGCGCCGTGGACCCCTCCGCCGGGATGGGCGGCCGCGGAGGCGAGGTAGAGGCCCTTGACGGGCGTCTCGGGCCTGCCGGTTCCAGGAGTGGGCCGGAAGATCGCCTGCTGGTGCAGGGCGGTGGTGCCGTTGTTGATGGCGCCGTTGTGGAGGTTCTCGTCCATGGCCTGGAGCGTGGTGGGAGCCAGGATCCGGCGGGCTCTGACGAGCGCGCGGAAGCCGGGTGCGAAGCGTTCCACCTGCGCTTCCATCCGGTCCGCCATGGCCTCCTGCTCACGGGCGTCCCATCGGCCGGTGATGCCGTCGGAGCCCGCATCGGAGGTGATGCGCTGCGGCACGTGGGTGTAGGCCCACGCCGATTCCGTGCCCGCGGGTGAACGGCTGGGATCCGCCGTGGTCATCTGGCCGAACAGGGCGAAGGGCTCGTCGGGGACCTGTCCCATGGCGACCTGGGAGGCGAACCGGGTCAGGCCGTCGACGCCGTCGGCCACGTGGACCGTTCCCGCCCCGGCGGCCCGCGGCGCCGCCCAGGGCACCGGGGCCGTCAGCGCCCAGTCGACCTTGAAGGTCGCGAAGTCCCAGTGGAAGCGTTCCAGGTCCCGCAGCAGGCGGGGCGGCAGGTGCTCCTCCCCCACGAGCTCCCGGTAGAGGGCCGGCGCCGAGGTGTCCGCGAGCACGGCGCGCCGTGCGCCGACGTCGTCCCCGCCGGCCGTCCTGACCCCCACGGCCCTGCCGCCCCGTACGACGACGGAGGTGACGCGTTCCCCGCAGCGCAGGACGCCTCCGCGCCGCCGGAGGCGGTTCACCAGCGCCGCGGTCAGCGCGCCCGCGCCTCCGACGGGGACGGGGAAGCCGTGGCTCTGTCCCAGCATGGACATCAGCCAGCCGAAGCCGCCGCTGCCCGCGGATTCCGGGGCCAGGTCGGCGTGCAGGGCGTTGCCGGCCAGCAGCAGCCGGCCGCCCTCCCCCGTGAACTCCTCCTCGCCCAGGCGCCGCACAGGCAGGGCGAGGTTCCGGGCCAGCCTGAGACCGTCGGCGGCCCCCAGCCTCGCCGCCAGCCGGAGCCCCGCGCGGACGGGCGGAAACGGGGTGAACAGGGCCCGGACCAGATCGGGCCCGACCCTGCTCCAGACCTCGTACATGCCCCGCCAGGCATCGCCGTCGGCCGGCGCGAAGCTCCCCAGCCCGGCCGCGGTCTCCCCCACCCTGCGTTCGAGCACGGCGCACCGGCCGTCCAGGAGGGGGTGGGCCAGTACGCGCGGGGCGTGGCTCCAGCGCAGACCCTCGGCGGTGAGGTCGAGGCGGGCCAGGACCGGAGAGGCGGCGGCCAGCGGGTAGAAGGCGCTGAACAGGTCCGAGACGTAGTCGGGGTGCACACCGCGGTCGCTGCGCACCGCCCCGCCGGGCTCCGGCTGCGCCTCCAGGACCTCCACGCTCCACCCGGCGTCCACCAGCACGTTCGCCGCCACCAGCCCGTTCGGGCCCGCGCCGATCACCACCGCGTCAGGCATGGCGGGCCCCGTCGTCCTGCTGCTCGACGACCCGGGCCAGGCGGGCCAGCATCCCTCTGTGCCGGAGCTGGAGCAGGGCTTCGAAGGCGGGGTTGTGAAGCGTTCCGCCCAGGCCCCTCAGGGGGTGCTCGTCGCAGACGACCAGGGTCTCCTCGCCCCACGGCCGCAGCTGGAGGAAGATCCTCGCCGTGCCCAGGGCCTTGAACGAGGCCTCCAGTTCCAGCTCCCGGCCGGATTCCTGGTGGCGGACCGTCGTCACGCCCTCGGTCGACCAGGGGCCCAGCCGCACGGTGTACCGGAGTCGGGAGCCGACCTCGGGCCAGGCGTGATCGAGGGGCGTGGACGAGGACGGGCCCACCACCCACTCCCCGTACAGGCCCGCGTCGGCGAGCACGGCCCAGACGGCCCGCGGGCGGGCGTGGATCAGCTGATGTCGGACGGCCATGGGAGGTTCCTTCTGCCGGTACGGGCTCGGCCGGGGCTGCGTCACCCCGGCGCCGCCCCGGCGCTATCCGGCGCTGCGCTTGCCGGGCGGGTCCTGAGGATCCACCCCCGTCGAGGCGGAGGCGTCCTTCGTCCCGCTGGGCCGCTGGGAACGGCCACGCGGGCCCGTGTCGTGCATGCCCTTCTCCCCGGAGGGCTTGCCCTGGTCCTCGCCACGCGTGCCGTGGCTCTTGACGGGCTTGCCGTGGGGGTTTCCCGCCTCTTCTGCGGAGACGGTCCGACCTGGGCCCTTGGCGGGCGCGTGCGTGTCGGGATGGAAGGAACGATGGGCGCTCGGGTTCTCCTGCTGACGGGTCTCGTCCACGTCCGGCGACCACCCGTGCTGCTCGGTGCCCTCGAAGCGACTGGGACCCTTGCCGTGCCTGGGCTGGGACGGCTTCGGCTGCTTGGTCATGGCCTGGCCTGCTGTCTGTCTCGGGTCGGGCGCGCCGGTCCGGGCACGCCCACCGCTGGTCTTGCCATGGTCCCACCGTTCAAGTGGGCGGTCACGTCGGCTCCGAGCGGAGGCGCGGACGGAGGCGCGGACGGAGGCGCGGACGGAGGCGCGGGCTGAGGGCGGTGCGGCAGGCCGGGTCCTTCGGCCGGGCGGCGCCCTGGCCGGCGGTGGGTCCGCCCGGCCAGGTGCCCGTCATGCGCCGGATGGCCACGGCGCCGGAGCGCTCGACGGCCGCCTTGACCAGGGCGACGCCTTCACCGGCGCCGCCGACTGCGCCACACCAGCACGCCGACGGCCAGAGTTGCGCCGGCCACGAGCAGCGGCCCGCGATTGCCGCGCGCCGCGGTCGCGGCCCGGCCCGCCGTGTCGAGAACGGCGTCAGGGGTCTGCTCCGCCGCCGACCGACCCGCGCGGGACGCGGCCGAGGCCACCCGCTCGGAAGCCTCGGCGGCCCGTTGCAGCACGGGGTCCGGGACCTTGTCCGTCAGCACCTGGGCGGCGTGGTGGGCCTTCGCGCGGATCTGTTCGGTGACGAGGGCGGTCTTCTCTGCGGCTTGCTCCTTCACGGCGGCTGCCTTCTCCTTCGTCTGTGCCTTCACGTCGGCCTTGGCGGCCAGTGCCTCGACGGTCTGCCCGAGTTCGTCACGGGTGCGCTCGACCTGCTCACGCAGTTCGTCGGGGGTGGGCGTGCCGATATTCGTTCGGGATTCGTCAGTCATCGGTGCGCCTTCTCCTTGATCTCGGCCAAGTCGGCCTTCACGCTGTCGATGGTCTGTTCCGGGACGGGGCTGCCCGCTCGGGCGATCTGCTTCTTTCCCGCCACCGCGGCGACCCCGGCGGCGACCGCGAGCACCCCCGTGAGGACGAGGGCCGCGGCCCATACGGGCAGTACCAGTGCGAGGGCTGCGATGCAGGTGGCGATCAGGGCCTGCGCGGCCAGGATTCCGATCAGGCCCGCCGCGCCGAAGAGACCGCCGCCCTTCTCGAAGCGCTTTCCCTTCTCGGTCATTTCGGCCCGGGCCAGCTGCATCTCCTCGCGGACCAGCTCCGAGATCTGCCGGGAAGCACGCGAGACCAGCACGCTCACCGGTGCGTCGGTGCCGTGGGTCTGCCGCTCTGCCGTGCTCATTGCGTGTCACCCTGCCTTCGTCTTGTGTCGGAGCAGCCGCTCCTCAACGAGAGGCGGACGCCACTGTCACGGTGCGCGGCTACCCCGTAATCGCCCGGGCACCCGTCCGACCCGTCACTGCTCCATGCGGTGTCGGTCCTCGTCGCTCCACGCACGGGTGTCACGGGGCCTGACGTAGGGCACCTCGTCCTCGGGCATCCCGCCGGCGATCGCTCGCTGACGGGTCAACTCGGCGTCGAACTCCAGCCCGAGGAGGACCGCGAGATTGGTGATCCACAGCCAGACCAGGAAGACGATCACGCCGGCGACGGTGCCGTACGTCTTGTTGTACGAGGCGAAGTTGGCCACGTAGAAGGCGAAGCCGGCGGAGGCGATCATCCAGATCAGCAGCGCCAGGAGGCTGCCGGGCGTCACCCACTTGAATCCGCGGCCCTTGGCGTTCGGGGCGGCCCAGTACAGGAGCGCGATCATGATCGTGACGAGGAGCACCAGGACCGGCCACTTCGCGATCGACCACACCGCCAGGGCGCTGTCGCCGATCCCGATGGAGGTGCCGACGTAACGGGCCAAGCCCCCGGTGAAGACGACGATCAGCGCGCTGGCACACGCGAGGACCATCAGCGTCACGGTGAGCACCAGGCGCAGGGGCAGCACCTTCCAGACGGGCCTGCCCTCGGGGACGTCGTAGACCGCGTTGGAGGCGCGGATGAACGCCGCGATGTAGCCGGAGGCGGACCACAGGGCCACCACCAGCCCGACGACCGCCAGCAGCGATCCGGCGCCGCTGCGGCCCTGCAACTGCTCCACCGCGTCACTGAGCACGTCCCTGGCGGAGCCGGGGGCCAGCTTCTGCACGCTGTCGAGCACCTGCCGGGTCGCCGACTCGCCGGCGATGCCGAGCAGGGACACCAGCACCAGCAGTGCGGGGAACAGCGCCAGCACTCCGTAGTACGTCAGGGCCGCGGCCCGGTCGGCCAGTTCGTCGTTCTGGAACTCCTTGGCCGTCCCGCGCAGAACTGCCCGCCATGAACGCGCGGGGAGTTCGGTGGGCTGATCCGGAGCCCGCTCCTCGACCTGCGCGTCGGGCCCCGGCGGTCCCGCGTCGGCATCGGGCTCGCTGTCGGCGCCCTCGCGGTGGCTGCCGGGGTCTCTGTTCGGTGGGAGTGTCATACCCAGCGGCTTTCCAGTCCGACGCAGGTCATGTCAGTGGAGACGGCCTAGAGCCAGCCGTTGCGGCGGAAGGCGCGGTGGAGGAGGCCTGACGCCAGTGCCATGAGCCCGAGGGCGAGGGGGTAGCCGTAGGTCCAGCCCAGTTCCGGCATGTGGGCGAAGTTCATGCCGTAGACGCCGGCCACCATGGTGGGGATCGCGAAGATCGCCGCCCACGCCGAGATGCGCCGCATGTCGTCGTTCTGCCAGGTGCCCACCCGGGCCTGCTGGGCGTCCAGGACGGAGTTCAGCAGCTCGTCGAGCGTGCGCACCTCGATGTCCGTGCGGTGGAGGTGATCGGCCACGTCCCGGAAGTAGGGCAAGGCCTTCGGCGGGTGCCTGCCGTCACCCGGCCCGCCCAGAAGCCCTTGCAGCACCGGAACGAGCGGCTGCACCGCGTCACGGAACTCGCGCACCTCGCGCTTCAGCGAGTAGATGCCTTCGGTGTGGTCCACCCGGGAAGTGGAGAAGACCTGGTCCTCCAGCCGGTTCAAGGCGGCACGAACCTTGGCGGCTGCCTCGCCGTAGGCATCGACGACGACGTCCAGGACGGCGTGCAGGACCGCCCAGGGGCCGAAGCGCAGCTTGTCCGGATCGGCGTCGAGCCGCCGGGCGGCCTCGGCGCAGGGGTCCACCTGCCCGTGCCGCACGGTGAGGACGTACCGGGGCCCGACGAAGAGCATCACCTCGCCGGTCTCCACCGCCTCGTCCTCCTCGACGTACCAGAGCGTCTTCAGCGCGACGGCCAGGACGTCTCCGAACCGCTCGGCCTTCGGACGCTGCCGGGCGTTCACGGCGTCCTCGACGGCGAGGACGTGCAGTCCCAGCTCTTCGGCCAGTTGCACGAGCTCGTCCTCGGCCGGGTCGATCAGGCGCACCCAGCCGAATTCTCCCTCCGCAAGCCCGCCCAGCCTCTTCAGCAGCCGTCGGCATGCCTCGTCGTCCAGGCCGCACTCGACGCTCTCGGACGAGCCCGACCGCTCCTCGTACACCATGCATTCCATAAGCCGCACATGCTTCGAAGGCCCGGCTTCATGCGCGTGCGACATCAAAGAGGGGTGTGCGGGTAGCCGGACATCATGAACACCGAGACGAACACCCCGCTCCGTGCCGTCGCGCTCGTCTGCACCCTCACGCCGTCCCCCTCCCCGTCCAGCTCTCAGCTGCTGGCCGAACAGACGATGGCCGCCCTCGCGGATCACGGCGTCACGGGCAAGACCATCCGGATCGCGGACCACGACGTGAAGCCCGGTGTGGAGACGGACATGGGCGACGGCGACGCCTGGCCCGGGATCCGGGACACGATCCTGGGCTGCGACATCCTCGTCCTGTCCACGCCGATCTGGCTGGGCCACGCCTCCAGCATCGCCCAGCGGGTCCTGGAACGGCTGGACGCGGAGATTTCGGAGACCGACGACGAAGGCCGCATGCTCACCTACGGCAAGGTCGCCGCGGTCTGCGTCGTCGGCAACGAGGACGGCGCCCACAAGGTCAGCGCCGACCTCTTCCAGGGGCTCAACGACGTCGGCTTCTCCCTCGCCCCGAACGCCGTCACCTACTGGGTCGGCGAGGCGATGCAGGGCACCGACTACCAGGACCTCGACAAGACCCCGGAGAAGACCGCCGCCACCACGGCCACCCTCGCCGCGAACACCGCCCACCTCGCCCGACGCCTCAAGGCAGCCCCCTACCCGGCGAGCTGACCCGCTGCTCGAACCTGCGCGACGACCCGTACGGCCATGGATCGTGGGTAGGGGCCGCGCATGACTGCTCTCGAAACATTCGCGGCCGAAGGCCAGGCTTCGCTCTTCCTCATCCTTGCCGGAGTCGTCCTGGTCGCGCTCCTGATCGGTGCCTTCTGGTACGGCAGCCGCCGCAGGCGCCGGGAGACACCGCCGACCGGGCAGAACCCCGTCGCACAGCGCCGCGAGGACTCCTGGCAGACGCCGGACGAAAGCACACGCGACCAGCGGGGCGAGGAGCGTCCCCCCACGTGAGCCCGGGCCCCGTTTTCAGTGGGCGCAAGGCAGACCGACAGACCGTCAGAACCGCACGCCCCCGCTTGGGGGCGGCTTCTCCTGCCCTGCCGCAAGGATAAAAAACAAATAAGAATCGAATGCATGGCCTGGATGCGGTCGGGCACACGGTGCTTCGGAGGTTGATAACTATGGTTCCCCTGCTTCTCGTTCTTCTGCTGGCCCTGATTCTTTTCGGCGCGGGTTTCGCGGTGAAGATTCTCTGGTGGCTGGCCATCGCAGTCCTGATCCTTTGGCTGATCGGATTTGTCGCCCGGCCGAAGGGGGGTAGCGGCCGCTGGTACCGCTGGTAGCCGTTGGACGACAGCGCAGTTCAGAGAGTGCCTGGTGGTGGCCGGTCACCCCCCTTCCCTGGGGGGTGACCGGCCACCACCATGTCGGCGTCTGCGGACCCTCGCGAAACCGTGAGTGCTGAAAGCGGATATTACGGGTATCCGGAGGGCAGCCGGGGTGGTCGCCGTGATGCAGCAGGGAACCTGCTCACCTCCAATGATCGACGGCCGCCCCGGTCCGAATTTCGATCCGGGTGCGTGAAGTCCGAACGGCGGGGCAAACGGAGTTGAGGCGGAACGCAGGACTCCCGCCGAGCACGACGTACGGAACAAGGAGGATCGGCGGTCAATCCATTTCCCGCCGTCCCCCGTTGACCGGAGGAGTTGTTTTTCGCGTGACTGAGCATGTGTGGAGTTACCAGCCGACCTCGGGCCACCTGGCCGGTACGGATCTGACCGGGTACAAGGTCGAGGCGACCGACGGCAGCATCGGCAAGGTCGACAAGCACTCCGACGAGGTCGGTGACGCCTACCTGGTGGTCGACACAGGTGTCTGGATCTTCGGCAAGGAGGTCCTGCTGCCGGCGAGCACCGTCGTCAGGATCGACCCGGAGGACAAGAAGGTCTTCGTCGACCGCACCAAGGAACAGATCAAAGACGCCCCCGAGTTCCACCGGGACAAGCACCTCGGCGACGCCGGGTACCGGGAGGAACTGGGCACGTACTACGGCACCGGCGCCCCCTTCGGCGGCCGCCCCGCCTGATCCCGATCCCGCACGACGCGCCGGTCCCGGCACCCCTCTGGGTGCCGGGACCGGCGCGTTGCTGCCGCGCTGCCACGCTTCCCGGCCACCGCCGCGAACGGCAGAAGAGGCCGGCCGACCCGCAGGACGTCGCGGCCGTCGCCGGATCCACCAGCGACACCCCCGCCTGCCTACCCGTGCTCCAGGCCATGACGTGGACCCCGATCGGGAAGCCCGTCGGCACGGCACGGCTCGTGTCCGCTGCCAAGCCGAAGCCGGCAGTCGAGAAGGCGACCGAGGAGGACAAGGCGAGGGCCGCGGAGGCTGCCCTCGGCACGACGTTCACCGCCGTCACCGCGGCACAGGCCGACAAGCTCGGATGACGGTTCGCTCCTTCGCCGCTCGGCGGGCGCGGCGCAGCACATCCTTGCGGTGCCGCATGGCGCCACGCGTGGCGCCATGCAGTACGGCTTGGCACCACCTGACGCCATCCGGCGCCATCTGACGTCACTCGACGCCAGCCACGCCACCGCCTCCCGAGCGAACTCCAGCCCGTTTGCGCAGCTCAGAGGCCTCGCAGCACCCTTCGGCCCCGCCGAGACCGGCATGCGGCTTGCACGTGGGGCCACTATGGTGCCATCATGGCGCCATGGACCTCACTCCGCATGTCGACAGCCTCCGCCGTGAGCTCGCGGTGGCCGCCGAAGCCGGCGGCGACCAAGCCCGTGAGCTGGCCGAGCGGCTCACCGCTCCCCTGGAGTCGGCGACGCGGCTGACCTTGCTCAACGTACTCTCCGCCGCGATGGACGAGGTCACCCGCGAACTCGCCCCCGGCTCGGTCGACGTACGACTGCGCGGCGTCGACCCCGACTTCGTGGTGACGCGGCCGCCCGTGGACGGCGGCGCGGCCGCGGAGCCGGCCGCGCCCGTCGAACCGCTCAGGGCGCCGGCACCCGCCGAGGGCGACGAGGGTGGCACCGCCCGCGTCAATCTGCGTCTGCCGGCCCACCTCAAGGCGCGCGCCGAGGAGGCGGCGAGCCGTGAGGGTCTTTCCGTCAACGCGTGGCTCGTACGAGCCGTATCGGCCGCGGTCGACGGCGACACCCGGCCGCGCACGACGGCCAGGACGACCCAGACCGTCGGACAGAGCTTCACGGGCTGGGTGCGCTGACCGCACCCCGCCCGCACCCGCACCACCTCACACCCGCACCACCTCACACTCACACCACGTCCCACCAGCGGGGGCGTCCTGATGACCCAAGAGGACGGGACAGCCATGCCTTCTTTCGACACTTCCGAACCGATCTCGGTCGCCGCGCGCGTGGAGGCCGGTTCCATCCAGTTCAGCGCGGGCGACCGCCTCGACACCGTCGTCGAGGCGCGCCCCCGCGACCCGAAGCGGGAGCAGGACGCACGGGCCGCCGACCAGACCGAGATCACGTACGCGAGCGGCGTGCTGACCGTCAGGACGCCCAAGCCCAATCTGTTCGGCCGCACCGGCATCGTGGACGTGACGGTCGAACTCCCCACGGGCTCGGGCATCGACATGACCGGCGCCTGGGCCCAGGTGCTCGGCGAGGGCCGGCTCGGCGAGGTCCACGTGAAGACTTCGTCCGGCGACGTCCGCCTCGACACCACCGGCCCGCTGAAGCTGACCGCGGCGCACGGCTCGATCACCGTGGAGCGCGTCGAGGGCCCGGCCGAGATCACCACGAGCTCCGGCAGCCTGCGGGTCGGCCTCATCGACGGCCCGGCCGTCCTGAAGAACTCGCACGGCACCACGACCGTCGGAGCCACGACGGGCGAGCTGCGGGTGAGCGGCGCCAACGGCGACATCGAGATCCGGCGCGCCGGGGACTCGGTCACCGCCACCACCGCCCACGGCGCCCTGCGCGTGGGTGAAGTAACGCGCGGCAGCGTGCAGTTGGAGACCTCCTACGGCTCCATCGAGGTCGGTGTCCGCGAGGGCACGGCCGCCTGGCTCGACGTCAGCTCAGGCTCCGGCCAGGTACGCAACACGCTCACCTCGTCCGAAACCCCGGAGGGGTCGGAGGACACCGTCAAGGTCCGCGCCCGCACCCGGCACGGCAACATCGACGTCCGCCGCGCCAAGGCCTGACCCGCCGGAACCTGCCTCGGCTCCCTCACACCCCCCACTCCCCCATTCACTTCGTCCTCGAACGGGAGGGCCCCATGCCTTCTTTTGTCATGCCCACATCCAGGCAGGGTGAAGGTCGACCGTCACCGGCCGCCATCTCCGCCATCGGTCTGCGCAAGTCCTACGGCGACAAGCTCGTCCTGGACGGGATCGACCTCCACATCCCGGCCGGCACGGTCTTCGCCCTCCTCGGCCCGAACGGCGCGGGCAAGACCACCGCCGTGCAGATCCTCTCGACGCTCATCTCCGCCGACAGCGGTCAGGCCCAGGTGGCGGGTCATGACCTGGCCTCCGACCCGCAGAGGGTGCGGGCCTCGATCGGAGTCACCGGCCAGTTCTCGGCCGTGGACGGCCTGATCACCGGTGAGGAGAACATGCTCCTGATGGCGGACCTGAACCACCTGCCCAAGCGCG
>NZ_JOFT01000019.1 GCF_000725805.1 Streptomyces xanthophaeus | reverse complement strand
GTGGCAGGCAGGGAAGCCTGGCCTCCCAGGGCGCCTCGTACGTCTTCCGGGACCGGCTGCTGCTCGGGCTCGCGCTGCGTCCGACGGTCGGGAACATCGTCTGTGCCGGACAACGGCGAGTTCGACAACGGCTTCGAGGTCGCCGTTGAGGGATCCCAGCCCGGGGCTGCCCCCGGGGAGAACCCCCGGCCTCGTCGACGGGACGGGTGGGTTCGGCTGGCACATGGTCAACGACCTCGCCCTCGCCACCGTCGTCACGCCCCGGGCCCGGAGGCAGCAAGACCATCCGCCCCCTCCTCCCCCGGTAGCGCGCCGGTCCGTAGCCCGGCCCTCGTGAGCCGGGCCCCGGCGGCGACCAGGTCACCGAAGGAATGATGCTTGACGGCCGGCCTCGGTGGGCAGTCCGGCGACGGACAGGGCACCGACCGGAGTACTGGCCGCGGGCGTTGCCCGACCCGTCCCACAACCCAGCGCTTCACCGAGCGGCCGCCCTGGCCCTTCGTCTTCGACGCTACGGACCGGGTCTGACATTGACCCCGGCGGTCGTGCTCGTGAAGCGGACGTCGACCTGTCCGGGCCGGTCGTAGACTACGGGGCCCACCTAAGCGTCGTCCGGGACGCTGCGGTGCCGCTGTCGGCAGACCTCACCGCGCTCCTGGCCGAGGTGAACGCCCGGCTGGCCGGACTTGCTGTCCGGGAGCCTTTCGTTGCTTTGAAGGCGCTCGCTGATCTCCAGTACGTCATCGCGCAGGCGGACGCGGATGCTGCCCTCGGCGTTGTCGGGGGGGCGGGTTCCGTTCGCGGAGGTCGCCGTGGGGCTCGGCACCAGCGAGACGGCGGGCCCGCAGGTACGTGACCGGATTCCTCCGCCCCTGACCCGCACGCCCGGCCGGGCAGCCGAGCGACCGACTGCTTGAGACCGCAGTGGTCGGCAGGCAGGCGGGGCCGCCACGGCGGCGGGTGCAGACCCGGCAGCGCCCGGTTTCGCCGGGCACGTAGTCTCGCTGTCCGTGACGAGGCGAAGAGGCGTGTGGAGTGCGGTCTACTGGCAGGCGTGGGCGAGGGGCCTGGGGGCACCGTGGCACGAAGCTGCCCTCGAAGACGCTTACAGCCTGATCCGCAGGGGACAGTTCGAGGATGCCGAGGCGCGGGCACAGGCCGTTGTCACGGCTCGTCACAGCAAATGGGGGCGGGACAGGCGGCCTGAAACTGCATGGCGAGGCAGGTACTACGCCCTCTTGGCGGCGGTTGCCCACGGGCAGGGTGAGTCAGTGCTGGCTGAACTGGAAGTGCTGATCGGGGAACTGGAGCAGCTTTGCGGGTGGAGCCGGATCCTGCTGCTGGAGGCCAGGATCACCCGTGCGGGGGTGCTGATCGAAGGCCGGCCTGCTGAGGCGCAGGCCGAGGCCGAGGATGTCCTGCGGGAGTTGATGCTGATCAAGCATCTGACCGAGGTGTGGCAGGACGAGCTGGTCGCCCTGATCTGTCTGGGGGAGGCTCTGTGCACACAAGAGCGGTACGCAGAGGCGGAGGCGATCGCAAGGGGGCATCTTCCGCGGGCCGAGAAGCTGCTGGCGGCCTCTATGCACCGGATGCTGATCCGCAGTCTGTCGGGCCAGGGGCGTCATGAGGAGGCCTTGGCCGAGTGCCGCAGGGCTCTCACCGAGTTGCTTCCTTCCGCCAGTGGCGACCTCGAGCTCGCCACCGCTGTAGCCCTGCATGGCCTGGGCCACCACCAGGAAGCTGAAGCAGAGGCGCTGCGGGGGCTGGCAGCCTGTGAGCGCCACCTCCATCCCACCCACCCCCGAGTGGGCGAAATCAAGGAGCTTCTGGCCCGCATAACCTCCGACTGACACTCCCGCCAGGGCAGCTTGAAGTGGCGCATCCCGGCGGTTGAGGACCAGGATGCCAGGTCATCGGCGGGCTGAACGGCTAGGCCATCTCCTTCGGGTCCTGCCGGGCCCGCGGTGTCCGGCACCGCACCTGGCCGCGTTGTCGGGGGCGCCCGAGTACGTCCAGTACACGGCGCGCCGCTCCGCCTTGCCCTGCACGCGGCACCGGACACCACGGGCCCAGCCGGCAAGACCGGAAGGAGACCGCCTCAGAAATGTCCCGTAACTGATCTTGATGGTGCCGCACATGTGGTCAGCAGCACCGGGCCCATCTCCTCAGCCGCTGAGGGCGAGGTTGTGCAGGCGGGCGATGCTGAGCATGGCCTGGTGCACGCCGTCACCCTTAAGGCGGCAGTCACGGAGGATCTTCCAGGTCTTCATTCGGGCGAAGGCGTGTTCGACGCGTGCACGGCCTCGGACCCATTCGCCCCATCTCGCCGCAAGGTGCCAGCCGACAGTGCGTGCAGCGGTGACCACCCGGCCGTCCGTGTGCAAGACGGCCCGGCCGTGGCGTGGTGCGGAGGAGCGGCCGGGCCCCCGGGGCTAGCCTCGGCGGCCGGACGACCAGGACAGGTAGGTGCGCCGTGCCCCGTTCCGCAGTTCCCGAACCCCCGCGTACGAACCGTACGGGCCGTACCGGCCGCAGGGCCGGCTCCGTCCTGGTGCTGCTGGCGCTGTGTGCCATCGGGCTGGCCCCGGCCGGTACAGCAGCCGCCTCCGACCCGGGATCCGGGGGCGCGGGCGGCCCGCTGTACGTCTCCGACTACGGCAACGATCGGGTGCTGCGGCTGGCGCGGCGCGGCGGGCAGGACGTGGTCCCCGCCGTGGGTCTGGTCCGGCCCACGGGCATGGTGGTCGACGCCGAGGGCGATCTCTACGTGGCGGACACCGGGAACAACCGGGTCGTACGAATCCCCGCGGACGGCAGCCCCCAGGTCACCGTCGCGACGGACGGGCTCTCCCGCCCCCTCGGGCTGGCACTGGACCCCGAGGGCGACCTGTACATCGCCGACAGCTTCAACGACCGGGTCGTCGAGGTACCCGCGGACGGCAGCGGTCAGCGCACCGTACCGACCGTGGGACTCCTCCACCCCTGGGGCCTCGCCTTCGACTCCGCGGGTTCTCTCTACGTCACCGACTTCGTGAACGACCGCGTCGTCACCCTCCCCGCCGGAGGCGGCGCGCAGCGCACCCTTCCCTTCACGGGGCTCTCCCAGCCGGCCGGCATCGTCCTCGACCCGGCGGGCAACCTCTACGTCTCCGACACCGGCAACAACCGCGTACTGAGGCTGGCGGCCGACGGCTCCGGGCAGAGTACGGTCCCCGCGTCCGGGCTCAACGACCCGCTGGGCCTGGCCCTTGACGGGAGGGGCCGCCTCTACGTCGCGGACGCCTTCAACAACCGGGTGGTTCGCCTCGCCCCCGACGGCAGCGGCCAGACGACCCTCCCCCTCACGGGCCTGAACACCCCCACGGGCCTGGCGGTCCCGCCCACCCGCACCCTCCCGGCGGGCACCCACCGCGAGGGACGGTCCTAGGAACGCCCGACACCGCAGCCGCGATGTTCCACGGCATCTTCCCGGCCTGACGCCCGCGCACGGCCAGGGCTCGTGGAGGGGGAGGCAGCCGACTGAGCGTCAGGCGGCTCCGCCCTTGACCTGCTCCTTGTAGAGATCGGTCATGTCGGCCGTTTCGGCGGCCGGCGGGACCACGACGGTCCTACCACCCCCGAACGCGAGGAAGTCCATCGAGACGCTGGTTGTGCCGACGGCCTGGTTCATACGTGCAGGGGCGCCCTTGTCGTCGACCGAGATGTCGGTGACGATCTCGCCGGACAGGCCGAGGCCCTTGTACATGTCTGCGGCCGTGCTCATCTTGTCGGCGGGGACAGTGGTGCGGTAGTGGATGATGCTCTTTCCGTTGACGTTTTCGGTGCCGACCTTGGTGACGTCCTTGGCGTACTTGAGGCTCTTCAAGCCGGCGGTCGGGGCGCCGTTGGCGCCGGCCATGCTCGCCGCGCCCTTCTCACCGACGACGACGGAGGCTTCAGCCTTCAGCCAGGTCTTGCCCTTGAACGGGCCGTCTTCCTCAACGCGGTCGACCTCGTAGTAGTACGCGCCGTCAACGAGGCGCATCGTGACGGTGCCGTCTGCCACCATGCCGTCCATCTCGAGGTCCTTGGCCGGTATCTCCGTCTCCATGGCCATGCCGTTGCCCCAGGTGTAGAGACCCTTCATCTGCACGGGCTTGCCGCCCGTGTCCGGCGACGTCACGGTCATGCACACGCCCCGCTGAGCGCCCCTGCGGGCCCCTCCCGTTGGGCGGGGCCCGGAGGGGCCGCGAGGACCTCAGCGGGGCTGCGATTCGCCAGGTGCGACCGACTCTTCGAGCGCTTCGTACTCTCTTGACTTGATTGGCGTGCAGCGGCAAGTCGGTGACAGAGGGGCAAGTGCCGCGCACCTGTCGGTGCGCCACCGTGGCCCTGCAGCAGGCGCCGTTCTACGCGGCGTGCCGCCTCCGCACGGGCGGGTGAGCCGCCGGCCGCCTGACGGGCGGGGTCCAGTGATGACGTGAGGTCCAGAGGCTCCAGCGGGGTCGGGCCCTGAGGCGCTGCGCCGCGGGCGGATGGCCGCCCCGCCCGGTCAGAAGGCGTAGCGGATCCGCAGCCACGGGGCGTGGGAGGCCACCAGGCGGCGGACGGAGGCGACGGCCTCGGCCTTGCCGGAAGTCCGGTAGCGGACGTTCCAGCTGCCGTTCTCGGAGCGCTTCGCCTGTTGGAGTCCGGGCTGCCACAGCAGTTCCTCGGCCCGCGGGTGCCAGGCCAGGTTCAGGTCGTGCAGGTCCTTGTTGTGCGTCAGCATGATCATCTCTGCGGCGGCCTGCTCCTTCACGGCGCGGGGCAGGACGTCGTCCATGTGCCGCAGCAACTGCGCCCAGTCCTCTTCCCAGCCCGGCCGGACGACGACGGGCGAGAGGTTGAAGTGCACCTCGTACCCGGCGTCCAGGAAGTCCGCGGCCGCCGCGATGCGCTGTTCCACGGGGCTGGTGCGGATGTCCAGCAGCCGGGAGTCCTGCGGCGGCATCACCGAGAAGCGCACCCTGGTGCGGCCGCGGGGGTCGAGCAGCAGCAGGTCGGGGTTGACGAACTTCGTGGCGAAGGAGGCCTTGGCCGTGGGCCAGCGGGCGAAGGCGTGCACCAGGTCGGCGGTGTTCTCGCTGATGAGCGCGTCCACCGAGCAGTCGTTGTTCTCGCCGATGTCGTAGACCCAGGCCGTCGGGTCGCACTGGTTGGGCTCCCGCTTGGGCCCCTGCCGCGCGACGTGCCGACCGAGGTGGCCGATGATCTGCTCGATGTTGGTGAACACGGTGATCGGATTGGCGTAGCCCTTGCGGCGCGGAACGTAGCAGTAGGCGCACGCCATCGCGCAGCCGTTCGCCGGACCGGGGGCGATCCAGTCCGCCGACCTTCCGTTCGGCCGGGTGTGCAGGGTCTTCTTCTCGCCTAGGACGAGGACCTCGCTCTTGATCCGGACCCAGCGTTCGAGATTGCCCTCGTTGCCGTGGAGTTCCGGGATCCGCCAGTGCGATTCCACGTCGACGACCCGGGCCTCGGGGAAGCGCGCGAGGATCTGCCGCCCGCGGGGCGAGGCCGCTGCGGCCGGTTCGGCGTGGATCTCGCGTACGGAGAGCAGCCGACGGGCGGCAGGGGAGTCGCGGAACGAGGGTCCTACGAGCGGCCCCGGCCGCGCGGAGCCCGCCGGGACGGGCCCGGTCCGCAGGTCCTCCAGCCCGAACAGTGCACCGCTGTCGTCAGCGGACGGCGCGGACTGCGCGGGCCGGGAGCGCCGGGTCCCGGCGGGCGGGGGCTGGCCCATGGTGCACTCCGAGCTCTCGGGCCGGCCCGCGTGCCGCGCCCGACCGGGCGGCGGGTGGGGGCCGGGTCAGGTCAGGTCGCGTCGGCGGCTGTCAGGACGGTCCACTCTAGGCGCCGGGGCCCGTCTCCGGCGCGCGGCCGCACCGGGAGCCCCTGCGCGCGTCATCCGGTCCAGATGTCCAGCAGCCGGTTCGCCGCACGGAAGTGATCGGGCGAATCCACGTTGCACACGACGGTGACGGCGGTGCCGCGGTCCGGGCTGACCTTGAAGGTGCTGTGGAACCCCTCCCGCCCCGGTGCACCAGGCTCTTGTCGGGGAGGACGAGCATCCCGGCCCCGTACCGCCCCTCTTCGATCCCGCGCCCGCGCAGGGTGTCGCCCACGCTCACCGCTCCGTCCGTGAGTCCGGCGAGCAGCTGCTTCCCGCCGATGCGACCGGTGCGGTAGTTGTAGGAGTAGGAGAAGCGTGTCCCGGGCGGCTCTTCGGGCTGTGAGGCGAGGACGGCTCCGATCGCTTCCTTCTGGCCGGCCGGGTCCGTCACCCCGATGCCCTCGGCCTCCAGCAGGTCCTGGCAGTCCGTGATGCCGCTGGTGTGACGCATCAGGACGCCCAGGGTGACCTCACGCGTCCAGGCGGGCGGTTGGACGCCATGTCGAAGACCGTCTGCGGGGTGATGGCGCGCCCGGTCCCCAGATCGGCCTTCCCCCGCCCCGCCTCCCAGGCGATGTCTCCCCGCGTGCCGACGGCTGCCGCGCAGCCGGGGCCGTCGGCAGAAGGCACCAGCTGCTCCAGTACGCCGCCGCTGCGCTTCTCCCGGTCGTCGCCGTTCGCACGTGCCTGCTGGGGCCCCGCGGCTGCCGTCAGGAGGACCGCGAGCACGGCGCCCCCGGCGGCGCACAGCGAAACCGACCCGTGCACGGACACCACCTTCTCGGAACGAGGGCGTTCAGGGGGTCTTGCCGCTCCACGGGCCCGGACCGAGACGGCGGCGCGGGTCCTCTCGTGCGCCTTCCACGCTATCGGGACGGCCGGGGAGGTGCACCGGGACGGGGGGCGGCCTGCCGGTGGTGTGGACAGCGGTGCGGAAGGCGGTGCGGAGGGTACACGGGCGGCCACGGGGCGTGAGCATTCCGCGAGCGCCCGGGCACGCCGCCGGGTAGCGTGGATCGCGAGCGTTCCATCCACACCGCTGCGGCCCGGCCCGGCAGGGCGGCCGCCTCAGTCGGCAGAGGAACGAGATCACATGCCACAGCACAGCACCCACGCGGCAGCCGCCGCGACCGCTCTGGTCTGTCTCGCAGCCTTCGGCCCCGTACCAGGCAGCGCCGCCGCTGCTGCGCAGCCGGCCTGGCAACCGAGCCCCTCCGGCACATCGGCGTTCGTGCCCGGTCCCTGCCCCAAGACTCCTGAGCCGATCGAAGCACTCGCCGATGCGCAGTGCGGCTCCCTCCAGGTCCCCGAGAACCGCTCCCGCCCCGGCAGCCGGACGATCAAGCTGGCGGTGGCGCGGATCCCGGCCGTCTCGGACGAACCCGCCGCGGACCCAGTGGTGTTCATGGCGGGCGGCCCCGGCGCCGACACCTTCGACGACATCCCGTTCCTCGTGGAGTCCGGCCTGAACAAGGACCGCGAACTGATCGTGATGGCCCAGCGCGGAAACCTCTACGACCAGCCCAACCTCGCCTGCCCGGAGGTCGACCGCTTCAACGAGAAGGCCGTGGGACTGGGCTACGACTCCCAGCAGGCGGAACAGACCATGCTGAAGGCGGTGACGGACTGCCGGGCCCGCCTCGTCGCCGACGGGGCCGACCTGAGCGCCTACAACAGCACCGAGAACGCAGCGGACTTCGCCGACCTGCGCCGGGCGCTGGACATCCCGCAGTGGAACGTCTACGGGTACTCCTACGGCAGCAACCTGGCCCTCACCTACCTGCGCCTTCACCCCGAGGGAATCCGCTCGGTGGCGCTCGACTCGGTCGCACCGTCCCAGTACGTGACCCTGCCGTGGACGTGGGGCAGCACCGCCGAGGGGATCCGCAACATCTTCGACGCGTGCGCCGCCCAGCCCGCCTGCAAGGACCGCTACCCGGACCTCCCGCGCACGCTGACGGAGCAGGTCCGCAAGCTGGAGGCGCAGCCCCTGACCCTGGACGTCAAGCCGCCGGACGGTGGGAAGCCGGTCAGGACCGTCCTCGACGGGGGCACGCTGCTCAACCTGATCGTCGCCTTCACCCCCCGGCCCAAGGACATCCCCGCCGCGCTCGAAGAACTGAGCAAGGGGAACCCCCAGCGCTTCGCGCAGGCCCGCGCGGCCGGCTCGGTCCAGAAGACCGGCGAGTTCGCGCACGGCCTGACGAACTCGATCGCGTGCAGTGAATGGGCGCCCGGGTACACGGAGTCCGATGTGCTCAAGGCGGGCCGCAAGGCCTACCCGGGGTGGCCGGACACGGTCCTGGCCCAGGCTCCGCAACTGCCCTTCCAGTACCCGGTGTGCGGGGTCTGGGACGTTCCTGACCGTGCGTCCGTCCAGCGCGTGCCCACCGTCAGCCCGGTGCCGGCGCTCGTCGTCTCCGGCACGTTCGACGTGAAGACCGGGGCGAGCTGGGCCAAGGGCGTGGCCCGCAACCTGTCGAACTCGACCTCCGTCCTCGTCCCCGGGATCGGCCACTGGGTCGTCCCGCAGTCGCCGTGCGCGCAGAGCGTGCTGGCCTCGTTCTTCGCTCGCCCGACCGCGCCCGACACGCGCTGCGTGGACGGCCTCGAGCCCCAGCCGTTCACGATCATCCCCAAGTAGCCGGGAGGGCAGATGACTCTCCAGCAGGCGCCCCGTCGTCGGCGCACCGCACGAGGACTCCTGGCGCCGTCGGCCGGCCTGGTGACCACGCTCCTCGTCTCCGGCCTGCTCACCGCGCCCGCCCAGGCACGCCCGGGCCCCGGCGCCGCTCCCAGCCCCCCGGCGCCGATCGGCTCGACCGCGCGGACGGTGGGCGACGCCCGCTTCGAACCGGGCCCCTGCCCGAAGACACCGGAACCCGTCGAGGAGCTCGAAGGGGCCCGCTGCGGGACGCTCACCGTGCCGGAGAACCGCGCCAAGCCGGGCGGCCGGACCATCGAACTCGGGGTCGCGATCGTGCCCGCCCTCGCCGACAACCCGAAACCCGACCCGATCGTGTGGCTCGCGGGCGGTCCCGGAGACGACGCCGTGGGCGAGGCGAAGATGGCGATCGACGGCGGCCTCAACCGCGACCGCGACGTGGTCTTCATGTCCCAGCGCGGCACGTACTCGGCCGACCCGGAGCTCCTGTGCCCCAACATCGACGAGTTCAACGGCAAGGTCGTCGGCCTCGTCTACGACGCTCCGTCCACCGAGCGCCAGCACGTCGAGGCCACGAAGGCCTGCCGCGAGAAGCTGGCGGCCCGCGGGATCGACCTCGGCGCCTACAACGACATCGAGAGCGCCGCCGACTACGAAGACCTGCGCGCCGCGCTGGGCGTCGACCGCTGGAACCTGTACGGCATCTCCTACGGCACCCACCTGGCGCTCGCCTACATGCGCCTGCACCCCGAGGGCCTGCGGTCGGTGGCCGTCGACGGCATCCTGCCGCCGTCCAGGGCCGGCTCGGCCTCGACGTGGAGCAGCTTCCGGCAGGGCGTGGACGGCCTGTTCAAGGCCTGCGCGGACCAGCCGGCCTGCAACGAGCGCTACCCGAACCTGTCGGCCACCTTCGAGAAGCTCGTCAGCGACCTCGAGGCCAAGCCGGTCACCACCACCGTCACCCTCCCCGGCAGCGACAAGCCGGTGAAGGTGGTGCTGGACGGCGGGACCCTGGTGAACTGGCTGACGTCCGCCACCCACACTGCGGAAGACGTACCCCGGTTCATCGACGCGCTCGCCAACGGCGACCCGAAGCCGATCGCGCAGCAGTGGGCGGGCTGGAGGCTCAACCCCAAGGGCATCGGCGTGGTCTCCCACGGTCTCGCCTACGGGATCTTCTGCAGCGAGTGGACGCCGTACGAGGACGAGGACGCGGCGCTCCAGGGCGGACGGAAGGAATTCCCGTCGTTCCCCCGCTCGGTGCAGGCCCAGGCCCCGCTGCTCACCTCCCTCCACCCGGACTGCGCCGCCTGGAACATCCCCGCGGCCCCGCGCTCGATCAGGGACGTCACCACCAGCGACATCCCCACCCTCGCCCTCTCCGGTGCGTTCGACGCCCAGACCGGGGCGGACAACGGACCGTACGTGGCCCGCACGCTGAGCAAGGCGAAGGTCGTCACGATCCCCTACGAGCCGCACGTCGTGTTCGCCACCTCGAAGTGCGCGCAGGAGATCACGGCCTCCTTCTTCGACACCCCCGAGGCGCCCAAGACCACCTGCCTGAAGGACCTCGAACCGCCCGAGTTCGAGATAGCTCCCCAGTCTCCCGGCTCCCCGGCCCCCTAGCCCGCAGCGCCCAGCTCCCCAGCTCCCCAGCTCCCCAGCTCCCTGAGATCGCTCCCCACCTCGCCGGAGTCACGATGGCCCCCGTCTGGGACCCGCGCCACCCACCGCGCCCGCGCCGCTCCGCGGCCGCGATGCTGCCGGTCCTGCTGTCCATCGCGGTCCTGGTCGTGGTGGCGGTCGCCGTGGGCTCGTGGCTGCAGTTCACCGAACGGCAGGCCGTCGACGCCGTCCACCCGGCCCGATCCACGGCCGCCGACCGGGTGGACGTTCAGGCCACCGTCCAGAGCGTCGACGCCAAGGCCAGGGAACTGCTCCTGCGGGTCCGGGTCACCCCCCGAGGGATCCTCGGCGAGGAGGAGGGGATCGCCCCTACGGGCGACCTCAGCCTTCAGACCTCCGCGCAGACCCTCGGTGACCTGGAGTTCAAGGCGCACGAACGGATCGCGATCAAGGACGTGCAGGTGGCGATCGCCGATGGGTCGATCAGCGACTACCCGTTCGACACCTACGAGACCGACATCGAGTTCTGGGCCCGGATGGACGGCGAACAGGTGCCGGTGCGGGTGCTGTTCTCCAACAACGACACCCTCTTCTCGATCGACGCGACGCCGACGGGCGCCCCGCAGGAGGCGGCCCTGGGGCTGGGGCTCGCCCGATCGGACAGCCTGCTCGTCTTCGCGGTGTTCATGATGGTCGTGATGTGGGCACTGGCGGCGTCCGTGCTCCTGGGCGCCTGGTACGCGGCCACCCGCGAAGACGGCCTGGTGTGGGCGGTCCTCGGCTGGATGGCGGCCACCCTGTTCGCCCTCTCGGCCTTCCGCAACAGCGCCCCCGGCACGCCCCCGATCGGCTGCGTGCTCGACTGGTTCGCCTTCCTGTGGGCCGAGACCGTCATCGCCCTCTGCCTGATCGTCGTGGTCGTCACCGGCGTCCGCACCGCCCTGCGCAAGGACGAGACCCCCGCGGCCTGACGCCGCGTGTGGCGGTCAGGTCCCCACCTGGTTCCACTGTGAGGTGAGAGCGTGCGCTGGGCGCGCGGCAACGGAAACGGAAGCGGAGGACGGTCGACATGGCGGAGAGCCATCAGGTGCTGCTCGTCTCCTTCACCGACCGGCAGGCGAGCCGCGCGGGGTACCAGGAGGCACTGGCGCTGCCGGGGCTGCGTGGTCCTCGGCCCTGCCAGCTCCCGATCGATGATCGCGGTCGGGCCGATTCCGAGGCGACGGGAACGGTCGCCCGCCTGACTGGCCACGCCCAGCGTAAAGAGCGGCGGCTCGTCTGCGACGCCGTGGGTGTACATCGCGTCGCGCTCCGAGCCGGTATCCAGGCGCCCGACTTCGACCTTACCGTGTAAGTCCTGTGGGACACACCGGCGCCAAACCGCGCCGCGGCAGCAGCGCCTCCACCCCGGTCCATCACCGTAATCCCGACGATGGTGGATAGCGGCATGGTGAGGACGCAAGAAGGAGAAGGATAAGCGGCCGCTCTGGGGCCTTCCGAAGGCGTTCGTCCTGTTGGCGACGCCGGAAGGCTGGCGCTTCAGCGTCTTCACCCTGGAGGGCGGAATGCTCTGCGGGCGCTTGGACATTCCTGTCCTCACGCACCCAGAAGACGCACGGACCGCTGCGGCGGTCATGGTGACGGAACTCGCGAGCGACTCCCACGAAACCGACGTCCAGGTCCACTGAAATGAGCCCACGGAGCCCTGGTCGTGGACCGCCCAATTCACCCCCCGTCACCCAAAGCGAAAAGTGCCATGAACCGCGTGACTGTCCGCGAAGGCGCCGCGTGCTCCTCACCGTCTTCGCCTGTCCCAGGCCCTCAAGGGAACACCAAGTGCAGGTCGACCACTGGCAGGCCTTTGAACCACCCACCGCTACAGCTTCGCTCCCCCAAAAGGCCAATGGCATGGGGAGCCTCACCCGCCCCCAGAACAGCCACTCGCTGACACACCACCGCTGCCACCGCACCCGCACACTCACACCAGCCCCCGGCTGCACTGAGGTGATCAGTGAGTGGCGCGGGCATCAGACATGCGAAGGCACCGTGCCCGAGCACCTGGAAGAAAGTCGGCTCGGCGCGGGGCATTCGAGGACAGCGCTAGTAGGTTGGAGTCATGGTGGGTGAGGGCAAGCAGCAGCTCTTCGTGAATCGGTGGGGCGACACGTCCGGATCGGAACCGGCTGGACGTAAGTCCCACCGCGAGACCTGCCGCTGCTTCGACCAGAGCAAGCCTCACCCGCGCGCTCGCGTCGGGTTCCACACCGAGCTCCAAGACACCTCGGCTCCGGGCTGGAAACACCTGCTTGAGCTCATCGATGAGGCGGCCGCCGACGGCCGGGAGGAGTTTCGTCCCCTTCTTGAGCTGAGCCCCGAAGAACGACGGCAGGTCGTCACACTGCCGCCGGCCATCGGAAAGCTGACAGCGGTCAAGCACCTCATGCTCTACGGCAGCAACCTCGTCCGACTCCCATCCGAAATCGGGGCGATGACCAGTCTGGAGGAGTTCACCCCTTACACCTCTTATCGGCTGCACTGGTTCCCCTACGAAATCACCAGATGCACCGGGCTCATGAGGAGCACGGTCAGTACGCGTTCCCTGTTCGGAAATCACAAGCTGCGGGCACCGTTCCCCCGGCTGGCACCCGCCCGCAGCTCCGTCACGGGCCTTGACACAGCGGACTTGGACGCACGCCGCTGGGGCACGACAGCCGTCTCATCATGCAGCGTCTGCGACCAACCGATAGAGCAAGGCGGTCTGCACCCGGCCTGGATCTCCTTGCGCGTTGCCACGGATGTCCTGCCCCTCCTGGTCAACGCATGCTCTCCGCAATGCGTGGCCTCTCTTCCCCAGGCGCCCGAGGGATACGTCCGATCCGCGCACGCGGGCGGCCGGGTCAGTCAGCCCGCAGCTGACTGGGACTGAACGTCAAGTACGCACGGTTGCGCACAGAGGCGACATCGAAACTCGGTTCGGGTCCCAGACCTTGCCCGAAGCCCGCGTCCTGATTCTCCGTCTCCAGTGCCCTATGCCGCTGCGTGAGGGTGAGTGACCGGCAGGCCGTTACCTGGTCTCCCAGGCCGTTACGTTTCCCCGGTAGGTCACTGCGTCGGGGCCGATACCCAGGGCCGTCAGCAGGATGTTGATCGCGGCTTCGTCGTCCTCCGTCTCATTGAGGACGGACACGATGGCGTCCTTCAGTTGGCTGGTGTTCAGCCGGTAGAGGGCGAAATGGATTCCCTCGATCTGGACCATCGCCAATCGACCTCGGAGAGCTCTTCCCAGCCGTGCTCGATCGACAGCCCTCAGCCGGTGCGCCAAGGCCCCAATGGAGTTGCGCGGCAGGCGACTTCGCGGAACAGGCCGTCGGCGACGTACCATCACATGCTCGCTTGCCATGAAGGGTTCGGGTTCGGGCACGCTGAGATGGGCGCCTCCAGCCAGGTGATTTTGGGGCCAGCTCCTGCTACAGGCCGGAGTCGGCGGGGCCGATCCGGAGTACGGCATTGTCCCGGTGCAGCGGCATGGCTCTGAGGGAATTGGCAGCAGGATGCGCCAATCAGCCGGCCGCCTCACCCGGGGGTGCTCCCTCGGCCGCCTTTGCGTCGACTTTCCAAATGCGGCTCCATGTCGCCGCATCGCGTACCAAGGATGCGGCAGGAGCCACCGATGCTCTGCGCATTGTGCGATCCCGGGGCGGGGCTGAACTGCATCCCGAAGTGGGGAACAACTGCTGTCCAGCCCTCGGAAAGGCGCGCGGCACCCCCTGTGGCTCCGGATGGCGCTAGCCAGTGCCGGGGGGCGGGACTGCCTGGGCTGTGCGTTGTGGGCCGTCGGTCTTGTGGACGTGCCGGTAGGTGAGTGTCGTCCGTCCTCCCCTGGATCCCGTCAGGCGCAGCCAGAGCTGTTTCTTCCGGTGCCCGGCGTCTTCAGGACCTCTTCGAAGTAGCCGGGCCCCGTGCTGGGGATGATCTGGAGTGCACTGGTGTAGCGGCGGGTCCGGGTCTGCCAGGCGTGGTAGCCGCTCATCCAGGTCTCCATGACCTCGACGTACGTAGCCACGGCAGTTCGCTCCGGGCCGGTGAGACCGAGCTGCAGGCACATGGCTGGGACCTGGAGGGCAAGTTCCTGGAAACGCGTGACGCGGCCGTCGACCTCCCGGCGGGCGGCACTGATGGCTTCGTCTCGGGTACAGGGCCGGGTGTGTTCGAGGACGAGGACGAGGTTGTCCATGTCTCCGCGGGCTTCCTCCTTCTCCAGCGAGTAGACGTCGTTGCACATGAAAGTGACGTCGGTCGCGGCCTGGCGCATGATGCGCAGCTGCGGACTGTGGAGGGCGGCCGGGTGGATGGTGACGCCGGCGGCCCGCTCGCCCAGGGACAGGGGCAGGTCGGTTCCGGCTATGCCCCGTCTGACCTGCAGGTACGTTTCCACGTCGGCGGGTGTTCCGCGGAGCCTGCCGATCGCCTCGTGGGCCTGGGTCGCGAAGTAGTACTCCCACTCGTGTGCGGTACGGGCCACCCAGCCCGGGTGCGCGCCGTCGCAGCTTCGCGCCCAGAGGTCGGCGAACGCCACCGCGCACGCATCGGCCCCGGCTGCAGGAACGACGCCGTGCACGATGTCGATCAGCTGTCGGCACACGGCCGCGGCGCGGGCGGGGTCCTGGCCGAGAGGGCCGTCGAACTGGTCGTCGAAGACGAAGAAGAACGCCATCGCGTCCGCGCACAGGTCCAGGGCGTGGCCATCGGCGTAGGGGAAGCCGTACGCGGCGAGGAGCGGCATGTCCCAGGACGCGTACCACTCCAGCGAGCGGCCCTCCCCGACGAGACCAGTGCCCGCCACCCACGCCAGATTGCGTTGGCGCGCGCCCTCCAGGTCCGGACTGAGGGCGATCGGGAAGGGGAGGTGGAACTCGATGTCCTGCGGCACATGTCCTCCACTAGGCGTCTCGCTCGACCGGGTGTGCTGCGTCGACTCCGGATCGGTGCCGATCAGCCCAAGTCCGGTTCCGTAGACGCCACTTCCATGATGGCCCCAGCGCCTGGCTCCGCGCCCTGCTGGTGGAGCGGCCGACCATCTGTGTCGGCTGAAGGCCGGCGCTTTCGGCGGGGGTCCCGGGTCTGACTGGTGGGCCCGCGGGGAGGCGGGCCGGGGGTGATGGGCGATTGGGAGCGCTCTCAGGCAGCGGGTGTGTCCCCGCGTTAAGCTGTAGGCGATCCGGCGGCGGTGCAGGTCCGCACCACCTTGCGTGTCGTCGCCACCGTGGAGGAGGAGCGACCGTCTTGCCCGAGCAGTCCCCCGGGGCCCGCCCCACCCTGGAAGCCGTCGCGGCGCTTGCGGGAGTGTCCCGGGCCACGGCCTCGCGGGTCGTCAACGGCGGCGACGGGGTCCGCAAACCGCTGGTCGACAAGGTGCTCCGGGCGGTCGACGAGCTCGGCTACGTCCCCAATCACGCGGCCCGGACGCTGGTGACCCGGCGGACGGGTGCGGTGGCGGTCGTCATCGCCGAGCCGGAGGTGCGGATCTTCTCGGACCCCTTCTTCTCCCAGCAGATCCGGGGCATCAGCAAGGAGCTGACCGCCCACGACACCCAGCTCGTGCTGCTGCTGGTGGAGGGGCCGGGGGATTTCGACCGGATCACCCGGTACCTGTCCGGCGGGCACGTGGACGGCGCGCTCGCGTTCTCCCTGCACACCGACGACCCGTTGCCCGCGATCACCCGGCGGGCGGGGATCCCGACCGTGTTCGGGGGTCGGCCCGGCTGGACCTCCGACCCCGGCGAGCGGGCCGTTCCGTACGTCGACGCCGACAACCGGGGCGGGGCCCGGGCCGCCGTGCAGTACCTGCGCGACCTCGGGCGGGAGCGGATCGCCCACATCGGCGGGCCGCCCGACCAGACCTCGGCGATGGACCGTCTCGACGGTTACCGGGACGTGCTGCTGGACACGGATCCCACGCTCGTCGCCGAGGGTGCTTTCACCGTGGAGAGCGGGGCGCGGGCGATGGCTGAGCTGCTGGAACGCAGGCCCGACCTGGACGCGGTGTTCGTCGCCAACGACCTGATGGCCTCGGGGGCTCTGCGGGTCCTGCGGGAGCGCGGGATCGCTGTGCCGGAGCAGGTGGCGGTCGTCGGGTTCGACGACATGGATCCGGTGGCCAAGGAGACCGTCCCGCCGCTGACCACCGTCAGGCAGGACATCGAGGGGCAGGGGCGGTTGATGGCGCGACTGCTGCTGCGCAACCTCGACCCTGCGGAGAACGGGCCGGCGCCCTACTCCGTGATCACCCCGACCGTGCTGGTCCGGCGGGACTCGGCCTGAGCCCGGACGCTGCGTACGCGTACGGCGGGTCCCCGCCCTGAGGAGCCGGAGACCCGCCGCACCGATCATGTTCGTCGTTCTGGTTCGTACACCGTCCGAACAGGGGGCTTCGCGGCGGTGGGTGGGTTACGCGTACGGGATCTTCAGCACCGCCGCGTCCGTGCCCGTCTGGACCTGGGACGTGCCGTTGCCCAGCGCGTTCCATATCTCCAGGCGGACGGTGCCGTTCTTGAGTTCGCCCAGGCTGCCGGTGACGGCCTGCGCGCCGACGGCCTGCGTGTACTCCTCCCAGCCCGCGACCGGGTCCGTCGCGAAGTAGCGGTAGGTTTCGGTGCGGTCGAAGGTGCCGTCACCGGTCAGGTCGTAGCTGACCCTGACCTGCGGGGCCAGCGCCACCTTGGTGCCCGCGTCCACCCGGAGGCGGAACGTGGTTCCCGCCCCCGCGGCGACCTGGCCGTTGACCTGCTTCGCCTCGTAGACGGTCGGCCGGTACGGGGTGCCGTCCCGGTTGACGCCGTCGGCCGAGGCCACGGTGTCCGCGCCGGCCGGGTCGGCGGTGGAGGTGGTGAGGATGCCGCCGGACTTGAGGCGGAAGGTGTTGCCGGTGGAGGGGCCGGGCTCCTCCGGGTCCGGGTTTCCGGTGTCGGCGCCGGTGCCCGTGGCCGTCGAACGGGCGGGTACGGACAGCGTCTTGCCGTCCGAGAAGGTCACCGTACGGGTGGTTGAGCCGTGGTTGTGCGCGGTGTAGGTGCGGGTGCCGTTCTTGCTGAAGACGGCAGAGGTGGGCAGGTCGCCGCTGACCGTCATGTCCGGCGCGCCGAGCGTGTCGAGCGTGCTGATCCAGTGGTAGGTGTGCGCCTTGGACTCGCCCTGCTCCGGGGTGTAGTTGCCGTTGACGCCGTCCCACTTGGCCTTCGCCCTGGCCGGATCGGTCAGCGCCTCGAACTCCCAGAGCAGGTCGCGCCACTCCTGGGCCGGGCCGCCGTTCTCCCGCTCCATCTCGGCGATGTTCCGGGCAATGGCTGCCTTCTCACGGGCCAGGTGCAGTGAACCACCGGTCACAGGGAGGACGTTGATGCCGTGGATCTCCTCCGGATTGGCGGTCCACCAGGTGGAGTACGCGGCGCCGCTGCCCCAGACCATGCCGACCGTGCCGTACTTGTACGAGGCGGGGAAGACCTGCTCGTTCGCGTCGAACCAGTACTGGGTGATCGCCTCGGACTCCGTCGTCAGCAGGTAGCTGCCGAGGTCGCGGAGTGAGGTGTCGCCGGTCGCCGCACCCCAGAGCACGAGCCCGGCGCTGAGGTTGATGGATTCCGACGAGGACTCCTGGTTGTTGCCCGCCGCGAAGCCCTGGTGGCCGGAGGCCCAGCTGTGGCCGGCGTACACGTCGAAGCCCCGCAGGAAGGGGTACGCCGAGTCGGTACGGCTCGGGTTGGCCGTGTCGCGGATCAGGTGCTTGATCATCGTGCCCCAGGCCGAGTCGGCCGCCCAGGCCTGGTCGTACTGGGCGACGATCGCCGCCGCGTAGACGTAGTAGCTGTAGTGGAAGTGGTGGTCGTTGAGTTCGGTGTCGCTGCCGTACGAGGCCGGGTAGCCGGTGAGGGTCTTCCAGTCCTTGTCGTAGCTGAACTCGCTCGCCCCGCCCGCCGTGAACCACTCCTGGAGCCGGCCCTTCATCAGGCCGAGGAGCTTGTCACGGGTCGCGGTCTGACCTATCTGGTCGGCCACGGGCACCAGTTGGGCGAGCCGGCCGAGCGCCTTGCCGGTCCAGTAGGTGTCGGTGGCCCCGGAGAACGGGTCGGAGGCGTTGGCGACCTCGTTGAGGTAGCCGGTCAGCCGGGCCCGGTCGACCCCGTTGGAAGCGGGCAGGGCGGGCACCACGCCGTTGTTCTTCTGGCTGGTGGTGAAGGAGGCGGACTCGCGCACCTTCATGGTGCCGCGCGGTGAGACGTACGTGTACGGGGTCAGCGCGTCGGCGGTGTGGAGCCACTGGTGGCGGTACAGGGCCTGGAGCGTGCCACGCTCGGTGCCCTCCTTGGCCTCCGTGGTCAGGGTGTAGGTCGCACGGACGTCGCCCCCGACGCTCTGCCAGGCCACCTGGGAGCCGGTGACGAAGCTGAACGCGTACTTGCGGTAGGTCGCCAGCGCGTCCGTGGAAGGCAGGACGGCGAGGGAGAAGTAATCCTTGCCCGCCAGTCCGGCGGTGATCGTGGTGCCGGAGACGTTCCAGTCGGCGCCGGTCGGGGCGAAGAGGGCGTAGTGGTGGCCGGCGACCGTGATGCCGAGGACGTTGCCGTTGTCCGCGAAGACGGAGGGCGTGGAGGCGGTCGTGATGCGCGCGTCGCCGCCGGAGCCCTTGGCGTATACGAACGGCATGCCGTGGCCGATGGTGGCCCGGAAGGTGCGGGAGCCGTCCGCCCAGTACGGGGTGACCGTCCAGTCCGACCAAGCGTCGGCCTTGGTGTCGGGCGAGTTCAGGCCGGTGAGGCCGACGGTGAGATCGGCCTTGTGGGCGTACTCGTACTGCCGGCCGTCACCGACGATCGCGGGCGTGGTCGGGTAGCCGACCTCGAGGCCCGAGGCCTTGGCCTGGTAGGTGAGGGGGTGCCCGTACATGGGGGTCGAGTACGGGTTGTCGCCATAGCGCTGGTAGGCGAGCGAGGTCCACCAGTCGTTGGTCGGGACGGGCTTGTCCCGGGCGGCGGCGGTGAGTTTGGGGGTGACGGGGGCACCGGTGTTCGTCGTGGGTCCGGACGTACCGGCGGGACGGGCGTCGGTGTAACTGCCCGAACCTGCGGGGATGGTGGCGGCGGCCGCAGGGGAGGCGGCGGAGCCCAGGCCGGCGGCGGCCAGGGCGACGGCCAGGAGCGTCGCCGCGGCAGGTCTGGAGAGGGAGGCTTGCACGAAACAGCACCTCGATCAGCGGGGGGAAGAGCGCGTTCGAGAGCGCTCTCAAGTGCCATGGAACGTAAATCTCCTGAAACCTCAATGTCAAGGGAGGCTGCAACACAGGGAGTTGGATGGGTCGCCCTGTCGTTATGCGTTCGACTCTTGACGGGAAGCAGGTGGTGGGGGACGCTCCTGACGCACAGACTGAGAGCGCTCTCAAGCCGCTCGGTCCATCCCGAAGTCAAGGGAGTCTTCCCATGCCCATCGCCCGAGCCGCCACGAGAGCCACAGCCCGCCTCGGCGCTGTCGTCCTCACAGGGGCCCTCCTCGCCGCCTGTGGATCCAGCTCATCGCCGGACTCCGCCGACGGCGCGGGCAAGAACATCACCCTCACGGTCGACCTCTTCGGATCCTTCGGCTTCAAGGAGGCCGGTCTCTACGAGGATTACCAGAAGCTCCACCCCAACGTGACGATCAAGCAGAGCGACACCCAGGACGAGGCGGACTACTGGAAGTCGCTCCAGACCCGCCTGGCGGGCGGCGGCGGTCTCGCGGACGTGCAGGGCGTGGAGGTGGGCCGGATCGCGTCGGTCACCCAGCAGCAGACCGACAAGTTCCTGGACCTGAAGGCCTTCGGGGCGGACAAGCTCAAGGACCAGTTCGCCGAGGCCAAGTGGTCGGCGGCGACCACGAAGGACGGCAAGATCCTGGGCCTGGGCACGGACGTGGGCCCGGAGGCCATGTGCTACCGGACCGACCTCTTCCAGCAGGCCGGTCTGCCCACCGACCGCGAGGAGCTCGCGAAGAAGTGGTCCACCTGGGACGGCTACCTGGAGCTGGGCAAGGAGTACAAGCAGAAGGCACCCGCCCAGAGCGCCTGGCTCGACAGCATCGGATCCCTCTACGGAGTCATGATCGGCCAGGAGAAGGAGCGGTACTACAACGCCTCCGGCACGCTGGTCTACGAGACGAACCCGGCGGTCAAGACGGCCTGGGACACCTCGGTGAAGGCGGCCGAGGCCGGCCTGAGCGCCAAGCTCGACCAGTGGTCTCCGCAGTGGAACCAGGCCTTCGCCGCCGGTTCGTTCGCCACCATCCCCTGCCCGGCCTGGATGCTCGGCTACGTCAAGGGCCAGGCCGGTGAGGCGGGCCAGGGCAAGTGGGACGTCGCCAAGCTCCCTGGCGGAGCGGGCAACTGGGGCGGCTCGTACCTCGCGATCCCGCGTGCGGCCAAGCACAAGGAGGAGGCGTACAAGCTGATCGAGTGGCTCACCGCGCCCGAGCAGCAGGCGAAGGTGTTCCAGAAGCAGGGCAACTTCCCCTCCTCGACAGGCGCGATCGCGCAGATCGCGGACGCCAAGGACCCGTACTTCTCGGGCGCCCCGATCGGCCGGATCTTCGGTGACGCGGCCAAGGAGTCCCCGGTGCAGGTGCTGGGCGTGCACGACCAGAACGTGATGCAGCAGCTGACGAACGCGCTGAGCGAGGTCGAGCGCAAGGGAGTCGCGTCGGAGACGGCGTGGGAGACGGCGAAGAAGGGCGTGGCGAACGTGATCGGCTGACGCCGGTCGCCGGTAGCGGGTGCCGGTAGCGCGTCCGGCCACCGGCGGCGGCCGCCGGCCGTCACCTCGCCTCCCCGCGAGGCCGGTCCACCGCCTGACAGCCGCGCACGGACGGCTGGCCGCCCTCCTCCAGGCGGCGGGGCCGTGGGTGGATGGGCCGCGCGAGCGCTGTGCGGCCCGGTGGACCGGCCGGGGCCCGCGCTCCTCGGTGGCCGGGCCGGCACCGTACACCTCGGTGGACGGATCAGCCCCGCGCGCGCCTCGGTGGAGCGGCCGCGCCCCACGGCCTCCCGCCGTCGGCGGTCGGCCCCGCCCCGCCTGCGCCTCGCCCTCCGCCCCTCCTACGCCTCCGCCCCCCACCTCCGCTTGCGTAAACCCTCCCGTCCCGATCCCGAAGGGCCGCATCGTGTCCCCCACCTCCCTCGCCAAGGTCGGAGCCCGCCGGGCCAGAAGCGGTTCCGGTTCCGGCCCCGGTCCCGGAACCGGAGCTGCCCCGGGGACCGACCCGGGTGACGGCCCCAAGGCCGCTCTGCGGCGCACCTGGCGCAAGGCCTCCCCGTACGCCTACATCGCCCCCTTCTTCACCCTGTTCCTCGCCTTCGGCCTCTTCCCGCTCCTCTACACCGCGTTCGTCTCCCTCTACCGCGTCGAGCTCCAGACGAGCGGCGAGATGGAGTGGCGGGGCATCGCCAACTACACCGCGCTCTTCACCGACGAGTACTTCTGGATCTCGCTGCGCAACACGTTCACCATCGGCGTGCTGTCCACCGTTCCGCAGCTCGCGATGGCACTGGGCCTGGCCCACCTGCTCAACTACAAGCTGCGCGGCCGGACGTTCATCAGGACCACGCTCCTGCTCCCCTACGCGACGTCCGTCGCCGCCGCCACGCTCGTCTTCGCGCAGCTCTTCGGCCGCGACTTCGGACTGATCAACTACGTGCTCGGGCTCTTCGGCGTCGACCCGGTGGACTGGCAGACGGACACGGTCGCCTCGCAGATCGCCGTATCGACGATCGTGATCTGGCGCTGGACCGGCTACAACGCACTGATCTACCTGGCGGGCATGCAGTCGATCCCGCACGAGCTGTACGAGGCCGCGGGGATCGACGGGGCTTCCCGCTGGCGCCAGTTCATCCACGTGACCCTTCCCGGACTGCGGCCGACCATCGTCTTCACCGTGATCATTTCAACGATCGGCGCGACCCAGCTCTTCGGTGAACCCCTGCTGTTCGAGGGGTCGATCTCCGGCGGCATCTCGCACCAGTACCAAACCCTCGGCCTGTACATGTACGAGCAGGGCTGGGGCTTCTTCCACCTGGGGCGGGCCGCGGCCATCGCCTGGGTGATGTTCGTCCTGATCGTGGTGCTCGTCGGGGTCAACGCCCTGATCGCGCGCCGCCGTGCACGCAAGGAGGCCGGCCGATGACCGCGCTCGCCCCGGCGCCCGCCGCGCCCGAGAAGCCCTGCCCTCCGCAGGACCGGCCCGGCAAGGGCCCTTGGTTCTTCCGCAAGGGCGGCGGGGCCGGGAAGACGATGACGGGCGGCTGGCTCGCCTACCTCATCCTCGGATTCGCGCTGCTGATCTCGGCGTTCCCCTTCTACTGGACGATCGTCGCGGCCAGCCGGTCCAACGCCGACCTGGCACAGGTACCTCCGAGCCTGCTGCCCGGCCCGAACCTGATGAAGAACTTCGAGGCGGTCCTCGAAGAGGCCGACATCGGCAAGGCGCTGCTGAACTCACTGATCGTCTCCGGGGCCATCACCGTGGGCACGGTGCTCTCCTGCACCCTGGCCGGGTTCGCCTTCGCCAAGCTGAAGTTCCGGGGCCGGGGCGCACTGCTGACGTTGACGATCGGCACGATGATGATCCCGCCGCAGCTCGGCGTGATCCCGCTGTTCATGCTGATCGCCGAACTCCAGTGGGTGAACCAGCTCCAGGCGGTGATCCTGCCCGGTCTGGTGTCGGCGTTCGGGGTGTTCTTCATGCGCCAGTACCTGATCCAGTCACTGCCGGACGAGCTGATCGAAGCGGCCCGCATGGACGGGGCCTCCACGTCCCGGATCTTCTGGTCGATCGTGATCCCGATTGCGCGGCCGGGGATGGCGGTGCTCGGAATGCTCACGTTCATGACGGCGTGGAACGACTTCTTCTGGCCCGTCATCGCGCTGTCCTCACAGGAGCCGACCGTGCAGGTCGCACTGCGGCAGCTGGGCGGCGGCTACGTCAACGACCAGTCGGTCATCATGGCCGGCACGCTGCTCGGCACCCTGCCCGTGCTGCTCGTCTTCGGCCTGCTGGGCCGACAGATCGTCGGCGGCATCATGCAGGGCGCGGTGAAGGGCTGACGCGCTCGCGCCTTCCGGCAGCGCAGACCGCAAGGCCGCCTACGGCTTCCGGCAGCCGCCGACGGGTGCCCTGCTTCACCAGCCCCATCCAGCCCATCTAGCTGCACGTAGCTGCACGTAGCTGCGCCTAGCTGCACCTGATCGTCCCCTCCCCTACTTCCTGGAGTGTCCGTCTCATGACCGCTGTCGATGCCCGCCCGGCGACCTCCACGGGCACCCGCCCCGAGCCCGGGACGGGACTGCGCTTCCCCACCGGATTCCGTTGGGGCACGGCCACCGCCGCCTACCAGATCGAGGGGGCGGCCACCGAGAACGGCCGGACGCCGTCCATCTGGGACACCTTCAGCCGCACGCCCGGCAAGGTGCGCAACGGCGACACCGGTGACATCGCCGCTGACCACCTGCACCGGATGCCGGACGACGTGAAGCTGATGAAGGAGCTCGGCGTCACGGACTACCGCTTCTCCGTCTCCTGGCCCCGGGTCCAGCCGATGGGGCGGGGCCCGGCCGTGGAGCGCGGCCTGGACTTCTACCGCCGCCTGGTGGACGAGCTGCTCGCGAACGGCATCAGGCCGGTCGCGACGCTCTACCACTGGGACCTCCCGCAGGAGCTGGAGGACGCGGGCGGCTGGCCCGAACGCGACACCGCACACCGGTTCGCGGAGTACACGGACCTGGTGGCCCGGGCTCTGGGCGACCGGGTGACCACCTGGACGACGTTGAACGAGCCCTGGTGCGGGGCTTTCCTCGGGTATGGGAACGGGGTCCACGCCCCCGGCCGCACCAGTGACCTCGCCGCACTGCGCGCGGCCCACCACTTCAACCTGGCGCACGGCAGCGCGGTCCGCGTCCTGCGTGACCGCCTCCCGTCGGCAGCCGAGGTCTCACTGACCCTGAACCTCCACGCCCTGCGCCCGCTGACGGACACGAAGGCGGACCGGGACGCGGTGCGCCGGATCGACGCGGTGGCGAACCGGATCTTCCTGGACCCGGTCTTCCACGGGCGGCTGCCGCAGGACCTGGTGGAAGACACGTCGGGAGTGACGGACTGGTCGTTCGTCCGGGACGGGGACCTGGAGGTCACGTCCACGCCCATCGACTCGCTGGGCGTCAACTACTACTCCCCCAGCGTGGTTTCGGCAGGCTCCTCCGCCTCCCCCGCCCCCTGGGCCGGCGCCGAGGAGCACGTGGCGTTCACTCCGGCGGCAGGCCCTCGTACGGCCATGGACTGGCCGGTGGACGCGAACGGCCTGTACGAGCTGCTGACCCGGCTGCGCGACGAACTCCCACACCTCCCGCTCCTGGTGACGGAGAACGGAGCGGCGTACGACGACTACGCGGACCCGGAGGGGCAGGTCCACGACCCGGAGCGGGTGGCGTACCTGGACGCCCACCTGACGGCCGTGCACCGGGCGATCGAGGACGGCGTGGACGTACGGGGCTACTTCCTGTGGAGCCTGCTGGACAACTTCGAGTGGGCGTACGGCTACAGCAAGCGCTTCGGCATCGTCCACGTGGACTTCGCGTCCCAGCGCCGGACGGTGAAGGACAGTGCGCGATGGTACGCGGCGGTGATCGCGCGGAACGGGCTGGCGCGGGGCTGAGGAGGTTCCCTCCTCATGGCGGTCCTGGGACCTCCCCAGGACCGCCCGCGTAACCACCCCCTGCTGGTCCGCTCCCCCGAGGGGCAGCGGACCAGCCAGGCCCACTTCTGACCTGCGTCATCCTCCGAGCGCGAACGACGCCCGTTCTTGCCACTGCACCCCGTCGTGCACCATCAGTTCGATCGACGCGACGTGTGAGGTGAACGGGAGCCTGTCGGCGAAGCCGGCTTCGATCTCCTCCAGGACGGCGTCTTCCTGGCCTTGCGCGATGGTCAGGTGCGGCACGATCTCGGTGAACCGGCCGCCGTACGGCGGAGCCTCGGGCCAATGATCAGCGATCGCCTCCGTGAGCTGCCGCAGCTGCGTGTCGGGCTCGGGGAGGAGGTACGGCATCCGCCGGAGGGGTCGTGTCGGCCGAGGACCAGGAGCTGCGGGCGGGTAAGGGTGCCGGTGATCGTGCCGGTGACCGCCTCGGTGCGTCCTCGACGTCCTGCGCCACGCGAACGGCGGGTACCCGCTCACTGACGCCGTTTGCCGACGCGATCGCCCTGCGCGACCGCCTTGTGACCCTGTACGTGCGCATCGCAACCCCTTCGCCCGCACCGCTGGCCCCCACCTCGCACGCTTCGCCCACGAAGTCGGATACATCATCCGCAGCCACATGGAATGGGGCCTGAAGGCCAGCTGCTACCGAACACCGCGTGCCGGCCCAGAGAGATACTCGCCGGGCGCCGGGGCTTGCCGGCTCGACAGGCTGGTCTACCACCAGGCGGTGTTGTTGGGACCCAGGCGCCGCAGACGGTCGACGGACGGGCAGGAATAGTCAAGCTCGATGGTGTCCCACGTGTCGGTGGCCCCCTTGAGGGTCGTGGCGACATCCACGTTGAGGTACGGACGCCACACGAACCAGCGCGCGTCGCTCTCGTTGGGGCTCTCCTTGCGGACGCTCCACTTCTGAACGTCGGATCCGTTGCACGTCCGTACGACAACAGCCTCGCCGCGAGCCGGCGTGGTGTCGTTGGGCTGCAGGCACTTGTTGGAGGCCAAATTGCGCAGCGTGAAAGTCCACAACTGGGATGCCGCGTCGTAGGTACCCGCGGCGTCCCATGCCTCGGTCGAGTAGCTGTCCCACGCCGTGCTGCGCAAGGTGATCGCCTGGCTCCCTCGCTGAGGGAGTTACTGGACAGCGCCAGGCGGCTTCCGTCCATCCGGTTGACGAGATCCTGGTTCGGGAACGACTCTGCCGCGGCGGGACCCACGCCCGCCAGGACGAAAGTCAAGCCAGCAGCGGCTAGGACGGCAAAACGGCAGCGCAAGGCCATGCTGCTCCTCCGTCGAAGAAGGGGGATCTTGGTCCGCTGATCCTCGCGGGCTCCGGCCCGTATGCCCTGCCACGCCGCAAACGTGATCGTTTCTGCCTGTCGATACACCACCCAGACGGCCCGGGGCCCACAGCACACCCCAGCCAACCAGAACGCGCATCAAAGCCAACTACAGCGCTTAAGTGTTCTGCGTCATCGATTCCTAATGCCGTGTGTCAAGCCGCGAGGGCAGCCGCTGAACAGCGCGGAGGTGTAGCCGCGCGCAGCGCGAGGTCTGGTTTGGGGCTGCCTGTGCGGGCACAGAGCCCGCGGGCCCGGAACGCCGGCCTGCACTCGCCCTCCCAGATGAGGGCCGGCCCCCAGGAGAGCGCGGTAAATTCCGGCTTTCGAGTCCGTCGGGAATCCGCTTGGCAGCGGAGGTGAACAATCATGGCAGCGAGACTGACCGTCCACCACGTCTCACCGTCCGGCGAGCGGGCGGCGGCAGCGGGCGTGAAGTGGCAGGTCGAGGATCGAGAAGGGGAGCGGACCAGCGCGGTAAGCAGCGCCTCAGCGGGGATGTGGGCACAGGCAACACGGCAGTACCGTCATCGGCCGTAGCGGCCTGACCTTGCCCGCGGGGAGAGGTGGTTGGGTCACCCCTGCCCCACGACGAAGGCATCCCACCGTTGTCCCCATCCAGCGCCCGTCGTCCACCATCGGCCGCACACCCCTCAAGACGAATCGCCGGCAACATGGAACGATGCTCTGCGGGTTCCGCCAACCGGACCAGCAGACGGGCTCATGTCTTCGCACCCCGATGAGCTCAAGCCGACGCCCATCAGGGAGCGGGAAGGCAGGGCGGTCACGCTGGCGCGTCGACAGGCGGTAGCAAACCGCCTCAAAGGGGGCCCTTCGCCGCGCAATCCCGGACGCCGTGCGCCGGCAGCCCAGGGGGCGGCATCAGCATGACGAACCGTAGGTTCTTGATGAACGTCGTAGGGGTAGCGAGGGGGTCGGCATCGCCCCCCGTTATCCAGCAGACAACGGGGGAAACGGACCAGATGGAAGAGCAGAACGCGCCGCCGGTTGTCCTGCCTGCGCCGGCTGGCACCGGACCGACCTGCGCCGAGGTCCGAGAGGCGGCCCATGACGCCCTCGCCGGGATCCAAGCGCCGCCCAGCTTGGTCCAGGACGTGCTCACCGTGGTCACCGAACTGGCCGCCAACGCCCGCCGGCATGCCGGCGGCGTCACCGCCTTCCAGATCAACGCCCACCCGCAGGCGGTCACGGTCGAGGTCTCTGACGCCTCACCCCACGGGCCCCAGACCCTCCCCTGGGCCCCCACTCAGCCGGGTGGCTTCGGCTGGCGGCTCGTGAACCAACTCGCCGACACCACCGACGTCCGCTTCCATCCCGACGGCAAAACGATCACCGTCACCTTCACCAACCGTCAGCCACAGCGCCTCTGACCGAGGCAGCCACGAGGGCGACCGTGCCAGGGGGTCAGTCTGCCTGCGCGCCGTCGTCTTCGCGGAAGTCGAACAGGGCGAGCGTTCCCGTCAGTTCCAGCAGGCGGTGCAATTGATCGGGCACCGGCCCAGCCAGCACCATCCGCCGGGTGTTGCGCAGGCGGATCAACGCGCTGAGGAAAGAGGAGTCGGCGAACGACACCCCGGCCACATCCACCACCAGCAGCCGCGCGCCCGACGCCTCCCCATCGCAGGCGTCGATCAGCGCACCGACGGTGTCCTGGTCGAACTCGCCCCTGCAGGCGACCACGCACACACCGTCGGCCTCGGACCGAACCGTCACCGCTGGCGACACCACAAGTACCCTCCCGACCTGCTCTTCACCGGGCACACTCCCCGTGCCACCCCGACCGTACGGCGCACCCGCCCAAAACGACACACACCCGAAGCCCCGACCCTGCGACCATGCCCACCACACCCAGCCACGGCAGGCCAGAAGGCTCCGGCACGCACGGCCCAGAACCCGGACGCGGACGCGGACACCCAAGCCCTCGCCTTCTCGTTACGAGGGGGTTCTCTGCCGGGCACTGTGGGCAGTAGATCGGCGGCTTGTGTATCGGCATGGTCATGGGGGTGCCGGCCGAGACTGGCACGCGCGCCTCGGCTCATGCCGCGGCCGCCGGATCTGGCGGCAGTGCGGCACGGCATTCCGCGTTGATGCGCTGGGCTTCCTCGAGCTGGTCTTCCAGGATCACGATCCGGCAGGCAGCCTCGATGGGGGTGCCCTGGTCGACGAGCTCGCGGGCGCGGGCCGCGATGCGCAGCTGGTAGCGGGAGTAGCGGCGGTGTCCGCCCTCGGAGCGCAGCGGGGTGATGAGGCGGGCTTCTCCGATGGCGCGGAGGAAACCCTGGGTGGTGCCGAGCATCTCGGCGGCCCGGCCCATGGTGTAGGCGGGGAAGTCGTCGTCGTCCAGGTGGCCGCCGAGCGGCCCGGTGGGATCTCCTGCTGTCATCGCACCTCTTTCGTGGAACGCATGGAGGGGCCCGGATGCCTGCTGGCATCCGGGCCCCGAAGGAACTGCTACACCATCTGCCGGTGCCGGTACTGCGCCGGCCTTCTGTTTCCGCTCACCTGTCCGAACGGGGACGAGTGGTGCGGGGATCGCGGTGCTTGACCGGAGACCACCTCACTATCGATGTCCTGCGGTACCCGGACTCGCGTGGCGTCCGGGCGATCCTGATGGCGCTTCAAATCCTCCGTTCATCCCTCTGGCGAACAACTGCTTACCTGCGGGAACTGGCGGTACTGCCAACTGCACTTACTGCTGGTGATGCGAACACCTTGTACTGCTGGTGACCTGGCCAAGCGTCACGGCTTCGGCAGCCAGCCCCGTTGCCCATCCTGCATCTGCCCTGGCTTAGAACCCCACTGCCGAACCTCCCGGTGCGCGCGCCCGCAGCCGACGCCTTCACCGAGGTACCGCTCACTTTCCTTCGCTGCTGGGTACTGCCTGCACCGCTGCCACCTGTGTCAACAGCGGTACGGCTCGCGGCGGCCCCTGATGACTGCGGGCCACCCGGTCCGGTCGTCAGTCCCGTCGCCGTCATGCAACCGCTATGGCTTCGGAACTCCACCACCGCACCGTCATACGTACTGCAACTGCGGGTACTACTGCCCGGCAGTTCGTCTCTGCCAGGCCCTTCGGTCTCTCTGGGCTACGAGAGAAACCATAACCTCACCCCGCAGCAATGTCTACTCTGGCCACCACAGATTTTCGTGTGCGTGACTCTCAGGTAATCGGGTGTCGTCGGGTCGCTGCGGGCGGAAGCGCAACGATCGGGCAGGCATGCACCGGACCCCGAAAACAGACCAGGACCGCGCGCGATAACCGCGACGAGCTCCGAGCTCCGTCTTTCGTTCTCTGTCCACCGCCAAAGCGCGCCAGGCCGCCCTGGCCTCACCACTCAGCTCTTGCCCCTGCTCGATGACCACCCGTCCGGGGCCCGGACCTCTGGGGCTACGGCCGCGACATCTACCGCCACCAGGTTCGGACCCGCGGCATCCTTCCGGCCATCGCCATTGGAACGCCTCCAGGCACTGCTCGGTGAGCCTGAGGAGGCGTGGGGCCGGCCGCGCCGAGACGTCTGGGAGGCCTCCGAACGGCACCTCGGAGTCACGCTGCCCGCGGACTACAATGCGCTTCAACTGCTTGGCTGGCCAGCATTCGCGTCGTTCGATCATTGCCAGCCCCCAGTCAATCGCATGGCCTGCCCGCGACGGGGGCGCAGGGCAGGCCCCACCTTCGCGAGGGGCGGGAGTGGGCGCGGGCCGCAGGCCCGGCGGACAGCTGAACCGACAAGATCAACCAGCGGGCAGAGAACCGTTACGGCGAAACAAGGCCAGCCCTCGTTGCCGACACCAACCGAGTGTGGAACGAAGTGCAGCACTGGCCGATTTGGCGGTGTGGCGGATACGCGCTGCTCAAACCGCGGAGGCATCAGCGACGACTGGGCTGCAAGGTGACGACGAGCAGATTTCCTCTGACGCCGCACCATACGGCGAGCTGCCCGGGCACCGATCGCCCATCCCGCTGGAAGGGGTGGCTCTATAGGCGACAAGTGACTCCAGTCGGAAGGCGAGTTCTGACTCCACCTCGCGTGGGTGGAGTTAGCGTTGATGGGATTTGGCTCCAGTGGAGGGCTGGTCGTGGGAGCATCGGGGTGCTAGCGAGCGTGGGGGGACTTCAGTGCCCGGCTCCAAGGTCGAGTTGTATCCCGCGATCCGTCGTGATGCGCGGGAGTTGGGTCTGTCCAGTCGCGCGCTGGCGTTGAAGTACTCGGTGGGGCGGCGCACAGTGGCTCTCGCGCTGGAGTCGGCGTGGCCCACTGCTCGGAAGAGGATGCCGCCGAGGGGTTCACGTCTTGATCCGTACAAGCTGGCCATCGACGGGATGCTGCGGGCTGATCTGGACGCTCCGCGCAAGCAGCGGCACACACTCACGCGGATCTTCCACCGGTTGCTCGACGAGTACGGTGCTGAGGAAGTGTCGTATGCGATGGTCCGCGATTACGTCTTCGACCGGCGCCGTGAGATCCGGGTCGAGGAGGGCCGCGGGCCGCCGGCCTCGTTCATCCCGCAGACCCACCGCCCGGGCGATGAAGCCGAGGTCGACTTCGGGGACGTGTGGATCAACCTGTCCGGCACCCTGACGAAGTGCTTCCTGTTCTCGCTGCGGCTTTCGTACTCGGGGCGGGCCGTCCACAAGATTTTCGCGTCCTGCGGGCAGGAGGCCTTCCTCGAAGGCCACGTCCACGCGCTGAACACGCTCGGCGGCGTCCCCTACGGCAAGATCCGCTACGACGACTTGCGGGCGGCGGTCGCCCAGGTCCTGGGCCTGACCCGGCGTCGGGTGGAATCCGAGCGGTGGACCGCGTTCCGCTCGCACTATTCGATCACCAGTTTTTACTGCCACCCAGGGATCGAGGGCGCCCACGAGAAGGGCGGGGTCGAGGGACAGATCGGTTGGTTCCGCAGAAACCACCTGGTCCCCGTCCCGCAATTGGACACCCTCGCGGAACTGAATCTGCTGGTCGAGCAGTGGGACCGGCAGGACAACGATCGCCGGATCCGGCTCCGCCCCAAGTCCATTGGGGAGTACTTCCAGGCCGAGCACCCGCTGCTGTTCCCGCTGCCTGACGAGGTCTTCGAGACGAGGTTCGTCTCCTCGGTGCGGGTGGACCGCTACGGGCAGGTCTCGGCCCGCACCAACCGTTATTCGGTGCCGGTGCGGCTGATCGGCCAGATGGTGCGGATCGTCCTGCACGCCTCCGAGCTCGTCGTCTACGACGGCCCCAAGGAAGTGGCCCGGCACGAGCGGCTGATCGCCAAGGGCGGATCCCGCCTTGACCTGGACCACTATCTCGAGGCCCTGGTCCGCAAGCCCGGCGCCCTTCCCGGCGCCACCGCGCTCGACCAAGCCCGTTCGGCCGGCAAGTTCACCCCGGTCCACGACTCGTGGTGGCAGGCCGCATGCAAGGCCCACGGTGACCCCGAGGGCACCCGGGCCCTGATCTCGGTCCTGTTGCTGCACCGGCACATGGCCCACGAGGACGTGGTCGCCGGGATCGCGGCTGCGCTGAAGGCCGGCGCGCTCACCGCGGACGCCGTCGCCCTAGAGGCCCGCAAAGCCGCCGACACCGATGCCAGCGTGCCCGCCCCGCACCAGGAACAGATCACACGCCCGGCGGAGGGCGGGGCGACGGTGACCTCGCTGACCGCGCGCCGGCTGGCCGCGCTGCCGCCCGACCCCAGGCCGCTGCCATCGGTGGCCGCCTACGACGAACTGCTGCGGCTTCGCCGTCGGCACGCCGGACCATCCGCCCAACAGGGGGAATCATGAGCGCAAAGCGCAACCGGGGACTGACCGAGGAAGCCGCGGACGCGGCCGTGGACCAGGCATGCCGGATGCTGCGGCTGCCGACGATCCGGGCCCAGTACCCGGAACTGGCCGCAGGCGCCGCACAGGACCAGATGACCTACCGTGGCTTTCTGGCCGAGCTGCTGATGTCGGAATGCGACGACAGGGCCCGGCGCCGCTCCGAGCGGCGCATCAAGGCGGCCGGCTTCCCGCGCGACAAGTCCCTCCGGGCCTTCGATTTCGACGCGAATCCGGCCGTCGACCCTGCGGCCATCCACACCCTGGCCTCCTGTGACTGGGTCAAGAAGAGCATGCCGCTCTGCCTGATCGGCGACTCCGGGACCGGGAAGTCACACCTGCTGATCGCGCTCGGCACCGAGGCCGCAATGCACGACTACCGGGTTAAGTACGTCCTCGCGACCAAACTCGTCAACAAACTCGTCGAAGCAGCCGACGAGAAACGCCTCGCCAAGACCAACGCCCGCTACGGCCGCGTCGACCTTCTCTGTATTGACGAGCTCGGCTATATGGAACTGGACCGGCGCGGTGCCGAACTCCTCTTCCAGGTTTTGACCGAGCGCGAGGAAAAGAGCTCTGTGGCGATCGCCTCCAACGAATCGTTTGGAGGCTGGACGAAAACCTTCACCGATCCCCGACTCTGCGCGGCCATCGTGGACCGCCTCACCTTCGGCGGCAACATCATCGAGACCGGCACTGACTCCTACCGCCTGGCCGTCACACGAGCCCGCGCCGAAGCGGCCGCAGCCGTCACGAGCTGACGTCTGTCCAGTTCACGGGCGCTAAGTCCTGTTTGCTTCGTCATCTGCAGGCGCTTGTGGATGGTCCACGGTGGTGCCGTCTGGATTCAGCCCGAAGGCGGCCGAAAGAACGGCAGGGAGATCCGCTTCCGGAAGTGCGGCACGTATGTCAGCCAGGACCTGAGGGAAGTATTCGTCGTCGATGAAGCCCATGTATTCCTGGCGCAGTCGGTAAATGGCCTCGACAAGCTCGGGCCGTAGTTGCATCCAGGCACGCGACGAACGGATCTGTTCGTCGACCTGGTCCATGAACCAGCGCATGACTTCGTAGGGGACTTCCAGGTGACGCCCGCGAGGGTCGAAACACACCGTCGGTTCTCGTGCAGGATCCTCGTCGGGGACGACTGCGGTCACAAGGTGGAGTTGCTCGGCGGCGAGCTCCAGTTCCAAGTACCAGGCGTCATCGGCTACGGAGTACATCGCGGTGATCGCGTAGTGGCCATTGGGGTGTGGGAGGGGCATGGCCGCATGCTTTCACGCTCGCCAAGGCGGGGCGTCGCGAGCCCTAACGCCACAGCTCGGACCGGCTTGATCCACCGGTCCGAGACGTCGACCACCATCCAGAACGGCCGAAATATCACCCGCTCACGTGTCCGAGGTGGAGTCACTTCTCACATTCAGGTCTTGCCCCTGAGATCCCTGAACGGAGTCAGAACTGACCTACCTCTGGAGTCAGTTGTCACTGACGCAGCCAAAGGGGGTACCGCAAGGGTGCAGGCGAGCAGGGTCGGTCGCCCCCGCCGAGGCTGACCGGTTGTCGGCCAGTCGGCCCGCGAGGTCGGCGGCCCTTCTTGGGACTCCTGTGGAGCCGGGAGGCGGAAGGCCATCAACGAGGCGCTTGATCGCCTACGTCAACCGTCCACCAGCAAAGAGCGCAAGCCGCCGGGATGGCCGAGGGACGGGTCGCGGTCCGGTGTGTTGCAGCGATCGTGAAATCCGCCTTCCGCCTTACCGGTACGGCTCCCGTTCTGCGTCAGGGAGCGAGGGTCTGTTCGGTCCAGACTGTCTTGCCTGCGGCGGTGTAACGAATGCCCCACTGCTGGGTGAGCTGCGCGACGATGAACAAGCCGCGACCGCCCTCGTCGACGGTGCGCGCATGGCGCAGATGGGGGCTGGTGGAGCTCGCGTCCTGGACCTCGCAGGTGAGGTTGCGGTCCTTGATCAGGCGCAGCCGCAAGGGCGAAGTTCCGTAGCGAAGCGCGTTGGTGACCAACTCGCTGACGATCAGTTCGGTAGCGGCCGCGGTGTCCTCGTCCACATCCCAGCCCGCGAGTGTCCGCCGTGTGTGTGCGCGTGCGGCAGCGGCCTCGGTGAGATCGTCGGCCAGTACCCACGTGGCGACGGACCGGGCGGGAAAGGCCCGGGTACGGGCCAGGAGGAGTACCCGGTCACCGTCACGGTTGGTGCTCGGCAGCGCGTACAGCACGTCGTCGCACAGATCCTGTACGGATCGGTCAGGGCGGGCAAGGACAGGGCCGAGCACCTCCGAGGCGTCCTCGCCGTCGGCCGAGCCTGCGGCGAGGAGTCCGGGCGTATAGAGGGCGATGGTGCTGCCTTCGGCGAGTTCCATTCGGGTGACGGCGAAGGGCCATCCCTCACCGCCGCCCAGCGCAGGCCCGACGGAGATGTCCGCGGTCTCGGCGATGCCGTCGGGACCGACGATCACCGGCGGCGTCGCCTGCCCCGCGCACGCGAACGTCCAGGTGCGCTCGAACGGGTCGTATACCGCGTACAGGCAGCTCGCGGACAGCGGCTCCTGGGGCTCCGGGTCTCCACCCGGTTCGACCGCGCGTTCCGCGGCAAGGAACCCGGCGGTGTCGTCAAGGCGGGCCAGGAGCTCGTCCGGCTCCAAGTCCAGGTCGGCCAGGGCATGTACGACGGTGCGCAGCTGTCCCATCATCGTGGCCGTGTGGATGCCACGACCGGACACGTTGCCGACGACCAGGGCGGTCCGGGCGCCCGAGAGGGCGATCACGTCGAACCAGCCGCCGCCCCCACCCTCGCCCGGGGTGTGGAGGTGGGCCGTCTCCACCGTGCTCCGGCCGAGCGGGTTACGTGGCAACAGATGGCGCTGGACGGTCGCCGCGATGGCGTGCTCGCGAGTGAAGCGGCGGGCGTTGTCCACACACAGCGCGGTATGCGCGCACACCTCACGCACGAGATGGAGATCGTCCTCACGGAACGCGGGCGACCGTCCGGTGCGGTAGAGGCTGACCAGGCCCAGGACGCGGCCCCGCAGGGCCAGTGGGGCCACGAGCAGGCTGTGGGATCCGGAGGCGCGGATCGCTGCAGCCCTGCTCGGGTCGGACCCCATCCACGGGGTGCCCTCGTCGAGGTCGACGATCCGAGGCCGAAGGTCGGCCAGGGTCCGGCTGTACGGGGTGGGGGTTTGAAGACTCCGCACGTCACCCACTGGATGTGCCTGCTTGCGCTGATGGCTGGTCAGGGGCTGAAACGCCGCACGGCGCAGTGGCACGTCCTTGGCGAGGGGCCCGACGGGGGGCTCCTCACCCCGCACCACCGCTTCCACCACCTCCACCACCGCCACATCGGCGATGGCGGGTACCAGGGTCTGGGCCAACTCCTCGCACGTGGTGGTGATGTTGAGGGTCCGGCCCACACGCTCGTGCACCACGTCCAGGATCCTCAGCCGGGCACGCGCATCCTCGGCATCCGTAACCTCAACAGCGGCAACCGCGACTCCCAGGACCCCTCCCTGCCCATCCACCAGACGGAACACCGAAATCGAGTGAGTTCGCTCCCGCCCCTGTTCGGTATTGAACCGCGAACGCAGCAGCCGCTCCCGCACCGGCACGCCGGTCGCCAACACACCACGGACCATCTCCGTCACCTCGCCGGGCGACTCCAGCCCGGTAAACGCATCCGTGAAGTGACGACCCAGCAGACCCTCGACAGGAACCTTGAGCATCGAACGCGTGGCGGTATTGATTCGTACCAGTCTCAGCTCCGTGTCCAGGACGTGCAGGCCCACCGGCGACTGAGTGAACAGGGCATCCAGCACCGCCAGGTCCACATCCCCGCGAACACCCCGCCCCGCCTGCCCGAACGAATCATCGTGCGTCACCGCGACCACCTCCACGGCCCAGCCTGCACGACCCGGCCACCGCCAGCGCTTCGCGGAGCGGGTGAAGTAGCTCGATCAGCTCTGACCAGCCCTCAGGCCTGCAGATCCGCGCACGCGGTCCCGGCCCCACTTCCTGAGCGGCGACGAAATCCGTGCACTCCCCGTCCCCGCCGGGGGCCACTTGTCGCCAAGGCCGACTCTCCAGACCCGTCGGCGCGCCGGCCTACGCCGCAGCAGCCCTCGCTCTTTTCAAAGAAGCAGTCCTGGCCGGGCGCCATCGGCCACCCTGCAGATGTGGCGGACCCACTTGCCGCCCGGGTGGGCGGCGGCGTGGGGAGCGACGATGCCGGTGATGAACCGACGGAACTCGGTGAGCTTCTCCTTGATCACCTTCCGCTCGTACGCCTCCGGAGCGGCCGGTTCGGCTCCGAGCTGGTAACCGTCGGTCCGCATCCAGACCAGCGGGGCCCTTCCTGGTCCGCTATGACCTCCCGCAGCGCGGCCAGTCCGGACCTGACCTGACTGGGGGTGAGGTCGCTGGCGCAGGTGAGCTGGTGGTTCCCGCACGGAGCGTGGTGGCATCCGCACCCAGATGCTGCGCCACAGCCCCCGTGCCCGGACACACCAGCACCTCCCCGGGCGGCGCCTGGGGGACCTCGTCGAGGCTCATGAGTTGAGCTGCCAGATGGACGCATTGAGGGCGGCCGCGAAAGCGACCCACCCCAGGTAGGGGATCAGCAAGGCCGCCGCCGTGACGCTCAACCGCCGGAAGCCCACGATGGTCGTACCGAGCGCGGCCAAGAGAAGAGTGATGTCCAACAGGGCGAGCCCGTATTGGCGGGCCGCGAAGAACAGTGGGGTCCAGGCCAGATTGAGCACAAGCTGTACCCACCACCACGTCAGCGCTCCGCGCACCTGGTGGCGGTCCGGGTGCCGCCACACCAGCCAGGCCGAGACACCGATGGTGGCGTACAGCACAGTCCAGACGGGACCGAACAGCCAGGAGGGAGGGGCCCAAGAGGGTCGCTCCAGCGCACCGTAGACCTCGCCCGCATCGACGGAGGCAAGTGCCCCCAAGGCCGCAACGCCGTAGCTCACGGCGAGGAAGCCCACCAGGGCCAACGCACTCACCCATCGGTGCGGGCCCCCGGGCACTGGCGCCGGGGCCGGTGTCGCACAAGCTGGCACGGCCTGCTCCTGGTGGGCTCGAAGTCGTTCCTGCGCGAGTGGAAGGGCGGCCACGGGCCGCAAGCCAACATCGGCGCCCGCCACTCACTACTTTTCCTTCTGCCCCCGCACCACGAGCGGATGCACCGCACCCAGATCACCATCCACCCGTGCCCGGCACTGCTGGTCCGCTTGGAGCAGAAGGGCATCTGCGATGCCTTCTCCTTTGCGCGGCGCCAGCAGAACTCGCACCAAACAGACACCCTCCCCCGAAGGCGCCACACTCCTCGTCGTCGTAGCGACGCTCCCACCTCGGCGCCCGGGCTGACTCACCAGCTCCGGAGCAAGCCGGCGGAGCACCGTTCCAGCACGTTGCGGTCCATGTAGACCTGCTTGCCGAAGGCCGACGGCCGGCCTCCCCGGCTGCCTTCCCGGCTGCCTCGCCGGGTCCGATTGGGGACCTCGTCAGACCGCTCCGGGATCGTGTGCGTGACGCTGCGGCGCCGCGGCGCCGCGGCCAATTACGGATGGCCTTCGAGCTGTAGCCCTTGTCGCCGATGACGCGATCGGGCCAGACACGCGGTCGACCCGGCCCGATCCGGGGCGCCCGTACGGCGTCCATCGCGGCGGTGAACTGAGTCCAGTCGTTGGTGTTCCCGCCGGTCAGGACGAACGTGAGGGGACGGCCCGTCCCGTCGCAGGCCAGGTGAATCCTGCTGGTCAGTCCGCCGCGGGACCAGCCGAGGGCCGGGCTGCGGAGCCCCTTCTCGGGCCCCGCCCGCGTGCTGGTCGGCACGGACGGTGGAATCCACCGACACCAGCCACTCGATGTCGCTTACCCGCCTGCGCGGCCTGGAGCATCCGCTCGAAGGTTCCGTCCGCCGCCCACCTGCGGAAACGGGTGTGCAAACTGGCCCCCGACCCGTACCGGTCAGGCACGCCGCGCCAGGCGACCCCGGTCCGGAACTTCCACACGATCCCGTTCAGAATCGTCCGGTCATCCAGCCGCGGCCGCCCCAGCACAGACCGAGGCAGCAACGGCTGCACGAGTTGCCACCCAGCGTCCGACCGTTTATGGCGACGTATCACCCGACCATGACCCACAACGGAAGACCACTGCGACGACAGACCCTAGCGCGAGGGGCACCGCCCGCTGGGAGCGGTCCTCTCCGCGCGAGCGGACGTGAGCTGTCGAAACCGCGTGTGTGACAACTGCCCGATGAGTTCGTGGGCCTCCCATCCCCCCCAGGTAGGTTCGGCGGGCGGCGGTGGAGACTCGGCCATGCCGGTCAGTGCGGCGAGGCCGGCCGCAGCAACGACGGCCGCAGCCAGCGCGCGGATGCGCGTCTCAGGGGCCATCTGTGTCTCCCGGTGGAAGGCAGGCTGGGACACCCCGAGGACGGCTTGCGCCGACCCCGGGCGTGACCTGGTCAGCGTGCAGCGTTGTAGACAGCGACGGCCTGGGCTCCGTGTTCGGAGGGAAACATCCGGTTGACCAGCCAGTTTCCGCAGCTGTCGGTGTTCCGGTGGCGGCTCTTGACCCCGACGATCTGCGCGTTCCTGGCGAAGTTCTTGATCATCGGGCCGCCGGAGGCGCCTCCTCCCATGTCGCAGCTCATCTGGAGCCGCTGGTCGAGCGGGTTGAAGGCGACTGCGGTGAATGACCGCAGCCGTTGAGACTCTCTGGAAATCGGTCGCGCGCCGTCGACTGCCGGGCCACACGCATCCAGCTGATCAGACGCTGGGCGTACGGCCGAGCTTCGTTCGCTCTCTGGCGGAACCTCGTCCTCGCCCAGCCACCATGACCGTCACGAAGTAGCCTCCACAACCATTCCAGCCCCACCTCATCGCCGATCTCCCCCAGAATGCGCGCACCGACTTGGTCCGATCCCAGGGAAGCTCAGCATGACCGCCGCACCCAGGTGCGACCGAAAGGCCCGCCCGCAGCCTCGCCCACCCCGTCTCCGCTCCCAGCGGTTCGCAGAGGCTCGCTCGCGCGGCCTTGGCCCGCGGCCGACCCGGGCGGCACCTTTTGGTCTGGACCAGTGAGTGAGCCGGTCTCAGACTGTTCCGATGAACCCGTTACGGATGACCTCGTGAGCACGCACCGGACCGGCGAGCTGCCACTGCACCGGCTGGAGGTCCCGTTCCCGCACCTCCTGCCCTTCGCCATCGGATCCTTCGACTCCATCGGACCGCTCTCCCGCGCAAACTTCCCGCACCGGCACGCGTTCTACGAGATCGTCCACGTCACCGGCGGTCGCGGCGCACACGTGCTCGACCTCACCCACCGGCCCCTGGACCCGCCGCACCTGTGCGTGATCACACCCGGCCAGGTCCACCACTGGGAGGACACCGAAGGACTCACCGGCCGGGTGATGCTCTTCAACGAGGACTTCCTCCTCTCCCACCCCGACGACGCCACCGCCCTCGACCTGCTGGCCGACCGGCCATGGCTGCGCCTGAGGGACCACCAGGACGGGATCCCGGATCTGCTGGCGGAGATGGAACACGAATACCGGACCCTGCGCACGGGATACGCCGGTGTGCTGCGCGCCTACCTGCACATCCTGATCACCCGCGCCCTGCGCAACCGCGAGCCAGGTCCGGGGCGGGGAGCCGCGACACCGGGCCGAGCCGCCGAACTGGCCGCCGCGTTCACCCGACTCATCGCCTCCCCGGGCGGTACGGCCTCCTCCGTGGCCTCCTGCGCGAAGGAACTGGGCGTGTCAGCCGGGCACCTGCACACGCTGGTGAAGCAGGCCACCGGACAGACCCCCGGCCGCCTGATCCGCCGCCGGCAGACACTGGAAGCCAAACGGCTGCTGGCCCATACCGACCTCACGATCCGGCAGGTCGCACGGGACACGGGCTTCACCGACCCGGCGTACTTCTGCCGCTTCTTCCGGCGCGAAACCGGCATGACCCCGGGCGACTACCGAGCAGCGATCGGCCCGGGGAACAGCCCGCAGGGCGGAGGAATTCACCACGATCCCCGGATCCCGTCCATCGCGGCCCCCGCGAAGCGAACCGTACGTTGACGCCGAGGGCTCCGGGCCAGCGGGTACGTCCCTCCCGACCCCGGGCCGCGCCCCACCGCGGCCCGGGAGCCCGGATCAGCCCACCGCCTTCCCCGCCCCACGAGTGAGAAGGAGTCCGACCCGTGCCCAGCCCCGAAGAACACACCACCGACCCGTCACGGTCCGCACCGCCGAACGGCGCCCCCGCACCCACCGGCCGACCGAGCTGGCTGAGCCGCAAGAACTTCCTCAAGGCCGCCGCCCTTGCCGCCGGCACCCCGCTGCTCATCGGCGGTGGAGCCGCCCTGGCGCGTGACCAGCGCGGGGCCGGCGCACCGCCCGGACTGACCCCGGCCTGCGATGACGGCGACCACCCCACCGTGCCCCAGACGGAAGGCCCCTACTTCAAGCCGAACTCTCCGCTCCGCACCTCCCTGGTGACCGCGTCCACGCCGGGCACCCGGCTCACGGTCAGCGGATACGTCTTCGGCCGGGCCTGCCTGCCCGTCGCGGGTGCCCTGCTCGACTTCTGGCAGGCCGACGTAAACGGCGCGTACGACAACACCGGGTTTGCCTTCCGGGGCCACCAGTTCACCGATGCCCAGGGGGCGTTCCGCCTGGCGACCATCGTGCCGGGCCTCTACCCGGGGCGCACCCGCCACCTCCACGTCAAGGTGCAGGCCCCGGGCAGGCCGGTGCTGACCACCCAGCTGTACTTCCCGGGGGAGCCGCGCAACAGCACGGACTCGATTTTCGACGCCCGGCTGCTCATGAACGTACGTCAGAGCGGCCCGGGGAGGGAGGGCACCTTCGACTTCGTCCTGGACGTACCGCAGACGCCGTCGCCGTCCCCCACGGTCACGCCCCCCGGCCCGAGCACCCCGCCCGGGGGTACCTGGGCGCCGGGGACCGCGTACCGGACCGGCGACCGCGTCTCCTACGGCGGGGCGGCGTACACCTGCGTCCAGGCCCACACCTCCGTGCCCGGCTGGGAGCCTCCGAACGTCCCCGCCCTGTGGCGCCGCGGGTAAGCCACCCGCCGCCCGCGCCCGTGGGCAGGCCGGCGCGGAGGGGACTCCTTCGCACCGGCCCCCGCATCGCGGGTCGCGGGTCGCGGGTCGCGGGTCGCGTAGGGATTCCGTCCAAGTCAGGTTCGCCGCAGGCTCGCGGGAGGCTGCCGAGCCCCAAGGGCGGCCCGTAGCACCGCCCAGACCCGAGAACCCAGCGACTCGGGCGTTCCGGTCGAGCAGTGTCGCGGGGCCCCGCGGCCGTTCCCGTCCCTCCCGGAGCCCCGGGTCGAAGCGCGGGATGAGAGCTCGTCGCCAACGAAAGGTGTACCCGTGACCGACCGGATTGTTGGTACCTCAGTCGGTGTCGATGCCCCGTGCGGCGAAGACCTCCGCAGCGTCCGGCACGGCCAGGACGCCGTCGTCCACGAAGGTGACCTCCCGCAGGTTGGGCAGAAGAGCGAGGTCGTCGAGCGAGCGAACGTCGAACAGGTCGTCCTCACCGTCCCAGGCGGGGGCGCAGTGCCCGAAGACTTCCGCCCCCGCGTCGAAGCACAGCTCCTCGACCCGGGCGAGCAGCTCGACCGGGATCTCCAGAGCCTCGAAATGGGCCCGGGACTCGGGCAGCACCTCCGCGTGGAGACCATTCTCCAGGACGTGGGACGCGGGGTCGCCGATCCCCTGTTCGGCCAGCCGTGCGGGCAGATCGTAGACCGGGAGGAGCGGCTCGGGGCCGTACATGAGCTCCTCGATGACGAGCAGCTTGAGGTTGAAATCGCGGAACTGGCTCATGGGAGATGACTACCACGGCGCACACACAGGGCCGGAGCCCGGCCCTCGGCCACGTGCAGGGCCGACTACGCCTCCGGCAGCGCGTACGCTACCGCGACGTCGGCGTCGGTCAGGCCGGTGACCCTTCCGTGCTGAGAGCCCGCGCTCCACCCGTGGCCGCAGTGGCCCGGCACGATCCGCAGAAGACGACCTTGGTCGAGCCCGCCCGTCAGACCCTGACACGGCCCCGGGACAGGGGGCGTCCCGGGGCCAGTCGCGGCACTGCAAGGGGGGAGCCATCGTGCATCTGACGCGACGATATGGATAAACGATTCAGCAGCTCCCCGGTCACGGCCACATCCCACCAGCCCCCCCGACCGAGGGCCTACCGCCGGCTATTGGCGGCGGCGCTCGTTCTGGCGACGGCACGGGTGCGCCGGCGTGCCGAGCACCCGGCGGGTGGAGGCTGACATGCGGCGCCGGCGGTGGGATCAGTCGAACAGGTTCTCCCGATCGGCCAGTTCGCGGTCGATCAGCTCTTGGACGGCGCTGCGCGTGGTCTCGCTGAGCAGTCGGGCGGCCTCCCGGCGGGCTACCAGGCCCTCGGGCCGCGTCGGCGCCGGGATCGGCTCCCCGACGGTAATGGTCCAGTTGGAAGGCAGCGGGAACGGGGTGGTCAGCGGGAAGTACGGGACCCCGAGGAGCCGGGCGAGGGTCGGCACCTCGCCGAGCTTGGGGCACGCCTCCTCCGCTCCGACGATCCCGACCGGCACCACGGGAGCTCCCGAGCGGATGGCGGCGACCGCGAAGCCGGGGTTGAAGGGCCGCAGGCGGTACCTCTCGGTGAACGGCTTCTCCAGACCGGCGACGCCTTCCGGGTACATCCCGACGAGCCGCCCCGCGTTGAGGTGGTCGACGCCGGCCGTCGGGCCGATCGGGAGCGCGCCGTTGCGGCGCGCGTGCCGCCCCAGGATGGGTGTGCGGAAGACGAAGGGGGCCGCGAGGAAGCGCACGCGCCGGTCCAGGGCCCTGCCCAGGACCTTGTCCAGTACGAACGCGTCCAGGCCCCAGGCACCGGAGTGGTTGACGGCGATCACGGCGGGGCCCTCGGCCGGGATGTTCTCCAGACCGAGCGCGACCACCCGGAAGTAGTCGTCGACCAGCCAGTCGAGGAGGCGGTCCCACGCCACCTCGCCGGCTTCGCCGAGCAGCCGCTTGGCGGAGTCGATTTCCGCCCCGGCCGCCTTGATCATCTCGGACACACTGTCCCTCATGACGGGACCTCGCTCTCGCATCGCACGTCACCGACGGGATGTCGACGGGACGGGTTCTGCCCGTTCAACGTGCGTGAGCGCTGCTGATCACGGGGTGATCGGGACAGCGCGGATGAAGTCGTCCGTTCGAGGGCAGTCGGACGAACGCCGCCCGCCCGGGCGGGTTCAGCCCGAGAGCCACCTCGCGGCCCGCCGTACGTCGGCGGCCGCGTTCGCGCACCGGTCGGCGTGCGCGAGGAGGGCCGTCCGGAACCGTTCGCCGGTTTCGCTCCCGTCCCAGCCTGTATCGGCGGCGCAGGCGGAGAGCCGCTCTGCGTGGTGGTCCAGCCGGTCCGCGCCGACCCGTCCCCGCGCCCCGTACGCCGGTAGCCGGTCTCCGTACGCTTCCGCTGTCACGGTGGGACCGTCGGCCTCCACGAGGGCGACGGCAACGGACCCTGGACCGAGGCGGCTCGGCAGGCGGTCCAGGGCGAACTTCGGTGCGAGGAGGACGGGGCGCGTCCCCGCGGTGGCGCCGCGGACGACTTCGCGGCCCACGAGTGCGGCGAAGCGGGCGGTGGCGCAGCCGGACGGGCTGCCGCACAGGGCCCATGCAGGATCGGCGGGCTCCCCCGGTGTCCGCTGCCCCAACATCGCGCGGTCGTAGAGGATTTCGTCGCCCGGGGCGATCGCCGGTCCGTCCGTGTCGAGCGGCGCGCGGACCGGGTACACCAGGGCGGGCAGCGGAGGGTAGTGCTCCAGGGCAAGGTCCACGGCAGCCTCCGGAGAGGTCACGGCGTCCGTGGCTGTGCCCGCGGCGAACAGGGCCAACGCCTGGAACGCCGACACGCTGGTGGCCGTCGACACCAGGGCCAGTGCGTGCGCGACGGCCAGGTCCGGTTCCGGCGCGCCCTGGGACCGGGCTGACAGCCGGCCGGCCAGGGAACCTGGCTCAGGGTCGGCGAGATACAGGGCGAGGCGCCGCCGCAGGGCCGCCGCCCGCTCCTCGTACGCACGGCTTCCCACGGCGTCCGTCGCGGCCCTGACCATCTCGCTCAGCAGGGTGTCCGCGGCCGCGCGGGCACCCAGTACGACGTGTCGGCTCAGCCGCAGCATGCCGGCGTGCCAGTGGTGCCCGTCCAGGGCGCCGTCCTCACGCCGGGCATCGAGCACCGCTTGCAGGTGCCCGTCCACCCGGGCGGTCAGCCCTGCGAGTTCCTCCTGCGTCAGCGCATCCCACGCGCCCGACGGGACCACGTGCGGGGAGAGGCCGCAGCGGCGCCCGTCGGTGGTGAGTCCGGACGCGGTTCCCAGCGCACCAGCTCGGTCGGCACGGGCCAGCAGGCCCTTCGCGTCCGCGCGGGTCGGCGGCACGAGAAAGGTGCCGAAGGGCGTACGGAGCCGCACCGGTCGCCCGTCCCGACGGTCTTGCAGGTGGGTCATCAGCCGGCGCTCGAGCCCGGCACGGGTGAGTGCGTCCAGACCCAGCGTCCGCGCGGGCAGGTCCGCCCACGGCAGACCGCGGGCCACCAGTGCGGCGCTGAACAGGACGTTCTCCAGAGGCCGAGCCGTCTCAGGTCGCGGGACAGTAGTGGCCGGGACGTCGTGCGTGGTGGTCATCGGTTGGTCTCCCTCGGGGTCATGCGGTCACTTGTCGCGGAGCATGTACGGCTGGTTACCGACGACTGCGCCGTCGTAGGCCGCGATCAGTTCGTTCACCCGGACCCGGTGGTGTGCCATCTCCCCGCGCAGGGTGTCGGAGTACGCCTGCGGGGCGTGCGACAGCGGATAGTCGTACGACTCGTCCAGCCAGGTCAGTTCGACCCAATCGGCGGGAACGTCGTGGGGAGAGGCAGGGCCGCGTCCGTCGAGCATGGGGATCACGTCGTGCTTGTTGACCAGGCTGATCACCTGCGTGGTGTGGTCGGCCGGGCGCTTGTTGTCGATGGGAGAGCCCAGCGTGACCACATGAGTGATCCGGTAGGCCGACGCCAGGTCCACGTCCATCGCCAGGTTCATTGCCGTCAGCCCGCCCAGGCTGTGTCCGACGAACATCACCTCGGACCCGGCCGGCACCCCTGCCCGGCGCAGCAGCTTCCGCGCGGCGCGCGTGTAGGTCGTGTCGGAGCGCAAGCACCCGTCGAAAGCGCCGATCAGGTCCTGGGGAGTGCTGTTGCTCGGCAGCCCGAAGCTGGTACCGGGCAGCAGGAGCACATACCTGATGTGGCCGTCGGTACACGCGACGCGCCGCAGCAGCACCAGGCCGTGATTGCCGAGCGTGCCGATGTCATTGATGTAGCTGACGATGTCGTTGCAGGACGTGCGCAGGGCCTTCGCCAGGATGGAGTCGGGCTCGATCCGCTCCGCGCGTCCGGGACCGGGATTGAGGAACCCGAGCACCGAACTGGGCAGTCCGAAGAAGGGATCCGTGGTCGGTACGTCGCCGGCGAGGGTCACCCACGAGAAGCTGTCATTGACCGGGTTCTCGTCGAGGAGTCCCAACAGCCCCAGGAGCTCCATGATGACGGGGCTGAGGGTCGTCAGGGCACGGGTCACGCCCAGCCGCTCGACCAGCGCGTGCAGGGCCCGCAGTGCCTCCCACCGGTTGCCCTTCACCATGGCATCGGTGAGCCGCCTCGCCAGTACGGAGTCGAGGTTCGGGTGCTCGACCACCGCCGCCTCGATCCTCAGCGCGAATGCGTCCACGGCCATGGCCACTGCGGCCGGGCGGCGGTAGGTCACGCTCCCCGCCATCCGGGCCAGCTCTCCGACGACTCCACCGTTCGGACCGAACCCGAGCCCCGAAGGGCTGGTCAGCGCCTTGGCGCACGAGAGCGCCGTACCGAACGCCCACCCGGGGCGGCGCAGGCAGGCCAGGCCGAACCGCCAGCTGCTCAGCGTGTCCGTCAGATCCGCGCCGGCCCGCTTCGCGGTGAGCGCCGCGTCCGCCAGCAGCACGGAGGCGGCGATCAGGAGCTCCGCGTCGGGCCGCCCCGTCGCGGAAGGGGCCCGGCCGGACACAGAGTCCAGCGTGTCCACGGGCAGCCCGGACTGCTCCGGGATCGGGTGAGCTGCTTCGACGGCCACCTGATGAGGCGTCATGGTCTTCCCTCTCGTCGCTGCGCGGCCGCTTCACCGCACTGCCCGGCTTTCCGCCAGGCATCGTGGCACCGCGCCGATCCGCTGCACGCACCCGAGAGGTCGACAGGTGAGGGCGGTGCGCCTCCCCGCCGGCCGCCGACGCCCGCCCTGCGGCGGCGGGGCCCCGATCCCACCGGGTACTTGACGGACGCGGCAGGGCCGGGCCCGCCGCGCATCTCTGAGCAACCCTGGGGATGAGAGGGAGATAGCCGCGTTGACGCAGGCCACCCCTGCCCCCCCCTGCCATGTGCACGTGGGTCACAAGGACACACCCACTGCGCCTGCCTCGGGCTGCCCCCCGCACCCTCGACGACCCGGCCCCAGGCACGGGCCAACCCCGTCCTCCCGGCCACCTTCCTCGACGGCACCTGGCCGACCTGCACCGCGACACGGCTGCCGCGGCCCGTCTTGAGGCCCGCTCGTGTCGGCGGCCTGGCCCGGCTGCCGAGGGCATGTGTGCTCCCCCGCTCCGCGGACGAGCCGCACATTGCTCCGGCTCTCGCCTCAGGTACCGCGGGTTACGTCCTGAACAGCACCCCGGCCTGGCAGCTCGCCCCGCCGGTGCGGTTGGGGCATTGCTGCGTGGTGTGCATCCGGGCCGTGACACGGGTCGTGCCTGGCGGGCTGGCTGGTCCTGAGTCCGGGGGCTGACCGACCCGAGTCGGGCGGGTGGTGGCCATCTGGATCACTAAGTTCTCGTCGTCACCAGTGGGCAGGCGGGGGCGGCGTCCTGCCCACCGAGGACCCAGGCAGGACAACCCCACCTCGTTGAAGCGGTCGATCACGTCGCGAACGGTGTCATGGCCCGCCTGGATCAAGCGGGCCATGACCGGGACGGTGCTGCCGCCGGCCGAGGCCGGCAACATCATCGCCCGCCGAAACCGCATGGAGCTGGGCTCGCCCCACCGCCCCGGGTGCCAGCCTCCACCTGGACAGTGGTCGTAGCCGGCCCGGCTCCCGCCTCGGATACCGTGTTCCTCTACGGGGTGCCATAACGGATGTGACGCCCACCACCGGAGGTAGTCAGCGTATGAGCTCAAAGCGCAGCAAGAATCCAGCCCTGCCCGTACTTGACGACGCATTCCGACTCGCGTCGGTCAAGGAGGCCGAAGAGTCCACCCGTGACTTGGCCGCGCGGCTGGCCACCACCGAGCTGCGCCGTGCTTCCCACCCGGGCCGGGTCACCTGGGAGCCCACCGATCAGGCCGAGCCCGTACCGGTCCCGCCGACTGTGGTCGACGGTGACGGGGACCTGTGGCTGCGGGACCGGGGCACTGGCACCTGGACCATGCCCGAGTTCAACCCGAAGGAGTTCCCGGCCCGCTGTGGCGAGGTTCTGACGTGGAACCAGCTTGCTTGCGAGTTCGGCCCGCTTACCGCACTGGCCGACGACCGCCGCATCGGCGGCGGCCGGCGCTGACCGCGCAGCCTTCTGGGATGACCGCGCCCCTCAAGCGCCCGTTACGGGTGGCCGGGGGCTCCAGCTCACCGCCGAGCTCGACGACGGCGGCGAGCAGGTGAGCGTGGTGGTGGCGTGCGGCGGCCCCGAGAAGCGTGGTGCGGGCCTGGCGCCACCCGATGTCCTCGGTGCGGCCGGCGTCGGTGGATCAGCCGGGTAACGGTCGGCCTTCAGTTGCCGTGGTGAGCGCGCGGCCCAGCTCCCCGATCGACTGCTGCCGGTCGGTGAGCTGGGCCGCGCACCAGCTCACCGACGGCGGCCGCCGGGCCGGCGCCGAAGGCCCGCGCTTCGGCGTCGGCGTCGGCGTCGGCGTCGGCGTCGGCGTCGGCGTCGGCGTCGGCGTCGGCGTCGGCGTCGGCGAGGACGTCTTCGTCCAGGTCTCGAGGGCCTCACCCCACGGAGCGGCCGCAGCGTCGAAAGCGGCCAGGGGCGGCGTGCAGCTCGGTGTCGAGAGCGGCGCAGACCTTCCTGCGGCGATTCGACATCGAGCACTTCTTCAGGGTGATCAAGCAGACACTCGGCTTACCGCCCCGAGGCTGCGTGTGCGCAGGCACGCCAGCCGTCCTCGCGATAGGCGCCAGACGACAGCAGCTCGGTCACCTCGTGACAGCCATGATCACTGTCGCTCCGCACGGAGTGGGCGTGACACCTTCCGGTCAGGGTTGTTCAAGTGGCCGCTCGTCCTGGGTGAGGCCGTCGGGGTGCCGTCCCAGAGCGGCGGTGAGCCGTGCGGGCAGAGCCCTCGGTTCTCCCCTTCACCAGGTGCATCACCGGCGTACGCCCGCCAGATCACGCTGCACGGATGCACCTGGCCGTCACCAGGTATCGCCGAAAGGCCGCGGCCTCGGTGCCGTCGGCGTCCAACAGGCCCCACACGTGTGGTCTGTCTGCGATCTCGCAAGGGAGTCGAGTCCGCCGTCGCGGTCAGCGCGGAGTGCGCACCGCGGCCCCCGTGGAGCAGGACCTTCACTGTCTGCACTTGGGGCTGTGGCTCGGCAGCAGCAGCGATCGGACGCTCAAGGCACCAGCCGCACCACACGACCCCGGTTCAGCCTGACGATCAACGCGGGAGCGGTCACGGTCTGGCGAGCATGAGGACGAGGGTGCAACGAGCCTGCATGCAGTCGGAGCTGCCGGGCATACGGATGTCACCTTCTGGAAGGAGTCATGATGCTCGGCATTGCGGCCGCTGTGCTGTTCTTCATCAGTTTCTTGATCAACGCGGCGGAGATCTCGACGAACCACGTCTTCTCGTCCGGCAATTTCATGATCCTCGGCCTCATGCTGCTCGCTCTTCACGTGGCCGGCATCGGCGGTACCTGGGCAACCCGTAGCCGACGTCGCTGAGCATCGGGAGAAGCGTCGCCGCTGTCACCGGCACTGGTGACCGCGCACTCCGGAGCGGCGCCCGGCGGGGGGACCTCCCTCGCCGGGCGCCGCCGATGCGCCCGGAGCAGGTCGAGCAGCATCGCCCGTCCTGCACTGCGCAGCCGAGACGAACTCCACCGCGCTACCGCCGCAACCGGCTGCCATGTCCTGCCGCCCGTCCCGCTCCGCCTCGTCGATCGCCAGACCCCAGCGGAGCTTGGTCGCGGTCCACTCCACGCCGTACCGGCACAACGCGTCCGACGACGACGGCAGCGGCCACTGGGCCGGGTCCTGGTCGGACTTGCTGCGGTTCGAGCGGGCAGTCACCGCAACCAGCGAGGCCGCCTGTCCTTGGCCGTTCGCGTACGCCTCTCGACGCGCTGGCGTCCACGCCTTGGCCCCAGCTGGCGGGGCCCAGCCAGGAGTGTCCTGATGGCGTTGCTGATGCCGTTCGCACCAGGAGCGCCACGCGCGGTGTACTTCGAGGGCCTGTCCCAGCTCGCCGACGCGACCGATGAGGAGCGCACCGAGTTCTTCGTCGAAGTAGGACGCAGCAGGGCGGGTGCGTGACCACGGCCGGATAGCGGTTCGCGTACGCCTACGGGTCGCTGTGAAAACCCGTCGCGGGCCGACCATCGCCGACGCCGAGAGGGTTGTCCTGAACCGCTACGCCTCCGCCTGCACCAAGGAAGCCGGAGTCCGCGTCCCACGGCGGGCAGCAATGTGCACCCGCTGGGTGGTGGCGGTGCCCACCTTCAGGAGGATCCCGTCCGCGGAACGTTCATGGACCGGCTTTCGTGAGGGCCCCCGGCCGAGCGCCAGCCCAGTTGAGTCAGCGGCCCTTCGGATCACTCACGGGGCGGACGAGCAGCAGGGTCGGTTCACCGGCCACGCGGGTGAGGAACGCCGTCGCCGCGCCCCCGGCCCCGCGGGGGAAGGCCTGGCTGAGCTCCGCGGCCTCGGCCGGGCAGCCATGCTGGCGTACCGCCAGGTCCGTCAACCCGCGCTCGCGGAGCAGCGCGCCGGCTCCGGAGGGGTCGTACGGCAGGACCTCGATGATCTCGTGGGCGGTTGCGAAGGGGGTGGCGTGTGCCTCGTCCGAGGTGATGCAGGCAGGGACGGCCGCGTCCAGGACGCCGCCACGGACGTCCTCGGCGACCTCGGCCACGAGGCCGGCTCTGACGACGGCCGCGTCCGCCTCGTAAAGGTAGCGGCCGGGCAGTCGCACGGTCGGTTCCGGAAGCCCTCGGCCGATCAGGGTGGCACCGCCGGGCAGCAGGGTGGCCCGGCGCAGTACCTCGGTTGTGGAATCCGTGTCTCCGTACCACCACCACAGGACTGCCTCGTGCACCTCTCCGTGCCAGGAGATCCACTCGGCCTCGGCAGCCCCGCATCCCTCTGGCATGCTCCTGTAGTCGACCTCCGGGCTCATCCGGATGGCCCCCGCTCCCATCCCGCGGACGGTCTCCAGCGCCCAGGACAGCGACGGGGCCCCGGACTGCGCCCCGGCACTCCCCACCGGCGTTCTGACGTCGAGGAAGACTGCCTCGCCCCAGGGCCGGTATGCCGTGAGGTCCTGCTGCTCGATCCATGTCATGGACAGCACGTCCATGGCCTCGCCGTTGGCCGTGGCGATCGCGACGTTCAACGGATCGCTGTCGACGGCCGTGACGGCATGCGCCGATGCCAGCGCGAGCATGTCCGCCCCTATGCCCAGAGGGAACACGTCGAGAAACACCACGCCCATCCCGTCCAGGACCCGGTCCAGCTTGTACTCCCCCACCTCGTGGTGAGAGGCAAGGTCCAGGCCATCCTGGGTGAAATACATCCGCTGGGCGTCCGCCCCGAACTTGGCCTGAGCTACCCGCCGCAGCCGCACCTGTTCGATCGCCGCCGTGACCAGCTCCGCCGGGTGGTCCCAACGCAGCGCGGTGAGGGTGGCGGGCCATGTGGCTGGGTCAGGGTCGTGTACGGCGGCCAGTACTGACTGGCCCTCGTCGGTCAGCAGCATCTGGAAGGCGTCGAGATCCACACGCGCATCCTCCCAAGGCCGCCCACCCCCGCGAACAGCGGGGGCCAAGCAAGTCCTCGGGTGAGCGATCGAAACGACAGCACGCGCACCTGGAGAGAGACCCGTCCTAGGCCTTCCGGGCTTCCCCGGGCTCGGCTTCACCAGGCTCAGGCCGGTGCGCCCCGCAGCCCTGGCAGCGCCGGGGGCGGATGGGCCACCCCCGGGCCCGTATCGCTGCGCACGGTGGGTCATCGCGGAGCGTGGCAGGCACCCTCCGCCGATCCGGGCAACGCCGCCGCCTTGAACGTCGCACCCGGGCCCCGGGAGGAGGAGCCCTGGCAACGGAATCTCAGCTCGCGGAGCAGATGCCCGGACCCCGTACGGCCGCAAGCGGTCACTCATGGCGGACAGCGACGGCATTCCTCTTCCAAGGTCCCGGATGGGCCCTCACCTGGATCCGCCGAAGCACTGGCCATGCCGCGGGCGGGCGGATCATCGCCCGGCCACAGGCCGAGCAGGTCGAGCAGGCGCGTGAGGTCGGCGCGGTCGATGGCACGGTCGGCGACCGCCCGGCGCGCGGCGTCCCGGTCCACGGACCCCACCGGTGGCTGCAGGGTCGATGCCTCCGCGGAGGAGAAAGGGTCTTTCATGGCGTGATGCCACCACAGGCGGCGTCGCCCGGCAGGCTGTACTGCTCCAACCGGCCTTGACCCGGAGTTCAGCGGGCGGTGGACCGGCGTGGGAACACGCCGGCTGCTCGCCGCCGACGACTCTCAGGGGGTTCCGGCTGACCGCGCTGCCGGGTCCGATCCGCTCGCGGTCGCCGCCGTCGGGCCACCCCGTATGGGCAGGGAACGCCGGAGCCGGGCCGCCCGTCGGCGGCTCAGCGTGAGGAGGGGCGGACGGTTTCACAGAGCATCGCGTCGCGGGAACTTGGTGCCGCGGCGTAGCCGATGCCTGTCTTCCCCACGGCGGCCTCTACGGATGTAGAGTACGGACACGCCCTCTACATCCGTAGAGGAATATCTGATCCAACCTCAAGGAGCCACAATGAGCGCGGTCACCACCTCCGCCGTCATGCAAAGGCCCGAACCGCTACGGCCCTTCAAGGTAGGAGTCGGCGGCTTCTTGATCCTGGGCACGGGGCACCTCGCACTTGCCGCCGCAACAGCCTGGGGCAATCCGACCCCACAGCAAGAAGCCTCATCAGCAGCCATGCGGGCAACGAGCATGACGCTGCTCGGCCTGGAACGCACCACCCTCGACGTCGTCCACGGCATGAGTTCCGCCATGGCCCTGTTCGCCATCACCTGCGCACTCCTCGCTCTGTTCGCCGCTCACCACTCCCCAGACTTGATCGAACGACGCACCGCCTTCGGATGGACACTCCTCGCCGCCTCACTCGTCGGCCTGGCAATTTCCGCCCTCCTGCTGCCCCCGCCACCGATCATCGTCCTCTCCGTCACCAGCTGCGCCTTCGCCCTGTCCCTGCGCCGAGCAGCGCCCTGACGTGCGTCTCGGCGGGCGTCGACGTCGGACGGGCGTACCTCGGGAGCAGGCCGGTTCGGAATCCGCAGGCAGCGGCCAGGAGGGGGCGGGGCCTATCGCTCCGCGGGCACGTGCCGAGCCGTCCGCGCGTTGCCTCGATCGCTATCGGGATCCGGCCTTCCTGGCTGTCGCACTGCTCAGCCAGTAGAGCCATGAGCGCTACCGGCGCCGCGGGCCCGGCCGGTTCGGCGGGTACGCGCGAGGTCGCCACCTTGGCCGAAGTCAGCGCAGATCCTGGAAGGACCACACCTGGCGCGGATGGTGGGGTTCCGAGCCCCCAGTTCCACACGTCCCAGTTGCTACGGGGGCTCCTTCACGCTGCACCGGGTCATTCCCAGGCATCCCGTACGACGTTCGTCCTATCCTGTCCGCTGCCGTCCCTGCCCGGACGGGATCGACGCAAGGCGTTCGAGGTGTGGTCCGGCTATCTGAACGCCCGGACTGGCGAGGATCCCCAGGTCCGTGCGCGACTGCGCTCCACGTTGCAGTCGGCCCGCAATGCAGCCGCCGGGGGTGAACTCGACACTGGACGCGCCTTGGTGACGGAGATGTACGACGACGCCCGGGAGACAGACCTTCCCTGGGCTCCCGTGCAGCCCGGACCCTGCACGGCGGACCTGCAGGCGCGCGACTACTCCAAGGACGAACTGCGTACGGTGCTTCCCGTGCGGCTGCGCGAGGATCTCGACAGCATCGCGCTCTTCCTGCGGGTCACGGGCCGCCGCCTCAAGAACGCCCCCGGCCTCGACGCCGCCACGCGCCGGGACGTCCTCTATGTCTCGGCCCGCGCCGGGATGGCCCTTGATCTCGCCCACCCGACGGCAGCGCGACGGGAGCTCGAACGCCTCAGGGAAATTGCCCGACGCTGCAACGTGGCGCCCTGAGAGCCGGGCAGTGCCGTTGGCGTGACGCCGACTCGGGATCAACAACAACGACCAGCAGAACAACCTCGACAACTCGTAAATCGGCGTCCTCTCCGAGCAGGACCTCGTCAACCACCTCAGCCTCACCAGCTGAACCTTCAGCCCACCGAGGCCATGTCGTACGGATGCCCGACGGAGCGAAGGGCATTCTGAGTTCCTCGAGTCCCCGACGACCGCGACCACGACCGCGACCGCGACCGCGACCGTTCAGCGCCAGCCGGTATACCCGTCCGGGTGCCCTCCTCCGGAATCCCCGCCCATGAGACCGACCACGAAGAGCACCGCCACGATCAGCGCGAGCAGCACCAGCCAGAAACGGTCTTCGAATCCCGGACGAAACGGGTCCCGTGGGCGATCGCCGTCCGGGCTCCCGGTGTCGCTGTCCTCGTTGCTCATAGCGCACCCCCTCCATCCGCATTCATGGCACTGCGTCAAGCGGTCGGCGTCAAGCCCGCCGGCGGCATCCCCGTGGATCAGGCCCAGCCTCGCTACGTTCCATCTGGTCATCCAGCCTCAGACTGCCCTCTTCTCCAGACGTAGTTGGCCTGTGCATGTCTCGCTCGGCGCGCACTCCACTCTGGCTCTCCGTCGGCCTGAACTGGGCGTTAGTCTCAGCGAATGATTTCTCCGCGCACTCCGAAGGTCATCACGCGCCACCGTGACGGGCAGATCCGTGCCTACCTGACAGCCCCCGGCGCATTCGGGACGCTGGAACCCGCCGCGGTGTTCCAGCCGCGGGCCGGCGACGAGATCGTGGAGTCGGCGGTCCAGCCCGATCTGAAGCGAGTCGTGTACACGACGCTGAACGGGGTCGTCTGCCTCACGCGCACCGGCGACGTGGCGTGGGCTTCGGACTTCGAGCCATACTCCGACGTGCTCCACGGCCACCGGCCTGGCTGCGTGCTGTCTCTGGACGGCCGGACTGTATGGGTCTACCGACCGGACGCGATGGCGGGACGTGGGGCCGGGGACCAGTGGGTCGTGTACGACGCCGACAGCGGGGCGGTCCTCGCGCGCCGGGAGCTGGAGACGGTCGGGCACGGCGCCGGCCACCACGTGCACCCCGTGGACGGCAGCATCTACCTCGACATCGGTGAGGGCCAGGACGGTGCCGTCATTCTTCGGGGTAAAGCCGGGGCACACGGCGAGGTGGAGTTCGTGACGTACCCGTGGTGGGACCGCTGCCTGATCGACCTGGCGCCGGGCGGGCAGCAGTTCATGACCGTCGATCACGGCCAGGCAGACGTCAGCTTCCACCACCACCCCAGCGGCGAGGTGATCTTCAAACTCTCCGTCGAGGCCTTCGGGTACGACCCGGAGGAGACGTTCGTGGAATGGTGCGGCGGCTACCTGAGCCCGGACACGGCTGTCGTCACCCTGGGCGGGGAGAGCGATGACGAGGAGGAGTGGTTCCGCCACCACCTGGTCGAGGTGAGCACGGGCACGGTCGTCGGCGAAATTCTCGTCGGGTCGACCAACCCGTACGAACTGGAGCCGCTGGGCGATGGCTCCTGGCTCACCGACGGCCCCGACGGTCACCCCATCCGGTCGTCCCGCACTCCGCAGTCGGCAAGTTGAAGGGGGGCCGCCGAGCCGTCCCCACTGCCCTCACCCGTCAAAACGATCAAGTGGCAAGTGCACGGGCGAGGCTCATGCGCTCTGTTGAAGATCCGCGTCCTCCTTCGACCGTAGGCATCACGGAAGCGCGGTCAGAACCGACTACGCCGCTCAGTCACAAGACCTGCCACTGAGCACGACACCTGGCCCGAAAGGGCAACTTGGATGCACAGCAGCAGCTGCCCACGCGGCGTCAGGCCGAGTCACCACCGGGCTCTCAACACGCCGTCGCTGTCGGGCAGGGCGGCGCAGAGCGGGGGGGGGTGGCGTTCGTCGAGATTCAGGGTCAGGGCGCAGGCCGCCCGCGCGTCGGCGTGCACGCCCGCCCAGAACCCCTCATCGGCGGCCTCCGTCACTTCCTGTTCCTCACGTTCCGCCGCGTAGGGCGAAGCCGTCAGCGGTTCTGGGAAGAGGCCGAGCTCCCATGTACGGGCCAAGGCTTCCGTGCAGCGCCGGTCGCTGCCCGAGGCCTCCGCGAAGGCCGCGATCGCCCTGGGTACGCCGCTTCCACCGGCCCGTGGTCGCTGACCGTGTCCTCGACACCGGTGCAGAGCCCACGCTCGTCGCGGTCGGCAGGGGCGTACTTGGTGATCGGTGGACAACGGACGGTGGCACGGTGCTCCCTTGGCGGTGAGAAGGGGTACCTGCGTAGTTCCCCGGTCCGGGGAGCCGCCGGTCCGGTTCCGGAGGCTGCCCGTCGCCGATGCTCGGGCCTCGCCGTCCGGGACGACCGCCTGCTGCTGCTCGGAGGCTCCGAGCGCGGCGCGGCCCGCACCCACCTGCGACAGGTCCACTACTGCCGGCTGACCGACGGCGGGGCGGTGATCACCGGAAGGGCGAGCTGACCTGGCCTAACGGCGATCCCGTACGCCGGTACACCCGCCCTGTCGGCCGCGGACCCCACCCCCATGAGTAGTGCGCGGTGACGAAGCCGTCAGGCTCACCGGAAGCACGGGCGGGCCAGCAGTGACTCGATCAGCGCTCTTGGATCCTGTCGCCAGCCACTGGCATGGTCCGATCCGGAATCGGTATGGGCACCCCCGCGACCGGGCAGACCGACCTACCCGAACTGGCCTCCCCAGGGCGGCCAGGTGTGGCCGTTTCCGTCAGTCGTCCCGCTCGCCACTACCGGCCACGTAGGCGACGAGCGCGCCGGCGAGCACGGCCCAGGCGGCGGCGACGGGTCCGGCGGTTGCCCAGCCGAGGAGCCCGAGAAGCAGGGCGGTGAGGGCTCCGGTGGCGAGGGCCCGGGGGTTGGTGAGGAACTTCCACCGGCTGCGTCCGCTGCCGGGTCGGCGGATCTCGGCGACTGCCGTTCTGATGACGAGGGCAGCCACCACCATGGCGATGAGGAGCAGGGTGATCGCCATGGTGCCTCCGGTGCGGTCAGATGTGCCGGGTGATGGTCTGTTCTACCTCGCGCTGGTGGATGTCGGGGATGCCGTCGGCGTCCGCGTCGACGGTCTCTTCCTCGTCGAGGCGCTCGTAGGGGCGTTGCGGCGCCGCAGCGCGGCTGCCAGGACCGCGGCGGTGACGGAGGCGATCAGAACGGCTGCCTTGACGTGCCCGTCGACCGCCTGCCGGGAAGGACCGGTTCCAGGCGGGTGGACACCTGTGCCAGGGCGGGACCGGAGATGCTGACGCCTGCCGCGAAGAGAGCGAACAGCACCAGCATGTTCGTTCCGCTCCCCTGCCGCCATCACTCGGCTTGCAGGCGCAGAAGTCTCGCTTGGCGCCTCGTCGCGCCCCTGCGGTTTTCCGCAGGGGCGCCGGGAGGGAACGCGCATACCGGCCGCGAGCTGCGGTTCCTAGGTTGGGGAGGGTCGTCCGGCGGTCCGCCGGGCGGACCTTCCCCTGAGACCTGGAGGGCTCATGACGCCGTTCTCGACCACTCTCGCCCAGGAGCCCGCCGGCGGCATCGCCGGCTGGGCGGCCGGCCTCGTCGACACGTTCGGCGGGCCGGGCGCGGGCCTCGCCATCGCCCTGGAGAATCTGTTCCCGCCGCTGCCGAGCGAGGTGATCCTGCCGCTGACCGGCTTCGCCGCCGGGCAGGGTGTGCTGAGCCTCGCCTCCGCCCTGTTCTGGACGACGCTGGGTTCGGTCGTAGGCGCGCTGGCCCTGTACGGGATCGGGGCGCTCTTCGGCCGGGAGCGGATGCACGCGCTGTGGGCGCGGCTGCCGCTGGTGAAGGTCTCGGACCTTGAGCGGACCGAGGCGTGGTTCCGGCGGCACGGCGCGAAGGCGGTGCTCCTGGGCCGGATGGTGCCGATCTTCCGCAGCCTGATCTCGGTGCCGGCCGGGGTGGAGCGGATGCCGGTCCCTCTCTTCCTCGTGCTCACCACCGTGGGCAGCCTGGCCTGGAACAGCGTCCTGGTCCTCGCCGGCTACGCCCTCGGAGACCGTTGGGAACTGGTCGAGTCGTACGTAGGCGTGGCGTCCAAGGCCGTCGTCGTCCTGGTCCTCGCGGCCGGCGCGACCTGGCTGACGGTACGGCTCCGGGCCCGCGGGGCGGCCGCCCGCCACCGGCGCGCATAGGGTGGAGGCGTGAGCGGGGGCGTGAGCGGGGGCGAACGGGGCGGCGCGAGAACGGGATCGGCGGTCCGGCGGACGGTGGGGGTGCTCGCCGGATGCCTGACGGCGCCGGCCGGCCTGCTGTACCTGCTGCTCGCCGGGGTGCCACTCGGCGCCTTCCTGCTGTGGCCGCGAACGCGGCCGTACGCCCTCGGTGTCTTCGCCTCCGGCGCCCGGCGGCTCGTGGAGGTGGAGCGCAGGCGGCGGACCTGCTTCTTCGGCGACCGGTTCCCTGAGACGTACGGGGGCGAGGGCGTGGTCCGGTACTTGGCGGTCCGGTCCTGGTCGGGGCTCATGTGCGGGGTCGTCCTGGCGCTGCTCGGCTTTGGCCTGGTGCTTGCGGGGCTGCTGGCCGGCGGGATGGTGCGCGGGTCCATCGGGACCGCGGAGCTGCTGACGCAGCTGGTTCTCGGGGGCGTCCTGCTCTTCCTCGGTCTCCAGGGGCTGTTTGCGCTGACCGCGCACGACGCCCGGCTGGCCCGGGAGTGCTTCGGGCCGTCGGAGCGGGAGCTGCTGCGGCGCCGGATCGACGAGCTCTCGCTCAGCCGGGCCGCCGTTGTGCAGGCGGTGGATGTGGAGCGGCGGCGGATCGAACGGGACCTCCACGACGGGGTGCAGCAGCGGCTCGTGGCGCTCGCGATGCTCATCGGGCGGGCGCGCCGGGGCGGCGAGCGGGATCCGGAGCGGGCAGCGGAACTGCTGGGCCAGGCGCACCTTGAGGCCCAGGAGGTGCTGGCCGAACTGCGCGAGGTGGCCTGGCGGGTGTACCCGTCGGCGCTGGACAGCCTCGGCCTGGAGGAGGCGCTCGGCGGGGTGGCGCAGCGGTGCGGGCTGCCGCTGCAGATCGCGTACGAGGTGGCGGGGCCGCTCGCCCGCCCGGTGATGACAGCCGCGTACTTCGTCGTCTCCGAGGCCGTCACCAACGCGGCCAAGCACTCCGCCGCCTCAGCCGTCTCGGTGCGGGTCGCGGGACCGCCCGGCGGCCCGCTCACCGTGCGGATCGAGGACGACGGCCGGGGCGGCGCGGATCCGGCGGGCAGCGGCCTGACCGGGCTGCGCGGACGGGTCTCCGCGCTCGACGGCGTCCTGCGGATCGACAGCCCCCTCGGGGGACCCACCACCATCATCGCGGAGCTGCCGTGCGTGTGATCCTGGCCGAGGACTCGACCCTGCTGCGGGAGGGTCTGGCCCGACTTCTCGTGGAAGAGGGGCACAAGGTCGTCGGGGCTTTCGGCGACGCGGTGACGCTGGTCGCCGAGACGGAGACACTCCGCCCCGACGTGGCCGTAGTGGACATCCGGATGCCGCCGACCCACACCGACGAGGGGCTACGGGCAGCCGTCGAGATCCGCGAACGGCTGCCCGGGACCGGCGTCCTGGTCCTCTCCCAGCACGTCGAGCGGAGCTACGCGGCCCGGCTGCTCGCGGCCGGCGCGGAGCGGGTCGGCTATCTGCTGAAGGACCGGGTGGCGCAGGTCGAGGAGTTCCTCGACGCGCTGGAGCGGATCCACGCGGGCGGCGCGGCGATCGACCCGGAGGTCGTACGGCAGCTGGTGGTGCGCAGCGCGCATGCCGATCCACTGGCCCGGCTGACGCCGCGCGAGCGGGAGGTGCTCCAGGTGCTCGCGGAGGGGTGCACGAACACGGCCATCGCGCGGCGGCTGCACCTTTCGCTGAGCGCGGTGGAGAAGCACCTCAACTCGGTCTTCGACAAACTGGAGCTGCGCGGGACCGAGGGCCACAGCCCCCGGATCCTCGCGGTGCTGCGGTATCTGGAAGCCTGAGGGTCGTCCCGTACCGGTCCGGGGCGGCGGCAGGTCGGCGCGAGCGGGGCCGTACTCTTCACTCTTCACTCTTCACTCTTCACTCGGCGATCGGGCACGCTCCGGGCGATCGGTCGGGACCCCCTCTCGCCGACGGAGCGCCCGCGCCATCGCGGAACTACGCGAGCCGCCGCCTCGCCGTGCGTCCGGAGAGCGCTACCAGTCGAACCAGGCGCTCAGGTCCGGGTCTTCCGTCTCAAGATCAAGAAGGCCCAGGTGTGCGAGCCCTTCGGCGGCGCGGATGAGCCGGTCATAGGTTCGGATCTCGATGCGGGATTCGCGGGAGATCCGATCACGGATCCCTTCGGCCCGGCCCGTGGGGTCTTCCCTGCCCATGATGATCAGGCCCCGGGAGACTGGGGCGTGATGCCAGGCCATTTCTTCTGTGCTGCCGGAAGGTTCTCGGAGAGCCACTCCCGCCAATCGTGGATCTGGTGGAGAGCCGCACGTAGCGTCGGTGACTCTCGCTGGTTACCTGGGTTCGTCAGGCGCGCCTTCGGACTCTTCAGCTCCACCAGGTGCCGGCCGACGCCGGCCGAGGTCTCGCTCGCCATGAGGAAGTCCGGCACGTACTCGCTGCCCAGGCGGACCTGGCGGAGGACCCACGTCCCGTGGTTCCCCTTGACCGTTGCCGCGAGGAGGGACGGGTGCCGCTCCAGCAGCACCTGCATGTCGCTCGCTGACGCGGCTGTGTCGAGAGCGTCCTCAAGCGCTTCCCGGTCGACTCGCGAGGGGCGGCGCTTGACCTTGAAGGGCTCCAGGACAGCCCGCTGCGCATGGGTGATCCGCTCCGGGAACGGGTTGGCACGGGCTACCTCCTCCCGGGCCTTGAGTTCCCAGCTCGCGAAGTCGTCTTCGCCCGGCCGCACGATCCGAAGAACGGTGTGGACCCGAGCGGACCTGTTCCCTCCCCCGCGGAAGTACAGCCTCCCGTCGGTGCTGATCGGTGGGGCACATCCATGCCGACCTCGGCGCAGAACCGTTCCAGGTACGCGTACTGGGCATCGCTGTGGGAGCGTCGGCCCGCGAGGAGGAGTGTTGCTGCGGCCTGGTCGCACAGGATGGCCGCGGCCACAACATGAGGAGTTTCTGGAGGAAAGGAGGAACCGATGGCCTTGGCCAGCGATTCCTGCTCCGCTGCCAGCATCACGCTCATCGACGTCCCCTTCCAGACCGGGGCCAAAGGCCCGCAGCCCGCCGCGATACTCCGCGACCGCGTCCACGGCACCGACCTGAGCAGCGAAGTCGGCACCCGGTACGGGGTTTGTCGGTACCGATCGCGAGCAGGAGGGTCGTCACGACCAGAATCCGGTACATCACGAGGAGGTCCCGATGCAGGGCACCGGGAAAAGCAAGGCGCACGCAGAGCAGGCCATGGGCAAGGCACGTCTTGCACAGGAAGACGTCAACGGCGCCTTCCGGCAGTAGGCCTGGCTCGCGGCCAGCGCCGTCGCACCCCTCTTGGGGCCCTCGACCTGCTCCCCAGGTCGGGGGTCAGTCTTGTCCCCAAATGCAATCCCCCTTGGATCCATGATGAATTGGCCCCCAAACGCTGCTATTGACGAGCGTGGAACCGGCCGGGCCCGTCGTCGCGGCCCGTCGATGCTTCTGAGTCGCACCCGTGATCACGTAACTTCCGGGACCCCTTGCTGCGCTTCAACGTCCCGCACCTCACCAGGAGTACTCATGCCAGCCCCCGTCGCCGCCACGCCGGCCACTCCCCCGGAAGACAGATCGGGTGAGGGTCACGCCCTCGGCTTGTTGCGAGACGGCGACCTCATGTACGACACCGCCCTCGGACGATGGGGGCCAGATCACATACCGGCAGGAGGAGCACTGGTCTCTTGAGGTTCCGGATCGGACGCCCCACCAACCCACCCGCACATACGGAAGGCACCGCCCCCCGCGCGGCTCCCTCCCAAGCCGCCGCCGGCGGCGAGCCAGCCACCGCCGAGCCGCCGCTTTCCGCGCACGAGACAGCGCTCATACGGGCTTCCGTCTCCGTCGTCGAACCTTTCGCCGCGGACATGACGGTCTATTTCTACGCGATCCTCTTCACCCGCTACCCCGAGGTCCGTCCGATGTTTCCCCCGGGGATGGACGCCCAGCGCGGCCGTCTGCTGCGTGCGCTGTTGCGCATCGTGGACCTGGTCGACGACCCGGAGAGCCTGGTCCGCTTCTGCGGTCACCTCGGTCGCGATCACCGCAAGTTCGGCACCCTCAGCGCACACTTCCCTGCCGTGGGCGAGTGCCTCCTCGCATCTCTGGCCCGTTATGCCGGTCCCGCCTGGACCGCGGACACCGCCGCGGCCTGGACCAAGGCGTACGGAGTGGTCGCCGACGTCATGATCAGCGCTGCCGAGCAGGACGAGGCCCAGCGGCCCGCCGTCTGGCCCGCCAAGGTGGTGCACAAGGTCCAGCGTGGACACGGCATCGCCGAGGTCACGGTGCGCCCCCACGTGCCGTACCCGTACGTCGCCGGGCAGTACGTCAGCCTCGAAACGCCGTGGTGGCCCAAATCGTGGCGCTACTACTCCCCCGCCAACGCGCCCCGTCCCGACGGCACCCTCACCTTCCACGTGCGCGCGGTGGCCGGCGGCTCTGTCAGCGACGCGCTCGTGCACCGTTCCGCTGTGGGAGACGTGGTCCAGCTCGGTGCGCCGATGGGTGACATGGTCCTCGATGCCGCCGTCCACAGGGACCTGCTCTGTGTCGCGGGCGGCACGGGTCTCGCGCCGATCCGCGCGATCGTCGAGGAAGTCGCCCGGCGTGGCGGACGGCACAAGGTCGACCTCTTCCTCGGGGCCCGTACCGGTGCCGAGCTGTACGGGGTCGACGACATGCTCCGAATGGCGCAGCAGTACCACTGGTTGTCCATCAGGGGCGCCGTCTCCCACGAGTACATCCCCGGTATCCGGGGATCCCTGCCGCAGGTGCTGGCCGAGTACGGCCCGTGGTACCAGCACGACGTCTTTCTCAGCGGACCAGCTCCGATGGTGGTCTCCGCCAGCGAGACACTCACGCGGCACGGCACCCAGCCCGAGCGCATCCACCACGACCCGTTCGAGACCCCCGTCCTGTCCGCTCCTTGAGCCACACGCTTGCCGATTCTGCCAGGAGAACGCCCGTGACCTTCCCCCCGCCGCCCTTCGGATCAGAAGGCGAACACCAGCTGCAGCAGAGCATGGGCAGCGCCGACCGCGCCGCCCGGTTCTACGACCAACAGGTGCGCCCCTGCCTCACGGCCGAGATGCAGGAGTTCATCGACCGCCAGAGCATGGTCTTCCTGGCCACCGCCGACTCCCGCGGGGCATGCGACGCCAGTTTCCGGGCAGGCCCGCCCGGCTTTGTGCGTGTACTGGACCAACACACCCTCGTCTACCCGGAGTTCCGTGGGAACGGCGTGCTCGCCAGTGCCGGAAACATGAGCGAGAACCCGCACCTCGGCATGCTCTTCGTCGACTTCACGCACCATCACGTCGGCCTGCACGTCAACGGCGTTGCCCGGCTCTACCTCGACGCCGACATCCGCACCGCGCAGCCCGGCCTGCCCCACCAGGTCGGCCCAGGGCGCGACCCTGAGATGTGGGTCCACCTCACCGTCGAAGAGGCCTACATCCACTGCTCCAAGTACATACCGCACCTGGTGCCGGCCCCCCGCTCCAGCAATCCCGCCGACCGCCCCAAGGACGCGGACTACTTCACCGGCTCCCACACTGCACCGGCCGACCCGGTGGTGCACGGCGGGTACGCCGAAGCGGCCCGGACGACGGGGCCGTGCTGACCGCCGCCAGGATCATCAGCGTCACGGTCAGCGCCATCCGCACGGGCAGCACCGCACGGTAGTGGGTGACCGCGGTGTCGCGCGTCAACGTGGCGCCCGGATCCTCCCGTTCACTGCTGCCTCTCGAATCCCGCCAGCAGGTCGCGGGGGTCGAAGGTCACCCGGATCCGAGTGATCTTCCCGTCCTCTGCGTGCATCCAGTTCGCCGTCGGCGCAGGCGGCGCAACACTTGTGTGCAGGTCAAACCAGGTGATCGCCTCATCTCCTTCCGCCACCCGCACCTTCACGTCGATCTTCTCCAGCACCTGGCCGAGCCCCTTCAGCCCGGCGAGCGCCTCCTCGACCCCCGACGCCGTTCCCAGCGCTCCGACGAAGTCGACGTCCTTGGCCAGCACCCCCCGCAGGGTCTCGAAGTCACCCCCCTCCCAGGCGGCGAAGTAGGTCTCGGCAAGCTCTCGCGCAGTCCTCGTCGTCATGCCTCCATCCTCCGGCCACCCCACCCATCCGTCCAACAGATGGATCCGATGGCAGCTATCTTTTCTGGATATGGAGATGCACCAGCTGCGCTACTTCGCCGCCGTCATGGACGAGGGCACTTTCACCGCCGCCGCCCGGCGCCTGCACGTCAGCCAGTCCGGCATCAGCACCCAAGTAGCCAAGCTGGAGTCTGAACTGGGCCGGCAACTGCTCGACCGCTCCGGCCGTCAGATCCGCCTCACCGCGCTGGGCGAGGCCGTTCTCCCCCTTGCAAAGAACGCCCTCGCCACCCTCGAAGCCATCCAGCACACCGCCGCCGAGTTCGCCGACGGCGTCCGCGGCCGGGTCCGCCTCGGCATGATCACGGGCTGCTCGATCCCGGCCTTCCTCGACACCGTCGCCGACCTCGGCCGCACCCACCCCGGCATCGAGCTCAGCTTGCACGAGGGCCACTCCGACGACCTCCAGACCCAGGTCCTCTCCAGCTTTCTCGACCTGGCCATGATCGGATATGCGGGCGACGTCGCCCCGGGCCTCGAGGTGAGCACGGTCCTCGATGAGCCGATCGTCGCCGTCGTCCCGGCCGGCCACCCCCTCGACCGGACGGAACTGCTCCTCGCCGACCTCAGGGACGAGAAGATCCTCTGTCTCTCCCCGGGCACCGGCATCCGTTCCGCCTACGAGGACTCCTGCCACCGGATCGGCCTCGACCCGCGCGTGGACATCGACGCCAGTTCCCCGCTCACCCTGCTCCGTCTCACCGAGCGCGGTGCGGGCGTCGCCGTCCTCAGCTCGTCCTCCACACAGGGCGACGGCCTGCAGACCGTCCCGCTCACCGACGCCGCCACGCACGCCCGGCTCGGGCTCATCACCCGCCGGGGCCTGCACTCCCCAGCCGTACAGCTCCTGCGGACCAGGCTCGTCTCCGCTCTGCGAGCCGGTGGACACGGAGCCGCGGACGGCATCCCCTCCCTCGGGACGCCGTCCGCGCGCTCGTAAGCGCGGTCAGCTCGCGGGCACGGTGTCCTCGAAGGCGGTGCCGGCCGCCCGGTACGCCGCGATCTTGGCGTTGACCTGGGCGGGCGTGAGCACCTGGTCCTTGACGTGGAGGACGTAGTCGACCTGCTGCTCGTACGCGCGGGGGGTCGTGGACGTCTGGCCCGCCAGGTCGATCAGCCATTGGTTGAAGTTGATCGACATGGGGCGTTCGGGGAGGTAGGAGGCGTCGTGGGTGCCGAAGGCCTGCCCGTCCACGTAGTAGGTGATGGCGTTGTTGTCGATGGTGACGACGAGGTCGTGCCAGCCGGCATGGCTCTGCCGGCTCTCGGTGTGGGCGTTGACCGCCTGCCACGGCTCCGGGTTGTAGGTCTCCCATGAGGTCGTGTAGAGGATGTTCGACGGCTCGCCCCAACCGCCGTTGGGGAGGTACTCGAAGTCGTACTCGGCGTAGTCGTCGGCCATGGGGGCCTTGAGGTCGTTGATCGTGAAGAAGGTCTGGACGACGCGGTCCCCGTCGGGTCCCGACCTGGGGGCGTCGCTGAACTTGACGCGGGCCGCGTACGTGCCGTTCTTGAACTTGGTCGACTTCGTGAGCACCTCGGTGTGTTCGGTGCCCGAGGCCGTGCCGTTGGTGGAGGTCTCCAGGGTCATGACGGTGTTGCCGGCGCTCGTGGAGAAGGTGACGTTGGAGGGGTCCCAAGTGGCTCCGGGAACACCGGGGCCGCCGGAGTTGGAGCGTACCGACCAGCCGTTGGCGGAAATCTTCGGATCGGTGTGGGAGGTGTAGGTGAAGTCGTCCCACAGTGAGCCGGATCCGCCGGGCGGGGGCGTGGTCGGCGGCGGGGTGGTCGGCGGGTCGGTGGGGGTGTTGCCCGCGGGGGCGGTGCCCCAGACCAGGGTGCCGGCGCGGGTGGCGGTGACCTTGGTGGAGTCGCCGTAGCCGGTCTGGGCGGCGATGAAGGAGTAGTCGTCGCTCTGCCGCAGTGGCTGCCAGTTGGACTGGTGGAAACGCAGCTGCATGTCGCCCGTGTCGAGGCCCGGGGCGAGGGAGCCGGCGCCGGCGGTGAAGCCGATCTCCAGGTACCGGTCGGCGGTGTCGGTGGGGTTGGCGAGGTTGCCGAAGGTGCCGGTGATGTGGGCACAGCCCTTGACCGCCCAGGAGCAGGCGAAGCGGTAAGTGGCGCCGGGTGCATCCGACTTGAAGTAGTAGCGGAGTTTGACGTCACTCAACGGCAGTGCGGTGGTGCCGGTGTTCTTCACCTTGAACCAGGGCTCGCTCTGGTCGGCGGTGGGGCCGGTAGCGCTGGTGCGGTACTGCACGGACAGGCTGCTCGCCGCGCTGGCGGTGCCCGGCAGAGCGGCGAGGGCGGCGGCGCCCAGGGCCGTGGCGACGGCCGCCGCGGCGACGGCCCGCAGGCGGCTGTGGCGTACTCCGGCAGTCCGGTTCTCGTTGCCGGTCGAGCAGTCGTTGCCGGTGGCCCAGTTCAGGTCGGGCGAGCTGTTCGAGGTGGTCACGGTGGGGTCCTCTCCGGGGTGCGCGGGGGAGCAATGTCATGCAACGGGCGCTGTACGGGCAGGCGGAGCGGTGGTCGTGCGCGGCGCGGTCGGCGGGTGGTGACGGACGCCCAGGGCGTCCAGTCGGGGGACGTGCGCGTGGAGCCGGGACTCGAAGTCGGCCCAGGTGGTGGCGCCGGTCCAGGCCCGGTCGGCCAGGGCGCACAGGCGGGGGTAGGCCAGGCGGTCGAGGTCGGCGGCATGGGGGGCGAACTCGGTCCAGATCTGCGCCTGGGTACCGAGGATCCGTCCGCGGCCGTCGGCCGGAGCCTGTGGTTCGGGGTCTCCGCCGTGCACGGTGCGCAGGTCGACGACGGGTCCGGGCTGGGCGGTCGGCCCGTCGGGGAAGTCGTCCTGTGCGTAGTCGAGGTAGGTGGTCCGGTGGTGGGTGAGGACGACGTCGTGACCGTGGCGGAGCGCTTCGGCGGCGTGCGCGGGGTCGCGCCAGCTCATCACCGTGAAGCCGGGCGGGAGCAGGACCCGGGTCTCGGCCCAGCCGACGGGGCGGCGACCGTGTTCCAGCAGGTGGGCGCCGGCCTGGCCCAGGAGCCAGCCGTGCAGGGCTGCTGGGGCGGGGAGTCCCTCGGCGGTCGCACGCGCCCGCGCGCGGGGGCTCTGCTCCCACTCGGTGGTGGGGCATTCGTCACCGCCGAGGTGGACGTAGGGCGAGGGGAAGACGTCCATCACCTCGTGCAGGACCGCCCGGAGGAAGTCCAGCACCTCGTCGTGGACGCCGAGGACGGTCTCGCACACGCCCCAGCGGGTCCACACGTCGAGCGTGCGCTCGGGGTGGTTGCCGAGGTGCGGGTAGGCGGCGAGGGCGGCGCGGACGTGTCCGGGCATCCCGACCTCCGGCACCACGCGTACGCCGCGCTGCGCGGCGTAGGCGACGAGGTCGGCGAGTTCGGTACGGGTGTACGCGCCCCCGTGCGGCCTGCCGTCGGAGCCGGTGGCGCCGTCGGGACCGGTCATGGACTGGGAGCGGTGGGCCCCGACGGTGGTCAGGCGGGGGTAAGCGGTGATGGGCATCCGCCAGCCCTGGTCGTCGGTGAGGTGCAAGTGGAGGACGTTGAGTTTGTGCAGGGCCATGAGGTCGACGTGTCGGCGCAGGGTTGCCGTGTCGTGGAAGTGGCGGGCGACGTCGATCATCAGTCCGCGCCAGCGGTGCCGCGGGATGTCGGTGATCTCGGCGCAGGGAAGGTCCCAGCGCTCCCGTCGGACGGCTGCGCCGGCCGGCCCCAGCGCCTCGGGCGGCAGGAGTTGCCGGAGCGTCTGGACTCCGCGCAGCAGTCCCGTGGGGTCGGCGGCGCGCAGCAGGACGGAGTGCGCGCTGACGGTGAGTCCGTACCCCTCTTCGCCCAGACCGTACAGCCCTGGGTCGACGGCCAGGATGACGGCGCCGGTGGGCGAGGAGTTCAGGGGCAGCCCGGTCACGGGGGTGAGGAGGGTGCGCAGCAGGTCCGCAGCGGCCTCGGCTCCGGGGGCGGTGCGGACGGTGGTGGCCGGGTCCAGGGCGAAGCGGCCGGGCCGGGGGGTGTACCGGGTGGGCCGGGGTAAGAGGGCCTGTTCGGGACGGTGTGAGGGCACGGTCCAGCCTTCCGGGGAGGGCCTCGCAGAGGCGGTGCGGTGATGACGGGCGGTTCCCGAACAGAGGGCGGTACACGAAGGAACGGGACGGACCGGGGAGCTGACCACTCACCCACTGGACAACTGACCTGTCGGTGAGGAAAGAAGCTGGCATAGACCAATACGACCGTCAACCCCCCAGGATCCAAAGCTCTTTACCGAATTTCCGGCGCAGAGCATCGCGCTCAGCTCGTAAGCTGGACTTGACCAGTTCGGGATGGTGGTCGGAGTGGCCAAGGCTGATGGGACGCGGCACGCGTGAGCGGCGCTGGAGAGAGGACGACGCGGATGCGCGAGAGGAACCCGGGCACGACCCGGTTGACCGGGGCCGTCCCGGTACTGCCGGCAGAGGCTGCCCTCGTACCCCGGTCCGAGGTCGACGGATCCGGCGGGATCCGCCCCGGCGGCGTGCTCAAGCGCGAGCGGGTCCGAGACGCGGTGCTGGGGATGGTCGAGGAGCGCCGGGCGGGGGACGCGATTCCCTCCGAGCGGATCCTGTGCGTGCAACTCGGGGTGTCCCGCCCGACGCTGCGGGCGGCCGTCGACGAGTTGGTCGCCGCCGGCGTTCTCATCCGCGAACACGGCCGGGGCGTGTTCGTCGCTCCGGAGAAGATCACCCAGGAACTGGTTCCCGGGCGCCACTCGCTCAGCGTGCCTCGCGCTTCGGGGGCCTGGGCCAGTCGACTGCTGGAGTTCACGACCGTACCGGCCGGCGCCCGGGTGGGCCGTAGGCTGAGCCTCTCCCCTGCCGCGCAGATCGTCTACGTGGCCCGGCTGCGGCTGGTCGACGGGCACCCGATGGCCATCGAGCACCTGCACATCCCGGCTGCCCTGGTCCCCGGGCTCACCTCGCGCGAGCTGGAGCACGGCGATCTCTACGAGCATTTGCGCACGCACCACGACGTGCACGTGAACGAAGCGACGCAGACCATCGAACCCACGGTGGCGACCCGCTCGGAAGCCGAACTCCTGGAGGTACCGGAGCTCTCGCCCGCCCTCCTCTTCGAACGGCTGACCACCGACACGGCAGGGCGGCCGGTGGAGTACGTCCACTCGCTCTACCGCGGCGACCGCTACCGCATCGTGTCCCGCCTGACGCTCCGTGCCGACACCACACCCGTCGCACCGTCGAACGGCCACCATCCAGGCATCCCGCCGGGCGACTTCATCCACGGTGACCCGGTGGCCGCCTCCACGTTGGGCGACGTGCAGGGGCGCCGCTGAGCGCCCGCCCCGGGCAGAACGCTCGTCCAGCACCGTCGAGTCGAGGTGGACGACGCGTGCGCGGCGAAGCGGGCACGGAAGACCTCGCCGGCGCCCGCGACCCGCGGGCGCCGGGCTGAGACCTTCTGCTGGAGCTGCACTCAAGGAACGTACGAGACCGCACGTGGCCGAGCCCGGCAGTCTCGCGCCATGCGCCATGCGCCATGAGTCGAAGATCGAGAACGACGAACAGGTCCCGGCCCGGACGGCTACGGCCTGGGCCTCACCCGGCTGCGCCGGGGAGGTGGTCCTGGCGTACGCATTCGATGAGGTAGTCGCCGGTGTGGGGATCGATGGTGACGCCGTGCGCTTCGCTGTGGAACCCGGGGAAGGCGCGGTCGAAGGCCTCCAGTGCTCCGAGGTAGCGCAGGACCGGGCCACTGGGGGCGCCGAGTGCTTCTCCGGGCATCAGGACGGGGATCCCGGGCGGGGTCACGGTGACCATGGCGGCGGCCACCCTTCCGGCGGCTCGGGCGAGCGGAAGGCGTTCGGTACCGCCCCGGATGAGCTGCTGGTAGCAGCTCTGCGGTGGTACGACCGGTTCAGGCAGGTCCTGGAAGGCGGTGTCCAGCGCGTCGATCAGCTCGGCCCTGGTGAGGTGTTCGTGCATCTCCTGGCACAGTCCGCGCAAGGTCGTGCCGCCGTAGCGCTGGGGGTGGCGTTCGACCAGGTGGGGCAGTACCTGCCGCAAGGGGGCATCGGCGTCGTGGAGGGCCTTGAAGTCCATGAGGGCGTCCATCAGCGTGCCCCATTTCCCCTTGGTGATGCCCATCGAGAACAGGACGAGCGTGGTGTAGGTATCGGTCTTCTCCACCACGATTCCGCGCCGGGCCAGGTAGGCGGTGAGGATGCGGGCCGGAATCCCCCACGCGTCCGACTCTCCGCGCGCGTTGACGCCCGGGCAGGTCAGCGTCACCTTGATGGGATCCAGCAGGCACTGCCCCTCGGCCAGGCCGGGGAAGCCGTGCCAGTCCGCGTCGGGTTCGAGCTCCCAGCAGCGGGGATCAGCGGCCAGCAGTGCGGGGGAGGCGTCCGCGAAGGGAATGCGGGTCCCGTCGGCGGGGTCGGTGACGGTGTCGGGCTGCCACACCCCGAAGAACCACGGCAGCCGGTCGCCCGCGTCCGCGATGCGGCGCCCGGTTCGGACGACGGCCTGCCGGAACCGGATCGCCTCGGTGACCGCCTCGTTGACCAGCCACTCCCCCTGGGGGCCGTCCATCATCGCCGCAGCCACATCCAGCGAGGCGATCACCGGGTACAGGGCCGAGGTGGTGCCGTGCATCATGAACGCCTCGTTGAACCGGTGGTGCTCGACCGGCGCCCTGGGTGAGGACTTCACGTGGACCATGGCGCTCTGCGAGAGGGCGGCCAGCAGCTTGTGCGTGGACTGGGTGGCGAAGACGGTGGGGCGTTCCTCGCTCGCGAACGTGTCCGGGCCCACGGCCATGCCGTAGCGGCCCGCGTAGAGGGGGTGGAAGCGGGCGTAGGCGAACCAGGCCTCGTCGAAGTGCAGACGGGGCGTGCTGGGGGCCAGGGCCCGTGCGGTCTGGACGGTGTCGTAACACAAGCCGTCGTAAGTCGAGTTGGTGATCACCGCGTACTGGGCGTGGGGGGATACGGCGCCCGGTGTCAGCGGATGGGAGGCGATCCTGGCGGCCACTGCGGCGGGCAGGGTCTCACGGGCGGGCAGAGGGCCGGCGAGACCGTATCCGTTGCGGGTCGGTACGAGGTAGACCGGTCGCGCACCGGAGATCACCAGCCCGTGCAGCACCGACTTGTGGCAGTTGCGGTCCACCAGCGCGATCTCGTCGGCCGTGACGCAGTAGTGGCCGACCATGCGGTCGGCCGTGGAGTCGCCGTGCAGTACGAAGTACGTCCGGTCGGCGCCGAAGACGCGGGCGGCGTTGCGCTCGGCGTCGCCGATGGGGCCGCTGTGCTCGAAGAGGGAACCCAGCTCCTCCACCGAGATCGACAGGTCGGTGCGGAAGAGCCGCTCACCGTAGTAGTCGAAGAACGCCCGGCCGACGGGCGATTTCAGGAACGCCACCCCTCCGGAGTGGGCGGGGGTGTGCCAGGAGTACTCGTGGGCGTCGTCGAACCGGCGCAGCGCTTTGAAGAACGGCGGCAGGACGGAGTCGCCGTAGGCGCGGGCGGCGTTGAAGACACGGCCGGCGATGAAGGACGGCGTGTCTTCCAGGGGCCAGATGTAGCCGACGGCGGTCTCGGCCACCCACAGGGGCAGCCTTTCCAGGCCGTGGTCGGACTCCTCACTCATCACGACGAAGACGGGGAGGCCGGTGAAGCGGCTGGTGATCTGCCGCAGGACTGCCCCTCCCCCGCCGCCTGTGTCCTCCCCCTTCTCGGACGGCAGGTCCCAGGCGACGACGGCAGCGGTCAGGCCGGCCTCCGTACGCAACGCGGCACGGGCGCCCTCGACCGTCCGCGCCCACCGCACCTGCAGCCCGCGGTTCTCCAGCTCTTTGCCGATCCGGCGCAACTGGTCACCGCCGACGCCCCCGCCCAGGGGATCCTCGCGCAAGGCCAAAAGGACACTACCGTTCGACATGACACTCCCCACATGCGGCGGCCCCAGCTGATGCACCAAGTGTCGAGCGCAGATGCCACGGCCCGGGCCCGAAACCGTCGATATCACCCGTTCGTAGGCACCGAGCAGGCAAGCCTGCCGAAGCACGCCTACTCGGCCTGCCCGGTACCGGGCGTAACCCGGGCGATGAGCAGGGCGACGTCGTCGTGATCGCCTGGGTGCCGCAGCCTGTGCAGGAGCAGGTCACAGGTCTCGTCCAGCGAGCGGCCGGGGTCGTCGAGGACCTCGAGGAGAACGTCGAGGCGGGCGTCGATCGGCTCGTCGCGGGTCTCGACCAAGCCGTCGGTGTAGAGAACGAGCTGGTCCCCTGCCTCCACGGCGAGGCTGGTGGTGTGGAAGGCAACCCCACAGCCGCCCAGCGGCGCGCCCGTGGGCAGGTCGAGGAGCTCGCGCGTGCCGTCCGGATGGAGGACGACGGGAGGCAGGTGCCCGGCCAGGGAGAGGTGGCACTGGGCGGTGTGCGGGTCGTAGACCGCGTAGACACAGGTCGCGATCGTGTCGAGACCGTCGGTGACGTGGTCGAGGTGGTGGAGTACCTGGGCGGGGTCGAGATCGAGATCGGCCAGCGTCCGGGTGGCGGTGCGCAGCTGGCCCATGGTGGCTGCGGCCGCGACCCCGCTGCCCATGACGTCTCCGACGACGAGAGCGGTCTTGTCACCGCTCAGGGGGATCACGTCGAACCAGTCGCCTCCGATCTCCATGGTGGCCTGGGCGGGGCGGTAGCGGGTGGCGACCTGCAGGCCCGGTCGCCGGGGTGGCGTCGGGGGCAGCAGGCTGCGCTGGAGGGTGAGGGCGGTGTGGCGCTGCTCCTCGACGGCCCGGTGCCGTTCGGTCACGTCCACACTGGAGGTGGCCACTCCGAGCACGGTTCCATTGGGGGCTTCGAGCCGGTAGAACGAGATCGACCAGGCATGATCGTGATCTGGGTCGGCCGGAGTACGGCCGACGGTGTACTGGTCCACGATGGGGATGCCCGTGGCCAGCACCTCGCGCATCGCCGCTTCGAAGGACGCGCCCACGGCCGGCAGCACCTCGTGCACGTGCCGGCCGATGTGCTCGGCGGCCGACACCCCGTTGAGTCTCTCCTCCGCCGGGTTGACCGACACGTAGCGGAGGTCGGTGTCCAGCACGCCCAGCCCGACCGGCGACTGTGCGACCAGCCGTTCGGACAGTGCCAGGTCCCGTTCGACCTGCCGTACCGTCTCCTGGTCCGCGGCCAGGCCCAGGGCGTAGTAGTCCTGCTGGGAGTCCAGCAGCCGCATGTTGCGGAACTCCACTCTGCGCGTACTGCCGTCCTTGTGCCGAACGGGGAAGACACCCACCCAGCTGTCCCCTCCCTCCATGACCTGCGCGAACATGTCCAGCACGGAGGGGAGGTCCTCTTCACGGACCAGCAGGCGGCCCGCGAACTCTCCGAGTGCCTCCTCGGCGGTGTAGCCGAACAGCTCCTCGGCCTGCGGGCTCCACAGGTCGATCCTGCCCTCCGCGTCGAGGAGAATGGCGGCCACGCCCAGCAGATCGAGCAGTCCACCCGGCCCGGACGACGCGCCTGCCCCGTCGGTACCGCCCTGCGAGGGCTCGATGACACCCATCTCCGGGCTCTCCTTCCGGCCGCCGAAGGCTGCGGTCCATGCCGGGCAGTGATCACGTGCCCTGCGTCTGTGCTTCCCGTCATCTCATCGTCCCCCCTTCACGGAACGCGCGTGCACGCCACGCTGTCGGGGGACCGCCCTCACCCGGACTGCCGAAGGTGGCGGTGCCGTCGCCGGTGGAGGGTCGGCTCAGCACGTGGGAGGACTCTCCGAGGGGGCTCATGCACCGTGCCGGGCACTGATGAGCTGGTGCCGCAGCCGTATCAGGTCGGGAAGATCCGCCACATGCCTGAACCTGTCGGGCAGGAGAGCGATACGAAGATCGTCACCGTTGCGCACGGCCGCTGCGCAGGCGGCGGCGATCGGCGCGGGGCGATGCGGGCGGCCCGCCTGCACCCGGAGGAGCCGCTCGCCTGACACCGGGTGCCTCCGCGTGCGCCTCCAGCGCGACCGTCAGCTGGAGAGTCTGCACACGATGGCGCCCGCGGCCGCATGGAAGCGGGCCGGCGGAGCACATCTTTGACATGGGAACCGTGGTGCACGTACCGCAGACGAGGGACATGATCGGTGACGAGTTGTCCGGTGACGAGGCGTGGGCCGCGCTGCGCCGCTACGGGGGGCGCCGACTGGCGTCCGACGCGTTCCGGCGCTTCCGGTACGCAGACGGGTTCAGCTTCGCGCGCGCCCTCGCCTTTCAGTTGGTCATCGGGATGGTGCCGCTCGCCATCGCCCTGGTCGGGGTCTCTGCGTCCGTCCACACCGAAAGCGTCGGACGGCTGATCGAACTGACCTTGGCAGAGATCGTTCCGGCGGCCAGCGCCGAGCTCGTGCGCGAGGGCTTGCTGGCCACCCGCACCCATGCCGGCGCAGACACGGCGGGCACAGTCGCCATGTGGCTGGGCCTCGGTTTCGCCGTGCTGAACCTCGCATCGGCCATGGGCCAGGTCGAGCGGGGGTGCAACCGCATCTACGGGATCGAACGCGACCGGCCATTCCTGGCGAAGTACGGCCGCAGCCTGCTGCTGACGGTCGGTGCGGGCGGGCCGCTGGTGCTCGGCTTCCTCATGACGGTGGCCGGCGGGGCGGTGAGCAGGGCGGTGACGGAGGTGTTCGGCCGACCCGGGCCCTGGCTGAGCTGGTGGGATTGGGGGAAGGTCCCGGTGGGCGTGGCACTCGCCTGCGTGGCATCGGCGGTCGTTCTGCGCTGGGCGCCCCGGCGCGAGCAACCGGGTTACACCTGGCTGGCGTTCGGGTCCGTCGTACAGCTCGTGCTGTGGATCACCGCTACCTGGCTGCTAGCCCTCTACGTGGGGCACAGCGGGTCCTTCGGTTCGCTGTACGGGCCTCTGACAGCCCTGATGGCCCTCTTCCTCTGGGCCAACCTGGCCGGCGTAGCACTCTTCTTGGGCGTGGCCTTCGCGGCCCAACTGGAGGCCGCCCGGGCGGGCATCCCGACAGCGGTACACCCCGATCCCGGTTCCGGACCCTGACCGACTGGTCGACTGCCTCAGGAGGGGATGTGATGGAGGCGGACGGTGCGGTGACGGTGCCCATCACATCGACGCTGGTCACCGCCGTTCGCTGAGAACCTGTTGTTCTCTCGGGTGTGTTCGGCGTGTTTCCGCTCGATGTGCAGTCCCAAGGGTCAGGCACCGGGTCCGGGAACCGGTCCTGGACCAGAGACCCGCGGCGGTCCGCAACAACACCGGCCGGCCCGCGGCAGCCGGGGTGAACAGCAGCGCCCGGTGCCCGTCGAGCCTGAGCGGCGCCTGTGTCACGAGACGATCTACCGCGCCCCCACCAGGGGGCCAAAGGCGCTCTGAGCAGGGCACTCGCCAAGAAGCTCCGTACCGGACGGGCCCTGCGCAGGCGCCGCCCCGGCGGCAGCGCGCGGCTCCCGCGGCCCCACACGTCGGCTGTTCTCATGCACGACCGCCCGGCGCCGCTGGAGCTACGCCGACGTGTCGGGGACTGGGCAGGCGACCTCGTCCTCGGACGCGGCAACCGGTCCGCAGTGGCCACTCTCGTCGACCGCCGCACCCGCCTGCTCCGACTGATCCCACTGCCCGGCGGCCACGACTCCGTGACCCTGCGCGACGCCATCACCTCCGCGATGGAAGCACACCCCGAGACCGTGAGCGTCCCGGGATCCGGGCGCCCCGGCCCTGCGACCCCGCACTTCTGGTGCTCTCTTGGAGCGGTGGTTCGGTCACCGTCCCTTTTCCTTCTTTGCCTTGGCCTGCCCAGGGATCTCCTTCGCGTTCTCTGTCCTCGGCCCCTTCACCGGGCGTTCTGTGCCCGGGCGCGCGGGAGAAGAGCCGGTTGAACCGATGGGCGCCTGGAGTTCTCCTGGGCCGGAGGGTGCAGCGGCCGACGGCTGCGGGGGTGCCGCCGCGTCGGCGGGAAGCGACGGGGCGGGCCCCGCGGACCGTGACTCACCCGGGGCTGCCTCCTCGCTGTTCGCCGAGGCCGACGGCTGCTGGTGAGAGGGAGCGGTGGCGGGTGGGTTCTTGTCTGCGGCGATGGTGCCGATCAGCAGCGCGCAGATGCCCGCGACGCTCGCGCCCGCAAGGCCCCACCAGACGGGACGGCCCCTCCGGGCAGCCCCGGTCTGTGTCGTTTCCGGCGTTCGTTCGGCATGGACCGCAAACGGCCGGGGAATGGAGCGGTGTGTGGCAGTGCCAGCAGGCGCCGCGCTCGCTGTGGTGCGGGGTCGCGGTGCTCGTGCGAGGTCCTGCAGGCGGTGGTGAACGGCGGCGGCGTCGGGACGTGCCTGAGGGGCCTGATCGGTCATCGCCGTCAACAGGCGGGCGAGGTCCTTCGGCAGTCCTTCGGGTATTCGGGGTCGACGAAGGAGGTGGGCGGTGCCGATCTCCACGGGGGTTCCCTGGTATTCGCGGTGCCCTGTGAGCGCTTCGAGAAGGGTCACCCCCAAGGCGTAGATGTCGCTGGCCGTACTCGCGCCCTGGCCCAGGAACTGTTCCGGGGCCATGTAGGCGAGCGTGCCGACAAGGGTGTCGGGGGCGCAGTGGGATTGATCGTGCGCAGTCCTTGCCAGCCCGAAATCGGCCAGGTGCGGCGAGCCCTCCTCGCCCAGAAGGATGTTGGAAGGTTTCACGTCATGGTGAATGATGCTGTGGGCGTGCACATGATCGAGGGCTGAGGAGATGGCGGCGCCGATCCGCGTGACCTGGACGGGGCCCAGGGGGCCCGCGTCCATGCGGGTGCGCAACGTGACGCCTCGGATCAACTCCGTCACCATGAAGGCGCCATGGCCGTGCCGGCCGGCGTCATAGACGGTGACGAGGGCGGGATGGGACAGGCGGGCCAGCGTGCGGGCTTCGTCGCAGAATCGGTCGGCAGTGACTGTATCCGTGCCGGCGCGGAACACCTTGACGGCCACTTGACGGCCCAGCACCTGATCGACGCCGCAGAAGACGTCCGCCGTACCGCCGGACCCTATGGGACCCTGGAGCCGGTAGCGCCCGCCCACGAGGACGTCACCTTCGTCGCGTGCAGGCATTGCTACGTGCATTGGGACGGACCGGGCCGGCATGGGTCCTCCTCCACTCGCCGGCAGTGCCGCTCGCCTACCCCTCGGTGGTCGCCCTACGCACCAGCCTTCGCAACCGCGGAGATGAGCTCGGCGAGGGCCGCGAGCAGCCAGGTGGGCGGGCAGCGTCCCGGGTGCGCGGCGAGGGCGCGCCCGAGCCAGGCCTCGCCGCCCGGGCCCACGTCGGACGCTGCGGGGGAGCTCGTCGCGGCGGCCTCGCCCTTCTCGTGGTCAGGTCCGGACTACGGTGCCCCGCTCGTGCAGCACATGGATCCGCTCGGGCGCCTGGTGACTCACCGCTGACCGGACCGGGAGTCACCAGATGGCAGTCACCAGTCCGGTACCAAGGGCTCGGCGGCTGAGGCTGCCGGGGCCGACGGCTACACGGTCGGGAGGTGGAGCAGCGGCTTGTGGGCCGGCTGCGGGTCCGGGCCACGCGGGTGACGTTCGGCCCCGGTTGGCCGATGCCGTATCGGCGTGGCGGCTGCACGGTGGTGTGCACTGGTCGAGTGTGGATGGATCGTCCGCAACTCGCTGAAGTGTGCCTTCGCCCGGGAGTGAGTCATGCACCGTTTCATGCCCGTCCTGCCAGCCGCAGCCGCTCTGATCGGGACGCTGGCCGTCCCCGCGGCCGCCGCCGCGGCCGATCCGAGGCCGATCACCTCGCCCTACGTCCAGGCGGCGGCGGATGTCTCCGCCTCCGGCACGCTGAGACGGGCGAAGAACATCGACTGGGTACGCCACGTCAACACGGGCCGCTACTGCGTGAACGTGAGCGAAGAGGTCAACCTGGCGTTCAGCGTGGTCCACGTCGAGCTGCCGAATTCCAACCGCCGCAGCTTCAGCACCGCCCCCAACGCCGTCTGCGGCCCGGACTCCGTCACGGTTTACACGTACGACCTCAACGGCAACTACGTGGACAACGCCTTTACGGTCGCCGTGTTCTGACCGTTGAACTCCAGGCCCGGCTCCGTTCGCCAGAGGGGATCGACGGGTCCCCACCGCCGTCGGGGTGACCCGCGCCGGGCGACGCCGGCTGTCAAGGCACCGGGCGAATGACCGACAGACGGCCGGAACGAAAAAATGTTCGGCCATCGCCCTGACGACGGATTCGTGGGCCCCAGGATCAGATCGGCCCCCCCTCCACTTCCAGGGCTTCCTGCGGCACGCCGCGTACTCGATTCTTCGCGCCGCGGCCCCGCACCCGGCCGTGGGCCGGGATCCGCCCCGGCCGGACGGGGCGGATCCCGGGCGCTGGGCTACACGCCGCCCTCGGTGCCGTCCCCCGGGCGGGCGCGTCGGTTCGGTGATCCGGGGCCGTCGTTCCGGAGTGAGAGCGGCGGGAGAGGGCACACGCGGGGCGCGCCGTACCGCCCATTTCGGAGGCCTCCTCATGTCTCGCGTGTCCAGTCTGATCGCTGTCCGTCTCGAGACGAGTGAGGGTGCTGTGCCGCTCTTCGCCAGGTTCTCGTATTCCGCCCGCAGTCCGTACGCGGTCCAGGCGGACTTCTTCGACGGTCTGTCCGTCCTGGCTTCCTGGCAGTTCGAGCGGCAGATGCTGGCCGAGGGGGTGCGCCGGCCGGTGGGCGAAGGAGACGTCACCTTCTGCCCCCAGAGGGGGGCGGGCGGCGCCGAAGTCCGTATCGGCTTGCGAAATCACGAAGATGGCCGAGAAGGACATGCTGTGCTCCGTGCGCATGCCGGCGCGCTGAAAGCGTTCCTGAACCGGACTTACGCCGTTGTCGGTGAAGGAGAGGAGTTTCTCGATCTCGACAAACTCCTCGAGGAGTTCCTGGCCCGCTGAGCGTCCACGCATCGGGTGCTGTCGCAGGACGCCTGCGGTGGTTTCGAGAATCAGAGGAGTATCGGTGATGGCGGAGGACCCGTGGAGCTTTGGCCCGTCGTGCGGTCAGCTGGCCGGCATCGACCTGACTGGATGGCGGGTGGAGGCTGCTGACGGCCACATCGGCGAAGTGGACGAGCACTCCGACGAAACAGGCAACGCATTCCTCGTGGTGGACGCGGGCGGATGGATCTTCGGGAAGCTGCTGATCCCAGCGGGCGCGGTGACGCGGATCGACCGAGCCGGGCGCACGCTCCATCTGAGCCTGAGCAGGGGGCAGGTGGAGGACGCTCCTCAATTCCTGCCCGACCAGCACCGTGGCGACCGGGAGTACCGGGAGGACATCGTGGAGTACTACTGGAAGGCCGGCCCCTGCTGATACTCCAGCTGAGGATCGTGATCTTGCGTATCGCAGTGACGTCTGGGATGAACGTCAGGAGTTGCGTGGGGTCACCAGGCCGGATTCGTAGGCGAGGATCACGAGCTGGGCTCGGTCGCGGGCGTGGAGCTTGGTCATGGCCCGGTTGACGTGAGTTTTCGCGGTCAGCGGGCTGATCACCATGCGGTCCGCGATCTCGTCGTTGGACATGCCCTGCGCGACCAGCACGACGGCTTCACGTTCGCGGCCGGTCAGATCCTCCAGCACCGTGCCGGCGTCGATGGGGAGCGGCTGGCTGACGTACCGGTTGATGAGCTTGCGGGTGATCGAGGGTGCGAGGAGGGCGTCGCCGCGCGCGGCGACGCGGACGGCGTGCAGGAAGTCCTCCGGCTCGATGTCCTTGACGAGGAATCCGGCGGCCCCTGCGGACAGGGCGTTGAAGACGTATTCGTCCAGGCCGTAGTTGGTGAGGATGACGACGTGGATGCCGGTCAACGCCGGGTCGTCTGCGATGCGCCGGGTCGTCTCGATGCCGTCCATGACCGGCATCTGGATGTCGATGAGTGCGATGTCGGGGAAGTGCTCTCCGGCGAGTTCCAAAGCCTCCTGCCCGTTGGCGGCTTCGGCCACGACCTCGATGTCGTCTTCGAGGTCGAGGAACGCGCGGAATCCGCTGCGGATGAGCGGCTGGTCGTCGACCAGCAGGACACGGATCATGATGCTCGTTCCACGGGAAGTTCTGCCTGGACGGTGAAGCCGCCTTCGCTTCTGGGTTCGGCGCGGAGCCGGCCGCCCAGGGCGGTGACGCGTTCGTGCATCCCCAGGAGCCCGATGCCTGGTTCTGGCGCACTGTCCGGCGTGGCTTTGCCGTCGTCGTCGATGCGGATCGCGAGGGTGTGCGGCCGGTAGTCGATGTGGACCGATGCCGTGCTGGCGTCCGCGTGACGGGCGATGTTGGTCAGCGATTCCTGAACGACCCGGTAGACGGTCCTGCCCACTGCGGTCGGCACGCCGTGTCTCCGGCCCTCGATCGTCAGCGTCGCCTCCAGGCCGCTCCTGCCGGCCCGCTCGACGAGTTCGGTGACGTGATCGAGCCCGTGCGGCGGGGTGGTGTCGTCGTCGCGCAGGGCCTCCAGGGTGGCGCGGAGCTCCCGGGACGCCTCCCGGCCGGCCTCCCGAATGGCCAGCAGGGCATCCGGGACCGGTTCGCCACGCTTCCGGGCCACATGGACGGCGGCTTCGGACTGCACCTTGATGACCGAGATCTGGTGGGTGAGCGAATCGTGGAGCTCCCGCGCGATATGCAGTCGCTCCTCGTCGGCGCGGCGCCTCGCGGTCTCCTCCCGGGTGCGTTCGGCTTCGTCTGCCCGCTGCTCGGCTTGCCGGAGGGCTTCACCGGCGGCGCCGGCGGCGATGAGCCAGGCGATCTGGAGGGCGCCCCGGGCCTGCGCGAACGCCTCGCCCGTGTCGTGCAGGCCCGAGGCGAGGGCTGCGAGGGGGAGAGCGGCCAGCACGGCCACGCTCGTTGCCACCGTGATGGTGCGGTGTCCCTCACGCATGGCCGCGTACACCGCGAAGAGGAACGCGACGGCGGCCACGTCGAACCCTGCCGCCTGGTAGCCCGCCGCGCACAGTCCGGTGACGGCGAGGACGGCGACCGGAGCCCGGCGGCCCGCGGCCAGTGCCAAGCCGCCGACGGCCAACAGCACGTAGCCGAGCAGGCCGCGGCCCGTGGCGGAGTGCTGCCCGGACAGACCGGTGACCAGCAGCGCCGCCGCCACGCCCACGGCGATCAGCCAGTCTCTGACACCGGCGCGAACGCGGAACCGTCCTTTGTTCATGCGCGCACCGTAACCCGAGGCTGCCGCGGGCGAATCCCGCTCGCGGACGAGGGATCGTCTACCACGCACGCAGTAGCCCGGCGGCACCTGCCGCGTCCGTGGTAGCGCGAAGTGTCTGCGCCTGCCGGACGACCTGCCGGGGCCCGGCCGACATGCTCGAACCACATCCAGACGTGAGAAGTGAAGGAGCACCCTGATGTCCCCTCGTCGCCTGTTCGCCGCCTCCGCGGCCGCCCTGCTCGCCGGGCTCGGTCTTGCCGCACCGGCGGCAGCGCATACCTCGGTCCAACCCGTTGCCGCCGGCGTCACCGACTTCAGCCTCGGGCGGCTCGGGGCCACCGCCGGCGGGCTGCTGGGGCTGGTCGCCGTGGTCATTGCCGTGCTGGCGGTGACCCGGCCCGCCGGTCGTTTCGGCACCTCCAACGGATCGCTCGGAGCCACGGCGGCCGTAGTGGCGGGGCTGATCGCCATGGCTCTCGGCGGGCTGGTCGCGGCCACCGCCGACGGCGGACTCGGCACCGGCAACGGGCTGGGCGGAGCCTACGTGGCCCTGCTCCTCGGGCTGACCGGCACTGCACTGGGCCGGCGGGCTCTGATCCGCTCCCGCCCCACCCGTTGACCACAGGGGACCCGTGTTGTGCCGCGCTCACGCCCTGCGGGCGCTCACCGCGCGACGTACCGCGTAGGCAGCGGCTCCGGCGGCCGGCACGGTGGCGCCCGAGATCACCGAAGAGGCCGGCCGGCAGGCAGGGCGAAGGCGAGGACGAGGACGAGGCAGCCGGCCGGCCTGACGACCGGGGGGTGATCCGCGCCGGTCGGCCCTCGTCCAGGGAGAGGGCCCACGCGGAGGTGTTGGCTGCAATAGCCCCGCCGTCGCTTCCGGACTCCTCGACAGGGGATTCTCGGCCCGCCTGGCCGGAGGGCCGTTCCACGGCGCATGGGAGGCGACACTGGTCACGTACGGGACCGGTACATGTCGATGGTTGCCGCCGACTTCCAGCGCCGCGTGTCCGGCGAACCGGTCGTCATCCAGCAGGCGCCCAGCGCCCCTCTGCGGCGAGCCACAGGGCACATCGCGGCCGGTTCGGAGGGCGTTCATCGGTATGGCTACTTCGTGTAGTTGTAGACGGTCGCCCGGGAGACGCCGAGCTGGTCGGCGATGAGTTGTGCGGAACTGCGGGTCTCGAAGAAGCCCTCGCGATGCAGCCGCTGGACCAGCTCGCGCTTCTGGTCACGGTTGAGGCCACGCGGGGTGTTGGAGCGCTGTGCCGCGAAGGAGTCGATGGCCGACCGGAGTTCACGTCCGCTGCGGTCACGCAGCGTCTCCAGGGACTCGCCGTGGTGGCCGACATCCGTGGCGACGAGGTTGGCCAGGGTCAGGGCCAGCGGGGACAGCGCGCTGACGTCCAGGTTCAAGCACAGGGCCGCCACGTAACGTCCCTCGGCGTTCCTGATGCCGATCGAGGTGCTCTTGGCCGGGCGGCCGTCGGGAAACTGGTTGCTGTAGTTCTGGATGACGCTGGGGTAGTCGGGATCGGCGATGCGGCGCAGGCCCAGTTCGGTGGCGGAGTCGCCGACCTGCCGTCCGGACAGGTTGTTCTCGATGGTGCGGATGGCACTGTCGGGGCGGCGCAGATCGTGCAGGACGACCTCGCACAGACCGGGAAACATGCGCCCGACGGCGACAGCGATGCGCTCGGCTTCCCGCACCAGGTGCTCGTCTTCCCGTGCGTAGCGCTCGTCTTGCGGTACGCAGCGCTCGTCTTGCGGTACGGCGGGCTGGTCGGCGCGTTTGTCGTCCGGTCGGCCGGTGGGACGGGTCATCGAGCGCAGCTCGATTCCTGAGCGCCGTCACAGGGCCCGGCGAACACCGCGGCCATCTTCTCGGCGGACTTCAGCCCCGCACCGGTGAGCACGACCACGGTCGTCTCGCCGGGAGCGATCTCTCCGGTCGCGATGAAGTGGTCGAGGGTTGCCGCGGCGACGCTGCTGGTCGGCTCGGCGTACAAGCCCCGCGCGCTCAGTGCGCGGACCGCGGCGCGGATCTCCGCCTCGGGGACGGCGTAGGCGGCGCCTTCGGAGCGGCGGATGGCCTCCACCGCCTCGGGCAGCCGGACCGGGTGGGCGATGGACGCGCCCTCGGCGATCGTCGGCAGCCGCTCGCCGCGGCCGGCAGGGTCGATGCCGTTGAACGTGTCGGCAATGGTCGCCCAGTGCTCGGGCTGTCCGACGAAGAGGCGCGGCCTCCTGTCGATCTGGCCTGCGTCGAGCAGTTCGCCGAACGCGAGGTCGCACCCGATGATGTTGCTGCCGGCCCCGGCCACGAGGACTACGTTGTCGGGCGCGGTGAAGCCGAGGGTCTCCCACATTTCGTAGGCGATGGTCTTGGTGCCCTGGATGAACATGGGGTGCCAGTTGTGGCTGGCGTAGGGGATCTTCTCCGACTGCCGGATCGCCTCGTCCGAGACCTCTTCGCGGGTGCCGTCCACGAGCTCGATCTCGGCTCCGTAGGCGCGGGCCTGGAGGATCTTGGCCGCCGAGGTGGCGGCGGGAACGATGATCTTGGCGCGGATACCGGCGGCGGCGGCGTAGGCGGCCACCGCGGAACCGCCGTTGCCTGAACTGTCTTCGAGCACGCGGTCGGCGCCGTGCGCCGCGAGGTGGGCCATCATGACCGATACGCCCCGGTCCTTGAAGCTGGAGGTCGGGTTGAACCACTCCAGCTTGAAGTGGACGCGTCGGCCGGCCCAGTCGACCGCGACCATCGGCGTACACCCTTCGCCCAGGCTCACCCGGCGGGCGGCCGGCACGGGCAGGGCCGCGTGGTAGCGCCACAGGGACCGTTCGGCGGTGTCGATCTGCTCGGGGCGCAGGCCCGGCAGTGCACTGACCGCGAGGGGGCTGCCGTCCTCGCCCCGCCAGCGCGGGTCGTCCAGGGAGTAGCGCTTTCCGGACCGGTCGTACAGGTCCGGGGTGGCGACGGCTGAGTGCTGTTCGGCGTTCATGGGCGGTTCCGGCTTCCACTCGCTCGACCTGCTGTCGTGCCTGCTGGGCCTCCCGGCCCGGCAGGCACCCTGCGATCCCATGTTAGACGTCCTATCCAGAGATGAATAATAAGTCTAAGGATGGGTCGATGCGCCGCACTGCGCCAGACCGGGAACTGACTGAAGAGGGCCCGGGTCAGGGCGGAATGCGGCCATTATCTTGACGGCACTCCCCGGTGTCGGGCGACCGGCGGCCGCCGCCCACACCCGGAGGGCGGGGCTGCCGGGTCTCCGTGGACCGTGGCGGCCCGGCCCGTCCCTGGAACGGCAAGCCAGGACACGACGCCCGACGACTCCCTGGGCATGCTCGGCGCGGACCCGGCGGAGGCGGCGTCCTCGAAAAAGACCGCCGCCTGGAGGCGCCGCTGCACGCGGGCATCCTCGATCGGCGGCGGCGCCTCCCGGGGGGCAACGTCCTCGCAGGGGAACGCGCGCCGGTTGAGCTCCCGCATCTCCGGGTCTGCCGCTCCACCGCCTCCGCACCGGTCCACCGGTCGGTCGGACGGACGGATCAGCGCAGTCCGGCGAAGAGATCGTTCTCGGGTACGGCCGCGCCGGTGGCGTCTTGGACACGGACGAAGGTCTCCATGCCCATCAACTCTCCGAACCTCTCCTTGCCCATCTTGAGGAAGAAGATGTTCTCGCCCTGGCTGGCGTGCGCGGCCAACGCGTCGAACTTCTGCCCGCTGAACGCGGTGGTGTCCACCCACGTGGTGATCTCATCGTCGGGGAGCCCGATCTCGGCCATCGCGGCAGCCTCGGCAGGGTCCGGCTCCGGCATGTCCTCGTGAAACTCGCGCATGATCTCCCCGAGCCGTCGCATCCCCGAGCGGGGCATCGTCGTCCAGTACACCTTCGGTGTCAGCGCAGTCATCTCCAGCGCCGCCGTCGTAATACGGTGGGCCTGGATGTGGTCGGGGTGGCCGTAGAAGCCGTTCTCGTCGTAGGTGACCACCACATCGGGTCGGTAACGCAGCATCAGTTCCGCAAGCCGGGCGGCGCCTTCCTCCACGGGGGCCTGCCAAAATGATCCGGGAGCGTCGTTGCTCGGCCAGCCCATCATCCCGGAGTCGGCGTAGCTCAGCATCTCTAGATTGCTGACCTGCAGGACGTCACAGCTTGCCTCGAGTTCTTGACGGCGTATCAAGGCGACGGTCGCCGGATCGTGCTCGGGCTCCCCTGGCTTGGCGCCGCCCGGTCCGTCACCGCAACGGCCGTCGGTACACGTGACGAGAACCGTGCGGATTCCTTCCGCCGCATACCGTGCGAGGACCCCTCCGGTTCCGGTGGCCTCGTCGTCGGGGTGGGCGTGCACAGCCATGAGCGTCAAGGGCCGGTCAGTCATGAAACAGTCCTCCTGCAGAAATGCTTATTGGTCCCATTGCGGGACGGGCGTACCGCGGTCCTGAGGTCCGGAGCCTGGTGGGGCGGACGTCCATGCGGTCTCCGTGTTCCCGCCCGTGATCCCGGTCCCTCGGTCGGTGCAACCGCGCGCACCGGACCGGCTGTTCCCGACGCGGCCACTTGGCCTTCCGGACAGCCTCCTTCTTGGCCCGCCTGGCTGGCCCTCTGTGTAGCACGGCCTTCTCCTGACCGCGGGCATCGCTTCGAGGGACTGCGGGAGGAGGAGCGCGCCACCGATCCCAGTGACGGTGACCGCCCTGTTCAGATGGCCGCTCCCTATGGCAGGCCGCGGGTCGTGACAACGCGGGCGCTGCCGTCGGCCAGCCGGTAGGACAGACCGACCACGGCTACCTGGCCGGCGGTGACCTGGTCTGCGAGCACGCGGGAGCGGTCCAGGAGGAGGTCGACCGTGTGGCGTATGTGCTCGGCGATGATGTCGTCGTCCTCGGTGAGTCCGGCGGCACGGGCGGCCAGGACGCTGGGCGTGACGCGTTCGATGACATCGCGTACGTACCCGGTGGCCATGACACCGTCGGTCAGGGCGGTGCGGGTGGCCGCGACCGCGCCGCACGTGTCGTGGCCCAGCACCACGACCAGAGGGCAGTCCAGCACGCTGACTGCGTACTCGATGCTGCCCAGCACCTCCGGCCCGGCCACGTGGCCTGCGGTGCGGACCACGAACAGATCGCCCAGGCCGCGGTCGAAGATGATCTCGGCGGCAAGCCGGGAGTCGGAGCAGCCGAACAAGACGGCGAACGGGCGCTGAGCGGGCGCGGTCTCGGCGCGCCGCGCTGCGTCCTGGTTCGGGTGCTCCGGCGTGCCTGCGGTGAACCGCTGGTTGCCGGCCAGCAGCAGCTCGAAGGCTTCGGACGGAGTCAGGGTGGGTGCGTCGCTCATGGCCGCAGGGTACGACCCCGCTCGGCCCGCCACAGCGCGGGGTCCGCCAAAGGAGCGCGGGTGCACCGGTCGGGCCGGGAATCCCCGCTGCGGCAGGCCGGTCCTGCCCTTCGGGGTGGATCTACAAGGCTCTGGCTGCAGCGTCATGAAGCCGGTTCGCCCGCCCGGCCTTGTCTCCCGTGGATGCCGTTGGCTCATCGGTGCGCCTATCCGAGTGCCTTCCGGATCTCCCGCGAGCCAGCGACGCGCGGTGGGGGTAGGTCGTTTCGCACGAGGCGACTTGGGATCCGTGAGGAGATCAGCCATGTACGCAGTGGTTCGACGGTATGAAGGGGTGACTGATCCTGCCGAGGCGGGACGCCGAGTGGATGAGGGGTTTGTGCCTCTCCTTCGCCAAGTGCCTGGATTCGTGGCCTACTACTGGGTGAATGCGGGGGGTGGAGTGATGCTTTCCACCAGCGTCTTTGAAGACCGAGCCGGGGCCGAAGAGTCGGTCAGGAGGGCCGCTGACTTCGTACGGGACAACCTCGCGTCGTTGCTGCCTGAACCTCCCCAGGTCACGGCCGGACAGGTTGTGGCTGCTGGGTGACGGCCTCCGAGGTGGTTCTGGATCCACGCGCCCTCCATACCGGCACCAGGCATTCCGCGGAACTCCGGTCAGATCCAGTTCCAGAGATCCCTACCTAGCTGCGCGGAGCGCGCACTGAGCGCGCCGAGGATCTCTCCGTCACAGGGCACCCGACGCCAAGGGCGGCCAGGAGGGGCAGCGCCCCCGCGGCCTGCGCGGGCTCCGCGGGGGCCGCCTCGGCAGCGGCATACCGATGTCCCGACCGCCGCTACCCGGCGGCAGCGGCGCAGTCCGCCGCAACGCCTTCGCTTGCGGTACAGATCGAGAACCCCCAGGTGTCCCAGCGCCTCATCCGTGGGCATTCCTCGGCGCCGGAAGCCTGTTTCTCAAGCTCTTTGAGCTGCTTCGCGGCGGGCCCCTCCCCTTCAAGAGGAACGTACGCCCCGTGATAGACGACGCAGTCGGTGGGGGCGGGCTGAAAGCCGTACCACCCGATCGCCAACAGGGTGGTCAGTACCAGTGAGGCAATGACGTGCTTGCGCTCGGGAGACTTCGACCAGGGGCGGATCATGTTTCTGATCCTAGCGATCGCTTTCGGCAACCTCGCGGCCCGGCGGGTGGCAGTCCGGAGAGAGCGAGGCCGCTCCGGTCGAGCGGGCGTACTCGGGGGGAGTGTCACCGCAGTGCTTCTTGAAGGCTCGGGTGAAGTGACTGCCGTCCGCATCGCCAAGGCTCCATGGAGGACGGCGACCCAACGTACCGCGTCCGGCCTTCGGCCGCGCCGGTCCATGAGCCCGCGCCGCTCCTCTACGCCCCGGCACCCCGCTCGCCGGGGTCCGCCCCGAGCTCGAAGCCTGCAGAGACCGGGGCACCACGGATCGCCTACCGCGAGAGCACGGGGCTGGGGTACAGCCGTGCGGGGCGCCCGCGCCCTTCCGTCCCGCCCGATGGCTCTGCGACGACCACGGGCCGTAGCCGAGAGCACAGGCCACCCGAGGGGGCACCCTCCCCGCTGCCGATCGCTCCCACGACTTCCCGCTCCTGCCATTTCGATCACTTTGGGTGCGGTGCCCCCTCTCCGTGGTCTGCGAGTGCCGGTGCCCCTTTACGCACTCTCAAAAATAGTCACTCTGACACTAATTCCTCGCTACCATCGCCCTCATGAGTAACCGTCTGAGGAACCTCGCCACCGAGAACGAACGCTTGGCGACCACCGGCAGCTACACCACCTCCACCGGCGCCCGGGTCTCCATAGCCCCTGCTCTCGCCGCCGCCCGCTCCGGGACCGTCTCCTACTCCCCCGCCTTCGCCCCGGCGCCCACCGGGCCCTTCACCCGTCAGGCAGAGGTGACCGACGAGGACAGCCTGCGCGCTGCCCGCCGCCTCACCGACGAAGGCGTCGAGCACCTCGCCGTCCTCAACTTCGCCTCGGCCCGGAACCCCGGTGGCGGGTACCTGCGCGGCGCCAAGGCCCAGGAGGAAGACCTGTGCCGCACGGCTCTCCTCTACTCGTGCCTGCTCGAAGCCCCCGACTACTACGCGGCCCATCGGGCATCCGCAGACCTCAACTACAGCCACCGGGTGATCTTCTCCCCGCACGTACCGGTAATCCGCGACGGTTCCCGCGCTCTGCTCGACCAGGCGTACCAGGTCTCCTTCCTGACCTCCCCCGCTCCCAACGCCGGCCAGCTGGCGCGGCACTCGCCGGGGGAGAAGGTCGACGTCAAGGGCACTCTGACCGAACGCGCCCGCCGCGTCCTCGGCGTGGCCGCCCACCACGGCGTGCGCGAGCTCGTCCTCGGCGCCTGGGGCTGCGGTGTGTTCGCCAATGACCCGGCCGAGGTGGCGGACGCGTTCGCCGAAGCCCTGGACACCCACGGCGCCCCGTTCGCCCGCATCACCTTCGCCGTCTGGGACCGCGCTGCCGACTCCCCCAACCGCACCGCTTTCCGGGCCAGGTTCGCCAGCTGACGATGCTCCGCGTCACCTGGATCGATGAGCACCGCAGCGGGCGCACCGACATCACCCGTAGCGAGACGGGGGCCCGGGCATGGCGGCGGAGGCACCGCGAAGGCACGTGCCATCGCACCTCGGCCTCAGTCCGAGTGAGCGCCGCCCGGCCGCCTCGGCCGCCTACCGGCGCTCCGTCGGCTCGCTCGCCACGCAAGAAGGACAAGACTCCCCCCACCGCCGCCAGTCCCCCGCCTCCCCCCTGCGGAATCCGGTGGCCATAGAAGAGGGCGCAGAACCCCCAGACGAGGCGGGTGAGCCCGGATCGCGCAGGTACAGGAGAAGGGGCCCGCTGGTGGTGCAGGAGGAACAGGGGACGGCGGTGGCAGCGGCGGCTACGACTGTCGGTCGGAGGAAGTCGTGGGCGAGGGGTACCCGTACGGCGGTAGGCAACGCCACTGCTGCGAGTACGCGTTGGGGCCGGCCAGCTCGTCACCCGCGAGCAGGTGTCCGACGACGTGCCGTACGGCGATGACGTCGAGGAGCACGTGACGGCCGTACGCGCCTACCCGGACACGGGGTTCGACGAGGTGTACGTCGGCCAGACCGGCCCCGACCAGGACGCCTTCTTCACCGCCTGCCACGACAAGCTCCTCCCTGCCCTCAGCGGATGAGACCGACCTCCGTCGCCTGCTCTGCCGCACTCAGCTGCCAGTAGGGCCGCTGCCCGGCCGCCTCGGGGCGCAGGGTGTCGGCGGCAGGGCCGGGGGCCTGACGGCACGGCGCCGCACGAGGTCGGTGCGACGCGCTTCTTCGGATCCGAGCATGGTGTCGTCGGAACGACGGCCCGGGGGCGGGTTGATCGCCCGGCCCTTCTCCGCTCCCGTCGGCGGTCCCGACCGTCACGGAACACGCATACCAGGCCGAGCCGCGGGCATCCGGACGGTACCCAGCCGATGTGGCCGTGAAGACAAGGAGTGTCCGTGCTGCCCTTCAACGTGACCGAGAACGGTGTCCTGATCATCCACTTGCCAGCCGACCTGGACATCGCCGGCCGGGCCTCGGCCGCTTGGGCGATCGACGGTTACCTCGCCGCCCACCGGTCCGCACCCGCCGTGCTGGAGCTCTCGGACGCGCCACTGAGCCCCGCCGCGGTGAGCACCGTCGTACGAACCCACCGCATGTGCCGCACCGCAGGCGTGCAGCTGACCGTCGTCGCAACGGCCGCTGAAACGCGCCGGACGCTGGAGGCGCAGACGGGGGTCGCAGGGCTGGTCATCGAGCTCACCCTCTCCGTGGCCGACGCCGCGCTCTCAGATGCCCCGGCGCCGGTCGCCACCGCAGCGTAGGACCCACCACGCCGACTCCGCCGGGGCTTGACGCCGTCCAACCGGCCACCCGCCCACAAGCACTCGCCGCACGTGGCAGAGCCCTCATAGGGCTCTGCCACTCCATGGTCCGGCTACATGGACGTCTACTTGTCCTACCCGTTCCCCTCGCCCTGCTGGGTGGTCCGGCGCTGGGCATCGGAGCTGGGGCGCACGGCATCACCGGCCTCGCCGTCCTTCGTGTCCCGGCGCTCCGGAGGGCGGGGTCGGCCTGCGGGATTCCTTCTGTGTCATCGTCGTCCCTTTCGTTCGGTGGACCGGTGGACCGGTGGAGCATGGGGCGTCCGGGGCACGGGCCCGCATCAGACGCCGGCAGCACGCGTACCCCGTCACCGAGAGCTGCACGCGATGGATCCGCCGACCGATCGGCCTTCCCCCACCGGCGCCACTCGGACGGCGCACTCAGCCGGGCCCGCAGCCACTGTGCGCCGAGTGCATGCTGACGCTCAGGAAGACCCGGGCGCGGCCGTTCGCGGGGTGGTCGAGGGGTGCGGCCCTGCCCCGCGGAGGAGGCGAAGAACCCCGAGGATGCGCCCCAGGCTCAGTCGGATCTTGTTGAACTCGCCGAGCAGGGAGCGCCCGCGGATCCCGGTGGTGGTGAACCGGGCGAAGGCCCACACCGCGCCCACCAAGATGATCAGCGCGCCGGCCGCCTCGATCACGTGGACGAACCACCCGATCATCTCGCGCAGCGTGGACTCGGACAGCAGTTCTCCCGACAGCTTCATGGAGGTCCCTCTACCGCTGTCCGGCGGCTACACCGTGCGGGCCGGACCGGACCGGACCGCCGCACGGAATCCGGATAGTGACCGACCCAGACGTTTGAAGACCGCGCGACGGTGCAGACGATGCACTGACACCGGCTTTATACAACGAGGTAGGAGACCTTCATGGGCATCATCGCTTGGATCCTCATCGGGCTGTTCGCCGGCCTCATCGCGAAGGCCTTGATGCCGGGCAGGGACCCGGGCGGCATCATCATCACCATGCTCATCGGCATCGCCGGTGGTCTGCTCGGCGGGTGGCTCGGCAAGGTCATATTCGGCGTCGACTCGATCGACGGCTTCTTCGACCTCTCCACCTGGATCGCCGCCATCATCGGCTCCGTCATCCTGCTGGCCCTCTACCGCGTAGTCGCCGGCAGCCGGCACTCGCACCGCCACGCCTGACCCCACGCCTCCCCGCGTCCACGGCCCGCCGCGAAGACCAACTGCGCGGCGGGCCTGTCCGACGTACGGGACGGCCGGATCGGCTCGTGCCCACTGCGCGCAGCGCGCGGACGATCTGTGGCACGTCAGCCGGACCCTGCACGCTGACCCCGAACTCGCCTACGAAGAGCACCGCGCGGCCGGACTGCTCACCAGGAAGCTCCAGCAGACCGGCTTCCAGGTGGAGCAGGGGATCGCCGGGCTGGACACGACGTCCCCGGTCGGCCTGGAAACGGGCCGGGGCGTTGTGTGGCCCCGCTGCTGGAGTACGACGCGCTACCGGGGCTGTGGATGTGGGGCTCATGTTCCATCCGGGTGTTCACGACTGGTCATGGGCGCCGCTGACGGCGCGGACACAGATCCGCATGGGCTTCCACGGCCGTGCGGCGCATCCGGGCGATCCCACCCGGGATCGACGCCCTCCCCGCCCTCACCCAGTTGTTCAACACCGCGGCAGTGGCCAGCAAACGCCTCCCGGCCGGCTCGCACGTCCAGGGGAACATCACCGACGGAGGCAGCGCCACCAACGTCGTACCGGCCTACGCCGAACGTCGGTTCGGACTGCGTGCATGGTCCGAGGGCGTGGCGGCCACGACCTCCACCACCGTGGACGTGACCCGCCAGGGCAGCGGCTACTCCCACTTCCGGGACAACGACGTCCTCTCGGACCGCTTCAGCGAGCACATCGCCGGCTCCTGCGTCCATCTCGTGCGGCCCGGCGACGGAGAGCATCGCAGCCTTCACCGACAGAGAGCTGCCACAGGTGGAGAAGAAGGCGTGATCAGCGCCGACGGCCTCCAATGCAAAGCGGCGCAGGCGGCCAACCGTGAACTCCCCGTGCATTGAACCGGCCAGGGTGAGCGGTGTCAGTCGTGACTGGCCGGATGCTCAGGGCTTCCCCGCGAGGCCTGCTCGATCTGAGAGCAGCGTCAGAATGCCTTCAGGTAGACCCGTGCACGGCCGTCGCCGACGTCTTGGACGAAGATCGTGACGGACTGGACGGTGGACCTGCGCTCGTCCTTGATGCAGGGCGGGCAGACGGAAGCAGTCCGGACCTTCTGTTGGGTTTCCGGCTCTGACAGTCCGAGGTGGGACCACGGGGTGACGGTTGGGTACGTCTTGGAGTCGCGCGGGGTGTTGGCCCGTAGGGCTTCCTCCGGGCGCAGGTCAGCGATGAACGTCTCGGCGTCGCTAGTAGGTGCAGCGAAGGAGAGCAGGTAGGTGGTGTCCTGGAAGCCGTGTTGCACCGCCCCCTTCACCTCGGTGGCGCTGGTCGGTGTCTGAACGCGCATGAACCCGGCGGCTTCGGTGGCGCCTTGACCCGCTGCCCAGACGGGTCCCCCGCTGCGGGCCTTTGGTGCGCCGCTGCGGCCGCCGCTGTCGCTACAGGCGGTGGTCGACAGCGCCAGCAGGACCGTCACTGCCGCAGAGGCGATGCGGATGGCGTAGGAGCTCGTACGCTTCACCGGTTTTCCTCCTCACCCCGGTCGGGGTCCTTGCGTGTGCCGTCCCGGCCGGGGTCGCCCGCGGATCAACCTACCTTCACCGAGTCGGCCGGCATGGTGCGGCGCCGGGCCCGCAGGCGGGGCAGTGCCCCGCAGTCGGCGCGCGCTCCGCGCCACACCGTGCGGGCCATCGTCTCCGTCCACAACCTCGCCTCGGCAGGCTGAAACAGCAGAGCGAGCACGACTCTGACCTGTCCGGGACAGACCCTTTCCCTACTCTCTAGGCGTGGGCGCCGACGGTGACCGTGCCGATGGTGAGGAACGGCCGGGCTTCGATGAACGCGCCGATACGCTCGACTTGTTCTTCGAGCTGCCTGTGCTGCCGGACGGTCAGCTCGCCGAGCGGCTCGACGGTGATGGCAACGTTCTGGCCGGTCTTCTTCTGGTGCCAGACTCCTGCGACGGTGCCGTCGACCACGAGTACGGGGTAGTTGCCTGCCTGGCCCCGGGCGAGTGCACGGTCCCGCGCCTGGCCAGGGTAGAGCAGTTCCCTGGGCTGTGAGCCGACGGCGAACGCGTCGAAGTGCGGCAGCAGCAGGACGCCCTGGGCAGGCTCTCCAGGTCCGGAGTCGCCGTCGGCGACCCAGGCCCGGATGCCTTCGAGTGAGACCTCGGTGAGATCGCTGTTCTCGAAGAGGCCGCGCGCCCAGGCGGGGGTGGCGGCCAGCCAGCGGGCGAAGTGCTGGGGTGTGGCGGGCCCGTAGGCATGCAGATAGCGCCCCAGGAGCCAGTCGATCGCTTCGGAATGCGGCGCAGGAGTGAAGCCGGGCAGCCACCGGGCGGGATTGGTGTAGGTGACCTTGCGGCCTTTGTTCATCCCGAAGCACAGCACTCCCCGGTGCGCGGCGGTCTCGGTCATCTGCCACCAGCGTGGCCACTTCGTCTGGAAGGCCGGCATGACCGGATCTGCGGCCCAGGAGCCGACTTGGTCAGCGAGCACCTCGGTCAGCTCGTCGACGGTCAGCTCCGCGTCGGCGAGGATGGCCCCGATCGCCGAGACGAGTTCCTCGGTCTGCTCCTCGGTGATGCGTACGTCGGCCGCGGACCGGCTGGCGGCGGGGAGCGCGCCGAGCGCGCCGCACCACAGGGACAGGTCGGAGGCGGGCAGGAGATGGACGGTGCCTCGGGGTCCGAAGGTCTTGACCAGGCTGTGGTCCGACCACAACGCGTCCTGTACGTCCGTACGTGTCGCGCTGTGCAGTCGCAGGCCGATCGACACCTCGGCCGCCGACAGGACCTGCGCGTGCGTGCCGCACATCGCTGCCGCGGCAGCGGCCGGACCGCCCTGTGTCAGCGGCGGGGTCAAACCATGACGGCTCAAGCGCCGCCCGCACATCTCGCTCCACGTCAGCTTCTCGGACAAGATCCCTCACAGTGGTGTCGGACGGTTGATGATCCTGACAGGCCGGGAGGACCGTCGCGATCACCGCGCATTGGGTCCCTACCGGCCCGTCCCCGCGGACCGCGGGTCGTCCCGATCAAGGGGGCACGCTCACCGGCCACACTACGAACCAAGGCGGACACCTGATGTCCTCAATGCCCACAACGGACACAATCACCTCTTCGGCCGGTGTCCAGACCACCTCGGGGACGGGCACAACGCGCGGAGTACCGACTGGCTCTCCGACGGGGGCAGCCAATCTGGTCCGGGGGCAGGACGCACCGCTACTGGCGTCAGCCCCTTCAGCCCTGGTTGGACGAGTTCACCGCCACGGGCCTCACCGTCGAACGCCTCGTCGCACACCGATCCGCCGCCTCGATGGCCCGTACCCACCCGGCCGAACACGAGAAGCTGGGCCACGACGCCCGGCTTCATCGCCTTCGAGCTCCGCAAGCAGGGTCGGGGCGTCTCCCGATCTCCGTCATGACCTGCTGCGATCTCTTTCCAGGAGTGCTGCGCTGCCACCGTGGATAGCCACCCGACCATCGTCGCCCTCACCGGTCCGCCTGCCACGGGCAAGACCACGCTCCCGCGCGCACTCGCCCAAGACCTGGGATGCCCGGCCATCATTCGCACCACGACCACTTCAACCATCGCCGAACGCATCACAGACCGGTCTCCGATCGACAGCCATCGCGCCGCCCACGGTGCACGAGGTCCTCTTCGGCGACCTCAAGGCTCCGTTCTCATCCAACCAAGGTGCCCTGACGGCGAACACGGCTGATGCTGCTCCTCGGCCAGCGAACCTAGGCGCTTGAGGTAAGGAGTCGGGCCGCGGCGGCTTCTAGCTCAGCGCGAAGCACCCGCTGGCATTCCAGCGGTGCGCATAGTGCAAAGGCGTAGTTGCGAATCTCGCCGGTCAAAATCACTTGGAGGTACTCGGGTCCACCCGCTTCTTCACGGCCCAACAGGATTTCGACGGTGAGCCGAGTACCGTCCGCGAGCCGGCGCGATCCGCTCTGCGGTTCACCGTCAACCAATATGAACTCTTTCTCATACCGGCCTTCGGGTGGGCCGGCCAGCAGCCACTGGGCGAACGCGGCGGCCCGCGGTGCGCCACCCGTCAGTGTCGTGGGGCCGATGAAGTACGCGTCGAGGCTCCAGGTACCGTCGGGATCCTTGCTGATCGCCAACCACAGGTCGTCAACGGGCTCGCCAGGGCAATGGCTGCCACGCCAGCCGAACCGAAAAACTGCCTCATCCTGCTCTCCGGACAATGTCGGCCCTTCCCTCTCCCCGAACTGCGGTTGGCAGTCCACATGACGCAATTCGTCTGTCAACGAAAATAGTCCGACCTACGGACCGGACCGGACCGGAAACACTGGTACCCGTATTCCCTTCCGACCTTTGCGTACTTGCTGACAAGGACCCGCCCGCATCGCCGGCGACGAGGCTGGGGCCGGCCTCCAACTGGGGCGACCTGGAGGACTGGAAGTGGCAGGCCATACTGGGCATCGTCTTCCCTTCTTTTCGTCAGAGAACTCGAGACACCTGAACACCGGCCTGACCTGGACCTGTTCAGCCCGTTCGCGGGGCCGCCTGGTCGTGGCGCAACGTCGTTGCCCCCTGTTTCGACAGATCCAGGCAGGACCAGGCCCTCGCCACCTGCTACGGCGAACGAGCATGCCACTGCGAAGCCTTCGGGTCCTCATCTGCCTGTTCCCGGCCGCCCAATGGTGTTTTGCGGACCCGCGGCGGCGCTTCTGCCGGGCACGTAGTCTCACTGACCGTGACGTTGCGAAGAGGAGTCTGGAGTGCGACCCACTGGAAGGGGTGGGCGAGGAGGAGTGGGGGCACCCGGGCCAGGGCCGTCACGAGGAGGCCTTGTCCGACTCCCGCAGGGCTCCCCCCGAGTCGCTTCCTTCCGCCAGCGGAGAGCTCGAGCTCGCCACCGCTGTAGCCCTGCATGGCCCGGGCCGCCATGAGGAAGCTGAAGCAAAGGCGCTGGGGGGCTGGCGGCCTGTGAGCGTCACCTTCATCACACCCCCCAGGTGAGCGGGATCTAAGAGCTCAGGAACTGGGTGACGCCCAGCTGGGGGCCCTCGGGCGGGTCGAAGCACACGATGTTCGTCGCGCCGAGGTGCTCGACCCCGATGCCGAGGGGGACCCGGTGCATGCCGCACGCCCCGGAGCGGGTGGGGGTGCGGATCGCCCGGACGAAGCCGGGCCCGGTATGGCGCAGGGTCTGGACCGCGGCAGCCCGTGCCGTGCAGCAGCGGGGGCGTCCGGTGGGCGAGAACCTGGTCCAGGAGAGGCTGGGAGGCGGCACCGGCAGCGACCACGACGGCGCCCGCGGAAATCTGGCAGCCGTCGGCGAGGCGCAGTCCGGTAGTTGTGCCGTTGGCCGCCGCCGTCAGTAGGCGGGATGCCTGGCCGTCGACGACGGTGACGCCCAGACTGCGTCCGCAGTGCTCCAGGGCGGTGAGGAGGGCGCGAGCATCGACAGCGCCCTCGCGTTCCAGGTAGAGGGCACGGAACGGACGTTCGTGGGGCGCGGGGTGCAGGCCGGGATGTCTTCGGCCTGCACCTCCTGTTGCGGCTCCGCGCACTCCTTCAGCGCCGCCTGGACCGCGTCGAAATTCCGTACTGCTGTGGGGGGCGCCTGCGCGCCCAGGACGACGAACGTGCCCGGTGAATCCAGGGACGGCGCGTGCCCGTCCGCGTCGCGCAGGGCTTCGAGCCAGTCCGGCCAGGCATCCAAAGCGGCCCGGGCCAGCGCGGGCTTCGCCCGCGGCACCGGATGCCCGGAGGTCGTATCGGTGGCTTCCGCGCAGCAGTTGAGCATCGCGCCTGGCGGTGCCCGTTCGCGCGGTTACCGCCCGGTGCTGCTTGAGCCGGCCGAGGGATCGCTCGACGATGGAGGGGTCGGCGGGCGGCGGAGGGTGGCCATGAGAACGGCCACGGCGCAAAGCAGCGCGCCCAGGGCCGCGCCCACCGCACCCAGCGTTCCGGTGACCTCCCACGCCGTGCTCTCCGTCGGGCGGCAGCCCGGGTCGCACGCCCACGATCGGGCTCTGCCCGTTCGCGCCGCCGCGAGAGTGGCCAGTCCCAGCAGCAACAGGGCGACGCCGCACCAGAACATCCTGCGGGCGGTGGCCTCGTACCGTCGCGAGCGAGTGTCAACCATGTCGGCCACGATCCCACCCCGGTGCACGGTCATCAATTGGTGCGGCGTTCTGATCGGCATTGACCAGCCTGTCGCCCGCGCCGCCAGCCCGGCTCATCGATGCCCGGCAGGGGATCGACCTTGGCCGCGGGGCGTCGCCCTCACGCGCTCGGGCGTGGTCGCTCCAGGACGGTCTTTCTGCCTGGAGGAATCCATCGGCAACGCCGGTCGGATCAACCTCTCATCGCACGCGCGGTGTTGTCCCCCTGCTGGCAGCGACGGCGGGGAGAGCTGCGGCCGTCTCCGGTGCTCGAAGAGCGAAGCTCGCAGCGCGGCAGGACCGTCTGGGCAGAACTCCCACCCCCATGGCCCGACCGCCCCACGTACCGCCCCCGTAGCGCACGGCCTCAGCGGGTCTCGTACCGGTCCTGCGCGTCGAGCACGCCGTCCGCGTACTGCGCGGCCCACGCGCCCATCGCCCGCATCGGCGTGAGCAGCGCAGTGCCGGCTTCAGTCAGGGCGTAGTCGACGCGCGGCGGGGCCTCGGCGTACGCGTGTCGCTCGACGAGGCCGTTGTACTCCAGCCGTCGCAGCGCCTCGTTCAGAACCTTCGGGCTGATCCCGCCTATCCGCGCGACCAACGCGCGGGGCCGCATCGGGCCGGTCACGCCGAGCGTGAAGACCACGACGCTGTCCCAACGGTTCGCCAGCACCTCGAAGGCGACGCGCGCCCGGCAGTCCGCCGTGTACGTGAGGTCCGGCAGTCCCGCGGCCGGATCGGGCAGCTTCTCCATGCCGCCATCCTGCCTCCTCCGATGGACACCAAACGGTGTGCGTCGGCGTTCGTAGCGTCGGACCCCGATCGGAACGAGCAGGACACAACAGGCCGAGAGGGAACACGAGATGCGCATCGGTGTACTGGGTACGGGGAACATGGCGGCGGCGTTGGGCGGCGCGTGGGCGCGGGCCGGGCACGAGGTGTTCGTCGGCGGGCGGGCAGCGGCCACGGCCGAGGCCCTCGCCGGGCGGATCGGAGCGGCCGGACACGGGACGCCGGCGCAGGCGGTGGGGTACGGGGAGGCGGTGCTGCTTGCCGTACCGGCCGGGGCCGCACCCGCACTGGCCCGGGAGCACGCTGGGACCCTTGTCGGGCGGACGGTCGTGGACTGCACGAACCCCCTGGATCCCGGGCCCGGCGGGGTGATGTTGACGACCGGCCCCGGGGAGAGCGTGGCCGGCCTGATCGGGGCGGCGGCACCGGGCGCACACGTGGTGAAGGCCTTCAACCTGGCCCACGCAAGCATGTGGGACCACCCGGCAGGCACCTTCGGCGCGATCCCGCCCGCGGTGCCGTTCTGCGCCGATGACCCGGGCGCTGCCGGGCACGTCACGGAACTGATCACCGGAATGGGATGGAGCCCGATGCCGGCGGGCGGGCTGGACCGGGCGGCGTACGTCGAGGCCACAGCCGCGTTCGTGATCGGCGTGTGGTGGGCGGGCGGCTCGCCCGGCCTGGCGTTCCCGGAACCCCCGCGGGCGGCCTGAGAATCGCGGGCCCAGGCCAGAGGGGTCGGGGATTGCGCCAACCGTGCCCCTGTGGGGACGTGGGAGCACGGAGCCTTCCGAAAGTGATCTTGACTGTTTGCCAGGTAAAGGATCTTCGAGTGGGTGCGGGCCTTGCGGCCCGTGTTCGGTCCGCTTGTCTGCCCGCCGAGGGTGGGGTTGTGCAGGAGGGCGATGCTGCTCATCTCGTGGTGGACGCCGTCGCCCTCCAATCGGCATTCGCGGAGGATCCGCCGGGTCTTCAAACGGGCGAAGGCGCGGCAGTTCGTGCTGCCCGCGTGCGGGCCCGCAGGTCGGGAGCGGTGTCGACGATCAACCGCAGCCGCTCGCGCGCGGCGGGGTCGTCGTCCGCGTCGGCTGCTCCCCCCATCCCCACGTGCAGGGCCGCGCACTCCCCTGCACGCGCCGACGACACCATCGCAGCCCTCGAAGCGACCATCCGGCACAGGGCGTCCTGACTGCCGAGGACAAGCACGGGATCGCTCCCAGACCTCGCTCCCCGGCCCGGGACGGTTGTGGTCGGCGTCGCCGAAGGGTGGAGCTGCTCAGAAGGAGTTGCGGGAGACCTTGATCAGCTTGCATTCGATCTTGTCAGCGGGCCTTGCGGTCTTGGCCACGTCGTAGGCGAGGGCACCCGCGTCGTCGTCCGTGTATTTCTGGCCCGGGGCGAGGTTTTGGCCGGTTGACAGGAGGTCGCTCTTCTTTTCGCCGTTGACGGTGACCTCGCCCTCGGCGAGGTAGGTGAACCGGCGGTCCCCGCTGTTGACGTACTCGATCCTGACGTCGAGTTCCGTGATTCCGTACTCTCCGGTCTTCACCTTGCAGGACGTCACCCTCACATCCTTGGTGATGTCCGCCTCGCCGTCCTTCCGGGCTCCGCCCGCCTGTACCGAACCTCCGGGCGCGACGGCCGCGGAGTCGTGGTTCTTGTCGAGCTCCTTGCCGACGTCGTTGGCTGCTTTGGTGAAAAGGGCCGAGCAGCCGCCGATCATGATCACGCCGAGCAGCGTGGGGATACCGCATCCCAGGGCAATCTTCAGGCGCGTGCTCATGCCCTGCTTCTGCGGTGGCTGAAGCCCTTCCGGCTGCTGCGGGTTGCCGGGGCCGGACTGGGGCTGCGTGGACATCAAAACGCTCCTGGGGTGTCTGCGCGAGCCGTGCTCGGACAGAAGGCGAGGATCCAACCGGCGCTGGTACGCGGGAGGCGAGACGGATTTCAGACCGTCGGACGGCTGTGAGGCCTCGCGACGAGGCCATTTGCCGACACCAGCCCAACGCCGACGGGGTGCGGCGGTTACCGGTGACACGCCCACCGCAGACCCCGGAATCCAGAATGGCTGGATCACGGGCACGTGGCCGGTCTCGCCACTGCTCGCTGCCTCACGGCCGAGGTTCCCCCGGTCCGTGGCCAGGCTGCGCTCGGGAACCTTCAGGCGACCGATGGGCGCCGCGGGTCGGTGGGGACCATCCCCTGCTCGTCGAAGAGCTGCTCAAGCGCCTCGTGGCCGTGCTCGCGGCGGTATGCCATCTCGGCTGCGGTAACCGGCAGAAGCCAGAGGATGCGGGCATGACCGTCCTGCAGCGGGCACTGCTCCAGGCCGGGGCCGTGGAGATAGGGGAGGCTGATCAGGAGGTGGTCGCAATGAGACCCGGCCAGCCACGGCTCCCCGATGGGCAGGCTGTGGCCGAGATCGAGGCGGTGGCCGGCGTGGTAGTACGCGGTCATGGCGAGGAGATCGGCGAACCGTTCGTCACGGGCGGGTGCGGTGAGGACGAATTCGAGGCCGTGGCCGCCGTTCTCGCCAGTCTCGCCAGTCTCGCCAGTCTCGCCAGTGGACCTGCAGCCGGCGGTGACATAGGCCCAGCTGTCGGCGCGCGGACCCGGGCTGACGGTCAGGATCCTCAGACCTGGGACGGCTCCCCTTCGGCCGAAGCCGAGGTCATAGTCGTCGACGGTGACCGCATGGCCGGCGAAGAAGCTGCGAACGTGGGTCTCGAGGTCGGCTGTCGCCTGCCTCCTGCGCTGGCTCTTCAACATGGTCGAGAGGATCTCACGGCCGGCCCGGAGCCCGGCCGTGCGTCTGCCCCGCCGTACGTTGCTTTCGACCCCTGAGCCAACGGTGCCATGGTGCCAAAGGGCTTCACCGCGCTTGGTGTAGAGGGCTGGTTGCCATCGGCCTGTTGGAGAAGATCCTTGGCAGCCGCCGGATTGGCAGGGATGTAGGTCGCCATGACCGCTCCTTCGGCCTTGACCACCGGGAGGTCAGCCGGAAGCACCGTCCCTCCCCTGCCGACGCGCCGGGCGAGGGCCGTCCACGTGGCGCAAGCGACCGGACCAGCCGGATCCGGCTCGCTGACGTCCACCGCCTTCTGGGGCGAGGCAGGTCCCCCGTAGGGACACGTTTGGATGCTGGAGCGCAGTCGGAAGACCCGATTCATGCCGCCAGCGCAACGGGACGCGTTCACCGCTGAGATGCAGGCCGCGGGCGTCGACTGGCGCCTCGCGGTATATGGCGGAGCCTTGCACGCCTTCCACCACCCGACAGTCGACCACACCGTGGTCCCCGGCGTCGGCTACCACCCACAGCACGCGCAGCGAGCCTGGCGCGACATCGTCGACCTGCTCGCCGAGTGCCTGCCCATCACGGAGTGATCTGGGGGCATGACCCAGGCAAACATGCTGGCGCCGGGACTGGTCAGCGTCGCACTGGCAGTCTCCTCCCCTCAAGCGCTCACAGCAGAACCGGAGGCAGCGAGACGCACCCCGCACCCCCACCCACGGGATACCCCCTCCCCCACCTGTCCGGCAGCAACGGCCCTCAAGCCGGTGGCCGGCACGGCTGCAACCCTCTCCAGTACGTCACGGCGGCGGGCATGCTCGCCGAGGAGGGCGAGAACGCCCGGCACGGAGCCGCGCGTTCAGCGCGGTCAGCATGGCGACGCCGTTCGAGAGCGCTTCGGGCGGCAAGGGGCCGATGGCGACGAGCGAGGCGAGGCCGTGGCCGATCACCCAGCTCTGCGTCGCAAGCTCCAAGGGGTCGACGCCTGGCGCAGTGCCTGCCAGGATCGAAGCTTTTGTTCCTCGCGGGGCAGGTCGCGCGCGACCGCCAACGGTCGGCCTGTCGGAGCAGGAGACCTCGCCGCGCAGGTCGAACCTCAACATCAACACCGCCCTGACCGAAAGCGGCGGATCCTTCGACGACGTCGCGGAGCTGACCGTCTACGTCGTCGACTGGATCACCGAGATGATGCTCCTGCTGGGTGAGGGGGTGGGCCGGACGGCGTCGGAGCTGGGGTCGACCCGGTCAAGCCGATCACCCTGCTCGGCGTCGCGGCGCTGGGGGAACCGGACCTCTTTGTCCAGGTCGACGCCACCGCGGTCATGGAAGAGCCGCATCTCCTTGCGGCCGCCGTCCGGGTCCGGTCTGGGGTCTGCCGTAAAGGGGATCTGGGGACGCAACCGGCAGCGCCCGCCGTGGGCCCAGTGACACCCCCCGGATCACCCACTGCACCAAGGGGAGTCGTTCCGGACCCGAAGGCCGGAGGCCGGAGGCCCCGTTGCGGAACCACGAAAGGGCTGACGGGGGGCGGCGGCACCGGTCCGGGCGCGGTCGAAACGTGCGGCCCCGGACCGGGAGCGGCCCTGCACCTGCCCCGGCCGGCCGGTTCAGCCGGTGCAGGTGATCGAGAAGGGCACCGGGTTGGAGAGGGTGCGGGTGGGGCTCTGGAGTTCTACGGCCATGCCGGTGGTGAGGGTGCCCGCCTTCGTATAGGTGGTCAGGCGCACGGTGTCGTGGCCCGTCGGGTTGGCCTTGTCGCCGATCGACAGGGTGCGCCAGTGCGGATCCACCACCGAGCCGTCACCGGACACCCAGCGGTAGGAGATCAGCGTCGGTTCGGATGCGGTGAAGGTCGCGGTGAAGGCCGGGGCCCGTCCCTCGGGGGTCGGGCAGCTGCCGGTGTACGTCGTGTTCGCACCCGCCACCGACACCCGTACGCCCGAACCTGTCGCGGTATCCCCGTCGTTGCCTGCCAGCGCGTAGGTCAGTCCGCCCGCGATCAGTACGCAGGCTGTTGCGCCGGCCGCGACGAGGACCGCCGTACGCCGCCCACGGGGCTGGGCGGGAGGCGCAGGGGCTTCGGCGGCCGCGGCCTGCTCGGGCGCTTCGGGCACGGATTCCGGCGGGCTGTCGGGCGCGGTGCGTGCAGTCGTGGTGGCGGCTGCCGCTGTGGTGGGTTCCGTAGCGGTGGGTTCCGTAGCGGTGGGTTCCGTCGCGGTGGTCGGTGTCGGCGTGGTGGCGGCTGCCGCCGTGGGGCCGGGTGGCGTGGCGGTCGGCAGGATGCGGGCGCCGGTCGTCGTGGCATCGGGCTCGTGGGCGATGTCCCGTAGGGCTACGGCGGCTTCGGCGGCGGAGGTGCGCTCCGCGGGTTCCTTGCGGAGCAGCCCGGCGATGACGGGGGCGAGAGGGCCGGCACGGGTAGGCACCGGCGGTTCCTCGTCCACGACGGCTCGCAGGGTGCTCAGCGCGGTGTCGTGCCGGAACGGGGAGATGCCCTCCACCGCCGCGTACAGCATGACGCCGAGGGACCACAGGTCCGACGCGGGGCCCGAGGGGCGGCCCAGTGCCCGCTCCGGCGGCAGGTACTCGGGAGAGCCGACGACCTCGCCGGTCATGGTCAGCGCAGTGCTGCCCTCGACCATGGCGATGCCGAAGTCGCTGAGCACCACCCGTCCGTCCTCGGCGAGCAGCACGTTCGCCGGCTTGACGTCGCGGTGCTCCACCCCGACGGCGTGCGCGGCCCTCAGTGCGCTCAGCACTTCGGCGCCGATGTGCGCGGCGTGGCGCGGGGTGAGCGGTCCCTCGTCGCGCAGGAGTTCGGCCAGCGACCGGCCCCGGACCAGCTCCATCACGATCCAGGGCCGATCGTCCTCCAAGACCACGTCGTGGACCGTGACCACGTTGCGGTCGGGTATCCGGGCCGCCGCCCATGCCTCCCGTTCCAGCCGGCTGTACATCCGCCCGATGTCCTCGGCCCGCAGACCGGCCGGGGCCCGGACTTCCTTGACGGCGACCTCCCGGTGCAAGGTCTCGTCGCGAGCCTGCCACACGGTGCCCATGCCTCCTTCGCCGAGGCGGGACAGCAGCCGGTAGCGGCCCGCGATCAGCCGTTCCCCGCCGGCCGGACCCGGTGCGGGTGCCGGTGCGGGTGCGGCAGCGGCAGCGGCAGCGGTCGTGGACGCGGTGGTGACCGTACCCGTGCTGGTCACCGCGGTGGTGGCCGCGAGCGCGGGCTCCGTCGCGGTCTCGGTTTCTTCGTTGTACATGGGGGCGGTTCTCCCTCTTATCGCCGGCCGACGCGAACATCACGCACGGAGCGCTCCCCCGGTTCACCAGGACTCAAAAGATCCCAAGAAAATGATTGAACCGAACACCATCCCGACCGCGTGTTGCTGCCGTACGAGCAATCAGCAGCGTCATCTTCAAGGGGTGTGGAGTGCCATCGGTCATCGTCGGGCGCACGGGTCCGTTCACCGGACAGAGCGTGGTCCTGGGCAGCGAGCCCCTCAGCTTCGGACGCAAGAGCGACAACAGCATCGTGATCGTCAGCCCCAGCGCCTCCCGGCTGCACGCCGAGATCCTCACGGAGGACGCCGGGTTCGTCCTCTACGACCGTGAGAGCAGGAACGGCACCTTCGTCAACGACCAGCGGGTCACCCGGCACGTACTGCGCCCGAACGACAGCATCCGCATCGGCAATGAAACGTTCCTGTACGAGGCGCAGGACGCCATGGAGACGGTCATGGACCTCTCCCTCCTGGACGTCCCCCGGGCCGGCACCGCGGACCCCGGCATGCTGCGGGTCACCATCACCGGCGGCGGTCCGGTGGGCCTCGCCTTCGCCCTGGCCCTCGACGAGATGCTGCCCGGGAGGACCGTCATCACCCTCTACGACGGGCGCTGGACCAGGAAGGGTTCGGCGGTCGTCTGGAAGGACGAGACCCAGGGCAACTTCCGCCGCCAGCAGGTGGTGACCGTCCAGAGCCGGCAGTACCTCGCCCTGTCCGAGGAGGTGCTCACCGCGCTGTTCGACGACGGCGGCGCCTACTCGGAGATGTGGCCCGTCGGCCCGGACTCGGTCGACGGCCGTCCGCCCCGCAACATCCGGATCGCCCACATCGAGGACCGGCTGCTGGAACTGGCCAACCGGAGGTCGGCGATCCGGCTCGTTGCCAAGCGTTTCGACGTCACGGAGCAGCAGAACCGGCTCACGCAGGAACACGTCCTGGTGGTCTGCGAGGGCGGCCGTTCCCGGACGCGTGAGCACTATGCCGACCGCTTCGGCGCGGCCGACGCCTCGATCTACTCCCTCGACGGCGAGCACCTCCAGGACGTCGTCCTGGGGCTGCGGGTGAAGTCCAGGCTGCCGGACCCGATGAGCGTGCTGCTCACCGTGTCGCAGAACCGCTTCCTGCTCAACTCGCTGCGCGGCGAGGGCTTCCTGAACATGCGGCTGACGCGGGAGGAGGCCAAGAGCGTCATCGGCATCGACCCGGTCCGCCACGTCTTCGAGGAGTGCATCGCCGCCCGCCCCTGCCTGATGAGCCGGCAGGAGGAGGACAACGAGTTCCGCTGCCCCACCCACGGCACCCTCTTCCTCCCCGCCCTGCTGCGCAGTTCACCGCTGTGGAAGGAGATCCGGCAGGGCCTGCGCCTGTTCGGGGTCGCCGAGGACGACCTGTCGGCGATCACCTCGTTCCGGCTGGACATGGTGCAGCGCCCGCGGTTCACCGCACAGTTGCACCGGCCGACCGCGACCAGCCCCGGCACCTACGGCTTCCTGCTGGGCGACGCGGCCAACGCCATCCACTTCTGGCCGGGTCGCGGCCTCAACAGCGGCCTCGCCTCGGCCACATCACTGGCCCGGTCGCTCAGCCGTGCCTGGCGGGGGAAGCCGCTGCGGGACGCCGACTTCATCCGGCACGAGGCGGCGATGTCGATGCTCCAGTACCGGCACAAGAGCCGGGCCTGGAACGCCATGGTGACCACGGACGAACAGGGCGTCACCCGTGCCATCAGGGACATCATCGCGCGCAGCACGGAAGCCGCTGCCGGGGCCGGAGCCGCAGCCGGTAGTGCGGCCGCAGCCGGTGCCGCGGCGGGAGCAGGTGCCGCGGCGGGAGCAGGTGCCGCGGCGGGAGCAGGTTCTCGCACCACCGCGGACGGGAGTGACCTGGATGCGCTACTGGAGCGGATGGCCGGAATCCGCGACCGGCTGGGGTCCCGGCTGCCCGGCCTGCCCACCGACGCGGAACTCCGCTCCCACCTCGCCTCCGTCTACCCGGCCACCCTCCGCACCCTGTGGGAGAGCGGCGCCTGGGACACGCTGATCGTCGGCGGTGAGGAGGCCGACATCGACCTCTTCTACCAGTCGGACTCCCCGGTCTTCGTGCCCCGCCCGGCGGACCCCCGGAGTCTTGCGCGGCAGCCGCAGGCCTGAGGGGTGTGACCGGGCTCCGGGCGCGGCCGGCCGGCCGGCCGAAACAGTTGCGGCGCATCGGCGATGCGCAGTGCTGAGGCGGTCCAGATTCTTGGAATCCTGCGGTCTGAAGATGTCGAGAACGTGCCACCGGCTCCGTCCCAGGGACATCAGCGGCCGCCACCGGCGCCGCACGAGGCAGAAGGAGAAGCCAGCATGGCGATTCAGCGCATGGACAACGTTGGCATCGTCGTCGAGGACATGGAGGCCGCCATCGCCTTCTTCGTGGAACTCGGCATGGAGCTGGAGGGCAGGGCTGAGGTCGAGGGCCTCGTCGCCGACCAGTGCACCGGACTCGAAGGCGTCCGGTGTGACATCGCGATGGTCCGGACCCCTGACGGTCACAGCCGGCTCGAGCTGGCGAAGTACCGCAGCCCCGCCGTGATCAGCGCCGGGCCGCGCAACCGGCCGCACAACATTCTGGGCACGCACCGCGTCATGTTCGCCGTCGACGACCTCGAGGACACAGTTGCCCGCCTGCGCCCTCACGGCGCCGAACTCGTCGGCCAGATCGCCCGGTTCGAGGACAGCTACCTGCTCTGCTACGTCCGCGGCCCGGAGGGCATCATCGTCGGACTGGCCGAGCAACTGCGCTGAGAGGGAGGAACCGGACCATGCAGCCGAGCGAGACCGACGGGGTTCCGAACCGACCGGTCAGCCAGCCCCGACCTTGTCCTCGCGGAAAGCGCGCCGATAGGCCGCGGGCGTGGTGCGCAGGGCCTCGTGGAAGCGCCGTCGCAGGTTGACCGCCGAGGAGAGGCCGACCCGGTGCGCGATGGTCTCCACGGGCAGGTCGGTCTCCTCCAGCAGCGCCCGGGTGGCGGCGATCCGCCGGTCCAGTAGCCAGCGTCCGGGACTGATGCCCAGCTGCTCGGTGAAGCGCCGGGTCAGCGTGCGGGCCGAAACCTGCGAGCGGACCGCCATCTCGGCGACGCTGACCGGCTGGTCGAGGCGCCCGGCCAGCCACTCCAGCAGCGGGGCCAGCGAGTCGGCGACCGGTCCGGAGGTGGGCAGTTCGGCGTACTGCAGCTGGCAGCCCTCGCGGTGTGGTGGCATCACCATCTGCCGGGCGATCCGCATCGCGTACGCGGCCCCGTGGTCGGCGCGCACCAGGTGCAGGCAGAGGTCCACACCGGCGGCCGATCCTGCGCTGGTGGCAACATCACCGTGGTCCACGTAGAGCACCGCGGGGTCGACCCGGACCTGCGGGAACCGGGTGGCCAGCTCGGCGGCCTGGGCCCAGTGGGTTGCGGCCCGCCGCCCGTCCAGAAGTCCGGCGGCGGCGAGCATGAAGGCACCCGAGCAAATACCGACGACCCGCGCGCCGCGCCGGTGTGCCCGGCGCACCGCCGCGATCACCGTTGACGACACCTCGGCGCCGGCCGGCTGCTGCCAGCCGGGGACCAGCACGGTGTCCGCGCGTTCCAGTGCCTCCAGGCCTGTGGTGACCAACAGGTCGTATCCGGCCTGGGTTCGCACCGGGCCGGGGTGCTCAGTGCAGACCTCGAACGCGTAGCGGGAGGGGACCGCCGGGCTGTGGTCGCTGAACACCTCGGTCGCGCAGGCCAGCGGGAAGGTCGACTGCGGGGCTTGCAGTACGGCCACGACCCGGTGCAGCGCCGGAGACTTCGGCAGCGGACGAGGTGTCATGGCGTGAAAGTACCCCATCATGTCGTTCAGGACACTGGGGTGAGCGATTGGTCCAGTCCAGCATCGTCCTGTGACCACCGCGCAGACACACACCCAGACGCAGACACAGACCCGGATCGCCATCGCCCGGACTCATCCGCCAAGCACCCGGCCCCCGTTGTGGGACCGGCGCTTCACGCTCTACTTCACCGCCCGCGCGGTCTCGCTGGTCGGCGACGCGATGATGCCCGTGGCCGCCGCGCTCGCGGTCGGCCCGCTGTACGGGATCTCCGGCGTCGGCCTCGTCCTCGGCACCTGGACCGGCACGTTCGTTCTCCTGGTCCTGTTCGGCGGGGTGTTCGCCGACCGGCTCGGCGCGCGCCGGATGATGATCGGCGCGGACCTCGCCCGGGTCCTCACCCAGGGTGTGCTGGCTGCCGCGTTCTTCGCGGGGAATCCCCCGTTCTGGCTGCTGGTGAGCATGGCGGCGCTGGCGGGTGCAGCCGTCGCGATGTTCCAGCCGGGGGTGAACGGGATGGTCCCGCTCGTCGCCCGCGAGCCGCAGCGGGCGAACGCCACGCTCAAGGTGGCCGACGCCCTCGCCCAACTGCTCGGCCCGGCCTTGGCGGGGCTGCTGATCGTACTGACCGGTGCGGGGACCGTGTACGCGATCGATGCCGGGACCTTCCTGCTCAGCGCCTTGTGCCTGGCACTCATCCGCTTCGCCCCGGCCGACGCGCCTGCGAACACCCCGATCGACGCCGGCTCCCGTGCTCACAGTGGGAGTTCACTCCGTCGCGACCTGCGGCAGGGCTGGCAGGAATTCCGCTCCCGCACCTGGATGTGGGCGGTGATCCTGATCTGGGTCGTCTACGGTGTGCTGCTCTTCGGCCCGCTGGTGCCGCTGAGCTCGGCGCTGATCGGCGCCCGGCTCGGCCCGAACGCGTACGGGCTGGCGGTCTCCTTCCTCGGAGTGGGAACAGTGCTCGGCGGCCTGCTGGCGCTGCGGCTGCGCCCCGCCCGGCCTCTGGCCGCCGGCGCGATGGCGATGGCGCTGTTCACCGTGCTGCCGCTCAGCGTGGCGCTGGGCGCCGGCCTTCCGGTGCTGCTGGCCGGCCACGTGCTGGGTGGCGGCGCCTGGGCGTTCTGGTCGGTGATGTGGGCGACCAGCGTGCAGACCCACACCCCGCCCGCGGTTCTCAACCGCGTCACCGCGTACGAGCTGGCCGGCTCGGTGTCCGGGATCGCGCTCGGCCAGATCCTGGCGGGGCCCGCCACCGCGCTGGCTTCCCCGGAGCGGCTGCTGCTGCTCTCGGCGGGCACCTGCCTGGCGGGCTGCGTGGCGCTGCTCGCGATCCCGGCGATCCGCACCCTGCGCCGAGCCGCGCCCGCTGACGGCGGCGAGCCCGCGGCACCGGGCGGCCCGGACCTCGCGGCCGCCGCGGCCGTGGCTGCCGGGGAACATGGATCAGGCCTGTCTGCGGGTTCGCCCCTCCACCCGGCGCCGAGCACCGCTCCTGCCGAGAGCACAGAAGTCCCACCGCGTTAGTGGCGTCCCCCTGGCGGGTATCCGGCAGCCGGGGAGAGGGGGAGCCGTGCGCGCTGTTGCCGTACGGGGCGCTGCCGGACTGGGAGTTCTGGTGGTGCTGGGGATCGCCGGGTGGCTGGTGTGGGCGCTGCCCGGGCCGCAATTGGGAGCCGTGCTCGGCTTCGGGCCCGTGGACGGGGTCGTCGTGGTCCGGGAGTGCCACGAGGCCACCGACGCCGAGGGCTACGCGACCGGCACCGACTGCACCGGCCGGTACACCCCGCGCCGCGCAGGCGAACCGGCCCGGGAGATGGTCCTCGACACGGCCGCCGAGGACTACCGTCCCGGAACGGCCGTGGACGTGCGGACGGCAAGGGGTCACGCCTACGAGCTCTCCGGGCTCGCCGTCTTCAACTACGGCACTGCCACCGGCCTCCTGCTCGTCCCCTTCCTCACGCTCACGGCCTGGCTCGCGGCCTGCCTGCGCCGACGGGGTGGCGTCCCGCCGGGGCCGGACGGCTTTCTGTTCGCCGCTCTGGCCGGGCTGGTGCTCGTCATCGTGCTGGGCGCGGTGGTCGGTGTCCTCGTCGCGCTCGGCACCGCGATCTTCTGAGGCCGAAGGGCTGACCATCGGCGAGGCATGACCCCTCGACGGCCGCCTCCATGCCCCGGCGGACACCAGCCAGACCGCCGGTACCGGGTGCAGCGGGCCTGGGCGAACAGGCTCCGGCACCGTGCGGCACCGTCGGCCGACATGATCCATTGTCAGTGGTGGGTGACAGGATCGGTACATCGATTCGGAACGCAGGGGGAACGCTCATGTCCGGAAGCCAGAACTACATCAACCACGTTGCTCTCGTATTGGATGCCAGTTCGTCCATGTCGCACCTGAGCCGCAAGGTCGTCGAAGTCGCAGACCAGCAGATCGCCTATCTGGCCCGCCGGTCGCAGGAGCTGGATCAGGAAACCCGCGTCACGGTGTACGTGTTCGCGGACAAGGTGGAGTGCGTGATCTACGACAAGGACGTGCTGCGCATGCCGTCCTTGGGGCAGTTGTACCGGACCGGTGGCATGACGGCGCTGCTGGCGGCCACCCTGAAGTCGCAGCGGGAGCTGGCGCAGACCGCACAGCTGTACGGCGACCACAGCTTCCTCACGTTCGTGCTGACCGACGGGCAGGAGAACGCGAGTCACCGCTGTCCGGATGCCCCCACCAAGAGCCCGCGTGAACTGGTGCAGGCCGTGGCCACGATGATCGAGACGCAGCAGGACAACTGGACCCTGGCCGTCCTGGTGCCGGACCAGATGGGCAAGCGCGAGGCCATGCAGTGCGGCTTCCCGAAGGACAACATCGCCGTCTGGGATGCCACGAGCACACAGGGTCTGGAGGAAGCCGGGCAGGTCATCCTGAAGGCCACCGAGAACTTCATGGTGGGGCGCAGCAAGGGCATCCGCGGATCGCGGGCGGTGTTCTCCACCGGCGCGGAGGCCGTGAACAGGGAAACCATCGAGGCGGCCGGTCTCACTCCGGCCGATCCCTCGAAGTACCAGCTGGTTCCCGTGGCCCGCGAATCCGGCATCCGGGAATGGGTCGTCGAGTGCGGGCACAGTTACCGCACGGGGTGTGCGTTCTACCAGTTGAGCAAGTCGGAAAAGATCCAGGCGCACAAGCAGATCGCGGTACTGGAGAAGAAGACGGACCAGGTCTACACGGGACCAGCCGCCCGCGCCCTGCTCGGCCTGCCGGCGACGGAAACCCGCGTCAAGCCGGACCACAACGATGACTTCACCATCTTCGTACAGAGCACCAGCGTGAACCGGAAGCTGGTTCCGCACACGCGGCTCCTGCTGATGGTCTGACGAGCCCGGCACCGCGTCCTCCGCGAAGTCGGAGTCAGGCCGGTGCGGCCGGGGCGCCCGGATCCGGGCCCTGACCTGCTCGAATGCGCAGGCGTCGCCGGCCTGCCCAGGCGTGATGACGCGTGCGAGCGGCCCGCGGCGTGCTCAGGCGACGCGGGGGTGCTCGTCGGCGAGGCGGGCGAGGTGGGCGTCGCGGGCGGTCTCCCACAACACTCCGGCCTCGGGCGACGGGTAGCCGTGGGCAGCGATGTCCTCCAGCACGGAGGCGAGGACATCGACCTTAGCCCGCTGGTCTGCCGCGTACGCCAGGACGGACGCGGCAGCGTGCTCGTCGAGGGGCTGACGGTCGGGCACGGACGCGGTGGCCGGCTGCTGGCTCATCCGGGGCTCCTGGGCTGTCTCTGGCGTGTGCCCCCACGATATCGCCGCCTGCGGGCCCGGAACCACGGTACGCACAAACCTTGGCACGCCCTGGACGTAGCAGTCGCAGATATGCCCGATCTCGCGCCCAAAGCCACTCGGGGCGCCGGCCGGTGGAAATCGTTGGTCAACCGGTGACTTCTTGATCTCTGGCGTTCCAGCGGATCAGCAGGCCGGCGGTCAGCAGGCACAGCACGGCCGGGGTCGTCGGCAGGAGGAGGTCGGAGGCATCGCCCTGCCACAGCTGGGCGTTGGTCACCCAGGCCAGAGGTAGGTCCAGCAGGAAGAGGGCCAAGCCGGTCGGCCAGAAACGGCGGCGCGACTTCGTGGTGACGCCCCACAGGAGCAGGGCGCAGGGGATGACCAGAAGGACGGCTGTTGTCACGGTCCGATTGGGCCGTGGGGTGAAGGACTCGGAGCCCGGCGTGATCAGTGCGACGACTGCCAGGAGAAGAGCGAGGAGCAGGTGGCCGGTTCCGGGGCGACGCTCCTTGGGCTGAACAGCCCCCGGCGAACGGGCCGGTCCGGGCGAGGCCCCCGTGGCCACGGGGGCTTGGGGCACCCCATCCGTGCGGTCGTTGGGCGGTGGTACGGGGGTGGGACTGGGGGCCACCGAGGGTGGTCGGGGCGCGGGGTGGGAGGCCTGGAGGCCGCTGTCGTTCATCTCGGCAGGTACGGCCTGCGCGTCGGCGTCGACCGTGTCGTGGCGGTCGGACGCCGCGAGACGCGCGGCTGCCACGAATCGCCGGAGCGCCTCGACCCGGCGGCCTGGGGAGACCTGGTGCGCACCCCGTCCACGATCCGCCACCGCAGCACGCGAGCCCGCTGAGACGCGAGCGGCGTCGGTGATCCGACGGGCGGGGGCGTTGACGGCCGTCATCGATCCGTCGAGGCCGTACACGAAAAGTGCGATGCCGTTCTGGAGCGCGTAGTCGATCGCTGTCGTGGTGTAGCTGCTGCCCGTGAAGAAGAGGAGCTGCCGCTCCAGCCTCTGGCCGCGCGCGCCGAACAGGCGCTGCAGCTCGGGACGCCCTACCGCCGCCCCTTGGTACTTGACCTGCCCCAGCGCACGCGCTGACCGCACGTCGACCCCGCCGTCGGGGCCCCCTGGCTGGGCGATCGCATCAAGGTAGCCCCAATGGCGCATCCAGGCAGCGGCATTGTGCTCGGCATCTTGCCACGTTCGGACCGGACGTCTCTCTGGCCGCGGCCCGGGCCGTGCTGCCCCGGAGGTTATTTCGCTGGTCACAGCCACGAAGTATCGCAGGGCAGGTCAGCCGGGAAGCCGGGGGTGGCCCCCGGGCAGGGGCGCTCGGGTCTCGATCCGCTGCTCATGGGGTGGCACGGCGGCTGACCGGCCGGCCACGGCCCACGCGGCCGACCCCGACGACGACCCAGGCGCCGGTCACAGCGGCGGGGCCGTCGGGGCCTTCAGACCTACATCCTCTTACAGGTGACCTTGGCGCCGTGGTACGGGAAGGTGACGGTGTCGCCCTTCCATCCCACGCTCCACGGCGACCGCTTCTCGCTGCCGTCTTCGCCGAACTCCATGCTCATCAGCTCTTTCACCTCTCCCGGCACACCGCTGACGTGGTACGGGCCGTCGTCGCCCTTGACCTCCAGCTTGCCGCCGGAGAGCTGCCACGTCCCGGAGCTCCCCTCGCCGCCGCCATCGCTCACCTGGTAGGTGCCCTCCCCGACGGTCACCGTCGCAGAGATTGCGCGGCCACCCGCGGCGATCGTGCAGTCCCACGTGCCCTTCGCGGCCTCCTCCAGGGACACCTCCCCGGCACAGGCAACCACGACGAGTGCCAACGGCACTCCCACCGCTCCGACCGCCACCCGCTTCGCCCAGCGCTGCATACTCCGGCTCCCCCGAGGTCGTTCTGTCTGTTCGTCAGGCGAGCCGGACCCTACCTGAAATTGATCAAGAAGCGCGAAAACGGCCATTCCGGGGGCAGGCGGGGCCCGCCCACCTACGCACGGCGGAGCCGTAGGCTCATGGTCATGACAGTGCTGCGCGGCGAAGCCCTCGAACTCCGCCCCACCGAGCCCGCCGACATCCCCGCACTGGCCGCGATCCGCGCCACCCCCGAAGTGCGGGCGCGCTGGCGCGGCGGCTCCGACCTCGCAACCGAAATCGCCGAGGACCTGGCAGATCCCGACACCCGCTGCCTGACGATCTGCCAGCAGGACCGGATCCTCGGCATGATCCAATGGCACGCCGAGGAAGAGCCCGACTACCGGCACGCCGGCATCGACCTCTTCCTGGACCCCGCGGTACACGGCCGGGGCCTGGGCACCGACGCCGTCCGAACCCTCGCCCGGCACCTCGTCCACGATGCAGGCTTCCACCGGCTCGTCATCGACCCGGCCGCCGACAACGCGGCCGCCATCCGCTGCTACGCGAAGGTCGGCTTCCAGCCCGTCGGCATCATGCGGCAGTACGAGCGCAACGCCGACGGAACCTGGCACGACGGCCTGCTCAATGGACCTCCTCGCCGAGGAACTGGGCTGACCGACCACCTCGGCTCCCTGAACAACGCCTCAGCCCAGACACCCTGATCTGCCTCGAGGGCGGAGCTGAACAACTCCCCGGGCCGCAGGCCCATGACCACGGGGAATGCGAACAGTCCGCACGCGCACCCCGCAGTGGGGCTCGCTACGTCCGAGGCGGCGGGCGTCGGCAGGATCACCGCTGCGTGAAGGGCCGCACGTACGGCATCGGAAGACCACCCCCGCGTCGGCGGGGAGCGCTCAGGCAGCAGTTCCCAGGCCGTCCTCGTGTGCATCTGCTGGACCTTGTCTGCCGACCTCCTGACGGGCTGCGGTGACCAGGGTGCGAGACTCCTCCGACCCCCATCGGAGCAACGGTCTCCGGTCGCCATCGCACGGGGAAACACAGCACATGCGCTCCACCATGACCAGGTCCGGACGGGCGGCGGCAGCAACACTCCCAATGAGCAGCTCCGTGGTCCCGCGCCCATCGGCGCGCCGGCAGAGGGCCACAATCCCAGCCGGAGAAGAGTCAAGAAGGACTCGAGCCCGCTGGGTAGGCTCCGTGGGTGCCTGCCCTTGCCGCTGACACCTTGCTGCCCGTCAATGCGACGCTCGCTGTCGCTCTGATCGTCCTGTTGCTCGTGGCCACCGCCGTCGCCGCGTTCTTCCGGCTCTCCCCGGACGCGTCGTCGCGAGGGCCCGGGACATCGTGACGGCTGGTGTACGGGCAGCCGTGCAACTGGCGGTGGTAGCCCTGGTGATCGGCTGGGCGATCCGCCACACGGCTGCCCTCATCGGGTTCCTCTTCCTGATGTTCGCCGTGGCGACACGTACCGCAGGGCGGCGCACTCACCGCGACCGTGCTCGCCGGACGCCGCTCCCTGGACGAGCTCGCGCTGCGGCGCGGTGAGGTCGAGGCCGGTATGGCGCTCGGCCTCCTGGACCGGGAAGCACGCCTGGAGGTGGCCCGCGGCGCCGCGTTGCTGCCCGCGCTCGACCAAACACGCACGGTCGGACTGGTCACCCTGCCGGGCGCCTTCGTCGGCATGCTCCTCGCCGGCGCCTCTCCCGTACTGGCCGGCGTCGTCCAGGTCTTCGTCCTCATCGCCCTGCTCGCCGTCGAGACCCTGGCCATCGCCCTGACACTCGAACTCGTCGCCCGACACAAGCTGCACCGGCAGCCCGATCACAAGCACGGGCAGAACCGCGAACCCCGGCCACCACGAACACTTCGATCTCTCGTGCCCCTCCTGGCCCGCCGGCTTCCCAGGTGACCACCGCAAGCCATCTGCACGCTCCGCTGCCGCAGGGAGCAGGCCCCAGAACCCCCGGACCGTCAGGAACAGGCCCTCGGAACACGCGGCTGACGCGCCGAAGGCGCGCTGCGGTCCGGGACAACTACCTCCCCCGCTCCCTGCCGGCGAGAGCAGCGAGCTGTCGGGCCCCTGCCGACTCCGTCCACGGTCAGTGGGTCGTCGCCGGGCCGTTCGGCGGCTGATGGGCAGCGATCAAGCTGTCAGCGGCTGCCTCTAGGGTCAGCCCCATGACGAAAGACCTGGTCCAGGATTCATGGAACCGCATCGACGCGTGGCTGCGCGAGCACGCGCCCCGCACCTTCGCCACGCTCGGTCCGCCTGCCGGACCTGAGGAGATAGCGGCGGCCGAGGAGGAACTGGGCGTCACCTTCCCTCCCGACCTGGTCGCCTCACTGCTCCGGCACAACGGGGCTCTGGACGGGGAGGAAGCCTTCCGGTTCAGCACGCACGACCGGCTGCTCTCAGTGAGCGAGATCGTCGCGGACACCAGGTTCATGCGCAACATCGCCGAGGACCTGGACGGGGAGGAGGCCGAACACTACTGGATCGACGCCTACCTCAAGTTCGGTTCCTACGGGGCAACGGCTGACGGTCTCACGATCGACTGCCGCCGTGGGCAGGACTCCTACGGTGCGATCGGACGGTTCTTCGACGAGACCGGCACCGACTTCGGACGGGCGGACTCACTGGGTGAGTACCTGGCGGAGCTGGCCGACCAGCTTGCGGGCGGCCAGGACGCGGGCGCCGTCACGTTCAACGGGCGACTGTTCTGGGAGTGGGCCGGCCCTCCCGGCCCGGACTGGGGCAGTGCCGACGATCCCCTGCCCGGGCCGGATGAGCAGCTGCCGGAGCTGAACCTGTCCTGCAGCCCCGCCGAAGTCATCCATGTGGGCCTGCTGGACGGGCTTGAGGAACTCGGTGCGCTGCTCGCGGTCCTGCCGCGTGAGCAGGTGGCCGAGGTCGCGCGGAAGCAGTTGCGCAGATTGGCCGTCGAGACGGGCCTGAACAAGTACCCGGAGATCGAGTCGGCGCTGGACGCGTTGGAACGGGGCGAAGCCCCACCACAGCCGGACCAGGCCAGCCCGCTGGCCCTGCGGCTGCGCACGGTGATGTCCCAGGCGAACACCCGTCGAGATGCTCATCGCCGGTGGGCCGCGGAGAAGATGGTGCACGGGATCTGGGGCTCGCCCTACAGGTCCGTCTGTGAGAGCGCGGGTATCCGCAGCCGCCTCACTGTCGGCTGGCGTGCAGACCTGCACGCGGACCTGGGCAACCCCCCACTGCCACCGATACCTGACGATCGGTTCTGGGGGACCCTGCGCAACCCCGCCATCGACTCCAGCTGGTACGCAGCCCAATACGCACAAGACCAGGGCTGACCCCAGGGGACGCCGGCTCCGCGTCAGCACTGACCGCCACCGGGCGGTACCGGCGCCGCGTCGGGGGTCCAGTGGCTCCTCCCCCGGCCCGACGGAACTGCCCGTTCCAGGGGAAAGGCGATGGGCCGGCTGGGCCACGGGCGGGAGCCGGACAACGGGCCCGCCGCCGTCTCGGGCAGCACGTCCTTGACGACACCACCACCCAGTCGGCCACGCCGCTGGATTCCGGACCGCCGTCGGGTCCGCCGGGCACTTCCCACTCCACTCCGCTGGGCGTGGCCGGGATGCGGGCATCCACCGCACACGGGACGCTGGCCGAAGGCAGGCGACGTCGGGACAGGGAAGTCGGGAACCAATGGGCTGGTGGGTGGCGGGCGTACCCGACGGGGACCGGATCACGATCGCCGAGCCCTGGCGACCGGGGCGCTGCTTGGGCCGGAGGTCTGGGCCGAGGCGACCCGGAACCCCATCGCCTTCGTCTTCGCGGGGAACTGCAACGGGCCCGGCGAGTGGCGCTACGCACTGGGCTTCGTCGAGTCCGGCGGGTTCATCGGCGGGGAAGGCAATTCCACCGGCCACGTGCCGGTCCGCGGCCATCTGGTACCGGGGACACCGATGAGTTCTGCGGGCTCCGGCTGTCTACCTCTCTGAAAGCCCGAGAAGCCCGTCAGCCGCCCTGAAAGGTGACGAAAATGAAGTACATGATCCAGATGAACGTGCCTGCCGATCAGTGGGACGCCATCATGTCCGGGTACTCCAAGGAAGACATGGAGGCCATGTTCGCCCACATGAACGCCCTCAATGACGACCTCACCGCTGCCGGAGAGTGGGTGGAGGGGCAGGGCCTCGGCGGACCCTCCCTGGTCAAGACCGTGCGGGCCGGAACCGACGGGCGGCCCCAGGTGACCGACGGACCGGCCCAGGCGGGCCCCATCCTGGCCGGGTACTGGGTCGTCGACGTCAAGAACGAGGACCGGGCCCTGGAGATCGCCGCACGGGCATCGGCATGCCCGGGAGCGGGCGGCAAGCCCAGCAACGACCCGGTCGAAGTACACCCGATCCCCGGGGACCCGACCCAGACCTGAACCTCGCAGAACCCCCGGGCGGGCACCCGCAGCCTGTGAGCCGGCGCCCGGCTGCGGCCCATGTGGCCCCTGTGGCCAACCGCCCGGCCGCGGCCACTTCCGGCCCACCGAGACGGCCCGATCCGCCACGAGAAAGGCATTCAGTGATTCCGCCGCCCCGACGACCCCCATCGCACAGCCCCGGCCGGCAGCCGACGGTGGATCCCGCTGCGCAAGTGCGGGGCGCTCGCCATTGTCGAAGGGCATCACGGGCTATCGCGGCGAGCGGGGGCGGCTGGGTGGGGCGAACGGTTTCATCGGCATAGGCAGCGGCTTGCCCGTGCCCTGTTCGCCTTGGATGTCGCGCTCGCCGCGGCAGCTGCGGATCCCTACCGCGACCAGTTTCTGCGCCGCTGCGCACCGAGAGCTCGGTATGACGGCCGGCGCACCGCCCCGGCCGCGGAGCTGCGAGGGTCACGGCAGGGTCCGGCTCGCGGCGGACGTGTGGGGCGAGGCGGCCGCGGCGGTGTCAGCTCACCTGCCGCACCGTCCGCGGCCCTCCGACCCCGAGGGGATACGGGCCAACCTGCGGCGCCACGGCGACCGCTGGGTGTGGCACTGGGACCCGCGGGTGCTGGACAGCTTCGAGGGCCGGATGGACCCGCCGGGCATGGCGGAGCGTCTCCTCGACGCCGCACGCCGCGCCGACGTGCCGATCCTGCTCGTCCGGGGCGGGATCAGCGACGTGGTGCGGGCGGAGGTCGCCGAGCAGTTCTGCGACGGGGTTCCCAAGGCGCGACACGTCGATGTGGCCGACGCGGGTCACATGGTGGCCGGAGATCGCAACGAGCACTTCCTGGATGCGGCCGTTCCGTTCCTGGACAAGGTCGCCTGAGCGAGTCTCCGCATCTCCCCTAGGGTTATCCGCCGTTCGCGGGTTGCCTGAGGGCGCACGCGGCACGAGGGTGTCCGGCCCGCGGGTGTACCGGTGGGCGCCGCCGGACTCGTCGCCACGGCGGCGCCCCGTTGTCACCGGTCGGCCGGGGCCTCGCGTCATCCGGCCGGGAGGCAGGGACCGGGCTGCCCGGTGTGGCCGGTCAGGACAGGATCTCGATGTACCCGTCGGTTCCGTGCACGCGGATCCGCTGCCCGTCCCGGATCAGCCGGGTGGCCCGTTCCACACCCACGACGGCGGGCAAGCCGTACTCACGGGCGATCACCGCGCCATGGGTCATCAGGCCGCCCACCTCCGTCACCAGGCCCGCGATTCCGACGAACAGCGGGGACCAGCTGGGGTCCGTGAAGGTCGTGACCAGGATGTCCCCGGCTTCGAGATCGGCCTCCGCCATGTCGAGGACGACGCGGGCCCGTCCCTCGACCGTCCCGGCGGAGACAGGTACGCCGATCAGGGCGCCGGCCGGAGCGTCGTCGCGCCGGTACGCGCCGGTGACGGCTTCGCCGTCCGAAGTGAGCACCCGGGGCGGTGTCAGCGCGTGGTAGGCCTGGAACGCCTCCTTGCGCCGCTGGACGAGCTGGTCGTCCACCTGGTGGGAGCGGACGACGTCGTGGAGTTCCTGGAAGGTGAGGTAGAAGACGTCCTCCTTCTCGGGGAGCACACCGGCCCGTACGAGGCGCTCGGCTTCCTCCATCAGGGCCTGCTTGTAGATGAAGTAGCGGCTGACGATGCCGTACTTCGGGTACTCCCGGTACCCGATGAAGGTCCTGACCCGGTCGATCATCCGCTGGGCCTCGTCGGCCTTCCGGTCCCCGTCCGGCAGCGCACGCAGGCGTGACAGCACGTCCTGTGCCTTCTCCTGCGCCTTCCGCCGTCCTTCGGCGAATCGCCGCTCGGCGGCGCCGGGCTCGAAGTTCCTGACGTTGTCCAGGATCCCGGGCACGAGCGTCGTGGGGCGCTCGCGCCACCGTGGCCGCGTGATGTCGATCTCGCCGACGCACCGCATGCCGTACCGGTCGAGGTAGGCCTCGATGGCGTCGCGTGCTTCGGTCCCGCCATCGAGCTTCGCCAGCTCGTCCAGGAAGGCCCCGTCCGCGGCGTACTGCGCGTACTCGCCGTCCTGCAGGAACGCCACCACCTCCGGCTGTGCGCGGATCACGTCCGCGACGTCGAGCAGCGCCAGTCCCATCTCCGACGTGATGTTGTCGGGCGCGGACAGCGTCAGCGTGTCAGCCGCGTTCTTCTCGCCCAGCCACTCCTGCAGCTTGTCGTTGAGCCACCACGTGGCGTCCATCCCCGCCATGATCGCCTGCATGCTCAGCGGATCGCTGAGGACTCGTTTGTGCTCCTCGAAGGCCTCGAGGAGGAATGCGAACAGCTCCGGTCCGCGCTTCGACCGGATGTCGCGCTCCAGGGCGGCGATGGACGCCCGGCTACGCTCGATCAGTTCGGTGACGACGGCCGGATCGGTCTCGATCGGGGCGGGCGCACCGCCGCGGATCCCGCCGGGCGGCCCGCTCGGAGCTGCGTCCGGAGCGGCGTCCGGGAGTGACGGGACGAAGTCGTCGCCGTCGAGGACGGTCTCCAGAGCGTCCCTGATCAGCGGATCACCCTTCCCCATGGCCTCCAGGAGGGCGGCGCGGCTCGCGGGCGAGGCCAGGCGCTGCGTGACGTCGACGAACAGCCGCCCGCCGGCCTCGTGCATCGCCACCATTGCCGTCAGCTGCCACATGGAGTGCCCCAGGGGCTTCATGGGGTCGGTCATCATCTGCCCGTGGCCGACGGAGACGTAGACGTGGTTCTCCTGGTCACCGGCCTCGGGGATGGGGAACAGGGTCGTGATCGGCCGGCTCTGGACGATCTGGAAGGCGTCGTCGGCCAGGCACCATTCGATGTCCTGCGGACAGCCGAAGTGCGCCTCGATCCGCCGCCCGAGCCGCACGAGCTGCACCACCTGCTCATCGGTCAGCGCGGGCTGTCCCCGCCGGTGCGAGTCGATCGCCACTTCCTGGGTGCCGCCGGCCGGGAGGGCGTGAACGGCGCGTTCCTTGGCGGCGATCGTCCTGGCGACGACCTCGCCGTGCCGCACCTTGTAGACGTCAGGGTTCACCAGACCGGAGACCAAGGCCTCGCCGAGGCCGAAACCGGCGTCCACGGTGGCGACCTTCCGGTTGCCCGTGACGGGGTCTGCCGTGAACAGGATGCCGGCCGCATGCGGGAAGACCATCCGCTGCACGACCACGGCCATCCGGACCGTACGGTGGTCGATGCCGTTGCGCCGGCGGTAGGTCACGGCCCGCTCGGTGAACAGCGAGGCCCAGCACCGGCTGACGTGCTGGAGGACCGCCGTCGGCCCCACGACGTTCAGGTACGTGTCCTGCTGGCCGGCGAAGGAGGCCGTCGGCAGGTCCTCCGCCGTCGCGCTGGACCGGACGGCACAGGCGGCCCGGTCGCCGAGCCCGGCGAGCGCGCGGGTGATCTCCGCCGCGAGATCGCCCGGGACCGCGATCCCTTCGATGGTCCGGCGGATCTGCGCGCTGAGCGTGCGGATCGCCTCCCGGTCGTCCGGGTCGACGTGCGCCAGCTGATCGAGCAGCTCGTCCACCGACGGCGCTTGCGCCATCACCCTCCGGAAGGCGTGCGTCGTCACGCAGAAGCCGCCCGGTACGCGGATGCCTTCGATCCGCGACAGTGCGCCCAGATGGGCGCCCTTGCCGCCGACGGCCGCCACCTGCGTCCCGTCGACCTCTTGAAGATCCGACACGTACTGCTCGATCACTGCGACACCTTCCGGGCGGCCGTGCTCCGTCGTACTGCTGCCGATCGATTCACCGGCGCCTCGCACCCTGCCGAACCTCTTGTCCAACACGTCCTCATCCCCGCTTGTCTTTCCCGCGACTGCGACTGCGACCGCGACTACGACCGTGCCTGCGCTGCCGGTCCGCCACTGGTCGCGCCCCCGTTTCCGCAGCTTGTGGCTCAGGCCGATGATTCTGCGTGGTGACCCGGGTCTTGCCGCAAGCCCCCCGGTGCGCTATATGTTGAGAGTGGCAAGGAGAGGGACTTCTCCTTGCCTTTTGCGTTGTCCCGTCCTGGGAACTGCCCGGCTTCGCGAAGCCGGCCCGGTGCGGAGTCGGAGTGCTGGTATGTCCAGGCCCTGGTGAACGCTCCCGGCAGATGAGCAGGTCGGGCCGGGCCCGGTCCTCATGCCAGAACGCCCCGCCTGAGGACGGGTCTTCGAGCCGGCGAGGCGCTCATGGCCCCCCTCAGCCGGTCGAGGGCACGACCCGGAACGCCAGGCAGACGAGCGGAGTGTCCTCCTCGACCGGTGTGCCCTCGGCTTCCCAGAAGGCCCGGTGACCCTCACGCCACGCCTGCAGGGACGCGTCGCCCTCGCCCTCAGCCCGAGCGTGCTCCCAGGTGACGCCGCCGAACGTCGTCAACTCCACGCCCGTGATCTCCACCGTGGCGACAGCCGCGCCCAGGTCGTCGAGCAGGGCGAGCCTCTCACCGGCGTACTCCAGCCCCTCGGCCTCGGTCGCGTACTCCGCCAGCAGACCCGTGGTGGCGACCTTCCGGCCCGCCAGCACGAGCGCGTTCAACTCGGCCCTCATCGGTCCGGGCGACCCCAGCTCCAGAGCACGCATACCGTTCACCCGCGGCCACACCGTCTCATCGCCTCCGCACTGCGTACACACCGTTCCGTCACTTCGCAGGGGTCAGCGGATCATGAGAGTGGGCCTGCGCGCCACAGGAAATGCGGCGCGGCCCGGCGGGCAGCCGTGGAAGCCGGTGGAGGCGTCGGCCTGCGCCTGCCGGGCACCCTCTGGCGCGGCCCCGCGACGCGGCGCACGCACGACGGTAGGGTGCCGCCCGTGCACGAGCATCCGCGCGACCTCGTCGGCTACGGCGCCGAGCCGCCGCACGCCGCCTGGCCCGGCGGTGCCCGCGTCGCCGTCAGCCTCGTCCTCAACTACGAGGAGGGCGGCGAGCGGAACGTCCTCGAGGGCGACGCCACCTCCGAGGCCTACCTCCACGAGCTCGTCGGCGCGCCGCCCGTGTCAGGGGGACGGGACCTGAACGTCGAGTCCATGTTCGCCTACGGCTCGCGCGCCGGCTTCTGGCGCGTCCACCGCACCCTCACGGCCCACGGCGCGCCGCTCACCGTCCACGCCGTGGCGCAGGCGCTCGCTCGCAACCCGGACGCAGCGCGGGCGATGGCCGCCGCGGGGTGGGAGGTGGCGAGCCACGGCTGGCGGTGGATCGACTACCGCGACGTTCCCGAGGAGGTCGAACGCGCCGACGTCGCGCGCTCGGTCTCGACCATCGAGCGACTCGTCGGCCGACGCCCCGTGGGCTGGTACACCGGTCGGACGAGCCCCCGCACACGCCACCTGGTCGCGGAGGACGGCGGCTTCCTCTACGACTCCGACGACTACTCGGACGACCTGCCGTTCTACGTCGAAGCAGGCGGCAGGCCCCACCTCGTCCTGCCGTACAGCCTGGACGCGAACGACTTCAAGTTCCTGCTCGTCCACGGGTTCACCACGGCCGACGACATGCTCTCCTACCTCGTCGACACCTTTGACACCCTCCGTGCGGAGGGCGCCGACCGTCCGCGCATGATGAGCGTCGGCATGCACTGCAGGATCATCGGGCGGCCCGGGCGCATCCGCGTCCTCGACGGCTTCCTGCGGCACGTCGCACAGCGCGGCGGGGCGTGGATCACCACCCGGGAGCAGATCGCGCGCCATTGGCTCACCACGCACCCTCCCCCGCACTGATCCCACAGGCCCCGCGGGGCTTCGACGGTCCCGCCAGGTGCGGGTCAGCGAACTGCCGACCAGCACAGGTCGGCTGAGGTCGGCGTCCAGGCCCTGGCCCTGGCCCTGGCCCGGGGCAAGTCGACCAGCGCCCACATCGACCTGGGCTTACATCCCTGCACGGCCGGCAGGCGCTCGGGGGGCGCGGGCGCGCACGGCATCGCCTCAGCGTGCTCCTGTGATCAGGGACTCACCCCCTTGGCCGGAGGCGGAGCGCACGGTAGCGTCACGGCGACATTCCACATAGCGACGACGGCGAGACGGAAGTCCGGTGTGATTCCGGCATGGTCGCGCCACTGTGTGCTGCGGTGACATCCCCAGGGTGGCATCGCGGTGAGTCAGACCCGAGGACCGTCGTCCTGCACCACCGTATGGGACGCGTTGTTCCCCGAGGAGGTTCCATCATGGCCGAGGCTGTCGCTTCCGCTGCCATACCCACCCCTGCCGACTCCCTTTCGGCTCCGCTGCCCGTGCGCGCGGTGCTGCCCTGGGCGCTGTTCGTCGGTCTCCTGATGCTCGTCGCCCTGTACTTCGTCGGTGCCGAACAGGGCGCCACGGCCGTGTTCGCCGGCGAGGGCGTGCACGAGTGGGTCCACGACGGTCGTCATCTGCTCGGCTTCCCCTGCCACTGAGAGGCTGTGCACATGTACGCCTCCACTGTCAGAGGACTGCTGGTCCGCGGCATGCTCGCGGGCCTGATCGCCGGGCTCTTCGCCTTCGCCGTCGCCTACGTGGTGGGTGAGCCCCCGGTGCGGGGCTCCATCGCCGTGGAGGAGGCCCAGGCCGCCAAGGACGCCGCGAGCGCCCCCAGCGCTCACGCCGGCCACGGCGGTGACGCCGCGTCGGGCGAAGCAGCCGAGGAGGAAGAGCTCGTCAGCCGACCGGTCCAGTCGACCGTCGGCCTGGCCACCGGCGTCTTGGTCTACGGGGTCGCGCTGGGCGGCATCGCCTCGCTCGCGTTCTCGTTCGCCCTCGGCCGAGTGGGCCGGTTCAGCCCGCGGGCCACGGCAGCGCTCACCGGGGCGGGTGCGTTCGCCCTGGTCTACCTGGTGCCGTTCCTCAAGTACCCGGCCACCCCGCCAGCGGTCGGCAACCCGGACACGATCGGACAGCGCACCACTCTGTTCTTCCTGATGATCCTGCTCAGCGTGCTGCTCGGCGTCGGCGCGATCATCCTCGGACGACGGCTCGCGCCTCGCCTGGGCAACTGGAACGCGACGTTGGCTGCGGGTGGCGGCTTCATCGTCGCCGCCGCCCTGGCGTTCGTGTTCCTGCCGGACAACAGCGACGCGGTCCAGCCCGGTTTCCCCGCCGCACTGTTGTGGGAGTTCCGGGTCGCCTCGCTGGCCGTCCAGCTGGTGCTGTGGACGGTGTTCGCCATCGTCTTCGGCGTCCTCGCCCAGCGGCTCCTGGCCGAACGCAGCGAGGGTTCGGCAGTGCCGGCTCCGACTAAGCAGGAGGCACCCGTACTCGGCTGATCTCGCGCCGCGTGCCTTGTCCACGACGTCCCCGCCGCCTCCATGTGGAGGCGGCGGGGACGTTGCGTTTCCTGGCCCTCAGGCTGAGGCGGGCACCCGGCGGCGCTCGACGTGTTGTGCGGGATGCGTGGTCACGATGCAACCTCCGCTACGGGTCTACCGGTTGACGGCGATGGCGGCGGCCAGGTCCCTGGGTGCCCGGGTGGAGACGTATACGTACGGAGTGGGGTCCTGCGGATCGGTGTTCTCGATGCGGACGGCAGTGGTGATGTAGCTGCGCATCACGGTGAAGGCGCGCATGTCCGCCTTGTAGGTCCTCCAGGCGCGGGCTTCCTCGCCTTCCAGGACCTCGACCGCGCCGAGCGCGGCGAGCGGGATGCGTGCGTCGTCGATGACGAGCAGACCGGCGGCGACGCGGATGCGGGTGCGTCCCTGGCCCGCGACGAAGAATCCGGCCAGGCAGGTGCCGGCGGCGAACGCGGCCATGGCGGCGAGGGCTCCGAAGGGCAGGAAGACGAGCGCCATCGACAGGCCGAAGGCCGCGGCGATCGCGCGCCAGGCGCCCGGGGCGGTGAGGCGCTCGTCGAAGGCGAAGGCAGGAGGGTTGGTCACAGGGGCCACCAAGGTGATGTCAGGGGTGAAGGCGGGGGGGGGTGTGCATACGGGCAGGAAAGCGCCCGCGTCGGGGTCGTGGGCGGGGCGCGGGGCGATGCACGGGTGGTCGCTGAGGACTGCGAGGCCGGCCAGCACTCGGTCCTGGTCGATGGATTCGTGGAGGACGAGGGGAGCACCGCCTCTCACTGCTCGGCCAGGCGCTGCTCGATGAGTGCCTTGAACGCGTCGTAGGTCTCGGGGGTGGCGACCTTCCCGCCGTCGAGGAAGAACGTCGGGGTGCCCTGCACCTTGAGGCCCACGCCGTCGCGCTGGTCGGCGGTGATGCGTGCGATCGTCTGGGCGGATATCACGTCGGTGTCGTACTTGGCCATGTCCAGGCCCAGTTCCTGGGCGTAGCCGCGAAAGACCTGGTCCTTGGCCTCCTTCGCCTCGCCCCACTGGGACTGGGTGGTGAAGAGCTTCTGGTACATGTCCTCGAACCGGCCCTGCTGGGCTGCTGCTTCCGCCGCGCGGGCGGCCTGGTAGCTGTTGCGGTGGCCGGGTAGTGGGAAGTAGCGGGCGACGAAGGTGACGCGGTCGCCGTACTCCTTCTTGAGCTGTTCGATCATGGGGAAGTACAGGCCGCAGACCTCGCATTCGAAGTCGAGGAACTCCGACACGGTCAGTTCGCTGCGTTCAGGATCGGTCAGCCTGTGGCTGTCGTCTCGTACGGCGCGCGCGTCCGCGGCCGGCGTGGCAGAGACCGTCTCCGGTCCTCCGTCGGGTCTGAAGGCTGCGAAGGACGCGATGGCCATGGCGAACGCGGCCACGATGACCGAGGCGACAAGGAGGTGCTTCTGCTTCACGGGGTGTGGTTCCTTCCTTGGGAGTGGTGCGCCTACGGCTGCGGAACGTGCCACCACACGGGCGGCACGCCGGGGAAGGACATACATGTAGGACGGCTCTCTTGGCTCCCCGGGACGTCTGCGACGCCGGGGTGGTGAGGGACCCGGGGCGCGAGCGCGCCGGGTCCTCGGCCGTCAGGCCATGCAGGAGCCGGTCGCGGGCGTCAGCCGGGGCGGGACGGACACACTGCGCCGCCGACGCGGCGGTGCCCGGCCGGCCTGGCCCCGAACGAGGAAGACCGACGTCAACGGCGCCGAGCTCTCGGTGAAGGAGGTCTGCGGGCCGGTGCCCGCGACTGGAGCCCCGAGCAGCGGCCACACGAAGCTGAGCACCCGGTGGACGGCTTCCAGGAGCGGAGTGCTGCACCACAGGACCTGCTCGGTGACGCCGAGCAGGCGGGCGGCGAGAAGCAGCGTGATCAGGTGCCCGCCCACCAGTACGGCGGACGGCGGCCCGGTCGCGGCGCCCTGCTCCGAGAGCCAGGGCAACCCGAAGGCTCCGCCCTCGGGACTCATCGCCGCGCAGGCGCCCGGCAGTGAATAGGCCAGATGGTAGGTCAGCTCGGCAGCGGCGAAGGCCACGAGGAGTTGGGTGTCGGTCAGCTTGCGCTTCGTCAGAACGAGCGCCGCGGTCACCGCGATCAAGGCGAGCGCCGCGATGGTCACCCAACGGGGTGTGTGCCCCTGGGTGAGGACCTGACCCGCCATCGGCAGCAGCACACAGAGCACCGCCAGCACAGCCGCCCGCAGAGCGCGCGCCGCGCCGGTTGCCGGCGAGGCATCGCGCAGAGCGGGGAACGCGGGCATGAGGGTAGTGGCTTTCCGGGGAGTCACGCCGTCGTCGGCGTGAAGAGGCAGGGGCAGGGGCAGGGAGTGCTCGGAGCACTCGCGGACAGCAGCGTAACCGCTGTGCCTGTGACGTCCGACCCCAGGGAGGCCTCGCCTCACGGCTCCACCGCCGAAACCTGTTTTCGCAGGTCAGCTGCGCCCAGGCCAACGGGCTGACGCTGCTGGTCGGCGGCAGGATCGCGGGCCAGGGGTGCGTCTTCGAAGTTCACGACCTGCACATCTGTCAGAGCACGTCGGCCAGAACGCCCTGTCGGCTCATCTCCTCGGCGGGCATCGTGCCGGGCCCGTGCCCGAACAGGGCAGGGCAGGGCAGGGCAGGGCAGGGCAGGGCAGGGCAGGGCAGAGCAGAGCACCGCAGAGCAATAGTGCGCCTCATTTGACTGTTGCCCCTTGCCTGCGCCGGGTGCGGTAGATGATGGACGCGCTATGACCCGGGCCCGAACACAACCACGCCCGTGTCCGCAACGCGCAGCGCGCGGCGGGCAGTGGCTGCGGGCTGTCGTCTTCACCCTGCTCAGTTCGGCGCTGGCAGTCGCAGGCCACCACCTCGCGTCGGAGGACCCGGTGCCGTGGATCCGGGTCTTGTGCGCTGCCGCCGCCGTCCTGGCCGTCGCCGCCCTCGCGGCCCGGCCCGGACGGCCCTGGTGGCTCGTGACCGGGGCGACGCTCAGCAGTCAGCTCCTGCTGCACGCGGCGCTGTCCATGAACGCGCCGGCCGGCGGCGGGCTCGTGGAGACCCACTCCTCAGCCGAGATCGGATACGCGGCCCATCAGAGCCCCTGGGTGATGACCACTGCGCATGGTGCCGCCGTCGGCGCGATGACCTTGTTCATCTACCGGGCGGATCAGGTCATCAGCCGCATTCCGCAGGCGATGCGCCGCTGGGCCGAAGCCGCCGTCGCGACGGCCACCGCATTGTCCGGCCTCCGGAACCTGCACCGGACCAACCACCTTCGGCAGCCGGCAAAGCCGCCACTCAAGAGCGGCCCGGAACTCCGGGCTGCGGCGGTCATGCTCTCTCACGCGGTGGTACGCCGCGGGCCTCCGACCGTTCGGGCAGCAGACGTCGTCCTATGAACCCGTCAGGTGTCACCGCATCTGGGCGGTGACACCTGCCCGAGCCGAGAGAGCTCATCGTGACCACATCGCCCATCCGAATCCACCCCGCGCGCGGTCTCGGCCTCGCAACCGTCGGCGCCCTGGTGCTGCTGGGCCTGGCAGCAGGGCCCGCGGCCGCGCACGCCGAGGTCTCCGCGTCCGACCCCCGCGCCCTCGCCGAAAACGTCACGCTCACCTTCAACTCCGAGGCCGAGTCCGACACCGCGGGCATCGCGTCCCTGCGCGTCGTCCTCCCTTCCGGCATCACGCCGGACGCCGTGGCACTCAAGGACGCCCCGACGGACTGGAAGCTCGCCGCCACCGCCGACGGGTACTCCATCGGCGGCCCGGCCCTGGCAACCGGCACGGATGCCGAGTACAGCATCACGGTGCGGCAGCTGCCCGACGCCAAGTCCCTGGTGTTCAAGACGCTCGAGACCTACAGCGACGGAAAGATCTCCCGCTGGATCGAGGTGCCCACCAACGGCGAGAAGGTCGACAACCCGGCCCCCGTACTCGAACTCAAGGCAGCGGCCCCCGGGGCCAAGCCGATCGCCCCGACCCCCTCGCCGTCGCCGACCCCGCCGCCGAGCGACGCCGCATCCGCGCAGCCCTCGGCGGCGGTTCCCTCTGCTCCCGCGGCGTCCGTGAGCGCGCAGGCGACGAGCGAGGACGACGCGGGCAGCAGTACCGGAGCCATCGTCGGCGTGATCGCGGCCGTCGTCGTGCTCGCCGCTGCCGGCGCATTCTGGTGGCTGCGCCGAGGTCGAAGCCAGGCCTGACCGAAGCGGCCGGGGTCGGCGCACGCCGTGATGCGTGCGCCCTCCCAGCCGTGCATCAGTGCGGTGCGGGGCGGTGCGGTGCGGTGCGGTGCGGTGCGGTGCGGTGGACAGTCCAGGCAGCAGTGGCGAACTCCTGGATCCGCACCCTGCCGGCAACAAGGCGAGGGGCACTTGATGGCGCTCTTTGACCCTTCAAGGAACGTGGCCCGGATCGGCGGCTTGGGTTTCCGCTCGCGGAGTGTGCGGGCCGTGTCGAGACGCCGGCTTCGTATCGGCGGCCGATCCGGGATCCTCACGCACGCCACACCAGCGATCAGCTGTCGGCGCAGAGGTCCCCGGCAAGGAGCTGTGCCGTGAGTTCCATGCACCGCGTCCGGGCCGCGGAGAAGCCGTAGGGCATCTTGGTCACCGCTTCAAAGGCACTCATCTGCGCCTCCTCCTCACCGCTCGCCTCGGCGTCGTAGACATCGAAGAGATTCTCCTCGGCCACGTCCAGTCCATCGGCTTCAATGGCCTGGAGCAGGGCCTCGTGGTGGGCGCAGTGTTGCGCGGCGAGTTCCTCGACCCGCGGGTCGTGGGGGTCGACGGTGTCATCGAGGGCGGCGTCGGCCGCGTCGAGGCGGTCCGCCTCGGCCCGTAGGTCGGGATGGGTCGCCAGGGTGATGAACACGCTGGCCTGAATGGCGGCTCCCAGTGGCCCGAAGATCCGTTCCGTGACCAGCAGGGCGTCCAGGTCGCTGGGGCGCAGTGAGCCAGGAGGCAGGTGGCTGAGCCGGTCCGTGACCAACGGGGAGAGCAAGCCCAGTGGGCTGCCGACGACCCGCAGGCGCTGGACTGCCGCGCGCTGACGCTTGATGTCGGCCTCCTGGGCGGCCAGGGTCTCCTCCAGCCGGCCCAGGACGTCCTCGACGTCCCGGGCTTCGTCGAAGGCGGCCCGCATGTCGTCCAGGCTGATGCCGGCCTCGGACATCTTGCGGATCCACAGCAGGCGGATCATGTCGTCGTAGCCGTAGCGTCGGCGTCCGTCTCCGCCTCGCCCGGGCTCCGGCAGCAGGCCGATCTGGTGGTAGTGACGAATGGCGCGCGGGGTGGTTCCGGCGAAGGCGGCGGCATCGCCGATCTTGACCTCGCGGGGAGGCGTGGCGGAGGGGTACATCGCAGACAGGGCCTTTCTTGCTGTGGTGCCCTCGACGACACCACATGCCGCTACGGCATGTGCAACTACACACCACCCGGATCCTGACGGGGTATCGGGCGGTCCCGCGTCATCGGTATCCCGTCCCAGGACAGGCCCGGAGTGCCAGGTACTCGACGTTCCCCAAGCCGTCCGAGCCCTCTCGCTGCCGGCTCTCCCCACCCAGTCGGCCTTCCCCACTCAGTCACAGCGGGCGACATCGGCGTAGATGCTGCCCCGGCCGGCCTTCACCTGGACTCGGCCGCCCGGCGCAGGGCTGCGAGGAGTTCCCGGTTGCTCGCGCCTTTGAGCACGTACTCGCGCACGCCGACGCTCATCATCTGCCCGACGGTGCCCTTGTCGTCGTACGCGGAGAAGGCCACGATCCGGCTGGCCGGGGAACACCGGGCGATGTCCCTGGCAACGGATGGGCCGCCGCCGGGAAAGCGGACGTCCAGGACCACGAGGTCCGGTTGATGGAGGTGTGCGAGCTGACGTGCTTGCTCGCCGTCGCACGCGGTGCCGACGACTTCCAGATCCGGCTGTGCCTGCACGACCTCGCTCAGGGTCTCGAGGAGCGTCGCGTTGTCATCACAGAGGACCACACTGAACCGTGGGCCGGGGGAACCATTCGGAGTCGACGTGGTCACGGTGCATCGTCTGCCGGTGGTGACGCGGGAACCGGAAGTGGGTTCGGCACCCAGAATTCGACCGTCGTCCCCGTTCCGGGCCGGCTGTGCAGGGACCACCATCCTCCTGCCGTCTCGGCTCTCTCCCTCATCTCGATGACCCCGAAATGATCGCGGGCGCCGCTCTGGGACATCGGCGCGCCGGTCCCGTCGTCCATGACACGCGTCAGAATGCCCCCGTCGGCCGACGTGACGCGGACATCGACCCGGTTGGCGCGTGCGTGCTTGTGCACGTTCAGCAGTGCTTCCTGGACGATGCGGAAGATGGTGATGCCCGTCTCGGGCGTGGGTTCGTGGTCCAGCTGGTGCTCGAAGGTGTAGGCCGTGCCCCAGGAACCCACGACATCGTCCAAGTGACTGGAAAGCCCCTCGGCCAGACCGTGCCTGTCGATGCCAGGTGGATGCAGCCGGAAGGTCAGGCTGCGGAGGCGGCCGATCGCCTCGCGCACGGAGACGTCGAGGCGCTGCAGTTCCGCGGACTGCGACGCCGGCACCCGCTCTGCCAGCAACTCCAGCCGCATCCCGACGGCGACCATGGCCTGGATGGAGTCGTCGTGGACGTCCCATGCGATGCGTCGTCGTTCCGTCTCCTGCGCTTGGACCAGGTGATCGAACAGCCGCCGTCGCTCGGTGAGGGCGTGCTGTGCCGCCCGTCGTTCTGACATGTCCCGGGTGACCTTGCCGAACCCTTGCAGTACGCCCTTCTCATCCCGCAGCGCTGTGATGACCACGTTCGCCCAGAACCGGGAGCCGTCCTGACGGACCCGCCAGCCTTCGTCCTCCAGTCGCCCTTCGGCCACCGCGGTCTCCAGCTCCCACTGCGGTTTGCCCGACGACTGGTCCTCCGGCGGGTAGAAGACCGAGAAGTGCTGTCCGAGGATGTCCTCGGCGCTGTACCCCTTGATCCGCTCCGCCCCCGCGTTCCAGCTGATGATGTAGCCCTGCGGGTCGAGCATGAAGATGCCGTAGTCCAGCACCCCTTGGACCAGTAGGGTGAAGGCCGCCTCCGACAGCGGAGCCGCCTGCTTGCGCGCCCACGGCTGGTCGTGCGGCTCCCGCGTCATTTGAGGAGCCCTTCACGCCGCGCGATCGCCACGGCTTCCAGCTGGGAACGGGCTCCCAGCTTTTCCAGCACCCGCTGGACGTGGTTGCGCCCCGTATTGAGAGCGACGCCCAGCTGTTCGCTGATGGCCGCGGTAGTGCGCCCTTCCTGCAGGAGATCAAGGACTTCCCGTTCCCGCGGGGTCAGATTCGCGCCCGGGGCCGCCTGCCTGCCGGTCAGGCGTCCCAGGACATCGCTGAGCAGGTCCTGGCTGAAGACCACCTCGCCCGCGGCCACCCGGCGGACGGCGTCCTCCAGTTCGCTCAGACCTCGGGCCTTCAGGATCAGGCCGGCTCCGCCCGCCTCCACGACGCGCGCTGCCACCGAGCCGCTGGCCTCGCCCGCCAGGACCAGTACGCGCACGTCCGGGGCGAGTGCGAGCAGGTCGGCGATGGCGCGGACCCCGTCACCGTCGGGCAGGCGTCTGTCCATCAGGACGACATCGGGATCGCATCGTCCGGCGTCGGCCAGTGCCGACGCCACCGACGCGGCGCGTCCCACGATCCGTAGATCGGGTGAGCGCTCCAGAGCGAGGGAAATCGCCTCGGCGACCATGTCATGGTCCTCGACCAGCAGGATCCTGACCGGGCGGCTGGGCGGGGAAGGCGAAGACATCGGTGCATCCTTGCAGGTGGCGGAGCGCACGATCATGCCAGCCGGTCGCGGACCGGCGGCTCTCCGGTGGCCGTCGCTCCTGCACCTCGCGATACGACTGCGCCCGGAGCACAGCGGGCCGCCTCGGTGACGATGTCGGTGTTCCCTTCGGTGAGGATGCCGTCCATCCCGGTCAGGTCGAGCAACCGGGCCGGCTGCGTCCCCATACCTTCGACGACAAGGTCCACGCCGACCTGGAAGGTGGACGTCCGCGCCCCGAGCAGGGTGCCCAGACCGGCGCAGTCGCAGAAGGAGACATCGGTCAGATCGAGGCGGAGTTCAGTCGGCTGTTCCGCCAGACAAGCCGCAATGGCGTTGCGGACGTAGGGAGCGGTGTCCCAGTCGAGTTCGCCCGAGACGGTCACTCGCGCGACACCCGAATCAACCACGGCATGCGACGTGAACGGGTGGACGGTCACTGCATCCCGAACCTCTCCATGCTCACGCAGCGGGTACCCGCCCAACACGGATCTCACGAGCCCTCCCTGCGGAGGAGTCCCTGGTGCCGGCTGCCGTATCGCTGTTGCGTGGTGCGGGGACACCAGCACCTGTCTAGTGAATCTGCACTAGACGGGGAAGTCAACAGGGGGTGGAGGGGATGGCAGCACCGAGGTCGGGCCCCGGACCGGCCCCCCGCTCCGGGCCGCTCCGTGAGCAACAGGGCGGGAGCGAGCAGGACTTGTCCTCCTGCTCGCCCGGGCCCTACAAGCTGCTCGCCGCCTCGACGCTGTCAGCGATCGGGAACAGGTCCCGGGCCTGCGTGAGGTCCAGGAGCCGGCTCAGCTGAGGAGGAAGCGGGCCCGCCAGCACCAGGCGGCCCGTGCGCAGCAGGAACAGCATTTCGTTGAGCATGGAGGAATCGGCGAAGGCGACCTGGCTGACGTCCAGGACGATCCGGCGGACGTCGGGGTCGGAGGCGGCCCGTGCGCCGGAGGTCCTGAGCGGCTCCAGAGTGTCCTGGTCGAACTCCCCCACGCACACGATGACGCGGACACCGTCCTCGTCCGGCCTTACCTCTACGTGATGCTCCACCTGTACTCCCAAACGTCTTTTCGGCACTGCTGATCCCCAGCGCGCTTTCCACAGTGACAGCCGCAGGCTACGCGCCTGACCGGTCAGTGGACCCGGACACCGATGAGGCAGGTGTCGTCGTCGGTGTCGGAACTGCTGTAGGTCAGCAGGTTGTCGAGGCGCTTTTCCAGACTGCCCGCGGGACGTGACGCCACGGCGAGCAGTTGTGCCAGGGATTCGGTGACGGAGGCGTCCCGGCGTTCGACGAGTCCGTCGGTGTACATGAGCAGGATGTCCTCACGTTCCAGCTGCACTTCTTCCTCCCCGTACTGGACGTCGGGCATGGCTCCCAGCAGCGCGCCCGAGGCGAGGGGGAAGGCCCGGGCCTCCGCCCCCCTGACCAGGACCGGGGGCAGGTGGCCCGCGCGGGCCCAGCGCAGGCACCGGGTGTCCGGGTCGTAGATCCCGCAGACTGCGGTGGCCGTCAGATGGCTGGTGAGGTGGTAGGTGACGGTGTTCAGCCAGGAGAGCAGCTGCGCCGGGCCGGCACCGGTGACGGCCAGGCCGCGCAGCGCGTTGCGCAGGACGACCATGCCGGTGGCCGCCTGAATGCCGTGGCCGGCCACGTCGCCGACGCTGATGAGGATCTTCTTGTCGGGTAGTACGAAGGCGTCGTACCAGTCGCCGCCCACGAGAGATTGCGACTCAGCCGGCCGGTAGCGGACGGCAATGCGGATGCCGGGAACCTCCAGGGGGGCCGGGGCTGGGGGCATGATGGCCTGCTGGAGCTGCAGGGCCAGTCGGGTCCGGTCCGCGGATTCCGCCTCGGTGCTGGCGAGTTGGTCCCGTGTGGCCGCGAGGGCGACCTCCGTCCAGTGCTGCGCCGAGACGTCCTGGCAGGCGCCGCGGACGGAATACAGGCGTCCCTGATCGTCCAGTACTGGTTCGGCCACTATCCGGATGTGCCGGGTGATGCCGTCGGGGCGCCGCAGCCGGAAGTCCACCGACGACTCGTGCAGCCGGTACAGGAGCATGCGCAGGAACCGGCCGATCGAGTTGACGTCGTGCGGGTGAGCGTGACCGGTCAGCTCTTGCAGGGGTACGGGTTCGGCCGTCTCCGGCAGTCCGAACAGGCTGAACAGCTGGCTGTTCCAGGTGATGTCCCCCGTGCGGACGTTCTCCTCGAAGCCACCGACCCTGCCGAGGCGTTGTGCGTGCTGCAGGAGGCTGGCCAGCCGGGCGGTCTCGTCCTCGACCTTCCAGATGAGGAGGAGGCAGGTTCCGTGCCGGCTGATGCTGATGTCGGCGACCGAGGTGAGGGGCACTTCGTCGACGTATGCCGTGAGCGTCGTACGCGGCGCCTGGCAGGGTTCACCGGTCGCGTAGACCCGCTCCAGCTTGGAGAAGAGGCCGCTGCTCTCCGCGGCCGCCGGGTAGGCCTCCAGGAAGTGCACGCCGGTGACGAGTGAGCGGGGCCGGCCCGCTGGGTCGACGAAGCGGCTGTTGGTGTGGTGGATGCGGAAGTCGGACAGCCTGCCTGCGGGGTCGAGGTGGGGTGTGAGGATGAGGACGGGGTCGTGGAGGTGGTCGGCGAGGTCTGCCAGGTCCGCGACAGCCGCCAGGTCCGAAGCGGGCGCGGCGCGGGGTGTCTCCTCCTCGGATTGGTCCCCGAGGGTGTGGGCGCAAAGTTCCGCCAGGGCTTCCAGCTGGCGCAGGACCTGAGGTGGCTGCGGGGGCAGCCGGTCCGGCCAGCCGATCTCCAGCACCCCGTGGATGCGGCCGCCGGTCCCGGCCGGGACGGTGATCCGCCCGCCGTCGGAGTACTGGCGCCGGCCGATGGTGGGGATCCCCGCGTCGGAGAGCGCCTCCACGACCGCGAGGTCGCGACTGTGCAGGGCCAGTCGGGCGCAGGTGGCCACCTCGGGCGGGACGTAGCGCCAGCGGCTCGCCTCCTCCTCCGTGAAGCCGGCCTGGCCGACCAAGGTGAGTGAGGAGTCGGCGCCCACCAGCCAGATCGCGACCCCGCAGGCGCCCAGGGGGGCGAGCGCGTTCTCCAGCAGGGCGGTGGCGACGGCCTGGGAGTCGGTCGCGGCCAGGGCGCGGCTCTCGGCCGCTCGCAGCCGGACGGCGGGAGCGGCTTCGTCCGGGTCGCCGGGTTCGCCGTCGGCGCGTACGAGGAACTGCTCCGCGATCTCGCTGACGCGGTCGCGCGCGGCCTGGTTGATGACGTCGACGGCCAGGGCCAGGACGCTGACGCCCGACTGCTTGGCCAGCTTGGTCAGTTGCCGGGAGGCTTCGGCAGGTCCGCATCCCAGCCGGCCCACGAAGATGCCCTTGGCCATCTCGATCAGCGCACGCCCGTCGGCCGCCCACTGGGCGTCCAGCGCCTCCTGGCGCAGCCGCTCCACGGTGGCGGCGAGCCGTCCCACGTCGCCCGCCTCCGTGGTCGCGGACTTCACGTGCTCCGCAGGCCGGCGGGCGCCCGGGACGTCCGGTCCGCCGTTTCGGCTGCGCGTGCGGATCGGCGTCCCGGCTTCTCCGGTTTCGTCATGGTTGTCGTTCACAGGGCGCCGACGTCTCCCGCGCGGGCGGCGGAAGCCGGAAGGAGCCACTGCCGGATGCGGGCGATCAGGTCGTTCGCATCGACGGGCTTGGTGACGTAGTCGCTCGAACCGGAGGCGATGCTCTTGTCCCGGTCGCCGGGCATGGCTTTGGCCGTGACCGAGATGATGGGCAGGTCGCTGTACTGGGCCATGCTCCTGATCTCCGCAGTCGCGGCGTACCCGTCCAGTTCGGGCATCATGACGTCCATCAGGATCAGGTCGATGCCCGGGGTGACCATCAGGGTCTCGATGCCCTTGCGGCCGTTCTCGGCATGCAGGACCCGCATGCCGTGGAGTTCGAGGATGCCGCTGATCGCATACAGGTTGCGCGGGTCGTCGTCGACGACCAGGACCGACCTGTCCGCGAGGCTGTCGTCGATGCGGGTCTGTCCGGCCGGGACGACCTCGGCCTCGGGCCGCGCGAGGGCCGGAACGTCCCCGAGGCGGTCCACCGACAGGTGCAGGGTGATCCGCTCGCGCAGTTCGTCCAGGCTGGAGATCACTTCGAGGCGCTGGCCGGCGGCGTACCGGGCGAGCTGCCCCTGCTGGTCCCCGGTCATGCGCCGGTTGTCGTGGGCGAGCACCGGCAGGGCGGCCAGCGCACTGTCCCCCGCAAGGGCCTGGAGGAAGCTCAGGGCTTCACCGTCGGCTCCCAGTTCCAGGACCACGCAGTGGAACGGAGCCTGCGCGAGGACCGCGGCCGCGTCCGCAGCGGTCACGGCGGAGATGACCTCGACCTGTTCGGACGGTCCCGCGGTCGCTCGTCCCGCGATCAGATCGGCGGCGGCGCTTTCGGCCACGAGGCTGAGAAGGCCCTTGCTGCGTTCCTCGATGACCAGGAGCCGTCGGGGGTGGCGCTCCAGCGGCGCGTCCGCGCCGCTTTCACCCGGCCGGCCACCGGACTCGGCGGCGGCCTCCCCCGCGACGGGAGACTCCGCGTCCCGGGCGGCGGCGTCGGGTCGCGAGACCGGCAGGTACAAGGTGAACGTGGATCCCACGCCCGGGGTACTGGTGGCTGTGACCACGCCTCCGAGAAGCCGGGCGATCTCCCGGGTGATGGACAGTCCGAGCCCGGTGCCGCCGTACTTCCGGCTCGTCGTGCCGTCGGCCTGCTGGAACGCTGCGAAGATCACCTCCAGTTGCTCCTCGGCGATGCCGATGCCCGTGTCGATGACCTTGAAGGCCACCACCGAGCCCGCCCGCGTCAGCTCGGCGGGGAGTTCTGCGGCGTTCACCGGTTCGATCCGCACCTGGACCCGGCCGCGTTCGGTGAACTTCACCGCGTTGGACAGCAGGTTGCGCAGGATCTGCTGGAGCCGGGCGTCATCGGTCAGCAGGTCGAACGGCACCCCGGCCGAGGTCGTGATGTCGAACTCCAGGCCCTTCTGCGTCGTCAGGGGCCGGAAGGAGGCTTCCACGTAGTCGAGGAGCTTCTTGAGCGACACCCGTTCCAGGTTGACGTCCATCTTGCCCGCCTCGACCTTCGACAGGTCGAGGATGTCGTTGATGAGCTGGAGGAGGTCGGAGCCGGCCGAGTGGATGATGCCCGCGTACTCGACCTGCTTGGGGCTGAGGTTGCGCGACGGGTTCTGCGCGAGCAACTGGGCGAGGATGAGAAGGCTGTTGAGCGGGGTGCGCAGCTCGTGGCTCATGTTGGCCAGGAACTCCGACTTGTACTTCGAGGCCAGGGACAGCTGCTGGGCCCGGTCCTCGAGCTCCTGGCGCGCCTGCTCGATCTCCAGGTTCTTCGTCTCGATGTCTCGGTTCTGTGTGGCGAGGAGGGCAGCCTTCTCCTCCAGTTCCGCGTTGGACCGCTGGAGTTCGTCCTGTTGGTCCTGCAACTGCTCCGATCGGGCCTGGAGCTCACCCGTGAGACGCTGGGACTCGCCGAGCAGTTCGTCCGTACGCACGTTGGCGACGATGGTGCTGACGTTCACGCCGACCGTCTCCATCAACCGGCCGAGGAAGTCGCGGTGAACGGGGGTGAAGGCGTTGAAGGAGGCGAGCTCGATGACCCCGAGGACCTGGTCCTCGACGAGGATGGGCAGCACGATGAGGCTGGCCGGGGCGGCGGCACCCAGCCCGGAGGAGATCAGGTAGCCGGACGGCAGGTTGTCGGTTGTGAGAATGCGCCGGCTTCGGGCGGCCTGCCCGACAAGGCTCTCTCCGCTCCGTACCCGCAGGGCCGAGGTGGAGCCCGCGGCGGGCCGCCCGAACGACCCGATCAGGGTGAGCCACGTGTCGCCGTCGGTCTCCTCGGCGAGGTAGAAGGCTCCGTAGCCGGCGTCGACCAGGGGGGCCAGCTCGTCCATGACGCGTTCCGCAACTGCGGCGAGGTCGCGATGTCCCTGCATCAGGCCCGAGATGCGGGCCAGGTTCGACTTGAGCCAGTCCTGCTCCTGGTTGGCCCGGGTCGTCTCGCGCAGCGAGCCGACCATGGAGTTGATGTTGTCCTTGAGTTCGGCGACCTCGCCCGAAGCGTCGACCGTGATCGAGCGGGTGAGGTCTCCCTCGGCGACCGCGCTGGCGACCTCGGCGATGGCCCGGACCTGGCGGGTCAGATTGCCGGCCAGCTCGTTGACGTTCTCGGTCAGGCGCTTCCAGGTGCCCGACACGCCCTCGACCTCGGCCTGGCCGCCGAGGCGGCCCTCGCTGCCGACCTCGCGGGCGACGCGGGTGACCTCGGCCGCGAAGGAGGACAGCTGGTCGACCATCGTGTTGATGGTGGTCTTCAGCTCCAGGATCTCCCCACGGGCGTCCACGTCGATCTTCTTGGACAGGTCACCGTTGGCGACGGCCGTGGTGACGAGGGCGATGTTGCGGACCTGGCCGGTGAGGTTGTTGGCCATGGAGTTCACGTTGTCGGTGAGGTCCTTCCAGGTCCCCGCCACATTGGGGACCCGGGCCTGGCCGCCGAGCCTGCCTTCGGTGCCGACCTCGCGGGCCACGCGGGTCACCTCGTCGGCGAACGCGGACAGCGTGTCGACCATCGTGTTGATGACCCCGGCCAGTGCGGCGACCTCGCCCTTCGCCTCCACCACGATCTTCTGCGAGAGGTCGCCGCGGGCGACGGCGGTGGCCACCTGGGCGATGGAGCGCACCTGACCGGTCAGGTTGGACGCCATGACGTTGACGTTGTCGGTGAGGTCCTTCCAGGTGCCGGAGACTCCCCGGACCGTCGCCTGGCCGCCGAGGTTGCCCTCGGTGCCGACCTCGCGGGCCACGCGGGTCACCTCGTCGGCGAACGCGGAAAGCTGGTCGACCATCGTGTTGATGGTCTCCTTCAGCTCCAGGATCTCCCCCCGGGCGTCCACCCGGATCTTCTGGGTCAGATCTCCCTGGGCCACGGCCGTGGTCACCTCGGCGATCGAACGCACCTGCGCTGTCAGGTTGTCCGCCATGAAGTTCACCGAGTCGGTCAGGTCGCGCCAGGTGCCTGACACGCCCTTCACGTCAGCCTGCCCGCCGAGCCGGCCATCGGTGCCCACCTCACGGGCGACCCTGGTGACCTCGTCGGCGAAGGCCGAGAGCTGGTCGACCATCGTGTTGATGGTCGTCTTCAGCTCCAGGATCTCGCCGCGGGCGTCGACCCGGATCTTCTGCGACAGGTCGCCCTGCGCCACCGCTGTGGCGACCTCGGCGATCGAGCGCACCTGGGCGGTCAGGTTGCCGGCCATGAAGTTCACCGAGTCGGTCAGGTCGCGCCAGGTGCCTGACACGCCCTTCACGTCGGCCTGCCCGCCGAGCCGGCCATCGGTGCCGACCTCACGGGCCATGCGGGTGACCTCGTCGGCGAACGCGGAGAGCTGGTCGACCATCGTGTTGATGGTGTTCTTCAGCTCCAGGATCTCGCCACGGGCGTCGACGGCGATCTTCTGCGACAGGTCACCCTTGGCGACGGCCGTCGTCACCTGGGCGATGTTGCGGACCTGGTCGGTCAGGTTGCCGGCCATGAAATTCACCGAGTCGGTCAGGTCGCGCCATACGCCGGCCACGCCCGGCACCTCTGCCTGCCCGCCGAGCCGGCCCTCGCTGCCGACCTCGCGGGCCACGCGGGTGACCTCGTCCGCGAAGGAGGAGAGCTGGTCGACCATCGTGTTGACGGTGTCCTTCAGCTCCAGGATCTCGCCACGGGCCGCCACGTCGATCTTCTGCGACAGGTCGCCGCGCGCCACGGCGGTGGCCACCTGGGCGATGTCCCGGACCTGCGTGGTGAGGTTGCCGGCCATGGCGTTGACGGAGTCCGTCAGGTCGGCCCACGTTCCGGAGACACCGGGAACGACGGCCTGGCCGCCCAGGGTGCCCTCGGTACCGACCTCGCGGGCGACGCGGGTCACCTCCGACGTGAACAGGGACAGCTGGTCGACCATCCCGTTGAAGACGGTGGCGATCTCACCGAGCAGCCCGTCGGCCTCGTCCGGCAGCCGGGTCCCGAAGTCGCCGTCCCGTACAGCCGTCAGTCCGGCAAGGAGCTGGCGGAGCTCCGGCTCCCCCACCGCCCCCGAATTCTTCGCATGCGTCGATGCCGCCGCCGGCTTGACCATCCCTGCCCCATCTCCCTGTGACCAGGCCGTGCCCGATGTCTCGAGCGTCCCCCGTCAGGCTAAGCCCCCTGATGGCTGCCTTCGCCCACAAGACCGACAACGGGAACGGACAAGGGCCGCGCTTGTTGCTCCACGATCCGCCATACTCACTGCGCAAGGTCGTGGAGATGTTCCCGGACGAATGCGCCGCGCGGGAGGTCGCAGCATGAGCCCTTTTCCTGCGCCCACCGGGCCCGGGGCCTTCGTCCACCCCGCCCTCTTCTACCAGGACCACGCCGATTACCTGGCCGGCGTCGGCGGTTTCGTACGCGGCGCCCTGTCGGCCGGCGAACCCGTCCTCGTGGCCGTGCCCGGTCCGCACCTGGCCACCCTGCGCGAAAGCCTCGGCGAGAGCGCGGCTGAGGTCACCTGGACGGACATGACGGAGCTGGGCCGCAATCCCGGCCGCATCCTGGCCGCCCTCCAGGACTTCGCCGACCTGCACTCGGCCCGCGCCCCCCGGATCGTCGGCGAGCCGATCTGGCCCGGCCGCTCCCCCGCCGAGATCCTGGAAGCCACCCGGCACGAGGCCCTCATCAACATGGCCTTCGCCGGCCGGCCCGCCACCATCCTGTGCCCGTACGACGTACGCGGGCTGGCGCCCGAGGTGGTCGCCGACGCCCGGCGCACGCACCCGACGCTGATCGAGGCGGGCCGGAACCTCCCGAGTCCGGCCTACACCGACGCCTGGCGGGTCTGCGCGGACTGCGATCTCCTCCTGCCCGAACCCGCAGGCGAGGTGCTCCGGTTCGCGTACTCCTACGGGGCACTGGCCCAGGTCCGCGAGTACGCCGAGAACTGGGCCCGCGCGACCGGCCTGTCCCGCGCGCGACGGGCAGACCTCGTCCTGGCCATCAGCGAGGCGGCAGCCAACTCCCTCGCCCACGGAGGCGGGAAGGGCGCCCTCCGGTTGTGGACCGACACCGGCCACAAGGACGAGGCGATAGCGGAGATCAGCGACGGCGGCCACCTCGCCAACCCCCTCGCCGGACGCCGGCGGCCCTCCCGGTCCTCCGCCAACGGCGGCCGCGGACTGTGGATGATCCACCAGCTCTGCGACCTGGTGGAGGTCCGCTCCACCGAGAGCGGCTTCACCCTGCGGCTCCACATGGACATGTCCTAAGACGAGGGGTCACCTACACTGTCACGACGATGCGCGGGCGTCCTGTACCGCAGGAGGTCTACGGATCGGCCCGGGACCCCAGCAGCTGCCGTTTGCGGGCAGGGCGCTGGCACCGGAGAGGGGCGGACACGGGGGTGGGGCCACAGTGCAGACCAGAGAACCGGGGACGGGCGATCCAGTGAGTGCCGGCCTTCCTGCCGCGGGACAGCGCCGTCGGCTCGCCCTGACGGGCATTCCCAGCCCTGTCTCCAAGGGCCGCGAGTTCACGCACCGCGCCCTGCGCGACTGGGAGTGGGACGGGACCGAGGCCGCCGAGGACGCCCTGCTCCTCGTGTCCGAGCTGCTCACCAACGCGGCCCTGCACGCCGGCGGTTGCCGCGAACTCGTCCTCACGGCCGGGAATACCCTGCGCATCGAGGTCTACGACGGCACAACGGCCCTGCCCACCCGCCGTGCAACCCCGCAGCGCGGCGTCCCGGGCGGCCACGGTCTGTACATCGTGGACCGGCTGTCCGACCGGTGGGGCGCGCAGACACACGCGGACGGCAAGGCCGTCTGGGCCGAGATCGATGCCCTCCGGCTGGTGTCCGGCAACGCAGTGGAGCGCTGACCGTCCTCTGCCCGGACCAGCCGGCCGAGGGTCTCCTCGGCGGGCCGCGGCCGGCCCAAGGCAAGTCCGGGCTCACTGCCGCGCGTCGGCCAACTGTCCGGATATCGCGTGGTACGTGAGGTGTACAAGGAGTGGCCCTTACGGGGGATTCGCCCCGCCCGCCGATGCAACACGGTGGGCAGGCACGCAATCTCCGCAAGAGGGGACACCGCACGTATGAAGCGCCTCCCGCCGCTGTTAGCGACTGCCGGACTCATCGCAACCACCCTGTCCCAGCTGGCCGTTCCCCAGGCATCCGCTGCCCCGTCCACCCCCGAGTACATGAACCAGAAGCCCTCCTGGCACCGCTGCAGCGCAGACAAACCGGCGACCTACGAGTGCGCGGCCCTCAAGGTCCCGCTCGACTACAAGCGCCCCCAGGGCCCCACGATCGACCTCGCGATATCCCGGGTGAAGAGCGAGAACCCGGCCAAGCGGCACGGCGTCCTGCTCCTCAACCCGGGCGGCCCCGGCGCCAGCGGACTCTACCGGCCGATGCGGATGAGCACGGAGATGCCCAAGGACGTACGGGACCGCTACGACCTCATCGGCTTCGACCCGCGCGGCGTCGGGGCCAGCAGCCCGGTCACCTGCGGGCTGAACCAGACCGAGACGGGCATCGGCGGGGCGTACCGGCCCGAGCGCTTCGCCTCGGACGTGGCCTGGGCGCGCAGCGTCGCGGACAAGTGCCGCGAGAAGGCCGGTGACGTGCTCCCGTACATCACCACCCGAAACACGGCCCGCGACTTGGACGTGATCCGCGCCGCACTTGGCGAGCGCAAGATCTCGTACCTGGGCTACTCGTACGGGACCTACCTCGGCGCGGTGTACTCCCAGATGTTCCCGCAGCGGACGGACCGCTTCGTGCTGGACAGCGGGGTGGACCCGCACCGCATCTGGCGCGGCATGTACCAGGTGTGGGCGACCAGCTCCGGGCCGGCCTTCGAGCGGTGGACTCACTGGGCGGCTGAGCGTTCGGCCGAATACGGCCTCGGCGCGACCCCCGAGGCGGTGTCCGGCACGTTCTGGGCACTGGTGGCGCGCGCGGACCGGGAGCCGATCGACTACTTCGGGCAGAAGGTCACGGGTGACGAGATCCGGGACCCGGGAGTGTTCTACTCCCCCGTCGAGGCCTCGATCATCACGAGGTCCCTCAAAGCCGCGGCCGAGCGGACACCCCTGCCGGCGGACGCCGGGGTGCCGGACGTGAAGAGGCTCATCGCCGGCTCCGGGGTGGCCGCCGGGTCGGATGCCGACACGGAGGCCGCCCCGGCGCCGGGCAGCGGGCCCGCCCGGGCGGCCGCCCCCGGCGACAACGCCACCGCCGTCTACTGGTCCGTGGTGTGCGGGGACACGGAGAACTGGCCGCGCGACCCCGCGCAGTACGCGCGGGACGCGGTCCAGGACAAGGTGAAGTACCCGCTGTACGGGGACTTCTCGTCGAACATCAAGCCCTGCGCCTTCTGGCAGCCGCCGCTGGAGGCCGCGACGCCCATGACGCAGCGGGCACGGGTGCTGACCGTGCAGAACGAGTGGGATCCGATGACCCCGCTCAGCAGCGGTCAGGGCCTGCACCGCGCCCTGAAGGGCTCGCGGATGGTGCTGGCGAAGGGCGGGCAGGGCCACGGCGTGTACCTCAGCGACCCCACCTCCTGTGCCAACGACCTCGTCGACACCTACCTCACCACGGGCCGGCTCCCCGCGAGGGACGTGACCTGTCAGAGTCCGCCACGCGACCAGGACCCGCAGGGGTCGCCGGCGCCGTGAACCCGCCGGACCGTTCACCCCGTTCCGGTCACTCCTGAGCGGCCGGGGCGGGGAGGGTGGCGAGTTCGCCCAGGATGCGGGCCGCCGGCGCGGGGTCGACCAGCCATTTCAGGTGGCTGCCCTCCAGCGTGCGGACGTCGTACGGGTTGTCAGGCGTCAACTCGTTGCCTTCGCGGATCAGGCGGTCCTGGAGGGCGAGCGGCAGGCTCGCGTCGTCGGCCAGGCGAACGTAGGTCTTGGGAATGGTGCCCCAGGTCGCGGCCTGTGCCCGGTCGGCGGGGCCGCCTACGTCCAGGTTCTCGTCCGGCTGGAAGGTGTTGAGGAAGGTGAGGAACTGCTCGTCGGTGCCGTCCGCGAAGAAGGCCGACTTGAACGCAGCGAGCGAGTCCGGGTCGGCGGTGCGGAAGTTGACGCGGAGCAGGCCGAGCTCGGCAGGGTTCCCGGCCAGTGCCGAAGCGAAGGCGGCGGGGTCGACTCCGGCCATCTCCGGCTCGGCGTAGTAGTCACCCACGTCGAGCCGGACCGGGCACCAGGCCGAGACGTAGACGATGCGGTCGATCAGGTCGGGGCGCGCGTTGGCCGCAGCCGTGACCGTGGCACCGCCGCGGCTGTGGGCGACGAGGATCACGGGGCCGTTCCGCTTGGCTCGTTCGAGGATCCCCGTCAGGTGCGCGACGTTGTCGGCGAGCGTGACGCCCTTGATCGAGCCGGGCGCGCTCGCGAGGCCCGCGGGGTCCTGCGGTGCCTGGTAGGCGTGGGTGAAGGTCGCCTGGAAGCCGTGGCCGGGCAGGTCGACGGCGACGGAGCGGTGGCCGAGGAGACCGAGTTCGGCCTGAAGGGGCGCGAAGGAGAAGGAGTTCGCGAATGCTCCGTGCACGAGTACGAACGTCGGTTGCGTCATCTTGTTCTTCACTTTCCGGCCGCCGCGGGGCAGCGACGGCCATTGCGAGGCCCCCGGGTGCGGGGGACGTACGGGTTGCGTGGGCTTGCCGGCGGCCTACGCGATCACTCCGAGGTCCGACGCGGGATCGGCAGGGTGGTCCAGGGCCCATGAGGCCAGCGAGCCCCAGCAGGCCCACTCGTAGGTGTCCAGCACCTGCTGGACCAGCGGGAGCGCCGCTTCCTCCTCGTGCTTGAGGTAGCCGCCCAGGCCGCGGGTCAGCGCGTCGACGGGCTGGCCCAGCTTCCTCCGCCCGTCCGGCCGTGCGAGCAGGGCGCCTTGGACGCGTGACAGCATGCCCCAAACGATCTTGTAGTTCGCGCCTTAGATCAAGAGCCACTTGTGCGCGGTTCGATATCCGCTGGGTTGTCGAAGGAGGACCGGGAACAGGTGGAGCTGCGGGACATCGAAATCTTCCTGGTGCTGGCCGAGGAGCTGCACTCCGGCCGCACAGCACAGCGTCTGCATGTCTCGCAGGCGCCCCTTTCCGTGGCCGCCGACCACCAGCTCGCAGGACGGGAATCCGTACCGCTTGAACTGCTCGCAGAACTCCCGCACGGCACCGCCCTGGACCTGCAGGACTACTGGGAGGACAGCTACCTGCCCTTCCGCACACCGCGAGGCCGGCCGATAGAACGCATCCCGTCCGGCCGTGGTCAGTCGGTGAGGTCCGTGCGCCACTGGGCGCGGGCGGTGGAGAGGAGTTGCGGGAGGTCCGAGGACGTCTCGTCGTACTGCTGGTCGTTGACGAGGAGCTGGTAGACCTGTCCGCCGTCGCCGGCGACGAAGAGTTCGGTCCGATGGCAGGGGGTCTCCCGGGCGGGCCAGTGGTAGTCCAGCTCCAGCCGTGCGGCTTCCTTTTCGCCGTGTGTGTCCGCGTGGGTGCTTGCGGTCAGGGCCACCATCTTCGACTCCTCCGTCTTGGCGTACCAGGCGAGTTGTCCTCGGGCGGCCGTCTGGGCGGTGTGACCGTTGGTGTCGTCCCGTTTCACCCCGATCACGTAGCGGTCGTCGGGTGAGACCCAGGTGGACTGGAGCGCGTTGTCGACGTCCGGTCTCCAGCCGTCGGGTACGGCGACGGCGAGGCGGAGCGCATTCGCCCGCACGACATGCCAGCCGGACGGCACCGGTGGGGGTGACTGTGGCGCAGAACTCGACGGCGGCAGTGTGGCGGAGGGGTTCGGCGGGGCAGGTGCTGAGATCGGCTGTTCTTGCGCTGTGTCTCCGGGTGAGGAGGCCTCGTCGGACGTCTGCGACGAGCCGCCGTAATGGTTGGCGATCACCAGTACGGCGACCAAGGCCGCGAGTGCGGCCCACTGCGCGGGGGCGCTCCAGCGTCCCCGGCGCCCGGTCCGCGGTGCGCGCCCGGTCCGCGGTGCGCGCCCGGAGGCCGGTGACCGCCGTTCGCGCGGTGGCGGGCTGATGTCCGGCGCGTCGACGGCCCGGTGCCCGGGCTGCGGCAGGGCCGCCGAGCCCGCTGGTGAGGTGGCTTCCTCGGGTCGGGTCGTGGGCAGGGGGCCGGGGAGGATGACCGGCATCGGCGTCGGAGGGGTGGCCGGCGTGGGGGCCGGTGCAGAGGCAGCGGTCGTCGCAGCGGTGTGGAGGCGGCGCGCCTGCTGGAGCTTGTCCGTTCTGGTGCGGGCGTCGCGGGGGTAGCGGTTCTCGATGATCTGGTTGAGCCGCGCAAGGGGGATGATCTTCGCTCCGGAGCGGTACTCGCTCCACACGCTCCTGCTCAGCCGGTGACGTTCTTCGAGCTGGCTGACGGTGTCCTCGGCTGTCAGCTCCCGCAGGAACCGCGCGAGGGCGTTGGCTTCGGGTGTACGGCCCTTCAACGGGCCCGGCGGACGTCCTGGTCTGCTCATCTCTCCCCCTCCTCGGCTGTCGGCGTGCTCGCAGACGTGCGTGCAGATTCGCAGTTGCCCGGTGCCCCCAAATCGCCGACCTGCGCGAACACCGACACGACCCAACGGACCATCAGATCAGGTTCCAGCGTGGTGTTCCACCGCTTCCGCCAACGCGGACGGCGGGGTCCACCACGGGCAAGGGATCACCGTGCACTGACCGTTCGTCCGCAAGCCGAAGGCCCTCGCGGCCCTGGCGGGACCGGCCTGGTGCTGTACCGACGTGCGCATCCTTCTCGCAGCCCGGCTAGCTGCTCTCCTCGAAGGTGCCGAGGCCGCCTGCGTCCAGGTACTCCACCCGCATCCTGCCGTCGGTGAAGGTCACCCCGGTACGGCCGACGGCGTTCTCGCCGACGGTCTCGAAGCTGAAGGTGTCCCCGTCGTAGTGGGTGAGGGGGAACGCCTTCGGCGCCGGACCCAGGTGCAGCACCAGCCCGCCGCCCGGGCCGGCCGTGACGGTGGCCCGCCCGTAGAACGGGTTGGTGTACGTCCCGGTGTACGCGCTGTCAGCGCGGGCCGGCTTCGGGTCCGCGGGCGCCTTGGCGAAGTCCGTCTCCGAGCGGCCCTCGCCGAGCTGCTGCTCATAGACCTCCGCCACCACGGGCAGCCAGTCCCGGCTGGGCTTGCCGAACTCGGCGGTGTCGAAGAAGTTGAGTGCGACGGTGTCGGGGAGACCCGTGGGGGCGCCGTTGGTGAGCACCACGATGGCGAGCTTCTCGGCGGGGACCAGGGTGACGTTGGTGTTGGTGCCGAGTGCGAAGGCGCCGGCGTGGCTCAGGCGCAGGCGTCCGTGGTCGTCGTAGCGCACGTTCCAGCCCAGGCCGTAGTAGCCGGGCTGGGTGTTCGCTGCGGCGGGCGGCTGGCTGATGCTGTGCGGGACGTGGGTCTCGGCCAGGCCGTCGCCGTTGATGACCTGCTTGCCGTCGATCTTTCCGCCGCCCAGCTGGAGGCGTAGCCAGCGGGCCATGTCCCGGGCGTTGGAGCTGACGCCGCCGGCCGCCGTCTGCGCGTCGGCGTCTCGGACGTAGCGCGGCTTCCAGGTGCCGTCGGCGGTCTTGACGTGGGTCAGGGCGCGGTCGGCCGCCTTCTCGTAGTCGCTGAAGCGGGAGCTGGTGTGCGTCATCCCGGCGGGCTTGTACAGCAGGTCTTCGGAGAGCTTGTCCCAGGGCACGCCCTTGGCCTTGGCGACGGCCTCGGCGGCCGCGGTGAAGCCGAAGTTGGTGTACGCGTAGCTGGTGCGGAAGGGGCTGAGGGGCTCGTAGCGCAGGTGCGACAGGATGTACGCCTGGTCGTAGCCCAGGTCCTCCAGGAGGTCGCCGGAGTGATCCGGCAGGCCCGAGCGGTGCGAGAGCAGGTCGGCCGCCGTGACGTGCGAGCTGACCCACGGGTCCTTGAGGGTGATGCCCTTGAGCGGGGCGTCGAAGCCCTCGGCGCCGAGGGCCTGCGCCAGGACGGTGGAGGCCACCGGTTTGGACACCGAGGCGAGCTGGAAGACCGTGTCCGGGCCGACCTTGTCGCCCGGGGCTTCGGTGCTGCGGACACCGAAGCCCTTGAGGTAGACGACCTTGTCGTCGTGGACCACCGCCACCGCGACACCAGGCACCCCGGTGCGCCGCATGCCGTCCTGCACCTGCGAATCCAGCGTGTCCAGGGCCCTCGCCACGTCGAAGCCATCGGGGCTCGGCGGCGGTGCGGCAGCGACGGTCCCGGCCGCCAAGGCGAGCCCAGCGACCACCGTCAGCCGCCTGCTGTTGCGTGGCATACGTCCATTTAACGCCGGTCAAGCGCCGGGCGCCCGGGGAAGCCGGGGCACGGAAACCCTGTGCCAGGGCCGCACCCACCGACGCGCGGTGATGGCTCGCGGGAGCGGTCGTGGCCGGTCGACGTACGCGTCAGCCGGCCCGAAGACCGACCGCCAGCGTCAGTTCAAGGACCCGCTGGGGCGATGCGAGATCCGGGAACAGCTCGCGCAGCTGCGACATCCGGTACCGGACCGTCTGGGGATGGACGAACAACGCCGCCGCCACCTCGTCCCGCCTGCCCTGGTGCAGCAGCCACTCCCGCAACGTCTCCTCCAGCCGCCGTGCCGTCGCGACAGGCAAGGTCCGCAGCGGTGCCAGGGCTCGGGCACGCAGGTCGGCGAACGCGTCCGCGTCAGCGCTCAGCACCAGCTCGGGCAGGTGGTCCTCGGTGTCGCGGATATCGGCGGAGAGGGAGCGTGCGCGTGCCGCTCGTGCGTACGAGGCGGACGCGCGCGTCCATGGCCGGGCCGGGCCGACCACTGCGGTGCGGTCGGTCAGCTGCCGCAGGAGATGGGGCCGGTCGGCGTCGGGGACGAGCAGCACACCGGTGGCGTCCGGCAGATCGTCGAGGACGAGGGTGCTCGGGTCGAGCGCGCGGTAGGCAGGCCGGGCCTGGGCAGCGGGCAGCAGGACCGCGGTCAGCGAAACCGGAGGTTTCCACCCGGCCCGTTGGACGGAGGCCACCAGCACGTCCGGGCTCGCGTCGGCGAGGAGGTCGCGCGCCAGGTGTTCCAGGTGCCGCTCGTGGGCCCTGCCTCGGGCGGCCAGTTCGTCGGCGTGGCCCGCGGCGCTCGCGGCAGAGAGCTCGTCGATGTAGGCGAAGGTCAGCTCGGCGAACTTGGCGACCTCGGCGGCCGGCAGACCTACGGGTACGGCACCCGCCGCCAGGCATCGCCAGGCCACGCGGGCGCCGACACGGTAGGCGCTGAGGAGGGCGTCCATCGAACGGCCGTCGCGCACCTCGCCGCGGCCCAGCTCGTAGGCAGCGTCACCTGCGTCGCCGCCTGTGGCGTTCCCGCTCGCGAGGTCCAGGTAGTGCCCCAGGGCGGTACGGACGGATCTGCGGATGGTGGCGCCCATGCGGCCCGAGAGGGCGTTGGCATAGGGAGGGACCTCGTCGATGATCGCCTGGACGACCTCGTCGGCGGTGGCCTTCAGCGCGGCCCGAAGTGCGGTGACCGTCGTCTCGTCCAGGGCCAGTTCGCTGGCCCTCCTGGTTGCATGGCTCACGATTTTGTTCCCTGCGAACAATCTAGCTGATCAGATTTACGTCCTGTGGTCAGGACTTTACGCCTTGAGGCGCAGCAAGCTGGAGTCATGACGAGTGCAGCCCTCCGCAGCAGGGCGTGGAAACTGCTGGAGATGGTCACGACGCCGCTGCTGCCGTCGGACTACCTCGACCTGGTCAGCCCGCTGCGTGCGGGCGCCGACCTCCGTGGGCGCATCGAGGCCGTGCACCCCGAGACGGGTGACGCCGCGACCATCGTGATCAGGCCGGGACGGGGCTGGCGCGGCCACACAGCAGGTCAGTACGTGCGGATCGGGGTCGATGTCGACGGGGTGCGCCTGTGGCGTGCCTACTCCCTCACCTCGCCGACAGACCGCCAGGACGGCCGCGTCACGATCACCGTGAAGGCGATCCCGGACGGCAAGGTCAGCAACCACCTGGTCCGCAGGGCGAAACCGGGCACGCTGATCCAGCTCGACCAGCCGACCGGTGACTTCGTGCTGCCGCAGGCCAGGCCCGCCAAGGTGCTCTACCTGACGGCCGGCAGCGGCATCACGCCCGTGATGGGCATGCTGCGCGACACCGAGTTCGACGACGTCGTCATGGTCCACAGCGCGCCACGGCCGCAAGACGTGATCTTCCGCAACGAACTGCACGACCTGGTCGCGGACAAGAAGCTGCGGCTCACCGAGGTGCACACCGACACGGACGGCATGCTCGACATCGCCCGCCTCGACGAACTCGTGCCCGACTGGGCCGAGCGCGAGACCTGGGCGTGCGGGCCCGCGGGCCTGCTCGACGCCGCCGAGAAGCACTGGACCGAGCACGGCGTACAGGAGCGCCTGCACACGGAACGCTTCCGCTCCAGCATCGTCGTCGTCGGCGACGGCGGCGAGGTCACGTTCAGCGCCACCGGCAAGACCGTCGACGCGGACGGCGCCACGCCGTTGCTGGACGTCGGCGAGGAGGCCGGCGTGCTCATGCCCTCCGGGTGCCGCATGGGCATCTGCTTCGGCTGCATCACGCCGCTCAAGGCGGGAGCCGTCCGCGACCTGCGCACTGGCGAGATCACCGAGGCCGAGCCGGGCGTCCTCATCCAGACCTGCGTGTCCGCCGCGGCGGGCCCCTGCGACATCGAACGGTAGGAGCACCTTGACCGCCATCGACCCCACCGCCCACCTGACCGCGGAGCAGATCGAGGAGCTCGGCCGCGAGCTGGACGCGATCCGCGACGAGGTGATCGCCGGCCGCGGCGAGAAGGACGCCGCCTACATCCGTAAGGTCATCTCGGCGCAGCGCAAGCTCGAGCTGGTCAGCAGGGGCGTGCTGCTGTTCTCGATCTTCCCGCCCGCGTGGCTGCTCGGCACCGCCGGTCTGTCCGTGGCGAAGATCATGGACAACATGGAGATCGGCCACAACATCCTGCACGGCCAGTGGGACTGGATGCGGGACCCGAAGATCCACTCCACCACCTGGGAGTGGGATCACGTCTCGCCGTCCGAGCAGTGGAAGCACTCGCACAACGAGCTGCACCACACGTACACCAACGTGATCGGCAAGGACAACGACCTCGGCTACGGCATCATGCGCGTCGACGAGGACCAGAGGTGGCACCCGTTCCACCTCGGACAGCCGCTGTGGAACTTCCTCAACGCCTGCTTCTTCGAGTACGGCATCGCAGCGTACGACCTGGAGCTCGGCAAGAACCTGCACAAGCGCCGCCGCAAGAACCCGGAGTTCCGCGCGCGGGCCAAGGCCGTGGGCCGCAAGATCCGCAAGCAGGTGCTCAAGGACTACGTGATCCACCCGCTGCTGTCGGGGCCGTCGTTCCTCCCCACGCTCGCCGCCACGTTCACCGCGAACCTGGTCCGCAACATCTGGACCCACTCGGTGATCATGTGCGGGCACTTCCCCGAGGGCGTCCAGGTCTTCGAGCGCCGGTCGATCAACGGCGAGACGCGCGGCCAGTGGTACCTGCGCCAGATGATGGGCTCGGCGAACATCAGCGGCAGCAAGGCCATGCACTTCATGACCGGCAACCTGTCGCACCAGATCGAGCACCACCTGTTCCCTGACCTGCCGAGCAACCGGTACGCCGAGGTCGCGGTGAAGGTGCGCGCGCTGTTCGAGAAGTACGAGCTGGAGTACGTCACCGGCCCGCTGCCCAAGCAGGTGTTCTCCGCGTGGCACAAGGTCTTCCGGCTCTCGCTGCCGAACAAGAAGCCCAAGGTCAAAATGCCGGACCGCGAGCAGGAGCTCGTCGCGGCCTGATTCCCCGTACGGGTTCAGATCTCGCGGCTGACCGTACCGGCGGTGCCGCCGGTACGGTCAGCCGTGGTGGTACAGGTCGGCGCCTGCCGACCGGCGCCTTCCTTTCGGGGCGGTGCCCTGCGTTGGGTGAGTGATTGCGTCAGTAGCCGGGGGTGCCGGCTCGTGGCTACGCGGCCCGGGCGGTCAGCAGGGAGGTGGCGAGCCGGGTCTGCAATGCGGCCAGCGCGCGGACCACCGGGACTGCAGTGGCCAGCAGGAACACCCCGATGGCGGTGTTGAAGCCGATGTCGGCGGCCCGCGAGGAGGTGTCGAATATCAGCTCGGTCAGGCCTTGGTTGTCCTGCCCCCGGGGCAGGGACCACGACCAGGTGACGTAGAGCAGCTCACCGATGCCGCCGAGGGTCCATGTCAGGGCCACGCTGAAGGTGGTGACCTGGAGCGGGAAGGCGACGACCAGCTGGACGAGGTCACGCCAGGACTGCGGATCGCGTACAGCGTGCAGCGTTCCCGCCCATCCCGAGCCGGACGGCCGCAGGTGGTACGGCGGCAGCGGGCGGCCGGTGACTGCCGTGACACGTCGTCGTTCCAGGTTGGCCAGTGCCCGGGCCGCTCGCAGTGTTCCGGCCAGGATCGGGAGCCCGACCCAGACCACGAGGGTGGACACCCCTACGGCGGCTCCGGTCACCGCGAAGGTGAAGGCCGCCAGCCCGAGCGGCAGTCCGGACAGCAGGTATCCCAGCTCGCGGCGGAACCGGCGGGCAGCGGGCGCGGGCGCGGTGGGCGCCTGCGGCACAGTGAGGCGTGAGGCGGTCTCAGTCATGGGACTACGCTCGCGGTTTCACGATGCCGGGGGGAGCCTGCTACCCGGCCACCGGAGGGTAGGGCTTACCCCACCCCTCGGAAGCCGGGGTGCCCGCTCCGGGTCGGTGTGTGCTTCGTAGTTGTTGCTGGTGCGGGCCTCGAAGAGCAGGTGTGCCGGCGGCGACGGCGACCACGGGGGTGCCCGTCGGGGGCGGTGCTCAGGGGGTACCGAAGTCCTTCGCCTCCGGGTACGTCACCTGGGTGCAGCCGCGCCGCTTCGTCACGTCGTCGACGTACGCGTGGAACAGGGCCGACATCGTCTGGGGGCTGAGCACGTTGTCATAGGTGTAGCTGGAGCTGAGGGTGTGCAGGGCGGGCTCGCCGTCGCAGACGGAGGAGGCCCACCACGCGCCGCCTCCGTGCCCGGCCGTTCCCACAGCGATGATCTTGTCCTCGCCGACCCGGGCTTCGAACCCCACCGTGTGCGCCTCTGCGCCGAAGTAGGAGGCGGTACGCAGCCACCACGGCGAGTGCGTGCGCGCACGGCGTGCGGACTCGCCTGCGTCGTCGGGCAGGCCCTGGGCGATACGGCCCACCTGTTCGGGGCTGACCGCAAGGAGGCAGAGTTCGATGGGGGACGCGTCCGGGACAGGCGTCGCGAGGGCACGGTCAGGCAGCCGGCCCTGCCCTTGCTCCTCGACGTGCCGGGAGAACCACTTGCACGAACCGTCCGTCTCCTGCGCGGGCCGGAGGTCAGAGGGTACGGACGGCAACGGTTCGGCGGGCAGGGCGGGCAGCTCGCTCTGGCAACCGATCCGGCCGATGAGCTCCCCGGCGGCCGAGCGGGCGATGCGGGCGAGGCGGGCACGGTCCGCGGCGGAGACGTCGTCGTAGTCCGCGCGGGCCGTGACGTTCAGCAGCTTCGGAGCCGTCGCGCGGCTGCCGGGGCCGCACTCGGCTCGGACGCTGGCGTACCAGTTTCCGTACCGGCCCAGAGTGCCGTCTCCGATCGGCCACGGTTCGGGGCGGTCGGCGATCGCCGTGACATCGGATTCCTGGCCGCCCAGACTGTCGCGGAACGGCTCGAGATCGTTGTCGTCACCGATCCATTGCATCGGCCTGGAGGGGCTGCTCACCCTGACCGTCAACGTGAACAGGCTCGTGCTCTTGTCGGGACCAGGCACCTTGTAGACGGTGCAGGAACCGGGCAGCCGGCCCACATCGAGCCGGGACTTGTCGTAGTCGCTTCCAGTTGCCCGGAGCATCCCGCCCTGCAGGTCCATCACCGCGGCCCCGGACACCAGCCCGTCGCAGGCCGCGCTGATGTCGCGTTCGCTGGATGCGCGGTCCCGGATGTCGTCGAACGTCAACCAGCCCGCGTACAGACTCAGTCCGATCCCTCCGCACGCCGCCCACTGCCACAGCCGGACCCACCCCACACGCATCGCGCATCCCCCTCGTAGCCTGCCCGGTGCGGCCCGCGGCCGCCCCGGGCACCGAGCGTAGGTGTCCGGCCCCGGACGGGCCGAGGCAGGGGGTGCCGAACTGCAGTAGGGCACCAGGGCTGTGCGCCCGCGGTCGGCGCACCTGTTCGCAGACCCTGCCGATGTCCTCACGCCGGAGGCTGTGGACGTACGGTGACAGTCGCCCGCGGGGTGGGCACGCCTCGGGCAGGGACTGCCGCACTCGTGCCGAGGGTGCGTGGCGGCTCAGTGGAGGCAGAGGCAGAACGGGTGCCCGGCCGGATCGGCGCAGACCCGCCAGTTGGCCTCGGGGCGGAGCTGGTCCGTCCGCTCCAGGACGGTCCCTCCGAGGGCGAGCACCCGCTTCTCCTCCGTGTCGAGGTCGTCCACGTCGAAGTCGAGGTGGAGCTGCTGCGGGTGCTGCTGGCCCGGCCATTCGGGGGGCCGGTAGCCGTCCACCCGCTGGCAGGCCAGCGGCGTTCCGTCGAACCCGTGTACTTCGACCCAGTCGGGATCCTTCGGCTCGGCGACCACCCGGCCGCCGAGCAGGGCTGCGTAGAACTCCGCGAGCTGTACCGGATCGGCGCAGTCCAGCGCGATCGCCTGCAATTTTCGAATCACTTTCGGCTCCTCTTCACACAGACCGGCCCTGGCCTCGTGGATGCCCCTGCCCCCGGCCGGGCCACGCCATTCGCCCCGGGACCGGCAGGTCAGTACCAGCCGAGGAGGTCAACGGTCATGCGCTTGTTCGCCAACGGCTTCTCATCGTGGTCAAGGAGGTGCTCGAAGAGGAACTTCGGTTCGGCGGTGCTGCCCGCTTCCTTGAGGAACCAGCCCGACCCGTTCTTGATGACGCTCCTCTTGCCATCCGGGGCAGTCGCCTCGTTCTTCTGCCCGGGGGACACCGTCTGTCGCTTCTCGACCTGGCCGGAGGCGGCGATGTCCCAGTTCAACTCGCTGTCCCGGGAGAACGTGCCTGTTTCGAGGGTCGCCTCTTCCTTCAGGTCATCCGGGGTCTTCGGGTCGGCGGAGTACACCTTGTCGTTGTTGGCGAGAAAGTACACCCGCTTCCCGTCCGGGCCGAAGCGGGGTTGTGTGTAGCCGGGCTTGCCGCCCGAGTACGTGGGCTTGCCGCCGATACTCACCGGCGTGTCCCCGTAGTTCCCGTTCGGCCCCGCGCCGCTCGTGTACTCCCCGAAGAACAGGCCGCCCGCCTTCGTCGTCCACACGACGGAGTGCCAGTCCGCCGAGAACGCCTGCCTCCTCCACGCGCTCGGCACGGCGTGCTGGGGCAGGAAGGCTCCCGCCTTTGTCCTGCCGGTCGTCTCGTCAAAGACCACGAGCTCGGTGAGGTTTCCGGACACCAACGCGACCAGGCCCTTCATCTCCAGGCTCTGCTGCTCCGCCTTCGCCGACGGAGCCTGACCGGATGCCGTCGGCCCTCCCTTGTCCGCCGGCGCCTGCCCGCCTGCGTTGTCGCCGCCCCCGCCGCACGAGACCGCACCCGCGAGGAGGACGGCGGCAACGGCAACCGCCCACACGGGCCCCCCGCGCCGCAGACGGCCCCTGCTCTCACTGGGAACGGATGTGGTCGCCAGGACTTCCGACATGCGCAGCATCCCCCTCATTGCACGGCCGACCCTCAAGTTGACCATGCGTAGGCCCGGTTGGGGAGAGTCTCCGGACTTCGCCTCCAGCACTGGGTACGTTTCGGCCAGCATCCGTGCCCCCGTCGGCACATGGCCCGCGGGGGCACGGTCACGTCGGTCGGACCCCGGTCAGCCGGTGGCCACCGCGATGACGATGAACGTCGCGTAGAAGAGCAGGGACAGTGCCATCGGCACCGAGACCACCAGCGCCTCCGGACGTCGCCGCAACTGCTTGCCCGGGTCGAGCGGAGGGCGGAAGCCGCCCTGCGGGGCCGCGAGCCCGGCGAACGTCGACCTCGGACCGAGGTTTCGCAACACCGTGATCGGGGTGAGCAGCAGGGACATCGGCGCCCACCAGCCCTGCCAGAGCGTCTTCGCGGACATGTCCCGGACGGTCGCCGTCCCGCAGTCACGGCAGAACGGCCCCTGCACGCTCAGCGAGCGCATCATCAGGACCATGCCCTGGTGGCCCCGGACGGTCGCCTGCGCCGCCGGCTGCGCCCCGCACAGCCGGCAGCCGGGGCCGCCCTGCTGGGGCAGTCCCGCGGCGAACGGGTTCCCGTGACCGGCGGGCTGCGGGGCGGCGACGCCGGGCTGCTGCTGCGCGTACGGGTTGCCGTGCCCCGCCGGCTGCGGGGGCTGCTGGGCGTACGGGTTTCCCTGGCCGGGTTGCTGGGCGTACGGGTTGTGCTGGTGCTGCGGGACCGAGCCCTGCTGCGGTGGTGGAGTGGCCACGATGGTCCCCTTGAAGAAGTCGGTTCGCTCACCTGGGGCGGTGATCAAGGCACCCTAGCGGGATTCACCATGTCCCCAACAACCGGTCCAGGGCCCGGAACCCGTCCCCGGACCAAGGGCGGCCGGCCCGTCGGCTTCGAGGGGCTCCTCCTTCGGGAGGCATGCTCCCGAGATCAGGCGGCCGTGGCCCGGGGCCGGTGGAGTTGTGCCTGACCGAAGAGGAGGGCGTAGCCGTCGGGGAGTTGCCGGAGGATGCGGGCGAGGAGGTCGGGCCCGGCGAGGGCGGACACGGGGGCGAGGACGGCGCCGGTGTCCCAGCGGGTGGTGGCCGGTGTGGCGCCCGTACGGGCGGCCAGGTCCTTGACGAATCCCCAACCCGTGAGCTGTTCGGTGTCGGGGACCGTCGCGGTCAGGGCGCGCGCTGCTTCGACGGGCAGGCGGCGGGCGAGGTCGACGCGTTCGTCGCCGGTCAGCTGCCGGCCGAGGGCGCCCAGGACGGAGCGGACAGCCAGCTCGGCGCGTTCCCGGGTGGGGTAGGCGCCTTCGTAGCGGACGCGCTCCAGCATCTGGTCGTAGGTCATGGCCGCGGGGAACCGCTGCGGTCGGGTCTGCTCGTACATGGCGGGTGAGCCGGCCTTTCTCGGGGAGGGAGGGTCGGGAGGTTCCAGTCCCGGTGTCAGGTGGGTTGGGGGTGACCGAAGAGGACGTCGTAGCCGGGTGGGAGCTGGAGCAGGAGCTCCCGGGTGAGGGCAGCGCCCGCGGTGGCGGCGACGGTGGACAGCACCGCGCCGATGTCCCACAGGGAGGTGCTCTCGGTAGCGCCTTCGATCCAGGCTGCGGTCGCCCGGACGAATCGTTCGGGTGTGAGTGGTTCGGCGGCCTGGAGGGGATTGAGCAGGATCAGGGCGTACGTCTCGGGGAGCCGGGCGGCGAGCTCGGCCCGCACTGCGCCGACCAGGTGGGCTCCCAGCAGGGCCAGAACGACCCGGGCTGCACGATCTGCCTCTTCCACGCTCTCGTACTCGCCGCGCTCCTGGACGTGGGTCAGGAACGCTTCCCTGCGTATCGGCATCACGTCACCTCCGGACAGGGGTGAAGGGGGAAGGCCGCGGAGGACGGGGGGCCGGAGGGGGATCGGTTTCCCCGTCCTCCGCCGCTGTGCGGGCCGCTCTAGCCGGAGATCTGCCTACGGCCGGGCTCGCCGCCGATGCTGATCTTGCGGGGCTTGGCACGCTCGGCGATCGGGATCCGCAGGGTCAGGACACCCGCGTCGTAGTCCGCTTCGATGTGCTCGGTGTCGAGGGTGTCGGCCAGCATGACCTGGCGGGAGAAGACCCCGAGGGGCCGCTCGGACAGCTCCATCTGCACACCGTCGGACTTCCCCGTGGGCCGGCGCTCGGCCTTCACGGTCAGCATGTTCCGTTCGACGTCGATGTCGATCGCCTCGGTGCTCACACCGGGAAGGTCGAAGGCGATCACGTAGACGTCGCCCTGCCGGTATGCGTCCATCGGCATCACGGACGGCTTGGACCACGTGCCCGAGGTCCCCGACAGCTGCTGAACGATCCGGTCCATCTCGCGGAACGGGTCAGTGCGCATCAACATCGCGAAACACCTCCAGTTGGTTCAGGCAGAAACTGCCAATGCGCTTCAACGTGCTCCCGTTGTAACATGTCATCGAAACGATGACAAGCAAGACGTCATCTGGAGGATGACAAGCGCTGGAGAACGTGATGAAGGAAGCCGATACCCCGCACGCGCAGGTGCCTTTCCTCGCCGCAGCAGCAGCACTGGAGACCATCGACCAGGCCGTCAAGGACGCGCAGCGGCTCCCCACCGCACCACTGACGGCCCCGGCAGAGCCCTTGCCGGACACCGGCCCGGACCCGGCGCTGGCCGCGCTCCTGATGCTGCGCGAGGTCCGCGAGCAGCTCGCCGGCTGGGAGAGCAGCCTGATCGAAACCGCCCGCGGGCATGGCGCGAGCTGGGCCGACCTCGCTGGGCCTCTTGGGGTCGCCAGCCGCCAGGCAGCCGAACGCCGCTACCTGCGGCTGCGCCCCGGCACCGCCGGAAGCACCGGTGAGCAGCGCGTCCAAGCCACCCGCGACACGCGCGCCGCCGACCGCACCGTGACCGCCTGGGCCCGCGAGAACGCGGCCGACCTGCGCCGGCTCGCCGGCCAGGTCACCGCGCTGACCGGTCTCGCAGCCAGTGCCGAAGGCGCTGTGGACGACCTGAACCTGGCCCTCGCCGACGACGACGCCGCACGCCTCGTCCGCCCCTTGATCGGCACCCGGGCCCATCTACGACCCCAGGACGCCGAACTCGCCGGACACATCGACGCCCTCACCCGGCACACCGACCAGCTCCGCCAGGACACCCACGACCAGCGCAGCTCATGACGCCCGGCCCCCGGCCGCCAGCCGCCGGCCGCCGAACCGGACCGCGGACCGCGGGGCCGCGCCCAGAAGACCGAGGAGTGACCCACCATGGCTCAACGCCCTTCTCCGGAGGCCGACGGCAACGACATCGCCGTGGAGATCCTGGATCACGCCGTCGCCATCAGGCCCTCGGGCGAGATCGACATCGAGACCGCCCCCGCCCTGCGGCTGGCTCTCACCGAGGCCCTCGCCCACGCCTCACCGGCCAGGCCCGTGGCGGTCGACTGCACCCGCGTCTCCTTCTGCGACTCCACGGGGCTCAACGCGCTGCTCTCCGCGCGACGCGCAGCGCAGGAGAACGGGATCACCATCCGTCTGGCGGCCCCCAACCATCAGCTCCTGCGCCTCCTGGACATGACCGGAGCCCTGCCCCTCTTCCCCGTGGACCAGGACCGTCAGACCGGCGACCGCGCACCGGCGCGGGGTCCGGACGGCCCCCTCGGTAGGCCCGCGGGGCTGGTCAGGGGTTCTCCGCGGGCGGATCCGTGAGGGGGCGAGGGGGCGCGAGCGCCCGTGCAGTCCCCCTAGTCGGTCGGCTCTTGGGGCTTTCCCCCCGCCGGTCCGGCCTCCGGCTCGGCAGGTTCAGCCGTCTCGCTCCCGTCCTCATCGCCGGTGCCTTCAAGGTCGGGGGCACCCCGCCCGACGGGCGGCAGGTCAGGGGTCACGGCGTTGCGGTTCTCCGGAACCGAAGCCGGAAGCTCCGGCTCCGGCTTGGGCTCCGTTACATCATTGTCGCGGTCCATGGCTGGTCTCCTCCCACATATGCGTACGAAGCCCGTCTGCCCACCACCTGTCGACGCATCCGTCCCACGTCACGGTCGGCGGAGAGCAGGCCGGTCCGGTCGAGCAGCGGTCGGCCTTCTCGGCGGGCTAGAGGTCCAACTGGTACTCGTAGGCCGTGTGCGTCGGCAGGTAGCCGAGCCTGTCGTTGACACGGCGCATGTAGGGGTTGTTGTCGGCAGTGTCCGTGAGCAGGCCGCCGAGTTGAGGATGGTTCTCGCGGGCTGCCAGGATCGCGGCCGCTTTCATCCAGCGGGCCAGGCCGTGTCCCCGGTGGCCAGGCAGGACGGCCGTGCCGTAGTGCAGGGCGTCGCCGGTGCCACTGCCCGGGACCACGAGTTCGGTGAAGCCGACGACGTGCCCGTCCGACCGGTCGACGGCCGCGACGGTGTGGAGGATCTCCCCCCGCGCCTCGACGGCCGCAGCCGCGGCCCGCATCCGTTCGACGTCCCAGTCGACCCTGCCGTAGTCGACGGCGCCCATCGGCATGTCGTCCATCGCGCGGCGCGAGGCTACGTAGGTGTCGGCGAGTTCGTCGGACACCTGCCCCTGCCATGCGGTCAGCCGGTAGCCGGTGTGGGGCGCTTCAGCGATGGCCGTCAGCGCGGGGAGGTCGGCGTCGCCCAGGTCAAGGCGGGCATAGGTCAAGGTCAGTGCGATCTTGAACCCGGCGTCGGCAAGGAAAGCCGGGCCTGGAGTCGCGTCCTGGGCCTGGGCGATCATGCTGCGTCGGCCGTCCTCGCGAGCTGCCGCGACGGCCGCAGCGAGCAACTGGCTACCGACCTGCTTTCGTCGCTCGGCGGGATGGACCTGGATGTCCAGTTCGGCGAGGTGGCGCTGGCCTTGTCGGGTGAACAGGCGCAGGAAGGCGGACCCGGTCGGGCTGCCGTCGGCGTCTGAGGCCAGCCAGGCCAGACGGCGGCTGGAGGAGGTCTCGTCGGGGTCGATCAGGGTGGTGATGCGGACGGACAAGCTGTCTCCGTTGCTGGGGGCTGGGCGGCGGGAGCCGCTGGCCAGTTCAGGCAGGGTACTGACCTCCCGTCACCGGGCCCAGGGCAGGGCCGGTGTTCCGTCGGGGCCCGGCACACCGGCCGGGCACACTGTCCGGACGCACCTCGACAGGGCCCCGGCACAGCCCGCCAGGCAGGGGACGACGCCGACCCGTCCGCTCCGCCGCTCGGGGCGCCCCTGCTCACCACGCTTCCTGGGTACCGCCCGCCCGTACGTTGCCGCCGCTGTCGACGACGTACGCAGCAGGGCATGCGCGGCGTCGTGCCCCGGCGGGTCCGACCTGCCAGTGTCGACGGGTAGGACGGCGAAAGTCGGCAAGCGGCATCCCGTGCTGCCGTGGCGGTCATCGCGCACCAAGGCAGCAGAGGTGTCCCGAGGGCTGCCCGTCGCAAGATCGGGTAGGCGGCCCCGAGAAGGCTCGTACGGGAATGGTGATCGGCTTGCTGGGTTTGACCGGGATCGACGTGGTGTACGCCTGCGCGGGGCTGGGGGCTCTGTGCGCGGCGGTGCTTCCGACCGCCCTGGCCAAGCGGCCCCTGTCCTTGCCCATGGTATTTCTGGCGGCGGGGTTCCTGGTGTTCCTGCTGCCGCTCGATGCGCTCCCATCGCTGGATCCCGTCCGGCACCGGAGCCTGGTGGAGCACCTCACGGAGGTCTGCGTGGTCGTCGCGTTGATGGGCGCGGGACTCGCCATCAACAGGCCTCCGGGCCGACGTACCTGGTCTACGACGTGGCGGCTGCTCGGCCTGGCCATGCCGCTGACGATCCTGCTCACCGCGGCCGCGGCGGGGTGGTTGGTGGGGTGGCCGCCGGCCGTCGCGCTCATGGTGGCGGCGGCCCTGGCTCCTACGGACCCGGTACTGGCCGCGGAAGTACGCGTCGGAGAGCCGACCGACGACGAGGACGACGAGGACGAGGTTCGCTTCGCCCTGACCAGCGAGGCAGGACTCAACGACGGTCTGGCCTTCCCCTTCGTCCTGGCTGCCATCGCGCTGACCACGGCCTCGGCCACGGGCTGGTCCACGGACGGGCTCTGGCACTGGGTGTGGAGTGACATCCTGGTGCGCAGCGTCGTGGGACTCGCCGTGGGGTTCGGCGTCGGGCGCCTCCTCGGCTGGATGTTCTTCCAGGCCGCGTGGAAGGCACTGCGGCTCTCGGAACACCGCGAGGGCTTCGTCGCGCTTGCCGCAACCTTCACTGCCTACGGTCTGACCGAACTCCTCCACGGCTACGGTTTCCTCGCTGTGTTCGTCGCGGCCTGCACCATCCGGAACGCCGAACGCGCCCATGGGTACCACCGCGTCATGCACGCCTTCACCGATCAGGTCGAAAGACTTCTCACCGCCGTCATCCTCTTCCTCGTGGGCGGCTTCATCGCCGACGGTGGCCTCGCTGCACTGACCTGGCGCGGAGCCGTCCTGGGACTGGTGCTCTTCCTGCTGATCCGTCCGGCCGTCGGCTGGGCCGTCCAGATGCGGGGCAATGCCACGGGGAAAGAGCGGATGGCCATCGCGGTGTTCGGCATCCGGGGCATCGGCTCGTTCTTCTATCTCGCCTATGCGTTGGGCGAAGCCGATTTCGCTGCGCCCGCGCGCGAGCTGTGGGCCGTGGTCACTTTCACCGTGCTGCTCTCGGTACTCCTTCACGGCGTCGCGGCGACACCCGTTACGGCCCGGCTCGACCGCTCGGCCCGGGATGGGTGAGAAGAGCCGGTGCCACCGAACTCTGTGTTCGCCTATCCGTCAGAAGGGCGGTTCGAGATCGCCGCGGCCATCACTGTGTGGCCCGCAGTCCCACGGCTCCTCCTGAAGAGGTTCAACGCCGGTGACGTCGTGGCCCCATGCTTCGAGGGCCTTCCAGGCAACGCGCCGGTCATGGGCGTCGCTGCTGGTGTCCAGGAGCCGGCGCGCGTGCACCGCGAGGTGATCGCGGTGCTGGGCAAGCGCGGGGTGTTCGGCGAGGATGAGCGCTGCGAGGCCGGCGGCTTCGCGCACGTCCTCGTGACTGTCCTGCAGGAAGGGCGCGACGGCTCGATACAGGATCGGGCGCAGGTCCCGGAGGGCCACCATCGTGGTGCCGTGCGTGAGGAAGCCAGGGAAGTATCGCTCGATGCGGTCGACCATCTCGTCGGAGGCGTCGTAGGCCGTGGAAGCCAACCAGTTCAACAAGGTCGCGCGGACGGGTACGTTGCGATACGGCCGGAGGGTCATGGTCGCCGGGTGGGCGAGGATGCCGGCGACATACATGGCGACGGGTGCGGTGGCCTCGTAGACGGTGCTCTGGTGGCCGACCAGCTCGCTCAGTTCCGACAAAGCGGTGACCTGCACCTTGGGATCAGGCTCCAGCAGCCGTGCGAGGACTTCGGGAAGGCACTCACCGCTCCCGAAGGCGGTCTGGAGCGAACCCCAGTCAGTCTCCGTCAGGACTACCTGGTAGGACGGCACATCAGGCTCTGGGGGCGGGCGGCAACCGCGTGGTTGCCGCCCCCGCCCCGCACATCCGTGTCCGCTCCGGTCACAGACGGTGCGGACCGTCGTAGTAGCCGCCGACCTGGCGGTGGTAGTCCGCGTCACCGAGGTGCTTGTCCTTGTCGAACTCGGGAGCGTTCTTGATCTGTTCCTTCGTCCGGTCCACAAAGACCTTTTCGTCGTCCGGGTCGATCCGGCTGATCGTGCCTGCCGGCAGCAGGACTTCCTTGCCGAAGATCCACGGACCGGTGTCGACGACGATGTAGGAGGAACCGACCTCGTCGGAGTGCTTGTCGACCTTGCCGATGGAACCGTCTGTCGCCTCGACCTTGTAACCCGTCAGATCGGCACCAGCCAGACGGCCCGACGTCTCGCGGTAGCCCCACACGTTTTCAGTCATGCGAAAAACAACTCCTTCGGTCATCGAGAGGCGGCAGAAACGCAGCATGCACTGCTATTCCTGTTCCGCATTTCACGAGCTGCGGAAATTTGAGCTTCTCGTTCCGCCTAGCTCTCCCATGCCCCGTATTCGTTCCCGCACGCACTCGGCTCCGATACCGAGCCGGGTTCACCGCTCTGAGGGAGGTCCTCCCGGCCGCCCGCCTTCACCTCACCGCCAGACGGGCCGTTTCAGGAACTCGCCGGGCTGAGGTCGATGTGCCTTCAGCTGGGTAGGCGCCGGGCATGGAAGCCGAGAAGTCGACAGAGAACGCCCAGGACCTGCTCGCGGGGCTGAGTGTGGATGCCAGCCGCCCGGAGGAGCCGGTGCTGCTTGATGCCGACGGCACTGCGATCCGCACCTGGCGGGAGAATTACCCCTACGACCGCAAAATCCGACGTCAGGAGTACGAGCGGGCCAAGCGGATCCTGCAGATCGAACTGCTCAAGCTTCAGCGCTGGGTCAGAGAAACCGGTGCGCGGGTCGTGGTGATCTGCGAGGGCCGGGACGCGGCCGGGAAGGGCGGCACGATCCAGCGGTTCACCGAGCGGCTCAACCCCCGCGGCGCCCGCATCGTGGCCCTGGACAAGCCCACGGACCGGGAAGCCGGACAGTGGTACTTCCAGCGCTACACCGCCCACCTGCCCGCCCCAGGCGAGATCGTCTTCTTCGACCGGTCCTGGTACAACCGGGCCGGCGTCGAGAAGGTCATGGGCTTCTGCTCCGACGATCAGTACGAACTCTTCCTGCGGCAGTGTCCGGCCTTCGAGGACATGCTCGTCGAGGACGGCATCCTTCTGGTCAAGTTCTGGTTCTCCGTCTCGCGTGCCGAGCAGCGCACCCGCTTCGCGATCCGCCAGGTCGATCCCGTGCGTCAGTGGAAACTTTCTCCCACGGACCTTGCCTCCCTGGGTCTGTGGGACGCGTACACCACCGCCAAGGTCGCCATGTTCCGGGCCACCGACACCAAGCACGCACCCTGGACCGTGGTCAAGAGCAACGACAAGCGGCGGGCCCGGCTGGAAGCGATCCGTAGCCTTCTCGACCGCATCGACTACGACCGCAAGGACGCCTCGGCGGTCGGGCAGCCCGACCCCCTGATCGTGGGCGCCGCCGACACACTCCTGGAATCCGGAGAGGAAGACGCCGCCCTCTCCCCCACCCCGCTGGCCGGACCCCTTCCCGGCCCCGGCCGCCACCCGCACCACCACACCCCATCGACCGAGCGCGCCTGACCGGGCCCGTCGTGACCAGGCGGTTCACGCCGGCTCAGCATCCGTCGACACAGCACAAGCAAATCCGTGCCCCCTCGGCGCGCGATGGCGTTGCAGGGCTGCCCACGCCGAACGCTCCCCGCTCCCCGTCGCCCGCGCGACGGCCTCCAGGGCCCCGGGGGCCCTGCCCGGACACCCGACGTATTCACGTCAGCTGAACCGATCCGGCGACCCCCACGTCACCGCTCCGAGACAGTGGCGTCGTGTGCAGGCGGTTGCGCAGGTGTATGAGGGCCTCGAAGTCAGCGACCTGCGTGAACCTCCTCAGCAGGCGGCCGATCAGGACGTCGTCCCCTGCTCCCACCGCCAGCACGATCGCCTCAGCCGCCTCCCGCACCGCGGGAGACAGCCCTGCAGGGCTGCCGGCGTGCTCACCGCATCCGGATCGGGCTCCTACGGAGGACACCGTCACCTCGTCGCGCACGGGAGTGGTCCCGACGGGTTCCCACGCACGGTTTCGGCTCCGGTTCGGCGCTGTCTCGGTCATGGCCTGATCCTGTGCTCCCGCGGGGTCAGCCAAACTCAGGAACGTCGGCGACAGACCAGCCGGCCTGGGCTTCATGGTGGGCAACCGCTCCATCGGCTTCGCCCATGGGCGCACGTCGCGGCGAGCCTCGCCCACGTCCACGGTGAGCGGCGGCCACCGCGGTCAGCGGCTCACCGATCTGCTGATTCCGAGCGCAGCGGGCCGTACGGTCGTGCGCAGCCGGCCGGGTCGTGGTGGCCGAGGGTGAGGGAGCGACTGCCGGGCCAAGGCATCGGTGCCATCTCCGGTGGTGCTCCACAGGCGGATACACGGCTGATGCCTTACGGGGCCAGCTCTTGCGGCGGCGCCTCCCGGCCGGTGAATTTACGCTGGAAACGACGGCCGGTGCGCGGAGCGGCCCCCGGTCGTCACCGTGGGCACCTGCCCCTCCCCCACTGCGCAGGTGCCCACCCTCCGGCGAGCGCCCATCCGGTGGCCGTGCAGGGCCCCGTCGAATCGGAGAAGTGGTGGCAGCAGGACGGAGTCTTCGACCAGCTGCACCGGATTCTGCTCGCAGAGCTGAACGCGGCCGGCCGGCTCGACTGGTCGAGGGCGTGCGTGGACGGCTCCCACATCCGCGCAAAAAAAAGGGGGCGCCAACACTGGTCCGTCGCCGGTCGACGGCGGAAAACGGGCAGCAAACACCACTTGATCTGCGACGGACGCGGCACCCCGCTCAAGGTCATCACGACCGCGGCGAACGTCAACGACGTCACCCAGACCCCCGCCCTCATCGACGGCATTCCACCGGTGGCAGGGCGTCCCGGCCGGCCCCTCCGACGTCCCGAAGCTTTGCTCGGCGACAAGGGCTACGACTCCAACCCCAACCGCGATCAACTGCGCAAACACCGGATCCTGCCCGTCATCTCCCGCAAAGGAGCCCCGCACATCAAGAGCACGGGCCAGCTCCGCTACGTCGTCGAGCAGACCTTCGCCCTCCTCCATCAGTCCAAACGACTCGCCGTCCGCTGCAAACGCCGACCGAAATCCACGACGCCTTCGTCTCCCTCGCCTGCGGCCTCATCTGCTGGCGGCGCCTCAACAAGCCCGACTCATGATCGTGTTACGAGCTCTAAGGGTCGAACCCTGCGGACTCTGAATACTCGCCATCGAGCCGAATGACACGCTCGCCGGATTCTGGGAACGGTTCGGTATCCCCTGCTTGATCCTTCAACCAGGTGAGCCCTGACACAGCATCACGACAGGGGCGTGGGCTGCCCAAGCTAAGGCAGGTCATCCGCGAAGGGAGTGACACCGCCTGGCCAGCTGAACGAGAATTCATGACTTTCCCGATCATAGGCTACTGATGCTCCGCATGGCGGAAGGTCCAGGAAACGATGCAACCAGCCGTCCATTGCGAGAGCGGCCACTTCTGCTCGGTAGTCCCCGTTTGGATAGTCCAGAGAAGTTACATCGACCACTCGGCTGCAACCTTGATCGGCAACGGCAAGAAGGTCGGCATGCAATGACAGCCCGAAGGAAAGCCAGGCGGCATCCTTCCAGGCCAGTGGGCCTGCCGGGAGGTGAAGGTAGACATTGCGGTAGATTTGCAGCGCACCGGCCGGAACCCCTGCAATCTCGCGCACCTCGGCAGAGATATCGGCGGCGAGGCCGACGCCACCCTTGAAGAATCTGTAGCGGGAAACCTCTGCCACTTAAATCTCCTCAGAATTTCAACAGGTGGAATATGCGCTTATCGAAGAAATATCCACGGCCATACTTCCAGGCAAATCCTCGGATTTAGTCGTAATCATGCGGGAAATCCTCTCCGCATATCCTGCTGTGGGCCTCCATGAATCTCTCCGCGTCTTCTGGGGACATGGAGACAATCTCAGCCTTCTTCAGTCCCAGGAAGTCTTCGGCGGAGACTCTGAAGGGGACGATCTCAACGTTCACACCCTGGCCCAGGCGGACGTCTGCATAGATGCGGGCATCCTCAATCGTGCCCCATGAATACACACCGTGGCCGTACTGACCTCGGGTCGCGTCATCAGGCCACAGTTCTCCGCCGCTCGTGAGACGTGATGCATCCGCCGGGCTCTGAACCGTATAGAAGTCACGGTCAGGGCAGCCTTCAGGACTGTGGCCCAGTGGGTCGGCCCACGTGTGAGGGTTGTGGACATACCTCGCCGGGTTGGGAGCAGGGGCGAGGCCCAGAGGGTCGGGGGTGAGGTAGCGGGCTGTTTCGGGGTCGTAGGTGCGGAAGTAGTTGTGGTGGAGGCCGGTCTCGGGGTCGAAGTATTGGCCGGGGAACCGAAGGGGGGTGTAGGCGGTGGCGTCGCGTGTCCAGGTGGTGGGGCCCCAGAGAGTGGAGCGGGCGCGCCAGGCGATGTCACCCGATTCGTCGATCAATTCGCGGGGGGCAACGAGGTCGGTGACGATCACGAAGAAACGATCGTCGGTGGTACCGAGGTGCCGTTCTGCCTGGGTGAGGGGGTGCAGGCCGTTGTGGTTCCATGTGAGGGTGACGCCAGGACCATCACTGTGGAAAGCCCTGCGCCAAACGGAGCGGCCGCTGGAGGACGAGTGCTGCTGCCGCTGACCGAGGAGCGAGGGGTGCATCAGCGTGAGCTGTTCAAGCCTCCGCATCCGGCTCTCTGTCTGACGGCCGAGGCGACAGCGAACATGAAGCCTTCAAAGCGTGAAACTGTCGCAGAAGCAGATCAAGGGCGACGATGAGAACACGATGGCGGTGGACCTGCAGACCCCCGCAGGGCCAGGCCCGACCGGGCGGGTTCGGTACCTTCGACGACGTCCCAAATCAGCAGTTCGTTTCGAGGTCAGCTGGCCGTCCGCGCCGACTGGAAGGATGACGCCTCGCTCTTGCAGAGCTACCGCGTCTCGGACGGTGACGCGGTCCTCGTACAGGAGACCATCATCGGGCCCCAGATGGACCCGAAGCTGGGCCATCTGCCCGGCGTCGTGACTCAAGTAGAGATCATGGAATTCGGAGATCGAGCGCGGCTGATCCCAGTCGACCCGCCCAGGGAGCTCCCCAAGTGACAGAAGCAGATCCCGACGTCGTACTCGCCTGGACCCGTGGTGACACCACAGTCCGGTGGAGCGGCCCCGTGGGCAACGTCGAGCAGCAGTACGAGTTGCCGCCGCAGGACGTCCTGGTGTGGCGGGAGCACGGCGAGACGCTGGTGTTGGTGGTTGAAGCTATCAACGGCGCACCGTTCACACCTTCCGACAACGCGGCGGTCTACCGGGCCGACGGCTCGGAGCGGTTCCGGCTGCACCCGCCACGCGACCTGCTGCCGAACCCGGACGATGTGCACGGCTTCTACACCGCCTTCCCCCAGGACGGGCGGCCACTCGTGATCATGGTTACGCGCAACGCCGGCGATTTCCAGGGCCGTATCGACCTGGAGACCGGCGAGATGGTGAATACCAACACTTGTCGCTGAGCTGCGCGGTCGATTGCGGGGTCAACCGGCTCAAGCGATAGGGGCATCAAGCTCGCCGTCCGCTACGAAGCGACCCTGCTGATCGCAGTCCTTAACGAGTGGCTGTGGCAGACCTCCTGTTGAGACCATGCGCCGGTGAACTCAGGACTCCCCGCCGGATGGACGATCGAACGCGTACGCGCTCTTTCCGGAGACCCAAGCGCCGCCCCGCTCTCCTTCGATCGGTTTGTAGTCGTCGAGGCAGCCGATCAGGGCGACTACGAGCCGCTCCGGCCCGATGTAATTCTCGCGTTCCACGAGTTGTGCCTCGTGGGAGACGACGGTGAGTGGTTCATGGGGCAGCTCGACGACGACGGCTCAGTGATCTGCTGGGCCTCCTACGGGTCCGACCTTTCCGAGGCCATCCGCAGTCTCTGAACGACACCCGCACCTTCAGCCACTTTCGCAGCAGACCCTAAGGGTCACGGGCTCGGACGGCAGGACCGTCCAAGCCTTCTTCCCGCGACATACAACCCCGTTGGATTTTTTTCGGTCGTGTTGTATCGGGGAGTGGAACTGCCAATGGTTGACCTCGCCATACGCAAGTGCGGCCTTCAGGTGAGCACGTGTGCACGCTCACTCTGCGATGTTGTTACTCGCCCCCGCGGTGAGCGGGGCGAATTCATCCATGTACACGCGGTGTTCCACGTAGATCATGGACTCTGGAGTCTCTCCCAGTGGTGATAGATCGACACCTTCGAGCTTCCCGTACCCGTCGAGATCGCTCAGCGCGTGCAGTAGGGCGACGCGACTCACCAGTTGCTGGACGTCGCCTGCCACCCGGTCGCCCCGGCCGAGCAGGAGACATAGGAGAGGGGCTGCTGCCCGCGGTGGATGGATTTGAGGATGTGGAGGGCGTACTCGACCTGCTGTGCGCCAGTGCGGAGGCCCGAGGGGTGCCCGTGGGCCTGTCTATTGCATTCGCAGAGTTGTGTGCGGATGAGCTCAGGTCCTTGTCGGAATGGACGATCAGTCGTCTGCCTGAGACATCGAGAAGCTTGGTCCGGCTGGGCCAGGTCTTGTCGACCAGTTCGAGGAGGACTTCACCCTCTCCCGCGACCCGGACGAACGAGCCGCGTTCATCACCCTGTTGATCACGGCCACCGCGGCCGCGACCAGCCGAACCCGGGTGGTGCTCGGCCCGACGAGCAGCCAGGAGCGGCGGCCGGGCCAGTGAGGAGTTCGAGCGCTGCCGTGTCCGACAAGACCTCCACGTCCGGATCAGGGCGCCACGCGGCGCGGCGCACCTGCCTGTAGAGGCCATCCTCCAGGCGGCTACCTGGCAGCCGGTCCCGCGCCGCCGGCCGCTCGGAATCCCAGGGCGCCCGACGCGGCCTTGGAGGCGGCGCGCAGGGCGGGCAGGTCCTCGGCCGGCATCGAGAATCCGTGGCCCGCGGCGTGCTCGACCAATTCCGCCGGGAGTTCGAGGTTGTACCGCTCGACATAGGCGGCGAGGTCGACTCGCCAGACGAAGCGGTTGTCGGACAGCAGCGACGATCCGCCGGGCACGCGGAAGGTGCCCCCGATGACGTCGATCGTCCCCTCCATGATGTCGAAGATCGGATGCCCGGATTCGAGGTACCGCTCCACTTCCGCCTTCGGATAGGACGCCTGATCCCGTACTTTGTCCGCGATGGGTTCGCGGAATACGGCAACGTTCTCCGGGTCCATCTCCCGGTAGAATCCGATCATTTCCATTCAGGTCATCCTTCCAGCATGGGCGGAACCCCTCCAGTAGCCGCCCTTGTCGATCACTGGGGTTTGTCCCGTCCCTTCGAGTCTATCGGTGCCGACGCGGTCCGTCGGCGCGCACGGTGGCGCCGAGTTCGTTGGCGATGCGGTCGGCGATCCAGGATCCGTCCGAGCCCGAGTGACACACCATGAGCCGGAGCGGTCCACCGTTGTAGTGCGGATTGTCGTCACGGCGTCCACGAGCTGGCCCGCGTTGACATTGCCGTGGGGCATCTCCAGCCAGCCGTTCGGGCTCCCGTGCGCCACCACGTCGTGTTCACCGGCGTTCGCCACGTTGTTGAAGTTGCGCGTGCTCTGCCCGTCGGTGCCGACCAGCGTTCCGGTCGGGCTGTGAGTCACCGGATCGCCCGCGGGGATCCGGTTGTCCGCCATGCAATCGATGCCGCCGCCGCACGGTGACAGTCCCAGGGGGTCGCTGCGCCGGTACGGATTGCCCACGTACGCAACGGGGTTGGGCGTCGGCGTTATGCCGAGGGGGTCGGGTGAGGCGTAGCGCGCCGACTCCGGGTCGTAGTAGCGGAAGCGGTTGTAGTGCAGCCCCGTCTCGAGGTCGAAGTACTGGCCGGGGCGGCCGTAGCATCCAGCGCCGCGACTACAGCTACCGCGCCGACGGCCACCTCACCGGCATTCACGACCGGCTCACCGGCCCTACACGTGGGCCCGGCGTAGCCGTGGCCGGCCAGGTGTCGGCCCAGGCCCGTCCCTCACTCCTCCAGCTCGTCGGCCGCGAGCGGGGAGGCGTATCCCGTGCCCTCCGGCAGAAACGGTCGAGCTTCATCACGACGCGCTCGTGATCCCGCAGGAGGTGCGGCTGCAAGCGGTCGCGCGAGCAATGCAATGCGACGTGCGCGCCAGACAAGGGTTGGAACGTGGGAGGTATGGCCCGCGCCCTGGCAGAGGAAAGGGTTCCAGCGGCCTGCCCCGGAACTGGCCGTACGGCCGGTGGTACAGGTCAGGCGTACCTGTCGGGGTCCGCGAAAGCGGCCAGACCGTCGCCCTGAACACCACAAGGGGCACTCCGTACGCCACGGGTGGAGGCCGGTGTTTGGGACGGCCTCTTCGGACCGCCTGCCCCGCACCGAGGCGTCCGCGGGGCCGGTGGGCAGGATGCGGCGGCCTATCCCTCGTCCGCGTCGTCGGGCGCCCAGCGCAGTACGTCGCCGGGCTGGCAGTCGAGGGTGCGGCAGATCGCGTCGAGTGTGGTGAACCGGACCGCCTTGGCCCGGCCGTTCTTCAGTACCGCGACGTTGGCGGGGCTGATTCCGACGGCGGCGGCGAACTCGGCGACAGAGAGCTTGCGTTTGGCGAGCTGCACGTCCAGGTCGACAATGATGGCCATCAGACCACCTCGGCAAGTTCGCTCTTCATGTGGTTCGCCTTGCGCAGCAGACTGCGCATGATGACGATGAGCATGACCAGGCAGGCCCCGATGCCGGTGGCCGCGATTGCGGCGGCCAGCGCGCCGAGGAGTTCCATCCCGTCATCGGGGGAAGGGACGGCGGCCAGCATCAGGTGGCAGGTGACGCCGAGGGCCAGCACGGTGGCCGCGACGGTGGAGCCGGTGATGGTGTCGACCCAGCGCAGGGCTGCCGGGGAGAAGATCGCATCACGTTCGACCATGGTGAGCAGCCGCCATGCGGCGGCGAGGACGACCTGGACGCAGGCGATCCCCGCCACGGCGACGATCGTGTAGGGCAGGGCGTACGGGGCGTACGGGGGGAAGCGGTCGACCTCGTCGGCTGCCGTGGTGGGGATGACGACGAGCTGGCCGAAGAGGCCGAACAGGATCGCCGTGGCGATGCCACCGCGCAGCATGGTGATGAAGAAGCGATGCATGCATCGATAATCGATCGATTCCGATCGATAGTCAATGGGTCTTTGGGGTGCGCTCGGTAGACGGCGGCCCCGTTTCAGCCGTCGTGCCGCCCGGCGGCACCGCGATCGGGGGCGCTCATGTCCCCCGTCCCGGGCGTGCCGTCGGCGAGCCCGTAGCGCAGGTAGGCGGTTCCCTTCGGGCCGGCTGCCGGCGGTTCAAGGAGTGTGAGGTTCGTGGGCACCGCGCCGTCGTCGAACACCTTCTTCCCGACGCCCAGGACGATCGGGTGCACCCAGAGGTCGAGGCGGTCGAAGAGCTTCTCGCGCAGGAGGGTCTGCACCAGGTTCAGGCTCCCGACGACCTTCACGTGCTCGTGCCGGTCACGGATCTCGCGCACCGCGCCGGCCAGGTCCGGACCGAGCTGCGTGGAGCCGGCCCACGACAGGTCGGGCCTGCCGCGGGAGGCCACGTACTTGGGGACGCTGTTGAAGAGCGTGGCGATCTCGCCGTCCTCACCGCCCTTCTGGTGCGGCCAGAAGGCGGCGAAGATGTCATACGTCCGCCGGCCGAGCAGGAGGGCGTCCGTGCCCTCGTACGCGGCACCGACCTGTGCCCCGGCGACCTCGTCGAACAAGGGTGCCTGCCAGCCGCCGAACGGGAAGCCCACCGGGTCCTCGTCGGGACCGCCGGGCGCCTGCCCGACGAGGTCGAGAGTTGCGAACAGTTCGATGTGAATGAGGCCCATGACGTGCTCCCGATGAAGTGGACGAAGCCGTTCGGTAGGTAGACCGGTGGAGGCGGCCCGACTCATCGCTCCGGGGGCTCCCCGTTCACCCGTTCAGCCGCCACTCTCCGTCACCGGCCTCCCTCACCGGCCCACGGGGAGTGACCGGGATCAGGTCGTCGGGTCCTGGAAACCGTCGATGACCGTCGTTTCGAGGTCCCCTGGTGCCGGAGGCCTCCCTCTCGGCAGAGGGTGTCCGCGGAGGCTCCCAAACGACCAGGCTCGCCCGCCGCGTGGCTGCACACCTCCGCTGAAGGAGCGCTCCTGCCCGCATCGTAGGCTCACCCCATGCCGACCGAGGACAGCCCGCAGGACACCGTCGAACACTGGCAGGACTGCACGGACGTGTACGACGTCCTGGACCAGATCCGGCTGAGGCCCCACATGTGGCTGCCAGGTGGCTCACTCCGTCATCTGGAGGCGGTCCTCACCGGCTACCGCGTCGCGCTCGGCGTGCATGCGATCGACGAACCCTTCGACTTCTGGCCCGAATCGCGATTCACGCAATGGCTTCACGAGCGTCGCGGAACGCCCAGCTCCCTCGGCTGGGCCGCCGAGATCGAACGCAGTACGCCCCCGGACTCCACCCCTGTCGTCGAGTTCTTCCAGCTGCTGGACGCTTTCCGGCGCGAAGCCGCCGCGCAAGCGGCACCGGCTGTCCGAACAACCAGCCTGCCCGGCATCGAATTCATGGCGACCACCTTCGTCACCCTCTTCTGGCGCCGGAGACTCCTCTCGGAAGCCGTCCTGCGGCTCGAAGACCGCGGCTTCCGTGTCATTCGCCTCGCTGCGGGCGAGTGGGCCTCCGAGCAGGACATGCACAAGGATGTCGCCGCCGCGCTGCAGTTCCCCGACTACTACGGTCACAACCTCGACGCGCTCAACGACTGTCTCGGCGACGTGGCCTGCTACGGCCCCTACGATGACTCACCAGTAGGCACCGGGCTCGTCCTTTCCATCACCGACTACGACCGCTTCGTCGCCGCTTGCCCGCGAGCGGCCCAGGTCGTTCTGGACATCGTTGCCGACCGGGCCCGCCGCGCGGCGGTGCTTCAGCGCCGCTTCTTCTGCCTGATCCACAGCAGCGACCCCGACATCCGGTTCGAACCAGTTGGCGCCATGCCCGTCATGTGGAACCGCGACGAATGGCTCGACGCCGAACGCCGGTGAGAACGCGGCACCATCTCGGGGGCACCTGCAGCCGCTACGAGACCGTCATTCCGAGGCCGTGGACTTCCAGGCGGCGGTGACACATCCTTCCTCCCAGTGCCACCAGCCCTTGACGTCACCGTGTTCCAAGAGCTTGCGAATCTTTGGCAAGTTCGCTGTCGGTGGGACGTCCAGAGCCACCATCCGGTACCGCTCGATGCCCTCACCGGTCGTACCGAGGCCGTGGAAGATCTCCAGAACGCTCTGACGGGCAGCGCCTGAGCCGCCGTCCTTCAGCACGATCAGCCGGATCGTGCAGTTCTCGGAAGCCCGAACTGTCTCCCCGGCCCACCGGACACCTTCATCATCGACCTCTACTCGGATGATGTCGTCGCTGGCGACTCCGCGTACGAACCACGGTGTGTTGTCCAACCGCACGGTGCCGTCGCCAAGGTCCACGGCCCACAGACTCTCGACGCTTGCCGGCGGCCATCCGTCCTCATCCACATCCATCCGGAAGTGGACCTTCACGTGGTCGGTGCTGATGTTCGTCACGGCACCATCATCCACACCGCCTCGACGACCGTGCCCTCGGCTGCCCATCCCTTCGCGGGAAGAGATCAATGTGTGCGGGGGAAGCGATCTTCAGATCCCCCGTGAAGACACAGCAGATCCCAGCCGGCTGGCAGCTGAGTACGCAGAACACTTCGGCCGCAGTTGCTCAGAGGACGCGACAGCCCCGGGATACGTGCCAGCAGCGCCGCTGGCGCGTATCCCGGTGGCCGGGGGGGCTCAGTCGGCCTGCCTGTTGGCCTCCTTGGGCAGGCAGAACATCAGGGCCCACATCAGGGCGAGGAGGCTGCCTACCCACCACAGCACGTTGATGAACGCGTCGCGGTTGAGTCCGGCGCCGGGCGAGCCACCGGTGGTGGTGAAGAACACCAGGGCGGTCAGCGCGGTGCCGAGGGCGATGCCCAAGTGCATGGCGGTGTTGAACAGGCCCGAGGCGGACCCGGCGTCCTGGTGCGGGACCTTGGCGAGCGACATGTCGGCGAGCGGGCCGCCGACCATGCCGAGGCCGAAGCCGATCAGTACCACCGGAGCGGTCATCGCCAGCAGGGTCAGGTCCCCCTGACCTCGGTGGGCCTGGAGTCCGTAGGCGGCCATCGCAGCGATCGTGACGAGGGATCCGGTCTGGGGCAACCGGCGGGCGAAGCGCCCGGCGCTCTTCGCCGCGACCGTCGCGCCGAACAGCTCTCCCAGGGAGAGCAGCACGAAGGCCAGCGCCGCGCGGAAGGGGCTCATGCCCAGTCCGTGCTGGAGGTAGAGGGTCCAGGTCATGAAGAACAGCCCGCACAGCAGGCCGTGCATCAGCTGCGCGGCCATGCCGCCAGCGAACTGCCGCCCCTGGAAGAGGGCGAATGGCACGAGCGGGGCGTTGTCCTGCTTGCGCTGCTGGTGGCGCAGGAAGACGACCAGCGTGAGGAGGCCTGCGGCGAGCAGGGCGAAGCACCACAGCGGCCAGTGCTGAAGATGTCCCTCGGTGAGGGGGTAGACGATCAGGACGATGGCCAGTGCGGACAAGGCCATGCCCGTCAGGTCGGGCCGGTCGGCCTTCCCGGCACCGGCAGTCGACTCGGGGATGAACCGGCGTCCCAGGTGGAGCACGGCGAGCCCCACAGGCACGTTGACCAGGAAGATCGGCCGCCATGACAACCCGAACAGGTCGGCCTCGGTGAGCAGGCCGCCCAGCACCGGACCCAGGACGTTGGCGAGCGAGAGGACCGCCCCGTACAGACCGAAGGCCTTGCTGCGGTTCTGCCCCTCGAAGGTGACATGGAGGGTGGCCAGGACCTGCGGGATCATCAGGGCCACCCCCACGCCCTGGAGCATGCGGGCGCCGATCAGCACGCCCGGCCCGGCGGCGAGGCCGCACAGCAGCGAGGCCCCCGTGAACACGACGGTGCCGATGAGGAGGATGCTGCGTCGGCCGTAGAGGTCGCCGAGGCGCCCGCCGGTGATCAGCCCGATGGCGACGGGCAGTGAATAGCCGGTGGTCAGCCACTGCAGTGCGGCCGGCCCGGCGGCGGTCGACTCCTGGATCGCGGGCAGGGCGGTCAGCACGACCGACTGGTCGAGGATGTCCATCAGCTCGGCGGTCAGCAGCACCAAGAGGGCGATCCGGGCCGCGAAAGCCGTTTTCGGGTGGTGAGGTGCCGGGTGCTTCGGGCTCTGGGTGGTGGGCTGCGGCTCGTTGTCGAGCGCGGAGGAAGACACGACGGGAAACTCCTGATCCAAAGAGATCGGGGAGCCCTGCCGACAGCCGCGCCGGGGCCGGAGAACACGAAACCCGGGGCAGACGGCAGAGCTGCACCCGGGAAAGAGAACTGCGGGGAGGGGTGACGCAACTCAGACCAGCGCGACGTCCGCCCCGGACACGTGCGACAAGACAGCACGTGGGGAACACGGACGACTACACGGCCTGGTTGATAGGACGTCACCTCAAGATCGACACAGAAGGAACAGGGAATCCTGTCACTGCCACCGACACCGCGGCACAGGAACCGGCTCACCATACGACACCCCCGCGCCCCGACGCACACCAGTTGGCGGACCCGCCCGCCAGGACGCCGGAGCGGGGGACGCACTCGGCGGCCTCCCCCGGCCGGCCCTGTACGGCGTGTGGAGGGGGCCAGAGGACTCTGCCGAGTCAGGCTTTCGACCGGCGCGCGCGGTGCCCCACTGGCGGCCGCGGCGCGGCGAACGGCCTCGATGCGCATCAGGGCCGCGCAGCGTCTGCTGCGCGGCCCTGATCCGATGTGCCTAGAATCCCGCCGCCACTGCCGTCGTCCGCTGCTCGGTCGGTATGAGCTGGGCGGGCCGACGGGGTGGGTCAGGCGGGGTGGGTCAGGCCGGGGTGATGTTCTCGGCCTGGGGGCCCTTCTGGCCCTGGGTCACGTCGAACGTGACGACCTGGCCCTCCTGGAGCTCGCGGAAGCCCGAGGCGTTGATCGCCGAGTAGTGGGCGAAGACGTCCGGGCCGCCGCCGTCCTGGGCGATGAAGCCGAAGCCCTTCTCCGCGTTGAACCACTTCACAGTTCCGGTAGCCATATCCATGCCTTCCAGTCGATGAACGCCTCCCGCACCATGCGGAAGGCGGAGGTGATCGCCCTGGTTCCTGCGGCACAGCACAGCAAAACGCCCACACCTACGGCGTGGGCAAGGGGTAACTTCCGAACCACGACAGCTGACGCAGACGTTACACGTCCAGCACGCCCCGTCACCAGAGGAACGGTGTGCACGTCGCGACTTTGAGCAGGCTCGCCGGCCGACCGAGAAGAGGACAAGGCCCGGCCCTCCCGAGTGGTCTCGGGAGGGCCGGGCCCGTGTCATGCGCGGCCGGTCGCCGCCGTTCTCACCAAGGGCTCCGCACCTTGACGCCGAGGGCCCGGACGCGGTCCTGGGCCTGCGGGTCGAGCTTCAGCAGCAGGTCCTCGCCGACGACCCCGTCGCGCCGCCAGATGGTGCAGAGGGTCTCCAGACCCGCTTCGGCGACCTGCGGGTCCGCGTCGGCCGAGGTCTGCACCAGGGCTTCGACGACCGGCCTGCCCTGCAGTCCCGCGACCGCCCGTGCCGTCCGGGCCCGCTGCTCCGCGGGGACGGCCGGGTCGGCGAGCGAGCGCAGCGCGTCCGCCGTGTCACGGGCGTCCTGGCAGGGCAGCACCCACACCAGGTACACGAGCTGCGCGCCGAGCACGATCAGGTACTGCAGTGGCACGAGCAGGCCCGCGGGCAGCAGCAGGAGCAGGGGCAGCACGATCAGCCAGCCGCCCCGGATCCGCGAGGGACCGCCGGTCGGCGGCTCGAACCGCCGGCCGGCCAGCAGGATGAGGACGAACATGGTCACGAGCGTCAGGAGGGTCCCCGCGATCAGCCCCGCCACCAGCCCCGCGCCGAACGCCCCCCAGAAGGGATCGTCGCCCAGGACGGGCAGCACCAGGGCCGCGGCCACCCAGCCGGGAACGACGGTCAGGACGTAGCGCTGCAGACAGGCCCACAGCCATCTTCCCGTGCTCATGGCAGCATCCTCATGTCAGCAGCCCCTCGTGCAGGTGCACGGTCCTTGTGGAAGAGGCCCCCCAGACCGTCGGGCGCATCGTAGCCGCTGGTGCGGGCCATGACGTCGTGGCCGCCCCACCGCGGCCTCTGGTGCTTCTGGTACCTCACTCGCCCCCGCCTCCTCCCCCACCTCCGCCCCCGCCTCCGTCTCCTCCGCCGCAACTGTGACCGCCGCCGGAGTGTGTGCCCGTATCCGGGCCAGGGCCGGAGTCTCCGTACAGGCGATTGCCCGTGCGCCTCGGAGGCCGGCCGTGACGGACTGGAGCTGCCTGCGCGCGCCCAACCGGGCGTCGCACGGCCCCTTCCCGGAGCAGGGTGCTTTCGACGAAGACGAACGCCGGCACGTTCGGGTCGCACTCGGCCTGCTGGAGGTGCCGTCGGCCCGCACGGGTCACCTGACGGTCCGCGCCCGTCACCAGGCCCCATACGGCCAGCCCACGGGCGATCTCTTCGACCTCCGGCGAGCGTTGCAGGCCAGCGCGTACAGTGTCGATGCTCTTGGTATGCCCGCAGAAGGCGACCACAGCGCGCTCGACCGCATGCAGGGGTTGCTCCCCGTCCACAGTGCGCACCTGCGAGGCGTGCACCACGAGCAGCCCGCGCCGGTTCAGTGCGATGACCGCGCTGTCCACCACCCGCCGGGCACCGCCCGCCAGGAACGCGACGTCATACACATCCAGAGTCCGCGTCTCGCCCGAGCCCCTTACGATCCACCGGAACACCCACCCCATACCTGGCCCTCCCCCGCTTCGGCCCGCTTCGCCTGTCGGCAGTGTCACCGGCCAGCGCGGCGGCCAACCCCCATCCCGCCCATCTCAGAGGAACACTTGAGCTACAGCCACGGCCACGAACACGACCACGCACTGGTCGCAGGCACCCCGAGCGACCGCGGTTGCCTGCTCACGGGCGACGGGGTCGGACACGCCGTGCTCGGCATCGTCCGGCTGCACAACCTCGCGGACCCGGAGGGGAATCAGTCGAGGCAGAACTCGTTGCCCTCGATGTCCTGCATCGTGATGCACGACTCGTTGACGCCATCGGCGCGCTGCGTCAGCACGTGTTTCGCGCCGAGTGCCATCAGCCGTGCGCATTCGGCCTCGAGCGTGGCCAGGCGCTCGTCACCCACGAGCCCTGCGCAGACCCGCACATCAAGGTGCACCCGGTTCTTGACGACCTTGCCTTCGGGAACTCGCTGGAAGAGCAGGCGCGGGCCCACACCCGAGGGATCAGCGCACGCGAAGTAGACCTCGTCCTCAGGCGGCAGCGAGTGGTGGTACTCCTCCCACGTGGCAAAACCCTCCGGGACTGCCGGTACGACGTACCCCAGCACCTCGCACCAGAAGGCGGCGAGGCGCGCAGGTTCCGCGCAGTCGAAGGTCACTTGGAACTGCTTGATCGTTGACATCGGCGCACGATAACAGGGGCCCTGCTCATCTCCACGGGCGGGTGAATCCACACGTTGCCGGGAGGACGGCCCCCGCGGGGCCGCCCGCTACCAGCTCTGCCACGCCGGGGCGGGGTGGCGGGGTGCGTGTCGCTTGCGGGCTTCGAGCCCGAGGAACGTGACTCCCGAGGCGAGGGTCGCGAGGAACGTCACCGCCATGGCCAGCAGCAGCAGGACGCTGGCGGGTTCCCCCAGGCCCAGCCACAGCGCCGCCGTGCTCGTCGCCAGGGCCACCAGCGACGAGAGCCTCGCGGTGAGCGACATCCTGCCGCTCACCGCGACGAAGGCATACCCGACGAGCAGGCCTGGCACGGCGGCCACCATCAGGCCCAGGAACAAGAAGACGAGCAAGGTGATGATCATGTCGTACCGACCTCCGGATCTCATGGCCAACTCGTGCCGAAGGCAGACGGATTCACGTCCTCCCGGCCTGACCGGCCCTCCCGGAACACCATGCTGTCAGATTTTCTGAACACGTTCAACACAGCCGCTCGTGAGGATGCCCAGGCCGCGCCGACGAGGCCGAGGGCAAGGCGCGTCCCGCCGAGGAAGACGTCAAGACGGCATCTCAGCTCTGCTCTGATGCGAACCCGGTGGCCTGTGCGGTGTCCTTCTGTGCAGGAATTGCCCGATGCGTGGAGCCCGGTCCGCCTGGCTTGCCTTGCGGAGATGCGGATACGGATCCCGCCGCCCGGCCGGGTGCCGGCCGGCACATCCCTGTGCGCTGTGCTGCGCGCCGCCACAGACGAGGCAGGAAGGCGTAGAAGCGGTCGGGAAGGAACACGGCATCCGCAACGATCATCGCCCCGGAGAAGAGGGGAAGCCCCAGGAGCACTGCGATGCCGATGTGCATGCCCAGCAGCACGGCCAGAACCGGATATTTGAGCCTGCCGAAGAGCACGAACGGGAAGGCGACCTGCACGAGCACCGTCACGTAGCCGGCGATCGCGATCACCATCGGGAACTCGTCCACGAGGTGGGAGAACGCGGGCCAGGGCTGGAAGAGTTCGAGGTTCAGCGCGTAATGGAGAGCGGTGCCGCCGCCCCAGGTGAGGCCCTGGATCTTGTAAAGGCCGGCTGATCCGTAGAGGAAGCAGACCTGTGCCGCGATGACGAACATGCCGCAGTTGTGCACCACGGTGGTCAAGGTGGCACGGGCCTCGCGGAGTTGCTGTGCGGAGAAGCTCCCCACCGGAGCCGGCACGTCACGTGCGCGAGCTGTCTTGAGCCGATCCCGGCGTGCATCCAGGGACCAGCGCCGACCGCATGCCGTGAGGACGAGGTAGAGAGCCATCAGCAGGATCAGGTTGTCGCCCCCGTCCGTCATGAAGATCGATCTGGCATGGAACGAGGCCACCACCAGGGCGAAGAGGACGGACATGGCCCGAGTCCGCCAGCCCAGCATGAACAGCGCGGACGTGAAGAGGGCCATCACGTAGCAGAGTTCGAAGTAGGCACGGCTGTCGGACAGGATCAGGATGCTGTTCCAGCCCGTCTGGTCGAAAAGCTGTTGTGCCAGTGCTGGTGTCCAGGGGGAGCCGGGGCCCCAGATTTCGTCGCGGTGCGGGAATTCGCGCAGCAGGAAGACCAGATAGAGCAGCCCGTAGCCGATGCGCAGGACCGACGCGGCGTACAGGGAGATCGGCCGGTCGGTGAGAAGCGCCCACAGAGCACCGATCCGGTCGAGGAGCCATCGGTGGACCGGGGCGCCGATCGAAGTCTCCTGGGCCGCGGACCGGTGCGGCGTTGCTGCCGTGGAGGGGAGCTGGGGGATCTGGTCATTTCCCATGAGGGGTCACCTTCCACCAGGGCAGGAGCCGGTCCTCGGTGGGTGCCGGCGGACGGTTCCCGGCTGCTGCGCCGGGCGCGGCGACGGGCAGTGTGACGACCCGAAGCTGGATGAATTCGAAGGTTCCGCCGTCGTTGCGGGCGGTGACACGGTCCGCGGCAATGTTGCGCAGGTACTGCTGCAACATCACGGCCCGTTCCGAGCGTGCCGTGTCGCTTCCTCCGTGCGTCTCGACATAGGAGGTCCAGGCGCGGCGCAGAAGGTTCTGGGACGTATGGCTCGGAAATACGTTGTGGTCGACCGCGGAATGGTCCACGGCGGCCAGGTCGAGCCAGGGGGTTACCCGAACCGATCCTTTGGAGTCAGCGTGAGCGGTTCTCGCCAGGATCTGCCGGTTGAAGGAGTCGGGGTCCGGGGCGAAGAGTCGCCAATTCTGTTCGAAGAGCGGGTACACCCATCCGTTCACCTGTGAGTTGTACCGCTTCGACACAGGGTTGGAGGGCGCCACATGAAGGAACACCAGGACGACATGGACCAGAGCAGTCACCAGGCACAGGGCCACGGCGATGCGGAGCATCGCTTTCAGCGTACGAACGCCGCCCGTGAGTGACGTATCCGGTCCGGCCTGTTCGTCATCACACTGCTGGGAGACTGGACCGGAATCGGACTGATGAAGTTCCTTCACGCCCGCAGGTTCAATTCCGCTCGACACCGCCCACCCGGTCTTTCTCATGTCTGCTGTTCGCCTGAGGCTTCTGCGGCTCTCACTGACGGCACGCGGCGGATTCGATGAGGATCCCGCCGCGCGCCGTCATCCGATGAACGGGCTCCGTACGGCCTGCTGCCTAGCCCTCGCGGCCTTCGTGACCCTCGTGGCCCGCGGGCTTGTTGCCGTAGCCGAAGTGGCCGCCGGGCTTCCCGTCGTGGTCATGGCCCGGCTTACCGGGACCCTCGTCATGCCCGTGGCCCGGGCCGCCGTGATCCGGCCCGTGGTGCTCCAGGCCTCCGTGGCCCGGGCCGCCGTTGTCCGGCCCGCCGTGGTCCGGGCCGCCGGGCTGACCGCCGTGCCCACCGGTGACGTTGCCTCCGGTGATGGTCCCGCCGGTCGTGTTGCCGCCGGTCGTATTGCCGCCGGTGCTGTTGCCGGCCGTGTTGCCCGAGGTGTTCCCCGAGGTGTTCCCGGCGATGTTCCCCGAGGTGCCACCGGAGACGAGGTCGACGATCGGTCCGCCCAGGAGGCCGCCACCGATCAGACCCACGGTCGTACCGGTCGTCGATCCGGCGGTCGGCGTTCCCGCGGTTGCTCCGGTGGTCGTGCCGGCGGTCGGCGTTCCGCCGGTCGTGCCGGTCGTCGTACCACCGGTGGCGCACCCGCCGAGGAAGATCCGGTTGTTGTCCATGGTCACCTCACCGTTACGCGCCAGCGCCCGGCCCTCGATGTTCGTCCCCGTTCGAAGGAAGATCGAGGTCAGAGCCATGATGGTGCCGACGAACGTGGTGTTGGTGTTGAGCTCCGCCGAACTCCCGATCTGCCAGAACACGTTGCACGGCGAAGCGCCGTTCGTGAGAAGGATCCGGCTGGAGGTTGCCGTCGTCAGGGCCGCGGGAATCTGGAACACCCAGACCGCGGCGGGATTTCCCCCGGCGTTCAGGACCAGGTCGCCGGTGAGGCCGACACTGCCGGCGGGGTCTCGCGTGTAGACGCCCGGAATCAGCTCCGTCGGGCCGGACGTTCCCGAGCCGATCGCCGCCGGAAGGTCGAAGTCCTCGGCCTGGCCGGCCGCATTGTTGTACGCCACGATCAGATCGCTCTTGGCCTGGAGGGCCTGAGCATCCGCCGGGTGCACGGCACCGAGCACTCGGCCGGGCGGGAATCCTGTGATGGACGGGTTCGGGTGCGTACCGAGGTCGTGGTCGACCACCGTGGGGCCTGTATTGGTGACTCCCTGACCTGCCAGAACGGAGTAGCTGGCGGTGGTGCCCAGAGGCACGGGGGTCGCGATGGCCAGTGCCTGCGTCGGCAATCCGGCGACCATGACACCGGCAACCGTTGCGGCGACGGCCGAGGCCAGCCAGCCGGAAAGGGTGCGGCGCGGAGCCGCGTGGATTTTCAGCTTCATCGAGGTGGGCCACTTCCTATGGGGGCCGTGGCATACCGGGCTCCTAGCCGATCGCCCGGGAAGCCTTGTCGTTGTCGCCGCATATTACGCAGCAACATTCACGCGCCGGAGATGGACCAAGAGAAGCAGGGATGATGACAAACACATCCAGCCCCACGAAGCGCGATGAAAATACCAAGATGCACCGCATATATCATCCGATATTCCTCCGCAGAACGAGGCGGGACTAACCCGCATGAGGCAAATTCATTCATCTGACAATGAATTCAAAACCCGCCATATGTGAGAATTTGCGGCCAGGCGGGTGGCCTCAAAAATTTCCTGCAGGACGGCGCGCCGAGTCCTGCAATTCGCATGACCCGAGGCGAACGGGGGGGCGCCCCGAGCCTCTGGGCTGCCCTGCGGAGGCCGGTGCCGGATGGACGTCTCCGCCTGCCCTCCCGCGGGTGGACGGCTGTCGGGTTCCTCCTGGCGACATTCCGACGCACAGGACTCAGCAGATAAGCATGCATATCCGGCAGATGAGTGGACGGCCGTAGCGTTCGGGTGAACTCTGCTCGGGCTGTGCACGCGGCTGCATTCGCGCGACGTGACACTCGATGGCGGGGCCCATTGATCATCATTGGGCGGCGCCGGCGTTCGCCCGGGCCCGGCCGCGGCACCTTCTGCGGCTGACAGACAGTCCCGAGCCGGAGGTAGACCGCCCGTGGCGGCGAACGGAAACCCGACCATCAGGCGACGCCGGCTGGGCGCGGAGCTGCGCCGGCTCCGGCTGGCCCGTGGCCTGACCAGTACGCAGGTGGCCGAGCACCTGTTGGTCTCCCAGCCCAAGGTCAGCCACTTGGAGAACGGCCGCCGCGCCATCAGCCCGCGCGATGTGCGGGACCTGTGCGACCTCTACCGAGTGACAGACCAGCAGGTCATCGACGCATTGATGGACATGGCCCGAGAGTCGAACCAGCGGGGTTGGTGGGTCGCCTGCGGGGAGATCCCGTACGCCGTCTACATCGGCCTGGAGACGGCAGCCGCTTGTGTCCGCTCCTACGAACCCCTGGTGATCCCAGGCCTGCTGCAGACACCCGCCTACGCGGCAGCGGTCATCGAGGAAACGATCCCTCGCGCCGACAAGGAACAAACCGCCGTGCGCCTTGAGGTGCGGTTACGTCGTCAGTCCCGTGTCCACCACCCGGCCCGGCCTGTCCGCCTGTGGGCCGTGCTGGACGAATCAGCACTGCGCCGCACGGTCGGCAGCCCCAGGATCATGCGCGAACAGCTCGAGCACCTGAACCGCCTCGGTGAACAGCCGCACATCACCGTGCAGGTCCTCCCGCACACCGCGGGAGCCCATCCGGGCATCTCGGGACAGTTCTCCATCCTCGACTTTCCGGACACTGCCACGGGGACGGTATATCTCGAGCGCTTCACCAGCGACCTCTACATGGAGAAACGATCCGAAGTGCGGCACTACAGCGCCCTGTTCGAGCACCTTCAGGCGCAGGCCCTTGACCCGGAGGCCACCCGCTCCTTCATCACCCGCATCGCCCAGGAGCTGCCGCCCGTCACGTCGCTGGCCGGCGGGCCGTGATCGCCGCACCGGCCGCAGTCCCTCCCCGATGAGTTCGCGGAGCCCGGGATCGTTCTCCCGGTTCATCTCCCGGTAGAAAGCAGGGTTCCTCCGTCGGTGCCGGAGTCACCGGTCTGTCTGTGGTCTTCGCGGGGCCCCGAATCGTGCCAGGTAGTGCCACACCTTCTTGACGGCCTGGGGGTCGTGGAGGCCGGCCCGTGCCGCGTCTCCGACGATCCGAGGATCGAGTACGCCCTCGACCGCGATCTGCGTGCCCAAGTCGACGTACGCCTGGCCTCGGTAGCCGGGGTGACGACGGAGTTCTTCGACCTCAAGCCGGAAGCCGGGGTGCCACTCCACCGGGCAGCCAAGGACCAGAGCCGAGGCCTCGACGCCCGTGCCTCGGTAGCAGGGGTCCAGGACCAGCGCCTCCACATGGAATTGCAGTTGGACCGGCCCGTGCACTTGCGCCTCGATGTAATCGTCCAGCTCGTCCTGGAAATCGGCGAGGGCGACCTCGATGAGCCCCACGCGTGCCGCGACGCCGAAATCCGACGGTTCGAGGACGCTGTCCGGGTAACAGAACGTGGTCCGCGTCAGCGTCCGGGCCGTCAGCCGGAAGTGGGCCGAGCCGAACCGCGGCGCCCCGCCGACCGGCTTGCGACGGAAGTTCAACGCCCCGTAGACGGGCCGCTCATGAGCGGTCGCTTCGTCGTACGCCCCGTCGAAGATCCGGCTCTCCCAGCGCCACCGGTCGCCGCCTGGATGCGCGGTCAGGCCGCCGTTGCTGGTCCCGGTGACGAACTGCGAGTGGTAGACGCCACCCTCGGACATGCAGTCCAAGATCGGCTTGCCGTGCAGCAGACGGTCCGGGTGGAAGTTGAGGGTCACCCGCAATGCCGGGTCCAGCGGGGGGCCCGACGCCCGTTCCGCAACGTGCCGAAGGGCCCGTGCCTGCGCTGTCCGGGAGGCTGCAGAGCTCATCAGGACAGTGTTCCCCACCCTGATCGACCAGTGCACGCGGATTGTCCAGCGGCAGCCCGTTCCAGGGTGACGGAGCGTTGCTGGAGGACCTTGAGACGACCTCTCAGGTGCTCAGCCACGGGTCGACGCCCACGCCACCCTGGGGCGTCGGGATGCCTCCTGGGCCGACACACCGATGTTGCCTTCCGCAGCACCCCAGCGGCCGTCACCCGCGGTGTTGCAGCCGGAGAGTCCAAAGGCTGCCGATGCCTTTCCGGTCAGGCTGCCCGGCGTTCGCCTCGCGAGCCCGCGCGCTGCTGGGCCGCCTCCGAGAGCCGCATCAGCGGCACGGCCGGGGCGCGGAGGGATGCGCTTCCGCCTCGGTTCACGCCTCGCCCTGCCCAGGGTCCTCCCGGAGACCCGCCATGTCCTGGCCGGCGTCCAGTCAGCTCCAGGTGCGCAGGAGTTCGGTGATGCGGCCGGTCGTGGAGCGGGGTTCGTACAGCTCATGGGCGAGGGCAGTGAGTGTTCGCGGGTGGGGTCGGCGGGAATGCCGACGGCGCGGGCGCCGGTGGTGTCCAGGGTGGTAGCAGCCGTGGCAGGGTCCGCGGTCGAGACGGGACCGCGAGGGCAGCAGGCTACGTAAGGGCGGTGATCACTTCTCGGGCGGCGCGTTCACCTTCGGTGGCGCCACCCTCCATGAATCCCTGGAAGTCGTAGCTGCAGTGTTCGCCGCCGATGTGGATGCGGCCCTGGGCGGTGCCCTCGTACTTGGCGTAGCGGTGGAGGTAGCCGGTGGGCCAGTAGGAGTAGGCGCCGAGGGAATGGGGATTGCGGTGCCAGGCGGAGAGCTGGGCGCGTCCGGTCCACGCGGACCTCGTGTGGGGGTAGAAGGCGTCGATGCCGGTGAGCATGCGGGTGGCGAGGTCGCGTACGTAGGGGTCGCTCTCGGTGGCGAAGGGGGTCGCGGGCGTGAGGGATCGGGCGAGGCTGCCGCCGCCGTACTGGAGGAGGATGCCGCCGTTGCCCGGCTGCAGTTTGGTGGTGTCCCAGGTCTGCTGGACGGGTGAGTCGGTGAAGCAGTCTCCTGCGGAGACGCCGGGCCAGGGGCCGGTGCCGCGCCAGGGGCGGCTGGTGAACTGCATGTTGAGTTTGGTGCAGTGGCCCATGCGCGCGTCACGGAGGAGGTTGCGCATGAGGGGGTCGAAGCCGGCAGCGGTGGTGTCGATGCGCTGCAGGACCGGCAGGGGGAGGCAGAGGACGGTGTGGTCGGCGGTGGCGGTGCGGGTGGCGCCTGAGTCGTTGAAGGTGAGGGTCTGAGTGCCGTCAGCGTTGGCTCTCACGGCGAGGAGTTCGCGGCCCATGACGATCGATCCGGTGGGCAGGGCGGAGGCGATCGCGTTGGGGAGGCGGTCGTTGCCGCCCGTGATGTGGTAGCGCTCGTTGGAAAGGCCCCAGACGTTGAAGTGGCCGGGGTTGGGCTGGTAGCCCATCAGGAGGACCAGCGCGAGAGCGGACTGGGCGGTGGTGTCGGCGCCGTACTCGACGTTGTAGGCGACGTCGATGAAGCGGCCGAGCTGCGAGCTGTGACCGCCGGGAACCCGGGTTTCGATCCACTCGTACAGGCTCGTGTTGTCCAGGGCCGTGCCGGTGGGGGTGGTGCTGTTCCAGCTGACCTCGCCGGAATCCTGGAGGTCTCGGCGCAGGGCCTGGTAGACGGCCTTGAAGTCCTCGTCGGCCTGGCTTCGCGGGTAGTACTCGCCGTTGAACCACAGGACTTCCTCTGCGCCGTTGGGGCCGCCTCCGAGGAAGTCCTCTACGGGCAGGTCGAAGCGGCGGCACAGTTCCAGGATCTTCTTGTGGCTGGTGTCGATGAGCTCGCCGCCGATCTCGGAGGTCTGCCCGTAGGCCCAGTGGGTGCGCTGGGTCCACATCCGTCCGCCGACCCGCGCGGGGTTGGCTTCGTAAAGGGTGAAGGGGATGCCGGCGTCTGTCAGGGTGAGCGCTGCGGTGAGGCCGGAGATGCCGGCGCCGATCACGGCGACGCGGGCGGGTGTCACGGGCTTCTTGTCCGGGACGGTCTCGACCGCGTGCGCGGGCCCGGCCGCCGCGGAGGCGGCGAGGGCGGTTCCGAGGCCGAGGGCGGCGGCCCGGGTGAGGAGGTCGCGGCGGCTGGAGCCGCGGACCTCCGCGGCCGGCATCTGCAGGCGGTCGGCGGCAGCGTGGTCGGCGGCGAGGCGGCGCAGCGTGTGCATCAACGGTGTACGGGCCATGGCGGGGCTCCTAGACGTTCGCGGCGGGCGATGACGGGGACGTGGAGCGGGGCTGGGTGCCGTCGGGGTCGGTGCGTTCGGTGGCGTCCTCCAGGACGATCCGGCCGATGATCTCGTAGCGTTCGGGAGCCCTGGCCTTGAGGTAGAAGCCGAGGCCGAGGCCACCGAGGAAGACCGCGCCGACGATCCAGGGGATCAGCTCGAAGACGACGGAGCCGGCCGCGGTGCCGGCGGCGGTCTCCATGTTCAGGACCAGCAGGACCACGACCGCAGTCATGCCGATCCCGCCGAGGAGTGGCGCGGTGAACGTCTTGAACCAGTGCCGGTCTTCGGGGTGGTTCTTGCGGAAGTAGCCGATGACGGCGAATGAGCACAAGGTCTGGACGATGAGGATGGCCATCGTGCCGAGGATCGCGAGGAGGGTGTACAGGTGCAGGTAGGGGTCCTGGCCGGTGAGCCAGAATCCGGCGACGAGGGCGGTGGCTACGGCGGTCTGCACGACGGATGCGAGGTAGGGGGATCCGTGGCGGGGATGGGTGTGGCCGAGCTTCGGGGACAGGAAGCCTTCCCGGCCGATGGCGTAGAGGTAGCGGGCGGCGCACTGGTGGAAGGCCATGCCGCAGGCGAAGGAGCCGGTGAGCAGCAGCCACTGGAATGCGTCGACGGCCCAGGGCCCTATGAAGGTCTGTGTGGGGGCGAAGAAGAGGTCCAGGGGGCTGGCGGAGGCGGACAGCTCGACGGATGTGGTGAGGCCGTTGCCGGAGATGGTCATCCAGGAGACGTAGATGTAGAAGAGGCCTACGCCGACGACGGAGATGAGGGTGGCCTTGGGGATGACGCGCTTGGGGTCGCGGGATTCTTCGCCGTACATGGCGGTGGACTCGAAGCCGACCCAGGACCAGAAGGCGAAGAAGAGGCCGAGGCCGGCAGAGGTGCCGGTGAAGGCGTTCTTCGGGTTGACCGGTTCCAGGGGTATGCCGTCGGGGCCGCCGCCCGCGAGCAGCACGGCGGTGGCGACGGCGAACAGGACGGCGATCTCGCCGACCAGCATGACGCCCAGCGCCTTGGCGGTGAGGTTGATGTCGAAGTGCGCGAGGACGGAGGTGACGGCGAGCATCGCGGCCGCGTAGAGAATCCAGGGCAGGTCGATGCCGAGCTGGTCGTGGACGGTGGTCTTGGCGAAGTAGGAGAAGACGCCGACGATCGAGGCCTCGAAGACGATGTAGGCGAGGACGGCCAGCATGCCCGAGGCCATGCCTGCGATGCGGCCGAGGCCGTGGGAGATGTATCCGTAGAAGGCTCCTGCTGCGGTGATCCGCTTGGCCATGGCCACGTAGCCGACCGCGAACACGGTCAGGACGAGCGTGGCGAAGAGATAGCCGGCCGGCGCTCCGGTACCGTTTCCGAAACCTACGGCGATGGGCAGGTTCCCCGTCATGGCCGTGATCGGTGCGGCTGTGGCCACCGCCATGAACACGACGCCGACCAGACCGACGGAGTTCGCCTTCAGCCGCTGGACGGGCGGCGCGGCGGAGGCGGAGGTCGATCCGCCGGTGATGTCTTCGCTCATGAGCCCTCTTCCCTGGTGAGGGCGCCCACTCTCTCCCCGCGTGACCCACGCCACAATCGGCATGCAGTCCGGCAATCGCCTTGCAGACGCGACGAGTTGTCGGGTTCACGTACGCAGTCCGAACTCTCGAAACCGCCGGGACATCCAGCCGGAACCGCGCAGCCACGGCTCTGTGCAGCAGGGTGGGCGCCGCAGGGGCGCCCGTTTCGGGTGCTCCGTTCCTGGGGTCCACCCCGCGGCTCTACGGGAGGGCGGTTCCGGGTCTTGCCGATGGGGAGAGGTAGGCCTGGTACTCGCGCCCTCCCTGGAGGTCCGGTAGCGGGTACGGGCGCCAGCGGGCCGCCCACGGCGGAGGTAGGTCCCCCTGGACCAGAACGGCCACCGGGCGGGTACGCCCCAGGGCCGCGAGCTCTTCGGCGCTGATGCTGCCGTCGTGGCCGCCGTAGGTCTGTCGCGAAGCGCAGCCGGTGTAGTAGGCGGCCCGGACGGCCTCACTGCCGCTGATCACGCATGGGGGTCGAAGGCCTTGCCCCCGCAGCTCGGCGGCAACCGCCGTGAACGCCTTCTGGTTGGCCCGGCTGCGCTCGGCCGCACGGACCGTGATCAGGAGCTGCACGGCCAGATGGCACCCGGCCAGGGTGAGGCAGAGGGCGGCGAGGGCGCGCGAGCGCGTACGGCCGGCTGCGACCAGCCGGGCCAGGCATGCCGCGACGGGAAGAGAGAGCAACGCGTAGGCGGGGAGCAGGAAGCGGGCAGCCCCGTATCCGATCAGGAACAGGTAAGGCATCGCGAGGGACAAGCCCACGACGGTGGGGAGCAGGACCTCTGCCAGACGGCCTCTGCGGTGACCGCCGATCAGTGCGCCTGCGGTCAGGGGCGGCACCGCGAGCCACCACAGGCCGGCCACCGGCTGCCAGGGCCCGTTGCACGGGCGGCACAGGGTGCGCCCGTCGAGGGCATGCAGCTGGTCGCCGACGGCGACGTTCCAGCGCAGGCCGCCCTGGATCTCGCTCGCCCGCTCCAGCCGGGTGAGCAGGCCGCCGTAGCGGAGCTCGGCCTCGATGACCCATTCGAGGCCGCCGAGTACGGCTCCGAGTCCCAGAGCCATGAGCAGGGCCGGCCGCCGCCAGGCAGGAACGACGAGCACGGCGCAGAGCAGGGGCAGGATGAGCCAGGCAGCGTCCATCGGCCGCATGAGCGCGGCCAGCGCCACAGAGGCGGTGAGGACCGCCAGCGCCCGGCGGTCGCTCCGGTCGCGCGCGGCTCGCAGGAAGCAGCCGACGGCCAGGAGCGCGCCGAAGGCGACCCAAAGGTTCGGCATGGCCTGTGGGCCGTAGAAGAGGGACACCCACAGACCGGAGAACAGGCCTCCCGCGAGGGCGAGCACCGGTACGGGGATGAGCTTGCGCCACACCCACAGGCACAGCAGCAGCGCTGCCGCCGACAGCAGGGCCAGGAAGACGCGCAGCGCTGTCGTGGACGAGGTGAGCGCGACGACGGGAGCAACGAGGTAGGTGATGCCGCGGGCCCGCGGAGCACTGAAGAAGGCGGCAGGCACGTCCCGCGAAACCTGGCTGACGTAGACGGCCTCGTCCCAGCCGAGCCCCGTGCCCGGAACGGCCAGGAGCAACTGCACCAGGGCGTACGCGCCCGCTACGGGTGCCAGCCAGAGCAGTTCCCGTCGCCGACCTCGACTGACCTCGGGCCTCGGCGCGGCAGCGGCAGGGTCCGTCGGAGCCTCAAGAGAGTGGTGGGGCATCGGCTGGCCTCGACGGGGTTCGCAAGGTGGACGGTGTCCCCACGCTGCCCCGCGGGTCCGGGCACCGCAATCGCAGACGGACAGTCGGCCTAACCGCTCCCATTGCGTTCATGAAATGACGACTTCACGCGGTATGCGAACCTCAGGGAGGCCAGCGCATGCCGCCCGCCTCGATCATTACGCCCGCCGCGTGGCCTGTCGATGGTCCATGTTTGATTGGCTATGCCATTCATTTGATGAAGACATAGTCTCGGCGCGCAGCGAGCTGACTTCTACTTATGGCGGCAGGCTCGCACAGCTCCCCGCACAGAGGAACGGGCTCGACCAGCGCCGGCCTCCGGGCCGGTGGAGGCATCCCCCACACCCGGGGCACGGCCTCCGCGGCGGCCGTCGTCGCCCGCATCCCTCCCGGACGGTCCTCCGTCCGCAGACCCCTTCTGGAGCCGCCATGCCCCTCTGGTTCATCGGCCCCGCACCCGGCCCGGAGGCGGAGGACCCTCCCGCCATCTGGTTCGACTCCACCATGGCGGAGTTCGTCATCCAGAACGGTCCCCGCCCCGCCACGGGCCACCCTCCACGGACCGGGTGGACCGTCCGGCTGCCCGCCGCGCAGATCGTGCCGGCCATCTGGGACGCCGCGCGGCGGCGCGCCGAGAACGGCGAAGCAGGCGCGGTTCCGGAGCCGGCCAGGTCCCTGCCCGACCCGGTCCGGACCTACGCGGCCGGCTTCGACGACCTGCTGACGACGCAGCAGTGGAATGCGTTCGCCCACCACCTGTCGGCGCACCTGCTCGCGCCCGGCCGCCCGCGTGATGCACGCCCCCACGCGCGCACGGCCTGGGAATGGGAAACGGTCGATGAGCGGCGCCTCGCGCTGCTGCTCTCGCACACCTCACGCAGACCGCACGCCGCAGGCGTACTCGCTGTCGGCACCGGCCGCACAGCCGCACCTGGCAGCCGGACGGGCAGCACCGGCATGGCTTCCCTTTGGTGCGACAACGAGACCTTCCATCCCTTGCACCACATCAGCCCCGACCGTGTCCACGACGAGCACAGACCTGACGGGAAGCCCGAACCGGAGAACCTGCCCCAGGCCGTCCTGGACCTCACGGCCCGTGCCGTCGCCGCCCGCGTGCCCTTCCGGGTCGTCTCCGCCGACTGCTTCTACGGCGTACACCACTCCCTGCAACGTCATCTCGACTCGGCAAACCTGCCCTACATACTGAATCTGCTGCCGCGAGACGAACGGCAGCGCGGGGGCGCGAGCCGGAGACTCCGGCAGGCAGTGCTGGACCGGACCCAAGGTGCCCCCGGCGGCGACGTGGAGTGGACCCCCGTCACCTGGACCGGACGCGACGGGAGAACCGAGGGCCGCTGGGCCGCAGAGACCACCCTGCCCGGGGAGCGCGCCACCGCGCAGCCGACCCGCCTGATCGTCGTCACCACCACCCCGTCCACCCTGTCCGAGGGAACGACCCGCTACCTGAGCACCAACCTCCCCCGGCTCCCGGCCTGCGGCGGCACCGGCCACGACCGCGACCGCGACCGGAGCCACCGTCACGACCCCGCCGCCGTCGCACACGCCGGTACCCGCAAAGCCTCGGCTCCGCATCGACCGCACACTGCGGCTTCGACCGCAGAGGTCGCCTTCCTGCACGCCACCGCACTGTGGGCCTGCGCAGGCCTCCAGCAGGCCAGTGGGGATCTTGATCCCGCAGCGGCTGCGGTCGCCGCGGCCCGCCACCACGTACTGCGCGCGGCCGCCCTCGCGGTGGGCTGGGGCGAACTCGACGCACCGGCCGCCACCGCCGCCGCGGTCCCCGCCCCGCAGCGTTCGAGGCTTGCCGCCCGGCTGGCCGCCTGTCGGCACCAGGCACCCCAGCCCTCGTTCCGCCCCGACATGTTCCACCGGCAGGCGGCCACGCATCCGCAGGGATAGACATGCACTGGTCGGAACCAGGCCGGTCGCCCCTGTGGGGCGGCGTATCAGGTGCCGCACGCCCCGGACAGAGCACGACGGTGCCGCCTTGGAATCGTTTCGGGAACGTTTCTCCGTGTTCCGATCTCATTGGGATCTCGCTTGTTGACGGGTGCCTTCACCCCACGTTGACTGCCTGGACCTCGGCCGGACGACACGGCCCGTCACGAAGGCATGCATCGTGAACACACATCTGGGCCGCGCAGCCGTAGCAGTCACCGCAACGTCAGCGATGGCCCTTTCCCTCACCTCCTGCGGCGGCAGCGAAGGCGGCAGGAGCGAGCCGGAGAAGCTCAGGATCGGGCTGCTGCTGCCGGAGGACCAGGCAGCGCGGTACGAGAAGTTCGACCGGCCTCTCATCGAGAAGGAGATCGCCCGTCTCACCTTCGGGAAGGCCGAGGTCGTATACGCAAACGCCAAACAGAACGCCGCGACGCAGAACGCCCAAGTCGACACGATGATCTCCGGCAAGGTCGACGCCCTGATCATCGGCGCGGTGGACTCCAAGGCCATCGCCGGCGCGGTCAAGCGGGCGAAGGACGCAGGCATCCCCGTCGTCGCCTACGACCGCCTGGCCGAGGGCCCGATCGACGCCTACACCTCCTTCGACAACGAGGACGTCGGCAAGATCCAGGGCAATGCACTGCTCGAGGCCGTGGGCAACAAGACCGCCAAGGACGGCCGCATCATCATGATGAACGGATCCGTGACCGATCCGAACGCGGCCCTCTTCAAGTCCGGTGCGCACTCCGTCCTCGATGGCAAGGTGAACATCGGCAAGGAGTACGACACCGTCGAATGGAAGCCGCAGAACGCCAACACCAACATGACGGCCGCTCTCTCGGCGATCGGCAAGGACAAGGTCGTCGGCGTGTACTCCGCCAACGACGGCATGGCGGGCGGCATCATCGCCGCTCTCAAGGCGGCCGGCGTCTCCCCACTGCCCCCGGTCACCGGCCAGGACGCCGAACTCGCCGGAGTTCAGCGGATCGTGACGGGCGAACAGTTCATGACCGTCTACAAGCCGTACGGTCCCGAGGCCAACGCCGCCGCCGAGCTGGCCATCGCCCTGGCCGAGGGTGCCAGGATCGACGAGCTCATCAACCAGCTCGTCGACAGCCCGACCACCGAGAACGTGCCGTCCATCCTGCTCCCTGGCATCTCGGTGACGAGAGCCAATCTCAGAGCCACCGTTGTCCTCGACGGCGTCTACACCACCGACGAGATCTGCACGCATGCACTCAGGCCCGCATGCGAGGAGCTCGGCCTGTAGCAGGCCTCCCAGGACCGGGCGAGCGAGTTGTCGCCGTCACAGCCTGGGCCTCTCCCCCGCGGCGCCCGACGCGGACTGAGCGCAGGTCGAGGCGGAGGCGGGCACTCTCCTTCCCTGCGTCTGCAAGCGCATGCCCGGTACCCGTCACGATGCGCCGGGCCCAAGGGCACGAGAACGAGCTCCGGCACCACCCCGGAGAGAAGGCGGTCGCTGAGCCACGCTCCCCGCTATTGGTCCATACCTATTGACCGCCCTCTCCTCCCCTCGTACGATCCGGACCGGCACAGCCCCACCTGTCCCCACCTCACCCGGAGCCGGGCGTCGCGCCCCCACGCGTCAGTCACATCCATGACGTCCGGCGGGAAGGGAGCACGGCATGTTCCATCGGCGGTCGCGTACTCCAGGCCTCTCCCGCGATGTCAACCCGCTTCAGGACCCCGGCCGCGGAGACGGCGGCCGGGCGCACCATGCCGGGCGGACCGGGCGCGTCGGGTCCGCCCTCGTGCGTGCGCTGGCCGGGGTGAGCGCCGGCGCCGTCATCGCTGTCGGCATCGCCGCGTCCGGCACCGCACAGGCCGGGGCCGTCACCGCCGCGGCGGTGGCCAACTCCGGATTCGAGAACGGGCTTTCCGGCTGGACGTGTTCCGGCGCCTCGGGCGCCGCCGTCGGCAGCCCGGTCCACTCCGGCGTCGGCGCCCTCAAGGCCACGCCGGCCGGCTCCGACAACGCCCGGTGCAGCCAGACCGTGAGCGTGCAGCCCAACTCCTCGTACACGCTGAGCGCGTACGTCCAGGGCAGTTACGTCTACCTGGGCGCCACCGGTACCGGCATCTCCGGTGCCCAGTCCACCTGGACGCCGAGCAGCCCGTCGTACAGCCGGCTGAGCGTCGGTTTCAGCACCGGTCCGGACACCACCTCGGTGACCGTCTACCTGCACGGCTGGTACGGGCAGCCCTCGTACCACGCGGACGACGTATCGCTCGCCGGCCCCGGCGGCAGCACCCCCACGCCGACCAGCACCCCTACGCCGACCGGCACGCCCCCGACCACGCCGCCCACGACGACCGCACCGCCCACGACTGCACCGCCCACGACCCCGCCGCCCGGCGAGACCTGCCCCACCAAGCCCAAGCCGTCGGGCAAGGTCCTGCAGGGGTACTGGGAGAACTGGGACGGCGCCGCGAACGGCGTGCACCCCGGCCTGGGCTGGGTCCCCATCACCGACAGCCGGATCGCCGCACACGGCTACAACGTGATCAACGCCGCCTTCCCCGTGATCCTCTCGGACGGCACCGTTCTGTGGCAGGACGGCATGGACACCGGCGTCAAGGTCGCGACCCCGGCCGAGATGTGTCAGGCCAAGGCGGCAGGAGCGACGATCCTGATGTCGATCGGCGGGGCCACCGCGGGAATCGACCTGAGTTCGAGTACCGTCGCCGATCGTTTCGTGGCGACCGTCGTCCCGATCCTGAAGAGGTACAACTTCGACGGAATCGACATCGACATCGAGACGGGCCTCACGGGCAGCGGCAACATCAACACCCTGTCCGCCTCCCAGGCCAACCTGGTGCGCATCATCGACGGAGTGCTGGCCCAGATGCCCGCGGGGTTCGGTCTCACGATGGCGCCCGAGACCGCGTACGGCACCGGAGGGAGCGTCACCTACGGGTCGATCTGGGGCTCCTACCTGCCGATCATCAAGAAGTACGCCGACAACGGCCGGCTGTGGTGGCTGAACATGCAGTACTACAACGGCAGCATGTACGGCTGCTCCGGCGACTCCTACCAGGCCGGTACGGTGCAGGGCTTCACGGCGCAGACGACGTGTCTGAACAACGGGCTGACCATCCAGGGCACCACCATCAAGGTGCCCTACGACAAGCAGGTGCCCGGCCTGCCCGCACAGCCCGGCGCCGGTGGCGGTCACATGGCTCCGAACGTGGTCAGCCAGGCGTGGAACTCCTTCAGTGGTTCGCTGAAGGGGCTCATGACGTGGTCGGTCAACTGGGACGGGTCTAAGGGTTGGACCTTCGGCGACAACGTCAAGTCCCTCCAGGGGCGTTGACCTCGCCCGTCAGGTGAGGTCGCGAGGCGTGCGCACGACGTACTCGGCAAGCGGCCGCTGTCGCATCGCAACGCGGCCTGGGACGGCGGTCACCAGCATCCACCCGTCGAGTGGAGCTGGAAGGAGAACGGGTCATCCCATGGGCCGGGCCGGTACACCACAGGGGGTAGGCCGGCTACCCCCGTGGTGGGCCCGAAGATCAACCCCGGGTGGGGCGAGATGGCTCCGCCGTCCGGGCTACATTTCCGCCGTCCCGTGCGACGTGGACCAGACGACGGAGGAACGATGAAGCTCACGACGAAGGCCGCCCTGACCCTTACCGCCGTCCCGGCGGCGCTGTTGCTGCTCGCGGGACCGGCGTCTGCCGGCTCCGGTTTCGATGTCACCGGCACCGGCGGTGACATCGGCGGCGCCTGGGCGCACGGATACTACGGGAAGGCGGTCGACGGCCGGGTCCACCTGAGCGGCGAGCTGAAGGACACGGCGAGCGACGGCAAGGGCGCAGCGCTCAAGATCCACGCCGTGTACGCGGACGGCGGCATGCGCGACGTAGAGGTCTGGAACACGCGCGGCAACCAAGCGGTCGTGAGCATCGGCGAGTACACCTTCGCAGGGAACGTGCGTCGTATCGAACTCAAAGAATGCCTGTTGCACCGCGGAGGAGACGGCAGCATCTATGTGGGCACCTGCGCCGCGGGCGCGGAAGTCCTCTACTTCTGAAGCCCGTCCGAACGACGACGCGACTGGCCGCAGTACTTGCCCGAAACATCAGGAACGACATCAACCGCACCTGTCACCCAGGAGCGGCCGGGGCCTCCCCGTATCAGGGTGTACGGGCCGCAGACCGGACTCGGGCCCCGGCAAGGCAGGCGAAGCCGGCAACGGCCGCGGCCGTCAGCCACATGCCGAGCTGCGGCTCAGCCGTCAGGACCGTCTGGTCCCGCACCAGATCCTGCACGTTCACACCCCACCACACGGCAAGCTCTTCCAGCGTCGGAGGGGTGGCGAAGAGCACGGAAGCAACCGGACCCGCCAGCCCGACGGCCATCCCGAAAAGCATGCCGAAGGCGACAGATGCGCTGCTCAGTCGACTGCTGACGACAACGAGCAGCATCATGACCGCTGCGCATGCAGCCTCTTGTGCCACGGTCTGGCCCGGGGCTGTCGACAGGCTGCAGCACTCGGTCAGTGTCTGGGTACTGGTGCGGCCGTCCGCTTCCTGTGTGACGGTGGTGCGCAGCCAGGACATCCAGACTCCGGCAGCCCAGAGTGCGGTCAGAAGCAGCCCGGTCACCATCCACGGTCTGCCCAGTCGGAACTCACGGAACCGCAGGGCGCCCGCCTTGGCCACGCCGGTGGTGGTCACGGCCGCTGCGGCGACGAGGAGTGCCCCGCTGACGAGGTTGAGCCAGTAGCCGGGACCCGGCCCGTAGAAGAGGTCACTTCCCGATTCTGGACTGCGCAGGAAGTCGCCCGTCGTGGAGATCAGCTGTGCGGTGAACACCATGGCTGTGCCGGCGATCACGCCCGCACCCGGACGAGTGGTGCGCCCGCGAAGCAGAAGCAGCGCCCCCGTAGCGAAGCCCGCGGCCAAGGTCGCCGTGTACGCCACCGGGCCGGAGGCGTCCGCCAGTTGCCGGGGCGCAGCAGCCGGTCCTGAGTAGGAGTAGGGCTGGAACAAGGACACCGCGAGGACGAGCAGGTCCATCAGTACGGTGCCGGAAGCAGCAGCGCGCCGCTTCACAGAGAGAACCCCATGCGCCCTTCCCGGGGGCCTGGACGTGGTGTGAGCCAGGACCACGAGCGGTTCTGCACCGGGCACCGGTGCAGGAGAACGCAGAACCGCTCCGCACCGTTCGCAGCTCGTATCACCTGTGCTGGCCGCCGGCCCACACACTATGCAGGACATGATTCCTCACCGTGTCGATTGACCCCGCTGAACAGGGGGACGGCACATCGTACGGGCGCTCCTTCAGGTTGAGCCCGCGATGGGATGCCGCACGCGCTGGGGCGGTCTCGGGCCTTCGCCCGTAGCCCGTCCTGCCTGCGCCGCAGGCCAGGCCCTCAGGCGGCGAACGGGTTGGTGTGGCCGGGCAACTGCTGCCCAGGGCGCAGGAACCGCTGCCCTCCCTGTTCGTCGCGCACCGCGAGGAACCCGGCTTCCGTCAGCCGCTGTGCGATCTTCCTGCGGCGGATCGCGCCCACCTCGAACGCCACGGTGCTGAGCAGCGCGACCGCCCCGCCGGAGGCGACCGCTTCGACCGGCGACTTGTCGATGAGCAGGAGGAGGGTCAGAACCGCGCAGGCGAGGTAGACCTTCACCTTCTGGCCCCGGTCGGCGACGTACAGGGCCATGACGTCGAAGGTGATGAGGTCCTTCAGCACGGCCACGGCACCGACCGCTTCGGGCAGCGGCTTCAGCGAGCCCTGCTCCAGCCCCGGCACGGTCCCGCCGTTGCCCGCCTGCGGGTGCGCGGTGATGGTGGCCGCCTCGCGGACGCGCGCGTCCGGCTGTGGGTCCCGGTACATCCGGACCTGGACGAGCGAGTTCTTGAACCCGGTCCTGTACGCCATGCCGTAGGTGTAGCCGTACTGCTCCGCCACGTGCGCCAGGGCGGCTGCCTTCAGCGTGGAGCCCTGTGGGGTGACCTCGACGGTGTCCTGCTGACGGGCGATCTGCTGGAGCATCCCTGCTATGTGACGTTCTACGGACATCCTGTTCCCCGCCCCCTGGGACCCGCGCCTGGGGCCGACCGACGCACAGCCTAAGGGGTGTCGTAGACGGTTGACCCGAGCACCTCCCGCAGGTCCCTGATCCACATCTGCTGCAGGACGATGATGATACGAGGCAGCAGCCTCCGCCCGGGTACGGATACCGCCCCCGCCCCGGAAGTCCCCATACACGCGAAGACGTGCTCCACGCGGGCCCGGACCTGCTTGTGGGATGTGTTGTGTGCTTCCTTCCAGTCGGGAGGGTCTTCGCCTTTGCGGCGGCGGCGGGGCATGACGAGTCCGGTGCCGGGACAGCCGCCGTCAGCGATCGTGGTGGTCCTGCCGACGGCAGCTTTGGCGCCGGATTCCTCCCACGCCTTGCAGTCGTTGCGGTTTCCGGGCAAGGGCCGGCCGACCATGACCACGAGTCGGCTTTCGGCGTCGATGACGACCTGGTGGTTCGTGGAGTACCTGTAGTTCTTCGACTCGGGGCTGGAGCGCGAGAATCGGCCCGAGGTGGTCAATGATGCGGCCGACCGCGGACTTGGAAACCCCGAACAGCGGCGCCAGCTGGCGCAGGATCAGGTTCGTGCGCCAACAGGCGGCGACCAGCAGCACACGATCCTCCAGTGGCAGGCTCCAGGGCCGGCCCTTGCGCACTGGGTCCGCACCTTCGCGCCGCAGCGCGGCGATGAGCCTGCTGAACTGACGCGAGCTCAGCCCGGTGAAGGGGACTATCCAGGACGGCTCCGACGCCGTGATCACACCAGCCACTGCGAGATGGTTACACGGTCCCCACAAGTGCCGGCCTGCGAGATTCAGGAGAGGGCTCGCTGTGGTTCCACAGCCTTGAGCAGGCACTCGCGGTCGTCCACGCTGAGTAGTCCGTCCCGAAGACTCTCGTCCTCCAGCAACGCGCGCAGCTCAGAGGCGTGTGTGGCGAACGCGGCCCTGCACCATTCCCGTTCTGGGTGATCGCACTCGTTGCCGAAGAGCCCCGCCTGGCCTTCGTCGACGGGTCGAGACAGCTCCGCGACGTAGGCCAAGAGTTCGACCAGCCCGGGGCGCACCCCGATGTCAGGGACGGCTGCCAGGCGGATCAGGAAGGGCAAGGCAGTCGGCATGGCCGCGCTCAGGTGAAGAATGCTGTTCATCAAGACGTTGCCCAGCACGCGCAGGGCCTCGGGGCCGGCGGCCTGATCGAGGAGCCCGCGGAGCAGGACCGGGATCCCAGCAGGACAACCGGGAATCTGCGACCAGTCGGCATCGGCGCAGCCCACAAGCGCGGGGTGATCGCCTTCGGCTTGCCCTGCCTGCGGATACTCGCGGAGGAACCGAGCGACAGCAGCCTCTCTGGCCGCCGCATCCACTACGCACATCCCACTGCCCCCGGCTCACACAGCATCGCCCCTGTGAGCGTCCGCCGGATGAGACTCTTCCCGGAGTGGCCGTCGAGCGCAAGTGCCAAGGTCGCCGGCTGACACCGCCCGCGCGGGCGTAGTGGTGTGACAGCCCGGCGCTGCATTCCGGGACAGCCCGTAGGTGTCGTCGGCGCGACCGGCGGCAGCACCAGCGACAGCGACAGCCAGGCGAAGCCGCCGGCCACCTCGTCCGCCCCTTCGCAGGCGCCCGAGAAGAAGGCTGCGGTGGTGTGGCCCCTGCCCAGGGTGCTTGTTCCTTGAGGTAATCCGCTGTCCTGTCCGAGTGGTGCATCCGTAGGATCACCCCATGACTGCCGATGACCCGCTCACCCGAAAGTCGTTCCGTCGCCTCCAGCCGATCACCACGCCCAAGCCTGTGCCTCTGCTGCCCGATCGTGTGTGGACTGACGAGGACTGGGACCGGATCCGGCGCGGATGTGCAGCCCGGGACATGGATCAGAAGTGGAACGTCTTCGTCGAAGGCGATGTCGTCTTCATGCACCGGAGTTGGACCGGTCTCGGCATCTATGCGGCGTCCTTCGCCCCCGTGGCTGATGGTGGCAGGAGGATCTCCTCTGCCGTGGTGGAGTCCGATGGAGAGCGCTATCGGAGCATGGGCGACGAGTACGACCGCCTGATGATCGAGCTGATCATCAGTGCCATCGTCCTTGGTGAGCCGGCCACCGACCTCCGGCCCGGACTCGTGGATCTCACGGCTCGGGCTTCAGGCAAGAGCGATCTTCCCTCGGGTGTGGTGCAGCACAGTGTTCTTGGACTGCGTTCTGAATCGTGAGACCTGGTGGCGGCGTACACCCCTATCCGCTGTGCTCAGCTCCCCTGCCCGAGATGAGGGCGATCGTGATGCAGCCCGTCTTGGAGATATACGCACCTGACGACTTCGGCCTCTGGCCTGTCGCCGAGGTCGGGTCGTTTCCCTTTCTGCGGCTCTGGTCCATTTCTTGTGGTGCGGCCACGCAGGGTGGCCATGGCGGTTGAGGGGTCATGGACCTTGCGTCAGAACGGCGGGGCGTCGCTGTAGCTACCGCCTGTCCAGTTGCTGTCCCAGGAAGCGCGGGCGGCTCTGAGGCGGGCGTAGTGCTCGCGGGCCGCGATGTCGGACGCGTTCTCCAGTGCGCTGGTGTCGTGACCCCAGGCTTTCAGCGCGTCGAGGACGCGGTCTCGGTGGTGTCGGTCGGTGCTGGTGGCCAGTAGGCGTCGGGCGTGGTCGGCCAGATCGGATCGGTGTCGGGTGAGGAGGGGGTGCTCGATGAGGGGGATGGCGGTGACCAGGGCGCTGTGGCGCACGTCGGCGTCGTCATGACCGAGAACGCGATGAACTGCCGAGAAGATCGCCGGGCGTGCGTCCCGGAACGCCCGCATCTGCTCATCGTGAATTCCCTCACCGTAGTGGTGTTCGTCAATGGCAACGCACTCGTCGTTGGCGTCGTAGGCGGTGTCGCCGAGCCAGTCGAGCAGCTGCACGAGAGTCGGGCGGTTCGGTGCCTCGGGGCCGGGGTTGGCCTCGCCCGATGTGATGGCCGGATCATTGAGGAGCGCCGCGACGCAGAGCGCCACTGGGACAGTGGCCTCGTAGATGCTGTTCTGGTGAGTCACGGGCCCAAGCGCATCGTGCAGAGCGGCTTCCCTGATGACCGGGTCAGCGTCGGTGAGGAGTGTCAGTGCCGCTGGCACACCCTCGCCCGTCCCGCAGGCAGTCGCGAGCGACGCCCAGTTCGTACTGTCCAGCAGTGTTCGAAAGGGAGGCAGCGTGGCGGGGTGAGGCTGCTCGTTCTGGCTGCTGCTGTCGGTCACTTGCTGAGGCTAATGCGTTGACGAGTCAAAGTTGTACGCGGGTGTCACGTATGGAGCAGGACGCGCTTGCGGAGGAGCTCGAAGCCTGCGCGCCCGAACATCTCGCGGTTCAGCATCTTGATCCGATTGACATGGCCTTCGACGACTCCGGAGTTCCACGGCAGCGAGAGTCCGGCAGTGACAGCATCCAGATCGCGTTCCAGGTGCAGGGCGAATCGCTGGAGGCTGGGCAGGTCGGCGGTGGTCGCTGCCTCGATCCATGCCGGAAGTTGGTGGCCTTGTAACTGAATGAGCATGCCGGCGAAGGAACGGACGTGCCCGGCGAGTGCGTCCAGTTCAGGGCAGTTCGCCAGTACGACCTGGCCGGGGCGATTTTCGGGCGATCTCAACAGCCATTGACGACGAGCAACGGTCACGCTGCGTACACGACCACAAGAAGTGGACCAGAGCCCCTTCTTCTCAGCGGGGTGCTCACCTTGTCCGCGCCTCGCCCCGGCACCCGCGGCCCGGATCCGGCCGGCCTCTCAGGCTCCCGGTCCGCTCGGCCTCTCGGTGGCGGTGGAGGCGGAGTCCTCGGTGTAGTAGCGCCGTAGGAGTTCCCGCTCGGCGTCCCGGTGCGGGAACATGAAGAAGATCAGCAGCGCACCCAGGCCGATCGCGGCCAGGCCGACGGTGTACGCCCAGTCATCGCCGTGGAGGAACGACTCGCGTGCTGCCGCGACGATCTGGTCGGCGTACTGGGGATGCTGCTGGGCGACCTGCCCGGCGGAGGCGAACGACTTCGTCAGCTCGCTCTGGACCTGGTCCGACACGTCCTTGCTCTCGGGGGATGCGGCGATCGCCGCGCTGAAGGCCGAGGCGTAGCCGGCGGTGAGGAGAACGCCCATGATGGACTGCATGACGGCCCCGCCGAGGTCCCGTTGCAGGTCGGCGGTGCCGGAGGCCATGCCGGCCCGGCGCACGGGCACCGATGCGGTCAGCGAGTGGGATGCGGGCGTCCCGGCGAATCCGGAGCCGATGCCGATGAGCACGTAGGCGAGGCCGATCTGCCAGTAGCTGCTGTCCTCGCCCCAGAACAGCAGCATCCAGGCGAAGGCGAGGAAGAGGAACGCGTAACCGATCAGCAGGGTCGTGCGGGCACCGCGCGTCTCGACCAGCTTGGCGGATCGTGGGGCCACGAGCACGATCATGACGACGAGGGGGAGGATGGCGGCGCCGGCTTCGACGGGGTTGTACTCGAGCACGTTCTGCAGGTACTGCTGGCTGATGAACGCCGACCCCATCATGGCGCCGTACACGATGATTCCCGCGCATGCGGCGACCCAGAACGTGCGCCGACCGGCGATGTGGAGGTCGTACAACGGGTTGGGAGCACGGCGCTGACGCCAGAAGAACGCCGCGCCACCGGCCACGGCGATCACCGCGAGGCCGACGACCAGTGCCCCCTGGCCGGGGACGGCGGCGAAGTTGATCGCCAGCACCAGTCCCGCGACCAGGAGGACCGACAGGACGCCGCCGAGGTTGTCCAGCGGTTCGGCCGACTCGTTGGCGTGCGCGGGGACGAACAGCAGGGCCATGACGAGGGCGACCACGGCGAGGGGCAGGGTGACCAGGAACACCGACCCCCAGTAGAAGCGTTCGAGCAGCGCGCCCGCGATCACCGGCCCGAGCATGGAGATGCCGCCGCCCAGGGCCGACCACAGTGCGATGGCCTTCGTCCGCCCCGGCCCCGCCCACAGGGCGGTGATCAGTGCCAGGGTGGTCGGGTAGGCCATGCCGGCCGAGAGCCCGCCGAGGATCCGGGCCAACACGAGGACGGTGTCGCTCGGCGCGAACGCGGCGAGCAGGCAGGCGGGGACGGACAGGGCGGTACCGAGGAGCAGCAGCAGCTTGCGCCCGTGACGGTCGCCGACCGCGCCCAGATAGAGCACCGATGCGGCCAGGCCGAGGGAGTACCCCACGGCGATCATGTTCAGCGCGCTCTGGGAGGAGTCGAAGGCCTTCCCGATCGCGGGCAGCGCCACGTTGGCCACCGACAGGTTCAAGTTGGCCACCGCGGCAACGATGATCAGGGACGCCAGGACGAGCGACGCCCGAGCCGGGGCCTCAGGCGGAACGTCGATGCGAGGCGCATCGCTTTTCGACATGGGACCTCCGGGGCGAAATGGGGCTTGGCGAGAGTCTTGCCTGATCTACCGCCCCGCACCTCGCCCCATCGGGATGACACGCCGACCGTTGCCGACGCAGTCCGCCCACCCCGCCGCTGCCGCCCCGGTTCACGGACGGCATCGCGGCCTACGGCATCGGCCCTGACAGCCACCGGAACGGCTGGTTCGGCATACGTGTCCACGCCCGCACACCGTCATTGATGCCGCGGGCGGGTCCGGGGCGTCAGGTCAGGCTCCACGACCATGTCCCGTCTGCGGTGACGAGGCAGGCGAGGACCACCAGGTCGGCAAGGCCCAGGGCCATGCCCAAGCGGGCCCGGCCGGGCCTGGTCGTGTGCCGTCGCAGGGCGAGCGCGCCGAGGACGAGGGCGATCGGGCCGAGGAAGAGGTTCATCACGAGCAGCCCCACCAGGCCGAGCACGAATGCGGTGACGGCCATCGCGTCGGCGTCACGGGTACGGGCCGGGGCCTGAGCCTGATCCTGGGCCGGTGCCGGGTCCTGAGCCTGGGCCCCGGCCCTGGCTCCGGTACGGGCCGGGGTGTGGGCCGGGTTGCGGGAATCGGTGAGGGGGGTCATCGCAGACCTCCCCGTTCGTGGTCGAGACGTGCGGCCCGGCGGAGGCCCGAGAAGCGCTCGCGTGCGGCGAAGAGGGCAAGCCAGAGGGCGATGACGAGACCGGCGACCAAACTGACGGGTACGGGGACGTGGGCCACGGCGCCGAGGACGACGCCGAGCACCAGCAACGCACCTACGAGGAAGAGCATGATGCGTCCTTCCATTCAGGTAACAGTTGTTCACTGACTACCCGGTTCAGTTTGCCTCATGCTGGCGGAGGACAAGTGTGACGCGGTTGACTTTGCGCCATGACTTCGCAGCCCGGCTTTCGTGAGGCCCAGCGCCGCCGTACCCGACGTGCCCTTCTCGACGCGGCCTTGGCGCAGTTGGAGGAGCGCAGCCTCGGCAGCCTCGGCCTCAGGGAGGTGACTCGGGCCGCCGGAGTCACCCCCACCGCCTTCTACCGGCACTTCCGGGGCATGGACGAGTTGGGGACCGCACTGGTCGAGGAGGCGCTGGCCAGTCTGCAGAAGACGGTGCGGGACATCCTCGCGGCAACCGGAGACGCCGCCCGGCGCGGCGACGCGGCGGTGGAGCTCGTCGCCGAACTGGTGCGCAGCCGACCCGCGCACGTCCGGTTCCTGGTTCGCGAGCGCCACGGCGGCGTGCCGGCGGTGCGCGACGCCATCGCCGGGCAACTCGACGTCCTCGCCGAGGAGACGGGCGTTGCGCTCGCTGCCGACCCCGTCAGCGCGGGCTGGGACGCCGAGGACGTGACGATGCTCTCCCGGCTGCAGGTGGACCACATGTTCATGACGGCCTCGGCGTTCCTGGCCGCCTCGCTCCGCGGGGAGGACTGGTCGGCCGCCACCTGCACGGCCCGTGCACAGCTCCGCCTGATCCATCTCGGGCGGGTGAACTGGCCGACCTGACGGCGCGGAGCGCCGCTACGCGGCCTGTCGCACCACGTCCGTGTCGGGCGCCACGACGAGGAAGGCGTCCCGGTCCAGGTCCATCACGACGGTCGCCCGCTGGCCCCGCTCCCGGCACCGGGCCGCGTACTCCTCGGCGGGCCAACTCCCGTACGGGTCACCGGCGGGAAAGGAGTCCAGCACCTTCGTACCGCGCACCGCCACCACCTCCTGAGCGAAGAGCCGTCCTTACCACCCTGTGCCCCGGGCTTCGGGTCCCATGCGCCCTGACGCGGTCCGCGTAGCGCGACACCTGCTTCGACGTCTCCGTCGTCTCCGCCGTCTTCGCCGTCTTCGCCGTCTTCGCCAGCCGGACTCCGACCGGCCGATGTCATCGACCGGGGCATCGACCGAGGCATCGGCCGCGACCGGCCGCCCCGGTCAGTACTCCTCGTCCGGGTAGCCCCACTGGACCTTCGCACTCGCGCCGGCGGCCACCGTGGCGACGGCCGCCGCGAACAGCCCTTCGAAGTGCGGCCGCCACAGGTAGAAGCGGCTGATCCCGAGCGGGAAGTCGGATTCGCCGGACACGAAGAACGCGCCCTCGTCGTCCACGGCCACCCCCAGGGACACCTGGAGGGCGAGGGACTCTTCGCGCAGCAGCTCCTCCAGGGCACGGACGATTTCCCAGGCCTGCGGCTCATCCCTGACACCGGTGACGGTGAAGGCGAGATCAATGTTGACCGACATAGGAGGAGCGTAGGGGGCACCACCGACAACGGCACAGGGCGGTAGGCCCCTTGGCACCGGCAGGCCCGCTGCGCCTTCGGCAATGGCGGTCTCGACGACACGACGAAGGGCATTCTGGGACACCACGGCGGCGTGTGATGATATGCGTCCAGTCCGGGGAGGCGATGGTGCTGAGAAGAGGCGCGCGGTGGGCCGCGGGCGCGATGACCGCGGTCTGTATCGTGCTGCTCCTGGGCCCCAGCGCACCGAGCGGTGACGCGCCCGCCGCCAGGCTGCCGTTCGACGCCGCCAAGGCAGTCGTACCCGACCGGGTGGGCACGTGGAACATCTGCAATCCGTGCGGCGGGAGCAGGCACAACTTCGGCCGGGCGACGGAGATCGCCACGTACGCGCCGCAGGTGATCGGCCTGCAGGAAGCCTGCGAACGCGACGTCGAGCAGATCCGCACGTACCTGGAGGAGGTCTACGGGCTGGTCTACCGGGTCGAGTACGGGGTGGTGCTGCGTAACTGGAACCGCTGCGGGGGCCTGCCGTGGCGGCCGGGCGGCTTCGGCCAGGCGATCCTCTCGGCGGCGCCGATGACGGACCGGGTGAGCGTCGAATACCCCGACGGCGGCTCCGAGGACCGCGGATACCTGGCCGTCACCACGCTGGTGGGCGGCCGGCCCGTCCGCGTCTTCAACACCCACCTCGCCCAGCGCCGACAGGAAGAGGTGCGGGCTGGCCAGGTCGAGGTGCTCGCCGCGGAAGTCGCCCGTCACCACCGGGCGATCGTCCTCGGCGACTTCAACGCCGTACCGCGGGCGCCCGAACTCGGCCCGATGTGGCCCCTGGCCGCGGACACGGACCCCGGCTGCCGCGCTTCGACCGCCGGTACCGACGCCTGCACGACGACCACCGATTGGGACAGCAAGTTCGACTACGTGTTCCTGCGCGGCATCACCGCGCGCACGCACCGCGTCCGCCCCAGCCCGCACTCGGACCACCACTTGCTCCACACCGACCTGAACCAGGACTAGGCCATTTCCTTCTCCTCCCCGGGCCGGGCCGCCCCGGCACCAGTACCCCCCGGGCCTGTGCGAGGCACCGCCCGTATGGCGAGGACCCTGCACCGGCCGGTCGGCCGGTCACTCTCAGATGTGGCTCAGCGCCCAGCACGCCCAGACGATGGCCGCCACCGCCGTGACCACGGCCAGCGTGCCAAGGACGATCCCGGCCCGCGCCCGGATGCGACTGGCTCCTTCGACGCCGCGCACCCGCCGCAGGGCGATGCCTCCTGAGATGACTGCCCAGATCCCCAGGGGCAGGATGAAGTAGACGGGGACGTAGCGGAGCAGGTTCGGAACGAATTCCGGAAGCAGGGGGCAGCCGACGGCCGCGACAGCGGCGGTGCCCAGCATGAGGGACCAGGTTCCCGTCAGCTGCGGGAGAGCCTCTTCTGCGAACGGATCGATCTGGTGCACGGAACTCATGATCCGAAGGCTAGGCGGCGGACCCCGGGTTCCGCCTGGGTGCGGCTACCTAGCCGAGCATGAGTACGCCGGACGCGCGCCCACAGCCGAGCCCTTTACGTGCCCGTGCCGTCGCGGTTACCTGGAGGGCACAAGTGCGAGCCACGGGGGGGGCGGGCATGGCGGGCTGGCAGGGGGGATGGGCACGCGGGCTCTGGCGGACCGCAGTGGCGCTGGCCGTACCGCCACTGACCGCGGCGCTGGCGTTCGGGGTGGCCTGGGCGTCGGCGTACGGGTCGCTGGGCCGCTCGGGATTCTTCCTCGGCGGGCTGCTGCTCCCGCTGGTCCTGCTCGGCTGGCACGCCGCCGTGGCCGCGCGGCGCGGAGCCTCTCTCATCGCGCTGTCCGCCCTCCCTGCCGGCCTCGGCGCCGTCCTGGCACTCGTGTCCGTGGGGCACAGCGCGCTGGAGGACCGGGGCGTCGAGATCAGCTGCATCGTGCTGAAGGTCACCGAGCACACCAGGACGGAATCCTCCATGGACGCCGACGGCCACTGGACCTCCACGACCCGGACCTCCTACGACCACCGCCTGGACTGCCCCCCTGGCGGACCGGAGCACCTGGACATGCCCTCGCGGCTCGCGAAGGAGGGCGAGTTGCTGGCGGTGGTGCACGACCCGCAGGGCAAGGTCTCCCCGCGGGCTGCCGGGGACGTCCACGGCCGGGGCCTGCGCACCGCAGCCGAGGTGACGGTCGGGGCGGCGGTGCTCCTGGGGCTGGCCGGCGGAATCCGGGAGGCGTACGAGAAGCGGCGCCGGAGGCCGCGGCGGCCGAGAGGACGGTGAAACGCCCGCCCGAGAGCCGCACGGTCAGGCCGATGTGCTCGCCGAGGCTCCGTGCCGGACACTTTGGTATAGGAGTCAGCGCATCTCGCGCAGGCCCTGGTGAGGGTGTTCGGCGTGTATGAGGTCCCACTCTGGTTGTGGGGGGCGTTCGCCGCGACGGTGGTGGTGTCGCTGGCGGTGGATCTGCTGGCCCACCGCGACGTACACGTCATCGGCTTCAAGGAAGCGGCCTCTTGGAGCGCCCTGTGGGTGAGCCTTGCCCTGCTCTTCGGCGGGGTCGTGTTCCTCGTTCTCGGAACGACCGCCGGCACCGAGTACACGACGGCGTGGCTGCTGGAGAAGAGCCTGTCGGTCGACAACCTGTTCGTCTTCGCAGTGATCTTCGCCTACTTCAAGGTCCCCCGCGCCTATCAGCACCGCGTGCTGTTCTTCGGTGTCATCGGCGCCCTCGTCTTCCGCGGGATCTTCCTCTCCCTCGGCGTCGCCGTCGTCAGCCGCTTCACCGCCGTGCTCTTCGTCTTCGCGGCCGTCCTCTTCTACAGCACCTACAAACTCCTCAAGGACGACCAAGACAGCTTCGACCCCGGCAAGAGCTTCGCCGTGCGACTGCTCCGCAAGGTCATCCCGGTCCGGGACGAGTACGCCGGAGCCAAGTTCTTCGTGAAGGAAGCCGGCAAACGGGTGGCGACGCCCCTGCTCGCCGTGGTCGCCGCGATCGAGGCCGCCGACCTGATCTTCGCCGTCGACAGCGTCCCCGCCGTCCTCGCGGTCAGCGACGACGCCTTCGTCGTCTACACGAGCAACGCGTTCGCCATCCTCGGCCTGCGAGCCCTGTACTTCCTGCTCGCAGGGCTTCTCGACCGCTTCCACTACCTGAACAGGGGCCTGGCGATCATCCTCGCCTTCATCGGCGTCAAACTCATCCTCCAGGCATCCCACAAGCTCATCAGCCCCGACATCCCGGAAATCCCCTCGCCCGTGAGCCTGGCCGTCATCGTCGTCGTCCTGGCCGGATCCGTCGCGCTCAGCCTCAGGCGGCCCGCTCCCACCGGCTCACGGCAAACCGAAGCTCCCGGCGAGCCGCCCGCCGCGGACGGCCCTGAGCACCCCAGCTGACCCGCCTGATCGTGGCTGAGCAGATTTCTCCGACGAAGAGGTGCTGAACCCTTCCGAACCCGCCAGAACGGGCATATCGTAAAGAAATGGTCAAATTGAAGCGCGCGGTCGACACGTACACGTGCCAGACCTGCGAACAGTCCGTTCCGGCCAGAATCGGCCGCCACAAGACCCTGGGCGTATTCGTTCCCGTCTGGGGTCCGAGCCCGTGCCAAAACCCGCACTGCCCCGACTACCGGCTGGAGCCCAAGAGCAAGCGGCCCCCCGCGCACTAGCAAGATCGATCGGGCGCCCGCGGGCCGACGCGGTGGGCCGGGGCCGTCAACGAATCTCAAACAGCCCGTCGATGCGGCCTGCGCCTCAGACGACCTGTTGAACATGTTCAGTTCGTGTGCAAGGCTGGGCCACGTCGGCTGTTATGGGATCCGCGCCTGCCTTCGAGGGGTTTCATGTCCGTCCAGGTTCCGCCGCCCGGCCCGCCGCCACCGCCCGGATACACCATCCCCCTGCCCCCGCCTCCGCGGGAGGAGATCGGGGCGGTGAAGCTCATCGGCGGTTCCTGCGCCCTCTTTGCCGCTGCCATCGCGCTGCTCACATGGCTTCTGCTGATGGCGTGGTTCTACTGAGCCAGAACCCCGGATGAGCGCCGCACCGGCCGCCTTGGCGGCGTCGCAGCTCTTGTAGTGGGTGCTGCCGCCCCCGCCGGTGCCGAGGACCGGGTGACGGGCCCCAGCCCCAAGTCCGGCGTCACAGTGATGCGGTCCTGCTTCAGGCCGAGACAGGAGTAGGGGACAGTGCGGTGCGCAGCGCGAAGGCTCCGAGCAGGCCACCTGCCGTGAACCGCTGGATGCTCATCGCACGAGGACGGGCGGTCAGGAACCCTGACACCCGCGCTGCGCCCAACATGATCAGAGCGTTCACCGAGAGCCCCACGATGATCTGCACCCCACCGAGCTGGAGCAGTTGCCCCCAGGACGGACCTGCCTCCGGGTCCAGGAACTGGGGCAGGAGGGCGGCATACATGAGGGCGATTTTCGGGTTGAGCAGGTTCGTCAGCAGCCCCATCGAGAAGAGGCGGGCGTCAGACACGGGAGGCAGGTCATGCGCAGGGGCGAAGGGCGAACGGCCGCCGGGCTTGAGCATGCCCCATGCGAGGTAGGCCAGATAGGCGGCCCCGGCGAGCTTGACCACCGTGAACGCCAACGGCACGGCAGCGAACAGCGCCGACAGGCCGGCAGCCGCAGCCAGCAGATAGCACACGAACCCGACGGCGGTCCCACTGAGGCTGATCAGGCCCGCCCTACGGCCTTGGGTGATCGCGCGAGAGGCGAGGTGAATCATGTTCGGTCCCGGAGTCAGGGCCATGCCCAGTTCGACCAGCGCCACCCCCGCGACTGCGCTCAGAGTGATCACCGGGCAACCTCCTGGTCATTCGTCAGCACCTGATACGAACCGGGCCGCCCACCTGCAACGGACGGCTACGCCGTATCAACAGCAACTGGTCTCGCCGTCTGCAGAATACGGCCTCGCTGTTCGCTCTCCCCCACGCACCCCCATTGCCCCGTTCCTCGCCCGCCGACGACATCCAGTGGTGCGACCGCAGTTGAAGCCGGCCGGGAGGGAAGAGCGGTCCCCAGGACGCATCTCAGTCGAGGCATCCGCGCTCAACGAGAAAGGCCCCGGCCTCCGTGAAGGAGGCGGGGCCTTGATCGAGCGCTGGGCAGGCCTTGCACCTGCATCCCCCCACAGGAAGTGGGGTGTCTTTCCTTGGACCACCAACGCGAGACCCGGCAACCGCAGATCACGGCGACGAGCTCAAGATCCACTATACAACGCGCCGAAGACGAGACGAATCGAGTGCCCGATGACGTGGCTCACGCCGTCGAACGTCCCCACGCTCCTGCTCCCTTGGCCGCACCAGAGGTGTCTCAGGAACCAGCTGTCTCGGTGATCAGGGCCACCGCCTCGTCGAGCTTGCCGGCCTCCTCTGGGCTGAGCGTCGGATTTGCGGCCCGCCGCCTCCTGGCCTCCGCAAGGTGCATCCGTATCTCTTCGATGCCGCCGAGATGCCGTAGCAGCGAGGAGAGCAGACCGGTTGCGGCAGGCATGGCGAGGGCAGTCTCCGCCAGGATCAGCGCGGCCATCGCCGAGTCCAGACCGGGTGGACCCTCCGCTGCCGTGGCCCAGTCGATCACCATCGGTCCCTGTGGTGTCAACATCACGTTCTCGGGATGGAAGTCCAGGTGCAGGACCCGATGCCCCGGGTCAGCGGAGATGCGTGCCGGGATCTCGTGCAGACGACGCAGCAGCTCCGCCAGCATCTCCCCCGCCTGCTCGGCGGTGATCGCGCCGTTGATCAGGGCGTCCACCATCGTCGTTCCGGACAGCCGCTGCATCACCAGCTCGCCTGCGGCCGTCCCCGGCCAGACAGCAGGAACCGGGAACCCGTGCTCCGCCAGGTACGCCATTACGGCGACCTCGACCGTGGTGTCATCACCACCCCGATAGCGCCGTAGCACCCGCCCGTCGTCCAGCGCGAACACATCCGCTGTCCGACCGGCCCCCACCAACTCGCCGATCTTCATGCCGAGGAACCAAGTTGGAGCAGCCCGGTTGACGCTAGATCAGCGCTCTGGCGAGCTCCGTCACACCGCGTGCTGGAGGTCGAGGATGCCGTCGGTCGTGGGACTGCTGGAACAGCGTGAGCTCACCGCTCGCCGACGTGTCGACGATCTACGGGAGGAGGCCGACCGCCTCCAGGCGGAGCTGGCCATGGCTGAGCGGGAGCGGAACGAGTGGGTCATCGCCCGCTCACGCGTCGGCGAGGTACTGCCCCCGGGCCAACCGCCCCCGCCACGTCCTACTTCTCCTCCGGCTCCCAGGCGCGGAGCAGGTCGAGCAGCCCTGCGTCGCCGTCCACGCGCAAGGACTCGGCCTGGATGCGGTCGTACAGGTAGAGGACCAGCTCACTGGCCGTGCCGTGGACGGAGGCGCCGGCTGCGTCCGACTCCTCGCCGGTCGCGGCGGTGGGCGCGGGGATGCGGGTGATGCGTGCGCCGTCGCCGTCGACGGTGAGGCGCCAGGAGAGGCCCTCGGTGGCGTGGAAGTCGAAGGCCGTGGGCTTGTGCGGCCAGGCACTCGGCGTTGCGCAGACGGTGAACAGGAACTCCTCCACACCGTCGAGTGCCAGCTCGACCGGCAGCGGCGTCGGGGCGCCCCAGGCGAGCTGGGCGTCGTAGGTGTGCACCGCGGTCTCCTGGACCCGGTGCCGGGCGACACCGCCGGCGGTCTGCGGTGACTGCGACGCGGGCCACCACGTCCAGCAACCGCTCTCCGGCCCCGCCGCGCGCAGGGCGCCCAGCAGAAGCTGCGTCGACGCGTCCAGCCAGGCCAGCAGGGCCTCACGCTCCTGCGGCACTTCCAGCGCGGCGCGCGCGGCGACGGCCTCGGCGGGGGGAGCGTCGGCAGACCCCGCGTCGACGATGGCGGCCCAGAAACGGTCTCCCCCACCCAGGTGCTTCACCAGATCGGACAGCGTCCACCCGGGGCAGGTCGGCACCTGCGCGTCGAGACCGGGCGCGGCGGCGACCACGGCGCGGAAGGCGGTCGACCGTTCATCGATCAGTCGCAACAGGTCAGGGAACTCAAGATTCTTTTCCACGCCGGATGTCTATCACCGTGCTCCGATGATCGGACAGCGATTTTCACAGTCGCCGCCGGTCGGCCAGTGCGGACGTCCTCGCCTCCCACCGCCCGGGGGCAAGCTGCGCACTGCTGCGAGGACGCTGGGGGGTGGCGGTACGCCAGGCGTCGTGCCTGTCGGTGCTCCGTCCGTTGAACGGGGCCGTCCAGGAGGGCTCCGACGCTGCGATCACAGCAGTTCGCCTGCTTCAGGTCCTGCGTGCTCGAACGCGGTGCGGCAGCGTTCAACCTGGTCGGTCACCTGCTCCATGAACCACCGCATGATCTCGTACGGCACGACGTACTCATCGTGGCTGTGGATGTGGACGGTCGGTTCCAGATTCGGGTCCTCGTCCGGGACGAGCGCCCTCAAGACTGCAGGGCCGGGGAAGTGGGTCACCGCGGCGTCGGGGTTCTGGGCCCCCCTGGCCGACGCAGGCACGGCCTCGCTCAGCTCCACAGACCAGGCATCGTCAGGCAAGGCGTAGTGGAACAGGACGGCGTAGTGACGGCCCGCATGTTCTCGCAGCTCCCACGGCATGCTCGGAGACTGCCACAGTCTCGGTGTCGGAGTCTCGCGGATATTGCGCTCACACCTGAGCAGGACCGCCGGCCAGCTGAAGCTCCCCTCCACCCTCGGTGACGGGGCGTTCCGTTCTGGCCGACGAGGCCCCCGGAGTTCCCTCCGCCGGGCGTCTCGACGACGTGGGTGTGCGCGGGTGAGCCCCGATCAGCGGCGGCCAGTGGCGAGGATGACGAGGAACTGGCCGCCACCGGCCTGGATGTCAGCGGTCACCGGCAGCCCCGGTACCAGGCGGGAGAACCGGTCCACCAGCCAATCCGCTGCCTCTTGGGCGTCTTTCCTGGTCGGACAGCGGCCCACCATCTCGCGGCCGCCCTTGCGCTCCAGCCTGTCGGCAACGGCGATCAGCGGCGCGGGTTCGACTACGTACAGGTGCTCCGGCCAGGCGATGACCACCTTGACCGCGCCCTTGCGGGTATTGCACCCGCGGTGCGCGAGCCGCTCGGCCACCTTGGCCTTCCGGTCGGTGGTGCGGCTGTCGACACTGGGCCCCCGCGGGTCGTTCACCGACTCGTCGGGGTCGACCGGTTCGTCACACACCCAGCAGCGCCAGCCGTCGCGCTCGGCCACATCATCAAGGAGACTCATCCCAGCAACCTAGCCTGCCCGGCCGTCACCGGCGCACCAGGGGCCCGACAGCGGCTCCAGGTCCTGCCGCGGCGCGGCCGGATCATCAAGAGGTGCACGAAAACGTCCCGTCCTGGGGCAGAGGGCGGGAACGGCAACGGCCCGCTGATCAGCACCGCCCTCGTGGCCGATCGCCCGCACCGGAACCGGCTCGGCCGGCCGCACAGTCGCACATCGTGACCTGCGGAGATGCCGCTGGTGCCGGACGAGTGGCGCGATTCTTGCCGACTGGCCACAAGGGGTATCGTCGTCCGGTCACAGACGGCAATGGGATCGTCTGTTCAACCCAGGGGAACCGACATGACTGATCTGAACTCGCTGCGGGCAAGCCTTGCATCAGGTGAGCACGAGTTCGCCGACACCTTGGCCTTCGTCACCGCGCATTACGAGTACCAGCCGCAGGCGTTCCGCAACGGAGAACTCGAAAATGCCGCAGGTGAGAACGAGGGTTCCTGCAAGACGCTGGGACTGGCCCTGCTCGAAGGACTGAGCGACCAGGAGGCACTCCTGGCATTCGGTGAGCACTATCGCAAGGTGCTGGCGACGCCGAACGACACCGATCACGGCAACATTCGCAACCTCGTCGCCCATGGCCTTGAAGGGGTGACCTTCGCCGGGCAGCCGCTGTCCCGCAAGGGCTGAGCAGCGAGATCCGAGGCACGTCGGCCGAGCATCCGACCCTCCTCGCGGGCAGAAGCCGCCCGTCCGCGGCTCTCGTCCCCTTGTGCCCCAGCGGACCGTCCGGGGAGCCCGTCCGCTCCTCGCCGGGATCCAGGGCCGTGCGTAGTGGGGAACCCCGTTGAGACCGCGGTGCCGTGAGCGTCGAAGCCGTATGTGAAGCTCCGTGCATGACGTGGAGCAGCGGAACCCCCTCGTGGCAGGACGTAGTAGAGGCATTGCGGGAGGCCTCGGGCACCGAGGAGAGCGTATGCCTGGGTTCAGGGGTGAACGACGAGGAGATGGACGGCTGGGGTGTTCCGGTGCCCGAGCCGATCCGGGCGATCTGCCGCCTGGTCGGAGCGCTGCACGTGGGCGACCACGGTGAGTTCGGGGCCCCGTACCGCTCCCAGGCCGTCACGGGTGGGGTCGCCTGGCGGTGCGGCGAGCCGGGCTCGTTCCGCATCGTCCACACCAACGCATGCGCGGAGACCTACTACGTGGACGTCGATCCCGCGACGGGCGCTTGGGGTCCGGTGTTCAAGTTCTGGGAGAACCACGGTGCCGAGCTGGTCGCGCCGTCGCTCCAGCACTGGCTTGTGACCGTGGCCGGGCTGGTGACGTACGCCGCGAGGGACGCCGAACACTTCGGCGGCTTCTCCACCGCGTTCCTCAACTGGTTCACCGGAGACTTCGCCGACGCCGGCGACGAGTTCCCCGAAGACTCGCCGGAGGCTGTGGCGCGCGCTGCCGGGCCCGCGAGCGCGAGGCCCATCACCGTCGAGGAAGCGCGTGCCTCAGGTGATCCGGCGCTCGCAGACCTCGGCACCCGGCTGCCCGAGGGTGCGCTCCTGGCCGACCTTCGCGGGGCCACCGGGCCTACGGGGGTTCCGTTCGGCCGCCATCCGAGGTGGCCCGGAGGCACTCCCGTCTACGGGCGCTTCCACGGCGGCACCATCCTCACGGCCACCAGCAGGACCTGACCCCCCACCGGGCAAGGGGACGCCCTGGCCCTCCGCCAGGGTCCACGGCCGGGCAGGCCACCTGCGTGGCCCGACACCGAGCCGTGGACCCTTCCGGGATGGCGGTTCGCGACTCGGCCGAGCCCGAGCTCCTTGGTCAGTCCCGCAGCCGGGCTCGATTCGTCCTGGCTGTCCGGCGCTTGACGGCACGCCGTTCCTCTTCGGTCAGGCCACCGCACACGCCCATGTCCTGGCCACCGTCCAGGGCCCATGCCAGACAGGCGTCCAGGACCGGGCAACGGCGGCACACCGCCTTCGCCTCCTCGGCCTGCAGCAGGGCGGGGCCACCGGTGCCGATGGGGAAGAACAGGTCCGGGTCTTCCCACCGGCAAGCAGCCTCGTGACGCCAGTCCATGTCGTGCCTCCATTCGAGTCGCCGGATGCTTCTCCACCCACCTGACCGGGATCTGCACCTGTATGCAACAGAGGGGCAATCACTTGCCCCGCTCTTCAACCAGGTACGGGGAGGGGTGTCCCCCAGGCTCGGTGCCGGGCCCGCCGCGCGGGAGGAACAGCGCAACGACGGCCGTCTGCAGGCCGTCCGGATCAGCCGCGGCGGGTCTTGCGCCAGCCGAAGGGGCCGGGCAGGTCCATCGAGGTGGTGCGTCGTCCGGTGCTGCTGTGGGTGCGTCGGGGCCCGTACTTCCCGCCGCCGGTGGTGATCGACCACGACTTGCGGTTGATGTTGAGCCGGACGCCGGGCAGGATCCTGAAGCTCTTGCGGAATGTCAGCGGCATGACGTCTCACTTCCTCAGTACGCAGGGGCACGGTAGCGGCCCGACTGTTGCTGCGTTCAGGCCAGTTGGGTTTCGTCTGTCCAACGCCACCGGTTCCATGCGCCCGCCGTCGGCTCCGACGACGGCCAGGCACGCTTCACCGCTTTCCGGTGGCGGTGGTTCGGCCGCCCGGGGCAGGAACCGTGTCCCGGAGCCGATGCGCGCGTTGCACAGGGCACGGCAATGTCCCCCGGCGAGGCGTGCACCTCCGCCCGGGGACAGGGCCCGCGTTCTGCCCGCAGGGCAGAACCACCTCCATCCCCACCGCAGTTCGAGGAGCGCAACACATCATGTCCGGCGCCGCCGGCGTCGCCGCCGCCGACGCCGGAGCCCACGGCGTGGCCGCGGGCTCCCCGGGTGTCCTCTCGGGCAACCTGATCCAGGTTCCGGTCCACGTCCCGGTCAACGTCTGCGGCAACACCGTCAACGTCATCGGCCTGCTCAACCCGGCCTTCGGCAACACCTGCGTCAACGCCTGACCTGACACACCCGGCGCAGCCTCACGGCCCTCCCACCAGTGGGCCGCGTAGGTCCCCACGACGCCCCGTGGCCTCGGTCCTCCGAGGTCACGGGGCGTCCGTGCTCCGGACGGGGACGGCTCGGCCCGTTTCCGCCGTGAACGTCACCTCTGCTCGGCGAGCAGCGCCTCCAACTCCGTGTCCTCGAAGGAGTCGCCGTAGGTCTTGTGGACGAGGGGCTCCGAGTCCTGACGAGCCAACTCCGGCACGTACTGCCAGGGCTCGCTGTCCCGTTCGAGGTCGCCGTCGGAATGCTGTACCCAGACCACCGGCGTCGCCCAGGGTAGGCCGGGCGACCGACAGTGGCACGGCCGTATGGGCTGGGATCGGCCCCCGCGGGCGGGACTCGGCTCCGGAAGTGCTTGCTGTCCTCCGGGCGTCGATCATGGCGGAAGGGAATCCTCCACAGGAACTCCGCCGCCGTCAATTCACGCAAGGGGCAAGGGACTTCCGGGTGGTGCGGTGATTTTCGTTCTATTAGCGCATTCGGATTACTCATGATCGTCCGCGAGTTTTTCCGTGCTTATGATTCCCGCGCTATGACAAAAGACCAGAATTCCCGATCGTTACGTGAATCAGCTGATGTGGTCGTTCTCGGCGCCGGTCCGGCCGGCCTGGTGCTCGGCAACCTCCTGGTGGCCGCCGGGATCGACTGCGTCGTCCTCGAACGCGCCACCCGTTCCCACGTCCAGACCCGGGCCCGGGCCGGTTTCCTCGCGCCGAACACCGTACGGGTCCTGGAGCGCCATGGCCTTGCCGACGGGCTGCACCGCGGCGGACGGGCCCACGGCACGTGCGAGTTCCGCACGGGGGACGGCCGTTTCCGCCTCGACTACGGCGCCCTCGGCCGGGGCGAGCAGCACACCGTCTACCCGCAGCAGAACCTGGTGACCGACCTCCTGACGCACTACCTCGACGCCGGCGGGCGGATCCTCTTCAGCATGGAGGCGCTGGCCGTCCACGACACCGACGGCGCCAGGCCGTACGTCACCACCCGCGAGCCGGACGGCCGTCCCACCCGTTGGGACGCCCGGTACGTCGCGGGATGCGACGGCCGGCAGGGCGCGGCCCGGCGCTCCCTGCCGCCCTCCGCGGTACGCCACCACCACGACCACGGTGTGAGCTGGCTCGGCCTGCTGGCCGAAGCCCCGCCCAGCCTCGACGCCGTCGGCTACGCCGTCCACGAGCGCGGCTTCGCCGGCCACATGGCCCGTAGCCCGCAGGTCACGCGCTACTACCTCCAGTGCTCGCGCGGTTTCGCGGCCGACGCCTGGTCCGAGGAGCGCATCTGGGACGAGCTGGACCTGCGGATGGGGGCCGTCGAGCACGGCCCGCTGCGCAGGGGGCCGATCGTCGAGCGCGGCGTCGTCGACCTGGCGTGCGACGTGGTCGAACCGCTGCGCCACGGATCGCTCCTGCTCGCCGGTGACGCCGCGAGCCTGACCGCCCCGGCCGCCGCGAAGGGAGCGAACCTCGCCGTCCTGGAGGCGGAGGCGCTGGCCAAGGCCCTGGCCGAGGCCCTCGCCCGGGGCGACGAGGCAGCCCTCGACCGCTACTCGGAGCAGTGCCTGGCACACATCTGGCGTGCGCAGGAGTTCACCCAGTGGATGACCGGGCTGCTGCACGCGATTCCCGGCCAGGACCCCTCGGGCGGATCGTTCTTTCACGCCTCTCTCCGGCGTGCGCGCCTCGACTCCCTGCGCACGTCCCGCGCGCACCAGGACTGGTTCGCCGAGAACTACGTCGGCGTGTGAAACAACTCCTGCTCCCCCGGTGACACCCCCTCCCAGCTCCGTCCCGGCTCACCCCTGCCCTGCTCCGTGAGGACACCCCTGCGATGACGACGACCCTCCCCGACGGACCGCCCCTCCCCGCCACTGCTCTTCCCGCCACTGCGCTTCCCGGCGAAACGATGCTTCTCGACGACACGGCCCGCCTGCGCGCCGCAGCGGCCTTCGTACGGGGACACGACAGCGCCTCCCTGCTGCCCCTGCTGCTGCCCGGCCTGCGCGGGCCGGAACTGCAGTCGCTGGCCGCGCACTGCCGGTTCGCCCACGCCGGTCTGCTGCTGTTCCCGGAAGATCCGCAGCACCTGCGCAGCCAGCTCGCCGACTGTGGGCTGGCCCCCGACACCCCCTCCCACCCCAGCGTCGTCGTACGGCAACGGCTCGCCCGGCGCCACCGCCGCGACGCGGCCGATCTCGACGTACGGATCCTGCGCCCCCACGTCCACGGCGTGGACGGGGAGCGCCGCGCGGTCGAGGTGTTCGCCCTCGCCGTGCCCGCCCTTTCGGACCTGGGACCGGTCGCCGCGCACGAACGTGCCCGCGGCCACGAGGCCCATCTGGCCTTCGAGCTGCAGCACCCCGACCCTCTGGTGCTGCGCGGCCTGTGCGCGGTGCTCGCCCGCCATGGCGCCCGCCCCGACGGCGGCGGGTACAACCCGCACGAGGACGGCACCGTCCTGTACTTCACCGCCCCCGCGGACGCGACCTGCGGCTACCGGCGGCTGGAGCTCTACGCCCACGGCGACCACCGCGACGCCCTGGCCGACCACCTCGGCGAGGGCCCCGGCGAGGATCCCGGCACGAGGCGACCCGCCGAAACGCTCCTCCACCTCCTCACCGGAGCGTGGACCACACAGGCCCTCGCCGCGTTCGCCCGGCTGCGCCTGCCCGAGTCCATGGACACGAACGGCACCGGCATCGGGGAACTCGCCCGACGCACCGCCACCCACCCCGGCAGCCTCGCCACCCTCCTGCGCTACCTCGTGATGCTCGGCGTCGTGGCCGAGGACGACCAGGAGCAGGACCTCTTCAGGCTCACGCCCCTCGGCCGTCTGCTCCGCGCGGACACCGCGGACACCATGCGCCCGCTGGCCCTGATGTACGGGGGCCCCTTCTACGGCTCCTTCGCCGCCCTCGACCACACCGTACGGACCGGGCAGCCGGCCTTCGACCACCTCTTCGGCGAGAACCACTTCGACCACTTCGCGCGCGACCCCGACCTCGCCGACCTCTTCGACCGGTCCATGGCGGCGAGCTCCCGCATGTTCCAGCCGCTCCCCGCACACCCGGTGATCACCGCGGCGGCCGGGGCACCCGCCCCCAGGACCGTGGTCGACGTGGCCGGCGGGAACGGAGAGCTGCTCGGGCGGATCCTCACCGCCCACCCGCAGCTGCGCGGCACGCTCCTGGAGCGCCCCCACGCCGTGGAGGCCGCCCGCCGATCGCTCGACGCCATGGGCTGCGGCCCCCGCTGCGACTACCGCAGTGGTGACTTCGCCGACCTGCCCCACGGCGGCGACGTCTACATCCTTTCCCGGGTGCTGCACGACTGGGACGACGACCGGTGCACCGAGATCCTGCGCCACTGCGCCCGTGCGATGCCTGCCCACGCGGACCTGCTGATCGTCGAACGGCTCCTCCCCACCGACGGTTCCCGCTCGCTCGCCACGGCCTGGGACCTCCACATGATGTGCAACGTCGGCGGCCGCGAGCGCCGTGCCGAGCACTACGCCCGGCTCCTGGCCGACGCCGGACTGGAGCTCCTCGACTGCTCTGCCCTGCCCTTGGAGGCCCACGTACTGCATGCCCGCAAGGCGCCGTAAGGGCGGGCTGCGGCGCTCTGCCCGCGTGGGGCATCATGGCTGGGTCTCCGGCGGAGGGGACAGGAGGCAGGAGGGCTTCTCATGGTGCAGTGGCGGCCGCTGAGTTCCGGTGCCAGTCCCGTACCGCAGCCTGCTGCTGCCCCTTCGGTCTGGGCCGTCGCGGGCGTGTCGGCACTCGTCCTGGTCACGGCCCTGAACTACCTCAACGGCCAGGGCGACCCCACGGTCGATCTGCTGGTGCTGGCCGGCCTGGCCGCCGTGCTGAGCACGGGGGCGCGTCTCGTCGCGGCGCCGGGGACCGCCCTGGTCTGCTGGCTGATCCTCAACGGATTCGCCACGCCGCCCATGGGTGAGCTGACTTGGGCGGCGGGCTACGACCTGGGCCGGTTCGGCTGCCTCCTGGTGGCAGCGGTCACCGGAACCGCCATCGGTCGCCTCGCCGCCGCGCGCGCCGCCTACCGCAGCCTGCGCCCGTACGACTCCAACGGCGCCTGAGGACCGTCAGCCTTCCGGCCCGCCGCGTCCGGTCCGACGGCCCCCGGCCTGATGACCGGATATCCCACCCGCCGTCCGCAACTTGCGGCAATCTGCAATTGTGGCGGTCAGCGCGGCAGATGCCCGAAAGCCGCCCGACGCCAGATGGGGCCGACGACGCCGTGCCAGGACGTGCCAGCAATGCGAAGGACAACCAAGAGACCCCCGAGGTCAGCACTCCCCTCTACCAGCTGAAAGCGGAGTTCTTCAAAACCCTCGGCCACCCGGTGCGCATCCGCGTCCTGGAACTCCTCAGCCAGCGCGAGCACGCCGTCTCCGAACTGCTCGCCGAAGTCGGTGTGGAAGCCGCAGCCCTGTCCCAGCAACTGGCCGTGCTCCGCAAGGCGAACCTCGTCCACACGCGGCGCGAAGGCGTCAGCGTCCACTACCGCCTCGCCAGCGACGAAGTCGCCGAACTCCTGCGTGTGGCCCGCAGCATCCTGACCGGCGTCCTGCAGGGCCAGGCCAATCTGCTGGCCGATCTGACCGCCCGCCGTCCCCGATGACTCGCGCCCGCCTCACGTGAGAGGTCAGGCGGTCTCCGCCCCCGGATCACGCCAGCTCCTGCCCGGAGTTGCCGAATCCTCCACGGGCGCCCCGGGCAGTGGGTAGCGTCGCGGTGACAGCGCGCACCACGTGGTGCGCCCTCATCCAACGCACCGGAAGGCGTCATCATGGCCAACGTGGAAACCGCCCTCAAGGAGATCATGACCAGCATCGAGGGCGCCCTCGGAGCCGCAGTGGTCGACTACAGCAGCGGAATGGCCCTCGGATCCACCGGTGGCGGACGGGACCTCGACCTCTCCGTCGCCGCGGCAGGCAACACGGACGTCATCCGTGCCAAGGTCCGCACCATGGAACACCTCGGACTCCAGGACACCATCGAGGACGTCCTGATCACCCTGGGCAGCCAGTACCACCTGATCCTCTTGTGCACCGGGCACGGAAAGAACGCCCTGTTCCTCTACCTCGTCCTCGACAAGGGCAATGCCAACCTGGCCATGGCCCGTCACCAGCTCCGCCGTATCGAAGCCGATCTCGAAGTCTGACGACAGCCCCTTCTTTCACGTCCAAGAGTTGCAATTTTTCGCAACTATCGACATCGACATGTCTGGCAGTCTGCAAACCCGCGAGGGCCTACCCACCGCAGCTCGGTCGTCCGGACCGTCGACAGCGCTGCCCGCGCCCTGACTCCGGGCCGGGCAGCGTCCTGGCACGACCCGGACCGGCCCCGAGTGCCGGGGCCGGTCCGGGTTGGGGTGCGGACGTCAGTTGGTGAAGACCTGGACGATGCGGTCACCGGCCACGGCAACGCCGGTCTTGGTGAAGTTGCAGTTCTTGATGTTGCCGGCGTGGCCGGTGCTTTCCAGCCAGCCGTCGACGTGCACCTTCGCGTCGCCGGAGCCCCAGGCGATGTTCTCGGCGGACGCGCTGAACGTCGCCCCGGCCTTCTTCAGCCGGTCCTCGACGCTCGACCCGTCGCTGCCCGTGTGGGAGGTGGTCGTGTCGTTGGCGTACTCCTGGGCCGCCGCAGTCAGCTTCGGGTCGACCGTCAGCGGCTGGCAGCCGGCCGCCGTACGGGCCTCGTTGACGAGTTGGAGGACGTTGCCAGGGTCGGTCTGGAGCGGAAGCACCGCGCGCGTGCCCGCCGTCGCGGGGGCGGCACCGGCCGTTGCGGCGCCGACGGCGCCCGTGAACACCAGCAGAGACGAAGCGCACGCCACGGTGCACCCACGCCGTATTCGGGCTGATCGGGAAGCCATGGAATCACCTTCCTCTTCGAGCAGAAGCGGCGGACGCGCCGCCGCCGGATCCCCACCCCCGCCGATTGTCCGTCCCCTCGCACCCACCCGCATCTCCCCACCACAAAACCCCAGGTGAGCCCGGCTGACACGACCCTCGGAGGTCAAGCCTGGGGGCGGCGCCCGCTGCCGATGCCCTGGCGGTCGGGCGTCAGGGCGTCGGCACGGCGCAGAGGATCCGTGAAGGTTCGCCGGACGGCTTCGTCGAGGAGGGTGAGCTCTGCGCGGATGGCCGGCAGCCGCTCGGCGGACTGGGTTCGGAGCAGGTCCTCCAGCAGGGCGCGCAGCCGTCTGCACACCTGGAGGGAGGTCGCTCCGTACTCGCGGATCTCGGTGACCGCGAGCTGGAGGTAGTCGTCCCAGCCGCGGCCGGGCACCACCAGGCGGGGGCGGCCGTGGCGGTCGGCGAGCACGTACCGGCTGCGGAGCGGGACCCGGCCGATCGCGTGCAGGAAGGTGTCGATGTGGTTGAGCACCTGTACGGCGGTGGTGGGGTCGTTGACGGCCGGTGAGAGGGCCCGGATGGCGATGTCGACGAGGATGCGCAGGGCGAAGGCCGGGTCCTGTTCGATGGTGCGCTCGGCTCCCAGGGCAATGAGTCCCCCCGTTCGGCGGGGGTCTGGGCCCTGTTGGGCGCCGTGCACCTCCACGAGCGTGGTGCCGGGGGGTACGAAGTCCCCGACGTGGTGAGCCAGGACGAGGACACAGTCGTGGCGGACGGCGGCCTTGACCAGTCCTGCCGCGTCGAAGGCTTGGAGGACTCCGCCCCGTTCGGTGCGGATGCCGTCCGCCGGTCCGGCGGGCGGCACCGGGGCCCCGTCGGGGGCCGCGGCGCGGCGGATGTGTTCCGTTCCGTGGAGCATCACCTTTTCGCCCAGGCGTCCCACGATGTCGGCGATGGCCACGGGGCGCAGGTTGTGGGTGAATCGGTTGAGGTAGATGAGCAGGAGCAGGAGGCTGACCGCCACGGCCACGCCGGACAGGGTCACCCCCAGATCGGGGACGGAGTCCGCCTCGATCCTGCGCAGCAGGGAGAAGGCGTAGGCGAAGGTGCCCGTGAAGGTGGCCAGGACGGCCTTCTGCAGCCGGTCGCGGTACCACAGGCGCATGTAGCGGGGCGACAGCGTGCCCGTGGCCTGCTGGATGACGAGTACCCCGATGGTCACGACGAAGCCCAGAAGCGCGACCATGGCGCCGACGACGGAGCTGAGCACGTTGCTGGCCGTGGTCGCGGAGTAGCGCCAGTCCCCCGGCAGGAAGCCTGCTCCGTCCACGGCGGCGGCCCATTCGGCGCACGCAGCGCCCAGCAGCAGTCCGACCAGGGGAACGATCCACAGGCTTGCTTTGGCGTACTGCCGCAGCCGAAAGCGCGCCGACCAGGACATCATCATCGGCTCCCCGGATTCGGCGGTGCGTGGGCAGCGGCCTGGCCGTCCAGTTCGTTGCCTTTTCATGCTAGATCCGCTTGCCGGTGCCCGCAGCGCCGCACTGCTCGGCAGGCCCGCTGGGAGTCCCGCGCTTACGCTGATCGGGTGGGGTCGGAAGGGGTCTTCCATGGCTGAATATCCGCTGATCGAGAACCACGGTCTGATCGGTGATCTGCAGACTGCGGCACTGGTGACCACGGATGGGACGATCGACTGGTTCTGCTGTCCTCGTTTCGATTCCCCGAGCGTGTTCGGCGCTCTCCTCGACTGGGAGAAGGGTGGGCACTTCTCGGTCCGGCCTTCGGCGGACACGTACACCACGAAGCAGTTGTACCTGCCTGACACGGCAGTTCTGGTGACGCGTTTCATGACGGAGTCCGGTGCCGGTGAGGTCGTGGACTTCATGCCGGTCACCGGGGGGACGGCCACGGACCGGCACAGCCTGGTCCGCATGCTTCGTTGTGTCCGCGGCAGCATGACGTTCCAGATCGGGATCGCCCCGCGATTCGACTACGGGCGCAAGCCCCACACTTTGCGGACCACGGAGCACGGCGCCGTGTTCTCCTCGGACGGCCTGGAACTGGCGTTGAGCGTGGTGCGCGAGCCTGAGGACGAACGGCTGGTGCACACGCTGACCGGTGACCACGACCTGCGGGTGGAGGTCGCTCTCAAGGCGGGGCAGCAGCGGGGTCTGGTGCTCACGTCGGCCGCCGGGGAGCCGCCGCGCGAGATCCGCGTGGCGGAATTTCAGCAGCTGTTCGACCAGACCCGGGACTACTGGCGGTCGTGGCTGCGGCAGTCCCGGTACACGGGTCGGTGGCGGGAGATGGTCGAGCGGTCCGCCATCACGCTGAAGTTGATGACGTACGCACCCACCGGTGCCCTGGTGGCGGCGCCCACGGCCGGCCTGCCGGAGCAGGTGGGCGGGGAGCGGAACTGGGACTACCGCTTCACCTGGATCCGTGACGCGTCCTTCTCCGTGTACGCCTTGCTGGGGCTCGGGTTCAAGGAGGAGGCGAGGGCGTTCATCAACTGGCTGGGCGACCGGGTGACGGAGAAGGCCGGGGAGAACACCGACACGGGTCCGCTGAACATCATGTACCGGGTGGACGGTTCCTCCGACCTGTACGAGGAGGTACTGGAGCACTGGGAGGGGTACCAGGGGTCCGCGCCGGTTCGGATCGGCAACGGGGCCGCTACGCAGCTGCAGTTGGACATCTACGGAGAGGCGCTGGACAGCGTCTCGTTCGCCCATCAGCACGGCATCCACCTGGGTGTGCAGGGCTGGTCGTCGCTGTGCACACAGCTCGACTGGCTCGTGGACCACTGGGACCAGCCGGACGAGGGCCTGTGGGAGACCCGTGGGGGGCGTCAGGACTTCACCTACGGCCGCGTGATGTCGTGGGTCGCGTTCGACCGCGCGCTGCGGCTGGCGGTCGCCCACGGCCGGCCGGCGCAGAGCGGGCGCTGGACCGCCGAGCGTGACCGGATCTACGAGCAGATCCTGGCCAAGGGGTGGGAACCGGAACGTGGGGCGTTCGTCCAGCACTACGGGAGCGGTGTGCTCGACTCGTCGCTGCTGCGGATGCCGACGGTCGGGTTCATCACGCCGGACGACCCCATGTGGAGGTCGACCCTGGACGCGATGGACCGCGAGCTGGTCACGGACAGCCTGGTCTACCGCTACAACCCGGAGGCTTCCCCGGACGGGCTGCGGGGTTCGGAGGGAACGTTCTCCTTGTGCACCTTCATGTACGTCGACGCGTTGGCGCGGGCCGGGCGGGCCGATCAGGCCAGGCTCGTGCTGGAGAAGATGATGACGTACGCCAATCACCTCGGCCTGTTCTCCGAGGAGATCGCTCTGACCGGGCGCCAGCTGGGCAACTTCCCGCAGGCGTTCACCCATCTGGCGCTCATCGATGCGGCCATCACCCTGGACGACACCTTGAACCGGATCCAGCAGGGGGCCATCTAGCCGGGGGCGGAGGACAGCAGTACGACGAGGTCGCCCGGCTGCGGGATGACGGGCTGAGTCGCGTCGACGGGTTCGAGGCGGCCGTCGACGCGGACCACGAACAGTGTTTCGTGTCCCGCCGGCAGGGGGTCGGAGGCGGGCTGGACCACGAAGCGGGCGCCCTGTGCGTAGCGGTCCGCCAGAACGTGGCGCAGGAGTGCGCCGCCGAACAGCACGGCGCCTCCGGTGTAGGGGGCTACGGCGCCGTGGCTCTCGTGCGGCGGTCCCACCCGGTAGACGGGCCCTTCGACGTTGTCCTCGACGAGGACCGAGGCGAGTGCATTGAAGTCGTCGTCGTCGGTGAGGAGGAAGACGGCGTTGACCCCTTCGATCCGCGCTCGGGGGTTGGTGGCCGTCGCCAGCAGGTCTCCTCTGGCCAGCTTGATGCCGGCCTCCTCGATGTGTGCGCGTTCTTCTTTCTGCCCTGCCCACATCTGTACCTCTAGTCCCGCCGACCGCAGGGCCCTGCCGAGTGCGATGGTCCAGGGTGCGCCGCCCACCAGGAGGGGCTGGGTGCGGTTGGGCCGGGCGACGCGGAGCAGGCGCGCGACGGGGCCGGCGGTCAGGGCGTAGAGCACGACCGTGGAGACGATCACCAGGAAGGTGATGGGGAGGATCTTGGACGCTCCGGGGAGTCCCAGCTGGACGAGGGGTGCGGCGAAGGCTGCCGCGGTCGAGGCGGCGACGATGCCGCGGGGGGCCATCCATCCCGCGAAGGCGCGTTCCCCCCTGGTCATGTCCTTGCCGATGGTGGCGACGAAGGCCACGAGGGGCCGTACGACGAGGACGAGGACGGCGACGAGGACGAGGGTGGGGAGGAGGACGGGAGTCAGTGAGGCCGGTGCGACGCTGGAGGAGATGGAGATGAACAGCAGTCCGATGATCAGTTGGACCAGCGTCTCGAAGAAGGGCCTGCGCGCGGGCATGTCGAAGCCCCGGATGTTGGCGGCAGCCATACCGGTGACGATGGCTGCGATGAGTCCGGTGTCGTCGCGGACGATGTCGCACACGGCGGAGACGGCGATGACCGTGGCGAGTTGGGCGAGCGTTCCGAGTGCCTCGCCGAGCCGCAGCACGTGCAGGGTCAGCCACAGGAGAGCGACTCCGACGGCTCCGCCGGCGAGGCCGACCGCCAGGCTGATGATGAACTGGCCCAGCTGGTAGCCGCGGCCGATGTCGATCTGGTGGGTGGTGGCGATGGCGTGGAAGACGAGTGCACCGAGGATGGCGCCGATCGGGTCGGTCAGCGTTCCTTCCCAGATCAGCAGGCGCCTGACCTTGTCCGTGGGCCGTACGTACTGGAGCAGGGGCCCCACGACCGTGGGCCCGGAGACGACGAGGATCATGCCCACCATCGCGGCGACCCTGAGCGACATGCTGAACAGGGCCGGGCCGATGGCGCAGACGGCCAGGAAGGTGAAGGCCACGCCGAAGAGCAGCAGTCTGCCCACGATGGCTCGGGTGTCGCCGGTGAGGTTGCGCAGGTCCAGGCCGAGTCCGGCGTCGTAGAGGATCACCGCCACGGACAGGGAGACCAGGGCGGAGAATTCCTCCCCGATCAGCTGGTCGGGATGGATGATGTCGGTGAGGGCCCCCGCCGCGAAGCCGACCGGCAGGAGGAGGATCAGCGCGGGGACGCGGAGCTTGCCGGCGAGGATCTGACAGATGGTTGCCAGGGCAACGATCAGGGCGATGCCCAGGAGGATGTCGTCCTCGCTCACAACTGTTCCGTGTCCTTCCTCGCCCGGTGGGCGCGGTGGGTGGCTCGTCGGGGTGACGGGCGGGGCCGTGGGGCCGGCGCCGGGGCGGCGGGCGGCCCGCTAGGTCGGCCTAGGGGGTGTCAGCCGGGTCGGGGGGCGTGGGACCGGTGTGCCGCAGGTCGGAGTCGGTGAGGGGTTCCAGCTCGCCGTGGGTGTCCAGCCAGTAGAGGAGGAAGACGGCCGGTGCGACGAGGAGCAGGGCGACGAGGCTGACCACCGCCAGCCACACCAGGGTCTGGGGGTCTCCTGCGGCTTGTTCGAGGGTCAGGGACGTGGGGATGAGGTACGGGCGCTGGGCGAGTCCCCAGGCAAGGACCGCCGCGCCGACCGTGCCCGCACACGTGAAGCGGGCCCAGTGTGCTCTTCCCCGCAGGACGAGCAGTGCTGTGGCGGCGAAGAGCACCCCGCAGACGACGGCGAGGGCGAGGCCCGCGCCGTGGGTGAGTCCGTGCCAGACATGGGGTGCTTCTCCGCGGGCGACGAGGAGTACGCCTGCTGCCGTCAGGGCCACGGCGAGGAGAGCGGCGAGGGATCGGAGCCGGAAGTATCCGACGAGGTCGGGTGCATCGAAGCGGACGGCGTCGGCGGTCAGGAACACGGCGCCCAGCAGTGCGGTCGTGGCGACGGTGAGGAGCCCGAACGTGAGCGGGGCGGCACCGGCCCAGGCGTCGGCCGACGCCTGGGTGCCGGGTGCGATCCTGCCCGAGGCGATCGCTCCGACGGCCGCCCCGAGGAAGAACGGGGTGAGCAGGGAGGCGATGGCGAACACGGCGCCGTACAGGCGGCGTCGGGCCAGCCGGCGGCTGGGTTTGCGCAGGGCGAAGCCCGCACCGCGCAGGACCATGCCGAGGGTGGCCAGGGCGAGCGGGAGCCACAGCGCGGTGAACACCGTCTGGAACAGCACGGGGAATCCGGTCCACATCAGGATGAGGACGAAGATCAGCCAGACGTTGTTGACCTCCCAGACGGGGGCCATGGCGTGGTCGATCAGCCATCTGGGGCGTCTGCCGCGCTCGGCTCCGCCGGCGGTCAGGTCCCAGAAGCCCGCCCCGTAGTCGGTTCCGCCGGCGCAGGCGTAGGCGGCCACGGCCAGGAGCAGTACGAAGGCGATGAGGCCGGCCATCAGGTGCCACCGGTCCCGGTCGAGGAGGGCCCGCCGTCGTGCGGGGGGCGGGGGTCGCCGGCCGGTACGGGCGGGCGCGGGCCGTAAGGCGTGACGGCCTCCGGTGCCTCGCCCGGCCCTTCGGCCGCCGAGCCGTCGGTCTCGCGCCAGCGGTCACGCATCCTCAGCAGGACCATGAGGAACGCCCCGAAGACGCAGACGTACACGACGATCACCAGGGCGAACATGATCCACAGCGTGCTGGAGCGCGTCGACGTCACGGCCTCGGCGACGCGCATGTTCTGGTAGACGATCCACGGCTGGCGGCTCACCTCGGTGGTGATCCAGCCGCACTCCACGGCGATGACGGAGCCGACGCCGGCGCATGCGGCGCTGCGGTAGAACCATGGGGAGCGGGGCAGCCGCCGGTGGCGCAGCCAGACGACGCCGTACCACAGGACGAGCAGGATCAGTACGCTCCCGATGCCGACCATGATGTCGAAGGCCCAGTGGGCGATCGTGGCCTGCGTGGCGTTGGGCCGGTCGCTCGCGGGCACGGAGGACAGTCCCGTCACCACGGTGTCCGGGCTGAACCCGGCCAGGATGGAGTCGAGCTGGGGGATCTTGATGCCGCCGGACACCGATCCGTCCGGGTGGAGCCGGCCGAACAGGTACTCCGGGACGTGGCTGTCGGTCTCCCAGACGATCTCGATGGCCGCGAACTTCACCGGCTGCTTCTGGAAGACCGACCGGGCGATCGAGTCGCCGAGCACGAGCTGCACGGGGGTGGCCACGGCGGCGAGGGTGAAGGGGACCGTGAAGCCGAGCCGGTGGTAGCGGTCCCGGCGGCCGCGCAGCCATCCGACGGCGTAGACGCCGGCCACGACGAAGCCCGCGGTCATCAGCATCGCCACCACGAAGTGCCAGTACTGGGGCCCGAGCATCGGGGTGAAGAGGGCCTTCCAGACGTTCACGTCGACCGGGTTGCCCTGCGCGTCGAGCGTGAACCCGCGGGGGGTGTTCATCCACGAGTTGGCGGCCAGGATGCCGAACGTCCCGAGCAGTGCGACGGCCGGCAGGGGCAAGCCGAGGAGGAAGTGGGTGCGCGGCTTGAGTCGGCGCCAGCCGTAGAGGTAGATGGCGATGAGTACCGCTTCGAGGAAGAACGCCCATGCCTCGATGCCGAAGCCGATGCCGAAGACGTCGCCCCATCGGCCCATCAGCCCCGGCCACAGCAGGCCGAATTCGAACGAGAGCACGGTGCCGGTGACGACCCCGATGGCGAACTGCACGGCCATCACGGCCGACCAGCGCCGTGCGAGCAGCAGGGCCGTGGCATCGTTGCGGCGCAGGCCGAGGTAGTGCATCACGAGGGTGATGAGCGGCAGCGCCACTCCCATCGGCACCAGGATGATGTGGGAGGCGAGGGTGAACGCCATGAGTTCCCTGGCCGGGAGCAGTTGGGAGGGTGCGTCTGCTGCCAGCAGATGGACCGCGGTGTCCATACGTTCCTTTGTCGCTCGAGATGACGTCGGACAGGGCTCAGCCGCCGGTGGCGAACCCGGGGAAGAGGGTCATTCCGCCGTCCACGTAGAGCGTCGTGCCCACGACGTAGTCCATGAGGTCGGAGGCCAGCGCGACGGCTGCGTGGGCAATGTCCTCGGGCTCGCCGATGCGCTCGTAGGGGATGAGCCTGAGCAGGTCCTTCCGCGCTTCCGGGGTCTCCCAGGCGCTCTGGTTGATCGGTGTCTTGATGGCTCCCGGAGCGATCGCGTTCACGCGGATCTTCTTGGGTGCGAGTTCCTGGGCCAGGGTCGCCATCAGCATCTGCACGCCTCCCTTGGAGGAGGCGTAGTTCGCGTGCCCCGCCCAGGGAATGATCTGGTGGACGGAACTCATGCAAATGATCTTTCCGGCCGCGCGGGACACCTCCGGGACGACGCCGCGCCGCAGGAACTCCTTCGTTGCCTCGCGCGCGCAGAGGAACTGACCCGTGAGGTTGACGTCCAGTACCTTCTGCCACTGGGCGAGCGTCATGTCCTCGAACGCCGCGTCGCGCTGGAGACCGGCGTTGGCCACGAGGATGTCGATCGTGCCGAACTCCTGGACCATCCGGTCCATCATCGCCACGACCTGGTCCTCCTGGGACACGTCCGCCTCGTACGCGGCGGCGCGCACGCCGAACGAGGCGATCTCCTCGACCACCTCCTGCGCGGCGTCCGCGCCGCTCACATAGTTCACGACCACATCGGCGCCGGCCCGGCCGAGGCCGATGGCCGTGGCCTTGCCGATTCCGCTGTTGGCACCGGTGACCAGTGCCTTCTGGCCCTTGAGCAGGCTGGCGGGGATCACTCCCTGCGGTGCGCCCTCGGTGGAAATCACGGTCGACTGCCTCCTCGACTGCCCGATCCGGTCCGCCGGACCGCGGCCCGACAGGGTCCGGACGTCACGGAAGCACTCTCGGCGGCGATCGGCGGCCCGCCCGCGGCGCCCTTGGGCCACACGGCGGAACAGCAACGCCCGGACGGAGCAGCACGCGGGTCAGCCGAGCCGCTCCACGAGGTGGTCGCCCACCCGGAGGGCGTTGGCCATCGCGGTGAGGGACGGGTTGACCGCGCCGATGCTCGGGAAGAAGCTCGTGTCCACCACGTACAGGTTGTCCAGGTCGTGTGCCTTGCAGTTCACGTCCAGGGCGGAGGTTGCCGGGTCGTCGCCGAACCGGACCGTGCCGGCCTGGTGTGCCGTGGCTCCGATGGGCATGCCCTTGTGCAGGTAGATGCTGTGCGACAGGAGCTGGTGCTCGTGCATGCCCAGGTGGCCGAGCATGCCCTGGAGCTTGTGCCGCAGCCGCTTGAGCCCGCCGGTGTTGTTGTTCTCGTCGAGTGCGAGGTGGATGGTGCCCTCGCTGTCGACGGTGACACGGTTGTCGGGCAGGGGAAGGTCTTCGCCGCAGAGCCAGAAGTCGACCGCGTGGTGGGCGAGGACGGCGAAGGGCATGTCGGGGGTCACCGCGCCCGCCCAGCGCGGCGCTTCACCGTGGATCTGCTCGGCGTCGGACTTGCCGAGCATCTGGATGCCGCCCAGGGGGTAGTCCCAGTCGTCGGCTCCGAGGTACCAGTCGTGCAGGGCCAGGGTCTTCTGGAACCTGGTGTCGTTGGGTTCCTTCGAGACGGCCATCAACGCGAGGTTGTTGTGGCGCATGTAATGGCGTCCGACCACATCGGAGCTGTTCGCCAGGCCGCGGGGGTGGCGGTCGTTGGCCGAGGTCAGGAGGAGGGCCGCAGAATTGACCGCTCCGCAGGCCACGACCACGATGTCGGCGCTGTAGGCGGTCAGGGTCCCGTCCTCGCTGCGGGTCAGGATCTTGCTGACGCTGCGTCCGGTGGGGTCGGTCTCCAGCCTGACCACATGGGCGTCGGTGATCATTTCGACGTTCGGGTACTGCAGGGCCGGTTCCACGCAGATCACCTGGGCATCCGATTTGCCGCGCACCAGGCAGGGGAAGCCGTCCACGCGGTCGCAGCGGATGCAGACGCTGGAGCTGGTCGCCCTCCCGTGCTCGTCCTGGATCAGGTCGACGCCGATGGGCAGGTGGAAGGGGTGCAGGCCCCGCTTGGCCAAGTCGTCGCTGAGCTGTTGGATCCGGGGCTCGTGTGCGACCGGCGGGTGGGCGTACTGCGCGCTGTACGCCCCCTCCCACGGGTCTTCACCGTGGTGGCCGTGCACCTTGTAGAGGTGTTCGGCCTGGGTGTAGTAGGGCTCCAGGTCCTCGTAACGGATGGGCCAGGCCGGGGAGAGGCCGTCGTGGTGGCGGAGTTCGCCGAAGTCCTCGGGCCGCAGCCGGAACAGGGCCGCGCCGTAGAACTTGGTGTTCCCGCCGACGTAGTAGTTGACCTCGGGAGGGAATGCGTTGCCGTGCCGGTCCAGCCAGAACTCCGGGGCCCGGTACTTGCCCTTCACGAACACGGCGGTGGAGTCCCAGTTGTCCCGCTCGCGGGGGAGGTAGCCGCCGCGTTCGAGGATGAGGACCCGCTTGCCGGACGGGGCGAGCCGGTGGGCGAGTGTGCCGCCGCCCGCTCCGGAACCGATGATGACGACGTCGTAGTGCGGAAAGTCGCCCACGGCGACCACCGTCCTTGCGCTCGTGGGCCGCGCCCTTGCGGCCGGGCTCTCGCTCTTGCTGCGCGCCCCCGGGTCGCGGCAGCCGTCCCGCCTCTTCGAACGTATCCCTCCTTCCTCAGGGCGGCGACCGGGGCGGCCCCGGTTGACGGCCGTCACAGGACGGCGATGGGGTTCACCGGTGAGCCGGTGGCGGACGGGAGCCGGAGCGGTGCCACCGTGCACAGGAAGGACCACCGACCTGCGCGGGCGCAGGCCCGGGTCAGCTCCTCGAACTGCAGATAGTCCATGAGGGGCAGCCCCATGGCGTGCATCGTCAGCACGTGGACGGGGAAGCCGATGCCGGCCACTGCGCTGGGGGCGGTGTCGTTGTTGCCGTCCCCGCCCAGCAGGGCCACCTGCCGCTCGGCCAGGAACCGTACGGCTGTGGGGTGCAGGCCGGCGCGGGCCCGAGCCGCGTCCCACGGCCCGAGCCGCTCGCGCCGTGGGCGGTGCCCCACCCGTACGAGGAGCATGTCCCCCGGCCTGACCCGGACTCCTTGGGCCGTCTCTGCGGCAACGAGGTCGGCGGCGCTGACGTGGGTGCCGGGCTCCAGCCACGGCAGGCCCTTCAGGCGTGGCACATCCAGGAGTACACCGCGGCCGACGATGCCGTCGTGGACGGCTTCGACGGACAGGGCGCGGGCGCCGTCGGGTGTCACGCTGCTCGCCGGTACGCCGTTGTAGAGCTCGCCGTCGAAGAGTACGTGGCACAGGGCGTCGAGGTGGCTGTCGGCGTCGCCGTGGATGTTCATGGCGTAGCGGTCCCGCGCGAAATGCAGGCCCTCGGCGGTGTTCTCGCCGGCTGCGGGGCCGGTCATCCGGTGGTGGGCCGGGTCGGGGTTGTCCGGGCCGGGCACCGTCTCGATGGGTGCGGCGAGCGAGACGGTGACTCCGGAGCGGACCTCGGCGGCGGCGGCGACCACGCGTTCGGGTGTCAGGTGGCCGAGTGTGCCTCGCCGGTCGTCGGGGGATCGCGGGCTGAGTTCGCGCAGTTCCTCGTACAGCGCGCGGAAGGCGGCGGCGGTCATGGGCCCTGGCGCCGCAGGCGTGCTGTCCGCGCTCACCAGGTGCCCCAGGGCGCCAGGCCCCACCGCAGGACGTGCCGTGCGCCCGGTTCCAGGACGGTGAGCGCGGTGCCGCTGCGGAAGGCGTCGGCCGGGCAGGACATCGGCTCGACGGCGACCCCGCGGCGGCGTCGGCCGGGCTCCCCCAGGGTGTCCCCGGTGTAGATCTGCACGTACCGGACGCCTTCGGCGAGGCGCACGTCGAGGCCGTGCCGTCCCGACGGGTGAGCCAACCGGACCACGCTGCAGCCGGCGTCGTCCCGGTCGAGGTCGGTGTACGCGGTGTCCAGGCGCCGGCCGCCGATGGGTCTGGCGGTGCGGAAGTCGTGGGCCGTTCCCGCGACCGGCTCCTGCCCGGCCGGCAGGCCGCGTTCGTCGGTACGCAGGCAGGAGCGGGCCGGCACGGTCAGCACAGCGGTGTCCACCCGGTCGGTTCCGACGGTCAGGTAGGGATGCTGGCCCACGCCGTAAGGGGCTGCCGTGTCCCCCGTGTTGGTGGCGGTGACGGTGGTTTCGAGGCCGTCCTCGCCGAGCCGGTAGACGGCGGTGACATCCAGCCGGTGGGGGTATCCGGGCTGCGGGAAGAGGGTGGTGCCCACCGTGAGGGCGTCCTCCCTGCGGGCGAGCAGCCGCCACGGCACCCAGCGCAGCAGTCCGTGGATGGCGTTGTTGTTCTCCGGCTCGGTCAGCGGGAGTTGCCGTTCCTCGCCGTGGAAGCGGTAGCGGCCGTCTGCCACCCGGTTCGGCCAGGGAACCAGGAGCTGGCCCCGTCCGCCGGTGATCGGCTCGTCGGGGGCGAATCCGTCGAGCAGCGGCCGTCCGTCCAGCTCGTAGAGGCGCAGTGCGCCGCCGAGTTCGACGACGACCGCTGTCTGGGCGCCGTGGCGCAGCAGCCACTGCTCGCCGGAGGGGATGTACTGCTTACCGGTGGGTGCGGGTGCTTCTGCGGCGAGGCGGGCGATGACGGCCGAGACCACGGCCCCCGGGGGCCGGCCGGCGTCCACCACCCAGGCGTGCTCGTCAGGTCCGGGTTCCTGGAGGTCGGCGAACTGGCTGTCGAGCAGCAGCGCGGGAAAGAAGTGATCGTGTCGCGCGAGCAGCCGGGAGCGGATGAGTTCCGGTGAGCCGTGCAGGTACACGAGCCGTACGCCGGGGCGTGAGGCGGCCAGTCGGTCGCGGTAGGAGCGTTTGAGTGCGGAGCATGCGACGACGGCGGGGTCCGGTGCTGCGATCCGCCGGTCGATCCATGCGGCGACCTCGGCCAGCCAGGGGTTCCTGTCCTCGTCGGTCAGGGGATGGCCTGCTGCCATCCTGGCGCGGTTCGCCGCGGTGTGGAAGTCGTCGGCGTCCTGGTACGCCCAGCCGAGCCGGTCGGCGAGCAGCGCGGCCACGGTGGACTTCCCCGATCCCGCCACGCCCGTCACGATCAGCACGGTCACGGGCTCCGTCGGGCGGAGGGCTGCCGGATCCTCCCGGCCCGGCGGGGTTGCGTCCGGCTCCCCCCGCATGGCTCCCCCGGTGTGGTGGCCCACGGTACGGCCTCCTTCGCGCCGCTGGTCCGGCCCGCCCGATCAGCGTCCGGTCCTTCCACTGTTGGCGCGCGCGGCGCACCGTGCACTTCGGCGCCGCGCGAGGGGTGCCGCAGCGGCCTCATGCCGTCCCGGACGAGCCGGGGGCCGCAGGGGGCCCGGCCGCCGGTTCCAGCGGCCTGCCCATGGGCGGGACGGGCTTCCCGGGCGGCAGGAGCTGCGTCGTCACGAAGGCGACGACGGCCGCCAGGATCACCACGGGGACCATGGAAACGCTGCCGAGGACCAGCACGACCAGCACGATGCTGCTGACCGGCAGGCGCAGGGCGCTGGTCGTCGAAGCCGCCATCCCCGCAGCCATGCCCGGTACGACGCCCAGGCCGGGCAGGGGCGCGAGCAGCACACCCACCGCAGCGCCGAGGAAGAGGGCCGGGAACACAGGGCCGCCGCGCAGACTGCCCAGACACAGGGTGTAGGCGACGCTCAGGCAGAGCACGACGGCGATCAGCGCTCCGACTCCCCAGGCGTGGGGATCCGCAGCCAGGCGGCTCAGTGTCTGCTGGCCGGAGGACGCCACGTCCGCGGGCGACCGGCCGGTGACGAGCGCGTACACACAGGCGCAGACACCGGCGGCCACGGCGCACAGAGCCGTGTGGACGACCGGCCGCTGGGCCACGAAGCGGGCGGCCACCCGGCCGCCGCGCAAGATCGCGTGCATGAGGAGGCCGAGGGCCACCGCGATGAGGACCGACCAGAGGACGTCGCCGGCGTCGAGCCGCGGCGAGCTCACGCCGATCCTCACCGAAAGGCTGTTGGCAGTGAACCCGGTCCAGCGGCCGAAGCCGGTGAACACCAGGGCACCGACCCCGCTCGACAGGAGCGCCGGAAGCATGACCGCGAACAGCTGCGGGCCGCCCACACCAGCCACTTCGATGAGCATCACCGCCGCGATCAGCGGATTCCCGAAGATGACCGCGACGGCGGCGGCCGCACCCGCCGCGCCCAGGAGCGCCGTGCTCTGGGCTGTGGCCGGTGCTCGGGCCAGATTCCTGAAGAGCAGGGCCAGGCCTGTGCCGAGGGCAATCAGCGGGGCCTCCGGGCCGAGGGTGGCGCCGAGGGGCAGGCTGAGTACGGCGGCGAGGATCACGCCCGGCAGGGCCCTGGGCGAGACCCCGCCCATGTGCAGACCCCCGGCGGGGACGTGACCGCCGCCGCCGGGCACGCGGGGGACGAGGAACCCCACGGCCGTACCGGCCACCAGGAGCAGCGGCAGTGGCCACCACCATGGCGGGAGATCCCAGCCCAGTGCCTGGGGCAGGGTGTCCCACATCACGTGTTCGAACTCGTGGAGTGCGACCAGGAACCAGAAGGCCACGAGGGACACCGGCACACCGATGAGGGCGCAGAACACGAGCGCTTTGAGATAGCCGGGGCTGCGGAGCAGTTCACCCAGCCGGTCTGCCTCCTCGGGCTGCGTCCCCCCGCCGGGGCCCGAAGGATGCGGATCCGAAGCCGTCATGGGCTGATTTCCGTCCGTCTCGGTACTGCACGTCCGCTGCGGGCAGGAATTCCCCCGGGTCGCGGCCGGGCCCGGCTGCGCTCCGGGAACTGCCCACTACGGCGCAGGTCGGCCGGCCACACTCCTGCTCAGCTCATTGCAGCATCCGAACCGGGGCTCCGCATGCCACGGCCCCGGGTGCCGGTACGTGTCACAGCTGGGGGACGTACGGGGCGACGCCGACGATGAGGATGGACCGTTCGCCCGGCCCTGGCTCGGAGCCCGCGCGGACAGGGCCGACGTAATGGCTGACCCTGTGGTCGTGGACGGCGTAGCCGTCCAGTGGCTCGGTGAGGGTGAAGTCGGCGTGGATGTCCGCCCACAGGTCCTCGGGCTGGAGGCCCGCGCTGGCCGGAGTGGCGATGACGTTCCGCCCGCCGGTGACGTTGGTACGGCTGATCAGGTGGGCGAAGGTGAACGTGTGGGCCGAGCCCCCGTCCTGGTGCAGGCAGTCGGGGGAAGAAACGGCGTCCTGGCCGGGACGGTCGACGCCGAGCCTGATCAGGTGGACACCGGCCCACAGCGGCCGTCGCCCCAGGTCCTTCAGGGACAGGACCTGCTCGATGTCCCAGCGCAGGAGTCGCAGCAGCAGAGCGTTGCCGCGCAGCGCCTCGGGGATGTCGGGGAGCGCGCGCCGCGGGCGCGGGTACGCGTCCTCGCCCTGGGAGAAGTCGGTGACCGTACCGTGCAGGGGGTCAGGGGTTCCGGGAATCCAGGACAGTTCGTCCTTCCACGGCAGGTACACGGCATGGGAGTACCGGCGGAACCGGTTCGTCCCCGGGGCGTACGGGTCGGGCGGAAGGTCCGCGGAGACCTCCCGGATCCTGGCCAGGTCCTGCGCGGCGGAGTCGGCCGGGGTGATGCCGAGTTGCTCGGCACCGTAGCGGGCGAACCCGCGCTCGCGCAGAGCGTCCACGACCCGACCCGGATCTCCGGCATCGGAGTGCGACCGCCCCAGGGGCTCAGCCTTTTCCACGTGTCCCTCCAACAGGTCACCACCAGGAGCATGGTGCCCGCGGCCCGTGCCGACCTTACGCACGCCTCCCCCTGCAGGCCAGTTCGCCGAGCCCTCGGGTACCGCTGCGGGCGTGCCCGTGCCGCCCCCTCCCGTACCGGGCTACGACGGGAGGGTGAGCGTGCGGTCGGGGCGGTCGGTGTCGCGGGCCTCCAGGGTCGGGTAGAGGCGCCACCGTCCGTCGCGGAGCACCGCGACCGGGCAGGACCAGTCCTCGTGCGGTTCGGGGTCCATGATGTGGGTCGTGGCGGTGGTGACGTCGCGGATCACCACCGAGAGGATCGCGATCGCCCCCATGCCGACGTGCCCCTGGAGGGGATGGTCGTCCGGGGCGGCCGTCTCCGTGACGTAGAAGCGGTCGCCGACCCAGTAGCCGATTTCTTCGAGGGGGTTCGGCGTCTCCACCCGGATCCCGTCCACCCACAGCATCACCTGGGACCAGCTGCCGTGGACGGTCACCGCCAGGTGGCGGTCGTCGGCGGTGAAGGCGGCCCGGATCCCGTACCGGCTGGAACAGTCCCAGAAGCCGTTGCAGGCACCGGCCACCGGGCCTTCGCGCCGCGTCCGCCCGTCAGTTGCGGGCTGCGGGGCGGGGTCCTGTGAGCAGGTCTGCGGCTCCCGGCAGGAGCGGTCGATCCGGCGGGTGCAGCCGAAGCCCAGCGCGGCGAAGTCGCGGGGCGACAGCCGCGAGAGCAGTTCGCCCAAGCGTTCGCGGTATCCGTCCTCGCCGAGCTGCACGCTCTGCTCGGCCGCGTCCGCCCACCACTGCCGGACCGCGAGCGCCTCGGGCGAACGGCTCAGCCAGTCCTGCCACGGGTCGACTTCCTGCGCCTGCGCCTGCGGGCGTGACCGTACGGCGTCGGGCTCCGTCTCGGCAGTTGCCCGGTCCCTCCTCCTGTGCCACGGCCACATCGTGCACCACCCCCAGCGGTCGATCGTAGGCTTCGGACGCCGCTGGACGCCCCCGGTTTTGCAAGCGGCGTTCCGGCTTCATGGACCGTCGGCGGCCTTCCGCAGCCGGTACCGCTTCCCGGCATCCGGAGGGCCGACGTGCTGGTAGATCCAGGGCTCCCGGTCGGTGCCGCTGACGCTCCATGCCGACCAGTGACACCCCGGGACCCGGATGCGGACTTGCTGGGTCCGGGCATCCCGCCCGGATGCGTACGACCAGGTGCCGGAGCCAGAACACCGCCGTGACGGGCTGCTGGGGTGGTCCTCCGGGGCATGCTCGCCGACTCCGAGGGCCGTGACCCGGCCGTCCGGCAGGAAGACCAGACTCCCGCTCGTGCGGTCGACCCAGGTGCCGGTCATGGTCGCCGGACCGATCTCCGGCGGCTCGTACGCGGGCAGGAGGCCGACGGTGAGCCCGAGTGCGCCGAACAGGCCCGTCCCCGCCACCACGGCCGTGCCCCACAGCGCCACTCGCCGGCCCAGTCCCGTGTACCGGGGCCTGGCCACCAGCCCTCCGACCGAGAGCGCGGCCGTTGCCACCGCCCAGACGACGAGCACGGACCGTGTCTCCACGCTGTCGTTGTACGCCGCGTAGGCCGCGATCGGTGGTGCCACCAGGGCCGCAACCACCAACGGCACCCACCACCACGCCTCGCGGCCACCGATCCGGCGGCCGAGCAGGTCGGCCAATGCCACCGCCGGCAGCACGAAGACCAGGGACAGCAGGAGGGCGATCACGCTGACGAGCATGCCGAAGTTCAACAGGCCTGCTGCCAGGGCGGCATGGTCGACCGGGGTGTCAGGCGGCGGCTGTGTCCGGACGTACAGGAAGATCACCACGATGGTGAGCGCGACCTCCAGGCAGCCCACCAGCGCCGAGACCAGCAGAATCCGACCGTACGACCGTTTCTGATGCACGGCCGCCCCCCTCGTGGCACGGCAGAACGAACGCGTCCGCCCGGTCGGCGGCGTGGGTCCAGTCTGCCAGCCCGGCTGAACGCGTTCAATTCATTCTTCGCCCGGTCGGCGTCGACCGACGCCGCGATGTTCTCGGCCCGGGCCGAAGCCGGGCACGGGGCCCGTCGCCGCCCGCAACTCCCGTCCGGCTCCCGGGGCATTCGTGACCTGGCTGGTCAGAGATCGTTCACGGATCATGCACAACACCAAGCGCGCACTCGCTGCCCTCGCTCTCGTCGGCGCGGCCCTGGCCGTCACGGGACCGGCACACGCCGGAATCACGGACGGCACCGGCAACAACCTCGACGTCCTCGACCACATCTCGGCCCTGAACTCGAACCTCAACAGCGACCCGACCACCAGCGAGGTCAGGAACGCCAACACCCGTGCAGACGGGAAGAAGAACAACAGCTCCTTCGACTAGGCACACACCAGCCACTCATGGACGCCGGCGCCGCCTGCGCCGGCGTCCGGGCCTGCGGCGCAGCCGCAGGCTCCCCGGCTGTCCTGATCGCTATGCGGGGGTGGCGTCGGTGGGCAACTGGCCGGTCTCCGTGCCGGACGAGGGCTCGATGAGCTGCTCGCGCAGATAGTTCCAGACCACCGCAATCAGCGCGGCCACCGGTACGGCCAGCAGGCTGCCGACCACTCCGGCCAGGCTGCCGCCCAGCGTCACCGCCAGCAGGATCACCGCCGCATGGAGGCCGAGGCCGCGGCTTTGGATCATCGGCTGGAACACGTTCCCCTCCAACTGCTGCACCACGATGATGATCGCCAGCACGATCAGCGCATCCGTCAGACCGTTGGAGACCAGCGCGATGAGCACCGCGACAAAGCCCGCGAACAGCGCACCCACGATCGGCACGAACGCGGAGACGAAGGTCAGCACCGCCAGCGGCAGCACCAGGGGAACACCGACGATCCACAGGCCCAGGCCGATGAAGACGGCGTCCAGGAGACCGACGAAGGCCTGGGAGCGCACGAAGGAACCGAGCGTGTCCCAGGCGCGCCCGGCGACCACCGGGACGTCGGTGGCGAACCGGCCCGGGAGCTGCCGAGTGAGCCACGGCAGGAACCGCGGACCGTCCTTGAGGAAGAAGAACATCAGGAAGAGCGCCAGGACGGCGGTGACCAGGCCGCTGAAGACGGTGCTCACGCCGGTGACGACGGTGGATACGGCACTGCCGACGCTCTTCTGGGCCCGGGCGACTGCGGCGTCGAACGCCTCGGTGATCTGAGCGTCGCCGATGTTCAGCGGCGGACCGGCAGCCCACCCGCGCAGTTGCTGGATGCCTTTGACCACGCCGTCGCCCAGTTCGCCGGACTGTGACGCCACCGGGACGGCGATCAGTGCCACGATGCCCGAGGCGACGGCGAGGAACAGCACGGTCACCGATGCCGCGGCCAGGGCGGGGGGCCACCCGCACCGGCGTAGAAAGGCGGCCAGGGGCCACGTCAGGGTGGTGAGGAACAGAGCCACTATCAGCGGCCAGAGAATCGGCCACATCCGGCCCAGGAGCCACAACGCCACGGCGGCCATCACAAGGACCAGCAGCAACTCAGCGGAAACCCGCGCGGCCGCCCGCAGCGCGGAGGCGGTCCTTCTGGAACTCAGCGTGTCAGACATGGGAGCAGCCTATGGGGCGCCCCGCTCACGCCCGGCCTCACCCATGAGGCCGGACCGACGCTGGTCAGCCGCGCGTCGGCACTCCGGCGCGGGCGAACACCGCGCTCGCCTACGCGCCTTCGGCCCGGCGCCGACTCAGCCGGATCGGGGCGCCTGCTTCGTGGAGGCTGGCGAGGGTCTGCCGGTACGAGCCGATCAGGCTGGTCTCCAGGTAGCTGACGCCCAGCTCCCGGCAGTGGCTGCGAACGATGGTCCGGGCCAGGCGCAGGTGCGGGCTCGGCATGCTCGGGAAGAGGTGGTGCTCGATCTGGTAGTTCAGGCCGCCGAGCACGACGTCGGTGATGCGGCCGCCCCGCACGTCCCGGGAGGTCAGCACCTGGCGGCGCAGGAAGTCCGGGCGGTCGGTGCCCCTCAGGACCGGCATGCCTTTGTGGTTGGGGGCGAAGATCGAGCCGAGGTAGACGCCGAAGAGGCATTGGTGGACGACGAGGAACGCGATCGCCCTGCCAGGCGACAGCACGAGGAGCAGGGCACCGAGGTAGGCCGAGAAATGCGTGAGGAGGAGGATGCCTTCCCACGCCCGGTTCTTGAGGGAACGGTCGGCCAGCGACCGCACTCCTGACACGTGCAGGTTGAAGCCTTCGAGCGTGAGCAGGGGGAAGAACAGGAGCGCTTGGCGCCGGCCCAGGAGCCGCGGCAGTCCCGTGGCGACCCGGGCCTGGTCCTGGGTCCAGACGAGGATGTCCGGATCGAGGTCGGGGTCGAGGTCCTCGTGGTTGGGGTTGGCGTGGTGCCGGCTGTGCTTGTCCTGCCACCAGCCGTATCCCATGCCGATGCCGAGATTCCCGGCGATGCGCCCGGCCAGTTCGCTGGACCTGCGGAGGCGGAAAACCTGACGGTGCGCGATGTCGTGCGCGAGGAGGGCCACCTGCCCGAACACGACGGCGAGGAATCCGGCGGCCAGGAGCGTCCACCAGGTGTCGCCGATCAGCACGAAGGCCGTCCAGCCGACGACGTAGAGGGCCGTGACGGCAGCGATGCGGAAGGTGTAGTAGCCGGGGCGCCTCCGCATGAGGCCTGCGGCCTGGACCTTCTTCGAGAGCCGGGCGAAGTCGCTGCCCGGCTCCGCCGGTCCGGGCGGGGGACGTACGGTCTGCAAGGAGTTCATGATCAGAAGTCACTTTCCGTACGTGGGGGTGCCGGCTCGGCACCGTGGAGCCGCGTCGGCGCCCGATGTGTCCCTGTGGCGCCTACCCCGGATTGCGCCCTGTACGTACGGGCCGGTGCGACTACGGCGTGGTTGCGGGCGGTGATGAGGACGGGGGTGGGTTCGGCACTCCGAGGGCGAGCAGCGCCGTGTCGTCGTCCAGGCCCGCGCCGAAGCCTTCCAGGAGACCGGTGAGAGCGGTGATCAGCTCAGGCGCCCCGGCACGGGTGAGACCTGCGACGAAGGTGCGCAGGGCGTCTTCGCCGTAGAGCTCGCGGTTCGCGCCGACGCGTGCCTCGGTGAGGCCGTCGGTGTAGAGGAGGAGGCAGTCGCCGGGGCCGAGCGTGGTCTCGGCCGAGGTGAAGTGGGGATCGGGCAGGATCCCGACGAGGAAGCCGCCGGGCGTGGGGAGATAGTCGGCCCGGCCGTCGGCACGTACGACGAGTGCCGCGGGATGGCCGCCGGACGCCAGGTGCACGGCGACCGTTCCGGCGGTGGTGTCGGGTTCCAGGACACCGAAGATCGCGGTGCAGTAGCGCGGGTCCACGCCGGTGAACCGCTCGTGCAGCACGGTGTTCAAGGTGGTGAGCGCCGCCACGGGGTCGCAGTCGTGGAGGGCGGCGGCGCGCAGGGTGTAGCGGGTCAGGGAGGTGACGGCGGCGGCTTGGGGCCCTTTGCCGCAGACGTCACCGAGGAAGAACGCCCACCGCTTGCCGTCCAGGGGGAACAGGTCGTAGAAGTCTCCGCCGAGCCGGTCGACGGAGGCGGTGTGGTAGGAGGAGGCCGCCTCCATTCCGGGTACCGCGGGCAGGGCGGCGGGCAGCAGGCTCTGCTGGAGCACCGCGAGTGCTTCGCGCAGCCGCTCGCGGTCGCCGTCGGCCTGCCGGCGGGCTTCCTCGGCCACCTGGCGCTCGCGGAGCAGTTCGCCTTCGTAGGCGCGCCGCTGGCGGGCGTCGAAGACGGTGGTGCGGATCAGCATCGGCTCGCCGTCGCCGCTCGTCTTCACCCTGGAGGTGACGAGGACCGGGAGGCGCTCCCCGTCCGCGGCCTTGAGTTCCAGCGCTATCTCGCTGATCTTTCCCTGCATACGCAGGAGCGGCGCGAAGTGCGTCTCGTGGTAGAGCTTGCCGCCGATCGTGAGGAGTTCGGTGAAGCGTTTGCGGCCCACGACTTCCTCGCGCGTGAGGCCGAGCCAGCCCAGGAGCGTTCCGTTGATCCTGGCGACCGTGCCGTCCATCAGGGTGGACAAGTAGCCGCAGGGCGCCGACTCGTAGAGTTCCTCGGCGGTGTCCTCCAGCATGGCGGAGAACACCGCGTCGGTGGCCGGCCCTTCGTCTTCGGGCCGCTCGGAGTTCCGGGCACTGCGGCCCGTCACCGCAGCCCCCGCAGGAACGCGCGGATGGCTGACGTGGTGGCCTCGGGAGCACTCAGCTGGGGGCAGTGGCCCGTTGCGTCCAAGGTGACCAGGCGACTCCCGGGAACGGCCGCGTGGACGTAGCTGCCGACCCCGCGCGGCGCGATCACGTCCTGGGAGCATTCCAGTACCAGCGTCGGCACGCTCACGGACTCCAGGTCGTCGCGGCTGTCGGAGAGGAACGTGGTGCGGGCGAAGACGCGGGCGATGGCGGGATCGGTGGCGCAGAAGCTGTTGGCCAGCTCCTCCCCCAGTTCCGGACGCTCAGGATTGGCCATGATCACCGGCGCCATGGCGGCCGACCACCCGAGGTAGTTCGATTCGAGCGCCTCCAGCAGTTCGTCGATGTCCTCGGCGCTGAAGCCGCCGCGGTAGGCGCCGTCGTCGATGTAGCAGGGGGAAGGACCGACCATGACCAGGGAGGCGAACCGTTCAGGGGCCATGGCCGCCGCGTGGACCCCGATCATCGCGCTGACGGAATGCCCGACGAAAGCCACGTCCCTCAGGTCCATGGCTTCGCACACCTCGACCACGTCGCGGGCATATCCGTCCAGCGACGCGTATCGATCGGCGCTCCAGGCAGTCGCGTCGGAGCCGCCCGATCCGACGTAGTCGAACAGCACGACCTGGAATTCCTCGGCCAGCGCCGGGGCCACCAGGGCCCACATGTTCTGGTCACAGCCGAACCCGTGCGCCAGCATCAGCACGGGGCTGCCGGCTGCTCCGCTGACCTTCACGTTGTTCCTGCGGAGGATATCCATCCGTCATCCTGTCATTGACTTGAAGCGCCAGCCGGGCCTTCCTCGACACCGAACGCGCCAGGAAACTTCCGCATCGGAAAAGTGCGGCAGGGAATCAGAACAACGGACCACATGGGATTCGAAAGAGAACCTGACCCACATGAGGTGAATATTCGGACCACATTCCGTCCGAATTCACTGCCACCCCAACAGGGCTGCTGGAGACCCTCGAAGTTCCGGGAACCACGACTGCAACGGAGATCAACAATAGCACGCCGTAGCGATTCATACGCAGAACAATTTGCCCTGACCGCCGCACCAAAAACCCTCTCCGCATGGGCCGCCAAATCCTTGCATCGCGGTGACAGATATTCGACAGCCCGCGAGCAATGCCCGGCGCCGGCGGGAGGAAGTGAGGCCCATGCACATTCCCGGTCCGCGGCTGTGTACAGTCGGCTCGCCCCGACGGTTGCCGGACGTGCGGGGGCACCTTCCCCGACCGGTCAGGTGGAGTCATGACGATGGAGACCAGTGGGTCGAGCCTGCTCGGCGGGACGGCCGGCGTAGCCCCGATGCTGCCGGTGGCCGAGCGCAAGGAGAGGATGCGACGGCGCCTCGAGCGGCTGATCGGCATCGCCGCCACCGAAGGGAACGCGCTGCTCCCCCTGCGCAACGGGGACGAGATCTTCGCGGCGATGCTGGACAGCATCCGCAGCGCCGAACACACCGTCGACATGATGACGTTCGTGTACTGGCGCGGCGAGATAGCCCGCCAGTTCGCGCAGGCACTGGCAGACCGGGCCCGCGCGGGCCTCCGGGTACGGCTGTTGCTGGACGGCTTCGGCAGCCGCCTCATCGAGCAGGACCTGCTGGACCTCATGAAGGACGCCGGGGCCGAGGTGGCGTGGTTCCGCAAACCCCTCTACCTCTCCCCGCTGAAGCAGAACCACCGCTGCCACCGCAAGGTGCTCGTCGTCGACGAACAGACGGCGTTCACCGGCGGAGTCGGCATCGCCGAGGAGTGGTGCGGCAACGCCCGCAACGAGAGCGAGTGGCGCGACACCCACGTCCGGCTGCGCGGCCCCGCCGTGGACGGCGTTGCCGCCGCCTTCGCACAGAATTGGGCCGAGTGCCACGACACCCTCTTCGACGACCGGGACCGCTTCACCAGCCACACTCCGCAGGGCCAGGCAGTGGTGCAGGTGGTCCGGGGATCGGCCAGCATCGGCTGGCAGGACATGCAGACTCTGATCCGGGTTGCCATCGAATCCGCCCAGCAGCGGTTCCGTTTGTCCACCGCCTACTTCGCCCCGGACGCCCATTTCATCGAGCTGCTGTGCGCAGCAGCTCGCCGGGACGTCGAAGTCGAGATCCTCCTGCCCGGCCCCTACACCGACAAGCGGGTCTGCCAACTGGCCGGCCAGAACTACTACGCGGACCTCCAGGCCTGCGGAGTGAAGATATTCGAGTACCAGCCGACGATGATGCACGCCAAGGTCATCACCGTCGACGGGATCGCGGCACTCATCGGCTCCACCAATTTCAACCGCCGCTCCCTGGACCACGACGAAGAGATCATGCTCGCGGTCCTGGACGAGGAGTTCACCGCGACCCTGGACCGTCACTTCGACGAGGACGTCCAGCTCAGCGAGCTGATGGAGCCGGCTCGGTGGAAACGGCGCTCCGCGGCGCAACGGCTGCGCGAGCTCGCCGTCGCCCCCATCCGCCGGTTCCTGTGACCGGCGCCCGGTGCGGCGGCGGACCTGACGGCGGCTGCCGGGCACGACCGCCAGGCCCCGCGGTGCGCTTTCGGTCGCGGTGATTCCACCACCCGGGGGAGAAACCGTGTCCCGGGGATGGGGCGCGCGTTGCACAGGACACGGCAATGTCCCCCGGCGAGGCGTGCACCTCCGCCCGGGGACAGGGCCCGCGTTCTGCCCCCCGGGCAGAACCCACGGCGCCGCCGGCGTCGCCGCCGCCGACGCCGGAGCCCACGGCGTGGCCGCGGGCTCCCCGGGTGTCCTCTCGGGCAACCTGATCCAGGTTCCGGTCCACATCCCGGTCAACGTCTGCGGCAACACCGTCAACGTCATCGGCCTGCTCAACCCGGCCTTCGGCAACACCTGCGTCAACGCCTGACCCTGACGCACCCGGCGCAGCCTCACGGCCTTCCCGCCACGCGATACGCGTGAGCGGGGCGACCGGACTCCTCCCCGGACGTCCCGCCCACACCCGAGCGCCCGCCCCGATACCGGAGGCGGGCGCTTCGCGTACCCGCGGGCGCTACGCGTACCCGCATCCGGTCAGGCCCGTACGGCGCCGGTTGGAGACCGTTCCCGTGAGCCGGGTTGCCGTCTCCGACCGGGTGGTGGGCAGTCTCCGTGGAGGCCCAGGTCGGCCCCGGGGCCCGTGGTGCTACCTTGGCCGAAATTCACGCGGGAGGGGTGGGGAAGCCGGTGAACAGTGCCCTGAGGCGTGCGGCTGTCGTGGCGCTGGCCGAGCTCGGGCGGAGCACCGATTCCGGGGACCGGGCGGACGCCGGTCGCGGGCTGGCCTGCTTCGCCGAGATGGAGGAGGCTGTCGGGCCGCTGCTGGAGCTGGTGCTCGACCGCGGAGACACCTTCATCACACGGGTGACCGCAGAAGCCTTGCTGCGACGGCAGGACAGGGCCGGACTGATGGTGGTCGCGTCCGCGCTGGCAGTCGCCGACGCGAACCATGGGGATTGGATCCACACCGCGGTCCTTGATGCATTCGCCATCTACGCCGGCGACCGCGACGATGCGATGCGGCTCTGCGAGGAGCTGGCGCGGGATCCTGACACGGGCCTCGCCCGGGGGGCTCGCGAACTGCGGGAAAGCCTGGCCCGTATCGATTGCGTCCTTCACCCCGCATAGCGCGGGGGCACCCGGCCGCAAGGGCCCGTATGCCCGGCTTTCGCCTGGCGGCGCGCTCCTGACCGGCGTCGTTCTGCGGGTCAGGGTGGCGGCGACCGGCCCGGTCGGCTGGGCGCCGGCCTCCTCAGCGGGCTCCGTCAGGGCGGGTTCAGGACCGCAGGTAGCTCGTCACGTACTGGCGGGCGGCCTTCTCGGTCGTGCCGAGTGCCGCCGCCACCTCCTCCCAGGAGAGCTGTCCGAAGGCCACGGCGCGGGCCGCGTCCTGGCCGACGCCGGCGATCACGTGCCTCAGGTCCGCCAAGGCCTTCAGCGCCACGAGCGGACTCTGTACCGCGGCCTGGGAGAGTTGTGCCGCCAGGTCGGTCAGAACGGCGGTGAGCGGTGCGGGCAGGGGCACTGCCTTGTCCCGGACCACGCTCAGGTGGGCGCCTATGTCTGCGAGCGGTCCGGAGAGGTCGATGCCGGCCTCCCACAGCGGGCGGTCCTTGAGGCGCGTCCAGTCCAGCGTGTACGTGGCCATGCCCCGCCAGCCGCACGAGCACGCTCCCCGCAGCGCAGCCGCCCTCGGCCGGCCGCGTCGGCCGTCGTAGGCGTGCCAGGCCGTCGAGGAGGGGATGTCGGGCCCGCTGCCCACGTCGAAGTACACGGGGCCCGGCTCGCTGCCATCGGCCAGCAGCACCCCGATGGTTCCCTCGTGCGCCGACCCGAGCTCCTTCAGCACCGCGTCCACTGCGGACACCCCCTCCAGCCTCGGCCGGCCGTGCAGTTGCCGGCCCGCTCCTGCCAGCCTGCCCGCACCCGGCCCTGTGTGTCCGGTGATCCGCCGAAAGCGATACGAGGCGGGCCGCGGGCGTTCTTACGGTGCCGGAGTGGCGGGTGCCTGCGGAGCAGGAACCGGGACCGGCGGGTGACATGCGGCGCCGGTGTCGTATTCCTCCGTGCGCGGCCAGTAGCGTCCTTCGAGCGCCTCGGCGCTGCGGTTGAGCCGGACCAGGACGTCCTCCAGCTCCCGGACCTCCTCAGGCGACCAGCCTGCGACGACCCGGGCCAGGCAGGACTGGTTGACCTCACGGTCTTCGGCGAGCCGGCGCCCGCCTTCGACGGTGATGCACAGCTTGCGGGCCATGCCTCCGTCCGGGTCCGCGACGCGCTCGGCCAGTCCGCAGCGCAGCAGCGCGGCCGTCTGACGGTTCACGGTCGAGGTGTCGAGCCCGAAGGCCTCCGCCAACTGCCCGATGGACATGGGGCCTTGGGTGTCGATCCGGCTGAGCAGCAGGTACGCCGACCGCTCCAGGCGTTCGGGGTCGCGCTCGCGCCGGGCCAGCACCTGGTGCCGCGAGAGCAGCATCAGCTCCCGCTCCAGTTTCTCCAGCACTTCGCCTCCCGCTCCTACCGGCGTTCCATTATCGCGGACCCGTGAACCCGGGGTCCGGAGACCCCCTGCCCCCCGCAATATGCATGATACATATCGTGTGTAGTATGCACTCCTCGTTGTCACCCGACGAGCCACAGCCTCAATCCGGAGGACCCGCATGTCCGTCACCACGTCCACCGCCTCCCGCGCGGCCGAGATCCTGTCCCGGCCTGTCAAGCTGAACGGCTTGACCGTCCCCAACCGCATCGCGATGGCGCCGATGACGCGGATGTTCTCCCCCGGCGGCGTGCCCGGCGAGGACGTGCAGGCGTACTACGCCAGCCGGGCCGCCGCGGGTGTGGGCCTGATCGTCACCGAGGGCACCTACGTCGGTCACGATTCCGCCGGGCAGAGCGACCGGGTGCCGCGCTTCCACGGCGAGGACCAGCTGGCGGGGTGGGCGAAGGTCGCCGCGGCCGTGCACGAGGCGGGCGGCACGATCGTGCCCCAGCTGTGGCACATAGGCATGGTGCGCAAGCAGGGCGAGGCACCGTACGCCGAGGCGCCCGCCGTCGGCCCCTCCGGCATCCGCGTCGACGGCACCGAGGGGACCGGCAAGGCGATGACCCTCGCCGACCTCGACGACGTCATCGGCGCGTTCGCCGAGGCCGCCGCACAGGCCGAGCGGATCGGCTTCGACGGCGTCGAACTGCACGGCGCTCACGGGTACCTGCTCGACCAGTTCCTGTGGGAGCGGACCAACCGCCGCACCGACGCCTACGGCGGCGACGCGGTGGCCCGCACGAAGTTCGCCGCGGAGATCGTGGCCGCGGTCCGCGAACGCGTACCGGCCGACTTCCCGGTGATCTTCCGCTACTCCCAGTGGAAGCAGGAGGCGTACGACGCCAGTCTCGCGCAGACGCCGGAGGAGCTGGAGACGATCCTGGCCCCGCTGGCGGCGGCGGGCGTCGACGTGTTCCACGCCTCCACCCGGCGCTACTGGCTCCCGGAGTTCGAGGGCTCGGACCTGAACCTGGCGGGCTGGACCAAGAAGCTCACCGGCCGGCCCACCATCACCGTCGGCTCGGTCGGCCTCGACGGCGACTTCCTCCGCGCCTTCATCGGCGAGGGAGCGGCGCTCGGCGACATCGACAACCTCCTGGACCGCATGGAACGCGACGAGTTCGACATGGTCGCCGTCGGCCGGGCGCTGCTCCAGGACCCGCAGTGGGCGGCGAAGGTCCTCGGCAACCGCTTCGACGAGCTGAAGCCGTACGACGCGGCGGCGCTCAGGTCGCTCATCCGGTAGTCGCAAGCCATCCGGACGGCCACCGGACAACTTCCGGCCCATGGACGCCCCGTGACATCGGTGCCCCGAGGTCACGGGGCCGTTCCCGCTCCGAAAATAGGGATCGCACGGCCACTTCGCACCGCACAATGATCAGCATGACGGCCCTGCACACCAACCCCCTGTTCACCCGCCTCGCCGACGCCGAACGCATCCTGGTCGCCGGCGCGGGCGGGGGCTTCGACATCTATTCCGGCCTCCCCATCGCCCTGTCCCTGATGCACCAGGGCAAGCAGGTCCACCTGGCCAACCTCTCGTTCAGCTCCCTGGCCGGGCTGCCGCCCGAAGACTGGGCGGCCCCCGACCTCGCCGTCGTCACGCCCGACTCCGCACCGCATCAGGCCTACTTCCCGGAGCGGACGCTGGCGCAGTGGCTGCGGCTGCACCGCTATCCCTCCACGGTCTACGCCTTCCCGCAGACCGGAGTTCAGCCGCTGCGCGCCGCCTACCGGGCGCTGGTCGACCTCCACGACATCGATGCGGTGGTCCTCGTCGACGGCGGCACCGACATCCTCATGCGGGGTGACGAAGCCGGGCTCGGGACCCCTGAGGAGGATCTGACCAGCGTCGCCGCCCTGGCCGGGCTGGACGACGTACCCGAGCGGCTCGTGGTGTCCGTCGGCTTCGGCGTGGACGCGTACCACGGGGTCAGCCATGCCCTCGTGCTCGAGAACATCGCGGCACTGGAACGCGAGGGGGCGTACCTCGGGGCGTTCTCCGTGCCACGGGCCACCCGTGAGGGGGCGCTCTACCTCGACGCCGTCCAGCACGCCCAGGACCACACCCCCGGCCGTCCGAGCATCGTGAACGGCTCGATAGCCGCGGCCGTCCGGGGCGACTTCGGGGACGTCCGGTTCACCACCCGCACCCGCGACAGCGAGTTGTTCGTCAACCCGCTGATGTCGCTGTGCTTCGCCTTCGACCTACCGGGCCTGGCGGCGCGCTGCCTCTACCTGGAACACATCGAGGACACCCACCTGTTGCGCCAGGTCCAGTCCCGGATCGCGGAGTTCCGCGACGAGGTCGTCACGCGCCCGGCGCGCCGCATCCCGCACTGACGCCCGCCGGGCAGGGGGAATCAGCTCTGCGCGGCTGCGAATTCCTTGACGAAGGCGGCGCAGAACGCCTCGAGGTCGTCGGGCTTCCTGCTGGTGATCAGGGTGGAGGGCTCCGAGCGGCAGATGCGTACCTCTTCGTCGACCCAGTTGCCGCCCGCATTCCGGATGTCGGTGGCCAGGCTCGGCCACGAGGTCAGCGTCCTGCCTCGGACGACATCGGCCTCCACCAGGATCCAGGGCGCATGGCAGATCGCAGCTACGGGCTTGCCCGTCTCGAAGAAGTGACGGGTGAAGGCCACGGCCCGGTCGTCCATGCGGAGCGCGTCGGGATTGGCGACGCCACCGGGCAGCACCAGGGCATCGAAGCCGTCGGACGTGTCGCCTCCCAGGACGTGGTCGACCGGGAAGGTGTCCGCCTTGTCGAGGTGGTTGTAGGCACGGATCCGTCCGGGCTCCGTCGAAACCAGTCGGGGGTTCCATCCGGCTTGCTCGGCCGCCTTCCAGGGTTCCGTGAGTTCGACCTGCTCGACTCCTTCAGGGGCGGTGAGAAAGGCGATGCGCACGAGGTTCACTTCCTTGGGTGGGTCGCTGTCCCGCACCGCGGTGAAGCGGCGCGCGGTTTGTGCTGCGGCGCTTGAAATCGGAACGAGCCGGCTTGGTGGGCCGGACTGGCTCGCGGGCTAGCAGCATTCCGTCGATCGCGGCGGGGCGCAGCGCGGGGCGCCGCGCGGCCATCAGGTGGAGTTCGTACTCGGCTCGGGCCTGTGTGTGGTCGCGGTTGCCGAGAGCGGAGGAACGAGTCAGTGCTTGAAGGCGTCCTTGACCTTCTCCTTGGCCTCGCGGACATCGCCCTTGGCCTGCTCCGCGCGGCCCTCCGAGGTCATCTGCTCGTTGCCCGTGAGGCGGCCGACGGTCTCCTTGAGCTTGCCCTTGGCCTGCTCGCCCTTTGCCTCGGTCTTCTGCTCACCAGACACAGCTGATCACTCCTCGTTCGACGGAAACGTCTTTCGAGATCGCGTATGACCGGTCGGCCTTCTCCCAAACGGGGTCCGTAAGGGTGATCAGGGCTTCGTGGGGATCTGGAGGGTCTGGTCCATGACAGCAGCATTCCGTCGATCGCGGCGGGGCGCAGCGCGGGGCGCCGCGCGGCCATCAGGTGGAGTTCGTACTCGGCTCGGGCCTGTGTGTGGTCGCGGTTGTGACGGGTGGCGAGGTGGGCGGCCAGATCCGCAGCCCGCATCTCCACTTCGAGATCCGCACTGGCCCTGGCTACGGCACCGACATCGACCCCGTCGGCTACCTCCGACTCCACGGGATCACCATCTGGTCTGCGCACTCCATCAGGCGAACGCTAGTTCGCGAGGGTGTACCGGAACAGGTGCAGGGTCCAGGTCGGCTCGGCGGTCGGTTTCGTCGCATACTGCACGGCGCCCATGGCTGCGTAGAACGGAGCGGCGTTCGGGTCCGAGGCAATGATGAACTCGGACCGCCCGAGCTCGTGCGCCGTCCGGATCGCATGCTGCCAGAGATGCCTGCCGTAGCCCTTGCCGATCTCATCGGCGTCGACGAAGAGCTTGTCCAGGAGCAGGTCGCCTTCCTGCTCGGTGAACTCGGTGAAAGCGTAGAAGCCAAGGCTCTTGCCGTCCTCCTCCAGGACGAAGACCGGGTTGTTCCGGACGTAGGCGTCCGGGATCGCCAGGGCGTCACCCGCCCAGTCGAAGTAGCCCGGTGGATAGCCCCAGTGCGCGGACGAGCGCTGCTGGAGCCCTTCGAGCCCGCCGGCCTCGTCCGGTTCGGCGCGTCGGATCCGCCAGGCGCCGTTGGTGGGCACGGCCCGGACCACCACCCTTCTCGATCGCTACCAGGAGCTGTCGGCCCGACTAGATCACGGTTGTCCGCCGGCGCGGCCCGACACGTGCAAGGGGCGGCATGCGCGTGACCGCGCGTGCCGCCCCTTGCCTTCTACGAGGTGGTCACCAGACGTGGCGGCGCAGGTTGCTCGCCAGCTTGCTCCAGGTGTTGTTGGCGCCCTTCTTGTACATGAATCCGGGGATCCACCGGTCGGCCCACGTCTTGCCGTTCGTGTGGCCGTGGACGGTCAGGTAGAACTGGCCGAAGCGCTTGCTGTCCGACTTCGGCTTGTTGAGCTCGAACGAGATGTACGAGTTCTTGCCGTAGACGATGCTTCCCTTGCGCGCGTCGAGCCGCAGGCTGGTGGAGCCGATGAAGCCCACCCGCACGTTGAAGTTGATCGAGCCGAAGCCCGCGATGGAGTCCCGGAGGTCCATCGTCTGGCCGACCCGGGTGACGGACTTGGCGCGGCCCTTCAAGGGGAAGATCTTGCCGAAGTTCTTCATGAAGTGGTTGAAGAAGTCCGACAGGTAGGCCCGGCCCATCCCCAGCTGGAACTTGAAGGTGTAGTCCAGCATTCCCGTGGTGTCACGGCAGTTGACCGGGTCGGCCGAGCAGTAGGCGTAGGCGTTGGCTCCGCCCGTCGGGTCCGGGTCCGTGCTCGTGAAGCGGCCGGTGTCCGGGTTGTAGAGGCGCACGCCGAGCAGGGTCAGACCCGAGAGGGTCTCGCCCGAGCGCTGCTTGCCGCCGAGCCAGCCGTACCGGACGGCGGGCTGGCCGCTGCGGGGGTTGCCGTACTCGTCGGTGTCGAGCACCAGCGGTGCCTGCTCCGGGTCCAGGGGGAGCTGGAGGGCGACGTCACCGTGGATGTTCGACAGCTGGAGCACCGTGTCCCCGGCCGCGGAGGTGGTGGCCGAGAACTCGCCCGTCACGGAGTCGACGACGCGGGTGAGCTCGCCGGTGGCGGTGTCCTCCACGATCCAGCGCGGGCTGTCCCCCTCACCGTCGTAGTGGTTGAGCTTGGACTCGACCTGGTTCCAGGTTCCTTCGCTGTTCGACTCCACCGTCCAGGACCGGATGCGGTGGTTGGGGTCGAGCGCCCAGGTCTGACGCTGTTCCGCCGTGCTCTGACGGCGTACCAGGTCGTTGGTGTAGTACTCGAGCGTGCTGCCGGGCAGCGCGGTGGTCCGGCCGAAGGCGTCGTACGCGGTGCCCGCGTCCGTCAGCCGGTCGGCGCTGTCGTAGGTGTGGGTCCGGACGGTGCCGCCCGTGGCCGGGCAGGCCGCGCCGACGGCGCCGGCGGCGGCGGTGGACGAGGTCCGGTTGGCCCGCTTGTCGTGCGTGTAGGTGCGCGTCGTGCAGACGTCGCCCGCCTGGTCCCGGACGGACGTCAGACGGCCGAGGCCGTCGTAGTCGTAGGACTGGCTCGACCAGCCGGAGTGCTGGGTGATCTCGCCGTGCACGGACCGGGTGACCGTGTCGGTCATGACGGACAGGCCGTCGCTGTCCCGGGTGTAGCTCTTGGCGACGACCGCTCCCGCGGCGTCGTCCCGCTGGGTGAGCGTGTAGCCGCCGGGCAGCTTCTCGGAGGCCACCTGGCCGTCGGCGTCGTACGTGACGCCGAAGGTGCCCGCGACCGAGTCGGTGGCGGACGTGGCCATGCCCCGCGGCTCGGCGGCGTGGTCGTAGGCGTACGTCACCGCGGACGGCACCGAGTCGCTGATCCGGGTGGGCCGGTCGAGGAGGTCGTACTCCGTCCGCGTCACGCCGCCGTCGGCGTCCGTGTACGCGATGAGGCGGCCGAGCTTGTCGTATTCCATGGTGATGGTGCCCGCGGTGGAGGACACGGTCTTGACGGGGTTGCCGGTGTCCGGGTCGTACTCGGTACGGGTCTCCGGGGTGGCCTCGCCGAGTCCCCCGGTGACCTTGACGGACTCGACGCGCCCGGCATTGTCGTAGCTGCTGGTGGTGGTCCGGGACTGGGCTCCGACGGCTTCGGTGACCTTGGTCTCGTGACCCCACCAGTTGTACTCGGAGGTGACCGTCGGCCGCTTCGAGGGGTTGGAGCCGCCGCCGGTGATGTCACCCGCCGGACCGGTCGAGCAGGGCAGGTCGGCCCACTCGGGGCGGCCCGAGCACGGTCCGGTGCCGCCCGCGGACCAGTACTGGGTGAGCTGGGTCGTCGCGTCGGTCCCGGTGGCCCCGGGCAGGGTCTCCTTGACGGCGCGCCCCTGGTCGTCGTACTCGATCAGCGAGGTCAGTGCCTCGCCGTCGGCGTCCTCGGTGACCTTGGTCTGGAGGCCCTTCTTCCAGTCGTACGCCTGCTTGGCGCTGCGCGCGTCGGCCATCAGCGTCGGGTGCTCGGGCAGTTGGGCGCCCTCCACGGTGCCGGTGATCTGGTTCTCCACCACGGCGGTCCCGTCGGTGGGGCGGCCCTCGTCGTAGGCCGACTTCGTCCAGTTGCGGGCCGTGACCAGGGTGCCTGCCGCGACGAGGACCGTGCTGCCCGACTTCAGGTCGTCGGCCAGCGCGATGCGCCGCAGCGGACCGAGCGTCTCGACGGCGAGGAGGCCCTCGTCGTCATAGACGGTCCGGGCGGACAGCGCCTCGGCCCGCTCGGCGGTCCCGAGCTTGGCGATGCCCAGCTCGTTCTGCGCGGTGACGTCCGCCGGGGTGAGGCCCAGGGCGAGGGACCGGTTCGCCGCGGACAGCGAGCGGACGATGTTGCCCCGGACGTCGTACTCGGTGGTGTTGAGGTGACCGCCGGGCGCGGCGGTGTTGACCTCGCGGCCGGAGGCGTCGGTGTAGACCACGGACGCGCGGCCGTAGGAGGCGCTGGTGAGGGCGGCTCCGTCGTGCGCGGGCACCGGGGTGTCCGGCGGAAGCACGGCCGTGGCGTCGGTGGGGGCGTCAGCCTGTCCCCAGGCGGCGACGTCGGCCGCGCTCATGGCGTACGGGGCCTTCGCGCCGGTCAGCGGCACGTCGTAGACCACGTACTGGGTGGACGCGCCCTCCTCGACGTCCTTGGTGCCCTGCTTCAGCCCGGGCCGGGAGAGCTTCAGGAGCATGCCCTCGCCCGCGGCGGAGCTGTTGCCCGCCTTGCCGTAGGTGAAGGTCCAGGCCGGCTCGTTCTGCGCGTGCAGCCAGAAGACCCGGCCCGCGCTGTCGTACGAGTACTGGTTCTGGCTGCCCTGCGACAGGTTGGGGTTCCAGACCTGGCGCAGCCGTCCGGCGGCGTCGTAGCGGTACGAGGCGACGGGCCGGGACGTGGCGTTCGCGGCGCCGGGCTCGGTGGACCACTGGCGGATCTCCTTCACCTGCCCGGTGAAGTCGCCGAACTCGGCCGCGGTGCTGTGCCCGGTGGCCGTGGTCGCCGTGGCGTACACGAACTCCAGGGACCGGCAGCCCTTGGTGGCAGGGGCGGCCACGCAGGTCTCGGCGGTGGCCGCCGAGGTCGGGGCGACGATGCGCTGCGGGCGGACGAGCTTCTTCCCGTCCACGGTCACGGCCTCGGAGACCACCTGGGTGGAGCCCGTCAGGCCCTCCTGGTGGACTCTGCTCGCCTGCCAGGCGGGCAGGCCGGGGTCGGCCTTCGTGAAGGTCGTGACCTTGCCCGCGGTGTCCTTGAGCGTGAAGGATCCGGTCGTGGAACCGGTCAGCCTCAGTTCCTCGGCGCCGGGCTCGGGCCGCCAGCCGCCGCCCGAGGTGGCGGTGAAGCCGAGTTCCAGGCCGTTGGTGCCGACCAGCGCGACGGAGGTGTCGGAGGTCTTCTTCAGCAGCGACCAGGAGTCCTTCTCGTCGAGGACGGTGTCCGAGCGCCAGCCGGGGCCGAAGATCGCGACGGTCCCGGAGGGCGCGTCGTTGCGGCCGCGCGAGGTGGAGGTGCGGGCGACGCTCATGCCGAAGGCCGAGGCGTCGGTGGCGGAGAGGATGTAGTCGCCGGTGAGCGTGTTGAGGACGCCGGGGCCGAGCTGCTGGGTCGGCGCGGTGCCCGCGTTGCGGTCGACCGTGACGGTGCGTCCGGGCGAGTAGGAGGCGGTCAGCCCCGACGTGAATCCGGCACGGATCTCGATCGGGCCGTCCTCGGCGAGGGTGTCGACGACGTTCCAGGTCAGCGGGGACGGCTTGCCCTGCGGTGCAGCGGCCGGCCAGGCCGTCAGCGTGGCGCCGAGCGAGGTGCGGACATCCCCTGCGGGAACGTTTTTCCAGGTGTCGGTCTCACCCCGCCGGTACTGGTAGGTCACCCCGGTGAAAGTGCTGCGCCCCTCGGCGGAGAGGGTCAGCCTGCGTGCGGGCCGGTCGCCGTCGCCCGGGGCGAGCAGGGCCGAACCGCCGCTGCCCGCGCTGAAGACGTACTTGGCCTCGGCCGAGGTGTTGCCCGCAGCGTCCCTGGAGCGGACGGCGAGGGCGTGCTCGCCCGCGGGGAAGGTGAGCTTCGCGGTGACCGGCGAGCCGGTGGTGGCCAGGGTGGTCCAGCCGCCGTTGTCGAGGCGGTACTGGACGCCGGTGGCACCGGTGGCGGGCGGGGTCAGGGTGAAGGTGCCGGAGAACTTGCCCGTCGCGTCGGGGGTTCCGGACCAGACGCCGGCCGGGAAGTCGGTCGAGTTGATCCCGGGGGCGGTGGGCGCGGTGGTGTCCACGGTGAAGTTCTGCCACGCCGACCAGGTGCCGTTCCAGGTCGTGCCGTCGTACACCGCGGCCCGCCACTTGTACGCGCCCTGTGCGAGGGCCGTGGCCGGGGTCCACGGCGCGCCCGCGCCGGAGGCCGTGAAGGCCGACTTGCCGGTCTGTAGGGCGGCGGTGCCGGCGGAGGTCCATATCTCGTAGGAGAGCTGGACGGTGTTGCCGTCGGCGTCGGTGGCCTTGCCGGTCAGGGTGGGGGTGGTGTCGTTGGTGGCAGCGCCGGTGAGCGGTGACATGGGGACGGCCTGACCCGGCTTGGTGTTGTACGTCACCGACATGTACGGGGTGTTGGTCGCCGCGTTGCCGGAGTTGAACTTCTTCCAGCCGAACGGGTCGCCCTCATCGGCCGCGCGGATGCCGAGGCTGTTGACGGAGTTGCCGTTGCCCGCCCACGCCTGGGCGAGGGTCTTGATGTCCGCGCTGACCCAGCCGTCGGCGCAGCCCGCGGAGTGCCCCTTGGTCGCGGTCGGGGAGGCCCACTTCTTGTGCCAGCCCGGCTGGGCGGTCCAGCGGCTGGCCGTGGATGGCGTACCGGTGTCCCAGACCTCCCAGCCCTTCGCCGTGCACGACCAGGAGTGGAAGTTCCACAGGCTCAGATTGGCGGAGAGGATCTGCTTGCCGCTGATCTTCGCCATGGGGAAGCTCAGGAACGAACGGGCCACCTGGCCGGAGCCGTTGTTGCCGAGCTTGAGCTCGGTGGCCGCCGACTGGTCGGTCGCGTAGCCCTGCTGGACGAAGGTGTCGAAGCTCGCGCCGAGGTTCACGGCCGGGTCGACGGTGACCGGGAACTTCGTCTTCGGGTCCTTGAGGAAGGCGGCGTCCGGAGTCAGTGTCAGGTCGACCTGGTCGCCGCGCTGGAGGACGGAGATGCCGACGTCCGCCCGCCGGGTGTGCTCCCCGGAACGCTCGTCGACCGAGGCGTCCCACATGACCGGTGCGGGCAGTCCGCCCGCCTCGCGGCCCGTCTTGGGATCGACGAAGGTGAGCGAGCGGTCCTTGTTCGCCCGGACCTCCAGGCCCTTGGCCTGCAGGGTGAGGGTGACCGCCCCGGTGGCGGCGACCGCCTGTCGGTCCTTCAGCTCCAGGTACTGCTCGAAGCCGGTACGCGTGGACTCGATGAGCAGGTCGGTCGAGGCGAGGACGTCGGGATAGCGGGCGACGGTGTCCTTGAGGACCGGCTGCGGCAGCGCGCCGCGCCAGGACAGGGCCATCGTCTTGCCCTGCTGGTCGTCGAGCGACACCAGGGGTACGGCCGTGGCGGCCGGGTCCGGGGCGCCCGCGGCGGGCGCCGCGGCGGCGGTACGGCCGTCCGCCGGCGCCGCGCCGGCGCGGGCCTTGCTCTCGGTACGGCCGGCCAGCTTGAGGCCGAGCGGATGGGCCTTCGCCCCGACCGATCCGTCGCCGTGCCGTGTCAGGCCGATGTCGATCGGCTTCCAGCTGCCCGCGGCGTCGCGGAAGCGCACCGGGCCGGCCGCGGCTTCGGTCGTGACGGTGCCGTCGGGGTTCGCCCAGGTGGTCGTGGACTCGTCGCGTTCCGACAGCGCCTCGACGCGTCGTCCGGCGAGTTTGGCGGCGACCTGCGCGGAGGGCAGGTCGGCGGCCTCGGTGACCGCGGGCTTCGCCGCCTCGGAGGGTTTGGGTGTCGCGGCGACGGCTTCCATGGCGGAGCCGGTCATCAGCACGGCGAGGGCGGCCGCTGTGACGCGCAGTCGTGTGGCGCCACGTGGTCGGTTGCCTCTCGCCCCCTGGGGCGAGAGATAACTGCTTTGGGATATCAAAGCGTTCATCCTTCTGTGAGTGGATGAGACGAAAATATGTGTGTCCTGTGCGGGCTCTTCGCCCTTCCACCCCAAAGCGGACACGGTTCCTGCATCGTTAGATGATCTTTATCTGCGGCACCCGGCTGCCGGAGCACGGCTGTCGAACGGGCCCTCGGACACCCCTGGTTGCGCACACAGGGCGGGCAGCCGGCCCCTACGGGCCTGTCACTGCTCCTGGTAGGCTGGCTGATCTCGATCCGCAGCCTTGGTTCTGCGTCCATGCGGCACGGCAGAGACCGTCCGCGCCCGGGCCAGGTGCAAGATCCACGCTCACGCGTCGAAAGGTCTTGCTGTGAAAGAGATCGGGCAGAACGAGACGGTGCCGAAAGCCGAAGGCCTCTACCTGCTGACCGCCGTCGGCCCGCGCAAGGACGAAGGCAACAGTCCGACCGGGATCGTCGGCCGGTGCCTGGCACGACAGTTGCTCGCCTCGGGCCGACAGGTGCGGGTGATCGCCGAGCCGGACCAGTGCGGCGGCTGGCCCGACACCGTCGAAGTGGTCGAAGGCTCCGTCACCCGGCCGCTGGAGTGCGCCCGGGCCTTCGACGGCATCGAGGCCGTGTTCCTTGCCGGCGCCCATCCGTCCACGGTCCAGGACGCCCTGGCCCTGGCGCGGAACGCCGCCGCGAGGAAGATCGTCCTGTTGTCGTCCCATGGACCGGAGTACGAGGCGGCGAATCCGCCGGAGACCTGGTTCTGGCTGGCGATCGAGAAGGCGGTGGAACGCTCGGACATCGCCTGGACGCACATCCGGCCGTCGGCCGTGATGGCCGCCGTCATCGAGGGGACCTATCCGGCAACCGGGTCGGACTGGCCCGATACCGTCCGCGCCGACGGGGTGGTCCGTGAGGCCTTCCTCAACCAGGGCCACTACCCCTTCATCCACGAGGAGGACCTCGCGGCCGTGGCGGCTGCGGCCCTGATCGGCGACGACTACGCCGGGACGGTCATCGAGGCGGTGGGCCCGCCGCTGAGCACGCGTTCACGCGTACGGAGCATCAGCGCCGCGCTCGGCCGCGACATCGATACCGTCGAGCTGACGCCGGACGAGAGCCGGAGGATCTGGCAGCATCTCGGCTGGCCGGCCGGTGCGATCGACGTGACGCTGTACGCCCTTGAAGAGTACGGCGCCCGCTTCGCCGAACTCGCTCAGTGGACAGCCGACCAGCAGCCGTCCGTGCAGGACATCACGGGCCGTCCATTGCGCACCTACGACGACTGGGTGTGCGACAACATCGGCTCATTCCGCTGACCTCGGCGCCTCCAGGTCCACCCGAGCGGTGACCGTGCCACCGTCGTGGACCAGGTCGGCGCCCAGACGCGCGATCAGAGCACGGGCTCGTTGTCCGGCGTCGTGCTGATGAACAACTTCGCGGATCCGTCCGCGCGGGCCCGGTCCAGCAGGTGGCCGAGCACGGCGCCGCCCACACCGGCACCTCGGTGCGAGCGTCCGATCCACACTCCGGCCTCGACGGCCCGATCCGCGTCCTTCACGGGGCACAGGCGAGCCGCCCCGACGACCCTTGCCCCCACGACGACGGCGAACGTGGTCTCCACCGGCCTGGCGGCCAGTGCTCGTGACCGGTGGAACCGCAGGAAGGCGGCCTTGCGCTCCGATGTCCACCCGGCAGGCCCCGTTACGGGCGGCATGACCTCTTCCGGGTCGGCGTCCTCGACAGCAGCACGGAGCAGTTGCTGAAGAAGTGGCTGGTCAAGGGCTTGGAGCGTGACATCTGAACGCATGGCTGCATCGTTTCACGCGAGAACGGCAGACCCCCAGCAGGTTTTCGCCACCCGGGCCGCTACCCGGCGCTCGCCCCGGCCGCGTCCGGTCGTGCGGTGCGCATCCGCCCGTACGCGTAGACACAGCCCGCCAGAGCCAGATCCGACAGCAGCATGAAGCCGATCGAGTAGGAGTCCTTGGCGCTGTACACGGCGCCCATGACCAGGGGTGGTACGAACCCGCCCAGGCCTCCCACCGCGCCGACGATGCCGGTGACGCTGCCCACCTGGGCCTGCGGGGTCACCTGCGCCACCAGGGCGAAAACGCTGCCGCTCGCCGTGCCGAGTCCCACGGCGATGCACAGGAAGCAGATGGTGCCGACGGGGTCCAGTGCGGGATCGAAGGCCTGGACGATGGCGAGGAGCGCGACGAAGCCGAGGGCCGCTGACGTGACCAGCGCCGGGTGGACGCGGTCGGCCAGCCAGCCGCCGAAGGGGCGGGCGATCACGGTCAGGAGGGCGAATCCGGCCGCCTTGGTACCCGCGTCGGTCGGCGACAGCCCGTACCAGGTCTTCAGGTACGTCGGCAGGTACACCCCGAAGGCGACGATCCCGCCGAAGCCGATCGCGTACAGGGCGGACAGTTCCCAGGTCACCCGTAGCCGCCCGGCCCGGCCGAGTCGGGCGGTCAGCGAGTCGCTCGGCACCGGACGGTCGGGCCGGTCCCTGATCAGGAGGGCCGCGAGCACGGCGTACACGGCGAGTGCGGCCGCCACCACGAGGAAGGGCAGGGACTCTGCGTGCCGGGCCATCCGTGGGGTGAAGTATCCCGAGAGCGCGACACCGCCCATGCCCATGCCGAAGACCCCCAGGCCGAAGCCGCGCCGGGCGGGCGGGAACCAGGAGTTGACCAGCGGGACGCCGATCGCGAAGGTCGTCCCGGCCAGGCCCAGCACGAAGCCGACGGCCAGCGTCGCGACGTAGGAATCGCGCGCCGGGATCAGCAGCAGCACCGGCACGATGGTGAGCGCGGAGACCAGCGGGAACATCAGGCGCGCCCCGTAGCGGTCGGTGAGCGCGCCCACCGGGACGCGGCCGACGGAGCCGACGATCACGGGCACCGCGACCAGCAGGGACTGCTGGACCGAGCTCAGCCCGAGCCGGTCCCGGTAGTCGCTGCCCAGTGGCGCGATCAGGTCCCAGGCCCAGAAGGTGAGCACGAACCCGACCGTGGCCACGAACAGATTGCGGTAGGCGGCGGGCGAAGGTTTCTCGGATACAGCCACGCAGTCACGCTACGGACCGCCGGCCCGCCCGGCCCGACACGTTGCGCTGTTCGGCGCAGCACGCCGGGCAGGAACCTTCCTCCGCGGGGCGCAGGCGTGCTCGGCTCCGCCCTCGGCTGCCGCGTGACCGGAAGAGCGGCCCTCACCGGCCTCGACATCACCACTTCCTGAAGAAGGGTCCTCGTTCCCGCCACGGAAGCCGCCGAGCACCGGTGACCGTTTCTTGACCGAATGAGATCGGAGCGTTGACTTCCGGTCATCGGAATCCAAGTCTGGCCAGTCAGCGGGACCAACCACCGCACGAGACTCCGCCGCACAAGATTGGGTCCTCCATGACTGCTTCCCCCTGGCCCCGTCGCGCCTTCCTGCACACGGCAGGAGGCACCGCCCTCGCACTGGGGTTCACGGGGTGGACGCCCCTCCCGGCCATGTCGGCCGAAACGGCCTCCACGGACGAGGAGTTCGCCGCCCTGCGCGCGAAGTGGCGGGGCCTCCTCCTGGGCACCGGCTTCAGCCCGACGGCCGAACCGTTCAAGACCCTCCTCGCCAACCTGGGCACCACCGCCCGCGGATACCTGTCCACGATGGCTCCCGCCAGTGGTTCCCTGTGGCCCGGAATGATCTGGACCGACCCTGATCCCGATCTCGACGCGGAGTCGTACACCTTCTCCTCCCGCATGAACGACAGCTACAGCAGGCTGAGTGTCATGGCTCAGGCCTTCTGCCAGCCGGGTACCGGGCTCACCGGCGACACCGCGCTGCTCGAAGCGGTCATCGCCGGACTCGAACACGTCCACACCGAGGTGTACAACCCGGCGACCACCCGGTACGGGAACTGGTGGAACTGGCAGATCGGCGCTCCGCAGGCCCTCATGGACACCTGCGTCCTGCTCCACGACCACCTGACGGAGGCCCAGACGGCGAAGTTCTGCGCGGCCGTGGACCACTTCCTGCCGGACTCGGCGGTCGCCTCCTACACCGGCACCAGTACCGGCGCCAACCGTGTCGACCTGTGCCGCGGCATCATCCTGCGCGGCATCGTCGGGGAGAACCCGGACAAGATCGCCCTCGCCGCGCGGGCCCTCACCCCCGTCTTCCCTTACGTCACCGGCGGAGACGGCTTCTACGCCGACGGCTCGTTCATCCAGCACACCAGCGTCCCGTACATCGGCGGCTACGGCTCGGTGCTGCACGACGGCGTCGGCCGGCTCCTCGCCCTGCTGCGCGGATCCGCCTGGGAACTCGACGACCCCAACACCCAGCTCTTCCTCGACACCGTCGAAAAGGCCGTCGCTCCGTTCATCTACAACGGCGTGATGATGGACAACGTCTCCTCCCGCGGCATCAGCCGCCAGGGCACCGACGACCACCTGCGCGCCCACGGCCTCCTCGCCACCCTCCTGCTCCTCGGCCAGGGCGCCTCACCGCAGGAGAACATCCGCTGGCGCGCCATGGTCAAGGGCTGGCTCCAGCGCGACTACCACTACCCCGCCCTCAAGAACCCCGGCCTGAGCCTGATCCGCGCGTCCCTGCTGCAAGGCCTCCAGGACGACACCTCGGTCGAGGCGGCCCCTGAGCCGGTCGGGCACCGGCTGTTCCACAACATGGACCGCGTCACCCACCGGCGCCGCCACTGGGCGGCCTCCGTCAGCATGGCGTCCAAGCGCATAGCCCACTACGAGTTCGGCAACGGCGAGCACGCCCGCGGCTACCACACTGGAGCCGGCTGGCTCTCCTGGTGGGGCAGCGACTTCGGCCTGGAACAGTACTCCGACGCGTACTGGCCCACCGTCGACCCCTACCGCCTGCCCGGCATCACCGCATCGCGCAAACCCCTCGCCGACGGCGAAGGCGGCAACTGGGGCGGACCGCGGCCCGACGCCGCCTGGGTCGGCGGCACCACCGACGGCGAGTTCGGCGCCACCGGCCAGCACCTCAAGGGCCTGTCCAGCACGATGGACGCCAAGAAGTCCTGGTTCTGGCTGGACGACTGCGTCGTCTGCCTCGGCGCAGGCATCACCTCCACCGACGGACACGCCGTCGAGACGACCGTCGACAACCGCCACCTCGGAACCGCCGGAGCCCCGGTCCTGACCGTCGACGCACAGGAGCAGCCGACCGTGCAGGGCTGGACGGACACGTTCGAAGACGCCGGCTGGGCACACGTCGCGGGGCAGGCCGGCTACGTCTTCCCCACCGGGGCCACGATCAGCGCCGTACGCGAGGAACGCACCGGCGCCTGGAAGGACATCAATGCCGGCGGCTCCGCCGACCCGGTCACCCGCCGCTACCTGACCCTGTACACCGACCACGGCACCGACCCGGCCGGCGCGGAGTACGCGTACGTCCTGATGCCGGGCGCCAGCGCCCGGTCCACGTCCCATCGCGCCTGCGACAAGGGGTGGTTGAAGATCCTCGCCAACACCGGTGCCCAGCAGGGCATCCGCGTCCCGAGGCTCGGCTTCACCGCCGTCAACTTCTGGGCACCGGGCACCGTGGAAAAGATCACCGCCAGTGCCCCCGCCTCCGTCCTGATCCGGGAACACCGCAACGGCACGGCGACCGTCATCGTGTCGGACCCCGCGCGCCAGGCCACCTCGCTGGAAGTCAGGTGGAACCGGCGCGTCACCAAGGTGCTCTCCAAGCCGTCCACCGTCACCGCAGCCACCACCGGCGGCCACGCGCTGACCCTCACCTTCGGCGACCTGACGGCTCAGGCCGGAGCGCCGCAGCGCATCACCGTCCGGCTCGGCTGAACCGCGCAGCGGGGGGCCACCGCCACCGGCGGGCCCCCCGCGCCACCGTCACCACCCTGACAACGTTGCCAGGCCGGGCAGACAGGCAGCCAGGCAGCCAGGCAGCCAGGCAGCGATCCGATCCCCCACCCCACCAGGAGGACAGCATGCAACGAAGCGACGTCCGACTCCTCACCCCCACCACCCTCGTGGCCGCCCTCGTCCTGATGACGGCATCACCCGCGCACGCCGCGGTCGAGTGGGACGGCGACGCGGACAACGGCGGCACCGCCGTCTTCGCCTCGGTCGTCTGCGACGACCCGTCGTACGTCCACCAGCCGGACTGGAACGACGGCCGCGGAAAGATCTTCGGGTTCACCAAAGCCGTGGGCTCGGAGCGTTGCGAAGGCCTCGGCATCGCCGGCCGGAACCTCACGGACGGCAGGACGTACTGGTTCGGCTGGGAGTCCATGACGAAGACGGGGAACGCCCAGACCGTCTTCCAGTGGAAGTCGTGGGGCACCGACGCGGAGCAGGACCAGAACTACCCCGTCCTCATGAAGGTCGAGGACAGCCGGCTGAAGATCTGGTACGTCGCACCGGGCGAGGAATGGGTCTCCGCCGGGAGCGTTCCCTGGACCCCCGGCACCTGGAACAAGATCGAGCTGGGCATCAACGCCCAGGCGTCCACGGGTGGTTCCTTCGCCCTCTACGTCAACGGCCAGCTGGTCGCCGACAAGCACGACGTACGGACCTGGGACCTCAAGGGCAACGTGCCCCGCTGGGGGACGTACGGCTCGACCATTTCAGCCGTCGAGTCGGTCCACTGGGTCAACGGCCTCAAGATGGGCACCGCACGGGACGACGTCGACCAGTAGGCCTGTCGGCCGACGGTGGCCCGGACCGGCCGCCGCTCATGCGGTATCGGGTGCGGTGGTCCCCTTCCGCCCCGGCGTCCGCCGAGGCAGGCCGGTCCACCACCGGCGCCGGCGCGAGCCCGGGCCCGAGCCCCGGCGAGTCCACCGCCCAGACGGCGGAAATCAGCCTCCCCGCCCCCGGCCGGATACGGCGCGGCCCGCACGAGGACCTGGGGCGTCGTTCCTGGCGACTGGCCGAAAGCCTCCTGAGCAGCTCCACCCTTCGGCTTGTCCGGCGATCCGTGACGCCCCGGTGCGCCGTCCAGGCGTCGTGTCAGGGACGTTTGCCCGCGGGCACCGGTGGAAGAGTCGAGTTCGACGTACGGTCGACCGGTCGGCCGAGCCTCATCGGGCGGAACCGGCCCTTCTCGACGCCACGACTCGAACGGGAGCCTGCCGATGCGCCTCTACGCCCAGACCCCAGCAAGGCGGAACCGTCAGGTGCTCGGGGACCTGATCGCCGTGGTTCTGATCGCCGCCGCGGTGGCGTTCGCCCTCACCGTCCGCGATGCGATCATGCTGCTGGCCGAGCCGGGGCGGAAGATGGAGAGTTCGGGCGACGGTCTCGCCTCCGAACTCGGCAACGCCGGCGACGCCGCCTCGGACGTGCCGCTCATCGGCGGCCTCCTGAAGAAGCCGCTCCAGTCCGCGGCCGACGCCAGTACCGGATTCGCCGACGCCGGACAGTCCCTCCAGCGCACCGTGGGCGAGTTCGCCAACCTGACCACGGTGGCTCTGATCGTCATCCCGGTGGCCCTGGTCCTGGTGCTGTGGCTTCCCGCACGCCTGCGCTGGATCCGACGCTGCATCACCCTCCGGCAGCTTCTCGACGCACCCGGTGGCGCCGACCTGCTCGCCCTGCGCGCCCTGACCGGACCGCTGCGCGACCTCACCGCGGTCCCCACTCCTGCGGGCGGTCTCGCCGACGCGTGGCGGCGCGGGGATGCGCAGGTCATCGCCGACCTGTCCGCGGTGGCGCTGGCGCGGGCCGGCTTGCGGCCCTGACGGGCGCAGCACTTGCACTTCCGCGCGGGGGATCAGCGCAGCAGCGCTCCGCGCAGGGTCACGCCGTGTCGCGTGCGCAGCCGCCGTAGTTCCCAGATCGCGACGGCGGTGACGGAGAGCGGCGCCCCGAGCAGGAAAAGCAACCGGACACCGAGCGGCACGCTGTCATAGGCGTCCGTGAAGAGGTCGAAGAGGGCGACTTCCCACACGAGGAGCGTCGCGAGGAGGGGCGGGACCGTCTCGTGGAGGTCTGCGGTGCGGAAGACGTGGACGAGCGACTGCGCGATGCCGTACAGGGCGAAGGGGGCGAGCCACAGCAGGAAGGCGCCCAGGGCGAACAGCAGGACCACCCGCCCCGCGGAAGCCGTCCAGTCCGTCTCCTCGTCCACATAGCCGAGCCCGGTGATCAGCCGCGGTACGGCCAGGGCGACGACCAGCGCGAGGAGCGCCCCGGCGGGTTTGCCCACGCGGCGCAGGAACAGGCGCCGGTTGGGCGGGCGGGCTGCCGCGATGAAGACGGCGACTGCGACCGGGAAGGTGACCGCCAGCACGATGAGGGTGGTGCGGATCTGGCCGAAGCGGTCGTCCACCACGGCATCGGCGTCCGCCGCCAGTCCGTAGGACATCAGCACCCACGTGATGGCGACCAGACCGATGACCGTCCGGGCGACCTGGGCCCGCTTCACCAGCGGGTCGTGGACACGGTCGGGCCGGGACGGCGTGAACACCGCACGTCCCACGGCGATCGGGTTGAAGAGACGCCCGAACGTGAGCCGGCGCGCCGGGCCCGCCTGCGGTACGGGCGGTCGCCCCGCTCCGTACGGATTCCACGGCGCCTCGCTGCCGCCCCCGCCGCCCCCGCTTCGATTCATCCCCGCGTCCTTCGTGTCGCCGTGCACAGAGCCACAAGGAGGATAGGCGTACCTCGGTGGGCGGGACAGCGCTGAACCTGGTTGCCCGGCTTGCTCGTCCCGCCAGGACCGGCGGCCGGTCCACCGCAGGAGCGGCGTCCCGCCGATCGGAAAAGCGCATGAGCCGGCGGGGGCGAGCCAGGTAACGTGCAGGACGATCCCCCGGGTGCACCGGGTTCGTCCGCGGCCGCCGCGCAGGTGTCTCGCCCCGTGCTGCGCCCCTCCGCTTGGGAAGTACACGCCATGCCCACAGCCGTCCGTATCGAACACTGCAGTCGCGGCTGGGAGCCGGTCGTCGCATCCTTCCGGGAACTCCTCGACACACAACGCGAGCCCGGAGGCTCATTGGCGATCTGGCGGCACGGGACCCCCGTCGTCGTCGTGCACGGCGGCAGCACCGATGTCGCACGGAAGGCGGCCTGGAGCGAGGACACGCTCGTGCAGGTCTTCTCCACGGGGAAGCCGCTGGTCGCCCTTGCCGCGCTGCGGGCCGTCGCTGACGGCTACGTCGGTCTCGACGAGCCCGTCACCGCGCCCTGGGGCGCCTACCGTGACGCACCGGGGAATCCGACGACGCTACGGATGATCCTCAGCCACTGTTCGGGCAAGCACGTCTTCTCCCCCGCCGCGGCCGGACTCGATCCCCGCGATCACGAAGCCCTCGTGCGCGACCTCGAAGCCATGGAACCGCTGACCGTACCGGGCCGGTTCATCGCCGAACACGCTTCCACCTACGGCCACCTCGTCGACGGCGTCCTCACCGCAGCCGGTGCCCCCTCCGTGCGCGAAAGCACCGAGGACCTGTCCCGCATGCTCGGCGTGCGCCTCAGGTTCGGCGTCGACCCCCACGAACTGCCCCTGGTCGCCGAGCTCGAACCCATGGGCACCGAGTGGACCGACCCGTACCTGGGACACGAACTCGGCCGCGCCTCCATGCTGCGCCCCGGTGGCCTCCTCGACACCGGGACGCTGCACAGTCCTTCGTGGCAGGTGGCTCCTTTCGGAGCGGTCGGTCTCTTCACCGACGCCGCATCGCTCGCGCGCCTCTACGACGACCTCGCCCGGCCCGATGGGCACGTCGCAGGCCTCCTGGGCCGGGAACTCTGGTCCGAACTGTTCGACACCGCCGCGGCCGGCACCGACGGCTTCCTGCGCGATCACGTCCGCTGGTCCCTCGGGTTCCAGCTGGAGGAGAACGGCGAGATCGGCATGGGAGGCCTCGGCGGAAGCTCCGCCTGGCACTCCCCCGTACACGGCTACTCACTCGCCTACGTCACGCGCGGCCTGCACACGCACGACCGCGTCAGCCACGTGGCCGACGCCGTCGAAGCCCTGCTCCTCGCGGAGTCCGGCGACCCTGCCGTCCAGGTGGACGGGGAGAGGTGACCGGAGGCCCCTCCCCCGTCCGCATCACCGTCCGTGGGCCGGGGCGCGGTTGCTGCGGCGGGTTCAGCGGCGGGCTCCGCGGGCCGCGCGTTCGCGCCAGCGGCAGTAGAACGCCGCAGAGTCGGTCCGGTACCTCCACGGGAGGGCGTCCACATAGCCGTCGACCAGGCGGAACTGCGCCAGCGCCTCGTCGTACCGCTTCTGGCGGGTGAGGAAGTAGGCCAGGAGATGGCGCACCTCGGCCGAGTTCCGGTTGCTCGCAGGGGCCGCAGCGACGTCGGCCAGGGCGGCGTCGACCAGGGAAACCAGGTGGGGTGAGCGGAAGTCGGCGGAGCTCGCGTCGCTGTCGCGGTGCTCGTACCAGGCGATCAGGGGCAGGGCGGTCAGCAGGCTGCCGAGCGGGGCTCCGGCCGCCGCCTCCCGGGCGAAGGCCGTGGCGCGCTCTTCCGAGCCGCGCCACTTCGCGCACCAGTACTGGAGGGCCGCGAAGTGCGCGCCGTAGTGGTGCGGGTCGCGTGCGGTGATCTCCTTCCAGATCCGGTGCATGGACTCTTCGGAATAACCGAGACCCAGTGCCGCCCATATCTCGTTGATGTAGGGGGTGGGGTCGTCCGGGTTCAGCTCGGCCGCGCGTGCGTTCTCCTGCGGTACGCGGACCAAGGTGGCGTGGAATCCGGCGAACTGCTCGGAGCTGGTGTGCTTCGCCCAGCCGCCGCCGCGCTGGTGCCAGGCCAGGTTGACCATCGCCTTCGCCCGTACCAGCGCGACGTCGGGGTCGTCGGGGCCGGCCGCGGCCTCCCACGCGTGCAGCCAACTGTCGGGGAGGGCGGCCTTGTGCGAGCCGAAGGTGGCGGCGCAGGAGGAGCGGCGGGCCCAGTCGCGGCGCTCCCTGGTCTCGGCCATCATCCGCGCGGCCGGCTCCCAGTTGCCGCGTGCGGCAGCGGCCGCCGCCGACTCCAGCTCGGGGTCGGGCGCCGCCCGGCCGGTGTTCTGCCTGGACTGGGGAAGGAGCCCCGACTTCTCGGCGGCGCCGGAGGAACCCCCGCCCGTGACGTCGCCGGTGGTGCGGCGGTAGTAGAAGAACGCCACGGCTATGGCGAGGCCGATGACGACGGCTCGTGCGAATTCCACGGTTGGAGCCCCCAAGGGAGGAGTGATCGAAGCGGGTGGGGCCACGGGAGTATGACCGGGGAGCTCGATCCGTCGCAAACACATTCCCGCTGCTGGGGGGGCACGCTCACCAGTCGACGTGTGCGGTGATCCATCGCGCCAGGGCGTCCTCGTCCCCTGCCGGAGGCAGGTCGGGGCCACAGGTGAGCGGGGTGCAGGACAACTGGAGGTGTGTGAGCAGACCGTAGGGGCCGTTGTCCGCCGCCGGTCCGAGGACCAGGGCGTGGGTGGGGGTGCGCCAGATGCGGTGCGTCAGCGCCGGTCCGGTGACGACGGCTGCGCAGGAGCGCACCGTGCGCTCAGGGGGTGCCCCGAGGTGAGCGGTCACCGCCAGTGCGGCCCGCGCGAGTACGGCCTCGCAGTGCTGGTCCGTGCACGGCCTGCGACCGCTCCAGCCCGGCTGCGCCTGCCAGTCGTCGATGAGGCCGTACAGCCAGGATGCGTTGTCCATGCCCCCGTCGTCGGGGTCGACGGGGTACAGCTCTCCGAAGACGAGGAAGGTCCGGGCATCCGGGCGTCCGAACGGGCTCGGGCCGTCGGTGCACACCACGTGTCCGTGCGCGGTGCGGAAGGAGTTGGCGATCAGCTCGTGCTCCCAGTTCCAGCCGCGCCGGCGCACCTCCGTGTCGAGGGCGTCGAACTCCTCCGGGACGTGCGGCGCGGTCGGGAGTGCCCGGAGCTCTGAGACGGCGGCGGCCCGCAACGGCCGGTGGGTGAGGGCGTGTACGGGCAAAGACATGTGGGTCACTCTAGGAGCGGCCCGGTGGTCGTCTGCACGCGGCCGCCGTCCGCCGTCAGTGCTCCGGGAACGCCGGGTCGATGCCGAGGGTCGGGGCGATGGTGCGCCAGATCGTCGAACGGGCCGTCGCCAGGTCGACCCGGGGGTCGTCGAGCATGAGGCGGATGCCGAGGCCGTCGCACAGGGCCAGGATCAGGGTGCTGAGCGCGGCGACGTCGCAGTCGGTGAACTCCCCGTCGGCGATGCCCCGTTCCAGGGCTCCGCCGACCCAGGCGTGCAGTTGGTCGTACAGGTCGACGGCGAGGTGACGGGCCGCCGTGTCCCGTTGGGCGCGCACCCACAGTTCCTGCCACAGCTTCCAGTCCTGGCGCAGTTCCGCGTCCGTCGGCAGCATGCTCCGCAGGATCCGGGCCAGTACGACGGCGGCCGGGGCCGGGGCGCCGTCGCTGTCGGGGTCCGTGTCCGTGTCCGTGCCGGTCTGGGCGAAGGAGTGGGTCATGGCTTCGGCGAAGAGCTTCTCCCGGGTGTCGAAGTGGTAGTGCAGCAGTGCCTTCGACACGCCGGCGTGCTCGGCGACCTTGCGCATGCTGACGTTCTCGAACCCGATGTCGGCGATGACCTCGCAGGCGGCCGTGAGGATGCGCTCACGCGTCTCGAGTGCGCGATCGGCCTTGGTCACGTTGGCTGCTCCCCGTGTCGGCGCCCGTCGGACGGGCGGATGGGCCCGGTTGCCGCGGCCACCACACCACCATCCTCGCTCATGGGGTGCCCGGTTCGCTCGTAGGCGTGGAAGCCCCTGCCCGTCTTGCGGCCCAGGAGGCCGGCGTCGACCATCCGGGCCAGCAGCGGGGGCGGTGCGTACAGGGGCTCCCGGTACTCCGCGTACATCGACCGTGCGATGGCCTGCACCGTGTCCAGGCCGATGAGGTCGGCCAGGGCCAGCGGCCCCAGCGGGTGGGCGCAGCCGAGGGTCATGCCGCGGTCGATGTCCTCGGCCGACGCGGTTGCGCACTCGGCCATGCGTACGGCGGCGAGCAGGTAGGGCACGAGGAGGGCGTTCACGATGAACCCCGCCCGGTCCTGGGCGCGGACGACCTGCTTGCCCAGTGTCACGGAGGCGAAGGCGTGGGCCCGTCGGACCGTCTCGTCGGCCGTGAGCAGCGACGGCACCAGCTCGATCAGGGGCAGGACGGGCACGGGGTTGAAGAAGTGGAGGCCGACGACCTGCTGGGGGCGGGAGGTGGCGGCGGCCAGGCGGATGACGGGGAGGGAGGAGGTGTTCGTGGCCAGGACGGCGTCGCTCCGCTCCACGACCCGGTCGAGCATGGCGAAGACCTCCAGCTTCGCGCGTTCGTCCTCGGCCACCGCCTCGACGACGAAGTCCCGGTCGGCCAGCCGGTCCGTGTCCGCGGTCACGGTGATCCGGCCGAGGGCGTCGTCCCGTGCCGTGGCGGTCAGTTTCCCGGCCGCCTCCGCTCGGACCAGGGAGCGGGTGATCCGCTCCAGGCCGGCGGCCGCGGCGGTGCGGGTCGTCTCCACCACCACGACGTCGCGTCCGGCGCGGGCGCAGACCTCGGCGATGCCGGATCCCATCAGTCCGCAGCCCACGATCCCGATCCGTTCTGCTTCGGTCATCGGCTCTTCCTCCCTTCCTCGGGTGTGCGTCGGGTCTGCGGTGGTCCGGGCGTCCCGCGGGCCGCCCGGACCACCGGGGCGGCTCACTGCGCGGAGGGCATCCGCAGGACGTCCGTACCGCGTTTGATCAGCTCGTTGGCGATGATCACGCGCTGGATCTCGGAGGTGCCCTCCCAGATCCGGTCGACGCGCAGTTCGCGGTAGAGGCGTTCGACGGGGTACGAGCGGTCGTAGCCGCGGCCGCCGAATATCTGCAGGCAGCGGTCGATGACCCGGCCGGAGGCCTCGCTCGCGGACAGCTTGGCGATCGCCGCCTTGGCGTGCAGTGTCTTGCGGTCGGTCAGGCCCTCGTCGACCTCCCAGGCGACCTGGTGGGTGTAGGCGCGGTTGACTGCGATGTCGACGGCGCAGTCGGCGAGCATGCCCTGGATCAGCTGGAAGTCGGCGATGGGCGAGCCGAACTGGCGGCGGCCGACCGCCCAGTCCCGGGCCAGCTCCAGGGCCCGCTCCGCGGCGCCGATGGTCCGGGCGGCGATCATGAGGCGTTCTTCGGTGAACCACGAGCGGGTGATGTCGTAGCCCTGGCCGATCTCGCCGAGCACGGCGGTGTCGGGGACGAACACCTCGGTGAAGGTGAACTCGGGGTGCTCGTAGACGAAGGTGTGCATCCAGCGGGGCACTCGGGTCATCTCGATGCCCGGCGTGTCCTTGTCGACGAGGAAGAGGGTCGGCGCGCGGTCGTCCCCGGCAGCTGCGAGCACGATCATGAAGTCGGCGTGGTCTCCGACGGTGACGAACCACTTCTCGCCGTTGAGGATCCAGCCGTCCGCAGTGCGTGTCGCCGTGGTGCGCAGGCTCTGCGGGTCGGATCCGGCCTCGGGCTCGGAGACCGCGTAGCAGTCCCGGCGCTGCCCCCGGATCACGGGGACGAGGTAGCGTTCGCGCTGCTCGGGCGTGCAGTGGGACAAGGCGTTGGCCGGACGCCACACCATGTCCCACAGCGCGCCGGTGAGCCGTCCCAGCTCTGCCTGGACGGTGACCTGTTCCAGGATGGTGAGGCCTGCGCCGCCCCACTCCTGCGGCATGTTGACGGCCTGGAGACCGCTGTCGAGGACGGCGTCGCGGATCTCGGTGTGTGCCTGCGGCGGCAGTCCGTTGTTCTCCTCGCAGTCGAGCTCGTACTTCGTGATGAACGCGGTGAGTTCGCGCGCCGCGCTGCGGAGCTCTTCCTGGCGCGGGGTGAGGCGGAAGTCCATGTCTGTGTGTCCTCTGTCCTCTGGTCGTGGTGGGGGCGGGGTGGGCCTGGGTCGTCAGGCGCCGGGCAGGGCCAGGGCCCGGGTGCCGCGTTTGATCAGTTCGTTGGCGATGATCAGGCGCTGGATCTCGGAGGTGCCTTCCCAGATCCGGTCGACGCGCAGTTCGCGGTACATGCGCTCGACCGGGTACGAGCGGTCGTAGCCGCGGCCGCCGAATATCTGCACGCACCGGTCGATGACGCGGCCCGCTGCCTCGCTCGCCGCGAGCTTCGCGGTCGATGCCTTCGCGTGGAGCGTCTTGCGGTCGGTTTCCGGCCGGTCGGCCTCCCAGGCGACCTGGTGGGTGTAGGCGCGGGTCACGGCGATGTCGACGGCGCAGTCGGCGAGCATGCCCTGGACCAGCTGGAAGTCGGCGATGGGCGAGCCGAACTGGCGGCGGCCGACCGCCCAGTCCCGGGCCAGCTCCAGGGCCCGCTCCGCGGCGCCGACGGTGCGGGCGGCGATCATCAGCCGCTCGTCGGTGAACCACTCCTTGGTCAGCTCGTAGCCGTTGCCGACGCCGCCGAGCACGTCCTCGTCGGGGACGAAGACGTCGGTGAACGTGAACTCGGGGTGGCCGTTGACCGCGGAGTGCATGAACCGCGGGACCCTTGTCATCTCGACGCCGGGCGCCTGCTTGTCCACGAAGAACAAGGTCGCTTGCCTGTCGGGTCCCGCGTCGGCCTGCACGAGTAGGAAGTCGGCGATGTCTCCGCAGGTCACGAACCATTTCTCGCCGTTCAGCAGCCAGCCGCCGTCCGTCCGGGCCGCGGTGCTGGTGCCCGAGCCGGGGTCGGATCCGGCACCGGGCTCGGTCACCGCGAACGCGTCGAACCGCTCGCCCCGGATGACCGGGAGCAGGTACTTCTCGCGCTGTGCCCCGGTGCCGTGGGCGAGGACGTTCGCGGGCCGCCAGGGAATGTCCCAGAGGCAGTTGGTGACCTTGCCGAACTCCTCCTCGACGATGACCTGGTCGAGGAGGGACAGGCCGGCCCCGCCCCATTCGGCGGGCATGTTGATCGCGTAGACGCCGGCGTCGATCGCGGCGCGGGTCAGTTCGCGGACCGTGTCGGCGGGCAGCGGGCCGTCGGCTTCCTCGGACTGGTCCTCGTAGCTCATCAGGAGTCGTGTGTAGGCGGCGGCGCGGGTCTTGAGGGCGGCCTGCTCGGGTGTGTAGCGGAAGTCCATCTGTCCTCCGGGGCACGGGTGGTGCGGACGGGTACGGGGGCTGGGCAGTCAGCCCAGATCAGTGCAGGGCAGCCCAGGTCGGTGCAGTTCAGCGGGTGTGCCGGCGGGACCGGGCTGGTCCAGGACCGCCCGGGCGTCCAGGGCGAGGGCTCCGTCCGGGCGCACCAGCAGGGGGTTGACCTCCAGTTCGGCGATCTCCGGGTGCGCGGCGGCGAGGGTGGTGATGCGTTCGATGGCGGCGGCCGCGGCGGCCACGTCGACGGGCGGGCGGCCCCGTACGCCGTCGAGCAGTGCGGCGGTGCGCAGGCCCCGCAGCAGCGTCTCGGCCCGGCGGGCGGGCAGGGGTGCGAGCGAGAAGGCGACGTCGCGGAGGGTCTCGGTGAGGGTCCCGCCGAGGCCGACCATGGCGACCGGGCCGAACCGCCGGTCGCGGTGCACGCCCACGATCAGCTCGATCCCGTCCGTGAGGTCGGCCATCGCCTCGACCGAGTAGGCGGGCGCGCCGAGCCGGGCCCGCATCTCCCGGTACGCCGCGAGGAGCGCCGCCCGGTCGGCGAGGCGCAGCGCCACGCCGCCTGCGTCGGACTTGTGCAGGACGTGCAGGGCCTTGAGTACGTAGGGGCCCTCGAACTCACCGGCTGCGGCATGGAGTTCGTCCTCGTCGGTGATCTCGCGTGCCGCCGGGAAGGGTACGCCGGCACCTGCGAGCAGCGCCCGGACCCCGTGGTAGCCCGGATCCCGCAGGGGTGCGGCGGTGGGAGGCAGCGGGGGTACGGCGAGGCCGTCGGCCGGCGTCCGGACGGTCATCGCCGCCAGGGCCCGGGCCGCGTCCTCGGTGGCGGCGAACACCGGTATCCCGGCTCCGGCGAGCGCGCGGCAGCTCGGTGACTGCGGGTACATCGACTGCACGACCAGCGGTTTCGGGACGGACGCGAGGTGCGCGACGATCTCCTCCGCGGCCCGGGTCTCCCCTGCCGCGAGCACGGAGCCGCCGGCCGGGCCGCCGCCGAGGCCTCCCTCGGAGGCCGCGTAGCCGCCGAAGTACCCGGTCATCAGGACGGAGTCGACGCTGTCGTCCGCGAGGAGTTCCCCGATCGTGTCGGCGTACGAGAGGGGGCGCTGCTCGCCCATGCCCGCCAGGTCGACGGGGTTGCCGACGGAGGACTGCTCCCACAGCACGCTCCGCAGTCTGTGCCGGGTCTCCTCGCCCAGTTCGGGGACGTCGAGACCGGAGTCCTCGGCGGCATCGGCGGCGACCGCGCCGTGACCGCCGCCGTCGGTGAAGACGGCGGTGCGCCGGCCGGCCGTACGCGGACCCGCGCTCAGCGCGGCCAGCACGACGGTCATCTCCCGCGGGGTGCGCACGAGGTGGACGCCCGCGTCGCGGCAGGCGGCGGCGACCACGTCGGCCGAGGTGGTGAGGGCCCCGGTGTGCGACTGGGCGCTGCGCGCGGAGGCGGCGCCCCGGCCCGCGGTGAGCAGCACGACCGGCTTGCCCGCCGCGGCGGCGGCCTCGGCGAAGGCGCGGCCGTCGCCGAAGTCCTCGGCGTAGACGGCGATGGCGGAGGTGCTCTCGTGGCGGGCGCAGTCTTCGACGAGGTCGACGAGGGTGACGTCGGCCTGGTTGCCGAGGGAGACGAAGCGGGAGAAGCCGAGGCCGTGCGGTGCGAAGCGGAGCTGGAGTTCGAGTGCGAGGTTGCCGCTCTGGCTGAGGAGGGCCACGCCGCCGGGGGCGAAGCGGTCCGAGGCGAGGTAGAGCTCGGTGGTGTTGTCGGCGATGCCCAGGCAGTTGGGTCCGACGAGGGCGGCTCCGGCGGCCCGTACCCGTGCGGCGACGGCCCGCTGGCGGGCCAGACCGGCAGGGCCTGCCTCGGCGAAGCCGGCGGTGATGCCGACGATCGCCTTCGCCCCGCAGGCCAGGGCGTCGTCGACGGCGGCTTCGAATCCGGCGCCGGGTACGGAGACCACGACCAGGTCGACGGGTTCGCCGATCGCGGAGAGGGAGGTCGCGGCCACCCGGCCGAGGACGGTGCCGCCTCGCCGGTTGACGAGGTGGACGGGCCGCCGGTCCGGGGCGCGCAGGGCCTGGGAGGCCACCGCGTGGCCGTACTTGGCCGGGTCGTCGCTGGCGCCGACCACGGCGACGGAGGCGGGGTCGAAGAGGGTGCTGAGGTCTCGTCGCATGTCATCCCTCCACGCGGAGTGCGGAGTTGGGGCACGCTTCGGCGCAGGCACGCGCGCGGGCGGCGCCTTCGGTTCCCTCGGGGACGACGGCGGCGATGACCTCGGCGTAGCCCCATTCGTCGAGTTCGACCAGGTCGGGGGCGTGTTCCTGGCACAGGCCGTAGCCCTGGCAGCGGGTGGAGTCCAGCAGGAGTTTCACGGCGTTCCTTTCAGCTCGGGCTCCGCGGGGGAAGGGGACGGGGCGGGCATGGACGCCCGGGACGGGACGGGTGTGGGCGCCGGGGACGGGGAGAAGGACGAGGACGGGACGGAGGGTGCGGCGACCTCCGGTACGGCCACGGTGAGCCGGTGGCGGCCGTCCCCGGGCCGGGTGGCCGCGCACACGGGGCACGGCGCGGCGAGATGGGAGCGGACGAGCCGGGGGAAGGCGCGGAGCAGGCTGCCGCCGAGGCCCGCGGCGGCGTCGAGCAGCCCGCAGGCACCGCGCCCGGGCAGGGTCTGCGACCAGCGGTGGAGCCGGTCGGTGGTGTCCGGGCCGGCCGTCCCGGTGGCGAGCGCGTACAGGGCGTTGCCGACTGCTGCGGTACCGGAGACGCAGACCCCGCACTGTTGGGCGCTCTCGGCCGCGAGGTGGCCCACCGCGTCGGCGGCGGCGGCCACCGGGCAGTCGCCGGGGGCGAGGAAGCGGATCGCTCCGCAGCCCAGGGCGGTTCCCGCGGCGGCGAGGGCTCCGGGTTCGAGGGGGAGGTCGAGGGCGTCCGCGTCGACGAGTCCGCCGAACAGGCCGCCCATCAGCGCTCCGGTGGCGTCGGGGACACCGTGCCGGGCCGCCAGGGAGCGCAGCGGGACGCCGTACGGGACCTCGGTGAGCACCGGTTCGGCGGCCGGGCCGCCCGACAGGGTCACCAGGGTGTCGTGGGCGATGCTGCGCCTCAGGTCGGGGCGGGCCGCGGTGAGGGCGATCCGGGCGAGCGTCTCGACGTTGGCCACCAGGGTGGGTGCACCTCCGACGCCCTTCTCGTACGGGCGGGGAGGCTTGGCCGCGGGCAGGGCGGGGCCGCCGTCGATCCTGCGGACCACCGCCGTCTCCTCGCCGGCGACGTAGGTGCGGGCGGTCTCGACGACCTCCACGGGCAGCGCCTGCGGGTGTTCGGCGAGGGCCCGGCGCACGCTGTCGCCCGCGGCCGGGTCGGAGAGGTAGACGTAGCCGCGTACGGCGCCGGTGACCGCGGCGGCGCGGGCGAGGCCGTCGAGGACCAGGTGGGGCCGGGCGCGGAGCAGCCAGCGGTCCTTGGCCGAGCCCGGTTCGCCCTCCTCTCCGTTGGCGACGACGACGGGGGCCCCGCCCCGGTCGCGCACGGAGCGCAGTTTGACGGCGGCCGGGAATCCGGCCCCGCCGCGGCCGCGCAGCCCCGAGGCGGCCAGGTGGGCGAGCAGTTCGTCCGGGGCGGTGGCCGCGGCGTAGCCGCCGGTGGCGCGGTACGCGTCGGCGCTCTCCGTGACGCCGGGGTCGATCCCGAGGACGGTGAACGGCCTGGCCGCCGTGGGGAGTCGGATCGTGGTCATCGGCTGCTTCCTGTCGGGGTGGGGGCGTGCAGGGCGCGCAGGGTGCGTACGGCGCTTTCCAGTGCGACGCGGTCGGCTGCGGTGCGGCCGTAGTCCGGTCCCGGGAGGCCGATGAGCATGTGGTGGTGGTCGAGGACCACCTCTGCGGCGAGCAGGGCCGCGTCGGGGTCGCCGGGCTGCGTCCCGGCGGCCACTGCGGTCACCAGGTCGGTGACTTCCGAGAGGTAGCGGAGCCAGCTGCGCCTGCTGCCGCGCAGGACCAGGCGCTCCAGGCGGCGGCGCTCTGCGTCGGCGTCCGCGTCGGCGTCCGCAGCCGGTTCTGCTTCTGCTTCTGCTTCTGTCGGGTCCTGCGGTCCGGGCGCGGTGGCGCCCTTCGTCGAGGCGCGCAGGGCGGCCACGGCCTCGGGGAGTTCACGCTCGGGCTCCGGGGTGAGTCCGAGCCAGTCCAGACGCCGATGACCGCTCATGCGTGCCTCCGGGAGGTGGGGATGCCCCCGTGGGACCGGCGGCGGGGCGGGAGCTGCGGGCGCGCAGGGCGGTCCGGTGGCTCACGCGGTCGTCGCGCTGTCGTCGCACGGTGGTGGCGGGGATCGGGGTGCGGGGCCCGGACGGGCCGGGCGGGCCGCCCGGGCTGCATACGTGTCGTGAGCTGGACGAACACGGGAGCAGTGCCGGGAAGCGACACGAAAGCACGTTTGCTGACCGATCGGTCAGGCAAGAATCACGCTAGCTGACCGATCGGTCAGTGAACAAGTCTTGACCCGGCGGAAATGAGCCAGCAATCTGGCTGTCCAATCGGTCAGCCAGTCCCGGCCTCCCGCCCCGACCGCCTGCCCGAAGCTGGGTCGCCTCGTCATCGAACGCCGACACCGATCGCCGCAGGGCGGCACGGAGGAGTCACCGATGCAGTCCAGAGCCCCCGAAACACCGCCCTCCCGTACGGGCCGGACCGAACACCCCGGCACGCCCGGACACCCCGGCCGCCCGGACCCGCCGGACCGCTCCCCCGGGCCCGGCGCCCTTCCCCCCGACGCTCCGGGCCCCGCGCTCCCGGCGCGCTACTACACCGATCCCGCCACCGCCTCCGCCGAAGCCCGCCACGTCTTCGGCAGGTCGTGGCAGCTCGTCTGCCACGAATCGGACCTGCCCGGTCCGGGAGCCCGCCTCGCCGCCACCGTCGCGGACCGGGAGGTCCTGGTCGTCCGCACCGAGGACGGCGGCCTCGCCGCTCACCTCAATGTCTGCCGGCACCGCGGCACCCGCCTGGTCACCGCTCCCGAACCGGTCGGCAAGGCGATCCGCTGCCCCTACCACGGCTGGACGTACCGCCTCGACGGAACCCTGGTCGGCGCACCGGAGGCACGGCAGATCCCCTGCCTCGACAAGCCGAGCCTCGGACTGTTCCCGGCCCGTGTCGAGTCCTTCCTCGGCTTCGTCTTCGTCAACCTCGACCTCGACGCCGTACCGCTGGCGGAGAGTTGCGCGGGCCTCGCGAAGGCGGTCGGCCACTATGCGGACGCCGACCTGGTGCCCGTGGGCCGTGCCCGGATCCACGACGTGGCCGGCGCCGAAGTGCAGGAAGCCAACTGGAAGGTGGCGGTCGACAACTACCTGGAGGGCTACCACGTCCCGGTGGCCCACCCCGGGCTGATGCGGCTGCTCGACTACCAGGGCTACACCTGCGAGACCGAGGAGTCCTACGCGCTGTTCGCCTCCCCGCTGCGCGACAAGCCCTCCTCCAACTGGGCAGAGCGCCTCTACCAGCGCATCGCCGCCCCCATGCCCGGCCTCGGCGAAGCCGACCGCCGGGTGTGGCGCTACGCGGTCATCTATCCGAACACCCTCATCGACTTCTATCCCGACCACGTACTGGCCTGGACCGCGATCCCCACGGCCGTGGACCGGGTCGCCGTGCCCGGCGCGTTCTACACCCGCCGCGGCACCGGCCTGCGCACCCGCCTCGCCCGGCGCCTGAACATCCACATCGGCTGGATCACCAACGACGAGGACGCCCAGCTCGTCGCCCGCGTGCAGAAGGGGCTCTCCACCCCGGGTTTCGAGCCCGGCCCGCTGTCCCGGCGCGAGTCGGCCGTGGGGTGGTTCGCGGGCCGCATCCGCGCCGATCTCGACCGCGCCGGAACGTAGGCCGCTGCCGCACCCGTCCGCACCACCTCACGACCCGCGCCACCCGGGCCACCCGGGCCACCCTCACCACCGCACCCCCCGCGCACGACCGAGCCCCCCACCTACCGCTCGTTCCCGCCGTCCCCCTGCGGCCCTACGGAGAGGACCCCATGTCCCCCGAGGCACTCCCCCCGACCAGACGTTCCTTCCTCCGCGCCGGTACCGCCGCCGCCCTCGCCCTGACCTCGGCCGGCTGCGGCTTCGCCTCCGACAGCGCCCCGGACGGCAAGACCGGCGCGGAGGCTCCCGTCGACGTCAAGGTCGACGGCAACCTCGTCTACTTCAACTGGGCCGACTTCGTCGACCCCGCCGTCTTCGAAGGCTTCGAGAAGGAGTACGGCGTCAAGGTCATCCAGTCGAACTACGACTCCATGGAGGGCATGGCCGCCAAGCTGAACGCCGGGAACCACTACGACATCGTCTTCCCCACCGCGAAGTGGGCGCAGCGCCTCGCCTCCGCCGGCCGGCTCCGCGCCATCGACCACTCCAAGCTGCGCAACGCGGAAGCCGTGTTCGGTGGTTACGGCTACTTCGCCGACCCCTGGTACGACCCCCGTTCCGCGCACACCGTTCCCTTCACCATGTACAAGACCGGCATAGGCTGGCGCCGGGACCGGCTCGGCGACCTCACCGGCTCCTGGGACGACCTGTGGAACGAGCGAGCCAGGGGCAAGGTCTTCGTCCTGGACGACCGCGACGAAGTCCTCGGCATGGGCGCGCTCAAGCTCGGTCTCGGCCTCACCACGGGCGACCGCAGTGACCTGGACCGCGTCACCGAGGCCCTGCGCTCGCTCCGCCCCCGGCTACGCGGTTTCTCCAGCGACAGCTACAACAACCTGCTCAACGGCAACGCCGACATGACACAGGCCTGGAGCGGCGACATGGCCGCCATGCTCGCCCAGGCCGAGGACCCGTCCGTCTTCGGCTTCGAAGTCGCCCGCGAGGGCGCCCCCGTCAACTCCGACTGCTACGCCATCCCCACCGACGCCCAGCACCCCGGCACGGCCATGCTCTTCATCGACTACATGCTCCGTCCGGAGAACGTGAAGAAGAACATCGAGTACATCGGCTACCCGATGCCGGTGCTCGGTACCGAGGACACCTACGCCTCGCTCGTCGAGCCCTTCCCCCAGTGCCTGGTGACGGCCGACGACCTCAAGGCCGACCTCTTCTTCCGCAACGGCGACGCCCGGGCCGAACAGGCCCGTGACGCGGCGTGGACCGATGTGAAGGCCGGCTGACATGCCACAGGGCAACGACCGGACCCGGGTCCGGACCCGCCCCGGGCCCCGCGCCCGGACCAGGCCACGTCTGTGGACCTGGCTCCTGCTCCCCGGCACCCTCTGGATGACCGGCTTCCTCCTCGCCTCCCTCCTCCTCGTGGCCGCCCTCGCGCTCGGCACCACCGACCCGCTCGGCAACCCGCGCTTCGGGCTCAACTTCGGCAACTTCACGGCCCTGGCCGACTCCGCCTACAGCACCGTCCTGCTCCGCTCCCTCGGCTACGCGCTGATCACCTGTCTGATCTGCCTGGCCGTGGCCTATCCGGTCGCCTACGCCATCGCCCTGCGCGGCGGGCGCTTCAAGAACCTGCTGATCGCCGCGATCGTCGTGCCCTTCTTCGCCAACTACCTGGTGCGGATGTACGGCTGGTCCGTCGTCCTCTCCGACGACGGACCGCTGCTGAAGGGCCTGCGCGCGATCGGCCTCGCCGACGGCGACACCAAGATCCTCCAGACCGGTGCGGGCGTCATCGCCGGACTGGTCTACGGCTTCGTCGTCTTCATGATCATCCCGCTCTACGCGGCGATGGAGCGCATGGACACCTCGCTCATCGAGGCCGGCCGCGACCTCTACGGAGGTCCTCTTCGCACCTTCTTCTTCGTCACCGTCCCCGCGACCCGGCAAGGGGCAGCCGCGGGCTGCGTCCTCGTCTTCCTGCCCGCCATGGGCGACTTCGTCAGCGCCCAGCTCATGGGAGGGCCCGACCAGATCATGATCGGCAACCTGATCCAGGACAAGTTCTTCCAGGGCCAGAACTGGCCGCTCGGCTCCGCCCTCACCATGCTGCTGATGGCGGTCCTCTTCCTCGGGATGCTCGGCTACCTGCGACGCACCCGCAAGGACGAGGCGGAGGCCGTCCGATGAGCGCCCGGCAGCGGCGCAGGCGCGGAGCCGAGCGCCGTCCCCGCTTCGCCATCGCGGTCACCGCCGCCTTCTTCGCCCTCCTCTACCTCCCCGTCGGCGTCGTCGTCCTGTTCTCCTTCAACGCGCAGAAGTCCCTCACCGTCTTCAAGGGCTTCAGCCTCCGCTGGTACGAGGCGTTCCTGCGCGACGACGTGCTCCTCGACTCGCTCGGCATGAGCCTGCGGGTCTCCCTGGTCGCCATGGCCGGTTCGCTGCTCCTGGGCGTCGCCCTGGCCCTGGGCCTCGTACGCAGCCGCAGCCGCCTCGGTTCCTTCGCCGGCCTGGTCATGCTCGTCCCGCTGATCACCCCGGAGATCGTCACGGGCGTCGCGGCGATGCTGCTCTTCAAGGGTCTGGGCATCACGCTGTCCACCGCCACCGTGATGCTCGCCGAGATCACCTTCTCCATCTCCTACGTGACGGTCATCCTGCGCTCGCGCATCGCCGCCCTGAACCCGGAGGTCGAGGAAGCGGCGATGGACCTCGGCGCCACCCGTCGGCAGGCGTTGCGCCTGGTCACCCTGCCCGCGCTGCTCCCCAGCATCCTCGCCTCGGCGGTGCTGATCTTCGCTCTCGTCTTCGACGACTTCGTCCTCGCCTACTTCACCACCGGCGTCGACCCGCAGCCGCTGTCCGTACGCATCTACTCGGCGATCAGGTTCGGCGTGCAGCCCACCATCAACGCCGTCGGCACCCTGATGCTGGCCGGATCCGTCGGCCTCGTCCTCCTCGCCCTCGCCATCCCCCGCCTGTTCGGGCGCCGCGGCGGCCTCGATCTGCTCTCCGGGAAGTGACCGCATGCCCCCGACTCCCCTGCCCCCGGCCCCCGTGCACCCGAACCCCGCCGTCCGGCTCGACCACGTGAGCAAGCAGTACCCCGGCTCCGACGACACCTACGCCGTGCACGACGTCGCACTCGACATCACCGAGGGCGAGTTCTTCTCCCTCCTGGGCCCCTCCGGCTGCGGCAAGACCACCCTGCTGCGGATGATCGGCGGCTTCGCCGACCCCACCGCGGGCAGCGTCCTGCTCGACGGCGTGGACGTGACCGGCCTGCCGCCCCACAAGCGCAACGTGAACACGGTCTTCCAGAGCTACGCGCTCTTCGACCACCTCTCGCTCGCGGACAACGTGGCCTTCGGCCTCAAGCGCAAGGGCGTCGGCCGCGCCGAGACCCGCCGACGGGTCGCCGACATGCTCGACCTCGTCCAGCTCGGGCACCTCGCGGGCCGCAGGCCGGCCACCCTGTCCGGCGGCCAGAAGCAGCGCGTCGCCCTCGCCCGCGCCCTGGTCAACCGGCCCGAGGTACTGCTGCTGGACGAGCCGCTGGCCGCCCTCGACCTCAAACTCCGACGCCACATGCAGGTCGAGCTCAAGCAGATCCAGCGCGAGGTCGGCATCACCTTCGTCTTCGTCACGCACGACCAGGACGAGGCCCTGACGATGTCGGACCGCCTCGCCGTCATGAACGAGGGCCGCGTCGAGCAGTGCGGCACGCCGGAGGACGTCTACGAGCGCCCCACCAGCAGCTTCACCGCTGCCTTCATGGGCACTTCCAACCTGGTGCCGGGCACCTACCGGGGCGGCAGGGTCGCTCTCGACGACGGCCCGGAGCTGCCCGTCGGCCACCGGCCGGCCGTGGCGGACGGCAGCCGCGTCAACCTGTCGATCCGCCCCGAGAAGATCTGGCTGTCCGACCTGGAGCCGGACATGGCCCGTGTCAGCGGGGTCGTGCAGGAGACCGTCTACAGCGGTCCCACCACCACGTACCTCATCGAACTGGCGCCCGGCGTCACGGTGTCGGTCCTGGAACAGAACACCGTCCGCTCCCGCAGGGAGGACCGCTGGAGCGGTGGCGAACGCGTCGAGATCGGGTGGAAGCCCGAGCACTGCCTGGTCCTGGACTGAAGAAGCCCGACAGACGCCCGACCGGAGGAACACCCCATGAACCACGACGTCATCGTGCTCGGCGCGGGCCTGGCCGGTCTCGCCGCCGCACGCGACCTCGCCGCGGGCGGAGCCGACGTCCTCGTCGTCGAGGCCCGGGACCGGGTCGGCGGCCGCGTCGAGCAGGCCTCGCTCCCCGACGGGCGGCTGGTCCAGCTCGGCGGAGAGGTCGTCGGCCGCGCCCACACCGCCTACACGGCGCTCGTCGCGGAACTCGGCCTCACCCTGACCCCCAGCTACGTCGCCGAGCCCGGCGCCCTCACCCGCGCCACCCCCGAAGGCGTCTCGGCCGCGGACCCGCCCCACTGGTTCGGCCCCGGCGACGACGCCTGCCACCGGAAGGTCACCGCCGCCTTCTGCGCCCTCGCCGCGACGGTCGATCCGGACGCGCCCTGGTCCCACCCCGACGCCACGGCCCTCGACCGGCTCTCCGTCGGCGCCTGGCTGCGCGCCGAGGGCGCGAGCCCTGCCGTCGTGCGGCTCTGGGAGATCGGCCAACTCGCCCTCGCCGACGGCTCCTTCGAACGCACCTCCTTGCTCGCGGCCCTGCGCAAGCACGCCCGCGTACCCGGCTCCGGGCAGTACGACTACGAGGCGTGGGAAGGTCTGCGGGTGGCCGAGGGGTCCGCAACGGTGGCCCTGCGCATGGCCGCCGCCCTCGGCGGACGCGTGCGCACCGGCGCGCCCGTCGAGGCCGTCACGGTGCGCCGGACCGGAGGCTGCTCCGTACGGCTGGCCGCAGGCGAGACCCTCACCGCGGACGCCGTCGTCAGCGCCCTGCCCGTCGGCCCGCTCCGCGCGGTCGCCGTCACGGGCGTCTCCGAGGAGCGCCTCGCCTCCCTGCACCACCAACGCCAGGCCCTCGCGGCGAAGTTCGTCGCCGCGTACGACCGGCCGTTCTGGCGCGGCCACGGCCGCAGCGGCCTCTCCGAATGCGAGGGGGTCCTCGGCAGCACCTGGCCGCAGAGCGACGGCATCCTCTCCGCACTCGTGCCGCCCGAGAGGTTCGCCGTGCTCCTCGGCACCCCCGCGCACCTGCGCACCCGCGAGCTGCTGGACGACGTCGCCCGCCTCTACGGCGACGAGGCGCACCGGCCGCTCGCCACCTACGTGCGGATGTGGGGCACCGACCCGTGGACCCAGGGGTACGTCACCCAGTGGACCCCCGGCGACGTCACCGCGGTCGGCCCCCTCCACGGCACCCACGAACCACCGTTCTACGTCTGCGGATCCGATCAGTGGGTCGCCGGCTACATGGAAGGAGCCGTGCGCACCGGACGCGACGCGGCCGGGGAGGTACTGCGCCGTGGCTGACACCCTGCACAACCACGTCGCGGGCACGGACCGGCCCGCCGCCTCGGGCGAGACGATGGAGCTGGTGGACCCCGCCACCGGCCGGGTCCACCGGCAGGCTCCGCGCTCCGGCCGGACGGACACCGATGCCGCCTGCGAGGCGGCCGCGGCGGCGTACGCGCACTGGTCGGGCACCACTCCGGCCGCACGGCAGCGGGCCCTGCTCGCCGTCGCCGACGCCATCGAGGAACATGCGGAAGCCCTGGTGGCCGCCGAGACGGGTGACACCGGCAAGTCCCCCCGCCAGTTCAGGGACGAGGAGCTGCCCGCGATCGTCGACAGCGTCCGCTTCTACGCGGGGGCCGCCCGCAACCTGCCGGGCGCCGCGGCCGGCGAGTACACGGAAGGCCGCACCTCCCTCCTGCGCCGCGAACCGGTCGGGGTCTGCGCCCAGATCACCCCGTGGAACTACCCGCTGATGATGGCCGTGTGGAAGATCGCCCCGGCGATCGCCGCCGGGAACACGACGGTGCTCAAGCCCGCCGACACCACCCCCTCCTCGGCCGTGCTCCTGGCCCGCATCGCGGCCCCGCACCTGCCGCCGGGCGTGCTCAACGTGGTCTGCGGTGACCGCGGCACCGGCCGCGCGCTCACTGCCCACCGCGACGTCGCCCTCATCGCGGTCACCGGCAGCGTCCGGGCCGGCCGCGAGATCGCGGCGGCCGCGGCGGCCGACCTCAAGCGGGTCCACCTGGAGCTCGGCGGCAACGCGCCGGTCCTCGTGCACGACGACGTGGACGTCGCGGCGACCGCGGCAGCCCTCGCCGCGGTCGCCTACTACAACGCCGGCCAGGACTGCACGGCGCCCACCCGGATCCTGGTCCACCACCGCGTCCACGACGCGTTCCTCGCGGCCTTCGCGGCAGAGACCGGCAAGCTCCGCACCGGGGGCCCGGACGAGCCGGACGCCGACTTCGGACCCCTCAACAGCGCCGCGCAGCTCGCGTCGGTCCAGGGCCTGCTCCACCGGCTGCCGGACCACGCGGAGATCGTCACCGGTGGTGCCCGCCTCCCCCGGCCCGGCTTCTTCCACGAGCCCACCGTCGTCGCGGGAGTGCTCCAGGAGGACGAGATCGTGCAGGAGGAGATCTTCGGTCCCGTGGTGACCGTGCAGCCCTTCACCGACGAGGCGGAGGCCCTGCGCCTGGCCAACGACGTCCGCTACGGCCTCGCCGCCAGCGTGTGGACCGCGGACCACGACCGTGCGATGCGCGCGACCCGGGCCCTGCACACCGGCATCGTCTGGGTGAACACGCACGGCACGACGGTCTCCGAGATGCCCCACGGCGGGGTCAAGCACTCGGGATACGGCAGCGATCTCTCCCTGGCCGGCCTTCTGGACTACACGCAGGTCAAGCACGTCATGCTGTGACGCCGCGGGCATCCCGGTCCGGGGGAAGCTGGCCGGATACGCAAAAGCGCCCGGCGGGTCATCCCGGCCGGGCGTTCACGTGCGTGTGCGTCTACTGCCCACTGGCGGCTCAGTACCAGTGGTGGGACTGCCAGAAGTCCCAGGCGCCGACGGGGCTGCCGTAGCGGGAGTTCATGTAGTCCAGGCCCCACTTGATCTGGGTGGCCGGGT
>NZ_JOFT01000018.1 GCF_000725805.1 Streptomyces xanthophaeus | reverse complement strand
ACCGCCCACCACGTCCTCACCCACACCCCCTACCGCGACCACGCCCACACCATGCGAGACCACATCACCCACGCAGGCGGCGCACCCGCCGCCGCGGACTTCCTCGAATCGCTGCTCCCTGCACCCACCGCGCGGACGGAGACCCGCACGTGACGGGACCGGCGAGCCGTCCCGCCGAGATCGACACGGCGGCCTTCTTCGCGGACCAGCACGGGCACTACGGCCGTCTGCGCGACACTCCCGGACCCCGCCTGGTGCGCAACCCCCAGGGGCTCGCATACTGGCTCGTCACCCGGCACGACGAGGCCAAGGCGGCGCTCCGGGACCCGCGGCTCTCCAAGGATCCGCAGCGCGCGGCGGATGCTCTCGGCGCCGCCGGATACGGGGTCTCCGGCGCTGAAAGCTTCTTCCTCCCCCTGGTGAACAGCGACCCGCCGGACCACACGCGGCTGCGGCGGCTGGTCTCCGGCGCCTTCACGCCGCGCCGCGTCGCAGCGCTGCGCCCGGCCGTCGACAAGCTCACGCACGAACTGCTCGACGCCATGGCCGAGAGCGAAGGGCGACGGGCCGCGGCGGGCGCACCCGTCGACCTCATGGCCTCGTTGGCCTTCCCGCTCCCCGTCCTGGTGATCAGCGAACTCGTCGGTGTACCGCACGGCAACCGGGGCGCCCTGCTGAAGTGGGCCACGCAGATGCTGACGGTGTCGGGGCGGGGCGCCACGCCCGCAGCGGGGCCGGCGGAACGCACCCGCCGCCTCCACCGGTGGTTCGCCTCCCTGGTCGCCGCCAGGCGGCCCCTCGTGCGCACCGGCCTGCCCGCGGACGAGCAGCCCGACCTGCTCAGCGCCCTCGTGGCGGCGCAGGCACAGGAGCAGCAGCTCAGTGACGACGAACTCGTCAGCCTCCTGGTCCTCCTGCTGCTGGCGGGGCACGAGACGACGACGGGGCTGATCGGCAACGCGGTCGACGCCCTGCTCCGCCACCCCGGTCAGCTGGCCGTGCTGCGCCGGAACCCGGAACTCGTACCGTCGGCCGTGGACGAACTGTTGCGCTACGAGACCTCGCTGGCCCGCACGACCTTGCGGGTGGCGGCCGAGGACGTGGAACTCGCAGGGGTGGTGATCCCGGCAGGGTCCATCGTGAGCGTCGCCCTCGCCGCCGCCAACCGGGACCCCGAGGTCTTCTCCGCGCCGGACCGCCTCGACGTCACCCGCACCCCCGTCCCGCACCTCTCCTTCGGCCACGGCATCCACTTCTGCATCGGCGCCCCGCTCGCCCGGCTGCAGACGGAGACGGTGCTCACCGCCCTGCTCGACCGCTACCCGGACCTCGTCCTGGCCGACCCGGAGCAGCCGCAGGCGTGGCGCCCGATCGGTGACATGCGGGGCCTGCTCACCCTCCCGGTACGCCTGGCGCCGTCGGCGTGATCGTCCACCACCGCCTCACCCCTACTCATCCGTCAGAGGAGGAACCCGTGTTCCCCCACGTCACCGGCGACCCGCCGTCCGGGGCAGCGGTCGAAGTCCGAGGCCTGCGCAAGCGGTTCGGCACGACGACCGCCCTGGACGGAGTCGACCTGACCGTCGCCCCGGGCACCGTCTGCGGCCTGCTCGGGCCGAACGGAGCGGGCAAGACCACCCTCGTCCGTATCCTGGCGACCCTGTCCCGGCCGGACGGCGGCCACGCCCACGTGGCCGGGACCGACGTCGTCCTCGACCCCGCCCGGGTGCGCGGGAACATCGCGCTCACCGGCCAGTACGCCTCGGTGGACGAGCTGATCAGCGGGCTGGAGAACCTGGAGATGTTCGCCCGGCTGCACCGGATGCGCGGCCCCGCCGTCCGCCGGCGCGCCGAGGAACTGCTGGAACGGTTCGGCCTCCAGGACTCCTCCCGCCGCCCCGTCCGCACGTACTCCGGAGGCATGCGAAGGAAACTGGACCTGGCCGTGAGCCTGATCGTCCCACCTGCGGTGATCTTCCTCGACGAGCCGACGACCGGACTCGATCCGCAGAGCCGCTACGGGCTCTGGGACAGCGTCCGCGAGCTCGTACGGGCGGGCACCACCATCCTGCTCACCACCCAGTACCTGGACGAGGCGGACCACCTCGCCGACCGGATCGCCGTACTGGCGAGCCCGGACGGAGCCGGGGGCCGGGTGATCGCCGAAGGCACGCCCTCGGTCCTCAAGTCGTCGCTGGGCCACGCGTACATCGACCTCACCGTCCGCCACGCCGACCAGCTGGCACCCGCCGCCGAGGCGCTGTCCCGCACGGGGGCCGGACCGGTGGAGGTCCACAGCGAGCTCCGCCGGGTCACCCTCGCCACCGGCCGGGCCGCGGGTCCGGGCACCACCGCGCTCGCCTCGGCACTGCGCGAGCTGGAGGCTTCGGGCATCGCGGTGGAGGACCTCGCCCTGCGGCGCCCGACGCTGGACGAGGTGTTCATCAGCCTGATGAACACCCCCGGCCGCGCCGAGGAGGCCGCGTGAGCACCCGGCAGGCTACGGCGGCCCCGCCCGCGGCCGGCCGCCCCGGTGCCCCAGCGGCCGGTACGGTCCGCAAGGAGCCCTTTCCCGTACGGCTGCGCTGGGCCTGCGGAGACGCCCTGACGATCACCCGGCGGTACCTGATCCATCTGCGCAGCGCCCCCGAGCGCGCCGTCATGGCCCTGTTGCTCCCCCTGGTGTTCACCCTGCTCTTCGTCTACGTGCTCGGCAGCAACATGCGTGTTCCTGAAGGCGGTTCCTACGTGGACTTCCTGATCCCCGGCATGCTGGCGCAGATGGTGGTCTTCGGCATCGCGGCGAGCGCATCGGCCGTCGCCGACGACAAGGACAAGGGAGTGACCGACCGGTTCCACTCCCTTCCGATGAGCAGGACGGCGGTGCCCGTCGGCCAGTCGCTGGCCGAGAGCCTGGGCGGACTGATCACCCTGCTGGTCATGGCGGGGTGCGGTCTCCTGGTCGGCTGGCGTCCCGGTTCCACCGCGGCACACGTCGCGGCAGGACTCGCCCTGCTGCTGCTCGCCCGGTACGCGTTCAGCTGGCTCGGCATCTGGCTGGGCCTCGTGCTGCCGTCCAGGTCCGCCGCGGACCTGATCGGCATGCTGACCTTCCCGCTCACCATGGTCTCCAACGTCTTCGTGCCGTCCGACGGTCTTCCGTCCGGCCTGCGTCCGGTCGCCGAATGGAACCCGGTGAGTGCCGTGGTGTCCGCGACCCGGGAGCTGTTCGGCAATCCGGTCACCCCGTCCGCCGACGCCGCGTGGCCGCTCGCGCATCCCGTGGCCGCCACGCTCGGCTGGTCGTTGCTGCTCCTCGCCGTCTTCGGCCCTCTTGCGGTGTCGGCCTTCCGCGCACCCAAGCACTGACCACCCGCAGCTCCAGAAGGATTCCCCGTGCGCGTCCTGTTCGCCGTCTTCCCCACCTCGGCCCACACCTTCCCCGTCGTCCCGCTCGCCTGGGCCCTGCAGAACGCCGGCCACGAGGTACGGATAGCCACCCACCCGGACATGACCGGGCCGGTGACGCAGGCGGGACTGGCGGCCGTCCCCGTCGGCCGGGCGGCGGACCTCGCCCGTCTGACGGACTTCGGCCGCAACCCGGCCCTGCTCGGCCACGCGGGCGGGGACCTGGCGGTCGCCTCTGCCCACTGCCCCGACTGGGGGCCGAAGTGGTACCGGATGACACGGGTGTTCGCGGGTCTGCGTCCCCTCCTGGAGGAACTCACCGGAGTGGCCGTGCGCTGGCGGCCGGACCTGGTCCTGTGGGACCCGTTCTGTCTGCCGGCGGCCGTCGCGGCGCGGTTGAGCGGAGCCGCGCACGCCCGGCTGCTGTGGGGCCGCGACAACATCGCCTGGCTCCGGCAGCGTTCCCAGCGGTACCAGGAGCAGGCGCCTGAGGGGAGCTGGCCGGATCCTCTGGAGGAGGTGATGCAGCAATTGCTGGAGCCGTACGGGCTGCCCTACGAGGAGGAGCTGCTCCTGGGCCAGTGGACGATCGACCCCATGCCCCCGGGCGTGAGACTGCCCGCGCCGGACGTCAGCTACGAGGCGATGCGCTGGGCGGCGTACGACGGGGGCGGGCCCGTGCCCGACTGGCTGCACACGAAGCCCGTCCGGCCGCGCGTCTGCCTGGCCTGGGAGAGCGACGGCCGCGACCCTGATGCGGACCCGGCGGGCGGGCCCTCCTTCCCCGACCTGCTCGCGGCATTCTCCGGACTCGACGTGGAACTCGTCGCCACGGGCGGCCCCGCCACCGTCCCGGGCGCCGCGGCTTCCGACAGGCTCAGGCTCCCGCACCGACTGCCGCTCAACCAACTGCTCCCCGGGTGCGCCGCGGTCGTCCACCAGGGCGGCAGCTCGCTGTTCGCGGCGGCCGCGGCACACGGCGTCCCCCAGTTGATCGTGCCGACGCGGTTCTGGGACGAGGAGGCGACGGCGGACTATCTCGAACGCCGCAACGCGGGACGCGTCCTCGACCCTGCCCGGTGCGACGCCCGGACCCTGCGCGACGCGCTCTCGGGCCTGTTGGGGACCCCTGCGGTCCGCGAAGGAGCGCGGGTGCTGCGCGAGGAGCTGGCGATGCTGCCCGGACCGTCCGCACTCGTCCCCGTGCTGGAGAGACTGACCGGCCTTCACCAGCGGATCTGAGTCGGGCGACCCCACTCCAGTCGGAGTCCGGCCCCACCCGGGTGTCCGTGGCGGAGACAGGAAAGCAGTCCCGGGACGGACGACCCGGGGCCGAAGGCGCTGACACGATCGGACTTCACGATCCGACACGGGCACGACCGTCACGACCAGCCGAAATGCGGAGCCCTCCATCATGCACAGCACCATCGCGGCCATGTATCCGCGGATGAGAACCGGGATCTTCTTCACACCGAACGCCGAAGGCGACGGTGTCCTCCTGACCAACGGCAGTGAGGTCGTGTCCTTCCTGGGCGCCTCCACGTACGCCTGGCTGGAGAGACTCTCCCCGCACCTCAACGGCGCGCACAGCGTCGCCGATCTGACCGCGAGCCTGCCGCCCGCCCCGCGGCAGATGGTGGAGAAGCTGGTCGGCGCGCTCCACGAGGCCGGACTGGTCCGCGACGTGAGCCAGGACCTGGCCCATTCCCTGACACAGGACGAGCTGGACACCTACGCGTCGGAGATCGCGTTCGTCGAGTCCTTCGCCACCTCGCCCGCCCTGCGCTTCCAGCGTTACCGCGAGACCCGCACCGTGGTCATCGGCGCGGGCACGGTCTTCGCCGCGGCCGTCGAAGGCGCCCTGCTGACCGGGGTGGCCCGGCTGACGGCGCGGCCCGTCCGGCAGGGACCGCAGGACCAGGCCCTGCCGGACCGTCTGAGCGGACTGGAGGCCGATGCCCGGGACCGCGATCCCCGACAGCGTCTGGAGACCGAGCCGCTCGACCCGGCCGATCCGGTGGCGCTGCGCGACGCGGTCGCGGCGGCCGGTCTGGTGCTGTACGCGGCAGACCACAGCGACACCGCCCTCCTGCGCTCGCTCGACCGGATCTGCGCCGAGCTGGGGACGGCGTTCGTTCCCGTCACCCTGTGCTCCGACGAGGCGTGGGTGGGGCCGGTGTGCGCGGCGGACCGGCCGGCCACGCGGTGGGAGAGCCTCGGGCTCCGGCTCGGCGACCGGCTGGACGACGGCGCGCAGGGGTCCGGCTTCCTCACCGGTCCCGTACCCGGCATCGTGGCCAACCATCTGGTGTTCCGCGCGTTCGAGCACCTCACCGGCGTCGCCGGGTCCGTCGCGGACGGCGAGGAGCGGGAGCGGCCGGCGGCCGGTGTCGTACGCCTCGACCTGGAGTCCCTCCAGACCTCCGTCCACGAGCTGACGCCGCACCCCGGGGTCCCCGGGACCTCGGCGGGGTCCGGAAGTCCCCGGTCCGCGCGGGAGCGCGGTGCCGGTGCGGCGGTGGAGGCGGCGGAACTCGCCGCCCGGGTCGTCCCCCTGACCGATGCCCGGCTCGGGCTGCTCGGGCCGGTGTCGGAGGCGCACTACGAGCAGTTCCCGCTGCGCGTGGTCCGGGTCTCCGTCACCGATCCGGCCCGGCCGGACCGGCCGTTCGACGTATGGGGTGCGGGAACCGACTTCCCCCAGGCGCAGGATGCCGCCCTGCGGCACGCACTCGCCTCCCACGCCGTCCGCTCCCCCGGCGCGGCGGCGGACAACGGCGCCGTGACGGGCACCGTCCTGTCCACGGGTGCGGACAGGGCAGTGCCGGCGGAGGCCGTGTTCGGCGAGCCGGCCGACGCGGCCGACGCGGACGTCTCTCCCGCCGGTACGGCCGCAGGACGCACCTGGGCGGCCGCCGTGGAACAGGGCCTGCTCGACCACGTCCTGCGCACGGCACGGAGGGGCGCCGCTCACGGGCCGGCGGACCGGCGGCGTCCTGCAGAACTCGAACTGACCGCCGTCTCCCGGCGGTTCCTCGACCTGCTGGACGCATCGGGCGAGGAACTCGGCGCCTTCTGCGTGGACACCCCGCCGGGCGTCCACGCGTACGCCTTCCAGCTCGGCACCGGCACCGGCACCGGCCTCCTGGTCGAGTACGGCGCCGGGATCACCGCGGCCGAAGCCGTCGAGGCAGGGCTCGGCCGCCTCCTCCTGGCCTGGCAGGCCAAGAACGCGGGCCAGCCCGAGTACGCACCCTCACCCGCGGTGAACCTGCAGATCCCGTCCGGAGCGGACGGGCCCCCGGAACCGGTGCGCTGGGGCCCGCTCGTCGCGGCGCTGCGCGCCGGCGGATCCGAAGCGGTGGCGGTGCCGCTCGACGCCGACCCGGCCGTCCGAGCCGCACTGCCGCACCTCGTCAGGGTGGTGCTGCTCGATGTCTGAACCGATCCCGTACCCGGTCACCACGCGGACGATCGCCGTCCTGGGTGACGGCGGGCTCCTCGACACGGCCGTCGCCACCCTCCTCGCGGCACGCCGGTACGACGTCGTACGCCCGGACGGCGCCGAGCTCCCCGCCGGACTCGGTGCGTGCCAGGCGGTCCTGGTTCCCGGCGACACCGCGGCCACGGACCACCACGCCGGTGTGCGCAAGGCCGCGGAAGCCGCCGGCATCCCCTGGATTCCCGTCGTCACCGATGCGGATGCCATCCACGTCGGACCGGTGGCTTCGGGCCCTGGCACCGGCTGCCCGACCTGTGCGGACTGGCGCCGCCGACTCGCGCGGGACCAGGCGCAGCACCACGAGACGCTCCGCGCCCGGCACGGGGCCGAGCTGGCGGCCCGGCGCTCCCGGATGCTCACCCGGGCGGCCGCGTCCACGGCCGCCGAACTCGCGCTCTCTCTCGTGGAATCCGCCGTCTCCGGTGAGCCGTCGCACCTCACGGCCGACCCCGTGGACAGCGCGGGGGTGCGGCGGCCGGGCGACGTGTTCCTGCGGGTCGGGCTGGCCTCGCTCGCCATCAGCTCCCACCGCTACCTGCCCTGCTCCCTCTGCGAGGACTGCGGCGGCCTGCCCGTCGACGGTCCCGCGGCGGCCCACGTGGTGCCGCGCCCGCGCCCGAAGCCCGCGCCCGATGTCTTCCGGGTGCAGAACGTGGTGGCGCGCGAGCGGGAACTGTACGACCTGTACGTCGACCGGGTGGCGGGCGTGGTCCCCTCGGTGGACGACGAACGCGGCGGACCGCTGCCGCGTGCCGTCGCACCCCTGAGCTCCCTGCGCGGCAACAACTCCCAGCACGGCTGGGGCCGTACGACCGACTACCGGTCCTCCAGGATCACCGCCGTGCTCGAGGCCCTCGAACGCTTCGGCGGCGAGCAGCCGCGAGGGCACCGGACCTCGGTCACGGCGAGCCGCCGCGAGCTGGGCGACCGCGCCGTCGATCCGCGCGCCTTCGGCCTCTACCCGGACGACCGCCACGAACTGCCGGGGTTCCCCTACGTCCGGTACGACGAAGACCTGGTGATGCCGTGGGTCTGGGGGTACTCCTTCGCCCGCGGAGAAGCGGTACTGGTGCCGGAACGGTATGCCTACTACGCCGCGCACAGCCACGAGGACCCCCGGTTCGTCTACGAGATATCCAACGGCTGCGCCATGGGCGGCTGCCTGGAGGAGGCGATCCTGTGCGGCCTGCTCGAAGTGGCGGAGCGCGATGCCTTCCTGATGACCTGGTACGGCCGGATGCCCATCCCGCGGATCGACCCCGCCAGTGCGCGGGACCGTTCCATCCCGATGATGATCGAGCATCTGCGTCACCGGACCGGGTACGCGATCCAGCTGTACTCGGCAACGCTGGAGCAGGGAATCCCCTGCTTCTGGGCGGTGGGCCTCGACACCCTCGATGACCCGGGGCGGCCTCGCGTGCTGTGCGCCGGCGGCTCGGCACTGCAGCCCGAGAAGGCCGTGATCAACGTCCTGCACGAAATGGGCCACCTGCTGGAGCACGCGAAGCTCTACGACGCGGCGGAGCGGGACCGGGCCGCCCGCATGGTGACGGACCCGTCGCTGGTGAAGGTGATGGGCGACCACTCCGTGCTCTACAGCCATCAGGACGCCTTCGACCGGTTCGGCTTCCTCCTCTCCGACCGCGAGGCGCGGCCGTTCTCCGACTTCGCGCGGCAGTGGCAGTGGCCCGCCCACACCGACCTGCGTTCCGACCTGGACGAGATGGTGCAGCGCTACCTCGGCCACGGGCTGGACGTCCTGGTCGTGGACCAGACGACGCCCGAGCACCGGGCGGGCGGCTTCGCCTGCGTGAAGGTGATGGTGCCCGGCACCCTGCCGATGACCTTCGGACACCGCAACCGGCGCGTCGACGGCCTGCCACGGCTGCTCGACGTCCCGTTCGAACTGGGCTACCGGGACAAGGTCCTGACACCCGAGGACATCAACCCCCATCCCCACCCCTTCCCTTGAGGACTGCACGGATGACGGTCACGGAACGACCGGACGGGACCACCCCCTCCCCCGGCACGCGCTACTGGCACCGGTCCCTCCACGACTACGCCGCCATGACGGCGAGCGGGCCGGGGGGCCGGGAGGGCGGTTCCGCGGAGCCCGCGAGGTTCGCCCGCCACGGCTCGCTCCCGCGGTATCCCCTGCCGGAACCCGCGGGGGAACTCGGCGCGATCAGCGGCGCGTTCGGCTCCGCAGCAGGGCCGGACGGCCCGGCGGCCGCGCCCACCGCCGCCTTCCACTCGGCCCTGCTGCACTACTCCTGTGGCGTACTGCGGACCGAGTTCGGCCCGACCGCCCGCTGGCCCTACCACCGGGCGGCTCCCTCCGCCCGGTGCTTCGCGCCCGTCGAGGCCTACCTCTGGACCCCCGGCCACGAGGGGCTCCCCGCTGGTGTCCACGCCTACGATCCGGCGCACCACGCACTGGTACGACTGCGCCCGGGCGACCACCGGAGCGTCCTGGGCAAGGCGATGGGCGCGGACATCGAGGACGCCCTCGGGGTGCTCATCCTCTCCACCGTGTTCTGGCGGACGGCCTTCCGGTACGGCGACTACGCGTACCGGCTGTGTGCTCAGGAGACCGGCCTGGTGGCGGGGAACGTGATGATGGTCGCGGGCACCCTCGGTGCCGAGGCGCATCTGCACCACCAGTTCCTCGACGGAACGCTGGACCGCCTCCTCGGGACCGAGGGCCCTCAGGAGAGCATCGCCGCCGTCCTCCCGCTGTACCCGAGGCGGGCCGAGGGGCCCCGGCCGGTCCGGCGGAGCGCGGCAACGCATGCCGAACCGGCCCTGTCCGCCCTGCTCGGCCCCCCGCCCGGCCGGCCCGCGGCCGCGCCGACCGGTCTCCACGGGCTGGCCGGACTGACCGCGGCCGACGGCGCTGCCCGGCTCACCAGCACGGCTGACTTCTCCCTGCTGCCTGCGGGGACACCTCCCCCGGCGCCGCCGCGGGCGCCGGTGGGGGGCGCCGAGCTCGCCGACTGCCTGCGGCGGCGGACCTCCGGCAGCCCCGCGTTCAAACCGGCTCGCCGTCCCCTGCCGCTGGCCGCCCTGCTCCGTACGGTCGGCCCCGTGCTCGCCCCCTGGGTGTCCGATGCCGTGCCGGACGGCGATGCGCCGCCCGTCACGGTGCACCTGTGGGCGGTCGACGTGAGCGGTCTCGCGGACGGCATCCACCGGGTCATGGCGGACGGTCTCCACCCGGTGGGCCCCGCCGGCGACGTCCACCCCTCGCAGCTCGGCACGGAAGCCGCGAACATCGACTACCGGTCGGTGGGGGCCGTGGTGTTCCTCTCCGCCCCGCGTGAGGACGCGCAGGCGGCCTTCGGGGACAGGGGTTTCCGGGTCCTCCACCACGAGGCCGGGGTCGTCGCGCAGCGCCTGTGCGTGCTGAGCGCCGCCGAGGGCCTCGCCGCCAGGATCCACAACGGCTACGCGGCACGCACCGTGTCGCGGGCCCTCGGCCTGCCGCCCGGGCACGAGCCGCTGTTCCAGATCGCGCTCGGGACGCCCGGGCCCGACGAACGCTATCTGATGCCGGTTCCCCGGCTGTCGCCCCCGGCGCACGGTCCCGGGCGCCCCGGCCTCCACCCCGGTGGAGAGCCGGTACAGAACGAGGTGCACTGCGCATGACCACACCCGCTCCGCCCGTCGGGGAGGCGGCTCTCGGCTTCCTCGGCTCCGGCCACCAGCCGCCGGACGCCCTGCCCGCCGCGGACCCGGCCCGCCTCCCGCCGGTCCACAAGCGCTACCCGTCGGCCACCCGGCTGAACCTGCCGCCCGATGACGGCGCGACGCCGTACGGGAGCGCGCTCCCGCGCCTGTCCCGGCTGCTGCGGCAGACGAACGGGCTGACCAGGATGCGCTGGATGAGCGGGTTGATGCCGCTCGGCCTGTCCGCCCCCGGCACACCGGGGGAACGACGCGTCCTGCTCTCCCCCGGCCGTACGGCCGCGGCCTCGGGGTCCCGGTACCCGGTGGAGGTCTACGTCGCCCACGGCCCGGTGGACGGTCTCACGGCCGGGCTCTCCCACTACGACCCGGTCCATCATGCGCTGGAACGCCTGCGCGACGGTGACGGCCGGGCCCGGCTCCTCGGTCTGCTGAGCGATCCGCCGGCCCGGGAAGCAGAGTTCGTCCTGCTCCTGAGCAGCGTGATGTGGCGCAACGCTGCCAAGTACGGGGCGTTCGGCTACCGGCTCCAGAGCCTGGACGTCGGTGTCGTCGTGGCTCAAGCGGTGGCCGCCGCCGGGGTGGCGGGGCTGACCGCCACCGTCCACCTGCACTACGACGACCGGGGCCTGGACGAGGTCCTGGGGCTTTCCCCCGCCGCCGAGAGCGTCTTCGCCGTGGTCACGCTGCACCGGGCGGACGGAACGCCGGGCCCGCCCGAGGGCCGCGCCCCGTGGGACGGGCACGTGCCCGCCGCCGTGCCCGGACCGCGTTCCCTGAGCGAGGTCCCGCACCTGGCGGAGGCCGCGCTGCTGCACGCCGCGATCCGGACGGCGGCGCCCGGCCGCGCGGGCCGTCTCCCGGCCTGGTCGCCGCCGCCCGGGTCCCCCCGGCACGCCCTGCAGACGGCCGTACTGGACCTGGCCGAAGGCTTCCCCGGCCGCCGCACCGTCTACGGCTACCGGCCCGGACCCGTACCGGAGCGCACCCTGGCAGCACTGCTGTCCGCGGCGGCCGGCCCCCTGCCCGCCGGCAGCCCGCCTGATGCCGGGAGCCCGGACGTCCAACTGGCCGCCGTGGTACAGCGCGTCCCCGGTGTGGAGACGGGCGCCCATCTCTACGACGCCACCGGACACGCCCTGGTCCGCACCCGCTCGGCGGACGCCGTACGGGAGGTGATGCACGCGGCCAAGAGCCCGATGCTGGCGGACGAGTGCCGCACCGCCACGGCGACCCTGGTCCCCTGCGCCGATCTACGGACGGGCATCGAGCGTTTCGGGGACCGCTGGTACCGGACCCGGAACATCGCGGCGGGTGCGCTCGCCCAACGCCTCGCCCTGGCCGCGGCCGCCATGGGGCTGGAGAGCCACGTGCACTGCGACTTCGGCCTGGACGCCATGGCCCGCGCCCTCGGCCTCGGCGCCGGACCCCTCCAGCCCCTGGTCGCGGTCACCGTGGGCCCCCGGTGCGCGGAGCGTGCGGATCCCCAGTTGCCGCTCCGGGCGTGAGCACGAAGACCGAACCCTGCTCCTGGCAGACGGAAGGACACACCGACCGATGGATCTCTACGATGTCGTGGTCGTGGGCGCCCGCAGCGCGGGGGCCTCGACGGCGATGCTCTTCGCCCGGGCCGGCTACCGGGTCCTCCTCCTGGACCGGATGCGGTTCCCGAGCGACACCCTGTCCACCCAGCACATCCACCGGCCCGGTCTGCGACTGCTCGACCGGTGGGGGCTGCTCGGCCGGCTGGCGGAAACGGGCTGCCCGCCGGTGCGCCGGATCTCGTACACGCTCGGGGACCTGAGGCTGGAGGGACCCGTCCCGGTCGAGGAGGGGATCGACGCGGTGTACGCGCCGCGCCGCTTCGTCCTCGACAGCCTCCTGATCGATGCCGCCGTCGAGTCCGGGGCCGAGTTCCGTGAGGGATGCACCGTGACCGGCGTACTGGCCGAGGGCGGCCGGGTGACGGGAGTGACGTGGCGGGCGGCCTCGGGCTCCACCGGCCGGGTCCGGGCCCGGCTGGTGGTCGGCGCCGACGGCATGCGCTCGACGATGGCCGGGCACTTCGGGGCCGGCGTGGTGCGCGAGGACTCCCCGCGGACCTGCGTGTACTACGGCTACTGGGAAGGGCTGGCCGCGCAGTTCGAGGTGTACGAGCGGACCGGGAGGCTGATAGGCGTGGTCGGTACGCATGACGAACTGACCCTGGTTGCAGCCTATTTCCCGCAGGAGGAGTTCCGGGAGACGCGACGTGACCCCGCCGCGGCGTACCTGGAGGCCCTGCGGTCCACCGCCCCGGACCTCGTCGGCCGCGCCGCTTCGGCGCGGCGGGTGGAGCGGCTGCGCGGCACCGGTAGTCAGCTCAACTTCTTCCGCAGGAGCACCGGACCCGGCTGGGCACTGGTCGGGGACGCGGCGTGCCACAAGGATTCGATCACCGGAACCGGGATCAGTGACGCCTTCGAGCAGGCTGCGCTCCTGGCCGGGTCGGTAGGGGCGCAGCTGCACGACGACCTCGCGACGGCCGGCGCCCTGGAGCGGTACGCGACGGAGCAGCGCGGGCTCCTCGAACCTCGCTACCGGACCGCTCTGGACAGCGCACGGCTCCAGGTCACCCCGGAACGGCTGGACTTCACGCGGTGGATCGCCTCCGACGCCGCCTCCACGGCGGCCTTCCTGTCGGTCGCGGTGAGCCACGTCGACCCGGCACTGCTGATTCCGGCCGCGGGGTGAGGGTGGCTTCCACCGGCAGTCCGGGCATCGGAAGCCACCCCGGGCGGTCAGGCGGCGGAGGCTCTGACCAGTCCCGTCTCATAGGCCAGGATCACCGCTTGGGTGCGGTCACGCAGCCCCAGCTTCTGGCACAGGTGGTACAGGTGCGACTTGACGGTGGCTTCGCTGAGGGACAGCATCTTGGCGATCACCAGGTTCGAGTGGCCGTTGGCCACCAGCGACAGCACGTCCCGTTCCCGGCTGGTGAGCAGCGAGAGCTGCGAGGAGGTCGCGGGGGCCATCTGCGGCGACCGGTTGAGCAGAAGTCTGATGAGCTGGACCGCGGGCGGCGACTTGAACACCATCGCGCCTCCCGCGATGTCCCGGATGGCCCCGGGGATCGACCGCGGGTCGCAGTTCCCCGGAAGCAGGCCCCTCACTCCGCCGCGCAGGGCGGAGAGCAGTTCCTCGTCCTCGGTCCCGGAGCTGAGCATGAGGACGCCGGGCATGGCGACGCCGACCGTTCTCCTCAGGGCCGTTGCGATAGCGATGCCGTCCATGGCATCCGGATCATGGCTGATCAGCGCGACGTGCGGGCGCAGTTCACGTACCGCAACCTCGACTTCCCTCGTGTGCAGCGCCTCTCCGACGATGCGGATGTCCGGTTCGCGTTCCAGGACGCTCGCCAGGCCGACCCGCATCAGATGGTTCGGGTCACATAGAAGGACCCGGATACAGTCAGCCTCAATTTCATTTGCCACAGCGCGACATTCCCCCATGAATGCATGAATCCTGCCAGGTCCGCACAAGAATCGGCGGCCATGACTGGTCTGGACCACTTTCAGAGACTACCGACATCCAAGTACAAGTTCTAGTCAATGACCTGGTGTTGCACACGACAAGCGGAGGCGTGAAGGAGGAAGCCCCGCACCGCTCTCAACCCACAGTCTGGGAAGCAAGACTGGTCGGCGGACGGACGACACTTTCCCACCCCGGTGCGAGGGTGGGTCCCTCAGCCAGTTCAGGGGGTACAGGTGCAAATACCACCGGATCTCGCTCCGTTGCTCGATTTCAGCCCGTACCGGCTGCTCACGGAACCCGAGACCGTCCACAGCATGATGCGCGCGCAGCCGCCGGTGCGCTTCGTGCAGGAGGAAAGCGGATTCTCCTACTGGCTGATCTCCCGCTACGCCGAGGCCCGTCAGGCACTGGGCTCACCGGGACTCTCCAACGACCCGCGCCGCCTGGAGCACGCGGTCGACGCCCCCCACGGGTACTCCCCGATGGCGAACAACGACCCCCCGGACCACACCCGGCTGCGCCGCCTGGTCTCCCACGGATTCACCCGGCGCCGGATCGCGGCCCTGGCCCCCGAGGCCGAGCGGGTCGTGGGCGAATTCCTGGACCGCCTCGGGCCCTCGGGCCGTGCGGACGTCATCGCCGACCTCGCCTTTCCGCTTCCGGTACTGATCATCTGCGAGCTGCTCGGAGTGCCGACAGGGGACCGGGACGCCTTCCGCACCTGGGCACAGCGCATGCTCTCCACGTCCGCCGTCACCGGGCCGCGTACCCGGGAGGAGCGCTCCCGTCGGCTGCGGCAGTACTTCACCGGGCTGATCGCCGCCAAACGCGTGGAGGTACGCAACGCGTCCCCTTCCCACGCCTCCCCCGACCAGCAGCCCGACCTGCTGAGCGCGCTCGTAGCGGCCCAGGAGGAGGACAACAGCCTGACCGACGACGAGCTCGTCGGCCTGGCCGTCCTGCTGCTGGTCGCCGGGCACGAGACGACCACGAACCTGATAGGCAACGGACTGCTGAGCCTGCTGCTGCACCCCGGCCAGCTGCGCCTGCTCCAGGAAGACCCGTCGCTGCTCCCCGCCGCCGTGGAGGAACTGCTGCGCTACGAAGGCTCCGCCGGGCAGTCGTCCTTGCGCGTGGCGGTCGAGGACACCCTCATCGGACGGACCCTCATCCCCCGGGGGTCCGTCGTCAACATCGGCCTGTCCCTGGCCAATCGGGATCCCGCCGTCTTCCCCGACCCGGACACGCTCGACGTCCGCCGCGAGCACAACCCCCACCTGGCCTTCGGGCACGGCATCCACTTCTGCCTCGGTGCGCCCTTGGCGCGCATGCTCGCCACGGCGGCCCTCGGCGCCCTGCTGGAACGGTTCCGCGGCCTTGCCCTGGCCGGGCACCCGGACGAACTGCGCTGGCGACAGATCAGCATCCTGTGCGGCCTCACCGCACTCCCCATCTCCTTCGAGCCCGTGTTCCCTGAAACGAGTAGTACGTGACGATCAGCGATCCGATGGCGGCGGCCCACCTCTACCGTCTCGCCTTCGGCTTCATCCCCGCTCAGATGATCCATGCCGCAGCCCGCCTCCGGCTCCCCGACCTGCTGGCGGACCGGCCGCTCACGACGGAGGGCCTGGCGGACCTCACCGGCACGCACGCCCCGTCCCTGCGCCGGCTCCTGCGCGGCCTCGCCTCCCTCGGCCTGGTGGAAGAGGCCGAGGACGGCCTCTTCCGGCTGACCCCGGCCGGAGCGCCGCTGCGCTCGGACGTGCCCGGTTCGGTGCGTCCCATGCTCATGCCCTACTTCGACGAGGCGGTCTGGGCCTCCTGGGGGTGTTTCCTCGACTCGGTGCACACCGGACGTCCCTCCGTGGAGACGGTCACGGGCGGCTCGGTCTTCGACCACTTCGCCTCCGACCCCGAACTGTCCGCCGAGTTCCATGCCGCGATGGCGGTGAGCGGCAGCGCCGAGTCCTGGGCCCTCGCCCGCTCGTACGACTTCGACGGCGTGAAGACGGTCGTGGACGTCGGCGGCGGCTCGGGCGCCCTGCTCGCCGGGATCCTGAGCCACCACCCCGCACTGCGCGGCATCCTCGTGGACACCCCCGAGGGCGTGTCCGGCGCGCCCACGGCCCTCGCCGCCGCCGGCGTGGAGGACCGGTGCGAGGTCAGGGCACAGGACTTCTTCGCATCGGTGCCCGGGGGCGGCGACCTCTACGTGATCAAGAGCGTCCTGCACGACTGGGACGACGAGGCGTGCGTGCGCATCCTGCGCAACTGCCGCCGTTCCATGGACGACGCGGCCCGTCTCCTCGTCGTCGAGGTCGTCGCGCCCGCCGTCGTGGACACCACCACCGATCCCTTCCTCGCCGTGAGCGACCTCAACCTGATGGTCCTCACCCGTGGCCGGGAGCGGACCGAAGAGGAGTTCACCCGACTCCTGGAGGCCTCGGGCCTGCGCCTGACGGGCATCGGCGATCCGGTCGGGTTCAACGGGTACCGGACGATCGAGGCGCGCCCGGCAGCCGCGGGAAGCGGTGAAGGCCGATGACAGGGAAGGAAGAGTCCAGAGTGTTGAGAACCATCGAGGAAACCCACGAGTCGGTGGGACCCAGCACCCTCCGCCGGCTCGCCGCGGCCTGGCCCAGGCGGGCCACCGTACGGACCGACATGGAGCGGATCACCGGTGCACAGGAGTACGACCCGGAACTGCTGGACTACCCGGAGTCCCTGATGCCGTTCAGCGCGCACCCCGACTTCCGGAGCGTCGCCGAGAGCAAGCGCCGCACGGTGAACACCCTCGGCTGGATCGCGTACAACGAACGCGTCGTCGCGGCGGAGGAACACGTCGTCAATCCGACCTTCGAGAAGCTCGGCCACGCGGTGTTCCCCGGCGTGGACCGCTTCGAGGTCAAGGAGATCGTGCGGCAGTCGCACATCGACGAGGTGTGGCACACCTACATGCACATGCTGGGCATGCAGCGCACCCGGGAAGCACGGCAGATCAAGGCCGAGCCCGAGGGCGCCCATCCGGTCACCAACCGCCTGCTGTACGAAGCCGCGGACGCGTCCGCCGAGCGCTGGCAGGCGGACATCCTCTACCTGCTGTGGACCACGGTCGGTGAGGTCAGCGTCAACGCGTTCCTCGACCTGATGGCCGGGGACACCACCGTCCAGCCGCTGCACTCCCTGATCGCACGGCTCCACGCGCGCGACGAATCGGCGCACGGTCCGGTCATGGTCGAGATCATGAAGGACGTCTACGTCCATCTGAACAGGGAACAGCAGGACTTCTTCGTGGCGGCGCTGCCCTCCGGTATCAACGCCTTCTGCGCGGAGGACTACGACTGGTGGCTGAAGGTGCTGGAGTTCGCAGGAGTACCGAAGGCCAGGGACATCATCGAGGACTGCAGGCGCGACGGGTCCGGGCAGCTCTCCGAACTGCTCGTGACCGACTTCTCCGGAGTACGCCGCCTGTGCCGCGAACTGGACATCGAAGGCAGGGTGGCCTTCGACTTCGACGCCGGGCAGCCCCGTACCGCGGGGAGCGCCGCATGATCCTCACCGGCCCCGAGATCAGCGCCGCGGCAGAGGACGGGCGCATCGCCATCTCGCCGTTCCACCCGGACCAGGTCAACCCCAACAGCTACAACGTCTGCCTCGGAGACAAGCTGCTCACGTACACCGGCGACGTGATCGACCCCTACCTCCCGAACCCGACGCGTGAGATCACCATCGGGGAGGAGGGCTACGTCCTGGAGCCGGGAGAGCTCTACCTCGGGCACACCGTGGAGCGCGTCGGGTCAGACCTCTACGTACCGCTCCTGTTCGGGCGCTCGTCGGTCGGCCGGCTCGGGCTGTTCGTGGAGATCACCGCGCCGATCGGCGACATCGGCTTCCACGGGCAGTGGACCCTGATGCTCTCGCCGGTCAGGCGTCTGCGGGTCTATCCCGGGATGAAGATCGGTCAGATCATGTTCTTCGTCTCACTGGGACGGGTCGACCTCTACGAAGGCAAGTACCAGTCCGCCACGGGCCCCCAGGAGTCCCGCTACTGGCGTGACGTGGCGGTGTCCGCGAAGTGATCCTCACCCGCGAAGCCATAGCCGCCGCCGTGCGGGACGGCGACATCGCCATCGAGCCCTTCGACCCGGAGCGCATCTCCCCGAACGCCTACGACTGGCACCTGGGTGACCGCATCCGGATCTGCGAGGGCGACGAACTGGACGCGGCGGCCGCGACCCGGGTCACCGAACACGTCATCCCCACCGAGGGCATGGTGCTTCAGCCCGGACAGCTCTACCTCGGAGTCACCCTTGAGCGCACCCACTCCGAGCGCTACGCGCAGATGATCAACGGCGACCGCAGCCTCGGCGCGCTGGGGATCTGGGTGCACGTGTCCGCCCCGCTGGGACACGTCGGCCACGCCATCCGGTGGACCCTGGAGATCCGAGTGGCCCGCCCGGTCCGGGTCTACCCGTTCATGCCCTTCGGGAAGATCGTCTTCATGTCCACCGCCGGTGCGGCCGCCAGCTACCAGCACCTCGGCCACAAGTACACCCGGACGAGCGGGATCGACATCTCGCGGCTGTACGAAGAGCTCCGGTGAGCGGGACACAGGTGCTGACCGGCCTCGACCTGCCCTGGGGCAGCCCCGGGGGCAGCGTCGAGCTGCTCAAGGACCTCTACCTGGGACCGTCGGCACCCCTGCCCGCCCGTACGTTCATGCTCGGCCCGGACGACGGTCCCGCCCCCGGCGGCCAAGCACGGCCCACGCTGCTCGACGTACCGGGCAAGCAGCTGAACGGGGCAGGGTTCTGGTCCTACGTCGAGCGGCTCACCCGTGCCCTGACCCGGCACTTCCCTCCGGGGGAGCAGGATGTCCTCCACCTGCAGCACCTCGCCTTCGGAGCCGCTCCCGCGCTGCTGCGCGGGTATCCGGAGCACCCCGCGATCGCGCTCGTGCACGGCACGGACCTCCTCTTCGCCGAGGAGTTCCCCACGCAGCTGGACGTCCTGGGGCAGGTCGCCGCGGCCGCCCGCACCATCGTGGTGCCGACCGCCGCGATGGCCGACCGGCTCCGCCTGCTGACCCCGGTCGAGGCCTCCCGCATCGTCCACGTCCCCTGGGGCGTCCCCGACCGGCTCCTGACCGGTCCGCCCGCCCGTACGGTCTCCCGTGAGGGTGATCTGCGCGTCCTGTACGCGGGCCGGCTGACCCCGGAGAAGGGCGCTGCCGAACTGGTCACGGCCGTGTCCGGGGCCCCGGGCATCCGGCTCAGCATGGCCTCACCGCTTGGGGAGTTCCAGAGCCTGTCCCAGGCCATGGACACGTCCGCCGTCCGCTACCTGGGGTGGCTGAGCCGACCGGACCTGTGGGCCGCGTTCGCCGAGCACGACCTGCTGGTGATCCCGTCGGCCAAGCTGGAGGCCTTCGGTCTCGTGGCCGTCGAGGCGCAGGCCTGCGGACTGCCCGTGGCCTACCAGGCCGTGCCGGGACTGACCGACGCCCTGGGCGACTCGGCCCTCCCGCTGGATTTCACCGGCGCTCCCCGCCGCACCCGTGACGCCCTGGTCCGGCTGGCCTCGGACCGCAGCGCCCTGGAAGAACTCCGCAGCGCCGGCCACCGGAACGCGTCCCGGTTCCCGTTGTCCAGAACCGCACACGAACTCGGCCGGCTCACCGAACAGTTGCGCTGACCGAGCCCCTCCCCCACTCCCCTGCCACCGAAGGACCCGCATGTACGCTGCCGCACTCTTCGACCTGGACGGCACGCTGATCGACACCGAGCCGCGCAGCCGCGAGGCCTGGACACGGCTGTTCCGCAACAACGGAGTCCCCTACGACGAGGCCACCATCAGGAGCTTCGCCGGACGCCCGGGCAGGGAGGCCCTGCGCGACCACGTGCACGGCTTCCCAGGCCGAACGGTCGACGACCTCTTCGCAGAGGCCCTGCACTACACCACGCTCCCCGACATGCCCGCCGTGGCGACCGTCCCCGGCGCCCTCGAACTCGTGGCCCGGCTCCGCGCGTCAGGCGTTCCGGTGGGACTGGTCACCTCGGGAACCAAGGAGTACGCGAGCGGCGAGCTCGGCGCCCTCGGCGCCCTCTCCCTCTTCGACGTCATGGTCACCGCCGACGACGTGACCCGCGGAAAGCCCGACCCCGAGGGCTACCTCGCCGGCTGCGCCGCCCTGGGCGTCGAGCCGTCGGCCACCGTGGTGTTCGAGGACGCACCGGCAGGGGTGGCCGCGGCCAAGGCGGCCGGAGCCCGCTGCGTCGCCATCGCCGCCGGACACGACGCCGCGGCGCTCGGCGCCGCGGACCTCGTCGTTGCCGACCTCACCGGCATCGCCTGGCCGCCGCAGTTCGGGCCGGTGGCCGGTGCCGTAGCCGGGTCGGAGGGCTGAGGGCCGTGCAGGAGACGGTACTTGAGGTCGTCGTCACCTCCGCGGACGAGGCCGTGGAAGCCGTGGCGGGCGGCGCCGGCCGACTGGAACTGGCGACCGACATGGCCGCCGACGGCATGACCCCTTCCCTCACGGAATTCCTCCGCGTCCGTGACTGCGTGGACGTCCCCCTGCGGATCATGCTGCGGGACAAGGGCGGGTTCCAGGCCGCTGACGTGGACCGGATCCGCGAAACCGCCGCAGCGCTGAAGGCCGCGGGGGCCGATGCCTTCGTCCTCGGGTTCCTCACCCCGGACGGAGCCTTGGACCTGCCCGCGGTCACCGCCGTCCTCGCGTCGGTTCCCGGCTCCCCCTGGACGTTCCACCGCGCCCTCGACCACGCGGCGGACCGGGGCGCGGTGCGCCGTGCCGTCGCCGGGCTTCCCGGACTGGACACCGTCCTGACGGCGGGCTGCGTCGCCGGGGTCGAGGAAGGTCTCGCCGTGGTGACGGCGGAAGCCGACCGGCGGGGCGAACCCGGCTACTCGGCCGCGATCATGGCGGGCGGCGGACTCATGCCGGAGCACGTCCCGACGCTGCGCGCCCACGGGGTCGGCGCCTTCCACGTGGGCACGTCCGTCCGCCGTGACGGCTGGGACAGCCCGGTGGACCGCGCCGCAGTCCTGCGGTGGCGGCGCCTCATCGAAACCGATCCCGAGGAGCTGCGCACCCGTGGCCGCTGAGGTGACGTGCGACTTCTGCGAGATCGTCGCCGGGCGGCTCCACGCCGAGATCCTGTTCCAGGACGAGTCGACCGTGGCCTTCCTCGACAACACCGCGGTGATGGAAGGCCACACCCTCGTCATCCCCCGGGCCCACGCGGCGGACATCTGGGCGGTCTCCGAGGACGATGCCGCCTCGGTGATGCGCACGGCCCACCGGATGGCCGCGCTCCTCGACGCAGCCTTCCCCTCGGACGGTCTGACGCTGTTCCAGGCCAACCGCCCGGCCGGCTGGCAGGACGTCTTCCACCTGCACGTCCATCTGGTCCCCCGACGGGAGTCCGACCACCTCCACCGCCCGTGGACGGCGGAACGCGCCGACCCCGCCGCCCTGGCGCGCACGCGAAGACGAATCCTTGCCGCGAAGGGGGGCGCCACGCCCGCCCGACACCCCGGACCGGTACCCCCTCCGGTTCCGGTCCACCCCCAGTGAGGAAGAATCACGACCATGGCACACCCCCACCTGCCGACCACCGAAGCCGCCGTCAGGGCGATACGCGCGATCGCGGACGACCACGGCCTGGCGCTCACCGTCACCGATGACATCGGGGCCGACCAGACCTCACGCCGCACCTCGGCCGGCCTCTTCACCACCCTGGACCCCGACGGCTCGCTCCCGCACGAGGCGTTCGTCGAACTGTCCGGCGTCCCGGCCGTGAGCGTCCGGATCTTCCCCGAGGACGACGCGAAGATCACCGTCGACCACGTCGAGTTCCACGACGTCCCGCGCGACGCCGTCCCTGCGTTCCTCCGCTCCGTCTACGGCGGCCTGGCCTACACCAAGGGCCGGTTCTTCCCGCCGGGCCAGTGGCTGATCGTGCCCCTGCCCGGCGACGAGACCTACAAGGAACTCATCACGAACCTCAACCTGACCCCCTGGCTCTCCCGCAGCGCCCGCAGCTAGCCCGGCACCACAAACGATGCCGCCCTCCCGTTCTCTCGCCTATTCCGAGCTGTTGCCGAACATCAATCGATCACGGCTCGTCTGTAGCTCCCCAGACCAAGCCGGTTTAGGGACGTGTGACTGAGCGCGATAGGTGGCGCTTGGGCACGCTAGTTGGCGATCGAGCGCGCTAGTTGGCACCCAGGGTCGGGAGATGCCGAGCCGGTCAGTAGGCTCCGTCCTGTGACCAACGATCTCGGGTGCGCCTGTTCGTGCTGCGGGGCCCGCCACTCTGAGCTGCTGTCCTCCCCGGGCGATCACGTTTCGCCTCTCCCGGTCGCGCCTGTCGATCTGAGCCACCGGGCTCACCGGTTCGTCGAGGTGGAGGGCCTCCGGGTTCACCAGTCCGACATCCGGCGTCACCGCGATGTGTGGATCGAGCGCCGAATCCCCGTTGCCGAGATCGACCGGGCCACCGCGTTCCAGGACCGTTGGGGCGGTCTCGCCCTGCCGCCGGCTCCGTTCTACGAAGGCGGTCCACGCGTCCTGAGCGCGGACTGTCCCGAAGGGTCGTCCGCAGAAGGCTGGTCGTTCTCGGCGGGGGACGGCAGGGTGTCCATGGCCTACGGGTTCATGATCGGCCCCGACGGGGCGTTCGGCATCGACGCCGACCGCTGGACACCCCTGCACGCCAGCACGGAGGGGTGGGTGGAAGCCCTGGCCCTAGCCGCCCACGCACGTCGCTGGGCCACGACCATCACCAGGGTCACGGGCAGGGCCGTGGAGGCACTAGATCTCGACAGCTTCGAACCGGTGCCCGAGGTCCAGGGCGTGACCGACGGCTGGTGGCGGGGCGAGGACACCCTCATCGCCGTGTACCGCGGCGAGGCCATGGGCCTCGATGCCCCGCAGTGCCTCGAAGCGCACGTTTACGGCGGCCTGGACGAATGGGGCCTCCACGGAGGCTGACTCCGCGCACCGGGTTCCGACGGCCCTCCCGCACTACGGGGCGAGGTGGTCGACCGGCGGCGGTGTCGCCGTGTCGATGGCCGCGGGGATGAAGTTGATGTGGGGCATGGGCAGGGTGCGGTCGCCGGTGAGGACGAAGAGGATCTCGCGCGCCAGTGCACGTACCGCCGCCCAGGCCGGATCCTTGGCCAGGGCCTCGTACGTCCAGGGGTCGGCCGGCCGGTCCCCGCACATCTCCCGGAAGTGATCCTCGATCGTGCGGAGCTCCTCCATCACGGCTGCCGCGTCGATCTCGTCCGCCTCTTCGCGCGCGAAGACCGGTAGGGCGTTGTCGAAGTCGTACAGGAGGTCGTCCGTGGCGATGGGGAACGACTTCAACCACGCCTGCTGAGCAGCCGCGTCGGCGGCCAGCGGGATCAGGGCGGCGATCATGAGGCGGCGGGCGGAAGAGCCGTAGTAGGTAGACACGGCCACATTCTCGCCTGGCGAGCCAGCGGGCCCACAGCAAGGGCCGGGTACATCGCATCACGAAGAGCGAGGTGCCGACAACCCAGCCCTCGGGTGCGGACCTGAAGCGGGAGCGCCCGGACGGAGAGAGACCCGAGTGAAGTCCCTGTGCACCTCCATCGACCCCATAGCCGCGGGCGCCTCCTACTACGTCACCGCCAACGGCCCCGCCGCCAAGCCCTACATCCTCCTGCGCACCGCCCTGGCCCGCTCCAGCAAGGGCGCCGTCGCCAAAGTCGGCTTCCGCGGCCGCGAATGCCTGGCCCTGCTGCGCACCCTCGGGGGATGTCCTTGTCCTCCACGCGATGCGCTGGCCCGACGAAATCCGCTCGACCTCCGGCGCCCGGTCCCGGACGCCGCGGTCGACGAGAGCGTCGCCCGCACACTTGCCGGCGCGCCCTGTGCAACGTAGTTGGCCCCTGAGCGTTCCAGACGAGCGCTGCAGAGGGCCCAACCGCTGCGGACGGAGACCATGCGGCAAGATGCGGACGCATGACCCTCTCATCGCGTTTCACCATGCCGGGCCAGATCCGCGCTGTGGCCGCATCCGACCCCTCCGGGCCACTGACCGTCACCGGCTACGGCCCGAATCCGCTGGCGACCGTCATCACGCGGGTCGACCTTTCAGGCAAGGTGGAGTGGCAGCGGACCTACCCCGGGACAGGCAAGCCGCAATCCCGTCTGGCCACGGACGGCGCACTGTGGCTCGCCTACCCAGACCGCGACGGTCAGCTCCTGGAAGGTGTTCTGCCGGACGGTTCCACTGGGCCCACCGTCCGCCCGGAGTGCCACGCCGATGAGGAGATCGGCGCATTCGTCCTCCTCGACGACGGGTTCGTCATTTCCTGGGTCAGCGGCTCCCGCACGGTCCGTAGCCACCGAAGCCGACCCACCTCTGTACCGGAGCCTCGCGTGGCCCGGTACACGAAAGAGGGGGAGTGCCTCTGGTCCACGCCGATTGCGCTCGGTGCGGTCTCGTTCCCGGGTGTGGTGGAGATGGGAGACCGGACCGGATGGGAGATCCGGCCGCGTAAACCTTGGGTCCCGGAGGAGATCGGCATTGATCACTGGGAGCCACTGCTCGTATCGGCCGACCGGATCGCAGCCAGTTTCACCGACACACGGGGTGGCATCGGAAGGACGTTCTTCCTCGACCTGGACAGTGGCGCGATCATCTCGGTCACCGCTCCCGCTCCCACAGGCCGAAAGGCGATAGCTGGCCCTGGCCAGTTCCTGCTCGGATCCCAGGGTTACGGTGCCTTCACGACCGGCCGGTTCGGCCGGGACGGCGTCGAAACCGCGCGCTGGGCCAGCCATGGGGCAATGCTCGTCGGCAAGAACGGCGGCGTCTGCGGTCCGGAGCTCGAAAACGGCCTGCCTTCGCGATCACGCTTCCGGCGGCTCGCACCGGACAACAGCCTTGTGGACGGGCCGCCACTGACGGGTTACTACACGTCCTACCCCGCGATGGACTGCGAGGGAACCGCGGTGTTCTGGCGAGACGGCAAGCTGCTCGCTGTGGACACGGATCTCGCCGGACACGAGCTGTTCGCCATGGACGACAGCCGAGCGGTTATCGGTCGTGCGCTACTGCTGAGCGAAGGCAGTGTCGTCGTCTCCCTGGACAACGAGGTCCTGGTCTTCCGTACACCGCTGGGGCCCCTGACCGAGGGCCCCTGGCCGTGCGGGGAAGCGAACCTCAGAGGCAATCCTCTCCTGAGCTGAAACTGCCTGCGTGACGCGGAGGAGACCGAAGCTGAGCATGGAGCTGGCAGAACGGGTCGACTACAAGACTCGTTCACAGGACGCGCTCAACAGCCCATGTCGCCTCGCCCTTCAGGCCCTGGTCGGCAGGCTCCGGACAGGGCTGCGGTGGGTGGTGCGGTCGGTGCGCCTGTCCAGCTCGGTCCGGAGTTCGTGGATGACCTGGGCATAGACTGCGACGCGCTCGCGAAGCCGGTCGTTGTCCTCCCGCAGGGCCTGGGCGGCGGCTTCGGCGTCGATGGCGCGGGCGTGCAGGTGTTGGAACGCGGGCGGGATGCCGTTCGCCTCGGACTTCCGGCGGACGAATTCTTCTTTCAGGTCGACGTGCTTGTGGGTGAGGACCCAGCGCTTGACGCCTGCCTCGGCGGCGAGTTGCAGCGTGGTGAGCGCGCCGGTGGACCGTGTGGGACGTCCGTCGAGCAGCCGCTGGATCGCTGCTGTGATGGCGTCGCGTTCGGCGTCGCGGTCAGTGGCCATCGTGGGGTTCTCCGGTGCGGTCGTGGGCGGTGACGATGTGCTCCAGGCGGTCGAGCTCGTGCTGTTCGCGGGTGTGTCGGAACGCGGGGGCCAGCGGGTCGTCGACGAGCGGCCGTAGCCGCTCGATCTGGACGAGGACTTGTTCGATGTCGCGGTCGGTCCGTGCGATGTTGACGCAGTTCGGGCGGCAATCGTCGAGGTCGGGTGTGCGGCGGGTGCTGTCCTCCTCGCTGTGCAGGCGGCAGGCTGCTCGCTTGGGGTCCAGGACGCAGGTCATGCCCTTGCCGGGGAAGATCTGGAGGTCGGGGTTGGCGAGCATGGTGGTGGCGTGCCGCTTGGTGCGCAGGACTCGGCCGGCGAAGCGAGTGGCGGCTTGGACGCGGTGCCGGTAGGTCTCGGCTGCTGGGCCGCTGACCTGCTCGCCTTCACGTAGGCGCTGGTGTGCGTCGGCGAGGGTGTCCAGCCGGGCCAGCCAGTCTTCGAAGGCGAGGTCGTCGGGGAAGCCGGAGGCGTAGTTTCCGGCGTAGCCGAGGGTCATCTGGACGCGGAGGTGTCCGTATTGGATGGCGGCGGCGACCAGGCCTCGTGGCCGGCGGACGATGAACCAGGCCAGGGTGCGGCGCAGGCGAGCGGAGTAGATGACCGGGTGGACCGGGTCGGGGGGGATGCGGTCGCTGCGGCCGTGCTCGGTGCAGTAGGTCTCGACCCAGGTCAGGAATTCGGCGATGTCGTGGTTGATTCGGGTCTCCGACCGGGAGCCGCCGACGCGGCTGCGCAGGATGGTCGCGCTGTCGCGGCCGTCGGTGAACAACGTCGCCGGGAACAGCCAGGTGCTCGTGTGGAGCCGTTCCAGGATGGCGACGGCGGTGGCGACGGCCTCGGTGACAACCCACGGATCGGCCCGGATCTCACCCTCGGGCATCTTGTCGCCGGCAGCGTCGCGGACACCTTTCCAGTGTCTGCCGCGCAGGAGGACCAGGCCGTGGGCGTGGTCTCGTTCGACGCAGCCGCGTTTCAGACTGAGGGCTTCGCCTGACCGCATCCCCGACAGGTAGGTGATCACGATGAAGCAGGCCGTGCTCAGGTGCCGGGCCAGGAACCCGGCCTCGGTGTATTCGATGGCCCCGTCGTGCCAGGGCTGGCCGTCCAACCGCCCGGTGACCGGCGCGTCCAGCGGCGTGCCCTCGATGACGGGCAGCCCCATCTCGGCGAAAACGGCGCGGTTGCTGGGGTTGTCCAGCGCGCCGCGGGCGGTGTCGAGCACCTTTCCCAGATGCGAGAGGTTGACCCGGAGCGTGCCGTCGTTGTCCCGGATGCCGGGAAGCGGACGTCCCCGCTCGCGGTAATCGCTCAGCAGGACGCGCAGGTCGTCGGTCAGCGCGCCCTTCGGGCGCCGCGGTGGGGGAATGGCCCGGCCCCCGCGGCTGCGGCCGCTGCGCTCGCTGAGGACAAGGTGTTCGCTGAATGCCGCGGTGATGTCCTCGGCGAAGGTCTCCACGAACCGCAGGGACCAGGCCAGCAGCGCCGACATCGTCTCGGGGTGGATCCGGGGCGTCCGGTTCTCTTCGCGGATGGCGCGCCGCTGCTGGAGGATGTCCTGGATTCGCTCGCCGCGCCAGGGCGGTGTTTGCGGCAGCCGGTCGGCCCCGGGCAGCAGGTCCCGGTAGGACCACACCCGGTTCACGATCGAGAGCCGGTCTTCGCGCTGGCCATGGCTGGTCTCGGTTGCTTTGACGTGCGCGGCGTAGTCATCGAGGTCGGCCAGCGACACCTCGCCGAAGCATGTCCGGCCGCGCCCGTAGAGCCAGTCGGTGAACAGCCGGAGGCTGCGGAACATGCAGGTGATGGTGGTGATCGCCAACGTGCGCGGACGGAAGTAGAAGGTGGAGACGCCGGCGCTGGTGTGGTTGAGCAGCAACCACGTGAGCGTCTTGACCGTATGCAGGAACGGTGCCGTGATGGGGCTGAAGTCGATCGAGAACGCGGTGGTGTGGCCCTCGAAGACGGCGGGTGAAAGGCGCCAGCGCTGGTCGGCGAAGACCGACAGGGTGCTGAGGTCGGTCCCGGGGCGCAACGGCCGGTTGAGCAGCACGAGTGTGTCTGGCTCGGGCAGTGCAGGCGCAGATGGGGCCGGGGTGGTGTTCGGGAGGATCATGTCAGGTCGAGTCCTCGGGTCAGGAACCGCTCGACGAGGGCGCGCTGCTCGGCGGTGATTTCGGTGCGGGTCGTGGCGATCGTCGCGGTGGGGAAGCTGGCGAGCAGGTCGGCCAGTTGCGCGACGGGCCCGGCGAAGCGTTCGGCCCAGCGCAGAGGTGTCATCTCCTGCCTGCGGGCCTCCAGTCCGTCCTGGACGGCGATCAGCACCGGCAGGTGCGCCGGAGTCGCGCGGGCGCAGGGACAGGACAGGCAGAGCAGGAACGAGGCCCGGCAGGGCTCACCCGCCGGGCTGTGGGGGCTGGCGAGGTGGTCGGTGCAGCCTCCCAGCACGGTGTCCAGTTCCCCGGCCAACAGCTTCTTCAGAGTGGCCGTCTCCAGGCCGTGGCGCCGGGCGACGGCCTCGGGCCTCTGCCGGGCCTCGGCGACGTCGGCGGCAGTCAGCACGCGCATGACCTGTGCGGCCCTCGCGCCGGCCAGCTGCTCCTCCAGCACGTCGGCGACGACCTTCTGGTACTCGGCGAGGTTGCCGCGGTTGCGGGCCAGATACTCGTTCGCCAGAGTCCGTTCGGTGTGTGCGACCGGCTGCTGGTGGCGTTCCAGCCAGCTCATCCGCAGCCGTCGGCTGTCGGCCACGAGCGGAATCGGAAGACCGTCCTCGTCCAGGGCGTCGGCGCTCAGGTTCGCGCCACGGCTCCAGCTGGCCAGGATCGCATTGGGTAGGCCGGTGCGGAATCCGCGGGCCTTCTCCACTCCCTGGGAGCAGAAGAAGGCCAGGAGCTGATCCGTGCCGAGGTGCGCCCGTGCCGGGCCGGCCAGATCGACCAGCAGCGCGTAGACCCCGAACGGGGTGTGCAGGTCGAACTGCCGGTGCGCGATGCCGCCTGACTCGCCGGGCGCGCTGCCGGACAACGCGGTCGGCATGTGTGCGCGGTCCCGGCCGCGGCGCGGCTTGACCAGGTCCACCACCGCGGTCGCGGTAGTCCCGGTGTGCCCGTCGGCGCGGTGGTGCGTCGCCGTGGCTGTGGAGATCGTGCTGTAGTTCTGCCCGGTCAGGCAGAGCAGCAGCACGCCGGCCGCGCCGATGTCGGCGAAGGTCAGGTGCAGGTCCGCCATCAGTCGGCCCGCCCCGAACGGACGGACGCAGATGCCGGGCTGCCGGCCCCAGCGGGTGTCCCTGCGCGGGACGTCGCCGTGCCGCTCCACGTAATCCAGCAGCTCGCCGTGCTGCCAGGTTCGCGGCTCCGCTTCGGCGTCGACCTGTCCGGCTCGCCAGCGGGCCAGCAATTCCCGCCCGGCGAAGATCCGCTCTGCGGCCCGCCTGAGCTGGGAGCGCGCGGTGGTGGTGATGCGGTCGAACTCGGCCGTGGTGTAGCTGGCGGCGGGCGTGGAGTTGCGCTCCAGGCCCTTACTGGCCAACCGCGCCAGGAAGTCCTGCCCGGCGCCCTCGGGTGCGAACCGCAGCACCGAGCGCAGCGTCGGCAGCTCCCGGTTGAGGTTCGGCGTTCCCAGACCGGCCATCTGAAAGCTCTCCAGGTGGGCGGCTCGAAGCTGCGCCGGATGTGCTGGCGGGCGGTTGAGCGAGGCCAGGTGGTGTGCGAAGCGGCGCAGCAGACCGTAGGCGCTCAGGGCCGAGGAGGTCGTCCTGCGCCGCCCGGCCGGGCCGGTCGCCCCGGCGAAGGCGGTCGCCAGCCACACCACCAGCTCGCGGGCGATGGGGAAGGCGGCGAAGTCGTAGTCGACGGGCGGGCCGCCGCGCTCGGGGAAGAAGCGGACCAGGCACTGGCCGTCGTCGAGGAACAACCGTTGCGGCGCTTGGTATCCGGGTGTCGGCAGCGCAGCCGGGCGCCCGGCAGCGCGGGTCACGACGGCTCTCCGGCGAGCGGGTCGGACAGGACCTGCGGGTGCGTGGCGAACATGGACGCCATCAGGGCCGACAGCGCGAAACCGTGAGCGTGCTCGATCAGCAGCGAGACGTCGAGGTCGCGGAAGGGTTCCAGGTAGGTATCCATGGTGGTGGTCACGTCGGCGTGCCCCAGCAACGTCTTGACCAGATACCAGGTGTCGCCGAACTGGGCGCGGAAGTCGCGTACCTCCTCAGCGTTCAGGTGCGCGACCTGCCGCTCGTAGAGCAGTCGGCCGACCGAGTACCAGCGCAGCGCGAAGGAGTGCCGCATCATGTGCGCGTTGGCCTCGAACGAGGTGAGCCCGGCGCGGGCGACCCGCTCGTTGCCGGTGTCGAAGGTGTGCTGCCAGCCGTGCGCCGCGCGCGGCAGGCCGTCCTCGTTCAGCCAGACCGCCAGCGGTTCCAGTCCTGCGGCGGTCCGGCGGAACAGCCTCTCGCGGGCGCCGGGGTCCAGCGAGTCCAGCGACGCGGTGATCCGTCGGCCGCCTGTGTCGCGCATCTCCAGCCGCCGGTTGCGGGTCCTGCGTTCGACCAGCAGCAGCCCCGGCAGCCGCTCGTAGCGGCAGGCGCGCTGAGCCCGGCGGACCGCTGCGGCGCGTTCGCCTTCCTCGTAGGCCAGGACGTCGACCAGGACGCTGCGCGGCATCCAGAACCGGCGCCCACGGCCGCCCTTGGTGCATGCCTCCGCCAGTCGGCAGGTGTAGTAGGTGCGGGTCTCGTCGTCGGCAGGCAGCTCCAAGCACAGGACGCTGGCCCACTCACTCAGCCGCAGCCCGGTGCCATAGAGCCCGTCGACGAACGCGCAGTCGCGTTGGCTGTTGCGCCCCCGCCACCCGTCGATCTCCCGACCCCGCAGGTCCAGTCCGCGCAGCCCGACGTCGACCCAGCGGGCGTAGCCGGCCGGGTCCAGCCACTTCACGTCCTTGCCGCGTACGAGATGCGGGCCGGCCTCGAACGATTCCGTCACCGTGCCCGGGCCAGGGCCGGGAGCCTGCCGTCGGGCCACCGGATCGCTCACTCCGAACCGGACCCCGGCCCAGCGGTAGAACGCGCTGATCGCGACCAGGTCGTCCAGCACCGTCCCGCCGGCCACCCGCCGGACGTTGGCCTCGGCGGTCATCCGCCAGAACTTGAACCCGGCGACGTCCTCTTCGTCGGCGTCGTGCCAGGCCCGGCCCGCCGCGTCAAGAAACCCCAGCCAGACAGCGACCGCGAAGGCATACTTCCTCCGCGTGCCTGCCCTCGCATTACGCATCCGCGCCGAGGCGAAGAACCCGTTGACCTCCGGTACCGACCACCCATTCGGCCCGCAGCAGCACCGGCTGCCCCGGCTGCGTACCGTGCGCGTGCGCCCACTCCGCCAGCGTCGGCAGGCCCGCCAGCACCGGATCGGCCGCGTACCACGACACCTCCCGCCACGGGTCACACCAATGCACCTGCCACCGCGCCAACGGCCCGGCTTCCACCTCAAGTTCATCGATCATCAACGAGTGAACATACAGCCACTCACAGTCACTGACATCCCAGCAACAGTCGCTTGTGGCTAGAGACCTCCTGGAGAGCGAACCGTCACCGCACGGCTGTCCGGGCGGCCGCCGACGCCGCAGCCTGTTGCGCCTCGGGCCTTCGCAGCAGGCTCCGCCGACGGAAGTTCGGCCCGTGGAGGCGGTTCCATACCGGCGTCAACGTGTTCTGGACGTACGGCCGGAGCCACGAGCAGGCGTCCACCACATGCGGTCGCGCCGACAGGACGGCAACGTACGACGGTCCGGCCATGGCGGCTCCCCCTTCTGCACTGCCCGCGCCCTGAACCTCCGGCACCAGAGTGGGCAGCCGAGCCACGACGAAAAAGAGTGCCGTTCCGGCCAATGCCCGGGCCTCCAAGGCGCAGTTGGTCACAGCGGAAAGCCCCACGCTCCGGAGAACCGACAGTGGCTCAACGCCCCACGTAGAGGAAGCGCACGTAGCGCGCGTACGAGAGCTCTCGCCGACGGAGCCTGGCCTGCTCGGATGCCGCACTCAGTGTCGTGTGGAGTGCAGCGTTCTGTTGCAGGGCGACCGTGCGGACGCCGAACTCCTGTCGCTGCTGCCGGGCTCGTTCCCCGGCAACGGTGTTCTCCCGCGCCAACTGTTCCTGGTGGCGCTCCAACCGCTTCCGTGCCTGCACCCGCAAGGCTTCCGCCTCGGGTTCCGCAGCCTTCCTCTGGGCGGTGAGCTGGGACTTCCGACGGGTGATGCCCTGCTCGATCGACTGTCGTTCCGCGGTGCCGAGGGCAGTCGGCTGTTTGGCGACGGCGGACGCGACCACGTGCCGGCGCCAGACGTCGAGTGCTATGGCCTTGGCCTCACCGATTCCGTGCACATTGACGAGGCGGCCGCCGGGCAGCACCAGCGCGGCCCCGGTGCTGGTGTTGTACGGGCTGCTCTGCACAGGCCGGTAGCCCGTGAAATCGGCTGCCGTCCGGATGCCCGCCGCGGCGAGACGTGCGGCGAGTGTCGGCCCGATGCCGTGTGGCGGGGACTGCGAAATGAGCCGTCTGCCGAGCTGGTCCCGGACGTACGCGGACTGCTTGTCGGCCAGCGCCTTGGCCAAGGCCTTGCGGAGCTCCTCCTGGAGGCCGCCCATCTTCTTGTCGATGTCCTGCTGCTTGCGGGTCTTGCGCTGCTCGGCCTCCTTCAGCTCGGCGTGGTACTCGGCCGTGAGCTTGGCCTGGGCACGGGGGTAAGCAGTGTTCCGCTCGACCTCCGCCGCATCGAACTTGGCCCGCTCCTTCCGAAGCTTCGCGGCTGCCTTCACCGGGTCGTCGAGCTGGTCCAACTCGTCTGCCAGCCGAGCCAGGACCGCCCGGGAATCTCCCCGTTCCTCGCGACGGCCCCAGGCAACGGCAGTGATCAGACCGGCAATGACCAGAGGCAGTCCCGCCCCGATCACTGCCGTGGAAAGCCCGAAGACGATCATCAGAACGGTCGCGGTCAGCGCGAACGGCCACATCACGGCAGAGAAGATGTCCAGGCCGGTCCGTCTGCGGAAACCGACCGGGGAAACGGCGGCGGGCACGACCGGCGTCGGCACTGGCTGGGCGGGGACATGTCCGGTCATCCAGCCGGGCAGTCCAGCCGTACCGGTGACAGAGGCCGTGGGAGGAGCCGGCGCGGCATGGCTCGTCGTGGCGGAGCCACGCGGCTTCGGAAGGGCACGGGCCAGCGGGGGCAGCAGGTCGAGGGGCTGGAAGGCCAAGGACCTCACGTGGTCCGCGAGACCGCTCACGTTCCGGTCGGGGTGGGCCAGGAGCGTCTGCAACCCTGTGGAACCGGCAGGACTCTTGAAGTCCTCCTCGGTGAGCAGCAGGAACTCACCACTGGGTTCGTGCAGCCGGCTCCACAACCCCGGGTCTGCGGCGATCGCCTTGAGCGACATGAAGATCACCCATGCGGAGAACCGGTCCAGATCCGCGCCGAAGTCGTCATTGCCCCGCCGGGGCGACTGGTAGTTGCGGTGGCCCCGTTCGGTGCCGCCCAGGCCGGCCAGCGCCGGCACGTACATGCCGTCGTAGTCGACCAGACGGAGGGTGTCGTCGTTCGCGACGAGCAAGTTGCCGTGCTGGAGGTCACCGTGAGCGATCTGATGTGCCGACAGATCATGCATCAGGGCTTCGAACCGGTCGGCCAGGCGGTTCACGGCGAACCGGTCGGCATGGTTTCCGTCGAGCCAGGAGGACAGCGTGACGGCCTCGATCCACTCCATCTTCAGGACCGCGTACCGCTCCTGGCCCACGCTGATCTCGTCCGAAAGGTACTCGAAGCCCAGATTCCACGGCTGTGACAGCTCCGCTGGATCCAGCCCCGCAAGTCGGCTGCTGATGGCCTGGTAGCGGCGCTCCTGATCAGGAACGTGACGGGTGAAGCATTTCACCGCGTACCGCTGCCCCGTAACGGCGGACGTCAGCGAGAACACGCTCGCAAAGGCCCCTGAGATGGCGCGGGGCAGTCCGAGCTTGGTCAGTTCCGGCCGTGCACCCTTCAGTTCGGGGTGGCGAAAACACAGTTGGGTGTGCTGCAGCGCCTCCGCGTAGGCGGCTCCACTGGGAAACTGCTGCTGACTGGTTGGTGAGCCCACGGTCACCGCCCCTCGAAGTCGATCCGCACGACCGCTACATCGTCGTTCCGCAGCTGATGCTGCTCCCTGAGACCGTCCAGCCAGGCAGTGAAACCCTTCAGGTCGTCCGGCCCCGAGAAGTCCATCAGCTGGCGTGCGGCAGCGTCCCGGTCGGATGTCGACAGGAACCAGGCTGCCAGCGCGTCGGTCATCAGGAACAGCCGGTCTCCGGGACGGCATTCGCCTTCCGCGACCCGGGTGCGACGGGCCAGGAGCGCTGCATCGTGATTGCGGCTGCCGAAGAGGTCGGGGGCCGTGCCGAACTCTTCGGCACGCTCCACAGGGAAGGCCCGTACCAGCTGGGTGTCGCGCAGATGGAACAGACAGCTGTCTCCGAGGGCGGCGGCTCGCCACCGCCACGCAGGCTCGGACACGTGGTCGTGGTCGATTCCATGCCCCGCCTCCGGGTCGACGCGCACCATGAGCAGGGTGGCGTAGGCCCCTTCTGCAAGCTTGGTGTGTTCGTACCACTTCAGCGGCCGCCCCTCGTCGAGCCGCGCCTGTGTGTAGCCCACGAGCCAGGGATCCCACTGCGCCACGGCCGCCGCCGCGAACTCCTCGAAGGACGTCCCGCCGGCCAAGAACTCGGGCCGTTCCATGGCGTGCTCAGCGGCTGTCCGCGACAACAGCTTGGCCCAGTCCTTCGCCAGGGCGCTCTCCGTAGCCCCGTCACAGACGGCCGCGGTGAGCGGTTCCCGCAGCATGTGGTCGTGTGCACAGTTCGGGAGCACGACGACGGCGTCCTCGCATTCAGCCTCCGTGCTCCCGTGCTTGGGGGCGACGAGGTGTGTGACGAACACACAGGAGCGGCGGGCGGTCACCGCAGTTCGGTGGCGCGGGTGCCGATGTCGAGGAACTGGACGACGGTGGTGATGTCCGCGTTGTATACGAAGCCACGGGTGGTCTCGCTGACCCGCTGGCCCTGCGAGGCGGCGTACGAGCGCATGTGACTCGGCAGCGGGCTCGACATGGAGAAGAGGGTCCGGGCGTAGCTGTCGGGAAGACCTTCAGCCGTGTCGGGGAACGCCGTGGGTGTTCCACCCGCTGCGGAAACGTGCAGGTTGAACAGCAGAGCCGCACCATCTGCCGTGGCATGTGAAGTGATGGCCTCGGCTGCCGCGGTGGGGTCACCGTCGGTCGACTCGCCGTCGGTCAGGTTGATCACGATCGGCGGGAATCCGGCCGGGTATCGCTCGGTCCAGCCGGCGACGAGACTCTCGGCGTACTGAAGGGCCCGATTCATCGGGGTTCCGCCGTGGGCGACCGGATCCATCCAGAGCGGGAAGTTGACCGTGGTCTCGACCAGTCCCCCGGCACCGTCCGGGACCTTCTTGCTTCGCTCGTCCACCCGTGCCGGATTGTCCGCCACCTCGCTGAGCGGAACGATGTCCCGACCGGCGAGGGCTCCTGCGAACGCCGAGCCCACGGTGGCGCCGTAGCCGACGACCGCCACGTGGAAGTAGTCGCGCACGCCCTCTTCCTTGGCGCACTTGACCGAGAGCTCGGTGAGGAGCCGGTTGATGGCATCGGCGACCACATCGGCCTTCTGCTGCGGGACTTCACCACCGATGGGGTCACTCATGGACGTCGACTGGTCGATGAGGAAGATGATGCTCGTCGGATTGCTGCGGCTGATCTCGGCCGTGTACGGCACGTTGCGCTCCTGGCGGACTGCGAAGAGGTCAGGTGGCGGAGGAGCTCGCACGACATGCTGACGCCCCGGCTACCGGCACGCACACCGAGTCACCAAGATCCCCCGAACTCATCGTAGTGCGAAGACCACGGCGTGCGGGTGACATGGCCAGAACGGGCTGCGCCCACCGGCGACACCGACCGAACAGCAACGCCTCCCCGCCCGGGATCCCGACCCGGCCGAGGAGGCGCCTGCTTCGCAGAACCGAACCGTCAGGCGCCCTTGGCGATGGGCTCCAGGATCGCCACGCACTCCACGTGGTGCGTCATCGGGAAGAGGTCGAAGACGCGCAGCGTGCGGAGCTTGTAGCCGTTGTCCTTGAAGTAGCCCAGGTCGCGGGCCAGGGCGGCCGGGTCGCACGCCACGTACGCGATGCGGCGGGCCGAGAGGCCTGCGATGTGGCGGACCGTCGACTTGCCCGCGCCCGCGCGGGGCGGGTCCAGGACGACCAGGTCGCACTCCGTGATGCCGGTCTTCGGGAGGATCTGCTCGACCTTGCCCTGCTCGATCCGGACCCGCGGGAAGTCGGCCAGGTTGTGCCGGGCGTCCTCGACCGCGCGCTTCGTCGACTCGATGCCGAGCACCGCGCCCGTCTCCCCGAGCCGCTCCGCCAGGGCGCCCGCGAAGATGCCGACGCCGCAGTAGAGGTCGAGGGCCATCTCGCCCTTGCGCGGCATCAGGCCCTGCATGACGGCCTTGATCAGGGTGTCGGCCGCCTGCGGGTGGACCTGCCAGAAGCCGCCCATGCCGACGCGGTACGTACGGCCGTCCGCGCGCTCGCGTACGAAGGGGCGGCCGTGGACCCGGTGGACCCCGCCGTCCTTCTCCTCGACGCGGAGCACCGAGACCGGCTTGTCCAGCTCGACCAGGGGCAGGCGGCCGCCCGGGCGCGGGGTGAGGACGACCTGGCGGTCGCCGGAGCCGGAGGCCGCGATGGCCTCGACGGTGGCCATCTGCGGCCAGTCCTGCTTCTCGATGCCCAGCTCGCTGACGCCCGGAGCGGCGATCATGCAGTGCTCGATCGGCTCGATCTCGTGCGAGCGGTGCTTGCGCAGGCCGACGAGGCCGTCCTCGTCGATGGCGAACTGGACCCGGGTGCGCCACTGCGGCACCTCTCCGGCGGGCAGCTTGTCGCCCTCGGCCGGCATGACGGTGCCGTCCCAGCCCGCTTCCTCGGGGGTGAGCCCGGCGAGCCGCTTCAGCTGCTCCGCGACGACCTCGCCCTTGAGCCGGCGCTGGGCGCCGGGCTTGGCGTGCTGCCAGTCGCAGCCGCCGCACTTGCCGGGGCCGGCGTACGGGCAGGGGGCCGGGACGCGGTCCTTGGAGGCGTCCAGCACGGTGATCGCGTCGGCGCGCAGGTAGCGGGAGTCCGCGTCGCCCTCGGTGACCTTCGCGACGACCTTCTCGCCGGGCAGGGTGTGGCGGACGAACAGGACGCGGCCGTCTTCGGTCCGGGCGATGCAGTGCCCGCCGTGTGCGACGGGGCCGACCTCGACCTCGTACTCCTCCCCGACCAGTGACTGCTTCTCGTTCTGCTCGGTCATGGTGGGGAGACTCCAAGGATCAAATGCTTCAAAGTGAAGAACGGCCGGACGACCGACCCACCAGTTTACGTGGATCTCGTCCGGCCGTTCACCAACCAGCTCAGCGCTTGGCGGAAGGGTCCTTCGGCGGGCGCGGGGCACTGCGCGGCGCGGAGCGCGGGGTGTCGACCGGGCCGCGGCGGACCGCACCCGGGGCGTTCCAGTCCTGCCTCTTCTTGGCCCGCCGCTTGGCCAGTTCCGAGGACTCCAGCTGGTAGGGCACCGAGGTGACCATCACGCCGGGGGTGAACAGCAGCCGCCCCTTGAGCCGCAGCGCGCTCTGGTTGTGCAGCAGGTGTTCGTACCAGCGGCCGACGACGTACTCGGGGATGTACACGCTGACGGCGTCGCGCGGGTTCTCGCTGCGCAGGCCCTTGACGTACTCCACCACCGGGCGGGTGATCTCGCGGTACGGCGAGTCGAGGATCTTGAGCGGGACGTTGATCCCGCGCCGCTCCCACTCCTCGCGCAGCGCCTTGGTCTCCACCGGGTCGACGCTGATGCTGAGCGCCTCCAGGGTGTCGGAGCGGGTCAGCTTGGCGAAGGCCAGGGCGCGCAGCGTGGGCTTGTGGACCTTGGAGACCAGGACGATCGAGTGGACGCGGGAGGGCCGCACGCTGTCGTCGCTGGGGCCCTCGGCGGCGGCGATCTCGGCGGAGACCCGGTCGTAGTGCTTGCGGATCGCGGACATGGTGCCGTAGAAGATCACCATGCCGAGCAGGGCCACCCAGGCACCGTGGGTGAACTTGGTGGCGAGGACGACGACCAGCACCATGCCGGTGAAGAAGGCGCCGAAGGTGTTGATGGCGCGGGAGCGGTGCATCCGGCGGCGGGCCGCCGGGTCGCGTTCGGTGCGCAGGTGCCGGTTCCAGTGCCGGACCATGCCGATCTGGCTGAGGGTGAAGGAGACGAAGACGCCGACGATGTAGAGCTGGATCAGCTTGGTCGAGTCGGCGTCGTAGATCCACACGAGCAGCATGGCGGCGCCGGCGAGGAGCACGATGCCGTTGGAGAAGGCGAGCCGGTCGCCGCGGGTGTGGAGCTGGCGCGGCAGGTATCGGTCCTGGGCGAGGATCGAGCCGAGCAGCGGGAAGCCGTTGTACGCGGTGTTGGCGGCCAGGAAGAGGACCAGCGCGGTGGCGGCGGCGAGCAGGATGAACAGGAAGCTGCCGTCGCCGAAGACGGCTTCGGCCACCTGGGAGATCACCGGGTGCTGCACGTAGTCGGCGCCGACGGGCGTGCCGTTCTCCAGCAGGTCGGTGGCGGGCTTCTCCGCCATCTTCACGTCGGTGGCCATGGCCAGGCCGATGATCCCGCAGAACATGGTGACGGCCAGGGCGCCCATCAGGGCGAGGGTGCTGGCGGCGTTCTTGCTCTTGGGCTTGCGGAAGGCGGGGACGCCGTTGCTGATGGCCTCGACGCCCGTCAGGGCGGCGCAGCCCGAGGAGAAGGCCCGCAGCAGCAGGAAGACCAGGGCGAAGCCGGCGATCCCCTCGTGCTCGGGTTTGATCTCCAGGTCGGCCGTGGGCGCCTTCATGGACTCGTCGAGGACGATCCCCTTGTAGGCGCCCCAGGCGATCATGACGAAGACGGCGCCGACGAAGACGTAGGTCGGGATGGCGAAGAGCTTCCCGGACTCCTTCACGCCGCGCAGGTTCATCAGCGTCAGCAGAAGGATCATGAGCACGGCCGAGAGCACCTTGTGCTCGATGACGAAGTGCACGGCCGAGCCGAGGTTCTCCACGCCGGAGGAGATGGAGACGGCGACGGTCAGGACGTAGTCGACGAGGAGGGCGCTGGCGACCGTGAGGCCGGCCCTGGGGCCCAGGTTGGTGTTGGCGACCTCGTAGTCACCGCCGCCGCTGGGGTAGGCGTGGACGTTCTGGCGGTACGAGGCGACCACCGTGAACATCAGCACGACGACCGCGAGGGCGATCCAGGGGCTGAACTGGTACGCCGACACGCCCGCGATCGACAGGACCAGCAGGACCTCGCCGGGGGCATATGCCACCGAGGACAGCGGGTCTGAGGCGAAGACGGGAAGCGCGATCCGCTTGGGAAGAAGGGTTTCTCCGAGGCGGTCGCTGCGTAGCGCCCGGCCGATCAGGATCCGTTTGGGCACGTCGGTCAGTTTGGACACGCAGAGGATCGTAAGCGTTCGAAAACCGGCTGACGAACCCCGCACCCCGTCCCGGCACATTCCCCTCGCATTTCGTGCCCGGACTGCACCGCAAGAGGCCACACTCGTGACCGCCCGTGTGTAGCTTGGGCCATGGTCTGAGACCCTGTTATGCCAGAGCATGCAATGAGGCTGGGAACCAGCGAGCGCTGACAGCCGGAAGGACGGCCGTGCACATCGTCATTATGGGCTGCGGAAGAGTGGGTTCTGCCCTCGCGCAGACCCTGGAACAGCAGGGGCACACCGTCGCTGTCGTCGACCAGGACCCCACCGCGTTCCGCAGGCTGGGAGCCGGATTCGGCGGCCGCCGCGTCACCGGGGTCGGATTCGACCAGGACACCCTGCGCGAGGCCGGAATCGAGGAAGCGGGAGCTTTCGCGGCGGTCAGCAGCGGTGACAATTCCAACATCATCGCCGCCCGGGTGGCCCGGGAGATGTTCGGCGTCGAGAACGTCGCCGCCCGCATCTACGACCCCAAGCGCGCCGAGGTCTACCAGCGCCTGGGCATCCCCACCGTCGCCACCGTGCGGTGGACCGCCGACCAGATGCTGCGCCGGCTGCTGCCGTCCGGCGCCGAACCCCTGTGGCGCGACCCCAGCGGGGCGGTGCAGCTCGCCGAGGTGCACACCTCCACCGCCTGGGTCGGTCACAGGATCAGCAAGCTGCAGGAGGAGACCGGTGTCCGGGTGGCCTTCCTCACCCGCCTGGGCGAGGCCGTGCTCCCGACGTCGGCGACGGTGCTCCAGGAGGGCGACCTCGTCCACGTGATGATGCGCACGGACGAGATCGACAAGGTCGAGGAGGCCTTCGCGGAGGGCCCCGAGGAGGCACACGCATGAGAGTCGCTATCGCCGGGGCAGGCGCGGTGGGCCGCTCCATCGCGGGCGAGCTGCTGGAGAACGGCCACGAGGTGCTGCTGGTCGACAAGGCGCCGACCGCCATCTCGGTCGAGCGGGTGCCGCAGGCGGAGTGGCTGCTGGCCGACGCCTGCGAGATCACCTCGCTGGACGAGGCGGCGCTCCAGCGCTGCAACGTGGTCATCGCGGCCACGGGTGACGACAAGGTCAACCTCGTCGTCTCACTGCTGGCCAAGACCGAGTACGGGGTCCCCCGCGTGGTGGCCCGCGTCAACAACCCGAAGAACGAGTGGCTCTTCAACGAGTCCTGGGGCGTGGACGTCGCCGTCTCCACCCCGCGCCTCATGTCCGCCCTGGTCGAGGAGGCCGTCAGCGTCGGCGACCTGGTACGGCTGCTGCGCTTCAGCCACGGCGACGCCAACCTCGTCGAGCTGACCCTGCCGCCCGACTCCTCGGTCGCCGGCACCCAGATCGGCGACATCAGCTGGCCCGAGGACACCTCGCTGGTCACGATCATCCGCGGCAACCGGGTCCTGACCCCGCACGCGGAGGAGACCCTGGAGCCGGGCGACGAACTGCTCTTCGTGGCCGCACAGGCCCGCGAGGAGCAGCTGGAGGACCTCCTCCAGGCCCGCCGCTAGCGGACCCACCCGGACCCACGGCGACACGGCGAAGGGGGCGGGACGACCGGTGGTCGTCCCGCCCCCTTCGTGCTGCCGTCGGTCCGCTGCCGTCGGTCCGGTCAGAGGCCGGGTTCCTTCGTGGCCGCCTTGGCCGCCTTCGCCGCCTTCTCGGCCTCCTCCTGCGCCTCGTACTCCGCGATCACGTCGATCGGCGGCGGGGCCTTCGCCAGGAACACCCAGGTGAAGTACACCGCGAGCACCATCGGCGGGAGCTTCAGCGCGATCAGGACCCAGCCCAGCTGCGTCGCGTCCCCCCACCAGTACAGCGGGAAGAGGATCGCGTACTTGGCGAGGAAGATGATCCCCCAGGCCAGACTGGCCTTGGTGTACGCCTTCTTGCGCCCCGGGTTGCGGGTGCGCCAGGACAGGTTCTCCTTGAACACCGGCCCGAGGATCACCCCGAGCAGCGGGAAGCCCAGCAGCGCGGAGAGCGTGAAGGCCACGCCCAGGCCGGCGCCGTAGATCATGCCGGGCAGGTAGAAGCCCTTCGCACTGCCCGTGAAGAGGGCGAAGGCCACGCCGACGCCCACGCCGAAGACGCCGCTGAAGGCGTGCTTGACGGTGTCCTTGCGCAGCAGCCGGACGATCACCAGCAGGACGGCGACGGCGCCCGCCGCGATGGCGGACAGCTTCACGTCCTTGTTGATCGTGTAGATCATGACGAAGAGCAGCCCGGGGAGCATCGTCTCCACGGTGCCCCGGATGCCCCCGAAGGCGTCGAAGAGCGCCGCCTGGGTGACCGCGTTCTGGTCGTCGGCCGGCGCTGTGGCGGGGTCTGGGGTGGTCGGTTTGTCGAGTGACGTCACCGGTTACTGCTCCTGTCCGAGCGGTCTGAGTTCGTACTTCGGGTTGAAGAGCACCCGGCGGCCATGGCTCATCGAGATGCGCCCGGAGGCGATCATGCGGCGGCCGGGCTCGATTCCCACGATCGAGCGACGTCCGAGCCAGACCACGTCCAGCGCGGCCGAGCCGTCGAACAGCTCGGCCTCCAGGGCGGGGACCCCCGCCCGCGGCCGCAGGGTGACCGTGCGCAGGGTGCCGGTCACCTTCACTATCTGACGGTCGTGGCAGTCGCAGATCCGCGTGCAGCCCGCGGCCTCTGCGTCCTCCTGCAGCTCCGCCGAATGCAGCTCCTCCTGCGAGGTGGACAGCCGCTCTATCATCCGGCGGAACCGGCCCGCCGGCCTGACCGGCTTGGCGGACTTCCCGGGACGCGGTTCAGCACTCATACAGGAAGCGTACCGGCGCCCGCACTACCTCTCGAAGCGGTATCCCATACCCGGTTCGGTGATGAAGTGCCGCGGATGCGAGGGGTCCGCCTCCAGCTTGCGGCGCAGTTGTGCCATGTAGACCCGCAGGTAGTTGGTCTCGGTGCCGTACGAGGGCCCCCAGACCTCCTGGAGCAGCTGCTTCTGGCTGACCAGCTTGCCTCCGTGGCGGACCAGGACCTCCAGCAGGTGCCACTCGGTGGGCGTGAGGCGTACGTCGCGCCCCTCGCGCACGGCCTTCTTGGCGGCGAGGTCCACCGTGAAGCCATCGGTCTCCACGACCACCTCGTCCTCGCCGGAGCCCGCGGGCGGCTCGGCCCGGCGCACCGCGGCGCGCAGCCGGGCCAGCAGCTCGTCCATGCCGAAGGGCTTGGTGACGTAGTCGTCGGCGCCCGCGTCCAGGGCCTCGACCTTCTCGTCCGAGGTGTGGCGGGCGGACAGGACGAGGATGGGCACGCGGGTCCAGCCGCGCAGGCCCTTGATCACCTCGATCCCGTCCATGTCGGGCAGTCCCAGGTCGAGGAGGACCACGTCGGGGTGGCGGGCGGCCGCGAGTTCCAGGGCGCTCGCCCCGTCCGCGGCGGCGTCGACCTCGTACCTGCGCGCCTTCAGGTTGATCACGAGGGCTCGGACGATCTGCGGCTCGTCTTCCACCACGAGCACCCGGGTCATTGCGGTCCTGCCTTCTGTCGCGTCGTCCGATCACGGTCGTGATCACGTTCTACCGTCTGTGCGGCGTCCCCGCCGCCGCGCCCCCCGCCGTCCACCGCTACGGGGGACGGGGCTGCGGCCCGGGTCACGGCCCGCAGGGTGAGCACCATGGTCAGGCCGCCGCCGGGGGTGTCCTCGGCGGCCAGGGTGCCGTCCATGGCCTCGGCGAAGCCCCGGGCGACCGCGAGGCCGAGGCCCACCCCGGCCCCGCGCGGTGCGTCCCCGTGGCGCTGGAACGGGGCGAAGATCCTGTCCTTGGCCTCGTCGGGCACTCCGGGCCCGCGGTCCACGACCCGGACCTCGACCCGGTCCCCGAGGAAGCTGGCCGCCACCAGGACGGCCTGTCCCGCCGGGCTGTACTTGACGGCGTTCTCCACCACGTTGGCCACGGTCCGCTCCAGCAGCCCCGGGTCCACGGCCACCATCGGCAGGCTCTCCGGCACGTCCAGCAGCACGCTGTCCTCCGGTACGCCGCCCAGCGCCATCGGGACCACCTCGTCGAGGTCGATCTCCCTGATCAGCGGGGTGACGGTGCCGGTCTGGAGCCGGGACATGTCCAGCAGGTTGCCCACCAGGTGGTCGAGCCGGTCGGCGCCGTCCTCGATGCCTTCGAGCAGTTCGGCCCGGTCCTCCTCGGACCACTCCACGTCGTCGGAGCGCAGGGAGGTCACGGAGGCCTTGATGGAGGCCAGCGGGGTGCGCAGGTCGTGACTGACGGCGGCCAGCAGGGCGGTCCTGATCCGGTTGCCCTCGGCCAGCCGCCGGGCCTCCTCGGCCTCCCCGACCAGCCGCTGCCGGTCCAGGACCACGGCGGCCTGGGCGGCGAACGCGCCGAGCACCCGGCGGTCCTCGGCGGGCAGCACCCGCCCGGACAGGGCCAGTGCCATGTGGTCCCCGATGGGCATGTCCACATCGGCGTCCTCGGGCCGGACGACGGGGTTCGGGCCCACGCTGGCGGCCTGCTGCCAGGGCTCGACGTCGCCCGCCCGCTCCAGCAGGGCCACGGACTCCATGGCGAAGGTCTCCCGGACCCGCTCCAGCAGCGCGTCGAGGGCGGTCTCCCCGCGCAGCACGCTGCCGGCCAGGAAGGAGAGGATCTCGGACTCGGCGCGCAGCCGTGCGGCCTGGTGGGTGCGCCGGGCGGCCAGGTCCACCACCGAGGCCACGGAGACGGCGACGCCGAAGAACACGGCGATGGCCACGATGTTCCTGGGGTCGGACACGGTGAGCTGGTGCAGCGGCGGCGCGAAGTAGTAGTTGAGCAGGAGCGATCCGAAGGCGGCCGAGGCCAGCGCCGGCCACAGTCCGCCCAGCAGGGCGGCCCCCACCGTCAGCGCCAGGAAGAGCAGCATGTCGTTGGCGAGCCCGGGGTCCGTGTCCACGTGCGTGAGCAGCAGGCAGAGCAGGGCGGGCAGGACCACGCCCACCACCCAGCCCGCCACGATGCGGGGCCGTCCGAGGCGGGCGGCGGAGCGGACCACGGGCAGCCCGCGCCCCTTGGCGACCTCCTCGTGCGTGACGATGTGGACGTCGAGGTCGGGTCCCGAGTCACGGGCCACGCTGGCGCCCACTCCGGGCCCGAAGACGTACTGCCAGGAGCGGCGGCGGCTGGAGCCGAGCACGATCTGGGTGGCGTTGACCCCGCGGGCGAACTCCAGCAGGGCCTCGGGGATGCGGTCGCCGATCACATGGTGAAACGTTCCGCCAAGGTCCTCGACCAGCGTCCGCTGGACCGCGAGCTCCTTCGGCGAGGCCGCGGTGAGCCCGTCGCTGCGGGCGATGTACACGGCCAGGATCTCGCTGCCCGAGCCCTTGGCCGCCATCCGGGAGGCCCTGCGGATGAGCGTGCGCCCCTCCGGCCCGCCGGTCAGCCCGACGACGATCCGTTCACGGGCCTGCCAGGTGGAGCGGATGCCGTGCTCGCCGCGGTACTGCTGGAGGTACTCGTCCGCCCGGTCGGCCACCCACAGCAGCGCGAGCTCGCGCAGGGCGGTGAGGTTGCCGGGGCGGAAGTAGTTGGACAGGGCCGCGTCGACCTTGTCGGGCTTGTATATGTTCCCGTGCGCCATGCGGCGGCGCAGCGCCTGCGGGGACATGTCCACGAGCTCGATCTGGTCGGCCCGGCGGACCACCTCGTCCGGCACGGTCTCCCGCTGGCGCACCCCGGTGATCGACTCGACCACGTCCCCGAGTGACTCCAGGTGCTGGATGTTGACCGTGGACACGACGTCGATGCCGGCCTTCAGCAGCTCCTCGACGTCCTGCCAGCGCTTGGCGTTGCGCGAGCCCGGCACGTTGGTGTGCGCGAGCTCGTCCACGAGGGCGACGGCGGGTCTGCGGGCGAGCAGTGCGTCCACGTCCATCTCGGTGAAGACCGCACCGCGGTGGGTGAGCTCCTTGCGCTCCACCCGTTCCAGGCCGTGCAGCATCACCTCGGTGCGGGGCCGCCCGTGGTGTTCGACGTAGCCCACCACGCAGTCGGCGCCCCGCTCCACCCTGCGGTGGGCCTCGGAGAGCATCGCGTAGGTCTTGCCCACACCGGGCGCCGCGCCGAGATAGATCCTGAGCCTGCCGCGTCCCATGCGCCCATTCTCGGGGACGTCCGCCCTGTTCACGCACCGATACGGGCCGCCCGGCGCATCCCTGACGGTTTCCTGACGCGGGCACGACGAAGGCCGGTGGGCCCCGCTCCGTAGGAGGAGGGCCCACCGGCCGAAAACGTACGTCCGCCCCGCCCGGGAGCGCGGCGGTGCGAGGTCAGCGGACCTCGGTGATCTCCGGACCGCGCTCCAGCTGGCCCATGCCGCCGCCGAAGCGGGAGCCTTCCTGATCCTCGGTCTGCACGCCGTCCGGCACCATCTGGGCGTCGTTGGGCAGCTTCAGCACGATCGGGTCGCGGGGAGCCATCGGGCCGTCGCCGCGCAGGACGACGGTGTCACGGAAGATCTGCTCCAGCACGCCGGCCGACTCGGGGCGCACCGCGCCCTGGCCGGAGATGACGCCGCGCAGGAACCAGCGCGGACCGTCGACGCCGACGAAGCGGACCAGCTGGTAGCCGGTCTGGCCGTCGGGCAGCGGTACGGGCACCTGGGCGCGCAGCTCCCAGCCCAGGGGACCCTCGGCCTCGTCGATGATGCCGCCCTGCTGGGTGATGCCCGTGGCGATCTCGTCGCGGACCTCGCCCCAGATGCCTTCCTTCTTGGGCGCGGCGAAGGCCTGCAGCTGTACCGCGCTGTCGCCCAGGACCACGGTGGCGGCGACGATCGCGTCACCGGCGACCTCGACGCGCAGTTCCATGCCCTCGACACCGGGTACGAGGATGCCGCCCAGGTCGACCCGGCCGTCGGCAGGGTTCCCGAGGACCTCGGAGACGTCCCAGGGGCCGTCGGGCCGCGGAGCCGGCGGCAGGTTCACCCGGCGCGGCTTGGCAGCGCCGTCCTGACCCTCGGCCTCGTCGAGCTCGTCGGCGCTGACGCCGTCAACGACCTGCTCGGCCGCGCCGCCGTCTTGGGCGGAGTCGTTCTTCTTGCGACGTCCGAACACGTCACTGTCCTTCCCGGTCGGTTACGACCGAAGCGTAGCCATTCCCACCCTGCTGACCAGCTCCGGATCCGGCCACGGCCGCATGACCGCCGGTGGAGCCGAAACCCCCCTCGGCCCGGGCCGAGCCGGGAAGTTCCGCCACCTCGTGGAAGCGCACCTTCTCGACCCGCTGGACAACCAGCTGGGCAATGCGGTCGAAACGCTCGAACCGGACGCTCTCGCGCGGGTCGAGATTGACCACGATCACCTTGATCTCCCCACGGTACCCGGCATCCACCGTCCCCGGGGCATTCACGAGCGCGAGGCCGCAGCGGGCGGCCAGGCCCGAGCGGGGGTGCACGAAGGCCGCGTAGCCGTCGGGCAGGGCGATGGACACCCCGGTGGGGAGTACGGCGCGCTCGCCGGGCTCCAGCTCGGCGGCCTCCGTGGTCACGAGGTCGCAGCCGGCGTCGCCGGGGTGACCGTAGGCCGGGACCGGCACCTCCGGGTCGATCCGGCGGATCAGCACGTCGATCTCGTGACGCTTCGCGTTGTCGTTCAGGGACATCAGGGGTTCACCTCGAAGGCGCGTGCGCGCCTGACCTGGTCCGGGTCGGCCATGGCCGCCTGGATCTCCTCGGGCCGACCGTTGTCGATGAAGTGGTCGACCTTCACTTCGATGAAGAGGGCGTCGGCGCGCACCGCGACCTGGCCCTCCGGGCCGCCTATCCGGCCCACGGCCGTGCAGTAGATCTTCCGGCCGGCGACGGCGGTGACCTCGGCCTCCAGGTACAGCACGGTGTCCACGGGCACGGGCCGCACGAAGTCGGTCTCCAGCCGCCCCGTCACCGCGATGACGCGCAGCAGCCAGTTCAGGGAACCCAGCGTCTCGTCGAGCGCGGTGGCCAGGACGCCGCCGTGGGCGAGACCGGGTGCCCCCTGGTGGGCGGGCTTGACGGTGAACTCGGCGGTGACGCGCACGCCCTCGCCGGCCCGGGCCTCCAGGTGGAGTCCGTGCGACTGGCCCTCGCCACAGCCGAAACAGTGCTCGTAGTGCGCACCGAGGAGCTCCCCGGGCGCGGGGGCGTCGGGGTGCCGCACCGGCGCGGTGGCGTCGGCCGGGGGCGTCAACGCTGTGTTTCGTCCACTCACAGCCGCAGACCTTACCCGCGCGGCTACCCGCCGGTCGCCTCGTGGCAGGCTTGGCGGCATGCAGCTCTCCCCCGCGCACCACGACGAACGCCTGACCGCCCCCCGCTCCTGGTGGGGCATCGCCGTACTGACCGGCCTCGCGTGCGCGCTGATGCTGCTGCCGCTGGGCACGCTGCCGCTGCTGGCCGGGCTGGTCGGGGGTACGGCGCTGGCCGGGCTGCTGGTGAGTTCGTACGGGTCCGCGCGCGTGCGCGTGGTGAACGGCGCGCTGGCGGCCGGGGACGCGCGGATCCCGGTGGCTGCCCTGGGCGAGCCGGAGGTCCTGGACGCGGAGGAGTCGCGCGCCTGGCGCACCTACAAGGCGGACACGCGCGCCTTCATGCTCATGCGCAGCTACGTGCCGACGGCGGTGCGCGTCGAGGTGACCGACCCGGCCGACCCGACCCCGTACGTCTACGTGTCGACCCGCGAGCCCGAGGCCCTGCGGGCGGCGCTGCTCGCGGCGAAGGCCGGCCCGGCCGCCTGAGAGGCCCGGCCGCCTGAGAGCCGGCTGCGTCCCGGCACGGACGGGGGCGGCTCCTCAGCCGTCCTTGTGCGGCCACCGGCCGAGCACGCCGGTCCCGCGTCCCTCGATGGCGGCCCTGGTGGCCTCGGGAAGGGGCTTGGAGGGCTGCTCCAGGGGCGGCAGGGCGCCCAGTGCGTCCCAGGCCACGGACCGGCTCCGCAGGTCCTCCCGCACCTTCTCGGCGAGTTTGCGGGTGTCGCGGCGGTTCATGACGGCGCCGACGGCCGCTCCGATCATGAAGGGCATGAGGTTCGGCAGGTTGCGGAACATCCGCTTCATGATCTGCTGGCGCAGTTCGCGCTTCATCTGACCGCCGAGCGCCGCGTTCAGCGTCGTGGGCTTGGTCAGGTCGACCCCGCGCTCCTCCGTCCAGGCGGTCAGGTAGGCGAGGCTGCGCTCCTTGAGGCCGCCGGGCGGTCGCAGCCCGTACACCTCGTGGAGTTCGGCGATGAGTTTGAGTTCGATGGCGGCGACGCCGGTGATCTCCGCGGCCAGCTCCGCCGGCATGGCGGGCGGAACGGGCAGCATGGCCGCCGCGCCGATGCCCGCGCCGACGGTGGACGTGGCATTGGCGGCGCCCGCGATCAGCTTGTCGGCAAGCTGATCGGGAGCGAGGCCCGGGAACTGCGCGCGCAGGGTCGCGAGGTCCCGAACCGGAACGCGGGGTGCGTTCTCGATCAACCGGTCGGCGATGTACAGGGCGGCGGCCCTGGCACCTTCGCCGCCCTTGCGTACACCGTTCTTGACGGCTTGGAGCCGACGAGCCCCGGACCGGTGCCGGGACCCCTCGTCGGCCTCTGTGGCCGACGGCACCGCCGGGGCGGTGTCGGAGGGCACGGCGGGTACGCCGGGGGCTCCAGGACCCGTTTCCGGGCCCGTGGTTGCCACCTGCGCCTCCGCCTGTTCACCAGATTTCCGGAAGCGGCGCTTCCGGAAGGGTGTCGAGCCAGCCACGGCCGACGCCTCTCAGTCGCAGTCGCGGCAGATCGGCTGACCGTTCTTCTCGCGTGCCAGCTGGCTGCGGTGGTGCACCAGGAAGCAGCTCATGCAGGTGAACTCGTCGGCCTGCTTGGGCAGGACCCGGACGGCCAGCTCCTCATTGGAGAGGTCCGCACCGGGAAGCTCCAGGCTCTCGGCCGAGTCGAACTCGTCCATGTCCACGGACGAGGACGACTTCTCGTTGCGTCGCGCCTTCAGCTCTTCAATGCTGTCGCTGTCGACGTCGTCGTCGGTCTTGCGTGGGGTGTCGTAGTCCGTTGCCATTGTTCGCTCTCCCCCTCTGGGTGTTAGCGGTGTCTCAGCGCACGTAACGCGCGAGAGGCCGGACTTGTGCCCGACCTGAGGCGGAGATTTTGCCTCACATCAAGGTCTGTTACTCAATCGACACCCAGCCGCACGTTCTGAGGAACGATTGCCTGGGATGACGACCGGGACCGTACACGGTCCGGGGGCCGTCTTGCACAAACGCCACCCCGTGCATTTACCGCCATCAGGGGGGCCGGAAACCCGGACTTCCCGGGCGTTCCGGCCGTCCCGGGGTCACTGAACGCACATGGGCCGACACTCGACACTGTGATCGATCACACAGGGGCGAGTATTTTCATGGACCACCGATTCAGCCACCAGCGAACACGGCGTGCAGGTGTCACAAGGGAAGAGTGACACGCATCACGAGGCCACCGCCCTCTCGCGGGGTCGCCTGGATCCTTCCGCCGTGTGCGCGCGCCACGGAGCGCGCGATGGAGAGACCGAGCCCGACACCCTTGTCGCTGCCCGTGCGCTCCGTACGCAGCCGCCTGAAGGGCTCGAAGAGGTTGTCCACCTCGTACGCGGGAACAACGGGACCCGTGTTCGAGACCAGGAGGACCGCCTGGCCGTGCTGGACCTCCGTGGTGACCTCCACCCAGCCGCCGTCGGGCACGTTGTACCGCACCGCGTTCTGCACCAGGTTCAGCGCGATCCGCTCCAGCAGCACGCCGTTGCCCTGCACCACGGCCAGGGCCCGCTCGCCGCGGATCTCCACGCCCTTGGTCTCCGCCTCGCCGCGCGCCTGCTCGATGGCGCGCGAGGCGACCTCGGCCAGGTCCACGGGCTTGCGTTCCACTATCTGGTTCTCGCTGCGGGCCAGCAGCAGCAGGCCCTCGACCAGCTGCTCGCTGCGCTCGTTGGTGGCGAGGAGGGTCTTGCCGAGCTGCTGGAGCTCCACCGGTGCTCCGGGATCCGAGAGGTGCACCTCCAGCAGGGTCCGGTTGATCGCCAGCGGGGTCCGCAGCTCGTGCGAGGCGTTCGCCACGAACCTCTGCTGCGCGGTGAAGGCCCGCTCCAGCCGGTCGAGCATCTCGTCGAAGGTGTCGGCGAGCTCCTTGAGCTCGTCGTCCGGCCCGTCCAGCTCGATCCGCCGGGTCAGGTCGGAGCCGACCACCCGGCGGGCGGTCCGGGTGATCTTGCCCAGCGGGGACAGCACCCGGCCGGCCATCGCGTAGCCGAAGGCGAAGGCGATGATGCTCAGGCCCAGCAGCGCCATCAGCGACCGGCTGAGCAGGTCGTCCAGGGCGTGCCGGCGCTGGTCGAGGGCGCACTGGCTGATCGCGGACTGGAAGGCCTCGCTCGTCAGCATGCCGTTGCCGTTGACGTTGGCGAGCCCGGGACAGGTGGTGCTGGTGACCTGGATCGGGCCGCCGCTCACGATCGTGAACGGCAGGGCGTTGCCCTCGCGCAGCGCCTGGGCCGCCAGCAGGTAGATGATCGAGAGCAGCAGGATGCCCGCGATCAGGAACATCCCGCCGTAGAGCAGCGTGAGGCGTATCCGGATCGTCGGCCGCAGCCAAGGGAAGGGACCCTCGGGCTGGCCGGGGTCCCAGTTCGGTTTCGGTGGCGCCGCGGGTGGCGCCGGGATCGCGGCCATGCCGGTCAGATCCGGTAACCGGAGCCGGGCACGGTCACGATGACCGGCGGCTCGCCGAGCTTGCGCCGCAGGGTCATGACGGTCACCCGCACGACGTTGGTGAAGGGGTCGGTGTTCTCGTCCCAGGCCTTCTCCAGCAGCTGTTCGGCCGAGACCACGGTCCCCTCGCTGCGCATGAGGACCTCCAGCACCGCGAACTCCTTCGGCGCCAGCTGCACCTCCCTGCCCTCCCGGAACACCTCACGCCGGTTGGGGTCCAGCTTGATCCCGGCCCGCTCCAGCACGGGCGGCAGGGCGACGGTGGTCCGCCGCCCGAGCGCCCGCACCCGGGCCGTCAGCTCGGTGAAGGCGAAGGGCTTGGGGAGGTAGTCGTCGGCCCCGAGCTCCAGTCCCTCCACCCGGTCGCTCACGTCACCGGACGCGGTCAGCATCAGCACGCGGGTGGGCATGCCGAGCTCGACGATCTTCCGGCAGACGTCGTCACCGTGTACGAGGGGCAGGTCACGGTCGAGCACGACCACGTCGTAGTCGTTCACCCCGACGCGCTCCAGCGCCGCGGCGCCGTCGTACACGACGTCCACGGCCATGGCCTCCCGGCGCAGTCCGGTGGCCACCGCATCGGCGAGCAGCTGCTCGTCCTCGACGACGAGTACGCGCACGTCGTTTCCTTCCTCCGAGCCCCAGCAGGGCAGACGTGTGGTGCGCCGCCCATCCTGCCCGTTTCAGCCGTAAACCGGCTGTAAGGCGTCACTCGTAGGGGGCGGAGGGGGCGGAAGTGAGGATTCCCTGGCTCTACGAGGTTTCTGCGCCCAGGGTGCCGGGGAGGACGTCACCACACCCCAACCACTCCCTGACGGCGGAGCCACGTGCCGCCGCCGACCCACGAAGAGGGGGCGAACCCACCATGGACGCATTCACCGCGGGTCTCCTGCAGCGCATCAGGGCCACGCAGTCGGACCTGAGGCAGGCCCGGGAGGCGGGCGACGACTTCCTCGCGGAAGTGGAACAGGCGGAGCTGGAGGACCTCCAGCGCCTCGCCGCCGAGCACGGCGTTCCCGTCTCCGTACCCGCCTCGGTACCGGCCTCCTGACCGGTCTCCTGGCACGCTGATCATCCGTCCGGGACCCCGGCCGCCCCTTCGGGCAGCCGGGGTCCCGGCACGTCCGGCGCGAGGCGGCGGGAGCCGGGCGTCGGGCACGGTGCGGCGGCCCGCCCGGAGTCAGTCGTGCCAGGCCCCGGCCTCCTCCAGCAGCGGCTGGAGGGAGGCGAAGACCGCCGGGCTCGCCGCGAGGGCGAGGTCCCCCGAGGCCGGCTCCCCCGGGCGGCCGCCGGTCAGGGCGCCCGCCTCCCGGGCGATCAGCTCGCCCGCCGCGAGGTCCCACGGGTTCAGCCCGCGCTCGTAGTACCCGTCCAGCCGCCCGGCCGCCACGTCGCACAGGTCCAGCGCCGCCGACCCGCCCCGGCGGATGTCCCGTACCAGCGGGATGATCCGCTGCGCCACGTCGGCCTGGTGGGCCCGCCTGGTCTGGACGTAGGCGAAGCCGGTGCCGATCAGCGCCTGGTCCAGGGGGGCGGCCTCCCGGCAGGCCAGGCGTACGGTGCCACGCCACGCCCCGCCGCCGAGCACGGCGTGACAGGTCTCCCCGCGCATGGGGGCCTCGACGACCCCGACCACCGTCTCGCCCCGGTACTCGGCCGCGATGGACACGCCCCAGCTCGGCAGGCCGTAGAGGTAGTTCACGGTGCCGTCCAGCGGGTCGATCACCCAGCGCACCCCGCTCGTCCCCGCCGCGTCCGAGCCCTCCTCGCCGAGCAGCCCGTCCTCGGGCCGCCGCTCCGCGAGGAGGCCGGTGATCAGCTTCTCGGCCGCGATGTCCATCTCGGTGACCACGTCGATCGGGCTGCTCTTGGTCGCCGCCACCGCGAGGTCGGCCGGCCGGCCGTCGCGCAGCAGGGCCCCGGCCAGCCGGGCCGCCTCCAGCCCGACCTCCAGCAGTTCGGCCTTCAGCTCTTCAGGGATCACTGGTCTCACTCCTCCGGGGGTGTCCCGTCGATCATGCCCGATCGGCGGGCCGCGCCTCAGGCGTAGGGGCTGTCCGCCCCCGCGGCCGCCGGACGCGGCGCCCGGGCCGGGCAGCAGCCCACGGCGCACAGGTCGTGGCTCGGCCCGAGCAGGCCCAGGGCGCACCGCTCCACGGGCTCGCCCCGCTCGGCCGCGGCCCGCTCCAGCACCAGCTCCCGGACCGCCGCGGCGAACCGGGGGTCGTCGCCCACCGTCGCCGAGCGGGCGATCGGCAGGCCCAGCTCGGCCGCCTTCGCGGTCGCCTCCGTGTCGAGGTCGTAGAGGACCTCCATGTGGTCCGAGACGAAGCCGATGGGCACCATGACCGCGGCCGGGGCCCCGGCCGCGGTCAGGGCCTCCAGGTGGTCGCAGATGTCCGGTTCCAGCCAGGGGATGTGCGGGGCGCCGCTGCGCGACTGGTAGACGAGCTCCCAGGGCAGCTCGGTGCCCGTCCGCTCCCGTACCGCGTCGGCGATCACCCGGGCGACGTCCAGGTGCTGCTTGACGTACGCCCCGCCCTCGCCGCCCTGCGTGTGCTCCTCGGCCGGACCGGAGGCGTCCGCCGCCGTCTCGGGGATGGAGTGCGTGGTGAAGACCAGGTGGGCGCCGGAGCGGACCTCGGCGGGGAGCGACTCCAGCGAGGCGAGCACCCCGTCGGTCATCGGCTGCACGAAGCCGGGGTGGTTGAAGTAGTGCCGGAGCTTGTCCACCCGCGGCAGCTCGGCGACCCCGTCGTCCATCAGTGCGGCCAGCGCGTCGGCGAGGTTCTCCCGGTACTGCCGGCAGCCCGAGTAGGAGGCGTAGGCGCTGGTCGCGAGGACGGCGATGCGGCGGCGGCCGTCGGCGGCCATCTCCCGCATCACGTCGGTGAGGTACGGGCCCCAGTTCCGGTTGCCCCAGTAGACCGGCAGGTCCAGCCCGTGCTCCGCGAAGTCCTTGCGCAGCGCGTCTAGCAGCCGGCGGTTCTGGCCGTTGATGGGGCTGACCCCGCCGAAGCCGAAGTAGTGCTGGCCGACCTCCTTGAGCCGCTCTCGGGGGATGCCGCGGCCGCGCGTGACGTTCTCCAGGAACGGCACGACGTCGTCGGGTCCCTCGGGGCCGCCGAAGGACAGCAGCAGCAGGGCGTCGTAAGGGGCGGCGGGCCCACCGGGCGGCGGGGAGAACTGGTCTGACATGCATCGAATCCTGCCACCCGGCGTCCTCGGGCGGGAACCGGCCCGGCCTCCTCGCGGCCCCGTGCCGGAAATAAGGCGGTCCTCACTTCGAAGGTCCGGTTTTTCCCCGTGCGGGCGCCTTGTCTTCGGTCGTAACCTGTATGGGCCAATGACGTCCCTTTCGGAGACCCCTTGCCCAGTCCCTACCGCGCGATCTTCGCCGCCCCCGGCACCAAGGCGTTCAGCGCCGCGGGCCTCCTGGGCCGGATGCCCCTCTCCATGGTCGGCGTCGGCATCCTCACGATGATCTCCGAGATCACCGGCCGCTACGCGCTGGCGAGCGCCCTGACCGGCACCCTCGCCCTGGCCGCCGCGGTCATCGGCCCCCAGGTCTCCCGCCTGGTGGACCAGTACGGGCAGCGCCGCGTCCTGCGGCCCGCGACCCTGATATCCGTGGCCGCGGTCGGCGGTCTGCTCCTGGCGGCCGCGTACGGGCTGCCGGACTGGACCCTGTTCGTCTGCGCGGCGGTCGCCGGCTGCGTGCCCAGCGTCGGCTCGATGATCCGGGCCCGGTGGACCGTCCTCTACCGGGACTCCCCGCGCGAACTGCACACCGCCTACTCCCTCGAATCGGTTCTGGACGAGGTCTGCTTCATCTTCGGCCCGATCCTGGCCATCGGGCTGTCCACCATCTGGTTCCCCGAGGCCGGCCCGCTGATCGCCGCGCTCTGCCTGCTCGTCGGCGTCTGGCTGCTCACCGCGCAGCGGGCCACCGAGCCCGAGCCGCACCCGCGCGACGAGCACACCGACCGCACCTCCGCCCTGCGCTCCCCGGGCCTCCAGGTGCTGGCGGGCACCTTCGTGGCGACCGGCGCGATCTTCGGATCCATCGACGTGGCGACGCTGGCCTTCGCCGAGGAGCAGGGACACAAGGCTTCCGCCAGTTTCGTCCTGGCCGTCTGGGCGCTCGGATCCTGCCTCGCCGGCATCGTCTTCGGCCTGCTCCATCTCAAGGGCCGGACCGAACTCCGCTGGCTCCTGGGCGTATGTGCGATGGCCGTGAGTATGATCCCCCTCCTACTGGCCGGGAACCTTCCGTTTCTGGCCGTGGCGCTCTTCGTCTCGGGCCTCGCCATCGCTCCCACGATGATCACCACGATGGCCCTGATCGAGGCGCACGTCCCACGCGCGAAGCTGACCGAGGGCATGACCTGGATCGGCACCGGCCTCGCCGTCGGCGTCGCGATCGGTTCCTCGGTGACCGGCCTGGTCATCGACGCGGCCGGCGCGCGCAACGGGTACGTCGTCTCCCTCTCGGCGGGAGCGGCCGCGGCAGCGGTGGCGTTCGCGGGATTCCGCCGGCTGACGAGGCCGGCGCAAGGGGAGGAGCGCTCTAGCGATGGCGGACACGCCGAAAGTGCAGACGGCATTGAAGGACGGCCCGACCGCGTGGCGTAACTGGGCGGGCAACGTCCGTGCCACGCCCGCCCGTACGGTCACCCCGCGCTCGGTCGGGGAGCTTCAGGACGCGGTCCGCCGGGCCGCCGAGCAGGGACTGCGGGTGAAGGCGGTCGGCACCGGCCACTCCTTCACCGCGGCCGCGGCGACCGACGGCGTGCTCGTACGGCCGCAGGCGCTGGCCGGGATCAGGGAGATCGACCGGGCCGCGGGCACCGTCACGGTGGCAGCGGGCACGGTGCTCAAGGACCTGAACCTGGCCCTGGCCGCGGAAGGCCTCTCGCTCACCAACATGGGCGACATCATGGAGCAGACGGTGGCCGGCGCCACCAGTACCGGTACCCACGGCACCGGCCGCGACTCGGCCTCCATAGCCGCCCAGATCCGCGCCCTGGAGCTGGTCACGGCCGACGGACAGCTGTTGAAGTGCTCCGAGGAGGAGCACCCCGAGGTCTTCGCGGCGGCCCGCATCGGCATCGGCGCGCTGGGCATCGTCACCTCGCTCACCTTCGCCGTCGAACCGGTCTTCTTCCTGACCGCCCGTGAGGAGCCGATGGGCTTCGACCGGGTGACGGCCGAGTTCGACCAGCACTTTGCGGAGAACGAGCACTTCGAGTTCTACTGGTTCCCGCACACCGGCAACTGCAACACCAAGCGGAACAACCGCAGCCAGGGCCCCGCGGCCCCGCCCGGAGCGGTGAGCGCCTGGATCGAGGACGAACTCCTGTCCAACGGGGTCTTCCAGGCCGCCAACTCCCTGGGCCGCGCCGTCCCGGCCGCCATCCCCTCGATCGCCCGGATCGCGAGCCGCGCCCTGTCGGCGCGCACCTACACGGACATCCCGTACAAGGTGTTCACCAGTCCGCGCCGGGTGCGGTTCGTGGAGATGGAGTACGCCCTCCCCCGCGAGCACGTGGTCGGGGCGCTGCGGGAGCTGAAGGCCTTGGTCGACCGTTCCGGGCTGCGCATCAGCTTCCCGGTGGAGGTGCGGACGGCTCCGGCGGACGACATCGCCCTCTCGACGGCCTCGGGGCGCGAGACCGCCTACATCGCGGTGCACATGTACAAGGGCACGCCCTACCAGGCGTACTTCACGGCGGCCGAGCGGATCTTCACCGAGTACGGCGGACGCCCGCACTGGGGCAAGGTGCACACCCGGGACGCGGAGTACTTCGCGCGGGTCTACCCCCGGTTCGGCGAGTTCACCGCACTGCGCGACCGGCTCGACCCGGACCGGCTGTTCGGCAACGACTACCTGCGGCGCGTCCTGGGCGAGTGAGCCCGGGTCCGGTCCGGCGGGCGGGGGCTCAGGGGGTCTCCCGCTGCTCCTGCCCGCCGCCGGAACCACCCGTACCGCCGCCTCCGGTGCCTCCGGAGCCGGGCGTCGAGGCGTCCGGCACCGGAGCGGAGGGGGAGGCCGGCGGTGAGGTGGAGGGGGACGGGGACTGCGAGGGGGTGTGGCCGGGGCTCGGCTCCCCCGAGGGCGAACCTCCGGGCGCGGGAGTGCCGCGGCCGGCGCCGTCCGGCGAGCCGGAGGGCTCCGGGGAGCTCCCGGACCCGGGGCTCCTGCCGCCCTTCTCCCCCGTGCCGGGACCCGTCCCCCCGTCCGGCTGTTCCCCGGACGGGGCGGGCCGGTCCTGGTGCACCGTGCGGGTGCCGCCGGAGAAGATCGTGCCGCCGCCGCTGCTGACGGAGGTGCCGGCGACGGCCTCGTAGGTGCCGAGCGCGCCCAGGGAGATGACGAAGGCCGCACCGGCGGCGGCCGCGGTCCGCTTCCAGCCCCGCACCCGGGTGCCGTGGACGGTGGCCGCGCCGAACTCCTCCGCCGGCGGGCCGGGCTCCGCGGCGGGCACCTGACGGGCCCTCGGCCGGGCCGCGCCCCGCAACTGGTCGCCGGTGCGCCGGAAGAAGTGCTGGATGACGGGCCCCCCGGCCGTGGCGACCACGCTGACCACGCCGGCGCCCAGGATGGTTCCGTAGACGCCCAGCTGCGAGGCGAGCAGGGCGGCCGCGACGGTGGCGAGGGAACTGCCCGCGACCTGAGCCGCGCTCAGGTCGAGCTTCTTCGCCTCCGGTTCGGCCCGTTCGCCGTCCTGCGTCGTCTTGTGACCCATCCCCATCCCCTGCGTGTCCTGCCTCTCGCGCACCGGACGCTTACAGCAGTTACTGACACCTGAGCGAAACGGATAGTTCCATTTCTGGGGATTCTGTGAAGCACGACACCTGAAAACACGTTCGAGCGCAGGTGGGACCCGACGGAGGGCAGCCCAACTCCCGCCGTCCGAGAGAAGTTCGGCGGCGCGGCGGTCCACCCAGGTGGCCCGAATGGAGTACTGTGGCGAGCCCTGGGGCCGTCCTTCCTTTCGGATGTCCGGACTCGGGAGAGGGGGCCGACGGATGGAAAACGGCACTCAAAGACCGGTGATGCCGCGGTATTGCACGGGCTCCTGCTGCGCACAGTAACCACTCGGTCACTGTGCGTGCCCAACAGGTAACCGTGCCATAACGGCGATCAAGGGCACACGCCCGACACGCCGGTTTAACTCGGCAAGGTTGTGGCAGGCTGCACCCGGGCAGGCCACACTCGACTAGCGGAAGCAGCGACGCACGTGACGTCGGCAGGCACCACCCGGGAGGTCCCCATGCCCGAACTGCGTGTCGTGGCCGTCTCAAATGACGGCACACGACTGGTGCTCAAGGCTGGGGACAGCACGGAGTACACCCTTCCGATCGACGAGCGCCTGCGCGCCGCCGTGCGCAACGACCGCGCCCGCCTGAACCAGATCGAGATCGAGGTGGAGAGCCACCTCCGCCCCCGTGACATCCAGGCGCGCATACGAGCCGGTGCCTCCGCCGAGGAGGTCGCCCAGCTCGCCGGCATCCCCGTCGACCGCGTCCGCCGCTTCGAGGGCCCCGTGCTCGCCGAGCGCGCCTTCATGGCCGAGCGGGCCCGCAAGACCCCCGTGCGCCGCCCCGGCGAGAACACCGGACCCCAGCTCGGCGAGGCCGTGCAGGAACGTCTGACCCTGCGCGGGGCCGAGAAGGAATCCGTCCAGTGGGACTCCTGGCGCCGCGACGACGGGACCTGGGAGGTCCTGCTCGTCTACCTGGTCGCGGGCGAACCCCACTCGGCGAGCTGGACGTACGACCCGCCGCGCCGGCTGGTCGTGGCCGTGGACGACGAGGCCCGCTCCCTGATCGGCGAATCGGACGACCTGCCCGCGACGCCGGAGCCGAGCTTCCCCTTCGTGCCGAGGATCGCGCGGCTGCCGCGCGACCGGCCGCTGGACCGCGCCCTCGACCGCCAGCTGGAACGCAGCCCCGGCCACCAGGCGCCCGCACCCGATCCGGAGGAGGAGCGGGACACCCTGACCAGCCTCCTGGAGGCGGTCCCGAGCTTCCGCGGGGACATGGTCGTCCCCGACCGCAGCGAACCTGCGGTGGAGGAACCCGAGGCGGAGGAGCCTCCCGCCCCGGCCGCCTCGGCGGGCGCGGGTTCCGCGTACGCCGATGTCCTGATGCCGCGCACGGTGGCGGGCCACCGCGACCGGCTGACGGGGACCACCGACCGGCAGGCCGAGGCAGACGGGGTCCGGCCCGGACGCCGCGCGGCGGTGCCGAGCTGGGACGAGATCGTCTTCGGCACCCGCCGCAAGAAGCAGGAGTAGCGCCGCCGCCCGGCCCGCGGGTCCCGGCGGCGACGCCGCCGGACTACTGCGGGTCCGGGCCCGTGGCCACCGGGCGGGCCGGGTCCGAGGACCACTGCGACCAGCTGCCCGCATAGAGGTCCGCACCGATGCCCGCCACCTCCAGCGCGAGAACCTCGTGCGCGCCGGACACCCCCGACCCGCAGTACACCCCGACCGGGACCTCCTGCGAGGCGCCGAGTCCGGCGAAGCGCGCCCGCAGGGCCTCGGCGGGCAGGAAGCGGCCGTCAGGGCCCACGTTCTCCGTGGTCGGCGCCGACAGCGCGCCCGGGATGTGGCCTCCCACCGGATCGATCGGCTCGACCTCACCGCGGTAGCGTTCGCCCGCGCGTGCGTCCAGCAGCACCCCCGTGCGAGCGAGCGAGGCGGCCCCGTCCGCGTCCAGCAGCCCGAGCGCTCCCGGAGTTGGCTTGAAATCGCCCTCGACGGGCGTCACCCGATCGGCCGTCACCCCGCCTCCGGCCGCCGTCCACGCGGCCAGGCCCCCGTCCAGGACCCGCACGTCCGGGTGACCCGTCCAGCGCAACAGCCACCAGGCCCGCGCGGCCGCCCAGCCCTGGCCGCCGTCGTACACGACCACCGGCACGTCCGACGCGACGCCGGCCCGGCGCATCACGGCCCCGAACGCCTCCGGGTCGGGCAGCGGGTGCCTGCCGCCCGACCCGGGCGGACCTGCCAGTTCCCGGTCGAGGTCGACGTACACCGCACCGGGCAGGTGACCCGCCTCGTACGCGGGCCGCTGGTCGGGGCCGCCCAGCTGCCAGCGGACGTCCAGCAGGACCGGCGGCCTCGTGCCCGACAGCTCGCTCGCCAGTTCGGCGGCGGAGAGGATCGCAGATTTCGCAGTCATGGGGGCCATCTTCCTCCCCGCCCGAAACCCCCGTGACAAGGCCGTCACCGGCGGGGCGCACCGATCCGGTCATCTCTCCGTGACGCCCGGTCGATGCGGCCCGGTCGGGGCGCGCCGGACCCCGCGGGGTGGAAGCATCAGCAGCGACACGCGGGGAGCGGCACCGACGGAGGAGACAGTCGACATGACCGAGGCAACGGGAGCAACGCGGCGCACGCCCGGCACACCGTGCTGGGCGAGCCTCATGGTGCACGGCCTCGGGACCACCGAGGACTTCTACGCCGATCTCTTCGGCTGGGAGTACGTGCCGGGGCCCGAACAGCTCGGTCCGTACGTCCGGGCCCTGCTCGACGGCCAGGAGGTGGCGGGCATCGGCGAGATGCCGCCGGACCGGCACCTTCCGGTCGCCTGGACCACGTACCTGGCCACGGATGACGCCGACGCCACGGCCGAGGTGATCCGGTCCTGCGGCGGCACGGTCGCGGTCGGCCCGCTGGACGCGGGCATCGCGGGGCGGGTGGCGATCTGCTCCGACCCGCTGGGCGCGATCTTCGGGATCTGGCAGGCGGAGACCCGTCTGGGCACCCAGCTGCACAGTGCGCCCGGCACCCCGGTCTGGAACGAGCTGATCACCCAGGACACGTCGACGGTCGGCAAGTTCTACGAGCACGTATTCGGCCACGAGGCGCAGACCCACGGCGCGTCCTCCGAGGAGTTCGACTACCTCACCCTGCGCCTGGAGGGCCGCCCGGTGGCCGCCGTGCGCGGTGTCGGGCGCTCGCTGCCGCACGACCGGGGCCCGCACTGGATGGCGTACTTCGAGTCCGAGGACCCCGACTCGGCGGCCGCCCGGGTCGTCGCCCTCGGCGGCCGCGTCGTCGAGCCGCCCCGCGAGGGGCCCATCGGCCGTCAGGTGACGGTCGCGGACCCGGAGGGCGCGGTCTTCACGCTCGTCCGGTCCGCTCACGGCCCAGGGCCCGGCGGATCGTGATGCCGTAGCGGACCTGCAGGCGGTGCAGCTCCCACAGCGAGAGGGCGGTCACCGAGAGCGGCGGGCCCAGCAGGAACAGCACGCGTACCCCGAGCGGTGCGCTGACGGGTGCTTCGTCGAAGAGCTGGACGAGGAAGAGCGACCAGACCAGCACGGGTGAGAGCAGCGGCGGCAGCACCTCGTGGACGTCGGCGGTCCGGAAGACGTGGTGGACGCAGAGCACCGCCGAGGCGAGCGCGAAGGGAATGAGGAACAGCCCGACGAGCGAGCCCAGGCCGTAGGCCGCGGTGGTCAGGACGGGCATCCCGAGCGACATCACCAGCACGGTGGCGAGCAGGGCGCCGACGGCGGTGGCCGGACCGCGCAGCCGGGCCCGGTAGAAGGCGGGACCGGGGGGCCGGGCGGACAGCACGAAGACGGCGAGCGCGAGCGGTCCCAGCACGAGCAGCAGCCCGGCGCTGATCAGCACCTCGGCGAACTTGTCCTCCAGGATGCCGCCCGCGCCCTCGCGCAGCGGGTACGCCAGCACCAGCCAGAAACCCGCGAGCAGCCCGATGCAGGTGCGGGCGATCTGCGCGCGCCGGATGGCCTCGTCGACGATCCGGTCGGGGCGGGCGGGCCGGTGTATCCGGGCGGCGAGCTCGAAGGGCGACCGCACCACGCGCACCCAGCCGGGCCGCCGAACGGGAGCGGGCGGATGCGCGGGCGCGGGCGGATGGATGTGTCTGTACGGGCTCAAGACGCCGTTCCCCCATGGCAATTGATGATCATCAACGCCAGGACCCTACCGAACCGCGCCCGGCGGGCCAACGCACGTCCGGGCGGCCGGATCTGAACGCCCGTCAGGCTCCGGACGCCCTGCGCACCCCCTGACCCGAGTCGGCTGAAACTCGCCCAATGACGGTCAGACCGGTCGTACTGTCACTCCATGACCGCAGCTGATGCCCGGGCCCTCGTGTACCGCGTGGCCCGCCCCGAGGACACCAAGGCCATCGAGACCCTCGACGGCTCCTTCACCACCGCATCCGTCTTCCGGGTGACCGTGACCGAGGAGGGTTTCTCCTTCCGCGAGGTCCCCGTGGACCCGCCCCTGCACAAGGTGTTCCCCGACGACGGACCCGACGAGGAGGAGGCCGACGGCAGCGACGAGGACTCCCGGACCTACGTCGCGGTCGACGGGGACGCACTGGCCGGGTTCGTGACCCTCTCCTACGACCCGTGGAACCGGCGGCTGACCGTCGAGGACATCGAGGTCGCCCCGGCCCACCGGGGCCGGGGCGTCGGCCGCACCCTGATGGGCCACGGCTTCGACTTCGCGCGCGAGCGCGGCGCCGGGCACGTCTGGCTGGAGGTCACCAACGTCAACGCCCCGGCCATCCATGCCTACCTTCGGATGGGCTTCGCCTTCTGCGGGCTCGACACCTCGCTGTACGAGGGCACGGAATCGGCCGGGGAGCAGGCCCTCTACATGAGCATGCCCTGCCCCTGAGCCGACAGCAGCCGGGTCCGGACCGGACCGGACCCGGCTGAACCGGCTGACCCGGCCGACTCGACCGTGACGGTCAGCAGCCACTCCGCCGGCGGGGCGTACCACTCGACGTGCGCGTCGAGCAGCCGGTCCCCGGCGGCCCGGCGCTGCGCGTACCACTGCTGGAACGGGCCCGTGTGCCAGACCCGGAGCGGTACGGCCCGCTCCCCCGCGGTGCGGTGCACGCCCGGCCCGATCCGGTCGAGGGCCGCCCGCACGGTTTCCTCCACGCTCCGCGCCACGGGCACGCCCAGCGTGCCGGCGAAGTGCAGCAGGTACTCCATGCGGACGGCCTCCGGCGGTGCGCCGAGCACCGCACGGCCCGAATCGCACCAGGCACCCCACTTGATGTTGGAGACCAGCCCCGGGAGCCGGGCCATGTCCCGGGGGATGTAGAAGGCGACCACGTCCGAGAGCCTCATCGCCTCCTCCTCCCAGCGGATCTGGTCCGCGTACGCGGGATAGCCGCCGCCCTCCGACGGCTCGGGGACGAACACCGCGAGGGTGCCCTCGCCCGCCCAGCCCGCACGGAGCGCGGCGACGGCGTCCGGCCGCCAGGAAGGCTCCCGCGGGTCCGTGGGGGTGGGTCCGCACAGGTAGACGGCGGCGGACCAGGCCGTGGGGGGTTCTTCGTCGACGTGGACGATCGCGACATCACAGGGCACGGGGACCTCCGGGCAGCGGGGGGCTGGTGGTGAAGAAGCCGAGGACGGCCTCGTTGAAGGCGGCGGGCCGTTCCAGGAAGCCGAGGTGTCCGCAGTCGGACAGCTCCAGGTAGCGGGCGCCGGGGACGGCGTCGGCGACCTCCCGGCCGAGCCGGGCCGGGGCGAGGAGGTCGTCGGCGAAACCGATCACCAGCACCGGGGTGGCGATCGCCGGGTAAGCCGGCAGCCGGTCCCGGGTGAGCGGGTGGACCCGGTGCCGGGGATCCCTGTCCGGGTCCGCCGACAGCGCGAAGAGCGCGGCCACTTCGAACATGTCCAGCCATTCCTCGGTGGCCGCCTCGTCCGCGAGGGTCCTGGGGGAAAGGTTCTGGGTGAGCCGCACGAAGGCCTCGTAGGCGGGCGGCAGCCGCAACTCCTGCCCGGTGTGCTCCTGTTCCGCGCGGTGCATCGCCACCCCCACCGGGTCGGGGCGGCCCCGGGTCGCCGCCAGGACCGCCTGGGTGGCCAGCTGGGGGGCGTCGAGCAGGAGTTCCTGCACGGCCAGCGCGCCGAAGGAGTGGCCGATCAGCCGGCACGGCGGCAGGCCGAGCGCCTGCACCGACTCCCGTACCGAAGCCGCGAGTTCGACAGCCGAGAGCGGGGGTGCGCCCGGCCCGTCCGGGTGGTCCACGGTGACCGCCTGGTACCCGGAGGCCGTCAGCGCCGGTACCTGGTGGTGCTCCCAGATGGCGCCGGAGCCGCCGCCTCCGGGGACCAGGACCACCGTCTCGCCGCCCGTCCCGTGCACCGTGGCCCGCGCACGGGCGCTCGTACGGCCGCTCACGCGGCGATCCGGGACAGGGCCGTCTCCACCCACGCCGGCCGGCCGGTGTCCAGTCCGCGCAACGCCACGTGGACCCACAGGAAGGAGGCGCGCGCGAGGATGTGCTCCCGCATCCCCGGCCGGACCTCGCCGCCCGCCCGGTGGTAGGCGTCGAGGAGCAGGTCGAGGACCGGCGGGCCGCCCGCGTAGAGCATGTCGACGAAGTCGGCGGACGGATCGCCGATCCCGGCGTTCGCCCAGTCCAGCAGTCCCGACAGGCGCGGCGGACCCGACCGGGTGCGCTCCACCAGCGTGTGTCCGGGGTGGACGTCGCCGTGGACCGGTACCAGCCGGTCCGGCCACAGCGCGTCGTCGTCGAGCCAGGCGTGCCAGCGCCGGGTCGTCGCCGCCGGGAGGCGCAGCTCGGTCCGGGCCCGGGCCAGCCGGTCCGCCACCCCGGCGCGCAGCGCCTCGGGCGTGGGGGCGTGGAGCGCAGGCAGCGCCCCGTGCGGGGTCCGGTGGACCTCGGCCAACGCCCGGGCCAGCGGCTCCAGATAGGCCTCCGGTGCGGCCAGCGGATCGATGTCCCATCCGTAGACCAGCGTGGCCTGGTCCTCGGCTCCGGCCGGCACCCCGGGCAGCCGGGGGTACGCGACCAGCTGCGTGCTGTGCAGCCGCCAGTGCGGTACCGCCACCGGCAGCCGGTCCCGTACGGCCGCCAGGACCGCTCCCTCCACGGCCAGTTGCCGCGCGGCCTCCGGACGTCGTGGCCGGCGCAGGATCCAGGGGGTGCCGCCGGTGTCCAGGATGTGCGTAACGTGGAAGTCCCAGCCGGATTCGTCCGGGCGGGCCGTCGCCGGGTCCAGCTCGATGCCGAGCAGCCCGGAGGCGTACGCCGCCAACTCCGCCGCGTTCACCGGGAGATCACCGCCGGTGCGCCGGAGCCCAGATGGCGGTCGCGGGTCGCGTTCCGGTCGACCTTGCCGGTGTGCGTCTGCTCCAGGGCGGTGACGGGGACGATCCGGCTGGGCACCATGTGGGACGGCGCGGTCAGGGACAGCCGGTCCCGGATACGTGCCACCACCTCCTGCGGACGATGGTTCGGGGCCGGTACGAAGAAGGCCGCGAGCGAGGTGTGCGTAGGTCCTTCCACCCGGGCCGCGGCCACGGCCGACACCCCCTCGCAGCGGCCGATCAGCGCCTCCACGTCCAGCAGGTCCACCCGGTGACCGCGGATCTTGACCTGGTGGTCGGTGCGGCCCCGGAAGACCAGGGCGCCGCCGGGCGCGGCGCTCACCAGGTCTCCGGTGCGGTACCAGCGGGTGCCGCCGGTCTCGGTGAAACGGGCTGCCGTGGCCGCCGGGTTGTCGTGGTAGCCCAGCGCCAGGGTCTCGCCGCTGACGTACAGCTCGCCGGCCGCGTCGACCCGCTGGCCCACGTGGGGCAGCGGGTGGCCGATCGGCAGGTCCTCCCCCGCTTCGGGCAGCGGCTCGGCGCCCGGTCCCGCGAGCGCGAAGGCGTGCGTGACCAGGGCCGTCTCCGTGGAGCCGTACGTGTTGAGCAGGCGGATGCCGGACACGTCGAGGCGGTTCCACCGCTCCAGCATGTCCGCCCGGACGGCCTCGCCACCGATCACCAGGGTGCGCAGGCAGGACGGCAGCCTGCCGCCCTGGTCCTGGTCCTGGTCCTGGTCCTGGTGCAGGAGATCGCCGGTCAGGCTGTTCCAGAAGCCCGTCGGCAGCACCGCGACGGTGACCTCCTGGTCCTGCGCCACCTGCGCGAACCGTTCCCGGGCCGTGTCGTCGATCACCAGGGTGGCCCCGGCCGTCAGCGTCGGCAGGATCTCCTCCAGGCTGGTGTCGCCGCCCGCCCCGTGGAAGTGGAGGACGACCGCTTCAGCGTCGATGCCGTACAGCCCGCGCAGCTGCGGGACGACCGCCGCGAGGGCCCGGTGCGGCACCACGACCCCCTTGGGCTCGCCGGTGGAACCCGAGGTGAACAGCATGTACGCGGGGTCCTCGGCGCGCGGGACCGGCAGGGCGGCGGGCTCCCGGCCCGGCACCGGCGCGGGAGGGGGCGCGGGCGTCCAGTGCGGCCGGATGACGGTCTCCACCGGGGGCACGTACCCGGAGTCGGCGGTGGCCACCGCCTCCGTGCAGCCGGCCCGCTCCAGGACGGCGGTCAGCCGCGCCGCCGGGTGGTCGGCTTCGAGCGGTACGTAGGCCCGCCCGGCGGCCAGCACCCCCAGCACGGCCGCCACGTCGCGGGCCGAGTGGTGCACGACCACGGCGACCGGCGGCTGCGGGCCCGCCGTGCGCGGCGCGACGGCCCCGGCGACCGCACGCGCCCAGTGGGCCAGCGTGCCGTACCCGACCACCAGGCCGTTGTCGACGACGGCCGGGCGGTCCGGATCGTCACGGGCGACCGCGAAAAACGGATCGAGTAAGGAATGCATTGTCAATTCCCTTGTTCTGTCGGACGATTGGACCGTGCGTATCATCATCGAACACGACCTGAAAATACCCATGCGCGACGGCGCCTTACTGAGCGCCGATCTCTATCTCCCGGAGGATGTTCCCGGACCCGTTCCGGTACTCATCCGGAGAACTCCCTACGGGAAATCCGGAAATCCCGGCGGCGCTTCCCTGGACGGCCTGCGCATGGCGCGCGCCGGATACGCCCTGCTGGTGCAGGACGTCCGCGGCCGATTTTCTTCCGGCGGTACCTTCGAGCCCTATCTGAACGAGGCCGCGGACGGCGCCGACACCGTGGCCTGGGCAGCGGCGCAGCCCTGGTGCGACGGCTCGGCGGGCCTGTTCGGGCGCTCCTACGAAGGGATGTCCGCCCTGCTCGCGGCCACGGAAGGGCCACCCGCCCTGGGTGCGGTCGCCCCCCACGTGTCCGGCTCCGGATTCGACGAGGGCTGGACGTACCAAGGCGGCGCCTTCCAGCTCGGATTCGTCCTCTACTGGGTGCTCTACGATCTGCTGCTCACCGGCGCCGGACTCGATTCCGCGGCCGAACGGGAAGTCGCCGAAGCCGTCGACCGCATCGACGCGCTCTACCGCGATCCCGGGCAGGCGGCGGAACTCCTCGACCGGCTCGCGCCCTATTACAAGGAGTGGCTCGCCCACCCGTCCGGCGATGCGTACTGGCGCCGGTCCGCGCCGCGTGAATCCTATGCCGCGATAAAGGTGCCGGTACTGAACATCACCGGCTGGTACGACATCTTCCTGGCGGGCGCGCTGGAGAATTCCGCCGCGATCCCCGGCACCGAACTGGTGGTCGGCCCCTGGTCCCACTGCGTCACCGGAGGCGTCTTCCCCCAGCGCCGCTACGGGCTCGCCGCCGACGAACAGCACCTGGACGTCACCGGGCTCCACCTCGCCCACTTCGACTGCCACCTCAGGCAGCGGCCCCCCGCCCGCGAGAGCGCCCCGGTACGGCTCTTCCTCACCGGCGCCGACCAGTGGCGCGCCTTCCCCGCCTGGCCGGTCCCCGGCACCCGCCCGTACGCCCTCCACCTCAGCGGCCGCTCCCTCACCGAAGCCCCGGGCCTGCCGGGCGGCGACGTCCTGCGCCACGACCCGGCCGACCCGGTCCCCACCACCGGCGGGGCCACGGCGCTGCCCGGCCAGTTCACCGGCGGCGACTGCGGCCCGCTCGACCAGCGGGAGGTGGAGCGGCGGCCCGACGTGCTGTGCTGGACCACGGAGCCGCTCGACGCCCCGCTCACCGCGATCGGCGAGGCCGAACTCCTCGTGTACGTCACCCCGGACGCCGCCGGCGCCGATGTGACGGGAAAGCTCGTCGACGTCCACCCGGGGGGCCGGGCGGAGATCCTCACCGACGGCATCCGCCGCCTCGCGGGCGACGCACCGGGTCCCGGAGGCGGTGCGGTGGCCGAGGTGCGGGTGCGTCTGGGCGCGATCGGCCACGTCTTCGAAGCGGGGCACCGCATCCGGCTGGAGATCGCCGGCAGCAACGCGCCCCGCTTCGACACGCACCCGAAGGTGGTCGCCCACCACACCGTTCACCATGGCGGCGACCACCCCTCACGCCTGCTGCTGCCGCTGCTCACCGACGACTGAGCCCGCGCCCGGGGCGGCGGCCGGGCCGGCGTCCTGGCCCGCCGCCGTCCGGACCGCGTCCGGGTGGAAGACCGACAGGTCCGCGACCCTCTCGATCCGCCGTCCGGCCTCCCAGTGGGAGCGCCGCAGCCGGCGCAGCTGGGTCTTGGTCAGGCGGGTGCTGTGCTGCGGGATCGACCGCACCAGCCGCGCCCGCTTGGCCGAGACCGGGTAGCGCTCGCGCACCTCGTAGGGATCGTTGAGCAGGTGGTGTGCCGTACCCGTATGGAAGGCGGCCTTCAGCAGTGCGTAGTACGCCGCCGCGCCCACCCCCTTGGCCTGCGCGCAGTGCACCAGCGTCCGGGACGCCTCGAACAGCCGCCACGCCACGGGGACGGCGGGCGTGGTGAACACCCCGGTCTCCTGGGCGATGCCCTCGCCCACCCCGTACCGGAAGTAGCTGCGCATGTTCGCGAAACCGTGCTGCGCGTCGTGGAAGATCCGCGCCTCCGGAAGGTAGACCACCGGGATCCCGGCCAGCTGGAGCCGGAAGTCGAACTCCCGGTCCTCGCACCAGTGGATCAGCTCGTCGAAGTGGTAGCCGCCGATGTGGTCGACGATGGCCCGGTTGTAGATGAGCGGGGGCGACAGCGCACTGACGTAGTCGCCCTCGTCGAACTCCCGCACCCGGGCGGTGAGCTTGCTCAGCAGTCCGTCCGACTCCCCGTACACCACCTGGCCCTTGACCACCGGTTCGGTGAGCACGGCGCGCACCATCATGCGCACCACGCCCGGGGCGAAGGTGCAGTCGGAGTCCATCAGCAGCAGGTACTGGTTGTCGGTGGCGGCGGCCCCGGCGTTGTAGGCCGCGCCGAGATTGCCGACGTCCTCGATCTCGGTGACCGTGAGCGCCCTGGGGTGCTCGGCGATCAGTTTCCTGACCGCGTCGCTGGGCCCGTTGAGCGCCAGCACGATCTCGACGTCCTCGTCGATCGACGCGATGCAGTCCGCGATCCGCAGGTCGTCGCGCAGGGCGATGACCACACTGGTCCGCGCGATGCCCTTGTCGACCGCTTCCTCGTCCACCGGCACGGTGGCCATCGAACTCTCCTCGTTGTCGCTGTGCGTGGGACTGTGCGTATAGGTGTCCTGGTTCACTGCGCGCGCTCCGTCGGGTCCTTGAAGCGCAGCGGCAGCGCGGCCAGGGTGCGCCGCGCGATCGACTCCGCCTGCGCGAGGCCGGGGGCGTGGGCGATCACCCCGGCCAGCACGTCGGCCCCGCCGCTGTACGGCGGCAGCACGGTCCCGGGGCGCAGTTCCGTCCCCCAGAACACGTCGTGCACACCGGCCCGGCGCGCCACGTCCTGGGGATTGCCGACCCACTCCACGACCCCGCCGTCGGCCGGCAGGAACCGCTGTACGGCTGCCCCCTGAAGGGTCGGCACCAGCTCGGAGAGCTCCAGCGGCCGCCCCAGGGCCAGCCGGACCACGTTCGGCAGCGGATCCACCCCGGTGGCCAGTCGCATCACCTCGGTGGCGATGCGGGCGCCGGTCAGCCGGCAGGTGATCTCCAGCAGCACCACCCGGCCGTCCCGGGTGCGCAGGATGTCGGTGTTGATCACCGCGGGGTCCAGACGGAGCGCCTCGGCGCCGCGCCGCACGGTGTCGGTGACCTCCGCGACCTGCTCCGGGGTGAGCCGGCTGGGCAAGGTGTCGCCGCCCTCGAAGAAGTACGGGGCGAACTCCTCCTTCTGTCCGTACTCGCGGTCCGCGAAGCCGATCGTGTGGAAGATCCCGTCGACCATGAACCCGGCGAGGGTGTGCTCGGTGCCCTCCAGGAACTCCTCGACGACGATCCGGCCGCCGGGGCTCAGCCGCAGCGCCTCCGCCGCCAGCTCCCGTACCGCTTCGGCCGACTCCACCTTCATCACGCCCAGCGAACCGGTCTGGTCGCAGGGTTTGATCACCGCGGGCAGGCCCACGTCGGCGACCGCCCGTACGGCCTCGCCCACGCTCTCCGCCACCGCGTGCCGGGGCATCGGCAGCCCGGCCTTGCGCAGGATCGCCAGTCGGCGGTCCTTGAGCGTGCAGTCCAGGGCCGTCTCCAGCGGCAGCCCGGGGCACCCGAAGCGCCGGGCCAGCGCGCTGATCACCGGCGGGTTGTCGGCGCCGAGCGAGAACACCCCGTCGAGCCGGTCGATGCCGGCCGCCGCGAGCTCGGCCAGCACCGCCACCGCGTCGTCGGGGTCGCACACCAGCAGGGTGTCCGCCTCCGCCCGGACCCGGTCGGTGGGCCGGTCGGTGGCCACCACCACGTCCAGCCGCATGGCCCGCAGTCCGGCGAGCGAGTGGTCCATGCCGGAGCCGAGGCCGCAGACCAGGACCCGGTCAATCACGGCCGCCCCCCGATCCCGGGCCCGGCCCCGGACCGGTCAGGCCGAGGACCTGGAACACCTCCGCGTACCCGGACCCGGAGGCGACCGCGCCCCGGTACCGGGCCAGCCCGCGGATGCCCTCGTCCCAGGCGGCGTGCCGCAGCTGCGAGCGGTAGCAGCGCATCGCCTCGACCTTGGCCTCGATCTGCCCGCCGATCTCCTCGGCGTACTGGAACCGGGCCATCGGCGCCCACACCTCGTACCCGAGCACCAGCTGCGGCGCGGGCATCGGCTCCGCACCGGCCTCCTGGAAGAAGGACGACTGCGCCATCCAGAGCGCCTCGGTGGCCAGCTGGTGCACCATCCGGTGCTCGACGTCGTCGTCGTTGTCGTGCGGCAGGTACACGACCTGCGGCCGGACCTCCCGCAGGACCCGTACGAGGTCCAGATGGACCTCGCGCGTCAGCCGGAAGTCCCGCGAGGGCTCCTCGAAGCGGACCACGCGGTGCACCCCGAGGGCCTTGGCGGAGGCATCGGTCTCGGCCGCGAACTCGGCGTCGGTCACCTCGTCGTCCAGCGCGCTGCGTTCCCGGCCGATGACGATGACCACGGTGACCCGGGCCCCGTCCCGCACGTGTTTGGCGATGGAGCCGCCGCATCCGATGACGTCGTCGTCCGGGTGCGGTGCGACCACGAGCACATCGGTCACCGCCGTCACGGCCGTCATCGCCCGGCCTCCGGGAGGAGCCCGGCCCAGCCCGCCCAGCGGGCGGTCAGCGCGATGCCCTCGGCGAAGCCCACCGATGCCTCGAACCCGAGCCCCTCGCGGGCCGCACCGAAGCGGGCGCGGGCTTCGGAGCGGTACAGCTCCAGCTCCCAGTCGGGGACCGTGCCCGGGTCCGCGCCCGCGTCCGGCAGCGGGTCCCCGAGCTGCCTCATCGTGCGTACGGCGTCGAAGAAGGCGCCCCAGCTCACCGGCTCGCCGTGGCCGACGAGGAACCGCCTGCCCGCCACCCCCTGCGCCGTGACCGCCCGCAGCGCCGCCTCGACGACGTCGTCGACGTACACGGCGTTGCACGCACCGGCGTCGCCCGTCGGGAGGGCGTCGAAGTCGCCGGGCTCCCGGAGGAGCTGGGCGCTGGTCCACTGGCCCGCCCAGGGCCCGTAGACCACTCCCGGCTGGAGGACGACCGTCTCCAGGCCGCCTCCGTCGGCGGCCAGCACCGCCTGTTCCGCGGCCAGCTTCTGCTGCTCGTACTCCCGGTCCGCCGGGTCGGCCGGGCGGGCCGGGGACTCCTCGGTCAGCTCGCCCGCCCCGGTGGCGTCGTACACGTCGATGGTGCTGAGGTGCACCACCCGCCGTACGCCGGCCTGCCGGGCGGCGGCCAGGACGTTCGCCGTGCCCTCGACGGTGGCCGCCCAGCGGGCGGACTCGTCTCCGTCGCTGCCGAAGGCGCAGTGCACCACCGTGTCGCAGCCCGTGAACGCCTCGCGCAGGCTCTCCACGCTCATCAGGTCGCCGCGCCGGAACTCGATCCGGTCCTGCGGCAGTACCGACAGCCGGGCCGCCCGCCCGAACCCGCGGACCACCGGCCGGATCTGCGCTTGCGTGCCGAGGGCGAGACGCTCGACGAGCCGGCCGCCGATGAACCCGCTCGCACCGGTGACGGCGACCGTACGGCCGTCCAGCTCGGGCAGGGCCTGCGCGGTCCGGCTGGTCCAGGGCTGGGACATGGGCCGGCGCACGGCCTCCGCGTAGCACTCCTGGATCAGCTCCACCACGCGTACGCCGTCGGCGGGGCCCGAGTGCGCGGCTGCGGTACCACGGCAGGCGGCGGCGAAGTTGCCGAGCTGCTCGGTGAAGAGCAGCTCCCACTCGTCCTGGGCCGGGGCCACCGCCTCGACGTCGCCGCGGTGGAGCTCCTTGCCGTCGGCGGTGATCAGCGTGCACTCCCCCGCGGGGAAGTCGGTGCCGATGGTGACGGTCGCCTCGGTGCCGACGACCTTGCAGGAGATGCCGAGGTCGCGCAGGCGGCTGAACTCGGTGACCACGTCGACGCCTGCGAAGCGCAGGTGCGCGGAGGCGTCGGTCTCCACCCCGCCCAGCGAGTTGTCCTCGTACGACACGACCTCGACGTCCGGGCCGAGCCACCACAGCAGGGTGTCGAAGACGTGCGAGGCGGTGTCGGTGAGCACCCCGCCGCCCGCGAGGCGGCGGTCGAACATCGACCAGGAGACCGGCTCCCAGGCGTACGGGTGCCCCTCGTTCCACTCGACGCTGCGCACCTCGCCGAGCCCGCCGTCGCGGATCAGCCGGTGCACCCACGCGTAGGCGGGGAAGAGCCGGCGGGGGTGGGCCATGGCCAGCACGGTTCCCGATGCGCGGGCGGCGGCGTCGGCCGCCTCGGCGAGCCGGCGGGCGTCGGCGACCGAGGTGGTCATGGGCTTTTCGAGCAGGACGTGCTTGCCGGCGGCGAGCAGCGGTTCCACCGTCTCGGCGTGCTTGGTGTGCGGGACGACGACCACGGCGGCGTCGAAGAGGTCGGCGACCTGGTCCGCATCGGTGGCGAGGACCACCTGGTCGGCGTCGGCTCCGCCCAGCTCGCGGTAGAGGGCGAGGGCCGCCTCGGCCTGCTTCGGGTCACGGTCGACGAGGACGGTCAGCCGCACATCGCCCTTGAGCGGGGGCAGGGCCGGTATGTGGCAGCCGCGGGCGGCCGCGCCGCAGCCGACGATCGCGAGGCGCACGGGGGCTGCGGGAGTCACGGAAGTCATGGAATCTCCAGGGTCGTTGCGGGGGTCGGGAGAGGAGAGGAAGAGCAGCGGGGAGCAGCTGGGAGCGGGGAGCGGGGGCTCAAGGGGCGTGGTGGACCCAGACGTTCGGCTCGGCGTAGGTGCCCTGGCCGTCGTCCGTCACGCGCAGCGGCACCAGCCCGCCCGGGAGCGGGTAGTCGCCCGGCCCGGGCAGCGGATGCCCGAGCTCCTCCTCCCAGCGGGCCACCGGCTGCCGGATGACCAGCGAGCGGGCGGCGATCCCGAGCTGCCGGGCGCCGGACTCCAGGTGAGTGCGCAGCCACGGGTCGAAGCAGCTGCCGTCGGGGCGGCGCCAGGCCGCGTACTGCTCGATCGGGATCAGCGGGAAGCGGGGCTTGCGGGTCGGACGTACCGGGACGATCACTCCGCGCATGCCGCCGCGGGCGGCGGTCTGCCGCATGGCGGTGAGCAGCCGTTCGGCGTGGCCCGCGGCGCGGTGGTCGGGCGCGATGGAGACGGACAGCATGCACAGGGCGTCCGGCCGGGCCGGCGGCCCCTGGTCGACCGCTTCGACGAGGACGTCGTCGGTGCCGGCCGGCAGGCCCTCGGCGGTGCCGTCCCAGCGGACCGGCACCGCGTTGGCCGCCGCGGCCAGCCTGCCCTCCCCGTCCACCAGGCAGAGCTGGAGGGCGGGGTAGTGGTCGTACATGCCGTGCCAGCGCCAGTTGCCGGGGGATTCCCAGCTCATGAAGGCGGGCATGTTCGCGCCGGTCAGCCGGTCCGTCTCGGGCCGTAGCCCAGGGTCCCGGGACAGGTCCGTGAGGGTGAGGGACACCGGCGGATCAGCCCAGCAGGCGGGTGTCGGCGGTGGCCCGCATCTCGCGGGAGCGGCGCAGGTCGGTGGTGACGCAGACCCGCTTGAGCCAGCGGTCGGTGCCGTCGTAACGGGCGGTGAAGGGCAGCCGTCCGTGCACGGCGCGGTGGTTGTCGATGAACAGCACGTCGCCCTCGTCGGCGACGACCTCGCGCATCTGGGAGTCGATCACCTTGAAGAGGGCGTCGTAGGCGCGCCGCGCGTCCGGGTCGTCCTCGGGAACGGAGGTGAAGTACGGGTCGAGGCGCATGTACGGGTCCACGCGCGAGCCGTAGAGCAGCGGGCCGAGCGGGCGCTCGTCGATCATCTTCTGGATGGTCGCGAAGCGGGCGGCCTCCTCGGCGGAGCCGATGCTGTTGTTCTTGGGCAGGTGCGACTCGTCGGGAGCGATGTAGTAGCGCGGCTCGAAGAGCAGGTCGATGTCCTCGGAGGAGAGGGAGGACAGGTCCAGCTCGCCGACGGTGGTGGGCACGTGGTCGGGGTTGCGCAGCGCGCCGAGGATCAGGTAGTCGCTGCGGTACGGGTGGAACGCGTCCTCCGTGTGCCAGGTGAGCAGTTCCTTGCTGCCCATGCCGAGCTGGTCGTTCTCGTGCTGGCGGATCGGGAAGATGTCGTGGACGAGGTGGCCGTCCTGCTGGGTGGCCCAGCCGAACGGCTCGCCGAGCAGCGCCCCGTAGAGCATCAGCAGCAGTTCCTCGGCGAACTCCGGACCGGGGCGGCTGCGGCCGCGCCAGTGGGCGGGGGTGGGGCCGATCCGCTCCTGGTCGAAGCGGTGGCCGCGGACGACGGCGTGGCCGCGGCGGTCGGCGAGCTTGAACTCGCGCAGGAAGCGCCGGGTGCCGAGCGGCAGGCGGGCCGCGAGCTGCGGCAGGTCGCGCAGCAGGCCGGGGTCGCCGAAGGAGGGGTAGGCGCGGGTGAGTTCCTGCGTGAGGGCGGCGGTCTCGGCGGCCTCGTCGTGGGTGAGGGTGTGGGCGAGGGTGCCGCTGGTCGTGGCGGTACGGTCGGTGAGGTTCGACATGCCAACTCTCGTTCTGGTCTGGGGTGCTGCCCGCCGGTGATCACCGCGGGCCCTCGGTGTACTGCCTGTGCGCTACAGCTCGGTGGCGCGGCGGCTGCCGAGCGTCTCGCTCAGCAGCCGGGGGGTCGGGAGCGAGAACAGCGCGCTCGCCCGCAGGCCGGCTGCGGAGGGGAAGTGCTCGCGCAGGCGCGCGAGCAGCCGCATGGCGAGCAGGGACTGCCCGCCGTGGTCGAAGAAGTTGTCGTCGGGCCCGAGCCGCGGCTGCGCGAGCACGTCCCGGAACATCCCGAGCACCGTGTCCAGCGCCTCGTCCGGGCCGGCTTCCGCCCGCGCCTCGGTAACGGCCTGCGCCCGGACCTCCGCGCTCGCGTCGTGGCCCGATGCGCCTGCCCACGCGGCCAGGGCGCGTTTGTCCACCTTGCCGTGCGGGGTCTTCGGGAGCTCCGCGACCCGGTGCAGGATGCGGGGGACCGCCCAGTCGGGGAGCTGCGCGGCGAGGCGGCCGACCAGGGCGTCGCGGTCGGCGGCGGGGAGCCGGGGGGCCGTGCCCGGCGACGGGGAGAGCCGCTGGTCGGCGGGGACGGTGAAGGCCCACAGCGCGGTGCCCGTGGCCGGGTCGGGAACGACCACGGCCTGGTCCACGTCCGGGCTCTCGCACAGCGCGCGCTCCACCAGCGCCGGCTCCAGCCGGTGGCCGCGGATCTTGAGCTGGTCGTCCGCCCGGCCGAGGAAGACCAGCAGGCCCGCCTCGTCGAACCGCCCCACGTCGCCGGTCACGTACGTCCGGGCTCCGGGTCCGGCGCCGTACGGGTCCGGTACGAACCGGCGCCGCGTGGCCTCCTCGTCGTCCAGGAAGCCCCGCGCCACCAGGGGGCCGCCGATGTGGATCTCGCCGCTCTCACCGGCCGGCACCGGGCGCCCGTCGCGGCGTACGGTCACCAGCACGTCCCGCAGCGGCGTACCCAGCGGCACCTCCTCGGCGTCCTCGGGCAGCAGGCCGGTGTACAGGGTGGAGCTGACGGTGCATTCGGTGAGCCCGTAGACGTGGGCCAGTGCGGCCGGCTGCCGGCGCTGCCACGCCCGGTACGGCCCGGGGTCCATGCGCTCGCCGCCGACCACCACCGTCCGCAGCCGCGGCGGTGTGGTCAGCCCGCGCTCCTCCAGCCAGCGGGCGTACTCCAGCCAGTATTGCGTGGACAGCTCCACCACCGTCGAACCCGTCGCGCCTGTCAGCGCGTGCAGCTCCGCGGGCTCCAGCGGCTCGGTGTCCGTCCGGCACACCACCGCCGCCCCGGAGACCAGCGCCGGGAAGACCTCCTCGATCACCACGTCGAAGCCGAGCGAGGCCACCTGGAGCCAGCGGTCCCCTGAGGTCAGCGCCAGCCGTTCGGCGACGGAGGCCGCGAACCGTGCCAGCGAGCCGCGCTCGACGACCGTCCCCTTGGGGCGGCCTGTGGAGCCGGAGGTGAACAGGACGTACGCGACGTCGTGTTCGCCGGGAGCGCCGGCGCCGGTGCCGGTGCCGGTGCCGGTGGGCCGGGTCCACCCGGTGTCCGCCCCGTCCGGTACGTACGCCCCGTCCGGCGCGTGCTCGCCGTCGCCCGCCCACACCACCGCCCCGACCCGGCGCACTAGGTCCTCCCGGGCCGGCTGCGGCAGCCGGTCGTCGAGCACCGTGAAGCCGGCGCCGCTCTTGAGCGCCGCGAGCATGCCCAGCACGGCCCCGGCCGGGTCGCCGAAGGCCAGGCCCACGATCCGCCCGGGCCCGGCGCCGCGCCCGGCGAAGGAGCCCGCCCAGGCGTCGGTGAGCCGGTCCGTCTCCCGGTAGGTCAGCACGCGCGACGGGGTCACCAGCGCGGGCGCGTCCCCGTGGGCCCGTACCGCCCGCTCCCATCCGTCCAGGAAGTCCACCCGGCCGGACACCTCCGCCGGAGCCGGTGCGGCCTGCGCGCTCATCGGCCGGCCCCGCGCCCGCGCAGGAACGCCGACAGCTCGGCCAGCCCCGCCCGGAAGTCCGCCTCGCCGCCGCCGAAGCCCAGCCGGACCCCCTGCGGCGCGCCGAAGGCCGTGCCCGGCACCAGCAGCGTCCGGTGGCGTTCCAGGAGCTCCAGGCACAGCTCTTCCACCGCCCCGGGAGGCGTCCCGGGGCGTTCGAGGGCGCGGAACACCGGGAAGGCGCTCACCCCGCCCTCCGGCTCCCGCCAGCGCACCAGGTCCTCGTGCTCGGCCATCCACCCGCGCAGGTGCGCCAGGTTGCGCCCCGCCTCGGCCGCCCGGAGTCCGATCAGCTGGTCCGCGCTGCGCATGGCCCGTTCGGCGACGAGCTCCACCAGCGGCGACAGGAAGAGCGTGGTCCGGTCGCGCAGCGGGAAGGTGGCCCGCAGCAGCTCCGGGTCGGCGACGGCCCAGCCGACCCGCAGTCCGGGCAGGCCGAAGGTCTTGGAGAAGGTCCCGTAGGACACCGTCCGCAGTGCGGGCCCGTACAGCGCGCCCGGGTCCGCCAGCACTTCCCAGCGGTGCGCGATCTCGGCGGTCGCCGCGTCCCACACCAGCACCGCCCCGGCTTCCGCGACCGCCGCCGCCAGCGCCTTGAGGCCCTGCGGCGAAAGCGTCGCTCCGCTCGGGTTGTGCGGGAAGTTGACGATCACCGCGGCCGTTCCGGGCGTCACCAGGGAGCCCAGCGCCTGCGGGTCGATCTCCCCGTCGCGCACGGCCGCCGCCGGGAGCACCGCCACCTCGCAGCCCGCTTCACGCGGGTAGTGGCCGAGCGAGTGGTAGATGCCCTCCTGGACCACCACCCGGTCGCCGGGCCGCAGCAGGGTGTTCAGGGTGAGGGAGATGGCCTCGCTGGATCCGTGGGTGACCAGGATCCGGTCGGCGTCCCCTGCCGCGTACCGGTCGGCGATCGCCTGCCGGATGCCGGAGCCGCCCTGGGAGACGCTGTCGTCCATGACGATCGCGTCGAGGTCGTCCTGTCCGATGCCGCACATCTCGCGTATCTCGGCGAAGGTGTACGGGTGGACGCCGCTGGAGCTGATGTCGTACAGGTCGGGGCGCAGATGCCGGCGGTACCACTCCTCCAGTACCGGAGGTTCTTCCCGGACCGTCTCCCGCTGCGGGCGCGGATCGCTCATGGCTGTGCAACCGTCCTTCTCTACCCTTGACGGGTTTCCCGCCACCACCGCTGCCCGGAGGCCGGGAGGGTGTCGATGGGGTCGTAGTAGTGGTATGAGCCGCCGTGGGCGTCCGGGTCCGCCGCTTCCAGCGGGGTCAGGTAGCTCTTGCTCCAGTGGGAGATGCCGAGGTCCCGGTCGTAGGCATCGGTCTGGTCCACCCACCGCTTGCCGGCGAAGGGCACGTCGCACACGATGCGCGGGGTGGCGAACCCGGGGAGGTAGCCCATGATCTGACGCTGGAGCAGTTGGGCCCGGTGCAGCGGGACGCGCCAGTGCTCGGCGTTCGGGATCATGTCGCACATGTAGAAGTAGTAGGGCGTCACGCCCGCGTGGTCGGTGAGTGCGAAGCACAGGTCGAGCAGCTCGTGCGCGGTGTCGTTGACCCCGCGCATCAGCACGCCCTGGTTGCGTACGTCGCGCAGTCCGGCGGCCAGCAGGGCGCGGGCCGCGTCGGCGACCGCCGGGGTCACCTGCTGGGCGGCGTTGGCGTGGGTGTGGAGCGCGACCTGCACGCCCCGGGCCCGCGCCGTGTCGGCGATCCGGGTGATGCCCTCCAGGACGGGGGCGGACGCCCAGTACTGCGGCAGCCCGATCAGGGCCTTGCTGGCCAGCCGGATGTCCCGGATGGATTCGATCTCCAGCAGTGAGGCGAGGAAGCTCTCCAGCCGGGGCCAGGGCAGATTGGCGAGGTCGCCGCCGGACACCACGACGTCGCGGATGCCGGGGGACCGGCGCAGGTGGCCGAGGATCCGCTCGGCCCGGTCGACGGGCTTGAGGGTCAGCTTGTTCTTGGTCACCTGCGGGGTGGAGTTGCCGACCAGGTCCATCCGGGTGCAGTGCCCGCAGTACTGCGGGCAGGTGGACAGGAGTTCCGCCAGCACCTTCGTCGGGTAGCGGTGGGTCAGCCCCTCCACCACCCACATGTCCTGCTCGTGCAGGGAGTCCCGGCTGGCCATCGGGTGCGAGGGCCATTCGGGGTGCCGGTCGGAGAACACCGGCAGCATGTAGCGGCGTACCGGGTCGTCGTAGAACGCCTTCGTGACCTCGCCCGGCCGGGAGCCGGTCACGTGCGGGGCGATCGTATTGATCATTTGGGGCGGCAGGAGCACCGACATGGTCGCCCGGTACAGCCGGTCCTGCTCCCAGTCCGCGTAGAACTCCTCGTCGAGGAGGTCCCCCACGACGGCGCGCAGCCCCTTGGCGTCCTTGACGCAGTGGGCGCGCTGCCACTGCGGGTCGGACCACTGCGCCTGGCTGACTTCCCGCCATCCGGGGAACCGACGCCAGTCCGGCTCGACGAGTTCATCGCGCCGGTACTCGTACACGCCTTCCGGCGGTGTTGATTCCGCTTGGCTGCGTGCTATGTCCACCGCGTCGCCACCCATTCCCGTCCGTTCCGGCCCTTTCGCCTGACGTGGACCGATCTTGCAGAGCCGCGGAGTTGTACACGAGGGGGGACGGTTGTACGGGGCGCAGCCCGGGTGCACTCCTGTACAACCGGAGGGCATGGCGGGAAGGGAGCAGGGGAGAAGCGGAACGCGGGGGTGGAGATCCCTGCATGGTCAGGGATCGGACGAAACCGGTCGACACGACCGCTGTATGGCCTGATTTCCCGGATGCTCACTTGATCGATATGTCAGTGACATGTACCAATTTCCACGATGGCCCCTTGCGGAGGTTGTATGCCGACCACGTCGACCGACGGGGGGGTTGTACCGCCGCGCCCGCGATCAGCCAACAGCCGTTCCGTGGGTTCCCGATCGCGCGCTCCACCGAGATGATCGACTCCCCAGGGGGGAATATGGCCAGGCCAGAACGGTTACTCGATCCCACGGCCGGACCGCTGGAAGAATTCGCCCATGCCCTGCGCGCCCTCCGGCGCCAGGCCGGAAACCCGTCCTACCGCGTCATGGCGAAACGCGCCCACTACTCCGTCGCCACGCTCTCCGAGGCGGCACGCGGTTTGCACAAGCCATCACTGAAAGTCACCCTCGCCTACGTCGCCGCCTGCGACGGCGACACCACCGTGTGGACCCGTCACTGGCACCGCGTCGGCAAGGAACTGGAAGCGCGCGGAACCCCGTACGAGCCGGTCGGCCGCCCCAGAGCGGCGCCGGAGCAGCCCGTCCCGGGCACCGGCCGGACCCCCGGCACGGCGCCCGCTCCCCGGACGGACCGCACCGGCGGCGACGAGGGGACGCTGTCCGGACGCGAACGGGCGGAACTGCACCGGCTGCGCCGCGAGGTGGAGCAGCTGAGGCAAGCCAACGAGGTGCTCAAGGCGGCCTCCGCGATCTTCGCGGCGGACCTCCGCCCGGACCTCCGGCCCGATCTGCGTCCGGACCCCCGCCCCAACCTCCGTTCGGATCGCCGTTCGAATCTCCGCACAACTCGATAGGTCGTGTACAACTCCCCTGATCGACAAGATCGGTTGGCGTAACCGGACGACTCGATCGATCTTTGGGGACTGACCATGCGTGTGCTCGGAGTCAACGGCTGGCCCGGCGCCAGCCACGACGGCGCGGCCTGCCTCGTCGTGGACGGCGAAGTGATCGCCATGGCCGAGGAGGAGCGCTTCACCCGCAACAAGCACGCCTACGGCGAAGCACCCCTGAACGCCGTCGCGTACTGCCTCGCCGAAGGAGGTCTCACCCTGGGCGACATAGACGTCGTCGCCCACGGGTGGGACCTCCCCAAGCTCTTCGCCGACCGCGGCCTGGACTGGTTCGCCGGCGACGGTGACGCCCTCGAACACCTGCTGCCCAAGGCGCTGTTCCCGCGCGCCCGCGACCCCCGGCTGACCTTCGTCAACCACCACCTCGCCCACGCGGCCAGCGCCTACCACCTCTCCGGGCGCGACCGCGGCGCGATCCTCGTCCTCGACGGCCAGGGAGAGGACGAGAGCACCACCCTCGCGGTCGGGATCGACGGCGAGATCAAGACATTGCGCGCCCACACCCCCGGCTGGTCGCTCGGCTACTTCTACGCCGCGGTGTGCGAGTACGCCGGACTGGGCGCCGACGCCGCCGGAAAGATGATGGGCCTCGCCTCCTACGGCCGCCCCCAGGACCTCACCTTCGGCGGCGCCTTCACCTTCGCCGACGAGGACTTCACCATCGGCGTCGTCCCCCCGGACCTGCGCTCCACGGGCACCACCGACGAGGAGACCGCCACCATCCGGCACTGGATGGAGCACCTGGAGAAGACCCTCCCCCAGGCGCCCAACCGCTCCGCACGCCGCTTCGACCCGCGCCTGGGCCGCTTCACCAAGGTCACCGACCGGGACCCCTTCGAGTACCGCGACATCGCCGCCACCGCCCAGGCCGCCCTCGAACACGCCGTCATCGGCCTGGTCCGGGGCCTGCTCCGGGAGACCGGCGAGACCACCTTGATGATCGCGGGCGGCGTCGGCTTCAACGCCACCCTCAACGGCAAGCTGATGCGCCTGCCCGAGGTCGGCGACCTGTTCGTCCAGCCGCTCGCGGGCGACCAGGGCGTCTCCCTCGGCGCGGCCGTCCTGGTCGCGGCCCAGGAGGGCGACCGGATCCGCCCGATGGCCGGCTCGGTGGCCTGGGGCCCCCAGTGGTCCCCCGACAGCATCCGCAAGGTCCTCGACGCCTCCGGCACCGCCTACACCGAGCACGAGGACATCGCCGGGGCGACCGCCGCCGTCCTGGCCCGCGGCGGGGTCGCCGGCTGGTTCCAGGGCCGCGCCGAAGGCGGACCGCGGGCGCTGGGTCACCGCAGCATGCTCGCCGTGCCCTCGCCCGAGAGCACCCGCGACCGGGTCAACGTCCGCATCAAGGACCGGGAAGCCTGGCGGCCGTTCGCGCCGAGCATGCAGGAGGAGGCGGCCCTCGCCCTCATCGGCACCGCCACCCCGCTCCCGTACATGATCGTCACGACCCCGGTCACGGAAGCGGGCGCCGAGGCCATGCCGGCCGTCGTGCACAGCGACCGCACCACCCGCCCGCAGACCGTGTCCCACGAGAGCGACCCGCTCTACCACCGCCTGATCGGCGAGGTAGGCCGGCACACCGGCACCGCCGTCGTGCTCAACACCTCCTTCAACGGCCGTGACGAACCCGTCGTGTGCAGCCCGCGCGACGCCCTGGCCACCTTCCACCGGCTGCCGATGGACGCCCTCGCCCTCGGCCCCTTCCTGATCGAACGCTCCGCGGACGCGCTCGGTGAGGCGGGCCGCGCGTGAGCGCCCCCGCCCGGCCCGCACCGCACTCCACGGACGGGGCCGCCCCGGCCGCCGTGGACGACGTACGCGCCCACCTCGCCGAATGGCTCGCCGAAGCAGTCCTGGAACCCGCCCCCGACCTCGCCGCACCCCTGCGCGACCTCGGCGTCGACTCGCTCGACCTCATCCGCGCCGCCCGCCGCATCGAGAGCGCCTACGGCGTCCGCGTCCAGCTCCGCGAACTCTTCGCCGAGGACATGACCGTGGAGCACCTCAGCCTCCTGGTCACCGAGCGGGCCGGCCGACGCCGCGAGGGCGCCGGCCCCCTCGCCGAGCCCGGCGCCGCACACGGCCCGGTCGTCCTCACGCCCTCCCAGGAGCAGGGCTGGGAGGACCAGAACGGCAGCCGCGCCCACTGGAACCAGTCGATGCTCTTCACCACCCGCCCCGACCTCGACCCCGGCGTGCTCGCCGAAACCGTACGGCGCCTGGTCGCCGGCCATGCCTCGCTGCGCCTCGCCGTCGAGGCCCGGCCCGCCAAGCGCCCGCGGCAGACGGTCGCCGTCCTCACCCCGGACACCCCGCTCGACATCGTCGACACCGTCGACACCCGTGAACTCGACGACGCCGAACTCTCCGAGGCCGTCACCCTGCGCTGCTCGCTCGAACAGCGCTCCCTCGACCCCGGGGCGGGCCGCGTCGTGCGGTTCGTCTGGTTCGACGCCGGCCCGGCCCGCCCGGGCCGGCTCCTGATCGCCGTCCACCAGCTCGCCTTCGACATGGTGTCCTGGTCCGTCCTGATCGAGGACCTGGAGCGGCTCTACGCCGCACTCGCCGTCGGCGACGACGGGGACGACGTCCGCTGCACCGAGGGGACCGGCTACCCGGAGTGGGCCCTGGCCCTCGCCGCGTACGCCCGCACCCCCGAGGCCGAGGCGGAGGCCGAGTGGTGGACCGAGGTGGCCCGCACCCCCGGCCAGGTCCCGCTCGACCGCCGCCCGGGCGACGGAAGCGACGGCCACGCCGACCCGCGGGCCGTGAACACCGCCGCCACCGCCGCCACCCACGTCTCCCGCTTCGGCCCGGAGTTCACCGGAAGACTGTTCCGCGCGGCCCGCGCCCACCGCTGCCACCCCGGCGAACTGCTGCTGCACGCCCTCGGCGAGGCGCTCGGCGCGTGGCAGGGCCAGGACGCGGTCCGGGTGGACGTCCTTCGGCACGGCCGCGAGGAGGTCGTCGGCGACACCGATCTGGCCCGCACCACCGGCTGGTTCACCACCACCGTCCCCGTCCGCCTCGACCTCGCCCCCGGCACCCCCGCCGAACGCCTCGCCCGCACCGTCGGCCACCTCGCCGCCCTGCCCGGCGGAGGGATCGGCCACGGGGCGCTGAGCCGGCACGGCCGGCCCCGGATCTCCGCCGCCCTGCGCGGCGCCCCGCCCAGCGACGTCTCCTTCGACTTCGAGGGCGACGACGCCGACGGACTCCCCCTCGGCACGCTGCTGCTCGACGTCGCCGACGAACCGGTGGGCGAGATCACCGGACCGGACTGGGTGCGCCCCCACCTCATCGAGGTGATCGCCACGACCGACGACGGAGTGCTCCGCGTCGAATGGTGGTACTCCGGTGCCCTGCACGACGAGGCCACCATCGCCCGGCTCGCCGCCCGCCACCGCGACGCGCTCGCCGCCCTGGTCCACTCCGACGGTACTGACGGCGCCGACCGCTCCGACCCCTCCGACGGCTGACCCGCGTACAGAATCCGAGAAGGCACCCCTCATGTCCCTCCTGTCCAATGTGGTCGACCCCTTCTTCGCCATCGCCCGCGCGGACCCCGACCGGCCCGCGGTCCTCGACAACGGCTCCACCGTCGGCTACGGCCAACTCGCCCGCTGGGCCGGCGCGGTGGCCGATCTCGTCGCCACCCGCGGCCCCGGCCCCCGTCCGCCCGTCGGCATCGTCACCCACCACTCCGCCCGGGACGTCGCCGCCGTCATCGGCGTGCTCGCGGCCGGCCGCGGCTACGTACCGGTCACCGACACCCCCGGCACCCACATGGACGACGCCCTGCGGGCGCTGGGCTGCCAGGAAGCCGTCACCACCGCCGAAACCGGCCGGCTCCCCGCCGTCGACCGCCTCCTGCGGCCCAACTGGGGCTCCTCCCGAGCCCCCCTGCGCGAGGCCGGCGAGCCCGTGCGCGCCGAGGACCCGGCGTACGTCCTGTTCACCTCCGGCTCCACCGGAGCGCCCAAGGCCGCCGCCGTCCCGCACGGAGCGCTGCACGCGGTGGTCCCGCAACTGCGCACCCGTTACGGCGTCGGCCCGGACACCGTCGCGCTCAACTTCCACCGCGCCGACGGCGACACCAGCCTGGAGGAGATCCTGCCCACGCTCTGCGCCGGCGGCCTGCTGGTGATCGACGAGGAGAGCGAGAGCGCCCTCGGCCCCCTGCTCGCCGAGGCCGAGATCACCCTCGTCAACCTGCCCGTCGACTACTGGCACGTCTTCACCGGGTCCCTGCTGGAGCACGGGCTGAAACTTCCCGACTCCCTGGACACCGTGGTCATCGGCGGCGAGGCCGTCCGCGCCGACATGCTCGAACGCTGGCACCGGCTCGGCGCCGACCGGGTCCGGCTGCTCAACACCTACGGCTCCACCGAGACCGCGCTGGTCACCCACAGCGTGCTGCTCGCCGGCCCCGGGGCCGAGGGGCCCTTCCCCGAGGGGGTCCCGATCGGACGTCCGCTGCCCTCCGTGCGACAGGCGGTCGTCCCCCGCGCGGAGGCACCCGACGGACCCGGGGAGCTCTACCTGGCGGGCCCCCAGCTGGCCACCGGCTACCTGGACGACCCGGAACGCACCGCCGCCCGGTTCGTGGAGGCCGATCTCGGCGACGGCCCCGCCCGCTGGTACCGCACCGGCGACCTGGTGCACGAGAGCTCCGACGGCATGCTCGTCTTCCACGGGCGCGCCGACCACCAGGTCAAGATCCGCGGCCATCGCGTCGACCTGCTGGACGTCGAGCACCAGATCGGCCGCCTGCCCGGCATCTCCGCCGTCGCGGCGGCCGAGCACGTCAAGGGCGACCACAACGCCCTCGTCGCCTTCGTCGTGTTCGCCCCGGACGCCGAGAGCGACGTACGGGCGCTGCGCGACGAACTCCGCTCCACCGTCCCCGCGTTCCTGGTGCCCGACCGCATCGTCGCCGTGCCCGCGCTCGCGCACACCCGCACCGGCAAGGTCGACCGCGCGACCACCCGGGACCTCTACCTCTGATTCCTCTGACCCGGGTCCCCCGACCCGCTCGCTGATCCGGCCCGACCCAGGAGCCCCCCTGTGGCCAACAGACTGTTCGACGCCTCGGTGTCCCCCGAGGCCGTACCGGAAGCCGACAGCCGGGGCCCCTGGGCCTACCTGTGGTGGCTCGTGCGCATCCGGCCCGGGCCGCTGCTGCTCAGCGCCCTCCTCGGCATGGCCTGGATGGTCCCGCTGGCCCTGCTGCCGCTGGTCATCGGCCGGGCCATCGACGTGGGCGGGCGGGCCGAAGGCCCGGGCGCCCTCTACCTGTGGGCCCTGGTGGCGCTGGGCCTCGGCATCCTCCAGGCCGTGGCCGGCGCCGGCCTCATCCAGGCCGCCGTCGGCGCCGAGGTGCACGCGGTGGCGCACACCCACCGGGTGCTGATGCGCCAGGTCACCCGCCTCGGCGCCACCTTGCGCAGCAAGGCCCGCTCCGGTGACGTGGCCGCCTCCGCCGCCGCCGACGTCGAGAGCATCGGCAACGCCTTCGAGGTCGTCGGCCGGTCCATCGGCGCGGTGGTCGCCGCCGTCCTCGTCGCCGTCGCGCTCACGCTCACCTCCCCGGTCCTGGGCCTCGCCGTCCTCATCGGCGTACCCGCCGCAGTCCTCGGCATCGGACCGCTGCTGCGCCCGCTCCAGGAACGCGACGAGGAGCAGCGCGAACAGATGGGCATCGCCACCTCCCAGGCCGGCGACATCGTGGCCGGCCTGCGCATCCTGCGCGGGATCGGCGGCGAGGCCCGCTTCGCGGACCGCTTCCGCGCCACCAGCCAGCAGGTCCGCCGGGCGGGCGAGTCGGCCGGCCGGATGGAGGCCTGGCTCCAGGCCGCCGGGGTGTTCCTGCCCGGCCTGGTCACGGTCGGCATCGCCTGGCTCGGCGCCCGCCTCGCCCTGAACGGCACCATCACCCCCGGCGAACTCGTCGCCTTCTACGGGGCCTCCGCCTTCCTCACCCTGCCCGTCAGCACCGCCACCGAGGCCGCCGAGACCCTCAGCCTCGCCAAGGTCGCGGCCGGCCGCGTCTGCACCCTGCTGCGCATCGACCCCGAGCCCGAACAGCCGGCCGACCCCCTGCCGCTCCCCCACGGCCCGCTCTCCCTCACCGACGAGGACACCGGCATCACCGCCGAGGCGGGCCTGCTCACCGTCATCGCGGCCCCCGCGGGCCGGGCCGGAGACCTCGCCGACCGGCTGACCCGCCACGGCGTGCTGCCGGAGCCCGCCGCCGTCCTGCTCGGCGGGGTCCCCCTCGACCGGGTCGACCTCACCGAACTGCGGGCCCGCGTGCTGCGCTCCGGCCCCGCCGACACCCTCTTCAGCGGCACCGTGCGGGAGGAGCTCACCGGGGGCCTCGCCCGCTCGACCGGGGCCCAGGCCGACGCCCTGTTCGCCGCCGACGCCACCGATGTGGTCGAGGGGCTGCCCGGCGGTCTGGACGAGTACCTCGGCGAGGGCGGCCGGGCCCTGTCCGGGGGCCAGCGCCAGCGCCTGGTGCTCGCCCGCGCCCTGCTCGCGGCCCCCGACGTGCTGGTCCTGGAGGATCCGACGGCCTCGGTCGACGCGCAGACCGAGTCCCGCGTGGTCCGGCGGGTGGCCTCGCTGCGGTCCGGGCGGACCACCGTGGTGTTCAGCGACAGCCCACTGTGGCTGGGCGCCGCCGACCGCGTCCACCGGCTCGGCCAGGACGGCCGCCCCGTCCCCACGCAAGGAGCCCGCTCATGACGAGCACCGCGACCGCCACGGCCCCCACCCCGGCCCCCGCCGAGGGCGCCGGTCCCGCGCCGGGCCGCCTGCCGCTGGCCGACCGGGCCGACGTACGGGCCTGGGTGGGGGACTTCGTACGCGGCAACGCGGGCCGCCTCGCCCTCACCCTGCTGCTGTTCGGCACCGCCCTGGTGGCGAGCCTGACCGGGCCCCGGCTGCTGGGCCACCTCGTGGAGTCGGTCGCGGCGGGTACCAGCACGGCCCGCGTCGACGTCCTCGCCCTGGCCTTCGTCGCCATCCTCGTCGTCCACGCCCTGCTGGCCCGCGCCGCCAAGGTGCAGGCCACGCTGCTCGGCGAGCGCGTCCTGGCCGCCACGCGCGAAGGGTTCGTCCGCCGCGTCCTCGGACTGCCGCTGTCCACCGTGGAGTCCGTCGGCACCGGCGACCTGCTCAGCCGCGCCACCACCGACGCCGACCGCCTCAGCGAGTCCATCCGCCAGGCCGTCCCGAGGATCGTGCTGGCCGCCGTCACCCTGGTCTTCACCTTCGCCGCCATCCTCCTCACCTCCCCGCTGCTGGCCCTCGCCCTGCTCGCCGGCGTGCCCTTCGCCGTCCTCTCCACCCTCTGGTACCGCCCGCGCGCGACCGCCGCGTACGAGCGGCTGCTCGCCCAGGAGGCCGACGTCCTGGCCGTCACCCACGAGACCACCCGGGGCGCGGGCACCGTGGAATCCCTCGGCCTCGGAGCCCGCCAGATCCACCGGCACGGCGCCACCGTCGACGCGGTGGTCCGCACCCGGCAGCGCACCACCTGGCTGCAGACGATCTGGTTCCCCAGCCTGGACCTCGCCACCATGGTCCCGATGGCCCTCACCCTGCTGATCGGCGGACTCGCCTACCAGCGCGGCGCCGTGGGCCTCGGCGCGCTCACCGCCGTGGTGCTCTACGTCCAGGCCCTCGGCGAGCCCCTCAACGACCTGCTGACCTGGACCGACGAACTCCAGATCGGCAACGCGGCCCTGCGCCGCATCCTCGGCGTCGAACGGCTCCCTCGCGAGGAGCCCAAGCCGGCCGCGCCCACCCGCGGCCACGGGATCCGGCTCGACGGCGTCGGCTTCGGCTACGGCCCGGGCCGCGAGGTCCTCAGCGGCATCGACCTCGAACTCGCCCCGGCCGAACGCCTCGCCGTCGTCGGCGCCTCCGGAGCCGGCAAGTCCACCCTGGGCAAGCTGCTGGCCGGCGTGCACCACCCCACCCGCGGCACCGTACGGATCGGCGGCGTGGACCTGACCGACCTGCCCGTCGGCCAACTGCGCCGCGAGGTGGTCCTGGTGACCCAGGAGCAGCACGTCTTCAGCGGCACCCTGCGGGACAACCTCGTGCTCACCGACGGGGAGGACGGCTCGGACGAGGAGTTGTGGGCGGCGCTGGAGACCGTACTGCTCGGGGACTGGGCGCGGTCCCTGCCCGAAGGCCTGGACAGCGGGATCGGGGCCGGCGCGGCCCCGGTGTCCCCGTCCGCCGCTCAGCAGCTCGCCCTCGCCCGGCTGCTGCTGTCCGATCCGCACACCCTCGTCCTGGACGAGGCCACCGCGCTGCTCGACTCCTCCGCCTCCCGGCAGGTCGAGCGCTCCCTGGCCGCGCTGATCGAGGGACGCACGGTGGTGTCCATCGTGCACCGGCTGGATTCGGTGCAGGAGGCCGACCGGATCGCGGTGGTGGACCGGGGCCGCATCGTCGAGCTCGGCAGCCACCACGAACTGCTGGCGGCCGACGGGGCGTACGCCTCGCTGTGGCGGTCGTGGAGCTCGGTCCGCTGACCACCGGCCGGGACGGCCCCGCCACCCGGCGGGGCCTGTGCGGCCGGTCGGCGGATACCCCTCTCCTGCCGCCTCGCCCATGATCGTGCCGACCGGGGCGGACACTCAGGCCCGAGCCCGGGAGCGACACGAGGGATGCAGTGAAGAAGACCAGAATCGTTTCCGCGATGGTGCTGGCCACGATCGCGTTGGGGGCCGTCCCCGCGCACGCCGTCGACCCGCGCCAGGAGCACAACATCTCCAAGTGCTACTTCGACAAGCACGAGGCGGACAAGCAGAAGTACTGCAAGGCCCTGGAGGGCCGGCCGATGACGAAGGCGGCGAAGGACTGCCTGATCAGGGCGGGCGTCGGCAGTGCGGCAGCATTGATCGTCGGACGGGTCAACAAGAAGGTGGCCCGGGAGATAGCCGTCAACACGGTCGCGGCCGGAGCCACCGGCTGCATCACAGCCCTCCTCGGCTGAAAGGAGCCCGGACATGCTGCCCCGAATCATCACCATCGCCGTGGCGTTCACCGTCCTGGTGCTCGTCAACCGGTTCCTGATCGACCCGTACTGGGGTGAGCTCGTCGCCACCGCCGTCGTCGCGGGCGCGATGACGTACGTCCTCGGCAAGGTCGACGCCCGCAAGGAGGCCGAAGCAGGAGGGAGCTGAGGCTCCGGCCGCCGGGCCGAAGGCGCCGCCCGGCGGCCGACCTCGTTTCCCGCCCGTCACAGTGGGTAAGGGGACTCGGGGGCCTTCTAGTGGGAGGCGTCATGATCGAAGTAGTGGTCGTCGATGACGAACCGCTGATCAGAGCAGGCCTGCGACAGGTCCTCGACGCGACCGAGGACATCAGGACCACCGGCGCCGTCGCCGTCGCCGAGGCCGTGGTCACCATAGGTGAGCAGGAACCGCAGGTCGTGCTCCTGGACTGCTGCACCTCCGACGCGCCCGCCATCGGGGCGGGGCTGGCCCGCATGCCGGCCCCTCCCGCCGTGTGCGTCCTGTCCCGGTACGCGGACGAGGAATACGCGGCTCTCGCGCTCGCCTCCGGCGCTTCCGGCTACGTGCTGAAGGACACCGATCCGCTGCGCTTCGCCCCGCTGGTGCGGTTCCTGGCCCACGGCTGGACCATGATGTCCGCCGACGTCAGCCGCACGGTCGTGGCCGGCTTCCTCGACCGGGCGGGGCAACGACGGGGCGCCTCACGCACCGCACGCCTCACGCCCCGGGAAGAGACCGTCCTCGTCCTGATCGCGGCCGGGCTCTCCAACGCCGACATCTCCCGCCGCCTCCACCTGGGGCACGGCACCGTCAAGGACCATGTCAGCGCCATCCTGACCAAGCTCGAAGTGACCGGCCGCGTCCAGGCCGCGCTCTGCGCCGAACGGGCCGGCCTCCTGACGGGCGACGCCCGCCGCTGAGAGGTCGTGCCGGGCAGAGGGCTCGCCCCGGCCCGGTCGGCGCGGACGTCAGGCGTGGTTGACCGGGAGGACGTCCGGGGAGAGGGCGCCCGCGTGGGCCGCTGCCGAAGTCATGCGGCGGCGGTGGTGGCGGCGGCACAGGACCTCGTAGCCGATCTCCCCCGCCGGGCGGTTCACGTCACCGACCACGACCTGGGCGCCCTCGACGACCATCTCCCCGCCCACCGTACGGGCGTTGTGCGTGGCGCGGGCCCCGCACCAGCACAGGGCCTCGACCTGGAGCTGCTCCAGGCGGTCCGCCAGCTCGATCAGGCGCTGCGAGCCCGGGAACAGCTTCGTGCGGAAGTCGGTGGTGATCCCGAAGGCGAAGACGTCCATGTCGAGGTCGTCGACGATCCGGGCCAGCTGGTCGATCTGCTCCGGCGCGAGGAACTGCGCCTCGTCCACGATCACGTAGTCCGCCTTGCCCCCCTTGGAGAGCTGCGCGACCAGGTACGCGTACAGGTCCATGCCCTCCGGCGCCTCGATCGCCTCCGTCACCAGACCGAGCCGGGAGGAGAGCTTGCCCTCGCCCGCACGGTCGTCGCGGGTGAAGATCACGCCCTGCAGTCCCCGCGCATCGCGGTTGTGGGCGATCTGGAGCGCCAGAGTGCTCTTTCCGCAGTCCATCGTTCCGGAGAAGAACACCAGCTCGGGCATGGGAAGTCGGGGACCTTTCGGGTCGTGGACGAACAGGTGGGGAGGGGGGTCAGGAACGGACTTCGAGCAGCGGGACGAGCTGCTCGGCCGGGGTCATGGAGCCGTGCATGCCGACGAGGGCGGACTCGTTGGGCTCGTTGCGCGAGGCGGTGATCGCCACGTCCGCCTGTGCGGCTGCCACCACGTCGCCGATCCGGCCGAGGACGCGCTCGTCGCACTCCCCCGGGGCGCCGAACCAGCCCAGTTCCAGGGCCTCTTCGCGGCTCGCGATCCAGAAGCGGTCGCCGAGCACCTCGCGCCACACGGTCAGGACGTCGGCCGCGGCACCCGGGACGGCGTACACGTGCCGGGCCCGGCCCTCGCCGCCGAGCAGGGCCACGCCCGCGCCCAGTTCCCAGTCCTCGTCGTAGTCGATGCGGGAGTCCTCGTCGAAGGGGACGTCGACCATGCCGTGGTCCGCGGTCACGTACAGCGCGGTGCGCGGCGGCAGCTGTTCGGCGAGCCGCTGCACCAGCCGGTCCACGTACATCAGCTGGCCGCGCCAGGCGTCGGAGTTCACGCCGTGCCGGTGGCCGGCACCGTCGAGTTCGCTGTAGTACGTGTAGACCAGCGAGCGGTCGCCGGCCGCGAGCCGCTCGGCGGCGAGGTCCATCCGCTCCTCGCCGGTCATCCGGCCGAGGAAGGTGCCGCCGCTCAGCGCGACCTTGGTGAGGGGCGTGGTCTGGAAGGCGGGCGAGGACACCTGGGCCGTCGCCACCCCCGCCTTGTCGGCCAGCTGGAAGACGGTCGGGTACGGCTGCCACGGCTTGGGCGGGGTCCACGGGTGCCAGCGGAGCTGGTTCATCAGCTCGCCGGTGGCCGGGTTGCGCACGGCATAACCGGGCAGGCCGTGCCGGGCGGGCGGCAGGCCCGTGCCGACGGAGGCCAGCGAGGTGGCGGTGGTCGCCGGGAACCCGGCGGTGATCGGGCGGCCGGTACCGCCGCGCGAACCGGCGAGCAGGGAGGTCAGGTACGGGGCCTCGTCCGGGTGGGCCTTGATCTGCTCCCAGCCCATGCCGTCGACCAGGAAGACGCAGTTGCGGTCGGCCGGGGTCAGCTCCGGGATGGCGGCGGTGAATCCGGGGACGCCCTGGCCCGCCACGAGGGTCGGCAGCAGGTCGGCGAGCGAGCCGGTCCCGTACGCGGGGACGGGCGCGGACGCGAGGTCCAGCGGCTCCGGTTCGTCCGGCCAGTACTGCGCCGCGGAGGACGCCATCAGCGGGCGGCGGGGGCGGACGTGGCCGCGGTGGCCTCGCTGAGCGCCTGCGCGAAGACCAGGGTCTGGCGGACCGCCTCGGGGCCGTCGCCGGCCTCGCTGACCCGCAGGCTCAGGTCGTCGGCGGTGGAGTTGCCGGTGTAGCCGTGGTCGGAGTCGCAGTTCGGGTCGCCGCAGGCGGCCGGCTCCAGGTCGATCCGCGAGACCGCGCCCCAGCCGATGGTCAGGACGACCTCGCGGGGCAGGGTGCCGGGGGTGTAGGACTCGGGGTTGGCGACGACGCGGCTCAGCACCACCGAGGAGATGCTGGAGAGCTTGACCGACTCGGTGGAGGTCGTCGCGTACGGGGACGGCGAGCCCGCGTCGGCGGCCTGCTCGTCGGTGTGCGAGACGATGAACCGGTTGCCGGTCAGGACGAGCACGGTGACGTGGCGGCGCACCTCATTGGAGTCGAAGGTCGTCTCCTGGTGGACCAGGTAAGACGAGATCGGCTCGCCGCCCACCGCGGCCTCCACGGCCTCGGCCACGAGGGCCGGGTAGTAGCCGCTGCGCTCGATCGCCGTGCGCAGCCCCTGGGTCGTCGTACCGGATTTCGCCATGAGGTCCATCCTAAGGCCCGTACGGGGCACCCCGGCCGCTGCGTGCGCACCCGGTCCGCACGGGTGTGCGCTCAGTAGCTGGGGAGGGTGCGCGGGCCGAGGTCGCTGCGGGCCGGCGGGTGGGCCACCCGGACCGTGGCGCTGAGGACGGAAAGGCCCTCCGCGGCGACGACGACCGGCTCCAGGGAGACCCCGATCACCTCGGGGTGGTCGTCGACGAGGCGCGACAGGCGCAGCAGGAGTTCCTCCAGGGCGGGGGTGTCGACGGGGTCGCTGCCGCGCCAGCCGAAGAGGAGGGGCGCGGTCCGGATGGACCGGATCAGTCCGGCGGCGTCCCGGTCGGTGGCCGGGACGAGCCGGTGGGCGGTGTCGCCCAGCAGCTCGGAGGCGACCCCGGCGAGCCCGAAGGAGAGGACGGCGCCCGCGGCCGGGTCGATCACGGACCGGACCACGGTGTCCACGCCGCGGGGCACCATCGCCTGTACCACGGGCTGGAGCTCGGCGGGCTTGCCCAGCGCCTCGGTGAGCTCCTCGTACGAGCGCCGCAGCTCGGCCTCGTTCGTGAGGTCGAGGCGTACGCCGCCCAGGTCGGCGCGGTGGCGCAGGTGCGGGGCGGTGGTCTTGAGCGCGACGGGGTAGCCCAGCGCGCGGGCGGCCCGGGCGGCCGCGTCGGGCGAGAGGGCGGGCAGGGTGGGCAGGACGTGGATCCCGTACCGGCCGAGCAGGGTGTGGGCGTCGAAGTCGCCGAGGGTCAGTACGGACTCCCCGTCGACGTCGGCCAGCAGCCGGGCCAGCTGGGCGCCCGCTCCGGCCTCGTCGATGTCCTCGTACTCGGGGACCAGGCCCGCTTCGGCGTTGGCCCGCCGCCACTGCCCGTACCGCACGCCCTCCGCGACGGCCTTCACGGCGCGCTCGGCCGCGGGGTAGGCGGGGATCCGGAACCCCTCGGAGGGGGCGGGCTCCGACACCGCCCGGGCGGCGCGGGGAGCTACGGCCTCCGGGACCGGGCGGCCGGGGGCGGGCGGGGCCGGCAGCGCGGCCGGGGAGGGCGCGGGTGCGGGCGGGTCCGCGGCGGCCGGGGCCGAGGAGGTCGCGGCCGAGAGGGCGTCGGCCAGGGCGCCCAGCTCCACGTGGACCACCGCCACCGGCTTGCCGGGGTGCGCGGCCACCGCTTCGCGCAGGGCCTCGGCCAGCTCGTCGGCCAGCTCGTGCTCGCTGACCCACGGGATCGCCGTGACGACGACCGCGTCGCAGTCCTCGGAGGCCAGGGCACGGGCGAGCGCGTCGCGGAAGTCGGCCGGGGAGGCCGCCGTCGTCAGGTCCAGCGGGGGCAGCGGCCGCAGCCCCTGGGTCAGGCAGGCGTCGTAGGTGAGGACGCCGAGGGACTCGGAATTGCCGAGGATGGCGATCCGGGGGCCCGCGGGCAGCGGCTGCGAGGCGAGCAGCAGGCCGACGTCCACCAGTTCCGTGACCGTGTCGACGCGGATCACGCCCGCCTGCCGCAGCAGGGCCGAGACGGTGGCCTCGGGCAGCCGGGTCCCGGGGACCACGTGTCCGGCCGGGGTGTGGCGGCCCCCCTTGGCGACGACCACCGGCTTGACGGCCGCCGTCCGGCGGGCGAGGCGGCTGAACTTCCGCGGGTTGCCGAGGGTTTCCAGGTAGAGCAGCGCGACGTCGGTGGCCTCGTCCTCGTACCAGTACTGGAGGATGTCGTTCCCGGAGACGTCGGCCCGGTTGCCCGCCGAGACGAAGGAGGACAGGCCCTCGCCGCGGCGCAGCAGTGCGGAGAGCAGGGCGATGCCGATCGCCCCGGACTGGGTGAAGAGGCCGATCCGGCCGCGCAGCGGCATCGGCGCGGGGGTGAGGGAGGCGTTGAGTTCGACCTCCGGGGCGGTGTTGATCACCCCGTAGGCGTTCGGGCCGATCAGGCGCATGCCGTACGAGCGGACCTGGCGCACGAGTTCGCGCTGGCGGGCGAGCCCGGCCGGGCCGGACTCCCCGTATCCGGCGGAGAGCACCACGAGCCCCTGCACCCCGTGTTCACCGCAGGCGGCGACCGCCTCGGGGACCCGCTCCGCCGGGACGGCGAGAACCGCGAGGTCGACGGGGGAGCCGATGTCCGCGATCCCGCGGTAGGCCCGTACGCCGTCCAGCAGGTCGGCCCCGACCGCCTCGTTGACGGCGTACAGGTGGCCGTGGAAGCCGCCGTCGCGCAGGTTGCGCAGGGTCGCGGCGCCCAGGCCCGCGCCGGAGCGGCTGACGCCGATCACCGCCACGGAGCCGGGGGCGAGCAGCCGCTGCACCGAGCGGGCCTCGGCCCGCTGCTCGCGGGCGCGCTGGACGGCGAGGGACTCGGCGGTGGGTTCGAGATCGAGGGTGAGGTGGACGGAGCCGTCCTCGAAGCTGCGCTTCTGCTGGTAGCCCGCGTCCGTGAACACCTTGATCATCTTGGTGTTGGCGGGCAGCACCTCCGCGGCGAACCGGCGGATCCCGCGCTCCCGGGCCACCGCGCCGATGTGCTCCAGGAGGGCGGAGGCCACCCCGCGGCCCTGGTGTGCGTCCTGGACGAGGAAGGCGACCTCGGCCTCGTCGGAGGGCCCGGAGGCGGGCCGCCCGTCGGCGTCGATCCGGTCGTAGCGGACGGTGCCGATGAACTCTCCGCCGATGGTCGCGGCGAGGCCGACCCGGTCCACGAAGTCGTGGTGGGTGAAGCGGTGCACGTCGCGGTCGGACAGGCGCGGGTAGGGAGCGAAGAACCGGTAGTACTTCGACTCGTCGGAGACCTGCTCGTAGAAGCTGACCAGGCGGCCGGCGTCCGCGGTGGTGATGGGCCTGATCCGGGCGGTGCCGCCGTCGCGCAGGACGACGTCCGCTTCCCAGTGGGCCGGGTACGAGGGGTCCGACTCGGTGGTCATGGGGCCACCTTAGGCGGTCCCCGCGCCGCGTGACCCTGGCGCGGCGCAGAGGGCGAGCCGGGGCAAATCAGTGCAAGCTGGGGAAGGTCGAACGGCGGAAGATCCGGGCCGAAGGTCGGTCGGAGCATTCAGGGCGTCGTGAGAGACTGGTCTAGACAACCGTAAGAACCTGAAGGGCATCACCATGGCAGAGCGCCGCGTCAACGTCGGCTGGGCCGAGGGCCTGCACGCTCGTCCCGCCTCGATCTTCGTCCGCGCGACGACCGCTTCCGGCGTCCCGGTGACCATCGCGAAGACGGGCGGCGACCCCGTCAACGCCGCTTCCATGCTGGCGGTCCTGGGCCTGGGCGCCCAGGGCGGCGAGGAGATCGTCCTCGCCTCCGAGGCCGAGGGCGCGGAGGCCGCGCTGGACCGCCTCGCCAAGCTGGTCGCCGAAGGTCTCGACGAGCTCCCCGAGACCGTCTGACCCTTCGGGTTCACCGAAGCCGTGGTTCCCGGTCCGCCGGGGGTCACGGCTTCGGCGTTTTCCGGGCGCGGACGGAATGCGGCCGCGCGTCACCGATATCCGGCTGAATTCAGCACAGCGGAATTCAGCCGGATTCGGCGGGATTCAGCAGGAGGCCGGCGCGCGGCGAATTCACGGATCCGATACCGGTCCTTTGTATACGGCTCCTGTTAATGCCGGCCGCTCGACATGTTTACGGCAGGTTGCGAAGTGCTCACCGCCGGCCGCTGCCGCAGCCGGTGCACCCCCGCCGCCCGTTCGGCGTGCAGTGCGGTCAGCAACCGGGCCCGCTCGGCGTCCCCGCGCGCGACCGCGTCCACGATCGCGCCGTGCTCCGCCCAGGACTCCGCGGGCCGCTCAGGGGCCCCCACCACGTACATCCACGCGATCTTGTGGCGCATCTGGGTGAGCAGGGCGATCAGCCCGGGGCTCCCCGAGGCCTGTGCCAGCGTCTCGTGGAACCAGCTGCCCAGGGAGCGCAGGTCCTCCCCCTGGCCCCGCCTGGCCCGCTCCTGGCCCAGCCGGACCAGCCCGCGCAGCACCTTGAGGTGGGCCTCGGTGCGCCGCCGGGCGGCCCTGGCGGCCGCCAGGGGCTCCAGCAGCATCCGCAGCTCCAGGAGGTCGGCCGCCTCCTGCCCGGTCGGCTCGGCCACGCAGGCGCCCGCGTGGCGGCGGGTGGTGACGAACCCTTCGGACTCCAGGGTGCGCAGGGCTTCGCGCACGGGGACCCGCGAGACGCCGTAGCGCCGGGCCAGCACCTCTTCGGTCAGTCTGCCGCCCGGCTCGAAGACCCCGGAGACGATGTCGTCGCGAATTGCCGTGCATACCGCGTGCGCAGGAATACGCAAGACCGGACCTCCGCCTTATTTCGACTGCCGTCGCCATGGAACACACCAGTGGGTGCTGCGACTCTATTGCAACACACGATAATTTCCGAGAGCGGCCGGAAATCCGAAACATTTACCGCCGGGGCACAACGCGAAGACCCCGGCTCGGGGAGCCGGGGTCTTCGGTGAAGCCGTGGATCAGAGGCTGACGCCGTGCGAGCGCAGGTACGCGACCGGGTCGATGTCCGAGCCGTAGTCGGCGCCGGTACGGGCCTCGAAGTGCAGGTGCGGGCCGCTGGAGTTGCCGGTGGAGCCCGACAGGCCGATCTGCTGGCCCGGGGTGACCTGCTGGCCGACCGAGACGCTCAGCGAGGTCATGTGCCCGTACTGGGTGTAGGTGCCGTCGTTGTGCTTGATGACGACGTTGTTGCCGTAGGCGCCGCCCCAGCCCGCCTCGACGACGGTGCCCAGGCCCACCGCGTGGACCGAGGTGCCGGAGGGGGCGCGGAAGTCGATGCCGGTGTGGCTGCCGGAGGACCACATGCCGCCGCCCGCGTGGTACTGCGTGCTGATGCCGCCGCCGACGGGGGCGACGAAGGTGTTGAGGCGCTTGCGCTCCTCCTCGCGGGCCGCACGCTCGGCGGCCTCGCGCTCGGCCTTCGCCTTGGCCTCGGCGAGGCGCTTGGACTCGGAGGCCCGCTGCTTCGCGTCGGCCTCGGCCTGGGCCTTGGCCGCGGCGTGCTCGGCGGCGCGCTGCTGGGACTCGGCCTGGTCCTCGATGTCACCGGCGAGTTCCTCGGCCACGACGACGGCGCCGAGCGCATTGTCCTGGGCGGAGTTGTCGGCGGTGTCCGCGGCGAAGGCCGGACCCGCGAGGCTGCCCACGACGCCAGTGGTGGCGAGGGCGGCGATACCGGCGTAGCCGGCGGTCTTGCGGCTCAGACGGCTGGAGCCACGGTGCTTACCGGAACCGGCGGGACGACTGCCAAACGCCATGAAGGGGTTGATCCTTTCCTTCCTTCTCGCCTACCGGGTTAGCTGACGGGTTCGGAGCAGGAAGGTCTCCTACGGGCCTCCTCTTGCGAGGCGGTCCGATTCACCCCAGGGACTGATGTGGGTCCCCGGCTCCCCAGGCTCGCGCCTGACGGGGACTCGGCGATCGCTGTCCGGTGCCGCGGATGCGGCGGGTACAACTGACGAACAGCACGGCTGACGCTAGGCGGATCATCAGTCAATCGCCAAACAGACGCGCCTTTTTGTTGCGTACGCCACACCACATACAAGCAACCTCACCACTAAACGGACAAAAGGGGCCCTGGCGAACAATCCGCCAGAGCCCCTTCGGAATGCGTCAGTTGGTGACGACGCTCACTTCGCCGATGCCCAGGGCCCGGACGGGCTCCTCGATCTGCGCCGCGTCACCCACGAGGATCGTGACCAGCCGGTCCACCGGGAAGGCCTTCACGACCGCCGAAGTCGCCTCCACCGTGCCCGTTTCGGCGAGCCGGGCGTACAACTGCGCCTGGTAGTCGTCCGGGAGCTCCTGCTCGACCTGGTCGGCGAGGGTCCCGGCGACCGAGGCCGCCGTCTCGAACTTCAGCGGGGCCACGCCCACCAAGTTCTGCACCGCCACGTCCCGTTCCGCGTCCGTCAGACCGCCCTCGGCGAGGGTGCGCAGCACCTTCCAGAGGTCCTCCAGCGCCGGGCCCGTGTTGGGCGTGTCCACCGAGCCGCTGATGGCCAGCATCGAGGCGCCCTTGCCGTCGGCGGTGGAGCGCAGGACCTGCCCGAAGGCGCGCACGCCGTACGTGTAGCCCTTCTCCTCGCGCAGGACCTTGTCCAGCCGGGAGGTGAGGGTGCCGCCGAGGCAGTACGTGCCGAGCACCTGGGGCGCCCAGACCCGGTCGTGCCGGTCCGCGCCGATCCGGCCGATCAGCAGCTGCGTCTGGACCGCGCCGGGCCGGTCCACGATGACGACCCGGCCGGTGTCGTCGGCGGTCACCGGCGGCACCGGGAGCGGCTCGGCGGAATTGCCGGTCCAGGCCCCCAGGGTGTCCGCGAGGACCGCGTCGAGGTCGATCCCGGTCAGGTCCCCGACGACCACCGCGGTGGCGGTGGCGGGGCGTACGTGGGCCTCGTAGAAGGCGCGTACGGCCGTGGAGTCGATGCGGGAGACCGTCTCCTCGGTCCCCTGGCGCGGGCGGGACATGCGCAGGCCGGCCGGGAAGAGCTCCTTGGAGAGCTGCTTGGCGGCGCGGCGCTGCGGGTTGGCCAGCTCGTGCGGGATCTCGTCGAGCCGGTTGCGCACCAGGCGGTCGACCTCGTCGTCCGCGAAGGCCGGGGCGCGCAGGGCCTCGGCGAGCAGGCCGAGCGCCTTGGCCAGCCGGGAGGCCGGGACCTCCAGGGAGACCCGTACGCCCGGGTGGTCGGCGTGCGCGTCCAGCGTGGCGCCGCAGCGCTCCAGCTCGGCGGCGAACTCCTCGGCGGAGTGCTTGTCGGTGCCCTCGGACAGCGCCCGGGACATGATGGTCGCCACCCCGTCCAGGCCCTCCGGCTCGGCGTCCAGCGGGGCCGCGAGGTTGATCTCGACGGCCACCACCTGCTGGCCGGGGCGGTGGCAGCGCAGGAGGGTGAGGCCGTTGGCCAGGACCCCGCGCTCGGGCGCCGGGAAGGCCCACGGCTGCGGCTCGCCCGCCTGCGGCTGCGGGTGGAAGGTCATCGTGACGGCTGCGGTGTCGCTCACTGCTCCGCCCCCTCGTTCTCGGTGTTCGCGGCGTTCTCGGCGGCCTCTTCGTCGGGCGCGGCCAGCGGTTCGTAGACGAGCACCGCGCGGTTGTCCGGGCGCAGCCGGGCCGCGGCCACGGCCTGCACCTCCTCGGCGGTGATGTCGAGGACGCGCTGGACGGCGGTCAGGGCCAGCTGCGGGTCACCGAACAGGACAGCGAAGCGGCACAGTTCGTCGGCGCGGCCGGAGACCGTGCTGAGCCGGTCCAGCCACTCCCGCTCCAGCTGCGCCTGGGCGCGCTCCATCTCCTCGGCCGTCGGGCCCTCGGCGGCGAAGCGCGCGAGCTCCTCGTCCACGGCCGCCTCGATGGCGGGGATCTCGACGCCGCTGGAGGTCTTGACGTCGAGCCAGCCCAGCGAAGGCGCGCCGGCGAGGCGCAGCATGCCGAAGCCTGCCGCGACGGCCGTCTGGTCGCGGCGTACCAGGCGGTTGTGGAGCAGCGAGGACTCGCCGCCGCCCAGGATGGTCAGCGCCACGTCCGCGGCGTCGCACTCGCGGGTGCCGTCGTGCGGGAGCCGGTAGGCGGCCATCAGCGCGCGCGCCGGGACCTCCTCGACGATCTCCTCGCGCAGCTGCTCCCCGATGGTCTCGGGCAGGGAGCCGTCGCGGGGCGGCTGCTTGCCGTCGTGCGCGGGGATGGTGCCGAAGTACTTCTCGACCCAGGCGAGCGTCTGCTCGGGGTCGATGTCGCCGACGACCGACAGCACCGCGTTGTTGGGCGCGTAGTACGTGCGGAAGAAGGTCCGCGCGTCCTCCAGGGAGGCGGCGTCCAGGTCGGCCATGGAGCCGATCGGGGTGTGGTGGTACGGGTGGCCCTCGGGGTACGCGAGGGCGGTCAGCTTCTCGAAGGCCGTGCCGTACGGGACGTTGTCGTACCGCTGGCGGCGCTCGTTCTTGACGACGTCGCGCTGGTTCTCCATGGACTCCTCGTCCAGGGCGGCCAGCAGCGAGCCCATGCGGTCCGCTTCCAGCCAGAGCGCAAGCTCGAGCTGGTGGGTGGGCATGGTCTCGAAGTAGTTGGTGCGCTCGAAGCTGGTGGTGCCGTTGAGGGAACCGCCGGCCCCCTGGACCAGCTCGAAGTGCCCGTTGCCGGGTACGCTCGCCGAGCCCTGGAACATCAGGTGCTCGAAGAGGTGAGCCAGGCCGGTACGTCCCTTGACTTCGTGGCGCGAGCCGACGTCGTACCAGAGGCAGACCGCGGCGACCGGGGTCAGGTGGTCCTCGGAAAGCACCACGCGCAGGCCGTTGGCCAGCCGGTGCTCGGTCGCTGTCAGGCCGCCGGAGCCGGCCTGAGCTGTGGCCGTGTGACCCATGGGCATGTGGTCCCTTCGATCGCGATGCAGAGATTTCTGTCAGACCTGCCACTGTATGCAAGCGCGTCGGCCGCCGGATAAGTTCCCGGCTCAGACCTGGGTCGGAGTCCGCGTTGTCGGTGCCTGGGGCCACAATGGTCCGCACCACCCCTGTCGGACACCCGCCAGACCCAGCCGGATCCCGCCGGACCCGGCACGACCCGCCAGACCCCCAGCACACCCCTTTCTTGGTTAAGGAGCCGCGCAGCGATGGCCCGCCGCAGCACGAAGACCCCGCCGCCGGAGGATTTCGAGGAGAAGATCCTCGACATCGACGTCGTCGACGAAATGCAGGGCTCCTTCCTCGAGTACGCGTACTCGGTGATCTACTCCCGCGCCCTTCCCGACGCCCGGGACGGCATGAAGCCGGTCCACCGGCGCATCGTCTACCAGATGAACGAGATGGGCCTGCGCCCCGACCGCGGCTACGTGAAGTGCGCCCGCGTCGTGGGCGAGGTCATGGGCAAGCTCCACCCGCACGGCGACGCGTCGATCTACGACGCGCTCGTGCGCATGGCCCAGCCCTTCTCCATGCGGCTGCCGCTCGTCGACGGCCACGGCAACTTCGGTTCGCTCGGCAACGACGACCCGCCGGCCGCGATGCGTTACACCGAGTGCCGCATGGCCGACGCCACGTCACTGATGACGGAGTCGATCGACGAGGACACCGTCGACTTCACCGCCAACTACGACGGCCAGGAGCGCGAGCCCGTCGCCCTGCCCGCGGCGTACCCGAACCTGCTGGTCAACGGCGCTTCCGGGATCGCCGTCGGCATGGCGACCAACATGCCGCCGCACAACCTCGGCGAGGTCATCGCGGCCGCCCGCCACCTGATCCGCCACCCGCAGGCGGACCTGGAGGCGCTGATGCGCTTCGTGCCCGGGCCCGACCTGCCCACCGGCGGCCGGATCGTGGGCCTCTCCGGCATCAAGGACGCCTACGAGAACGGCCGCGGCACCTTCAAGATCCGTGCGACCGTGGCCGTGGAGAACGTGACGCCGCGCCGCAAGGGCCTGGTCGTCACCGAACTGCCCTTCACGGTCGGCCCCGAGAAGGTCATCGCGAAGATCAAGGACCTGGTCGGCTCGAAGAAGCTCCAGGGCATCGCCGACGTCAAGGACCTCACGGACCGCTCGCACGGCCTGCGCCTGGTCATCGAGATCAAGAACGGCTTCCACCCCGAGGCCGTGCTGGAGCAGCTCTACAAGCTGACGCCGATGGAGGAGTCCTTCGGCATCAACAACGTGGCGCTGGTGGACGGGCAGCCGCTCACCCTGGGCCTCAAGGAGCTCCTCGAGGTCTACCTGGACCACCGCTTCGAGGTCGTCCGGCGGCGCAGCGAGTTCCGCCGCACCAAGCGCCGCGACCGCCTGCACCTGGTCGAGGGCCTGCTGGTGGCGCTCATCGACATCGACGAGGTCATCCGGCTCATCCGGGACAGCGAGAACTCCGCGCAGGCCAAGGCCCGGCTGATGGAGCGGTTCTCGCTGAGCGAGATCCAGACCCAGTACATCCTGGACACCCCGCTGCGCCGCCTCACCAAGTTCGACCGGATCGAGCTGGAGTCGGAGCGCGACCGCCTGACCGGTGAGATCGACGAGCTGACCGGGATCCTGGATTCCGACAGCGAGCTGCGCAAGCTGGTCTCCTCGGAACTGGCGGCGGTGGCGAAGAAGTTCGGCACCGAGCGCCGCACGGTGCTGCTGGAGTCGGCGGGCACCGCGGTGGCGGCGGTTCCGCTGGAGGTCGCGGACGACCCGTGCCGCGTCCTGCTGTCCTCGACCGGCCTGCTGGCGCGCACCGCCAACGGCGATCCGCTGCCGGAGGAGGAGGGCGGCGCCCGCGCCAAGCACGACCTGATCGTCTCGCAGGTCGCCGCCACCGCCCGCGCCGACGTGGGCGTGGTCACCTCCCTCGGCAGGCTGCTGCGGCTCTCGGTGATCGACCTGCCGCAGCTTCCGGACACGCACGCCGCCCCGAACCTGGCGGGCGGGGCCCCGGTCACGGAGTTCCTGTCCGGACTGGAGCCGGACGAGAAGGTGGTCTGCCTGACCTCGCTGGACGAGTCCTCGCAGGGCCTGGCCCTGGGCACCGAGCAGGGCGTGGTCAAGCGCGTCGTGCCGGACTACCCGGCGAACAAGGACGAGCTGGAGGTCATCACCCTCAAGGAGGGCGACCGGATCATCGGCGCCGTGGAGCTGCGCACCGGCGAGGAGGACCTGGTCTTCGTCACCGACGACGCCCAGCTGCTGCGCTACCCGGCGTCCCAGGTGCGCCCGCAGGGCCGCCCGGCGGGCGGTATGGCGGGCATCAAGCTGACCGGTGAGTCCAAGGTGATCCACTTCGCGGCCGTGGACCCGGCGCGCGACGCCGTGGTGTTCACGGTGGCGGGCTCGCACGGCACGCTGGACGACTCGATGCTGTCCGGGAAGCTGACCCCCTTCGACCAGTACCCGCGCAAGGGCCGGGCCACCGGCGGGGTGCGCTGCCAGCGCTTCCTCAAGGGCGAGGACCTGCTGGTGCTGGCCTGGACGGGCAACAACCCGGTCCGCGCGGCGTCCGCGAACGGCACTCCGGCCGAGCTCCCGCCGGTGGACCCGCGCCGGGACGGCTCGGGTGCGGCGCTGCCGGCGTCGGTCGCGGCCCTGTCGGGGGCCGTCCTGTAGGGCAGTCGTACCAGGGCATTCGGGTGGTGCGGCCCAGGGGACGTACCACCCGAATGCCGACTAGTGTTTTCCCCGTGGACGTGGTGGGGGGAGAACGCAGCTGATGAGCCGTCGAGCGGGCAGCGGACTGATCGGGCACTGGGCGGAGGCACAGCGCCGCCAGCAACAGACGCAGCTGGTCCAGCAGCGGGAGGCCGAGCGCCGGCAACGGGCCTACGAACGGGACGCGAACCGGAGCCACCGCCAGTACCGCGAGGCCGAGGCCCTGCGCCGTACCGCGCAGCTCGACGCCGAGGTCGAGGCCCTCAAGGGCCTGCTGGTCACCGGCTGCCGGGCACCGGCGTTCCGGATGTCCGCCCTGGCCCGGCCCGACCAGCTCCAGCCCTTCGACCCGGGGGCGCTGGCGCACCCGGTGCCGATGCCGCGCATCGAGGAGTTCCAGGCGCAGAGCAGCGGCTGGACGCTCGGCTCGAACAACCGGGCGCAGGCGGAACGGGAAGCACACGCCCGGTACACGCAGGCCTGGCAGGCCGCGAACGCCGCGGAGGCGCAGCGCCGGCAGCAACTGGCCGCGTACCGGCAGCAGTACGACCGCTGGGCGGCGGAGCAGCTCGCCGGGGTGCGCGAGCGCGACAGCGGGCTCACCGAGCTGGCCGACGCCCTGCGCACGGGCGACGCGGAAGCGGCGGTGGAGTACTTCTCGGCCGCCCTGTACGCCTCGACGGCCTGGCCCGAGACCCTGCCGCGGCAGGTGTCGGCCGCCTACGACCCGGCCGCGCGCCAGCTGGTGCTGGACTGGGAGCTGCCCGGGTACGCGGTGGTACCCGAGGCCCGGGCGGTGCAGTACCTGCCGAGCACGGACCAGGACAAGGTGAAGCCCCGCCCGGTCACGGAACGGCGGGCCCTGTACCGGGACCTGCTGGCGCAGTGCGTGCTGCTGGTGGTGCGCGAGCTGTACGCGGCGGACGAGTTCGGCGTACTGGACTCGGTGGTGGTCAACGGCTTCGTGGACTGCCACGATCCGGTGACCGGGCAGGAAGCCCGTTTCGTGCTCGCCACCGTGCCGGCTGCGCGCAGTGCTTTCGCCGGGCTGCGGCTGGAGCAGGTCAGTGCGGTGGACTGTCTGGTCTCGGGACTGGGCGGGCAGTTGTCGGCACGGCCGGACCAGCTGACGGCGGTACGCCCCGGGCGCAGGCCCGAGGAGGTCGGTGGGGACGTCGTCAGCCATGGCGGGCACGCGGGCGGCGAGGACGAGGACGAGCCGGATCTCTTCGTCATGGACCCGATCGCCTTCGAGAACCTGGTCGCCGAGCTGTTCCGGGCGATGGGCATGGAGGCGGTCACCACGCAGCGGTCAGGTGACGGCGGGGTGGACGTGGAGGCGGTGGACCCGGCGCCGATCCGGGGCGGGCGGATCGTCGTACAGGTCAAGCGCTACCGGAACACGGTGCCGCCGACGGCCGTGCGTGATCTGTACGGCACGGTCCAGGACAAGGGGGCGAACAAGGGGGTGCTGGTCACCACCGCGTCCTTCGGGCCGGGGTCGTACACCTTTGCCAACGGCAAGCCGCTGGAGTTGGTTCCCGGCACGGACCTGGTCGGGCTGCTCCGCCAGTACGGGCTCCGCGGCCGGCTCGGCGGCGGAGCCGCAGCGCCCTCCCCCGGCCGCGCCGCCGAGCCGGAGCCCGCTGCCCCGGCGGAGCACAACGTCCTCGGCATGTCCTGGTCGGGCGCGGTCGCGCTCGACGTGTGCGCGCTGGTCTGCGCGGGGAACCGGGTGCTGAGCGAGGAGCACTTCGTCTTCTTCAACAATCCGCGGACCCCGGACGGATCGGTGCGGGCCCGCGCCCACGCGGCACCCGACAAGGCGGCGCTGGAGGTCTCCTTCGACGCCCTGCCGCCGTCGGCCGACCGGCTGGTCCTCGTCGCCGCGATCGATCCGGAGGCCGATCCCCACGCCGACCTCGGCGGGTTCACCGACGCCCGCATCCGCCTGCTGTCCGCCGGCGGCGAGGAACTCGGCACCCTGGAGGTCTCCGACGGGCGGGCCGGTGAGACCGCGCTGGTCCTCGGTTCGTTCCGGCGCCGGGCCAACGGCGACTGGGACTTCGTGATCGGCGGCAAGGGCTACCGCGGCGGACTGGAGGACCTGCTGCGGGAGTACGGGGTCGAGGTCGCCTAGGGTCGGCGCGGCCGGCGGCCCGGTGCGCCGTACCGGGGTGGGACGGGGGCGGGGACGGGGGTGGGACCGTGAGTTACAGCTTCTACCTGATGCGGTTCGTGGACGGCGAGGTCGCCGCGCTGGACGCCGAACGGTTCCTGCGGGTGATCGGGCCGTACGTGACGGCGCGCGATCCCGAGCTCGGATTCGTTCAGCTCCGTGCCGAGGACGGCGGGCGGGCGGACGTCTACTTCCGTGCGCACCCGCAGGACGGCCTGACGAACGTGACGTTCACGCACGTCGGCGTCGGCGCCGTGTTCGGTCTGCTCGCCCGGCTCACCGCCGAACTCTCGGCCTCGTTCGTGCCCCAGGACGACGTGACGCTGATCCTCGACGAGGACGCGCGGCCCCACCTCCCCCCGCCGCTGCGGCAGGACGCGGTCGTCGTCGCCCCCACGGGGGAGGCGTTCCTGGCCGTGCTCGGCCGGGACTGACGGCGACGTCCCTCAGAAGCCGTCCGCCTCGGCGGACCCGGGCCCGTCCGCCTCCGCCTCCGACTCCGCCGCGGGGCGGGCCACGTAGCGCAGGACGCCCCACATGCTCTCGGGGCGCGCCTCCTGCGGGGCCGGTTCGCGGCAGGCCGCCAGCTCCGCGAGCAGCCCGGGCCCGTCGGTGCCGGCGCCGATCAGGACCAGCTGGGTCAGGCGTGCTTCGCCCCGCCCCCAGGGCTGCGGGGCGAAGCGGAGGAACCGGCCGACCGCGTGGACCTCGTAGCGCTCGTCGTGCCCGGGGACGCCGAACCAGACGAAGCCCTTGATCCGGTAGAGCCCGGCGGGGCGGCGGTCGAGGAAGTCGATGAACCGTCGTGGGCTCAGCGCCTGCTCGGACACGAACTCCGTGCTCTCGTACGCAGCGTGCACGTGGGCGCATGCACCCTCGTCCTGGTCCTGGCCCTGGGCCTGGTCCTGCGCGAGCAGGTCCTCGAAGGAGAGCTGGCCGCGGGTCTCGGTCCAGGGGCGGCGGTCGAAGAGCAGCTCCGGGTCGATCCGCCCGTGCTCGGCCCCCACGACCGGGATGCCGGGGGCGCAGAGTTCGGCGAGCCGCGCCTCGATCCGGGCCCGTTCGGCTTCGTCCACCCGGTCGGTCTTGTTGAGCACCACCAGGTCCGCGACGGCGAGGTGGCGGTCGGTCTCCGGGTGCCTGGCCCGGGTCGCGTCGAACTCCGCGGCGTCCACGACCTGCACCGTGCCGCCGTAGCGGACGTCCGGGTTCTCGCTGGCCATCAGCATCCGGATCATTTCCTGGGGTTCGGCCAGCCCGCTCGCCTCGATGACGATCACGTCGATCCGGTGGGCGGGAGCGGCCAGCTTCTCCAGGTACGCGTCCAGCTCGCTGCCGTCGACGGCGCAGCACAGGCAGCCGCCGCCGAGGGAGAGCATCGAGTCGCCGAGCTGCCCGGCAACCGACATGGCGTCGATCTCGATGGTGCCGAAGTCGTTGACGACGACCCCGATGCGGGTGCCTCCCCTGTTGCCGAGGAGGTGGTTGAGGACGGTGGTCTTGCCGGATCCGAGGAATCCGGAGAGGACGACGACGGGGATGGGCTGCCTGCTGTTCACCCGGTCGATCGTAGCCAGCCTCCGTCAGCCGGGCAGCGGCACCGGCTGCGGCGGGGTGGGTCCGGCGTACCGCGCGGCCGGTCGGATGATCTTCGGGTCGGCGGCCTGTTCGAGGATGTTCGCACCCCAGCCGACGACGCGGGCGGCGCAGAACGTGGGGGTGAACATCTCGCGCGGGATCCCGCACAGTTCCATGACCACGCCCGCGTAGAACTCCACGTTGGTGTGGAGCTCGCGGCCGGGCTTGAGCTCGGCGAGGATCTCCTCGACCTGGCGCTCGACCTCGACGGCGAAGTCCACGAGCGGCCCGCCGAACTGCTGGGCGATGCCGCGCAGCATCCGCGAGCGCGGGTCCTCGGTGCGGTACACGGGGTGGCCGAAGCCCATGATCCGCTCCCCCGCCAGGACCCGCTCGCGGATCCACGGCCCGATCCGGTCGGCGGTGCCGATGGCGTCGAGGGTGTCCAGGGCCCGGCTGGGCGCGCCGCCGTGCAGCGGGCCGGAGAGCGCACCGACCGCCCCGGTGAGGCAGGCGGCGACGTCGGCGCCGGTGGAGGCGATCACCCGGGCCGTGAAGGTGGAGGCGTTGAATCCGTGGTCGACGGTGGAGACCAGGTACTGCTCGACCGCCCGCGCGGTGACCGGGTCGGGCTCCTCGCCGGTGAGCATGTAGAGGTAGTTGGCGGCGTACGGCAGGTCCGCCCGCGGTTCGACGGGCTCCAGCCCCTGCCCCAGCCGGTGCAGCGCGGTCAGCAGGGTCGGTACGGCGGCGCAGGCGGCCAGCGCGTCCTGGGCCCGGTGCTCGGGGTCGAGGTCGTAGACGGGGCGGAAGCCCGCGGAGGCGCCGAGCAGCGAGAGTGCGGTCCGCAGGCCTGCGAGCGGGCCGGAGGGCGCGGTGGCCCGGGCGAGGGCGGGCAGGGCTTCGCGTACCGCGCCGGGCAGCGGGCGCAGGGCGGCGGTCTCGGCGGCGAAGGCGGCCCGTTCGGCGGGACCGGCGGGCAGCGCGCCGCGGAACATCAGGTGCCAGACGTCCTCGAAGGTCCGGCTCGCGGCGAGCTCGACGGCCGAGTACTGGCGGTAGTGGTAGAAGCCCTCGCGGCCCCTGACGTCACCCAGTTCGGTCTCGGTGACCACGACTCCCGCGAGACCGCGGGGCCCTTCGATGGTGCCGGCGGTGGTGCCGCGCGTGATGTCGGTGGTGTCCATGGATCGACCATCCATGATGGATTCTATCGATGTCAATATTGATTGACTCAATATGTGTAGGGTGTCCGTCATGAATGACCAAGCGGACGGCGGCGGCCGCCGGATCGGCACCCAGGAGGCGGCGCGACTGCTCGGGGTGAAGCCGGCGACCGTGTACGCGTACGTCAGCCGCGGCCAGCTCACCAGCCGCCGCGACGCCGTCGGGCGCGGCAGCAGCTTCGACGCGGCCGAGGTGGAAGCCCTCGCCCGGCGCAGCAGGCGCGAGGCGGCGGCCCCCGCCGCCGGGGACCTCTCCGTACGCACCTCGCTCACGCTCATCGAGGCCGACCGGTACTTCCTTCGGGGCGTGGACGCCGTGGAACTGGCCTCCCGGCACTCCTACGAGGAGGTCGCCGAGTGGCTGTGGACCGGCGCCCTGGTGCCCGGCGCCCGGTTCACCGCACCCCCGGGAGCACTGGCGGCGGCCCGGCGATCGGTGGCCGCCCTGCCGGAACACAGCGGTCCGGTGGACCGGCTGCGGGTGGCCGTCGCCGCCGCCGCGGTCGTCGATCCGCTCCGGTTCGACCTGTCCGAGGAAGCGGTGCTCGGCTCCGCGCGCTGCCTGATCCCGACGCTGGCGGGCGCGCTGCCCGCAGCGGATCCGGCGCAGACGGCGCAGCCGCTGGACGAGGGACCGCTGGCCCGCCAGCTGTGGGCCCGGCTGACCCCGCGGCCGCCGGACGAGCAGGCCCTGCGGGTGCTGGACCTGGCGCTGGCGCTGCTGGTCGACCACGATCTGGCCGCCTCCACCCTGGCGGTACGCGTGGCCGCGTCGGCGCGGGCCCATCCGTACGCGGCGGTCTCGGCCGGGCTAGGCGCACTGGAGGGTCCGCTGCACGGCGCGGCGGGCCGGCTCGCCCACCGCATGCTGGCGGAGGTCCTGGAGCAGGGCGGCGCCGCGCCCGTGGTGGCCGAACACCTGCGCGCGGGGCGCCGGGTGCCGGGTCTCGGGCACCGGCTGTACCGGGGCGAGGACCCCCGGGCGACCGCCCTGTTCGCCCGGCTGGAGGGGCTCCCGCAGGCCGCTCCGGCACTGGCCGCGGCGCGCGAGGTGGCGGCGGTGACGGCCCGGCAGGGCGGGCTGCACGCCAATGTGGACCTGGCGCTGGCGGTGCTGACCCTGTCCTGCGGGATGGCGGCGGAGGCCGGGGAGACGGTCTTCGCGGTGGCCCGTACGGCGGGCTGGATCGCGCACGCGCTGGAGGAGTACCAGGAGCGCCCGCTGCGGATGCGGCCGAGCGGTCACTACGAGGGCCCCCGCCCGCCCCAGCCACTGCCGTGACGGCCGTGCCCGGGGAGACGGAACGGTCCGGCTGCGGCGTCAGGTCCGCAGCCAGACCGCCGTGTCCTGCGCAAGCAGCCCCGTACCGTCGAGGGCGGAGCTGCTCAGCAGGAGTTCGGCGCGGCCCGGCAGTGCGACCGGGACCTCGGACAGGTTGACCGTGCAGACCAGCCCGTCGGGGCGGGCGAACGACAGCACCCCGGGCGGCGCGGGCAGCCACTCCAGGGTGCCGCCGCCGAACCCGGCCGCCGCGCGGCGCAGTCCGAGGGCGGTGCGGTAGAGGGTGAGCATCGAGTCCGGGTCCCCGTCCTGGCGGTCCGCGGCGTACCGCGCCCAGCCCTCGGGCTGCGGCAGCCAGGGGTCGTTCCAGGGCTCCTCGGTCCACGGCAGGGGGATCCGGCAGCCGTCCCGGCCCGGGTCGGTGCCGCCCGACCGGAAGTGCATCGGGTCCTGGATCCGGCTGAGCGGGACCTCGGCTTCCGGCAGCCCCAGCTCCTCGCCCTGGTAGACGTAGACCGCCCCGGGCAGGGCCAGCGTCAGCAGGGCGGCGGCGCGCGCCCGCCGGGTGCCCAGACCCAGGTCGGTCGGGGTGCCGAAGGCCTTGGCGGCGAAGTCGAAGCCGGTCTCGGCGCGCCCGTAGCGGGTGACCGTACGGGTCACGTCGTGGTTGCAGAGCACCCAGGTGGCCGGAGCCCCGACGGGGGCGTGCTCGGCGAGGGTCTCCTCGATGGAGGTGCGCAGCCGTCCGGCGTCCCACGGGCAGCTGAGGAAGGAGAAGTTGAAGGCGGTGTGCAGCTCGTCGGGGCGCAGGTAGCGGGCGAAGCGTTCGGAGTCCGGCAGCCAGACCTCACCGACGAAGACGGCCCCGTACTCGTCGGCGACGGCCCGCCAGGAGCGGTAGACGGCGTGCAGCCCGTCCCGGTCGATGTACGGGTGGACCTCGCCGGGCCACGGCTCGGGGGAGCGTCCGGCCAGGTCGGGCAGGGCCGGGTCCTTCAGCAGCAGGGCCGCGGAGTCGATCCGTACGCCGGCCACGCCCCGTTCGAACCAGAAGCGCAGGACCTCCTCGTGCTCGCGGCGAACGGCCGGGTGGTCCCAGTTGAGGTCGGGCTGCTGCGGGGTGAACAGGTGCAGGTACCACTCCCCGTCCGGTACCCGCGTCCAGGTGGCGGCGCCGTTGAACTGGGAGGGCCAGTCCCCCGGCGGCAGTTCGCCGCCGGCCCCGCGGCCGGGGCGGAAGTGGAAGAGCTGCCGCTCGGGGCTGCCGGGGCCGGCGGCGAGGGCGGCCCGGAACCAGGCGTGCTGGTCGGACACGTGGTTCGGGACGATGTCGACGATGGTCCGGATGCCCAGCTCGCGGGCTTCGCCGATGAGCTTCTCGGCCTCGGCCAGGGTGCCGAAGGCGGGGTCGATGGCGCGGTAGTCGGCGACGTCGTAGCCGCCGTCGGCGAGCGGGGAGAGGTACCAGGGGGTGAACCACAGGGCGTCCACCCCGAGTTCGGCGAGGTAGGGGAGGCGGGCCCGGACGCCTGCGAGGTCACCGGTGCCGTCCCCGTCGCCGTCGGCGAAGCTGCGGACGTACACCTGGTAGATGGCGGCCGAGCGCCACCAGTCGGCGGAGTCTTCGGGCAGGGGAAAGTCAGCCACGGAGGGGTCCTTTCGCAGGGGGCGGCCGGGCGCGGCGGCGGGCGTGCGGGGTGGTCAGCCCTTGAGGGAGCCTGCCGTCAGACCGCTCATGATGTTGCGCTGGAAGATCAGGAAGAGGATGAGCGTGGGCGCCGAGGCCATCGCGAGGGCGGCGATGAGGTGGTTCTCGGGGACTCCGGAGGCCAGGGAGTAGATGCCGACGTTGAGCGTCTGGAGGGCCGGGTCGGGCAGGGTCAGCATCGGCCAGAGGAAGTCCTTCCAGACCCCGACGATCGCGAAGATCGACACGACGCCGAGGACGGGCCGGGACATCGGCAGGACGATGGAGCGCAGGGTGCGCAGGGCACTGGCCCCGTCGATGGCTCCCGCGTCGAGGATCTCCTGCGGGATGGAGTCGAAGAACCGCTTCAGCAGGAAGATGTTGAAGGCGTTGGTGACGGACGGCAGCCAGATCACCCAGGGGGTGTTGAGCAGGTTCCGCTGGATGACCGGCATGTCGAGGACCGTGAGGTACTGGGGTACGACGAGCACGGTCGCCGGGATCATCAGGGTCGCCAGCATCATCCCGAGGACCGCCTTGCCGAAGAGCGGTCGCAGCCGGGAGAGCGAGTAGGCGGCGGCCACGTCGAGGACCAGTTGGAAGGCCAGGGCGCCGAAGGCGTAGTAGAGGGTGTTGAGCAGCAGCCTGGCCAGGTCCATGACCTTCCAGGCGGCCGTGTAGTTGGCGGTGTGCAGGGAGTCGGGGACCAGGGTCGGCGGGACTTCGGCGAACTCCGCGGTGCTCTTGAGGCCGTTCGAGACCATCCAGTAGAGGGGCCCGAGGAAGACGAGGGTGAAGCCCGCGACGACCAGGACGAGGACGGTCCAGTAGACGATCCTGCCTCGGGTGCGGCCGAGTTGGGCCGGTGATATCAGGGTGCGCTCTGCCATGTGAAGTACTCCCCCGGCGGGTTCTGGTCCGGTCAGTTCTCGTTGTCGCGGCTCAGCCGGACGTACACGGCGGAGAAGCCGGCGAGGAGGACGAGCAGGCACAGCCCCAGGGCCGCCGCACCTCCGTAGTGGTTGAAGCTGAAGGCGTACTGGTAGATGAGGACGACGACGGTGGTGGTCGATCCTTCGGGTCCGGCCCCGCCGGTCAGCAGGAACGGTTCGACGAACACCTGCATCGTCGCGACGATCTGCATCAGCAGCATCAGCGAGAGGATCAGCTTGGTCTGCGGGATCGTGACGTGCCAGACCTTGCGCAGCAGACCGGCCCCGTCGAGTTCGGCCGCCTCGTACAGCTCGCCGGGGATGCCCTGGAGGGCGGCCAGGTAGATGAGGGTCGCGCCCCCCATGTTCATCCAGGTGGAGGCGAGGACGACGGAGAGCATCGCGGTGTCGGTGGACTGGAGCCAGTCCTGCGCCGGGAGGTGCAGGAATTCCAGCGCCCGGTTGAAGAGGCCGTAGCCCGGGTCGTAGAAGTACTTGAAGAGCAGGACCGAGGCCACCGGCGGCATCATCACCGGCAGGTAGACCAGCAGGCGCAGGTAGCCGCGCGCGTGCCGGAACTCGTTCAGGACGAGGGCCACCACGAAGGGGAGGACGAAGCCGAGGAGCAGGGCCAGCCCGGTGAAGAGCAGGGTGTTGCGCCAGGCCTGCCAGACGTTCGGGTCCCGGAAGACGTAGGCGAAGTTGTCCCAGCCGACCCAGCGGGTGGTGCCGCCCTCGGTCTTCTGGAAGGCCAGCAGGAACTCCCGGACCATCGGGTACCAGGAGAAGAAGGAGAAGCAGAGGACGGCGCCGATCAGGAAGCCGTGTGCCGTCAGGTTCCGCTTGAACGCCCTGAGGAATTCCTCACGGGAGCCTCGGGGCAGGGTGGGAGCCGACATCGGCGCTCGCTCCTCGGTGCGGGTACGGGTACGGGTGCAGGTGTGGTGACGCCGTACGGGAACGCGGTACGGGTACCTGGTGCGGGCCGGTGCGGTGCGCAGGGCCCGGGCGGTACGGAGGCCGGGCGTGTACGGAGGCCGGGCGGTACGGAGGGGCCGGCGGCGGAGGGCCCGGGCGGCGGAGGGCGGGGAAGCGGGCCGCCGGGCCCATCCGGGTTCCGCTACTGGTTGGCCAGCACCTGGTTGACCGCCTTCTCCGCCTCGGCGAGGAGCTGACCGGGATCGGCGTCCTTGTTGGTGAGGACGGCCGACATCACCTTGTCGAGGACCTTGTAGACCTCCTGCGCCTTCACCGGCTCCGCCTTGCCGGGCACCGGGTGGTCCAGGAAGGCCTTGAAGTTGGCGACCGGCATGGTGGCGCTCGCCGCCTTCAGCTTGTCGTCCTCGGCCTTGCTGGCCCCGGTGAAGAAGGCCGGCTGGGGCAGGCCGACCGGCAGGCCGTCGGCCTTGCTCCGGTCGTACCGGAACTGCCCCTTGCCGACCGCGAGGGTCTTGAAGTTCAGCCAGGCCACGGCGGCCTTGACCTGGTCGGGCGAGCTGCCCTTCTTGATCATGTAGCCGTTGCCGCCGGCGAGGGTGGCCGCGCCGCCGGGGATGGGGCCCATTCCGAAGTTCGCGTACTCGGCCCCGAGCTGCTGGACCATGTACGTGATGTCGTCGGGTGCGGCCAGGAACATGCCGAGCTTGTCCGAGGCCATCTGCTTCTGCAGGTCACCCCACTTGAGCAGTTGGGTCCGGCCCATGCTGTCGTCCTCCCAGCGCATGGCGTGGAGGTTGTCGACGATCTGCTTGCCGGTGGCGTTGTTGAAGGCGGCCTTGCCGTCGGCGCCGACGACCTCGCCGCCCAGGCCGTACATGGTGGCCGTGTAGTGCCAGCCTCCGGTGTTCTCCACGCTGTACTCGCCGAAGCCGGCGACCCCGTTGCCGAGGGCCGCGATCTTCTTGGCGGCCGCCCGGACCTCCTCCCAGGTGCGCGGCGGGGAGTCGGGGTCCAGGCCGGCCTGCTGGAACAGCTTGCGGTTGACCAGCAGGCCCATCGTGTAGTTGCTGGTGGGCAGCCCGTAGAGCTTCCCGTCGCGCTTCAGGACGTCCAGGACGTGTCTGTCGATGTCCTGGAGCGCGGGCACCGAGGCGGGCGTGACGTACGCCGAGATGTCCTCGGCCCCGTCGTTGTCCAGCACCTGCTGGAGATCGGTGAAGTAGGCGTAGAAGACGTCGGGCTGGGACTTCGCCTTGAGCATCGCGGTGAAGCGCGGGGGCTCCAGGCACTGGCCGGGGGTGGAGCGGCCGTCGATCGTGACGTTCGGGTAGGTCTTGTTGAACTCCGCCACGTCCTCCTTCCACTCCTTGAGCTCGGCCGCCTTGGCCGCGGGCGGCATGCAGTCGATGGAGAGGGTGACCTTGGCCTTCGGGTCGAGCGGGGCGGAGGCGTCGGTGGAGCCGCCGGCCGGGGGCTTGTCGCCGTCTGAGCTGCTGCTCGTTCCGCAGGCCGCGAGGGCCGTGACGGCGAGCGCGGAGACGAGGGCGGCCGCGACGTTGCGGCGGACGTGGGTTCTCATCGGTGGTCCCCTTCGAGCATCGAGCAGGAGGCGTGGGGGCGAGCGCGGCACACTCAACCACCACCCACAGATGAACGCAATATCTCGCGCAGATTTCGTAAGAGATTGACAGTGGAGTGCCGTACGGGGACGCAAAAAGGGCTCCGGACCGTCCATGGGACGTTCCGGAGCCCTGGTCGCAGCGCGCGGACCCTGGGGGGGGCGGCGGGCGCTCAGGCCCGCGGGGCCTGCGCGGTGGAGCCGCGGACCACCAGTTCCGGCTCGAAGAGCAGCTCTCCGGGCTGTACGGCGGCCCCCTGGATCTGCGCCGTGAGCAGCTCGACCGCCGCCCTGCCCATGGCCTCGATGGGCTGGCGGACGGTGGTCAGCGGGGGCTCGGTGCAGTTCATGAACGCCGAGTCGTCGTAGCCCACCACGGAGACCTCCCGGGGGACGTGGAGCCCGCGCCTGCGGGCGGCCCGCACCGCGCCGAGGGCCAGCGGGTCGCTCGCGCAGATGATGCCGGTGACCCCCCGGTCGAGCAGCCGGGAGGTGGCCGCGTGGCCGCCTTCCAGCGAGAACAGCGCCCGCTCCACATGGGCGGCGGGCAGCTCCGACCCGGCCGCGGCGGCCACCGCCTGCGCGGCCGCCAGCTTGCGCAGGGAGGGCATGTGGTCGGGCGGGCCGAGCACCAGGCCGATCCGCTCGTGCCCGAGGGAGGCCAGGTGGCGCCAGGCCTGCTCGACCGCGACGGCGTCGTCGCAGGCCACGCAGGGGAAGCCCAGGTCGTCGATGGAGGCGTTGATCAGCACCACCGGGACCTTGCGCTCGGAGAGCAGCCGGTAGTGGTCGTGCGGGGCGTCGGCCTGGGCGAAGAGCCCGCCGGCGAAGACCACGCCGGACACCTGCTGCTGGAGCAGCAGCTCGACGTAGTCGGCCTCGGAGACGCCGCCGGTGGTCTGCGTGCACAGCACCGGAGTCAGTCCCTGCTGCGCCAGCGCGCCGCCGATGACCTCGGCGAAGGCCGGGAAGATGGGGTTCTGCAGTTCCGGCAGGACCAGCCCGACCAGCCGCGCGCGCTCGCCCCGCAGCTGGGTGGGACGCTCGTAGCCGAGGACGTCGAGGGCGGTGAGCACGGACTGGCGGGTCGCCTCCGAGACGCCCGGCTTGCCGTTGAGCACCCGGCTGACCGTTGCCTCGCTGACTCCCACCTTCTTCGCCACTTGAGCAAGTCGTCGCGTCATGAGCGCAAGAGTAGCGCAAGAAATGCAAGTTCCTTGCAGTTCGATTACAGCCAGTTTGACGCAGGAAAGCGACTGCCGGAAGAGCGCGCACGACAGGGCCGGATGCCGCCCGGGACGATCCCCGGGCGGCATCCGGCCCACCGCTCCGTCACGGCAGCTGGTTGATCCTGAAGGTCGAGGTCGTGTTGCGCACGTCCACGGCGTTGCCGCTCGTCTTCAGGTTGTGGATGGTGACCTCACCGACCGCCGGCCCCTGTCCCGCCTCGGGCATCTCGTTCGCCCAGAGGCCGAAGCCGGACTTGGCGTCGAAGGCGTCACCGCTCTTCTTCGCACCGGTGACGGTGATGTCCCTCAAAACGGTGTCCTTGATGGGATTGACCGGCTGACCGCCGACGTACTGCGTCTGGAACATGATTCCGCTGTACGTCGGGTCGACGATGTCGACGTTGTTGATCCGGATCCCCTGGAACACCTTCGAGGCCGAGAACAGCCAGATCCCCGGGAAGGTCTGCGCGCCCCAGAAATGGCCGCCGGACCGGACGATCGAGATGTTCTCGAAGGTGGTCGGATCGGTGCCGAAACCGTTCATCGGATACCCGAAGTCCAGGGAGCTGATGGTGATGCCCGAATAGACGAGGGTGTCGGCGATGTGGATGTTGCGGAAGGTGTTGTTGAAGCCTCCGTAGACGGCCACGCCCGCTGCCCGCCAGGTCAGGATCGTCGTCAGGTTCTCGTACACGTTGTTCTTCATGTCCGCGCCGCCCGCGTCGATCGCGGAGAACAGCGCGAAGCTGTCGTCGCCCGTGGCCCGCGCCTCGTTGTTGGTCACGAGGTTGTCCGTGCTGCCGTTGGTCATGTTGATGCCGTCGGCGAACATGTTGCGGATCCGCGAGTTCTTGATGGTGATCCGGTCGGTGTTGGCGCCCCAGTAGAGGCACACCATGTGCTCGTTCCAGATGTTGTCGATGGTGATGTCGGAGACGCCTGCGAAGTCGAAGACCTTGCCCGGTCCGTCGATGCGCGAGGTGTAGTTGCCGAAGTAGGCGAAGCCCGAGAAGGAGGAGCCCTTCGCGGTGCCCTCCGCGCGCCAGCCGATGTCGGTGTTGTCCTGGGACGACGGGGCGTGGAAGCGGGTGAACCACGGTCCGGCGCCGACCACCTGCACGGCCTTGCCGTACACCTGGAACTTGCTCGCCGTCTGGTAGTCGCCGGGCGGCAGGTAGACCCCGGTGAGCTTGCCGGTCGTGTCCATCCGCACCTTGTCCAGGGCGTTCTGGACGTCCTGGTGGCTGAAGCCGACGGGCACCGCGTAGCTCGCGGGATCGGGGTTGGGGAGCTCCGTGGCCTGCTCCAGGCTGACGAAGTCGATGGCGTAGGTGGAGGTGTTCGCCGCGTCCTTCTGGAGGCGGATCCGGCTTCCCTGCGGGACGGTCTCGCCCAGCAGGATGTTGGCCTCGTCGTAGATGTGGCGGGGCGCCCCGGAGCCGGGCGAATTGCCCGGACTGGCCTCGGCGCCGTACAGCCAGGCGTACTTGGAGGTCAGGGGCAGGCTCTTCTTGAGGGTCCCGTTCACATAGACGTTGATGGTGGAGTCGATGCCTCCGCCGCCCGGGGCGTCCGGGATGGAGAAGCGGGTGACCAGGGTGTTGGTGGCGGCCCGGGTGGTGAACTCGACGTACTCGCCGGTCGCGTCGAGGCTGACGGCCTTGCGGCCGGAGGCCTCGCCCGCGATGTCGCCGATCGTGCGGTTGGGCCCGACGACTCCTGCGCCGCCGCCGACCACCGCGTCCTCGGCCTCGTACGTCTCGAAGGGCATGTTCGCCCCGCGGCCCACGAAGAAGGACTGGGTGGAGGTGTTGTTCGCGCGCTTGACGGGGAGCTCGTTGGCGTCGTCGGCCAGCACGGTGCGCACCGTGTACTTCCCGTTGGCGGCCGGCCAGCTGCCGAGCGCCACCGGGGCGGCGGAGGCCCCGGCGGCGAGGGCCCCGCTGAAGGAGCCCGTGAGCGTGCGCACGGTGGCGCCGCCCGCGTCCTGCAGGGTGAGGGTGACGGCGTGCGTGCCCGCGGCCGCGGCGACCGAGCCCTGGTTCTTCACGGTGACCGTGAACGCCACCGGCTGCCCCGCGGACGGGGCACTGGGCGACCAGCTCACGGCGGAGGCGACCAGGTCCGAGCTGTCGACCGGGCGGACCACGAGCGGGGAGCCGGTGAAGCTGTTGTTGGTGTCGTTCTGCTCGACGACCGTGTTCGCCTCGTCGACGACGGCGCCCAGCGGGTAGGTGTCCGCGTCCCGCGGGCCGATCGCGGCGGTGACGGTGGCCGTGGCCCCGGCCGCGAGCGCGGGCACCTGGGCGGTGGCCACCTTGGTGCCCCCGAGCCGGAAGGAGACGGCGGTCGCGGCGGCGGGGGCGGGACCGCTGTTCCTGACGGTGGCGGACAAGGTGACGGGATCCGACTCGACCGGGGCGGCCGGGGCAGCGCTCAGGGCGGTGATCTCCAGGTCCGGATTGGGCGCAGCGACGCCGATGACCTGGAACTCGGCGATCTGACCGTTGGAGGAGCCGGTATTGGCGGTGAACCTCAGCTGGACGTCCGCGACGCGGGCGGTCAGCGGGATCGTCACGGTGTTGCCGGACGCCGGGTCGAAGACGTAGTCCTTGGCGGCGACCAGGCCGCTGACTCCGGAGGCGCTCTGTTCCCGGCCGAGGACCTGGATGTGCTGGGTGCGTGCGCCCCAGCTGCTGTCCGGGTTGAGCTTCAGGACGAGGCGCTCGACATCGGCGTTGGCCCCGAGCCCCACGGTCAGGGTGCTCGGGTAGGCGCCCGCGGCGCCCTCCCAGTAGGTGGCGGTGCTGTTGTCGTTGGCGTTCTCGGCGACGAAGGTGTGGATCACGGAGGATCCGGTGACTGGCTTGCCGACCGCCAGGTTGGAGCCGCCGCCTCCGGAGCCGCCCCGCGTCACGGAGTTGCTGTCGCCGGAGCGGTTGCCCGCGGCGTCCTTGGCCCGGACGAAGTAGCTGACGGTGGCGCTCGCCGGCTGGGTGTCCGTGTGGGTGGTGGTGTTCCCGGCCACGGTGGTGCGCAGCACGTTGTTCGCGTACACCTCGTAGCCGGTGACGCCCACGTTGTCGGTGGAGGCCTGCCAGGTGAGCTTGACCTGGCCGGTCGCGGGCTCGGTGAGGGTGAGGGAGCCGGGGGCGGTGGGGGCCTGGGTGTCACCGGTGTCCCCGGCGCGGGTGACGCTGTTGCTGTCGGGCGACTGGTTGCCTGCCGCGTCCTTGGCCCGGAGGTGGTAGGTGACGTTCGCGCCGGTGGGCTGGGTGTCCGTGTAGGTGGTGACGTTGCCGGCCACGCTGGTGCGCAGTTGGTTGTTGGCGTAGACGTCGTAGCCGGTGACGCCCACGTTGTCGGTGGAGGCCTGCCAGGTGAGCTTGATCTGGCCGGTCGCGGGCTCGGTGTAGGCGAGCGCCGTCGGGGCCGTCGGGGCCTGGGTGTCGCCGGTCTGCGGGCCGTAGACCTCCAGCTCGGAGAGCTGGCCGCCGGGCTGCACGGAGTTGAGCGATATCAGCACGCGCAGGTGGCGGGTGGTGGCGGCGTCGAAGGTGATCGTGACCGCGTTGCCGCCCGCCGCATCGAACGCGTAGGCCTTGGAGGCGGTGAGGTCGGCGAACTCCGTGCCGTTGGCGCTGCCCTGGATCTTCAGGGTCTGGGTGCGGGCACCCCAGGTGTCGGGCAGTCGCAGGACCACTCGGTCCACGCGTACGGAGGCGCCGAGGTCGGCCTGGATCCACTGGGGCAGGGCGTTGTTCGCGCTCTCCCAGTAGCTGGCGGTGTTGCCGTCGTTGGCGTTGGCCGGGACGTAGACCTGGGTGCTGGTGCTCGCGGTGAGGGTCTTGCCGAGCGCCAGGTTGACCGAGGACTCGCCGGGGGCGCGGACCTCCAGCTCGGCGAGCTGGGCGGCCTGCCAGCCCGTGTTGGCCGTGATGCTGATGCGGACGTACCGGGTCTGGGCGGCGGGGAAACCGATGGTGACCGTGTTCCCGCTGCCCTGGCTGAAGGTGTGGGCCGCCGGGTTCACCAGGGTGCTGAAGCTGGTGCCGTCGGCGCTGCCCTGGACGGACAGGGTCTGGCTGCGGCTCTCCCACGAGGCGGGCAGCTTGAGCACCACCTGGTCGATCCGGGTGGTGGCGCCGAGATCGGTCTGCACCCATTGCGGGAAGGCGCTTCCGGCGCTCTCCCAGTACGTCGACTGGTTCCCGTCGGTCACGTTGGCGGCCGTGAAGGCGCCGTTGGTGCTGCTCGCGGCCGCGGGCCGGCCGGCCGCGATGCTCGGACCGCCGGCGGCTGCGGCGTTCAGTGCGGGCCAGCCCATCAGCAACAGGACCGTGCTGAGGAGGGCAGCCAGGGCCCGCCATCTCCAGTGGAGCCTTCTCATATGTCCTCGTCCCTCGGCATGAGTTTTCTGAACCAGGTGAGATAGGAATTTGCGTCTTGCCGTGCGAGAGTTGCAGAGCTTTGCCGAATCGTCTACAGCTCTGACCGCACTTTCATGCCTCCATCTCTTGCGCAAGCTGGGTGCAAATCGCGCAAGCCATTTGCGTAGACACGAGAAATTCCACTTGGGGCCGGGTCGACCTACCGTTGCTCCTCATGCGGTTCCTCCACATGAGTGCTCGACGCCTCGGGCTGCCCCGACGGGCCGTCTCCCAGATCCTCGTGACCCAGCTGGCCATCGCCGCGGGGGTCGTCGTGCTGGCCACGGGGCTCTTCCTGGCACCGCTGAGCGCGCAGCTCGACGACCAGGCGATGCGGCGGGCCCTGGCCATCGCACAGAGCACCGCGGCCGACCCCGCACTGGCCGCCGGAGTGCTCGGCTCCGGGGCCTCCGCGGACAGCCCCGTGCAGGCCTCCGCCGAGCGGGTGCGCCGGGCCACCGGGGCCGAGTACGTGGTCGTCCTCGGCCTGGACGGCATCCGCCGCTCGCACCCCAGCCCCGACCGCATCGGCCTGCCCGTCTCCACCGACCCGAGCGACGCCCTGGCCGGGCGCGAGGTGATGGAGATCGACGAAGGCACCCTGGGCCGTTCCGCCCGCGGCAAGGTCCCGCTGGTCGCGGCCGACGGCGAGATCGTCGGCGCCGTCTCCGTCGGCATCGCCTACGACAGCGTGCGCGACCGTCTCCTTGGCGCCATCCCCGGCATGCTCGCCTACGCGGGCGGCGCCCTGGCGGCAGGGGCACTCGCCGCCTACCTGCTGTCCCGCCGGATCCACCGGCAGACCCGCGACCTGGCCTTCTCGGACATCGCCGGCCTCCTCGCCGAACGCGAGGCGATGCTGCACTCCATCCGCGAGGGCGTCATCGCCCTCGACCCCGGCGGCCGGGTCCGGCTCGTCAACGACGAGGCCGCCCGGCTGCTGGGCCTGGCCCCCGACTCCCCGGACACCCTCGCGGGGCGTCCGCTGGACGACGTGCTCGGCACGGGCCGCACCACGGACGTCCTGTCCGGCCGCGTCACCGGGCGCGACCTCCTCACCGTCCAGGACGGGCGGGTGCTGGTCGCCAACCGGATGCCCACCGAGGACGGCGGCGCGGTGGCCACCCTGCGCGACCGCACCGAGCTGGAGCACCTGGGCCGCGAGCTCGACTCCACCAGGGGCCTCATCGATGCCCTGCGCGCCCAGGACCACGAGCACGCCAACCGCCTCCACACCCTCCTCGGCCTGCTGGAGCTGGGCCTGCACGAGGAGGCGATGGAGTTCGTGACCGAGGTCGCCGGGGTGCACCGCACCACCGCCGAACAGGTCACCGAGAAGGTCCACGACCCGCTGCTGGCCGCCCTCCTGGTGGGCAAGGCGACCGTGGCCGCCGAACGGGGCGTCCCCCTGCGGCTGGCCGGGACCACCCTCCTCCCCGACCGCCTGGTGGACCCGGGCGGCCTCGTGACCATCGTGGGCAACCTGGTGGACAACGCCCTGGACGCCGCCGCCGGCTCGGCGGCCCCCCTCGTCGAGGTGGAGCTGCGCGCCGAGGGCCGCACCGCCGTGCTGCGGGTGCGTGACAGCGGACCCGGGGTCCCTGCCGCGCGCCGCGAGGAGATCTTCACGGAGGGCTGGTCGACCAAGCAGCCCAGGGCCCACCGCGAGCGCGGCCTGGGCCTCGCCCTCGTACGCCGTCTCGCGGAACGCCAGGGCGGCAGCGCCCGGGCCGGTGAAGCGGCGGACGGAGGGGCGGAATTCTCCGTCCTGCTCCCGGAGGCCCTGCGGTGAACGAGACCCCGGACTCCGCCCTGAACGCCCTGAACGTACTGGACGTACTTGTCGTCGACGACGACGTGCGTGTGGCCCGGATCAACGCGGCTTACGTGGCCAAGGTCCCCGGATTCCGGGTGGCGGCCCGGGCCCACTCGGCAGCGGAGGCCCTCGGCTTCCTCACCGCCCACCCGGTGGACCTGATCCTCCTCGACCACTACCTGCCGGACGAGAACGGCCTGGACCTGGTCCGCCGCCTGCGCCAGCTCGGCCACCGCACCGACGTGATCATGGTCACCGCCGCCCGCGACCTGGCGACCGTCCAGTCCGCCATGCGCCTCGGCGCCCTCCAGTACCTGGTCAAACCCTTCACCTTCGCCGGTCTGCGCACCCGGCTGGAGGCCTACGGGGCGCTGCGCCGCACCCTGGAGACCGGAGGCGAGGCCGAACAGTCCGAGGTGGACAGGATCTTCGGCGCCCTCGCCGCGGCCGGCACCCCCAACGAGCTCCCCAAAGGACACTCCCCCACCACCGCGGACCTGGTCCGCCAGGTCCTGCGCGCCGCCGCGGGCCCGCTCTCCACCCAGCAGATCGCCGACCGCGCCGGGATCAGCCGCCAGACCGCCCAGCGCTACCTCAAGCTCCTCGAACGCTCGGGCCGGGTGACGCTCGCCCTCCGCTACGGCGAGACCGGCCGCCCCGAGCACCGCTACACCTGGCTCCCCTCGGAGGGGCCGGCCTGAGCGCGCTCAGACGGCCCCGGCGCCCGTCAGCGAGCGGACCTCCGTCTCCGCGTGCTTCGCCTCGTCCGGCACCTCACCGGAGGTGACCGTGCCCAGCCAGCCCGCCAGGAAGCCCAGCGGGATCGACACCAGGCCGGGGTTCTGGAGCGGGAAGAGCTGGAAGTCCACGCCGGGGAAGAAGGCCTCGGGGCTGCCCGACACCACCGGCGAGAGCGCCACCAGGACCAGCGCCGGGACCAGCCCCCCGTACACCGACCACACCGCCCCGCGGGTCGTGAAGCCGCGCCAGAACAGCGAGTACAGCAGCACCGGCAGGTTCGCCGATGCCGCCACCGCGAAGGCCAGCCCCACCAGGAAGGCCACGTTGAGGTCCTGGGCGAACAGTCCGAGCGCGATCGCCACCGCCCCGATGCCGACGGCCGCGGCCCGCGCCACCGTGACCTCGCTGCGCTGCCGGGCCCGCCGGCGCTTGAGGGAGGCGTAGAGGTCGTGGGCGACGGAGGCGGACGAGGCCAGGGTGATCCCGGCGACGACGGCGAGGATGGTGGCGAAGGCGATGGCGGCCACGAGGGCGAACAGCACCGTGCCCCCGGTGGATCCCGCTCCCCCGCCCAGATGCGCCGCGAGCAGCGGAACGGCCGTGTTCCCCGAGGCGTTGGAGGCCCGGACCTCCGCGGGGCCCACCAGGGCGGCCGCCCCGAAGCCCAGCACGATGGTCATCAGGTAGAAGCCGCCGATCAGCCCGATCGCCCAGACCACCGAACGGCGGGCGGCCCGCGCCGTGGGCACCGTGTAGAAGCGCGACAGGATGTGCGGCAGCCCGGCGGTCCCGAGGACCAGCGCGAGCCCGAGGCTCATGAAGTCGAAGCGGGCGGTCCAGTCCCCGCCGTACTTGAGGCCGGGGCTCAGGAACCGCGCCCCGTGTCCACTGCGGTCGGCGGCGGCCGTGAGCAGCTGGTCGAAGTTGCCGTGGAAGCGGAGCAGCACGAGCACGGTCAGTGTGATCGCCCCGCCCATCAGCAGCACGGCCTTCACGATCTGGATCCAGGTGGTGGCCCGCATCCCGCCGAAGGTCACGTAGACCACCATCAGTGCGCCGACCCCGATCACGGTCAGCGTCCGGGCGGCTGCGCTCGAGTTCCCGAGCAGCAGCCCGACCAGGCTGCCCGCGCCGACCATCTGCGCGACGAGGTACAGCACCGAGACGACGACCGAGGAGACTCCAGCCGCGATCCGCACCGGCCGCTCGCTCATCCGGGCGGCGACCACGTCGGCGAGGGTGAAGCGCCCGCAGTTGCGGACCAGTTCGGCGACCAGGAACAGCACCAGTAGCCAGGCGACGAGGAAGCCGACCGAATACAGCAGGCCGTCATAGCCGAAGAGGGCGATCAGACCGGAGATCCCGAGGAAGGACGCGGCCGACATGTAGTCGCCCGCGATGGCGAAACCGTTCTCCAGCGGGGAGAACAGCCTCCCGCCCGCATAGAACTCCTCCGCCGAGCCGTGCCGGTTGCGGCTGACCCAGGTGGTGATGCCGAGGGTGACGGCGATGAAGAGGCTGAACAGGATCAGCGCGAGGCTCTGGTGCTCGGAGGTCACCGGCCCGCCCCCCTGGCGGAGCGGTTGCGCTCCCCGCCGTCCGCCCGGCGGACCTGCTCCTGCTCGTAGACGGTCCAGCGCAGGTCGAGGGCGGCCCGGTCCCGGCGCAGCCGGGCGTGCCGTGCGTAGGCCCAGGTCAGCAGGAAGGTGCTGAGGAACTGGCCGAGCCCCGCCAGCAGGGCCACGTTGACCGCGCCCACCACCGGCCGGGCCATCAGGCCGGGCGCCGCGGTGGCGGCGACCACGTAGGCGACGTACCAGAGGAGGAAACCGGCGGTCGCGGGGATCACGAACCTTCGGTAGCGGCTGCGGACCTCCTGGAAGGCCGCGCTGCGCTGCACTTCCAGGTAGATGTCGGACGCGCCGGGTGCGGGCCGGCCGTCGGGGGCCGGGCGCGGCGGGGACGTTTCCTCTCCCTCGCCCCAGCCGACGGCGAGCGCGTCGTACCAGGGGTCGCTCAGCCGGATCGTTCCGGCATCGGGACCTTCGTGCTTGTCCACCGAACTCTCCTTGTCCGCCGCCGCATTGGCCGCGTGCCCACAAGGATGTGCGGAATGGACGGTTTCCGGACTGGTGTCCCGGTGCTCTTCACTCCTTCAGGTGATGGAGTGAACGGCAGCGGTGTGCCGTCGCGCCGGTCCGTGGCAGCAGGACCGCATGCCACGGCCCCGGGGAGCGCGCTCCCCGGGGCCGACGGTCGTCCGTGCCGGTCAGGCGTCGATGCGCGAACGGTCCAGGGTCGCCGCGGAGCTGGTGATGAACTCCTTGCGCGGGGCCACCTCATTGCCCATGAGCAGGTCGAAGACCTGCTCGGCCGAGTCGAGGTCGCCGATGTTGATCCGGCGCAGGGTGCGGAAGCGGGGGTCCATGGTGGTCTCCGCCAGCTGGTCCGCGTCCATCTCGCCGAGGCCCTTGTACCGCTGGATCGAGTCCTTGTAGCGGATGTTCTTGCGCTGGTACTCCAGCAGGGTCTGGCGCAGCTCGTTGTCCGAGTACGTGTAGACGTACTTGTCCTGCCCCTTCTTCGGCTGGACCAGCTCGATCCGGTGCAGCGGCGGGACGGCCGCGAAGACCCGGCCCGCCTCGACCATCGGCCGCATGTACCGCTGGAAGAGGGTGAGCAGCAGGCAGCGGATGTGCGCGCCGTCCACATCGGCGTCGACGAGCAGGACGATCTTCCCGTAGCGCGCGGCGTCGATGTCGAAGGTACGGCCCGAGCCGGCCCCTATGACCTGGATGATCGCCCCGCACTCGGTGTTCTTGAGCATGTCCGAGACCGAGGACTTCTGGACGTTGAGGATCTTGCCGCGGATCGGCAGGAGTGCCTGGAATTCGGAGTTCCGGGCGAGCTTGGCCGTACCGAGGGCGGAGTCCCCCTCGACGATGAAGAGCTCGCTGCGGTCCACGTCGTCGCTGCGGCAGTCGGCCAGCTTGGCGGGCAGCGAGGAGGACTCCAGCGCCGTCTTGCGGCGCTGGGCGTCCTTGTGCTGGCGGGCCGCGATCCGGGTCCGGGCGGCCGCGACGATCTTCTCCATCACGGCGCGGGCCTGCTGCTTGTCGTCGCGCTTGGTCGAGGTCAGGAAGGCCTTGAGCTCCTTGGCGACCACGGCGGAGACGATCCGGGTGGCGGCCGAGGTGCCCAGCACCTCCTTGGTCTGGCCCTCGAACTGCGGCTCGGCGAGGCGGACGGTGACGACGGCCGTCATGCCCTCCATCGCGTCGTCCTTGACCACGTCGTCCTCGGCCACGCGCAGCAGCTTGGCGGAGCGCAGCACCTCGTTCACGGTCTTGGCGACCGAACGCTCGAAGCCGGAGACGTGGGTGCCGCCCTTGGGGGTGGCGATGATGTTCACGAAGGACTTGACGTTGGTCTCGTACCCCGTGCCCCAGCGCAGGGCGATGTCGACGCCGAGCTCGCGGGTGACCTCGGTGGGGGTCATGTGGCCGCGGTCGTCGAGGACCGGGACGGTCTCCTTGAAGGTGCCCGTGCCGGTCAGGCGCTGGACGTCGCAGACGGCCTTGTCCTGGGTGAGGTACTCGCAGAACTCGCTGATGCCTCCGTCGAAGCGGAAGGTCTCCTCGGTCTTGCCGGCGCCGTCGATGCCCCGCTCGTCGCGGACGACCAGGGTCAGCCCGGGCACCAGGAAGGCGGTCTGGCGGGCGCGCTGGTAGAGCGTCTCCAGGCCGAGGCGGGCGTCCTTGAGGAAGATCTGGCGGTCGGCCCAGTAGCGGATGCGGGTGCCGGTGCGGCCCTTGGCCACGCGCTTGGTCTTGCGCAGGCCGTTGGCGGGGTCGAAGGGGCTGTCGGGGCCCTGCTCGGTGAACATGCCGGGGACGCCGCGGCGGAAGCTGATCGCGTGCGTCGAGCTGTTGCGGTCGACCTCGACGTCCAGGCGGGCGGAGAGCGCGTTGACCACGGAGGCGCCCACGCCGTGCAGGCCGCCGGAGGCCGCGTACGAGCCGCCGCCGAACTTGCCGCCCGCGTGCAGCTTGGTCATGACGACCTCGACGCCCGACAGACCGGTCTTGGGCTCGACGTCCACGGGGATGCCGCGGCCGTTGTCCCGGACCTCGACGGAAGCGTCCTCGTGGAGGATCACCTCGATGTGGTCACAGTAGCCGCCCAGGGCCTCGTCGACGGAATTGTCGATGATCTCCCACAGGCAGTGCATGAGGCCCCTGCTGTCGGTGGAACCGATATACATGCCGGGGCGCTTGCGGACGGCCTCGAGGCCCTCGAGGACGAGCAGGTGCCGCGCGGTGTAGTTGGAACCGTCCCGGTCTGCTCCGGACAGCAGCGCGCTGGAAGGCACGGACGTGTCGGCGGTCACGCAGTTCGCTCCTCGCTGAATTTCTTTTCTGGCCCTGTCGGGCTCAGGGGTGGCTCGGGTGCCGGTCGAAGGGTACCGAGGCCTGGTAGAGCCGATGCAACGCCACCCTCGCGGTTCACCAGCGTAGTGCAGATCCGCACGGATGTTCGATCGCCCGAGAGGGTGAAGCAAACATCACGTTCCCTTCGAGGCATGAACCATTTAGGGTTCGGGCACGTCCTCATGAACAACCTGGCACTCACGCCGGGGAGGATGGAACTGCAAGATGCGAACGACTGACAACGCGAAACCGTAAAGCAACGCAATACGGCTCCTTCGCCGCCAACCGGCAACAGCCGGCCAGCTTCGGAAGGAAGTTTCGAGGAAAAGCCGCGAGCGGGAACGTTTTCGGCCTGGTTGGATGTTGACCCTGGTACGACAGCTCGTCGAGCTAGAGAAGAGGCGACGTGACTACTGTTCTGACACCCGCGACCCCGCTGACGGCCGCTGACCGATGCGACCGTTGCGGCGCCCAGGCATATCTGCGCGTCGTCCTGCTGAGCGGCGGTGAACTGCTCTTCTGCGCCCACCACGGTCGCAAGTTCGAGCCGGAACTCAAGAAGATCGCCGCGGAAATACAGGATGAGACCGAGCGGCTCACGTCCGCTCCGGCTGCCAATGCCGAACCCGAGGACCGCTGACACAGGCCTGCACCTCGCATCCGACGAGCCAGGACCGGCCAGGCCGGTCGACGGGCGGCTTCCCTGAGACCCAGGGAAGCCGCCCGTCCTCATGTCCGGACCCGTCAGGGAACCCCGGCTATCGCGTGCGATGCCCCTGCACGGGCCATGCACCGGGCCCGGAGCCCCTCGCAGGGCCCCGCGCGGTGTCCTGGACCCCTGGCGGCTGCGCGGCCCTCTCCGGGCCCGTCACGAAGCCGGCGAGCGGCGCGATGCGCGTGTACACCCCCGGGCTGTCGGCCCGCCCGCAGCCGCGCCCCCACGACACCAGGCCGATGAGCCGGCCCTGGGCGACGAGCGGACCCCCGCTGTCCCCCTGGCAGGCGTCCTTGCCGCCCCCGTCGTCCCCCGCGCACACCATGGAGTCGGCCCGGTACTGCCCGTCGGCGTCCCCCGGGTAGGCCCGCCCGCAGACCTCGTCCGCCAGGACCGTCACCTGTGCCGCCCGCAGCGCGTACGCGTAGTCACCGAAACCGCTGGTGTCGCCCCATCCGTAGACGGCCGCGCCCGTGCCCGCCGCGTAGGCGGGATGACCCGTCCCGGCCATGGGCAGGACGTAGTGGGCCGGTACGGCCTCGTCCAGCTCCAGTACGGCCAGGTCCCCGGCATTGCTCCGCGGATCGTAGGCAGGGTTCACCCGGGCCCCGCGCACGGGGATCTCCCGGCCGTCGGCCGCACCGAGCTCCGTACGTCCGGCGATCACCCGGAAGTCCGCGACGGACTCGACCGGACCGCCCAGCACCTGGGGAGCCAGGCAGTGGGCCGCGGTGAGCACCTTGGTCGGGGCCACGATCACGCCCCCGCAGAACTGCCCGCCCCGCGTACCCCCGAACCGGTCACGGCTGGCGAGGGCCACGACCCAGGGGCTGTCGGCCACCTTCACCGGCTTCCCGCCGATCACCACGCTGTCCGCGGCTGCCTGCGGCATCTGGGCCAGCGGCGCCGCGGCCGCTCCCGCCACCAGGGTCAGCGCGCCCGCCAAGACACGGGCAAAGGGACGACGCATGAGGCCTCCTGACTCTGAGTGTGCATGACTCCACCCAGAGTGGGATGCCCGGTGGCCGTGCGCACCCGCGCGGCCACCGGCGCACCGCCCCGTGCCGGTCAGTCCAGGTAGTCGCGCAGGACCTGGGAACGGGACGGGTGACGCAGCTTCGACATCGTCTTGGACTCGATCTGGCGGATGCGCTCGCGCGTGACTCCGTAGACCTTGCCGATCTCGTCGAGGGTCTTCGGCTGGCCGTCCGTGAGGCCGAAGCGCATCGACACCACGCCGGCCTCGCGCTCGCTGAGCGTGTCGAGCACCGAGTGCAGCTGCTCCTGCAGGAGCGTGAAGCTCACGGCGTCGGCCGGGACCACGGCCTCGGAGTCCTCGATGAGGTCACCGAACTCGCTGTCGCCGTCCTCGCCGAGCGGCGTGTGCAGGGAGATCGGCTCGCGGCCGTACTTCTGGACCTCGATGACCTTCTCGGGGGTCATGTCGAGTTCCTTGGCCAGCTCCTCCGGGGTGGGCTCGCGGCCCAGGTCCTGGAGCATCTGGCGCTGCACGCGGGCCAGCTTGTTGATGACCTCGACCATGTGCACCGGGATGCGGATGGTGCGGGCCTGGTCGGCCATGGCGCGGGTGATCGCCTGCCGGATCCACCACGTCGCGTACGTGGAGAACTTGTAGCCCTTGGTGTAGTCGAACTTCTCGACCGCGCGGATCAGACCCAGGTTGCCCTCCTGGATCAGGTCCAGGAAGAGCATGCCGCGGCCGGTGTAGCGCTTGGCGAGGGAGACCACGAGGCGGAGGTTGGCCTCCAGCAGGTGGTTCTTGGCGCGGCGGCCGTCCTCGGCGATGATCTCCAGTTCGCGCTTGAGCTTGGGCGCGAGCTTGTCGGAGTTCGCCAGCTTGTCCTCGGCGAAGAGTCCGGCCTCGATGCGCTTGGCGAGCTCGACCTCCTGCTCCGCGTTGAGGAGGGGGACCTTGCCGATCTGCTTGAGGTAGTCCTTGACGGGGTCGGCGGTGGCTCCGGCGACGACCACCTGCTGGGCAGGGGCGTCGTCCTCGTCGTCGGAGATGACGAAGCCCTTGTTCTCCCCGCCCTCCTCCTCATCGTCGGACTCGGACTTCGCGGCCTCCGGACCCTCGTCCGAGCTCTCGTCGTCGCCCTCGTCGGCGTCCTTCTTGGAGGCGGTCTTCTTCGCCGCGGTCTTCTTGGCCGCGGTCTTGCGGGCCGGAGCGGCCTTCTTCGCCGCCGTCTTCCTGGCCGCGGTCTTCTTGGCTGCGGGCTCGGTCCCGGCCTCGTCCGCGAGGGCGTCCACGGCCTCCGCGTCCGCCGTCCCGGCCGCAGTGACCTCGGCGGCCGGAGTGCTGGTGGTGGCGGGCTGCGCTGCCGTCGTCTTCGCCGTGACGGTCTTCGTGGCCGTCCGCTTGGCGGGGCTCTTCGCTGCGACGCTCTTGCGGGTGGTGCGCTTGGGCGACTCCGCGGCACTGACCATCAGCGTCACACCCTCTTCCTCGAGGATCTGGTTGAGGCTGCGCAGAACATTCTTCCACTGGGTCGCAGGAATCTGGTCAGCCTCGAAGGCCCGACGCACGTCATCGCCGGCGATCTGCCCCTCGGCCTTGCCCCGCTCGATGAGCGCCATCACAGACTCGGAATCGGCGATCTCCGGCGGGAGCGTACGGGATGTGCTGGCCGACACGAACAACCTCTCGGAACGATGGGAACGGCTTCCGACGCCGGGCCTGGTGGTGCTGGACCGGAGCCGACGACCACCGACTGGGGATGGGCCGGGGGCGCGAGCGGGGGCCGGGGAGCTGCACAGCACCCCCAAGGGCTGCTGTCTTCCCTCCGTCGGCCATCACCTCTTAGGTCATCGCGTGACCTCGCAGAGCGTTACGCCCAATCTTCGTGGCCCGAGTCACACCCCGTATGCGCCAATGCCCGGCATACGGCCATACGCGTGGTTCGCGCGCCGCCCCGCGACCACGGGGCCCGGGCACTGCGCCGGCACGGCAGCGGCGCGGTGACGGCGCGGCCGCGGCCCCGGGCGGGAGGGGCTTCCCGGGCCGGAGCCGCGTACGGCTCCACACGCCGGTGTCGCCGGACCCGACCGGGCCCGGCGACATGTCGTGCACCCCCGCGCCCCCGCGCGTACGCCCGTCAGTGCTCGCGCGGGGCGGGCACCACGCGCTCGACCTCCGGATGCACCGTCAGGAGCTGTCGCATGGCGTTCTCCGCACCCGTCGCGTCGCCGGCGGCGAGCGCCTCGACCATCCGCGCGTGGTGGGCGACGCCGGCCTCGCTCGGGCGGTCGCAGGCCGTGATGGGGCTGCCGGACACCTGGAGGGCCGCGGAGACGATGCCGGAGAGGTGCTCCAGCATGCGGTTGCCCGCGACCTGGATGAGGAGGGCGTGGAATTCGTTGTCGGCCCGCGCGAAGGTGATCGCGTCGCCCTGGCCGAGGGCGTGGCCCATGATCTCGACCATGTCGGCGAGGCGCTGCTGGATGTCGGGGCGTCCGTGGCCGGCGGCAAGGCGGGCGGCGAGCGGTTCGATGGTCCAGCGCAGCTCGCCCAGTTCGCGGCGCTGGTCGTCGCGCTGGGGGCCGAAGGCGCGCCACTCGATGATGTCGGGGTCGAGCAGGTTCCAGTCGGCGACGGGCCGCACCCGGGTGCCGACGTTGGGGCGGGCGCTGACGAGGCCCTTGGCCTCCAGGACCCGCAGGGATTCGCGGACGACCGTACGGGAGACCTCGAATCGCTGGCCGATCTCCTCCGGCACCAGCGGGCGGTCGGCACCGAGGTCGCCGGAAACGATCATCTGGCCGAGCTGCTGGACGAGTTGGCCGTGCAGTCCGCGGCCACGGCTGCCGGCGGCGCGGCGGCCGACCCGGCTCAACTCCACGTCGGCGCCGTCCCAGTGGGGCGCTCCGCCCCGCTCGGACCCGGGGGTCTCCGCGAAGGGGTAGCGGTCGAGTTCGCCCGGGCCGGCGAGGCCGGAGTCGGCGTGGCGGGCGGCGGTCATCATGGTGTGCGCAAGGGTACTCACGAATCCTTTGTCGGCCGTGCCTCCATGACCCTTGAGGTCTTTGGTGAAAAGCACACGAAAGGGTGATCGGTGCCACCTACGCAATTGACGACTTATCGTAAAGAACCGGGCCTTTTACGGGGACTTGCGGTCCGCTTCACGCGAGGTGGACTTCAACGGTCCCACCCAGCCTCGTCCCGCACCGGAACGATCACCAACGGACGCGACTGCGCAGTCCGGTGAACCCATAGGCGCACAACAGGACCATCAGCGACAACACCAGCGCGGTGCCCACGGGTTGGGCCATCACCCGCAGGGCCCCGAGGACGATGCGGTCCGCCTCCGGGGGCCACTGCGCCCAGGCCAGGCCGCGCAGCCGGGACGCGAGTCCGGTGGTGGGGTACGCGGAGGGACCGTCCAGTGCCTTGCGCACCAGGGGAACCACCATGACCGGTACGGCGAGCACCGCGGCCAGTCCCGCGGTGGCGGACCGGAAGACGCCGGAGGCGAGCACTCCGGCCCAGGCGCAGCCGACCAGCAGGCCCGCCCAGCTCACGGCCGGGGACAGCCACTCCACCGGGGTGCGCGGCGGGCCGCTGTCGAAGACCAGCGCCAGGGCTCCGGCGTCCGCGGCCACGGTCAGCGCGCCGAGCGACAGTGCGAGGGCGGCGCAGACGCCGAGCTTGGCGGCGAGCAGCCCCATCCGGCGCGGGACGGTGCCGCGGTCGGCGGCGAGCGCCGGGTAGCGGTACTCCTCACCGAAGGCCAGGGCGCCGAGCAGCCCCGCGCCGAGGGCGGCGGGCGGCAGCGGCAGCAGCTCCGGCCAGGCGGCGAGCAGCCGGTTCTGCGGGGTCTGGCCGGCCCGGGCCAGGATCAGGGCCGTGACGACGGAGGCGACGACGACGAGGGCCGCGGTGAGGACGGGCGTGGCAGTGCCGAAGATCCGCAGCAGCTCGTAGCGGAGCGGCCGCAGCGGCCCGCCGACCCGGCGCACCACGGAGGCGGGGCCACGGCGGTCGCGGCGCAGCGACCGGCCGCCGTCCGCCTCGCCGGAGGCTTCGCCCGAGGGCGCGTCGCAGGCTCCCGCGGTGACGGGCAGGGCCCGGGCGCGGGCGTGCGGGACGCCGGACACCGGTGCACCGGCGTCACCGGTCTCGTCGGCGAGCTGATGGACCAGCACGCCGTGGCGGAAGGCCGCTTCACCGACCTCGGCGCAGTTGCTCCCGTACACGGAGAGGCGGCTGCCGCTCTCCTCGACGATCTCCACGGCCCGCTGGGCGGCCCGCGCCTCCCGGCCCAGTACGTCGGCCAGCCGGGCGGCGTGCGGGGTGCGCACGGCGACCCTGGGGCGCAGCCGGGTCCGGGCGAAGTCGGCAGCGTCCTGGTCGGCGACGAGCCGGCCCGCTTCGATGCTGACGACGCGGTCCGCGCTGCGTGCGGCCTCCTTGGCGTCGCCGGTGGTGAAGAGCACCGCGCCGCCGAGGGAGGCGTGACCGCGCAACAGCCCGTGCAGCCAGCCGCTCTCGCGGGGGGAGAGCCCGGCGCCGGGCTCGTCCAGGAGCAGGGTGCACGGGTCGGCGAGCAGGGCCGCCGCCAGCGCCACCCGGCGCTCCATGCCGAGCGAGAGCGAACCGAGCCGCTGGTCCCGCAGGCCCGCGATGCCGACGACCTCGAGCATGGTGTCGGCCCGTGAGGCCGGCACCCCGGCGGCGGCGCAGAGCATCCGCAGCTGGTTGCGGACGGTCCGCGACGGATTGCCGGGAACGTCGCCGAGCAGCACGCCGACCTCACGGCCGGGGTACGGGATCCGGTGGAGCGGCCGGCCTCGGAAGTACGTGACGCCGCGGCCCGGTTCGAGTTCGAGCATGAGCCGCAGCGCGGTCGTCCTGCCCGAACCTGGCTCGCCGAGCAGCGCGGTCACGCTGCCGGGGCGGGCCTCGAAGGTGAGGTCGTCCACTCGGGGCGAGGCCCCTCGACGGGGTGTGCTGGTGAGTCCGATTGCCTGGAGCATCGCTTCTCTCGCGGGGGGTGAGACCGCTCTGCGGCAGGGTGAGTTCCCCAAGCAAGATAACGCGATATGTCCGATTTTCGGCGCAACCGGTCCGTCGGTGCACCCGTATTGCCGTCGGCCGCGGCACCAGGGCCGGTGCCGGATCGGGAGGAGGGGCAGGAGCAGGGCCGGGAGGGGGTGCCGGGGGGTCAGACTTCCGGCCGCAGCATCGGCGGGTTGAGCAGGGTCGCCCCTCCTGCACGGAACAGCTGCGCGGGACGTCCGCCCTGACGGGTCGTCGTTCCCCCGGCCGGTACGAGGAACCCGGGGGTCCCGGTGACCTTGCGGTGGAAGTTCCGCGGGTCCAGGGCCACGCCCCAGACCGCCTCGTACACCCGGCGCAGCTCTCCGACGGTGAACTCCGGAGGGCAGAAGGCGGTGGCCAGGGAGGAGTACTCGATCTTCGACCGGGCCCGCTCCACGCCGTCGGCGAGGATCCGGGCGTGGTCGAAGGCGAGCCCCGCGGCGGTCTGGGCCTCGTCCGCGGCCAGGAGCTCGTCGACGGGGGCCCAGCGCGCGCTGTTCGCGTCACCGCCCGCCCGGGGAGCCGGCAGGTCCGGAGCCAGCACCAGGTGCGCCACGCTGACGACGCGCATCCGCGGATCACGTTTCGGATCGCCGTAGGTCGCCAGCTGTTCGAGGTGCGCCCCGTTGCCCCCGTCGGGGACGGCGGGGTCGTGCGCGCACAGCCCGGTCTCCTCGGACAGCTCCCGGGCCGCGGCCGCCGCAAGGTCCTCGTCCCCGCGGACGAAGCCGCCGGGCAGCGCCCAGCGCCCCTGGAACGGCTGCTCACCCCGACGGACGACCAGCGCACAGAGCGCATGGCGCCGAACGGTGAGCACGACCAGGTCGACGGTGACGGCGAAGGGCGGATAGGCCGACGGGTCGTAGGGCGACATGCCGCGATCATAGTCGTCTGCCTGACGATAAACAGCGCTTTCGTGACCTTGGAGGACGTGATCCGGAGTCCTGGTGGACCTTTCCGGTCACAGCACTAGCCTCCCAGCTGGAGCGCATCCGCCGCCTCCTCCACCATGCCGAGACCGAGCCTGCTGATGCGGACGGCGAACGGCTCCCCCGACACCCGCAGGCCCGACAGGCGCAGCGCCCCGAGGGGCGCCCCGGGCAGGGGCACCAGGGCGACCGTCCCGGCGGGGGCGTCGGGACGGATCCCCGCCAGGGCGGTCAGTACGTGGATCCCGGCCGCCGCGGCCACCGCGGCGGGGCGGCAGGCCGCCGGGTGCGGCAGCGGGGCGCTGCCGGCCGTGCGCTGCTCGGCCGCGTACATCTCCGGCAGGCGGTACCCGAAGGTCTCCGCCGCGTCCAGCAGTCCTCGGGCCAGGGCTGCGGCCTCCTTCTCGAAGCCGCCCTGCGCCAGGCCGGCCACCGCGACGGCGCTCTCGTGGGCGCGCACCGCGCCGGAGCGGTGGCCGAACGGGTTGTGGCCGGGCTCCCGGACCGCCATGCTCCGCAGTCCCCAGCCGGAATCCATGCCGGGGGCTCCGAGCAGCCGGGCGAGCTGCTCGGTGCGGGCCTTGTCCAGCAGGCCCCGGGCGGAGCGTCCGCCGCCGAGCAGCCCCGTGTCGAGCAGGTGGGCGGCGGCCCCGGTCAGCCGGGGCAGCGGACGCCCGTCGGGATGCAGGGCGGCCGCCGGCCGGCCCCCGTCGGGTCCGTCGATCCAGAACCCGGCCCGGAACCGCTCCGCCAGTGCGGCCGCGCGCTCCCGCCATTCCTCGGCACCCTCCAGGCCGCATCCCTCGAGGAGTTCCGCTCCGAGCAGCGCCGCACGGTGGGCGTGGGCCTGGGTCTCGCAGCGCCGCGGCCCGGGGTCCGGATCGGCCAGGAAGCCGTCCTCCCCCAGCGCGGTGCGCAGCCAGCCGAGGCAGCGCTCGGCAGCCGGGAGCAGCCGGGCCACCTCGTCCTCCGGCAACCCCCAGAGCCGGGCCTCGGCGAGCACCGCGGGGAAGGCGAGCGTCGCCTCCGTGCCGGTGCAGCCCGGGGGCAGCTGGGGGCCCGCCCCGCGCAGCGGTCCGGGGATCATCCCGGCTTCGGGGCCGCTTCCCTCCCGCTGGGTCCGGGCCAGGATGCGCAGGGTGGCCGCGGCCAGCCCGGTGCCGAGCGGCAGCGCCATCCTGGCGGCCCACAGGGCCTCGGCGGGGGCCAGCCCCAGGCGCCACGGCGCCCCCGCCGCGGCGTAGGCGTCGGCCGGGTCCCCGGGGTCCCGCAACAGCAGGGCCCCCAGGTCTTCGACGCTGGTCCGGAACCACCTCTCGGCCCTCGGATCGTCCGCTTCGGCGCGGGCGTCGGCCAGGCGGTTGGCCACCTGCCCGGCCGGAGCGCGCGCGGTGCGGTCCTGTGTGGTGCGCAGCTCGATGGTGCGGGACTCTCCTGGGGCGAGCTCGAGCTGCCAGCGCAGCAGTCCGACGGAGGCCAGCGCATCGTCGGGCGCCGGTTCGGCCACGGTGACGGCCTGGGTCTCCCCGCTGCTCCAGCGCAGTCCTGCGGCGTGCACCCCGGCGGACAGTTCGGGTCCGGCCCGGCCGGCGACCACCGCGGCCAGTTCGGCCAGGTCCGTACCGAGCGAGACCTCCACGGCCAGGCGTGCGGGCCGCGCCGCGAAACTGCGCAGCGTGATCCGCTCGGTGCCGTCCGCGTGCCGGACGCGCTCCACGCCGATGTCGGGGTCCGGGCCCGGCTCGGCGCCGGTGCGCACCGTCGCGGTGAAGGCGGCCCGGTCGGCGCCGAGGCTGCGCGCCTGCACCGCGACCGGGTCCCGGCCTGCGACGCGCAGTACGCAGCGGGAGAGCAGCCTGCGCCCCGACCGGTAGATCCCGTCGATTCCCCGCCCGGTGAGCTGGCCGTCCTCGGGCGAGATCACCAGGGACGGCGCGGCGAGACAGATGACGGCGCCGTGTACGGGTGGCAGCTCGGGCCTGCGGGCGGCGGGTACGCCGACGCCGGGCGGGCGGGAAGGTGCGGGGTGAGACATGCGTCGCCTTGTCTGCGCTCCGGTCGGTTCAGCTGGGCGGCGGCGCGGCCGGGCCCCCACCACCCCCCAGCTGAACGCCCCCACCCCCGCCGGGGTCACGGGCCCCGGCCGGTCGTGCCCGGGGCGGAGCAAGCTCCGTAAGGCCGCTCCCAGGGCCCTGTGGGGCCCTGACGGCGAGCTCCGGGGCCAGGGTGAGGTGCACCGCTCGCGGTGCCGACGGGGGCTCACTGTCCGCTCCCGGCTGCGCGGCGGGACTCGCGGCGGGCACCCGTCCGTCCCCGGCGGCCCGGCGGGCGGGTGGTCGCGGCCCTGCGCCCGCGCCGGGGCTCGCGCCGCCGTCGTTCCTCGCGCAGGCACTGCCGCAGCCCCTCGGGGTCGATGCCCTCGTTGCAGGCGTGGTGGAGCAGTTGGGCGAAGCGGTAGTCGGCGTCCGCCCGCAGGGCCATCCCCAGGGCGATCCGGGCGGTCGGTTCGTCCCCGGTGGACCAGGAGACCCAGCCGGCGAGGGTCAGCGGGGCCGCCGCATGCTCTCCGTAGGCCCCGACGCAGCGACGGGCCAGGGCGCGCCACAGGCGCAACGCGGGGGCGGCCTCCTCGTGCTCCATCCATTCGGCGGCGACGTCGCGGATCTCGCGGTCCTGGAGCCCGAGGATCAGTGACGCGGCCTCGTCGTGGCCGAGCAGTGCGTCGTCCCGGTCATCGGCGAAGGGGCCCGCTTCGCCGGGCGGGGCGAGGGTCATGCGCTGCATCAGGGCCCGGGCCAGGGCGATGGTCTGCGCGCCTACCTCCTCCCTGGTCGCCCCGTCGAGGATCTTCGGCACCAGGGCGGCGGCCGCCCGGTCCAGGGCCGACTCCATCTCCTCGGCCGCGGCGCCGCGCAGGGGTGCCAGCCGGCCCTCGATCTCCTTGAGGGAACCCCGGACCTGGAGTCCCGCGAAGGTGGCCGCCGCGGCCATCACCGAGGTGCCGACCGCGGCCAGCGGGCGCCCCTCGGCCGGGCAGCAGCGCTCGTCGGGGCAGCTGTAGGACCAGTAGCGGCCGCCGGAGAGGCACAGGGCCTCCAGAACGGGCACGTCGAGTGCGCCGCAGGCCAGCCGGATCCGCTGGGCGAACGGCCGCAGCCGGGTCATCACGCGCTGGGCGCTCTCTTCCCCGGCCGGGTCCTGGCAGAGGAAGACGACGATGCCGTCGGGCTTGCCGCCGCGCCGTTCGCTGCCGCGGACGAGGGTGTCGGCGACCTGCCGGGCGGTGTCGTCCCACTCCGCGGGACCGGCGGGGATGCCGACGCGCAGGCGCCCTCCGAAGCGTCCGCCCTCGCCGTGCACGGCGACCATGACGAGGGAGTCGGTGGGGTGGAATCCGAGCATGTAGGGCAGCGCGTCGGCCAGCTCGGCCGGGCTGCGCAGGGTGATCTGCGGGCCGGCGACGGATCCGGTCGCGGCAGTGGAAGGCCGGACGGACGGGGTGCTTGGTTCGTGGTTGTTCGTCATGTCCCGAAGGTCCCGTGCGTGATCGGATCCGGAAACCCCTGTGGATAACTGTTGACGCTTCAATTTCCCCAGCGGCGGGGCAGCATTCGCGCGATGTCACAGGCATCGGGTTGCATGGGGGCATGAACCCAGACCTGAGGTCCTCTGCCGACTCCGTCCTCGCCCGCCTCGTGGGCGACCCCACGGGCACCGCTCGGCTGCGCGAGGACCAGTGGCTGGCGATCGAGGCCCTCGTCGCGCACAAGCGGCGGGCGCTCGTGGTGCAGCGCACCGGCTGGGGCAAGTCCGCCGTCTACTTCGTCGCCACCTCGCTGCTGCGGGCGAGCGGCGCCGGCCCCACCGTGATCGTCTCACCGCTCCTCGCGCTGATGCGCAATCAGGTCGAAGCCGCAGCCCGGGCCGGCATCCGCGCCCGCACCATCAATTCGGCCAATCCCGAGGAATGGGAGGGCATCCAGGCCGAGGTCGCCGCAGGTGAGGTCGACGTCCTGCTGGTCAGCCCCGAGCGGCTCAACAACCCCGACTTCCGCGACCAGGTGCTCCCGAAGCTCTCCGCCGCCACCGGCCTGCTCGTGGTGGACGAGGCCCACTGCATCTCCGACTGGGGCCACGACTTCCGTCCCGACTACCGGCGGCTGCGCACCATGCTGGCCGACCTCCCGCCGGGCGTCCCGGTGCTGGCCACGACCGCCACGGCCAATGCCCGCGTGACCGCGGACGTCGCCGAACAGCTCGGCACCGGAGCGGGTACGGACGCGCTGGTGCTGCGCGGCCCGCTGGACCGCGAGAGCCTGAGCCTGGCCGTGCTGACGCTGCCCGACGCGGCGCACCGGCTGGCCTGGCTCGCCGACCACCTCACGGAGCTGCCCGGTTCCGGGATCATCTACACGCTGACCGTCGCGGCGGCCGAGGAGGTCACCGCGTACCTGCGCCACCGCGGCCACACGGTCTCCTCGTACACCGGCAAGACCGAGAACGCCGACCGCCAGCAGGCCGAGGACGACCTCCAGGCCAACCGGGTCAAGGCACTGGTGGCCACCTCCGCCCTGGGCATGGGCTTCGACAAGCCCGACCTCGGCTTCGTGGTGCACCTGGGCTCGCCGTCCTCCCCGATCGCCTACTACCAGCAGGTCGGCCGCGCCGGCCGAGGCGTGGAGCACGCCGAGGTGCTGCTCCTCCCAGGCCGCGAGGACGAGGCGATCTGGCAGTACTTCGCCTCCGTGGCCTTCCCGCCGGAGGAGCAGGTCCGCCGCACCCTGGACGTCCTGGCCCAGGCCGGCAGGCCGCTGTCGCTGCCCGCCCTGGAGCCGCTGGTCGACCTGCGCCGGACCCGGCTCGAGACGATGCTCAAGGTCCTCGACGTGGACGGCGCCGTGCACCGGGTGAAGGGCGGCTGGACCTCCACGGGCGAGCCGTGGGCCTACGACGCCGAGCGCTACGCCTGGGTGGCCCGTCAGCGTGCCGCCGAGCAGCAGGCGATGCGCGACTACGCGGCGGCCACCGGATGCCGGATGGAGTTCCTGCGCCGTCAGCTCGACGACGAGGAGGCCGCGCCCTGCGGCCGATGCGACAACTGCGCCGGAGCCCGGTTCACCGTCGACGTGTCGTCCATCGCGCTGGACACCGCGCGCGGCGAACTCGGCCGTCCCGGCGTCGAGCTGGAGCCGCGCAAGATGTGGCCGACCGGGCTCGCGGCGGTAGGGGTCGACCTCAAGGGCCGCATCCCCGCGGGGGAACAGGCCTCCACCGGCCGCGCCCTGGGCCGGCTGTCCGACATCGGCTGGGGCAACCGGCTGCGTCCGATGCTCTCCCCCCAGACCCCCGACCAGCCGATTCCGGACGATGTGGCCCAGGCCGTCGTGGCCGTGCTCGCCGACTGGGCGCGGGGGCCCGGCGGTTGGGCCTCGGGGGCGCCCGACGCGCCCGCCCGTCCCGTGGGAGTGGTCGCCCTGCCCTCGCGCGGCCGCCCCCAGCTCGTCGGGTCGCTGGCCGCGCGGATCGCGGAGGTCGGACGGATGCCACTGCTCGGGACGATCGCGTACACGGACCAGGTACCGGAGTTCGGCCTGCCCTCCTCGAACAGCGCCCAGCGCGTCCGGGGGCTCCACCAAGCCCTGACCGTCCCCCCGGCCCTCGCTGCGACACTGGCGCAAGCAGCAGGACCGGTACTCCTCGTGGACGACCGGGCGGAGAGCGGATGGACCCTCGCCGTGGCCGCCCGGCTGCTCCGACGGGCGGGGGCGAAGCAGGTGTTCCCCCTGGTACTGGCAGTCCAGCCGTAGCCAGATGCGTCATTTCCGGTGTGACGGGGCAAGGATATGAACGGCATACCGGCGAATTCCGGTCGGCTGCCTCAATTGCTCGTTGCCGCATCCTCCGGAGCCACGCGAGAATCGGAGTGCTCCCGCTCGGCTCCCCGGCACTCTCCTGGGCCGTGCTGCGGCGCGCCCACACTCCAGCCGTGCCCGCCCCGCGGGCGTGTACCCGAAGGGAGGACCGTGACCTTCGGATTCGCCCCGCCCTCGACCACGTCCCTGACAACGGCCACCGGCGGTTCCCACCGGCACGGCAGACGACTGGAACCCGAGGAGTGGACGGCCGCCGGCATCCCGCTCCTGCGCAATCCGCGCGAGGTCGTCAGCGGGCTGCACTCGCGGCACAGCCCCGTCCCGTCCACCGCGGTGATCGCCGTCCTCGACCCGGAGGACCGGCTCGTGGCGAGCGCTTCCTTCGTGCAGCGGTCGGCCTCGGCCGACGGCTGGGACTACCGCAATGCCCTGCTGTCCCGGCTCCGCCGGGTCCTCCCCCACGACCTGCGGCGCCGGACCCCGGTCCGGACCGCGGTGCTGCTCTACTGCCGCGAGGGCGACGAGCAGTGGACCGAGGAGGACGGGGCCTGGATGTGGGGGCTCCGCGACGCCTGCACCCTGCACGGGCTGCGCTGCGGCGCGTACATCACGCTGACCCGCGAAGGATGGCAGGTCCTGGGGGAAGGCCGGGGCGGCCGACAGCCCAGTTCGGACTCGCGGCCCCAGCGGCTCGGCGACACCTCGGCCGAGTTCTCCCCCTTCGCCCTGCACACCGGCGGCGGTGCGGCCGACGCCCTGCGCCGTACCGCCGCGCGCTGACCTCCCGCGCCGGTACGTGCGTCACGCCGGTGCGTACGAGGACGGACGTACGGCCGACCGCGCTCCGGGCTTCAGCGGGGCCGGCCCACGGCCCGCCCCGCCCCTCGCCCTCACCGGATCCGGAGCGTCAGACGCCCGCACCCAGCACGGAGTTGATCTGCTGCACGTCGCCGCACACGATCAGCAGCGTGCCGGCCCGCGTGAGCGCCACCGGCAGGGCGCCGGCCATCGCGTCGACGGGTCCGCCGTTGGCCGCGAAGACCACGACGGCACGGCCGGCGGCGCGCTCGGCCTGGGCCGCGTCCGCGTAGAACACGTCGTCCCGGGCGTCGTGCAGGGCCCAGTAGGCGGCCTCGCCGAAGGACAGCTCGTGGGCGGCCCACGGGTGCGGGTCGCCGGTGGTGAGCACCAGGATGTCGCCGGGCGCGCGCCCGGTGTCGAGCAGCAGGTCGACGGCCTCTTCGGCCGCGTCCAGCGCACCCTCGACCGAAGCCGGGATCAGCTGGATCTGCGGCACTGCCGCCGAGACGGACGGCGCGGTGGGGGCTGCGGGAAGGGTTCCGGGGGCGGCCTGCGGCGCGCGCTGCGCGGGCGGTGCGGGCCTGGGGGCACCTCCCGCGCGGCTCGCCGCTGCGGGGGAGGGACCGGGGCGGCCGGGCCGCGGGACGGCGGCGGGACGCGGACCAGGTACGGGGCGGGGGGTCTGCGCGGTGCGGCTCGCGGCCGGCGTGACGCGGGGACCCTGGGCACTCTCGTGAATCTGAGGCTCCTCGATGGCGGGGGTGAGAGGCATGAGTTGATTTCTATCAAACACCGGTACGAAACGTACCGGCCGTCGGTGCGTGGGTGCGATCAGAAATCGAAGCCGAGTTGGCCTCCGTTTTCCAGCTCCACCGCTTCCTCGCTGCGGCGTACCTTCTTGAGGTGACGCCACTGGGGCAGCGCGTCGAGGTAGGACCAGGAGAGCCGGTGGTACGGGGTGGGCCCCAGTTGTTCAAGTGCCGCCCGGTGCACGGGAGACGGATATCCGGCATTGGCAGCGAATGCGAAATCCTCGATTCCGCCGCCTTGTTCACCGAGTTCGGCCATCATCCGGTCGCGCCGGACCTTGGCGATGACCGAGGCGGCGGCGACGGCGACGCAGGACTGGTCGCCCTTGATCACCGTGCGGACCTGCCAGGGCACGCCGAGGTAGTCGTGCTTGCCGTCCAGGATCACCGCATCGGGCCGCACGGGCAGGGCCCCGAGGGCACGCTCCGCGGCGAGCCTCAGCGCAGCGGTCATCCCGAGTTCGTCGATCTCTTCGGGGGAGGCGTGGCCGAGGGCGTACGCGGTGACCCAGTCCTCCAGGATCCCGACGAGCGCATCACGCCGCTTGGGGGTGAGCAGTTTGGAGTCGGTGAGTCCCGCGGGCGGCCGGCGCAGACCGGTGACCGCCGCGCACACGGTGACGGGACCGGCCCAGGCCCCTCGCCCGACTTCGTCGACCCCGGCGATGATCTTGGCGCCGGTGGTTGCACGGAGGGAGCGTTCGACGGTGTGGGTGGGTGCTTCGTACGGCATGGCGCCAGCAAGGTTACGCCGCCCCGCGCCGCCTGCACACCCCGGCCCGGCTCCGGGCCGGGAAACGGCCCGTGCATTCACTCCCGCACACTGCCGCATGCCACACCCAGACGGCCCGTGGGGGCGGCCCGCGACGCACGGACGGGGCGGGTCCGGTCGGACACCACCCCGTCTGATCAAGGCGTCAAGGTCACCCAGCGCACGCTGCCATGGACGCCCGGGGCCACCGGAGTCGGTCCCGCCGGAGAACCGGTTCACACATACGAGGTCGCAGGTGTGAACCGGCGTCGGGCGTACCGGTGGCGGTCGCTCTAGTACTCGGTGCGGCTCCCGAAAGCACCCATGCGCGAGCAGACCTCGTACGAGGCCGTCACCGGTCGCTCGCGCAGGATCTTCCGGGCCCGGTACTCGCCGAGGCTCATGGCGTACCAGGGGACGTCACCGGCCCTGGACAGCTCGTCGTTGATCCCGCGCAGGGCGCAGGAGCGCAGCGGCTCGGGCAGTCGGTCCAGGCCGGGCGCCGCATCCGCCGACAGCGACTGGAAGTAGGCCAGGTCGATCTTGCCCTTGTCCTCGTAGCGGGCCACGTTGCTCTCGGCGATCATCCCGTCGGGGGACAGCAGGCCGAAGACGAGGACGGCCGCCGCCGAGCTGCCCACGATCGCACGCGGCAGCCAGCTCGCACCGAACACCCCGGCCGCCATGATCAGTACGATGACCAGCCCGAGCCACAGCTCCATGGCGGCCACCGAAATCCTCAGCTGGGTCAGTCCGTACGCGTCCACGTAGAAGTCCATGCGGCGCAGAGCGGAGGCGACCACGACCAGCGTCATGGCGCACAGCACCCCGAGCACCACGCGTACGAAGCGCCGGTCCCCCGAACCGCCGCGCGGGGCCCAGCGCAGGGCGAGCGCGATCACGGCGAGGGTGAGCAGGGTCGCCCCGAGCAGCTGCCAGAAGCCCTGCCTGGCGTACGCGGCGTAGGTGAGGCCGGTCCTGTCGATGACCATGTCGTAGCCGCCGAACAGGACGGCCAGCTGGACGGCGTTGAACCCGGCGAAGAGCAGGTTGAGCACGATCAGCGGAAGGGCCCATTCGACGCGGGACCGCGCCTTGCCGGGAGCCACCTTGATCCGGTCCCAGCGCAGGGGGGCGGCTGCGGCCCTGGCGGCCGTCAGCGCGAGGAGGACACCGAAGAGGAAGAGCGGGATGCGCAACGGCCCGTCCCCGAGGGAGATGTCGGGCATCAGGTCGCCGAGCAGGTCGGCGAAAGCGGCGTCGGCGGAGGCGAACAGCGTCCCGAAGAGCATCAGCAGGGCCAGGGCGACGGCCACCGCCTTGGCCACGGGCAGCCAGCGGTCCTTGCTCACGCCGCCGCGCGAGCGCAGCCCGGTCCAGGTCCAGCCGAGGCCGGACACGGCGGCGTCGAAGAAGCCGAGGGGGCTCAGCAGCACCCCGGGCCAGGTGCGGCTGCCGTGCAGGGCCAGCGCGCCGAGCAGGGCGGTGGAGAGGATGGCCAGCGTCGACGGCCAGGCGGAGTCCCGCAGGGCGGGGACGGCGAGGAGGGCGACGCAGCCCGCTACCCAGGCCAGCGTCCAGGGCCGGGCGCTACGGCCGGCCGCGCGGGCGGCGACGTACGCGGCGACCATGGCGGGCACCGCCGCGAGCAGCAGGCCGGGGCCCATGCCGTCGCCGAGCAGGAGGGCGAAGGCGAGGCCGGCGACCAGGGCGGCGACGAGGGTGGCGGTGCGGACGGGTGCGGCCTCGGCGGGGCGCACCAGCCGGGTCCAGGCGGGCACGGCCGCCGCCTGGGCGGCGGCGCGCTGGCGCTGCAGGTGCTGGTGCGCCTGCCAGGCCTGCCAGGCGGCGGCGTCCGCGGGCACCCCGGGCTGCATCCCGGGCCCGGCGGCCTGCGGCCCGGCCGGCTGCGCGGGAACCGGGGCAGGTGCCGAGGCGGGTGCGGAAGCAGAGGCAGGTACCGGTGCCGGTACCGAGGCCGAAGCAGGTGCCGGTACGGAGGCCGGTGCCTGCGCTGAAACTGAACCCGGTACCGGAGCCGAAGAGCCCGGAGCCGAAGCGGGCGCCGGAGCCGGGGTCGATGCCGGAGCCGAAGAGGCCGGTGCAGATGCCTGGGCAGTTGCCGGTGCCTGAGCCGAAGAGGCCGGTGCAGATGCCTGAGCAGATGCCGGTGCCGGGTCCGAAGGAGCCGGTTGCGGGACCTCCGGTGCGGTAGCGGGCGCGGCAGCAGACGGTTCGGCCGGGGCCATTGCCTCCGGGGCCGTGGCCGGGGACCCTGTGGGCGCCCGGTCGGCACCGCGTTCTCCCGGTTCCGCCCCTTGGACTCCGCCCTGCCCCGCAGCCTCGCCCCCGGCCTCGCCCCCGGCGTTCTCCGCGGCCTTCGCGCCGTCCGCCCCGTCGGTGTTCCCTGACATCGGGTTTCCCCTCCCCTGTCGGCCGCCCCCGGCATTCCGGTGGAGACGGCGAAGCGGACAGAGTAGGTCGCTGACGTGGGGTTTCTATCGATCCCGGGGGCCCCTGTGGCAGGACCGTGACAATCACATCGGTCCGGACCACCCGGCCCCGGGCGGCTCGGGCACGTACCCCGAACCACCTCCGGGGCCCGGCAGGTTCAGCGCGCCACGGCCTCCGGCAGCCAGGCGGGCAGGGCCTCGGTGCGCTCCAGCCACGCGGCCGGAAGCACCGCGTCCCCGCGCGCTCCCAGCACGCCGCCGACGATCGCGCAGGTGGTGTCGACGTCGCCGCCCACCTGCGCGGTGGTCCAGAACGCCCGCTCGTAGTCGTCCAGCGACCGCGCCGCCGACCACAGGGCGAACGGCACCGTGTCATGGGCGCTGGTGCGTCGCCCGCAGCCCAGCACCGCCGCGACCGTGGTGGCGTCGCCGTAGTCCAGCATGTCGCGCGCCCGCCGCAGCCCGGCTCCCACCGCGCTGCGCGGGACCAGTGCGATCACCCCGTCCAGCAGGTCGGCGGCCTTCGGCGGCCCTGCCGGAGCCGCCGCCAGTGCGGCCGCCGCCGCGACGGCCATCGCACCGCACACGGCCTCGCGGTGCTGGTGGGTGGTGTAGGCGGAGATCTCCGCCTGGTGCGTGGCCTGCTCCGGGTCGTCGGCGTACCAGGCGCCCAGGGGTGCGATCCGCATGGCGGCGCCATTGCCCCAGGAGCCCTGCCCGTTGAAGAGTTCGGCGGCCAGGGTGCGCCAGTCCGCGCCCTCGCGGATCAGGCGCAGCATGCGGTTGACGGCGGGACCGTAGCCGCGGTCGAAGTCGTGGTGGTGGGCGAAGGAGTCGGCGAGCGCGTCCTGGTCGATGCGTCCGTGCACGGCGAGGACGGCGACCACCGAGCAGGCCATCTCGGTGTCGTCGGTCCACTGCCACGGATCGGCCCCGGAGGGCAGCTCGCGCCGCTTGAGCAGCGGGTAGTTCACGGGGACGAAGTACTGGGAGCCCAGGGCGTCCCCCAGGGCCAGCCCTCGGAGGCTGGCCAGGGCGCGTGCGTAGCGCCGTTCTGGAGAGGAATCAGGGGTCATCGCGGGTCACTCTAGCCGTCCAGGTCATAAGGCTCGGGTGTGGTCCACCGCTCAAACGGGCGGTCCATCCGGTACCGGCCGTCCGGGCCGAGCATGAGGATCCGGTATTCGCCGTTCCCGGGGTTGGACAGGGCCTCGAACTCGGCCACCGACCAGTGGAACCAGCGCATGCAGAACAGCCTCATCGTCAGCCCGTGCGTGACCAGCAGGACGTTCTGGGGATGGTCCGCCGCCTCGAAGCTGCGGTAGAGGCTCTCCAGGAAGGACCCGACCCGGTCGTAGACGTCCGCCCCGGACTCGCCCTGGGCAAAGCGGTAGAAGAAGTGCCCGTAGGCGTCCCGGTAGGCCTTCTGGAGACGCACGTCGTTGCGCTCCTGCCAGTTCCCCCAGTCCTGTTCGCGCAGCCTCGGCTCCTCGCGCATCCGCACCCGCGTGGGGTCGAGCCGGAGCTCCCGGAAGGTCTGCAGGGTCCGGCGGTACGGGGAGACATACGCGCTGATGGTCTCCTCGCCGAAGAGCTCGCGCAGGCGTGCGCCGGCCTCCCCGGCCTGCTCGCGTCCGTTCCGGGTGAGCCTCAGGGCGTGGTCGGGCTCCCGCTCGTAGACGGAGTCGTCGGCATTGCCCTCGGACTCCCCGTGCCGGACGAGGACGATGCGCCGTGGTCGAACCATGCCTCGACCTTATTCGGCCATCCTCGGGCGGGCCGACCGGGCACGCCGATCGGCCGGGCCGATCATCGTACGGTCATACGGTCCAGGAGGGTTCGAGGTCGACGACGTCGCCGGTGAGGGCCTCCACATCGGCTTGGATCTGGGCCCGCAGGGACAGCCGCTCGACCCGCTCCTGCCGGTACTTACCGTGCTCCGCGGCCGCGTGCCACATCGACAGCACCAGGAATTCCCGCCCGGGGGCCTCCCCGAAGAGGCCGCGGACCATTCCGGGCGAGCCCGCCATGGCCGGATTCCACACCTTCTCCTGCATGAGAGCGAAGTGGTCGACCCGTCCCTCCCGTACGCGGGTGTGCGCGACCCGGACGACGTCCGCGTCGGTGAACCGCGGTTCGAAGCCGGTCTTCACGTCGAAGCGGTGGTCGAAGAGGGTCACCCGCAGGTCGGTGTAGGTGCCGTTCTGCGCGGCGGCCAGCCGGTCGTGCGAGCGGGCCATGAAGGAGTCGTAGAAGGAACGGCTCTCCCAGAAGGTGAAGACGTGCGCGACCCCCTGCCGGCCTCGGCTCCAGCCGCCGCCCTGTCCCCGGAATCCCGGCTCGCCCGGCAGCCCCGCCCATTTACGCTGTCCGCGCTCGAACCCGCGTCGGTCCGTCACCGTGCAGCGAATCCACTTGACCAGCACGGCGCCATCGTACGGGCCCGGCGGGGCCCGGGTCAGTCCCCGGCCCGCTGGATCCGCACCAGTTCTGCCGCGTCCCGCTCGGGCAGCCGGATCCCGAACTCCTGGGCGAGCACGTCGAGCAGCCGGCCGGAACCGACGCCCTCCCGCTCGATCCGGCCGTCGGGGTGGATGCGGGTGAGCTCCCGCCCGACGAGTGCCCGGCGGGTGCGGGCCTTGTCGCCCGGGTGCTGGACGACCACCTGTCCGACGAAGGAGGACCGGGGGTGCGAGGAGCTGTAGTGGTTCAACAGGACGTAGTCGACGGGGTGGTACTGCTGCGGGGAGAACGCGTACAGGTCGCGCCACGCTCCCTCGCGCAACAGGGACAGCGCGAGGATCCCGTCCTCCTCCTCGCGGACCCGGTAGGTCCACTCCCCCTGCCGGATCTCGGGGCCGGGCCGCCCGAGGGGGACGGGCTCACGCGGCCCCTGATAGCCGAACCCTGCGTCGCACAGCCAGGGTTCGCCCTCGACGGTGGCGACGAGGACGGCATGCGTCACCGCCAGCAGGGAATCCCCGCGGGTGCGGTTGCGGGCACCGCGCCCGGAGACCTCGAAGCCGATCCGCTCCAGGGCAGCGGCCAGCAGCGAGTTCTGCTCGTAGCAGTAGCCGCCGCGGCCACTGCGTACGAGCTTGTCCTCGACGGCCTTGACGTCCAGCGCGACGGGGCGGCCGAGCAGGACGTCCAGGCTCTCGAAGGTGATGGCACCGGTGTGGGCCCGGTGCACTTCCTTCAACGTGGCGAGGTCCGGCCTGAGTTCCCGGCCGGCTCCCTCGTACCCGATGCGCTCCAGATAGGCGTCCAGGTCCAGCTCGTCACCGCTCCACATGTCTTCCCACTCCCCCGTCGCACGGCCGGGGCCCGCGATCACCGGCCCCGCACAATGATCAGCACGCATCGGGGCCTGCGCGCAATCCCGTCCGTCCCACGGAACGGAGGACGGACGGAGCACGGGCAGAGCGCAGACAGAGCCCAAGCAGAGCGCAGGCACAGGACGCACGGGGGACCACGGAAAGCGCCCGCCGCAGGTCACCGCCCCGACCTCCCGATCCGGTCCCCGCACATGGTCGACAGCGCCCGCCCCCAAGGGGTAAAAAGAGGCGCCCATGGGCGTGTTGACGGGGGAGTGAGCCATGTCCGACACCGGATCCGACACAGGAAAAGCGGCGCCGATGCTGCTGGACGACGAGTTCCTGCAGCACCCGCACGAGGCCTACCGGCGGCTCCGCGTCGAACAGCCCGTGCAGGAGGTCATCCTGCCGCGCGGGGTGAAGGTCTGGCTGGTCACCCGCTACGACGACGTGCGCGCCGTACTGACCGACCCGACCGTGAGCAAGGACATGCTGAGCGCCGTGCCCCTGCTGGAGCGGCATTCGACGTCCGAGGAGCCCCAGTCCTTCGCAGCCGAGCTGGCCCTGGCCGGGCACATGCTCAACACCGATCCGCCGCACCACACCCGGCTGCGCTCGCTGGTGAACAAGGCCTTCACCACGCGCAGGGTGGAGCAGCTGCGCGGCCGCGTGGAACGGGCGGCGGACGAACTGCTGGACGCGATGGCCGCGCACGACGAGGTGGACCTGCTGTCCGCCTACGCCTTCCCCCTGCCCACCACGGTGATCTGCGAGCTGCTCGGCGTCCCGGAGAGCGACAAGGAGGAGTTCCGGGAGGTCTCCACCACGATGACCTCGTCCGCGCAGCACTCCGACATGGCGGCCGCAGCCGTGGCCATGGCGGACTACCTGACGGCGCTGGTCGAGTCGAAGCGGGACAGCCCCGCCGACGACCTCCTCTCCGCGCTGGTCCACGCCAGCGACGACCAGGACCGGCTGACCGGGCCCGAACTGCGGTCGATGGCCTTCCTGCTGCTGGTCGCCGGACACGAGACCACGGTGAACCTGATCAGCAACGCCACCGCCATGCTGCTGCGCGACCCGGAGCAACTGGCCGCGCTACGCGCCGATCCCTCGCTGATGCCCGGAGCCGTCGAGGAGTTCCTGCGCCACGAGGGACCCCTCAACATCACGACGTACCGGTACACCACACAGCCGATCCGGCTCAGTGACGTGACCGTTCCCGCCGGGGAGTTCGTCATGCTCTCCCTGGCATCGGCGAACCGGGACGGGGCGCGGTTCAGCGACGCGGACAAGTTCGACATCACCCGTGACGCGGGCGGCCACCTGGCGTTCGGGTACGGCATCCACTACTGCGTGGGCGCGCCGCTGGCCCGCATGGAGGGCGAGATCGCGATCGGGAAGCTGCTGGAACGCTTCCCCGGCCTGGCCCCGGCCGGGGACCCGGAGAAGCTGCGGTGGCGGCCCAGCACGCTCATGCGGGGACTGGAGGCACTGCCGGTCCGGCTGCGGTGAGGCACACCGCCGGACCCTGACCGGGCCCCGCCCCTCCCGCGTACGTCATCCGGCGGTCCATCCCGGGACCGTCGGCAGTACCTGCTCGGCGACACGGAACAGTGCCGCGTCATCGGGCACCGTGCCGTCCTTGCGCCAGATGGTGACCTCGTAGGAGCCGCCGCCGTCCTTCGGGTCCAGGGCGACCACCAGGCTGCGGGCGATCCCGCCGGAGTGCGTGCTGCCCGTCGTACCGCCGCCGAAGCTGATCGCGATGGTCCGGTCCGAGTAGAGCACCGACGGGTGGCCCAGGACGGTGGTCTTCTGCGCGGTCGGCCCCAGCAACTCGGCGCTCCGGCCGACCGGCAGCTGGTCGTAGGAGGCGGAGAGCTGCACGGCGTACGACGTCAGCGAGACCTTGGCCTCGGAGGCGGCGATCTCGGCGCTCCTTCCCAGGCCGCCCCAGCGACCCTGGCCCCCGGCGGACAGCGTCTCGTCTCCCGGCGTTCCGAGGAGCTCCGGCAGGTCCGGACGGTTCAGCGCCGTGCACAGCTGCGCCCCGGAGACGTACTCCTGAGGAAGGACGTCCTCGGTGACCGAGCAGACGGCGGGCTCCCGGTCCACGGAGTAGTTCCCCAGCCTGTCCCCCACGAGCCACAGGCCGAACCCGCCGCCCCCGACCACCACCACCGCCGCGAGTGCCTGGGCCCCCGCGCCCATGCCCTTCAGCGATTCCGTCAGAATCCCCGCCATGTCCCCCACCCCTCGACGGCGCGACCGACGCGCGCGCTGAGGGAGCGTAACCGGTGATCGTTTGACGCGGTACGGGTTATCGCGGCGAGGTCTCCCGAAGCTGCGGGAGGGGCGCCGCGACGACGCCGACACCCCCTCCCATCAGCCACTACGTGACCGGTCCGGCGTCGCGATAGGCCCGCAGACCGAGTTCCGGTGCCACCGAATCCGCGAGGACGGTCGCCCGCCAGATCCCGGCCGCGACGCCCGCCCTGGCCGTCTCGCACCAGTCCGCACGGTCGATCAGGGCGAGATAGGCCCGCCGGGCCCCGTCCCACCGTGCCGTCAGCATGGCGTCGTCGGACCAGGCGGGGATCTCCCTGGTCAGGTAGTGGGCGACGTTGGCGGCCACGAAGTACCGGTCGATACTCGGACCCAGGTGGCCGATGTGCCGGGCATGGGCCTCCAGGAGCGCGAGGGCGTGCGGGTAATTGCGCAGGGAGGTGCCCATGCCCTCGCAGTAGGTCATCACGACGAGGATCTGCCCGGTATGGTCCACCACTTCGGCGTCGTCCCCGTAGTCCGCGATGACCTCGTGGAGCCCGGTCACTTCGGCGACGTGAGTGGCGAAGTAGCTGTTGAGGAAATCGCCGTCGGCAGCCCTCCGGAGGAGCCACGGCCGGACGGCCGGGTGCTGGTCCACCTGACGGCACAGGGTGTGGACCGCTTCGACCCGGCCCCAGGCGGTGACCCGGCTCGCCAGCCAGAGCAGCGGTTCGATCCCGCCCGGCAGGCGGTCCAGGGCCTCCACCGCGAGTGAGCCGAAGTCGTTCGAGATCAGACCGATGGTCTGGATCCTCGGGATGTCCTCCACCGTGCCGGCCTCGGCGAGCAGGGCCAGCCCGACGGCGACCGGACCGGTTTCGGTACCGTGCCGAACCAGCCACCGGCCGGCTTCCCGGGCCCTGGCTGCCGGGGCCCTCCGGGCGGCGTCACCGACGTTGTCCTCGTAGCAGGTCGACCCCGGCACGGCGCCGAGCCGTTCGGCCAACTCGCGTGGCGTGGACGCCGTGTCGTCGAAGTACGCGTCGAGAACCCGTGCGGCGTCGATGCCGTCCGTGCCGCCGGTACCGTCCGTGACACTCTCGACCGGCTGCTGCCGCTCTGTTCCCCGTCGACGGCGCTGCCAGTGGCGCCACGGGATGGTGCTGCCCGGATGCGGCCGGTCCGGTGTCTGCCGGTGCATCCGGAGGGCGTGCTGGTAGAGCGTGGTCGGGGCTTCGGGCAGCCTGGTCCCGGGAGTCTCGCTCATGGGCGGGCCCCGGCTGTCGGCCCGTCGTCGCGGAAGGCCCGAAGGCCGAGTTCCGGTGCCATGGAATCCGCGAGCCACTCCATCCGCCAGTCCCCGGCCGCAAGGCCCTCGCGGGCCGCACTGCACCAGTCCGCACGGTCGGTCAGGGAGAGGTACGCCCTCCGGGCCCCGTCCCACCGTGCCTTCAGCATGGCGTCGTCGGACCAGGCGGGGATCTCCTTGCCCAGGTACTGGGCAAGGCTCGCCGCCGCGAAGTACCGCTCGGGCGTCGGCCCCAGGTCTCCGATGTGGCGCAGGTGGGCCTCCAGCAGCGTGAGCGCATGCGGGTACTGGCGCAGGGAAGTGGCCATGCCCTCGCAGTGCTTCATGATGTGGAGGATCCGGCCCGTGTGGTCCACGACTTCGGCGTCGCACCCGGACTGCACGATGACCTCGTGGAGCCGGGTCAGCTGCACGACCTCGTGGACGAAGTAGCCGTTGAGGTGGTCCCCGTCGACGGCTCTGCGCAGCAGCCAGGGCCGGACGGCCGGGTGATCGTCCACGTGCCGGCACAGCGCGTCCACCGCGTGGACCCGGCCCCAGGCGGTCACCCGCTCCGCGAGCCAGATCAGCGACTCGACAGCGCCCGGCAGGCGGTCCAACGCCCGCACCGCCAGCGGGCCCAAGGGGTTCGAGAGCAGGCCGACGGTCTGGATGTGCGAGATGTCCTCGGCCGTGCCGGCCTCGGCGAGCAGGGCGAGCCCGACGGCCACAGGAGCAAGATCGGTCCCGTACCGGACCAGCCACAGGCCGGTTTCCCGGGCTCTGGCCGCAGGGGCCCTCAGGGCGGCAGCGCTGATGCCCTCGTCGTAGCGGCAGGTCACGGGGACATCGCGGAGCCTGGCGGCCAGCCGGCTCGGCGAGACGCCGGTGTCGAGGAAGTACGCGTCGAGGACCTCGGCGGCTTCGACGTTGCCGGAACGGTGGTCGAACGGCCCTTCGCGCTCCGGTCGGCTCCGACGCCGCTTCTCATCGGGAAGCGGGGCCCCGCCACGGAGGAGGGGTCCGTCCGGCGTCAGACGGTGCAGCCGCAGGGCATGGTCGAACAGCGTGGTGGGGTTTCCGGGCAGTCCAGTCCCGGGCGTCTCGCTCACAGGCGGACGGAGGACTCGATTCTCTTGATCATGTACCGAAGCCTGCCACCACCACCCCCTCGGCGACAAGCCCTTACGCCGCAGGGCGGTGGCGCCGGGACATCGGCACCAGCGCCCTGGGCGGGACGTTCACCCCCGTACGGGGGCCGGCATCAGCTGCAGCCGCTGGTGGAGCCGCAGCCCTCGCAGATGTAGCAGGAGCCGGCGCGCTGCATCTTCGTACCGCAGGAGAAGCAGAGCGGGGCGTCGGCGGAGACGCCGAGCTGCATCTCGACCAGTTCGGCGTTGCTGTGCGCCGTCTTGGGGGCCGGGACCGGAGCGGACGCGACCGGCTTCGGCGCCGCCGGCACCGCGGCGAGCGGGGCCGACTGGGCCAGCGACTCGGTGTCCAGCTCGTCCTCGAGGGGCTCGTAGGAGCCGGTCTCCAGGTGACGCTGGCGCTCCTCGGCGGTGTGGATGCCGAGGGCCGAACGGGTCTCGAAGGGCAGGAAGTCCAGCGCCAGGCGACGGAAGATGTAGTCGACGATCGACTGCGCCATCCGCACGTCCGGGTCGTCCGTCATGCCGGCCGGCTCGAAGCGCATGTTGGTGAACTTCGAGACGTAGGTCTCCAGCGGCACGCCGTACTGCAGACCGACCGAGACGGCGATGGAGAAGGCGTCCATCATGCCCGCGAGGGTCGAGCCCTGCTTGGACATCTTCAGGAAGACCTCGCCCAGACCGTCGTCCGGGTAGGAGTTCGCCGTCATGTAACCCTCGGCGCCACCGACCGTGAAGGAGGTGGTGATGCCCGGGCGGCCCTTGGGGAGGCGCTTGCGGACGGGACGGTACTCGATGACCTTCTCGACGGCGGCGCGGATGGTCTCCTCCGTCTTGGCGGTGACCTCCTCCTTCTCCTCCTCCTTCTTCTTGGCGGAGAGGGGCTGGCCGACCTTGCAGTTGTCGCGGTAGATCGCGAGCGCCTTGACGCCCAGCTTCCACGCCTCGAAGTAGATCTCCTCGATCTCCTCGACGGTCGCCGTCTCCGGCATGTTGACCGTCTTCGAGATCGCGCCGGAGATCCAGGGCTGGATCGCGGCCATCATGCGGACGTGGCCCATCGCGGAGATGGAACGCTCGCCCATGGCGCAGTCGAACACCGAGTAGTGCTCGGTCTTCAGACCCGGGGCGTCGACGACCACGCCGTGCTCGGCGATGTGGGCGACGATCGCCTCGATCTGCTCCTCCTGGTAACCCAGGCGGCGCAGAGCCTGCGGAACGGTGCCGTTGACGATCTGCATCGAGCCGCCGCCGACGAGCTTCTTGAACTTGACCAGGGCCAGGTCCGGCTCGACCCCGGTGGTGTCGCAGGACATCGCGAGACCGATGGTGCCGGTCGGCGCGAGGACGGAGGCCTGGGAGTTGCGGAAGCCGTTCTTCTCGCCGAGGCGCAGGACGTCCTGCCAGGCTTCGGTGGCCGCGGCCCAGATCGTGTTGTCCAGGTCCTCGGTGCGCGGCGCGACGGCGTTGGCGTCGGCGTGCTGCTTCATGACGCGCTTGTGCGACTCGGCGTTGCGGGCGTAGCCGTCGTACGGGCCGACGATCGCGGCCAGCTCGGCGGAGCGCTTGTACGCGGTACCGGTCATCAGCGAGGTGATCGACGCGGCGAGGGTGCGGCCGCCGTCGGAGTCGTACGCGTGGCCCGTGGCCATCAGCAGGGCGCCGAGGTTGGCGTAGCCGATGCCCAGCTGGCGGAAGGCGCGGGTGTTCTCGCCGATCTTCTGCGTCGGGAAGTCCGCGAAGCAGATGGAGATGTCCATCGCGGTGATGACGAGCTCGACGACCTTGGAGAAGCGCTCGGCGTCGAAGGACTGGTTGCCCTTGCCGTCGTCGTTGAGGAACTTCATCAGGTTCAGCGAGGCGAGGTTGCAGGACGTGTTGTCCAGGTGCATGTACTCGCTGCAGGGGTTGGACGCGGTGATGCGGCCGGACTCGGGGCAGGTGTGCCAGTTGTTGATCACACCGTCGTACTGGATGCCCGGGTCGGCACAGGCCCACGCGGCCTCGGCCAGCTGGCGGAAGAGCGCCTTGGCGTCGACCTTCTCGATGATCTCGCCGGTCATGCGGGCACGCAGGCCGAACTCGGTGCCGTTCTCGACGGCCGTCATGAACTCGTCGTTCACACGGACGGAGTTGTTGGCGTTCTGGTACTGGACGGACGTGATGTCGTCGCCGCCCAGGTCCATGTCGAAGCCCGCGTCGCGCAGCGCGCGGATCTTCTCCTCTTCCTTCACCTTGGTGGCGATGAAGTCCTCGACGTCCGGGTGGTCCACGTCCAGGACGACCATCTTGGCCGCGCGGCGGGTGGCGCCGCCCGACTTGATCGTTCCGGCGGACGCGTCGGCGCCGCGCATGAAGGAGACCGGACCGGAGGCGTTGCCGCCGGAGGAGAGGAGCTCCTTGGAGGAGCGGATGCGGGAGAGGTTCAGGCCGGCGCCGGAGCCGCCCTTGAAGATCATGCCCTCTTCCTTGTACCAGTCGAGGATCGACTCCATGGAGTCGTCGACGGCCAGGATGAAGCAGGCGGAGACCTGCTGCGGCTGGGGCGTACCGACGTTGAACCACACCGGGGAGTTGAAGCTGAAGATCTGGTGCAGCAGCGCGTAGGTGAGCTCGTGCTCGAAGATCTCCGCGTCGGCGGGCGAGGAGAAGTAGTCGAAGTCCTCGCCGGCCTTCGTGTACGTCTTCACGATCCGGTCGATCAGCTGCTTCAGACCGGTCTCGCGCTGCGGGGTGCCGACCGCGCCGCGGAAGTACTTGCTGGTGACGATGTTCACGGCGTTCACCGACCAGAAGTCGGGGAACTCGACGCCACGCTGCTCGAAGTTGACCGAGCCGTCGCGCCAGTTGGTCATGACGACGTCACGGCGCTCCCAGCTCACCTCGTCGTACGGGTGCACGCCGGGGGTGGTGTGGATGCGCTCGATCCGCAGGCCGCCCTTGGCAGCCTTGGTCCCCTTGGCGCGGGAACCACGTGCCGAGCCGCTCGCCGTCTCTGTCATGCCAGGCCTCCCATATGCGGGCAAAAACGCCCTAAAGTGCCAGCGTTATTCCGCGGCACGGTGCTGTGTCTTGTATCTACGTCTCTTCGCACGACCCACCGGCCGCACCCCGGTGCGAGAACACCGCGGCGCGGGAGTCCGGTCAGTCGGCGGCGGAGGCGGGCACGGGGACCGGAACGGTCCCACCGGGCTCGCACTCTTCGGGGTGAGGCCGCCGCTCGCGCAGTTCCACGATGGCGGTCTCGAAGTCTTCAAGGGTGTCGAACGCTTTGTAGACGGACGCGAACCGCAGGTACGCGACGAGGTCGAGTTCCTGCAACGGGCCGAGTATGGCCAGACCCACGTCGTGGGTGGTCAGCTCGGCGCTCCCGGTGGCGCGCACCGCTTCCTCGACCCGCTGGCCGAGCTTGGCGAGGGCGTCCTCGGTGACGGGTCGTCCCTGGCACGCCTTGCGGACGCCGGAGATGACCTTGGTACGACTGAAGGGCTCGGTCACCCCGCTGCGCTTGATCACCATCAGCGAGGCCGTCTCCACCGTCGTGAAGCGACGGGAGCAGTCGGGGCACTGACGGCGCCGGCGGATCGACGTGCCGTCGTCCGTGGTGCGGCTGTCGACGACGCGGCTGTCGGGGTGCCTGCAGAAGGGGCAGTGCATGGTTCCCTCACCCTCCCTCTCGGCACGACTGAATCACCTCGCGAGGCCCCTGAACGGAAGGGACGGATCTCTTCCGGGGGCTCGTGAAGCAGCCACCAGCATATGCGATGTCGGGGGCCTCAGGAGACCCGAGGACCACAACTTCTGGGCGGCAGCGCTCATCCAACCACTAGATCTTGGGTTGCGGCGGATTTGCGCGACTCCGCGTGTCGCAGCGTCCGACAGCCGGTCACGAGGCCCCGCGGTGCCAAACTGGACGCGGGCCCAGAGGGTGGCCACCCGACCGGGAAGGGTACCGTAAGCAGCGGATGCCGAGCCGAACCCGCGTTCGGCGCACTGATCGTCCATACACCCCTTGATATGCCCACGATGGACGATCCGCGTTTTTTCACTCGAACGTGTGTTTGGCGCAACCTTTCGAAAGCAACTACCGTTGTCCAGCTAGGGAGAACATTTCGAGAGGGGCCGACGTGACCACCACCGCAGACAGTGCCACCATCACTGCCCAGAACCGCTCCCAGAGCCGACTTGAGCCGGTGCATGCCATGAACGACGCAAACCTGAACCCGGAGGCGGAGCCCGTACGCCCCGCACGCTCGCTGCCAGGTCGACCTCCAGGCATCCGCGCCGACAGCTCCGGGCTCACGGACCGGCAGCGGAGGGTCATCGAGGTCATCCGCGATTCGGTGCAGCGGCGGGGTTACCCGCCGTCGATGCGCGAGATCGGTCAGGCGGTCGGCCTGTCCAGCACCTCCTCCGTCGCCCACCAGCTGATGGCCCTGGAGCGCAAGGGCTTCCTGCGCCGTGACCCGCACCGCCCCCGCGCCTACGAGGTGCGCGGCTCCGACCAGCCCAGCTCGCAGCCCACGGACACCACCGGCAAGCCCGCCGCCTCCTACGTTCCCCTGGTCGGCCGGATCGCGGCCGGTGGCCCGATCCTCGCCGAGGAGTCGGTCGAGGACGTGTTCCCGCTCCCCCGCCAGCTCGTCGGCGACGGCGAGCTCTTCGTCCTCAAGGTCGTCGGTGACTCGATGATCGAGGCCGCGATCTGCGACGGCGACTGGGTCACGGTCCGTCGCCAGCCGGTCGCGGAGAACGGCGACATCGTCGCGGCGATGCTGGACGGCGAGGCCACCGTCAAGCGTTTCAAGCGCGAGGACGGCCACGTCTGGCTCCTCCCGCACAATGCGGCATACCAGCCGATCCCCGGCGACGAGGCCACCATCCTCGGCAAGGTCGTCGCCGTACTGCGTCGGGTCTGACCCGCCGCCCACTGCCAGCCCTGGGACCTACTGCGCCGGTCCCAGGGCTGCTTTGCGTGCGGCGCCGCCCGAACGACGCGTGCTACTTCCCGTCGGCCGTCGCCGACGCGTCGATCGCGGACAAGGAGCGGCGGACCTGGTTGCGGTCCGTCGTGTACCAGAAGTCCGGGAGCGTGGCCCGCAGGAAACTCCCGTACCGGGCGGTCGCCAGCCGGGGGTCCAGGACCGCCACGACACCCCGGTCGCCGGTGGCCCGTACGAGTCGGCCCGCTCCCTGGGCCATCAGCAGCGCGGCATGCGTGGCCGCGACGGCCATGAAGCCGTTCCCGCCGTGTTCCTCGACCGACTTCTGCCGGGCGCTCATCAGCGGGTCGTCGGGACGGGGGAAGGGAATCCGGTCCATCACCACGAGCTGACAGCTGGGACCGGGCACGTCCACGCCCTGCCACAGCGACAGGGTCCCGAACAGGCAGGTCTTCGGGTCGGCGGCGAAGCCCTTGATCAGCTCGCCGAGCGTCTCCTCGCCCTGGAGCAGGATCGGGTGGTCGAGCCGCCCCCGCAGTTCCTCCGCAGCGGCCTTGGCGCCGCGCATCGAGGAGAACAGTCCGAGGGTCCGGCCGCCGGCGGCCTCGATCAGTTCGGCCAGCTCGTCCATCATGTCGCCACGGGTGCCCTCACGGCCCGGGGTGGCCAGGTGCTTGGCGACGTAGAGGATGCCCTGCTTGGGATAGTCGAAGGGGGAACCGACGTCCAGACCCTTCCAGAGCGGCACGTCCTCTCCCTCCACCCCCTCCGGGGACAGGCCGAGGGAAGCCGCGACCCCGTTGAAGTCACCGCCGAGCTTGAGGGTGGCCGAGGTCAGGACGACGGAGCGGTCCTCGAACAGCTTCTCGCGCAGCAGGCCCGAAACCGACAGCGGTGCGACCCGGAGGGTGGCACCGAAGCGGTCGTGGCGCTCGTACCAGACGACGTCGTACTCGGAGCCGTTGGTGATCCGCTCCGCCACGGAGTGGACGTTCTCCACTGCGGCCAGCGCCTGCTTGCGGACGGCGTCCTCGTCGTGGACGGACTTGTCCCGGGTCGCGCCGATCGCCGAGATCACGTTGCGGGCGGCGTCCCGCAGGGACATCAGCGCGTAGCCCAGGTCCTCGGGTACCTCTTCCAGACGGCCCGGCAGGGCCAGCTCCATGACCCGCTCGAAGGACTCGGAAGCGGTCTGGAGGGAATCGGCCGTCTTCTCGTCGACCAGCTTCGCCGCCCGCTTCACGGCCCGGTTCACCTGCCCCGGGGTGAGCTCGCCGGTGGCGACGCCGGTCACCCGGGAGACCAGCTCGTGGGCCTCGTCGACGATCAGCACCTCGTGCTGCGGCAGCACCGGGGCGCCCTCGATGGCGTCGATGGCAAGCAGCGCGTGATTGGTGACGACCACATCGGCGAGCTTGGCCCGCTCGCGTGCCGCCTCGGCGAAGCACTCGGCTCCGTAGGCGCACTTCGTCGCACCCAGGCACTCCCGGGAGGACACGGAAATCTGCGACCAGGCCCGGTCCGAGACGCCCGGGGTCAGGTCGTCGCGGTCACCGGTCTCGGTCTCGTCGGCCCAGTCGCGCATGCGCAGCAGGTCCTGGCCGAGCTTGCTGGTGGGGGCGGCCGCCTCGAACTGGTCGAAGAGGCCGTCCTCCTCGTCCTGCGGCGCGCCTTCGTGCAGCCGGTGGAGACACAGGTAGTTGGAGCGGCCCTTGAGCATGGCGAACTGCGGGCGGCGGCGCAGCTGCGGATGCAGTGCGTCCACCGTCCGGGGCAGGTCGCGCTCGACGAGCTGGCGCTGGAGCGCCAGGGTCGCGGTGGCCACGACCACGCGCTCACCGTGGGCAAGGGCGGGCACCAGGTAGCCCAGGGACTTGCCGGTGCCGGTGCCGGCCTGGATGAGGCGGTGGGAGTTGTCGTCGATCGCTTCGGCGACGGCTTCCGCCATGGCCACCTGGCCGGGGCGCTCCGTGCCGCCGACGGCGGAGACGGCGGCGTGCAGCAGGTCGGGGAGGGAGGGCTTCGTCATAGCACTGCCAACCCTACGGGGCCCCACCGACAGCGACGGCACCGATGAGGATTCATGCCCGGTACAAGGGGTTCGGTACGGAGCCGTGCTGGACGGCGTGCGGGCGCTCGGGGCGGTCGCGGTAGCCGTCCTCGTAGAGCCGGTTCCGGTTCAGGCAGAGCCGGGCGACGCGCTCGCCGAGCAGGTCGAAGAGTGCGTAGCGCTCCTCGAGCTCCGGGAAGCGGGCCTGGTGCCGCAGGATCTCCGCCCGTACGAGGGACCAGAACTCCTCCTCCGGCACTCCCAGGCGGTCCTCGCAAAGGGCCGAGAGGTAACGGAAGACACCGATGAACAGGCCGGAGTGGATGAACTGGGGCAGGAAGTCGGCCTGCTTCGCGAGCAGGACGCGGCGGACCTCGTCGGGCAGGGATTCGAGCTCCGGCAGGGGTTGCGCGCTGATGTTGACGTCGTCCACGAAGTCCTTCACCGCGAGCCGGACCGGGACGTCCCGCTCGTCGAAGATCACGACGACGTTCTCCCCGTGCGGCGAGAAGACGGTGCCGTAGCGGTAGAGGAAGTGGAGCAGAGGCGGGAGGAGGGCGGCGAAGAGGCGCCGGAGCCAGGCGGTCGGGGCGAGTCCGGAACGGGCGACGAGTTCGGCGGTGAAGGAGCGGCCGCGCGGGTCGGTGTGAAGGAGGGAGGCCAGCGTGCGGGCCCGCTCGCCGGGTGCGAGGAGGCCGGTGAGAGGCTCGCGCCAGATCGCTCCGAGCAGTTCCTTGTACTGGTACGGGACCTCGGGAAGCTGCTCGTAGACGGGGTGGCGGACGGTGACGGAGGCGACCTCTCCGAGCAGGATCACCTTGCACTCGTCACGGAGGAAGGGGTCGGCGTCGCGCAGGGAGTGGATCCAGGCGGTGACGGCCGGGGCGGCGAGGGTGAGGTCGCTGGGCAGGCCGCGCCAGACCATGGTGTTGAAGACGGAGAGCGGCAGCTTGAGGCTGTGCCGGTCGGGGCGGGTGAGGTTGAGGAAGGTCCGGACGGACTGCTGGGGCAGGCGCACGTCGGGATCGGCGGGCAGCGGGACCAGGGCTCCGGAGGCGAGGGCCGGAGCGAAGAGGGGCAGGACGACCTCGTCCCACTGCCAGGGGTGGACCGGGAGGTAGAGGTAACCGCGCGGGTCGAGACCGAGCTCGCGCAGGTGCTGGTCGAAAGCGGCGCGGGTGCGGGAGTCGAGTTCGGCGGCGTAGAGGCGGGCGGGGTCCTCCAGGCCCGCGGTGCCGCGGTACTCGGCGAGCGAGGTGTGCGCGGCGAGCCAGGGAAGGCGCTGGCGGGTGCGCGCCTCGGGGGCCCAGACCGCGGTGTCGGACGCGGAAAGACCCATGCGCCCCTTGTTGAGGACGAGCCAGGGGTGTCCGGTCTGGTGGCCTTCGAGGGAGGCGTAGTCGAGGTCGGCCAGGACGTCGGCGGTGAGCGCGGTGTGGTCGATGCGTGCGTCGGCGGCGAGGGTGGCGCTGAGCTCGCGGACCAGGTGGCCGAGGGTGGCCCCGTCGAGGCCGAGGGTGCTGCGGGCGCGGACGAGGAAGGCGTACGGGTCCGCGAAGGCCGCCGAAGGTTCCGTGGACGGGGACGGCGGGGTGAGGGTGACGCTGTCCGGGGCGACCTGCCAGCTGCCGTACGCGCGGCGGCGGGCCCGGAAGCCGAGGCTGCTGCCGTCGTCGAGGGTGAGGGTCCAGGCGTCACCGGCGGCGGAGGGGGCCGAGGGTATGGGGACCGGGTGGACGATCTCCTCGTAGGCGAACTCGGAGAGCATCTTGGCGAGCAGCCGGCGGGCGGCCCCCTCCCAGGCCGGCCGGTTGAGTTCGGGCGGCGTACGGGGGTCCTGCGGCGAGGGCGCAATGGCGGCATCGTCCGCGGGAGCGGGGCCTGCGATGCCTGGGCCTGGGCCTGGGCCTGCGAAGGCTCGGGAGTCGGCGGCGGAGTCGGGGGCGGCAGGGAAATTCGGCACGGAACTCCTCGGGTATCGGGAACTTTGCTGCGCGACGCAGAGTTTTCGAAGGGAGAGGTGCGTTCGGAGCGGAAGGTGTGAGGGGCTGCGCGGGGCGGCAGTCAGAGGAGATTGCGCAGCGCCCGCTCCCGGATCATCAGGGCGGCGCGCTTCTCGGGAAGGTCGATTTCCGCGGAACAGCGGAAACCGGAGCTCAGGAAGGCCGATACGGAGGGGGTGTTGCGGATGTCCGGTTCCGCGATGACACGGGTGCAGCGAGGGCGGTTGTCGAGGACCAGGTCGGCCACGGCGCGCAGCAGTGCACTGCCCAGGCCGCGGCCGCGGTTCGTGCCGTCCCCGATGAGCAGGTGGATACCCGTGTCGTGGGGGCGCGCCGGGTAGTGCCGGGACAGCGGGTCGAGGTCGGCCCGGTAGACCTCCCAGTAGCTCATCGGTGTGCCGTCGAGGAGGCCGAGGCAGGGGGTGCTGCGGCCGTCCCCGTCGAGCTGGGCCCGCAGGTGCGCGGCGGTGACGGCGGCGGGGCCGGCGAGCTCCCAGTAGGCGTCCACCTCGGGGTCGTTCATCCACCGGGTGAGTAGTTCCAGGTCCCGGCCCGGCCGTACGGGTTCGAGGCGGAAGGCTCCGGCGGGGGTGGTGACGCTGCCCCAGGCGGCGGGCGAATCGAGGAGGTCTGCCTCGGCGAGCAGGGGCAACAGGTGCGGCGCGAGGCGCGTTTCGACGGTGCGGTGTGCGGTGGGCCCGGCTGGGGTGTCGGTGGACGGCATCGGAGGCTCTCCTCGGCGTCAGCGCTGACGCGTCAGTCGTGAAGGGGGTTGGCGATGGTGACGTAGACGGACTGGGTGTCGACGGGGCCGACGAGTTCGTCGAGTCCTCCCAGGCGGGTGAGCAGATTCGCCTTGCAGCGCAGGGTGGGTGAGTCGAGCAGCCGCGCGGGGAGCGGCCCGAGGCCCGCGGCCTTGCTGAGGAAGCGGCGGAAGGCGGCGAGGAGTACGCGCTCGTCGGCGAGCCGCTGCGATCCGAAAGCACCGATCAGACCGAGCACGTTGTTGATGCCGAGGTAGTAGGCGAAGCGTTCGTCGGTGACGTCGTCGGAGACGAAGGTGTCGCTGGCGCCGCCGATGCCGGGGAGCCGGCGCTCCAGTTCCGCGCGGCGGGAAGCGCGGAAGTAGTAGCCCTGGTTGTCACGGTAGCGGCCGCCGACCGGCCAGCCGGCCGGGTCGAGGAGGACCAGGGTGTTCTGCTGGTGCGCTTCGAGGGCGATCCCGGCGAGCGCGTCGAAGGCGAGTACCGGCAGGACCACGTGGTCGAGGTAGCGCAGGAACCACTCGGCGGAGACGGCGGAGGAGCTCCGTCCGGTGGCAGCGACGAGACCGGAGACGATCTCGGCGAGACGGGACCGCATGATGCCCCGGCCCGGCCAGGGGCGGGGGGCGGTCAGTGCGGCGACGCAGAGGGCGTCGTCGCCCGAGCGGAAGGGGTTGTGGCGCAGCAGGGCGTCGAGGCCGGGGACGGGCGTGCCGTCCGTGGAGTCGACGGCGATCCAGGCGGGGTCGCGGACGATGTCGAATGCGGGGTGGGCGCTCTGCCACTGCTCGGCGAGGCCGGTCCGGAGCAGGCGGTGCACCTCGACGCCGCGGTGGAGCTCCTTGCGGAGGTTCTCGCGGCGGGAGTTGGTGATGCGCAGGCCCAGGGAGAGCTTGAGCATCGCGGGGGCGCCGGGGCGGTGGACGGTCCGGACCGAGGAGGTGGGGTACCAGGGTTCCCCGTGGGGTCCCAGGTCGTACAGGAGTCCCGCGTCGCAGAGGGCTGTGACGGCGGGGCGTTGGATCAGGTCGCGGGCCTGCCAGGGGTGCAGGGGAAGGGGGGCGGTGCCGTCGGGCAGCGGGAGTCCGGGGGCGAGGCGGCCGAGGAGCTGGGCGGCGGACACGGGGCGGCCGCGTTCGGTCCAGGCCGAGTCGGTGGCGAGGGCGCCGGGGGCGACAGCGAACCAGTGCAGAGGGAAGGAGCCGTGGAGTTCGGGTGAGTAGCGGCGTGCTTCGGCTTCGGAGAGTCCTTCGCGGCTCTTCGGGTCCGGCTGGAGGGGGTGACCGAGGAGGAGGGACTGTTCGGCGCTGAGGAAGAGGTCCCCGGCCACGGGTGCGGGGGCGGTGGGGCGTTCACGCCGGTCGGCGATGAACTCGGTGGTACGGCGCACCGAGTCGCAGACCCGGCCGACGAGGTCGGCTCCCCCGCGTCCGGCACCGGCGCCTTCGCGGGCGATGAGGGCGGCAAGGGTGACGGCGTCCAGGGCGGGCGCCCCTGCGGGTGCACCTTCGAGCCGGGCGGGGGCGAAGCGGTGCCAGCCGGACAGGGACCAGTGCCGGACCGCCACCAGCAGGGCGGCGCCGGAGGCGGGGAGGGGGATGCGGAGCAGGGTTCCGGCGGGCCCGTCGGGACGGGGGATCGCGGCTTCGCGGACCCAGCAGCGGAGCAGGTTCTCCACTGTCGCGGCCTCCGCGGCGACGGCCGGGTCGGGGTGGTCCAGGAGGTCGGGCAGGGCTGCGGGTTCCGGGCCGAGGGGTCCCGTCCAGCCGGGCCGGAGCCTGGGGGTGCCGTCCTTCTGCCGGGGCACGATCGCCGGCGCACCCAGCGCTGCCCCGGCTCCCAAAGCCGGCGGCTGCGGCTCCGCCCCCTCACCGGCGGCCTCCGCACCGGACCACTCGGCCCTCCGCCCACCGAACCGCCCGGAGACGGTACCGGGGGCCGGGCCGGTGCCGGGGATCTGGCCGGTGCCGGGGATCTGGCCGGTGCCGGGGATCGGTCCGTTGCTGGGGGCAGGGCCGGGCTCGGGGATTGGCCCGCGCTCCGAGGCCGGGGCGGTACCGGGGATCGGGCCGTTGCCGGGGGCAGGGCCGGGCTCGGGCGCTGACGGGGGGTCTTCGCCCGCACCCGGGGTCGGGCCCGAGCCGGGTTCGGCGGCCGGGGCCGAGCCAGGGGGCAAGGCTGAGCCGTCGGCCGCGCCCTGTGCGGGGGCTGGCGCGGGGGCCCCGGTTGATCCGGTGGCCGGGCGGCCCTGTGCGGTGGCTCGGCCGGGGGCGGAGCTCGCGCCTGAAGCGGGCGTCGCGGCCGGGCGGGGTGCCGAACCCAGGCCCGGCACGGGGGCCCCGGTTGATCCGGTGGCACGGTCTGGTTCCAGGTCCTGGCCGGGCGCGGGGGTCGGGGTTTGTGGCGGGGTCCCGGGGTGCTCGGTCCCTTGTGGGGCGGGCCGGTTGGTACGCAATGGGCTGTCGGGGCGGACCTGCGCCCCGTGGTGGGATCGGGTAGCCGGGTCAGGGTGCCCGTGGGTCGGCCACCCTTCAGCCGCCTCGGGAGATCCCACCGCCTGCGTGGGCTGCGGGTCAGCAGGGCCGAGTCCGGGGGTGATGGTGTCGGCCTCGCCGAGTCGGGCGCCCGGGTCAGCGGCGTGGGGGGCGGGCCGGGCCCCTGGGCTGCGCCACGGCACAGCGCCCGTCGGCCGGGCCACGGCCCCGAAGTCGGGCATGGGCGCGCCGAGTTGGCGCGCGTCGGCCGAGGTGGTGGCGGGGAGCGGTTCCCCGTGCGGGGCTGCCCCGGTGAGGGCGCCGGCCGGGGTGCCGGCCGCCCCCCACCCAGGCGCGCCCTTCGACGCCTGCTCAGTGGTGGGCCACTGCCCGGTCGTGGGCCCGGAGGTCGGCATCGGCTCTTCCTCGAAAAACCGGTCCTGCTGCGGGTCGGGCGCCTGGAGGCGGTTCTGAAGGAGCGTGGGCTCGGGGTGCGGGGGCACAGCGCGGAGCGACTCCCCGTGCGGCTCTCCCCCGGGGAGGGATCCGGCCGGGGAGTCCACCGCGGCCCACCCGGGGCCATCAGTCGGTGTCTGCCCGTTGGCAGGAACGGGAGTTGGCGTCAGGTCCTGCCCGGGCAGGCGGTCCCGCAGCGGCTCGGGGGCCAGGGGTCGGTCCTGAAGCTCCGCCGATCCCGGCCTGAATGCGGCGGACTGCGCCTGCCCGGCGTGGGAACCAGGAGTTGCTGTCAGGTCCTGCCCGGGGAGTCGGTCCCGCGGCGGCTCGGAAGTCAGGGGCCGGTCCTGGAGTTCCGCCGCTCCTGGCCCGGGTACGGCCGCCGGTGCATGGCCGGCCGCCGGCCCGGGAGGCGGCGGCCTGTCCTGCCCGCGGAGGCCGTCCTGCTGCGGCTCGGGGGGCATGAGCAGGTCCTGCGGCTCCGCCGCCCCTGGCCCGCGGGCTGGTTCGGGGGCGGGCAGCGGCATCGGCTCGGGGATCGTCCCGGTGTCCGGGGCCGAGCCGGTACCCGGAGCCGAGGCGATAGCCGGGGATGAGGCCGATCCGAGGGCCGAGCCGGTACCCGGGGCCGGCCCGGTGTCCGGGGCGAAGCCGGTACCCGGGACCGTGCCGGTACCCGGGGATGGGGCGGGGCCCGGGGCCAAGCCTGTCCCCGGGGATGGGTCCGAGCCCGGGGATGGGGCGGGGCCCGGGGCCGAGCCGGTATCCGGGGCCGGGGCGGGGCCGGGGCCACCGTCCTGTGCCGGAGCCGAGCCGGTTACCGGGACCGAGGCGGAGCCCGGGGCCCAGCCGGTACCCGGGGCCGAGGCGGAGCCCGAGACAGAGCCGGCATCCGGGACCGAGGCGGAGCCCGGGGCCCAGCCGGTACCCGGGGCCGAGGCGGAGCCCGAGACAGAGCCGGTACCCGGGAATGCGACGGGGCCGGGGCCACCGTCCTGTGCCGGAGCCGAGCCGGCATCCGGGGCCGAGCCGGGGCCACCATCCTGTGCCGGGGCCGAACCGGTTACCGGGGTCGAGCCGGTGCCCGGGACCGAGGCGGAGCCCGGGGCCCCGCCGGAGCCCGGGGGTGCTGTGGGGCCTGGGGCGCCGTTCTGGGCTGGGGACGAGCCGGGGGCGGCGGCTGGCGCCGGGTTTCGGTGCTGCGTCGGGGCTGGGGGCTGGGCCCGGTGAGGGGG
>NZ_JOFT01000017.1 GCF_000725805.1 Streptomyces xanthophaeus | reverse complement strand
GCGACCTCGACCTGCTGCGCCCGATCTACTCCCAGACCGCCGCCTACGGCCACTTCGGCCGCGAGCTGCCCGACTTCACCTGGGAGCGCACCGACCGCGTCGACGCCCTGCGCACGGCGGTGGGGGCATGAGCGAGCGGCCCACCGGAACGGCCCCGGCGGTCTCCCTCGCCTGGGAGGACGGGGCGATCGTCACGCTCGACCAGCGCGCCCTGCCGCGCGAGCACCGGACCCTGCGCCTGACCGAGGTCGACCAGGTCGTCGACGCCATCACCACCCTGGCCGTACGCGGAGCTCCCGCGATCGGCCTGGCCGGCGCGCTCGGCGTCGCGCTCAGCGCCTACGCCCACACGCACGGCGGCACGCTCGACGAGGCGAAGGTACGGGCCGACGCCGAGCGACTGGCCGCGGCCCGCCCCACCGCGGTGAACCTGGCCTGGGCGGTCGGCCGCGTCCTGACCCGCCTGGACGGGGGAGCCGATGCGGTGCTCGCCGAGGGGCTCGCCCTGCTGGCCGAGGACGTGGCCGTCAACACCGCCATGGTGCAGCGGGCCGCCGCCCTCGTCGAGTCGCTGGCCCCGGACCGGCCGCTGCGCCTGCTCACCCACTGCAACACCGGCCGGCTGGCCACGGCCGCGGTCGGCACGGCGCTCGGCACGATCATCGAACTCGCCCGCCGGGGCCGGGTCGCCGACGTGCTCGTCGACGAGACCCGCCCGCTCCTGCAAGGGGCCCGGCTGACCGCCTGGGAGCTGGGCGAGGCGGACGTGCCGTACCGGCTGTGCGTGGACTCGGCGGCCGCCGCGGCGATGGCCCAGGGGCTGGTGGACTGCGTGCTCGTCGGCGCCGACCGCATCACGGCGAACGGCGACACCGCGAACAAGATCGGCACCTACGGCCTGGCGGTGGCCGCCGCCCGGCACGGGATCCCGTTCATCGTGGTCGCTCCCGAATCCACCTGGGACGAACGGCTGGCGCACGGCTCGCAGATCGTCGTCGAGGAGCGCTCCCCGCACGAGGTGACCGGCTTCGCCGGGGTCCCCACCGCGCCCGAGGGCGCCGCCGTGTTCAACCCCGCCTTCGACGTCACGCCCGCCGAGCTGATCACCGCCGTCGTCACCGAGCACCGGGTGTTCGACGGGGGCCGGGCCGTCCCCGGCAGCGCGCCGTCCCTGTCTCCGGCTCCGTCGGAGCGGATAGCCGGGCTGCTGGAGGAGTTCCCCGACCACCCCACCCCCGGCGTGGTCTTCCGGGACCTGTCCCGCGTCTACGCCGAGCCGGGCCTGCTCGCCGCCCTCGCCGCCCAGGTGGTCGCCGAGTTCGGCGGAGCGTACGACCGGGTCCTGGCCGTGGAGTCCCGGGGCTTCGTGCTCGGCGCGGCCGTGGCGGCCCGCGCCGGGCTGCCGCTCACCCTGGTCCGCAAGCCCGGGAAGCTGCCCGGCGCCGTGCACTCGGCGGCGTACGCGCTGGAGTACGGAGAGGACCGCCTGGAGATCCGTACCGACGCCCTCGCCCCCGGCGAACGGGTGCTGTGCGTCGACGACGTCCTGGCCACCGGGGGCACCCTCGGCGCGACGGCCCGGCTCGCCCAGGCCTGCGGGGCGAAGGTCGCGGGGCTCGTGGTCCTCGTCGAACTGACCGGGCTCGGCGGCCGCGAGGCCCTGGCCGAGCACCCCGTCACGGCCCTGTGCGAGGTGCCGGTATGACGGCCGTCCCGGACACCGGCGCGCCCGCCGGGCACGAGGCCGTGGGAGCCGAACTGGCCCGCTATTCCCGCATGTTCTACGAGCGGGGCTGGATGCCCGGCACCTCGGGCAACCTCTCGGTGCGGCTCCCCGGGGCTGAGGCGGACACCGCGCTCATCACGGCCAGCGGCCGGGCCAAGGGCGAACTCACGGCGCACGACATGGTCGCCGTCCGGGCCGGGAGCGGCGAGGTGCTGCACCCCGGCCCCCTGCGCGCCTCGGCGGAGACCTCCATCCACGCGGCGGTCTACCGGACCACGGACGCGGGAGCCGTCATCCACGTCCACTCCCCGTACGCCACGGTCGCCGCGTGCCGGGCCGGTGCCCGCGAGCACGCCACCTCGCTGGAACTCACCCGGTTCGAGCTCCTGAAGGGCCTGGGGCTGGACGCTGCGGAGCGCACCGAGGTCCCCGTCTTCCCCAACTGGCCCGACGTACCGCGGATCGCGGCCGAGGTGGCCGGCCACCTCGGCCGCGCCGAGCGGTGTCCGCCCGGACTGCTGATCGCCGACCACGGCATCACCGTCTGGGGGAGCGACCTCGCCCAGGCGCGCAACCGCCTGGAGTGCTTCGAGGCGATCTGCCAGCTGCTCACCCTCGGCGTGGACTGACCGCCGCGCCGTCCGCAACCCCGTCACACGTCTTCAGGAGGAACCCCATGGCAGAGCCGGCAGTGCAGGCAGTCCAGGCAGAGATCGCCGTCATCGGCGGCAGCGGCTTCTACGAGCTGCTGGAGGAAGCCGAGCGGATCGAGGTGGACACGCCCTACGGTGCGCCGTCGGACACGATCACCGTGGGCACGGTCGGCGGCCGCGCCGTCGCCTTCCTGCCCCGGCACGGCAAGGGCCACCAGCACCCCGCCCACAAGATCAACTACCGTGCGAACCTGTGGGCCCTGCGCTCCCTCGGCGTACGGCAGATCCTCGCGCCCTGCGCCGTCGGATCGCTGCGCCGCGAGCTCGGCCCGGGCTCGGTGGTCGTCCCCGACCAGATCGTCGACCGCACCACCGGGCGCATCCAGACCTTCTACGACCAGGGCGCCGTCCACGTCTCCTTCGCCGACCCGTACTGCCCGCACGGGAGGACCGCGGCCCTCAAGGGCGCCGCCGCCGCGGGCACCGTGGCCACCGACGGGGGCGCGATGGTCGTCATCGACGGACCGCGCTTCTCCACCCGCGCGGAGTCGCAGTGGTACGCCTCGGCCGGCTGGTCCCTGGTGAACATGACCGGCCACCCGGAGGCCGTCCTCGCCCGCGAACTCGCCCTCTGCTACACCTCGGTGGCCCTCGTCACCGACCTCGACGCCGGGATCAGCGCCGAGGAGAGCGTCTCGCAGGAGGAGGTCTTCAAGGTGTTCGCGCAGAACGTCCAGCAGCTGCGGAAGGTCGTCCTGGAGACCATCCGGGAGCTCCCGGCCGAGCGCGGCTGCGGCTGCTCCCAGGTCCTCGACGGCATGAGCGTCCCGCTGGACCTGCCGTGACGGCACACCGGGGGAGCCCGGTCGAACACCGCCTGAGCGGCTTCGGCACCACCGTCTTCGCCGAGATGTCCGAACTGGCCGCCCGCACCGGGGCCGTCAACCTCGGCCAGGGGTTCCCCGACACCGACGGGCCCGAGGAGATCCGGGAAGCCGCGGTGCGCGCGCTGCGGGACGGCCGCGGCAACCAGTACCCGCCGGGAGCCGGCGTCCCCGAACTGCGCACGGCGGTGGCGGAGCACCAGAGCCGCTGGTACGGCCTGACGTACGACCCCGACACGGAAGTGCTGGTGACGGCGGGCGCGACGGAGGCGATCGCCGCCACCTTGCTCGCCCTGGTCCGCCCCGGCGACGAGGTGATCGCGCTGGAGCCGTACTACGACTCCTACGCCGCCTGCGTGGAACTGGCGGGTGGGACCAGGGTGCCCGTGACCCTGCGGCCGCACGAGGGAGCGTTCCGGCTGGACCTCGACGAGCTGCGCGACGCGGTCACCCCACGCACCCGGCTGCTGCTCCTCAACACCCCCCACAACCCCACCGGAACCGTGCTCACCCGCGCGGAGCTGACCGCCATCGCCGAACTCGCCGTCGAGCGCGACCTGCTGGTGGTGATGGACGAGGTGTACGAGCACCTGGTCTTCGACGGCGCGCATGTGCCGATGGCCACACTTCCGGGGATGCGCGAGCGCACCGTCTCCATCGGGTCGGCCGGCAAGACCTTCTCCTTCACCGGGTGGAAGGTGGGCTGGGTCACGGCGCGACCGGAACTGGTGGCGGCGGTGCGCAGTGCGAAGCAGTACCTGACCTACGTCTCCTCCGGTCCCTTCCAGTACGCGGTGGCCGAGGCGCTCCGCATGCCCGACAGCTATTTCGCGTCATTCCGCGACGACCTGCGGGCGAAGCGGGACCTGCTCGTCGCGGGCCTGGAGTCGGCGGGATTCGGGGTGTACGAACCGGCGGGAACGTATTTCGTCACCGTCGATATCAGGCCAATGGGTGCGACGGACGGATTCTCCTTCTGCCGAGAGCTGCCGGGTCGGGCGGGAGTCGTGGCGATTCCGAACAGTGCTTTCTATGACGCTCCGGACCGACCTGTCCCCTTTGTTCGGTTCGCCTTCTGCAAGCGCACTTCGGTTCTGGAAGAGGCGGTACGGCGTCTCGGCGTGCTCGGCGCATAGCCGCGACCGGCTCGCACGGGCCCAGGTAATTGGTCAATCCCGTGGGTGGTTCTTTCTGTTAGGCTGGCGGTCAATGAAGCGGTCAGGAATTCGTCTGGCCGAGAATGGCGGGCGTACGCGGTGATGCCGTGGCCGGTGCCCGGCCGACCCTGAGGGGGTCCGGGCGGTGTCCGTAACCCGACCGCGCCCCGCGATGCGTGTCCGCCATGCCCGCAACAAGTCGCCGAACCAATCGACATAGGCCTCTCGAACCCGGCAGCCGTTCTCCAGTTCAGAGTGCGGGCTGCGCCCCGACCTCGTCGGGGGCTGCCCGGAGGCTGCCTGGCAGGGCGCACCACGTGATGCGCCCGAGGGCCGGCAGGGGGAGCATGATCACCGTGCAACGTGGACCCACCCATGGGGCAGAAGGAGGGGTGACGACACCTGACGACGTGTGGAATCGGATAAATTCGCTGATCGCAGACGCGGAGGCCGATTGGCTCGAGACCTCCGCGCGCCGCATCCGTGAACTCACGGAGCGGGAGTTCGACGTGTTCATCCTGCTCGGACGGGGCCTGTCGAACCAGGCCATCTCCCGCCTCCTGCTCGTCACGGAGCGCACCGTCAAGGCGCACGTGACGCGTGTCCTGGCCAAGCTCCAGCTCGAGTCACGGCTCCAGGCCGGTCTCGTGGCGCAGTCCTACACGCGCAAGGCAGCCCCGTATTCCCGTACATGCGCCGCGGGCTGAACTGTTCACGAAAATATCACACTCACCCGCAATAATTCATCAGGGGGATTGAAATGACACTGCTGATCACATGGCCGGAATCGGGTCCGGATACCACCGTGCGCCGCACCACGGACCCCACCGAGATCGCCGATGCGCTATCCCCGATCGGGGTGCGGTACGAACAGTGGCCGGTCCGCGACGACGTTCCCGCAGGGGCTCCGGCCGAGACCGTATTCGCCGCGTACCGCGAACAGATCGACAAGCTCAACGACGAAGAGGACTTCACCACGGTGGACGTGGTGTCGCTCCATCCGACGCAATCCCCGGAATGGCCGCAGACGGCAAAGGCGGCGCGTGAGAAGTTCCTCCGGGAACACACCCACGACGATGACGACGAGGTACGGTTCTTCGTCGCCGGCGCGGGAATCTTCTACCTGCACGTGAACGGCGAGATCCACGCCGTCTACTGCGAGAAGGGCGATCTCCTGGGCGTGCCCCGGGGGACCACGCACTGGTTCGACATGGGCACTTCGCCCTCCTTCACGGCCATCCGCTTCTTCCACGAGGAGGACGGGTGGATCGGGAACTTCACCGGCAGCGACATCGCCTCGCGCTTCCCCGACTTCGACCGGATCCACGCCGAGCACACCGGGCAGCCGGCGTGAGCCTGCGCTTCGACGCCGACTGCGTGGTCCTGGACATCGAGGGCACGACGAGTTCCACGGGCTTCGTCGTCGACGTGCTCTACCCCTACTCCCGGGCGGCGTTCGGCGCACTCCTGACCGAGCGCGCCGGTGAACCCGCCGTACGGGACGCCGTCGCCCGCGTCCGCGAACTCATCGGGGAACCGGACGCGGACGCGGCCCGGGTGGAGGAGGTCCTGAACTCCTGGCTCGACGAGGACCGCAAGGCCACCCCCCTCAAGACGCTCCAGGGAATCGTGTGGGCGCAGGGATTCGCCACCGGTGAGCTGGTCTCCCACTTCTACGCCGATGTCCTGCCGGCCCTGCGGCGCTGGCACGGCGCCGGGGTGGGACTGCACGTCTACTCCTCGGGATCGGTGGCCGCCCAGCGCGCCTGGTTCGGCCACAGCCCGGAAGGCGACCTGCTGCCCCTGGTCGGGGAGATGTTCGACACCGAGAACGCGGGGCCGAAGCAACAGCCCGACTCCTACCGGGCCATCGCCCGCTCCCTCGGCGTCCCCGCGGAGCGGATCCTCTTCCTCAGCGACCGCACCGCGGAGCTGACCGCGGCCCGCGCCGCCGGATGGCTGACGGCAGGACTCCGGCGCGCGGGCGAGCCGTACGCCGACGAGCCCGCCGACGGCCATCCCTGCACGGATTCGTTCGCCGCCATCGTGCCGGCCCCCGCGGCCGCCTGATCCGGCGCCCGGCACCCGGCAGCCCCGGGGCGCATCCCACCTGAGGTGAGGTTGCGCCCCGGGGCCGTGCCGTACCTCAGGGAGTCCGGTGGCGGACGGCGCAGGCGGCGGCGAACCCGGGGGGTGCGGTGACGCCCGTCAGGGTCCAGCCCGGCGGGGACGCGGCGCCGGCCCCGACGCCCACGTAGTCGAGGTGCAGACCCCTGGCCAGGCCCAGACCGGTCCCCTTGAGGTAGGCCTCCTTGCGCGTCCAGCAGGCGGCGAAGGCGGTGGGCCGCTCCTCGGGCGCCAGGGCGTCGAGTTCGGCCCGTTCGCGCACGTGCAGGGACGGTGCGAGATGGCCGAGGGCCTCCTGGGTCGGGGGCTTCTCCAGGTCGACGCCGACCGGGGTCCCGGCGAAGGCGAGCAGCGCCACGCCCGCGCTGTGCGAGACGGAGAAGTGCACGGGCGATCCGGCCGCGGCGGGCCGCCCGTGCGGACCGCCGCAGCCCGGGCAGCGCTCCCGTACCAGGCGCAGGGCGGCCGGGTCCTGCTCCAGGTAGGAGCCCAGCAGCAAGCGCAGGGCCACGTGCGTGGCGACGTAGATCCTGCGGTGCGCCTCCAGCCGGTAGGCGTCCGCCCGGGCCCGTTCCGAGGGGTCCAGGACCGCCTCGGACCCGGCGGCCGGGGCGGCGGGCCCGCGACTGTCGACGAGCCACAGCTGCGGACCCCCGTCCCGCCAGCGGCCCGGCACGGCGCCGGGCCGGTACGGGCGGGGGAGGGCGGGGGCCAGGAGGCCGCCGGCGGCGGGGGAGCGCTTCATGAGGCGGGCTCCGCTGCGGGCCCCGCGACCGGCTCCACCCGGAACCGCACCGACGCCACCAGACGGCCTGCCAGTTCCTCCGCCTCGCCCACCGTGTCGGCGCCGACGGCCAGCGCCCCGACCCGCTCCTCCGCGTGCGTGTACGGGGCGATGAGGTCACCCGGGGCGACCCGCAGTTCCGCCGCCAGCACCGACGGGTGCCCCGCGGCCTCCTCCCAGCCCTCCACGGCGAGGAGCCGGCCCGCGGGCGGCGTGAAGAAGCGCGAGGCCCCCGCGCGCGTGCAGGCCAGGGCGGAGGCGGCCGGGGGCCGGCCCAGGGCGTCGTCGAAGACCGCTCCGAACATCTCCAGACCGGGTACGGCGTGCGCGAGCATGCGGTGGATGTAGCCGCCCGCGAGCCGGGCGTGCACCTCTCCCAGGACGATGCCCTCGGCCGTCAGCCAGAACTCGACGTGGAACAGGCCGAACCGGAGCTTCAGTGCCCGCAGCGCCTCGGTGACCGTGTGCGCGACCTCGGCCGAAACCGCCGCGGGGAGCGGAGCGGGCAGGGAGTGGCCCACCTCCACGAAGTGCGGCGGCGGCAGCTTGCGCTTGGCCGTGACGGCCAGCACGTGCGGGGAGCCGTCCAGGAACAGGCCCTCGGCGCTGTACTCCTCGCCCTCGACGAACTCCTCCACCAGAAACGGCTCCTGACCGGGCAGCAGGTCCAGGGCCCGGGGCAGCTCCGCGGGATCCGTCACCTTGCTCACCCCGAGGCTCCCGCCGCCGACCCGCGGCTTGACCACCCAGGGGCCGCGCGTCTCCCGCAGGGCCCGCTCGGCCTCCTCGCGGCCGTGGCACAGGCGTACCTGCGGCTGGCGGAAACCGGCCCGGGCGAGGAACTCCCGGCAGGCGTCCTTGTTCCGGACGGTCTCCACCGACCACGGGGGATTGCCCGCGACGCCCAGTTCCTGCGCCATCCGCGCGGCCGGACCCAGGGCGGGCTCCCGGCCGGTGAACACCACACGGGGCCGGGGGTCACCCACGGAACGCTCCGCGGCCCACGCCACCATGGCGTCGGCGTCGGTGAACTCGACCGCGTCGGCCGCGTCGGCGAGAGCGACGGCCCGTTGCGTGCGGGGCAGGTCCGCCGCATGGCTCAGGAGCCTGGTGGCCAGCCCGCGCGCCTGCGCCTGTGCAAGGGCCGTGGCGACCACGTCGATGCTCAAGGGGGCCGGTCCGGCTCCTCCGACGAAGAGCACCTCGGGCGCCTTTTCCTGCTGTGTCATTTCACTTCCCCAGATTTTCGATCGGAATGTCGCGGATCCTGCGCACCGGCGAGAACACCAGGAAGAGGGGGCTTGCCCACATTCCCAGGACGCAGACGGCCAATGCCGTCCGGATATCGGAAACGGAAGCCAGGACGCCGCCGAAAAGGGCGCCGAACGGAATGGCTCCGAAGGCGACCCACAGCACGGACGCATTCGCGCGGGCCAGCAACTCCGGCGGGCAGACGTGCTGCCGGTAGGAGGTCTCCGCGGTGTTGTAGAGGACCTGGCTCACCGAGATGACGGTGAGGCCGATGGCGAAGAGGGAAATTCCCCAGCCCGGCCGGGCGAAGGGGATCGGGAGGCACAGCGGGCCGGCGGCCAGCAGCGACACCCACGTGATGCGGGCGGTGCCGATCCGCCGGCCGATCCGCCCGGCGAACATCCCCGCGAGGGCGCCCCCGGCCATTCCCGCGCTGAAGACCAGGCCGACGACCGTGGGAGTGGCCCCCAACTCGTCCACCAGGTAGACGGTCTGGAGCCCCCCCATCGCCATGAAGAAGAAGTTGGTGGAGGTGCTGCACAGCAGCAGCGGGCGCAGCGCCGGGTGCCGCACGACGAACCCCAGACCTTCGCGGACCGCGGCGGTGAAGGTCGGACGGGCCCCCGCACCGGTGGCCCCGAGATGCTGCTCCGGGGTGCGGAGCAGACCCAGCAGCACGGCGCTGACCAGGAAGGACGCGGCATCGGCCACGACGGTCCGCAGGGCGCCGAAGGCTCCGGCGAGGACGCCGCCGAGGGCCGGGCCGACGAGCTTGGCGACCGACTGGCCCATGCTCAGGTGGCCGTTGCCCTCGACCAGTTGCGTCTGCGCGACGATGCCGGGCAGTTGGGTGCGGAAGGCCACGTTGAAGAACACGGTGAGGATTCCGCAGGCCGTCACGACCACGTACACCTGGGCCAGGGTGGCCGTCCCGAAGAGGGCGACGGCGGGCAGCGAGAGCATGAGGGCCAGGCGCGCCAGATCGCAGCAGATCATCAGGCGGCGCCGCGGCAACCGGTCCACGACGACCCCGGCCGGCAGGGAGAAGAAGAGGAAGGGCAGCCAGGTGAGTGCCGTGATGGCGGACACCTCGAAGGCCGAGGCGTCGAGTTCGTTCGCCGCGAGCAGCGGAATGGCCACCCCTGAAATGCGGGCGCCGGTCTCGTTCACCGTCTGGGACGCCCAGAGGAGCCGGAAATCCCGCTGCCGCCACACCGGAGCGGCATGCGGCGCCGGTGTGGCGTCGGTCGCAGTGCTCGTCACGTGCTGCTCATCCCCCAAGATGTTTCGCCCGGAGCACGTGGCGTTGCGTGAAGAGGCCATTGCGGCACGCTTTGCTCCGGCCAGGCGCAAAGACGCCTCGCATTGTGCCACACGGTCAACACTGCGCAAGGGGAGCCGAGTTGCCCCTGAATTCGTGGTCCGTATCACGTGTACTTTCGTCCACTGCGCAATTGCGCGCGAGGTGTTTCAATCCCCTTCGCCCGCCGCCCGCCCCGCTTCCCGCCCCGACTCCCGCCCGTCCCCGCGGCCACCGGCCCGGCGGAGCCCACCGGCGGCGTTGCAACGGAATACGTGCGATAAGGTCGTTAGAAGTGCACGAACTCGTCGGAGGGAAGGGGTACACGTGAGCACGTCGGCCGAGGCACGGGCAGGGATTTCGGAGCTCGACACCGGGAGGATCCGGGCGGACTTCCCCATCCTCCGCAAGGTGTTGCGCAGCGGTGCGCCGCTGGTCTACCTCGATTCGGCGGCCACGACGCAGAAGCCGCTGCAAGTCCTGGACGCCGAGCGCGACTTCTACCTGAACCACAACGCCGCGGTGCACCGGGGGGCCCACCAGCTCGCCGAGGAGGCCACCGAGGCCTACGAGGACGCCCGCGCGACCGTGGCCGCCTTCGTCGGCGCCCGCCAGGACGAGGTGGTCTTCACCAAGAACGCCACCGAGGGCATCAACCTCGTGGCGTACTCCCTGGGCCAGACGGGCCGCATCAAGGCCGGGAACACGATCGTGGTGACCGAGATGGAGCACCACGCCAACCTCGTCCCCTGGCAGGAGCTCGCGCGGCGGACCGGCGCGACCCTGAAGTGGTTCCCGCTGACCGACGACGGACGGCTGGACCTGTCGGGCATCGACGACCTGATCACCGAGGACACGGCCGTCGTGGCCCTCACGCACCAGTCGAACGTGCTGGGCACGCTCAACCCGGTCGCCGAGATCGCGGAGCGCGCCCACCGCGCCGGAGCACTGGTGCTGGTCGACGCCGCACAGTCGGTGCCGCACCGGCCGGTCGACGTGAGCGCCCTCGGCGCGGACTTCCTCGTCTTCTCCGGCCACAAGATGCTCGCCCCCGGCGGCATCGGCGTCCTGTGGGGCCGCTACGAGCTCCTGGAGGAGCTGCCCCCCTTCCTCACCGGCGGCTCGATGATCGAGATCGTCACCATGGAGCACTCCACCTACCTCCCGCCGCCCCAGCGGTTCGAGGCCGGCGTGCCCATGACCGCACAGGCCGTCGGCCTGGGAGCGGCCGTCCGCTACCTCGACGCCCTCGGCATGGACCGGGTGGAGCGGCACGAGCACGCGCTGACGGAACTGGCGCTCGGTCTGCTCTCCGAGGTCCCCGGGGTACGGATCATCGGCCCGTCCGGGTCGCAGGACCGCGGTTCCACCGTCTCCTTCACGGTGGACGGCATCCATCCGCACGACGTCGGCCAGGTGCTCGACGACCAGGGCGTCGCCGTCCGCGTCGGCCACCACTGCGCGCGCCCGCTCATGCGCCGCTACGGGGTCCCGGCGACCACCCGCGCGAGCTTCTACGTCTACAACACGGCCGACGAGGTCGAGGCCCTGGCGCGCGGGGTGCGCGCCGCCCAGAAGTACTTCGCGTGACGCGCGGGCCCCGGCAGCGCGACGGCCGCCGGGGCTCACGCGCACGGGGAGGGCCGTCCGGCGGGGGCCTCGATGCCCGCGAGCCGGCCGACCGTCTCCTCGACGGAGCTCCGCAGGCTGCGCAGCGCGGCCTCGGAGACCCGGAACGGGCGGCCCCCCTCGTCGTACGGGAGGGGCCGACGGGCGGCCCGGCCGCCCCCGGCCGCGCACTCCGCGGCCGGGGGCGCCGCACGGTCCGTCCAGGACCGCAGCACGGTCATCGGGGCGCCGTCCGGGCCCGCGCAGACGAGGACCTCGGCCGGCCCGTGGCCGCGTACGGCCCGCACGCGCAGCCGCCGGCCCCGGAAGGGATGGGCGGGGTGGGTGACGACGACCGCATCGCCCTGTCCCGCCGCTGCGTCGCCGGTCATTCCGGCGGGGCCAGCAGTCTGCCCGACCCGGACTCGCGGACGAAGACCGCCTCCATCGGGCAGGTCTCCGCCGCCTCCAGCACCGTCTCCTCGGCGCTGACGACGGGCCTCAGCGGGTGGGCGCGGCCGTCCCGCAGCCCGAAGTGGCCGGGGGCGATCGACACGCACACCCCCGATCCCTGGCAGTGGCTCCGCTCGACGGACAGCTCCCACAGCTGGTCGCTCACCGGCCGGCCCCCGTCCCCTGCCCGGAGCCCGCGGCGGGGACGGCCCCGAGGCGGATCTCCTCGAACGAGACCGGCATCCGGTCCGGTCCGCGGACCGACACGTGCGGCCGGTAGCGCAGGCCGGCGGTGTCCAGACGCGGCTCGACGAAGGCCTGGGCGAAGGCGTTCAGGGCGATGCCGCCCTCCAGCCGGGCCAGTACGGAACCCAGGCAGAAGTGGGGTCCCGCCGCGAACCCGAGGTGCCCGGGGTCCCCGCGGGTGATGTCGAAGGTGTCCGGGTCCCGGTGCACCTGCGGATCGCGGTTCGCCGCGGCGAGCAGCACCAGCAGCGGGGTCCCGGGGGTCACCTCCAGCTCCCCGAGCGTGAACGGCTCGCGCGCGATGCGGGTGATCATCTGGGCGGGGGCGTCGTAGCGCAGGACCTCCTCCACCGCGGCCCCGGCCAGTTCCGGCCGCTCGCGCAGCAGGCGCAGCTGCTCCGGGTGGCGCAGCAGGCCCAGGATCCCGTTGAGGATCAGATTGGCGGTGGTCTCGTGCCCGGCGACGAGCAGCAGGACGCAGGTGATGATCAGCTCGGTCTCGGTGAGCTGGTCGCCCGCCTCCTCGGCCGCGATCAGTTCGGAGAGGACGTCGTCGCGGGGGTCCGCCTTCCGTTCGGCTATCAGCCGGCGGAAGTAGCCGATGAACCCGGTCCGGGCTTCCTCGACCTCCGCCGCCACCTCGGTGGAGAGCTCGCCGGGAACCAGCTGGGGGTCGACGGTGTAGGCGATGGAACGGGCCCACGTCTCGAAGACCGGATGGTCCTCCCGGGGCACGCCGAGCATCTCGCAGATGACGCGCACCGGCAGCGGGTAGGCGAAGGCGGACACGATGTCGGCGCAGTCCCCGCCGGCCGCGATCTCCGCGAGGAGCTCCTGGACGATCTCCTCGATACGGGGCCGCCACTGCTCGATCAGGCGTGGCTTGAAGGCCTTCCCGGCCAGCTTGCGCAGCCGCGTGTGGTCGGGCGCGTCCAGGTTCATCAGGTTGGGCATCTGGGGCACCTTGGTCACGCCGGCCCCCCGGCGGTCACTGCTGACCTTGGGGCTGCGCAGGACGCTCTCGCAGTCCGCGCGCCGTCCCACGACGACGATCCCGCTGGCCGGGTCGGCGTACGGGGAGGCCTCGCGCAGCGCGCGCAGGACCTCGTACGGATCGGGCCGGACGGCGGGGTCCGCGAGGCGGGCCAGGTCGGGCGACAGGGATGTGGTCACGTTGTCCGTTCTCCATGGGGAAGGCCGCGGCGCGGCGACGGTCCACCGGACAGGGCCCGGCGGCCGTGCAGGGCCCGCACCATCCGGACCAGGGTCCGCATGGTGTCCGGGTGCCGGCCGAAGGAATTGGGCTGCATGAGCGGGCGGAACCGCTGGGTGGTGACGGCCTGGCTGCGGCTGAACTCGCGCAGTCCGTCCGGCCCGTGGACCCGGCCGAAGCCCGAGTCGCCGGTCCCGCCGAAGGGCAGGGCGGGGATGCCCGCGAAGGCGATCACGGCGTTGACCGACACCATGCCGGTGCGCAGCCGGGCCGCGATGCGCCGCCCCTGGGCGCGGTCACGGGTGTACACCGAGGCCCCCAGCCCGTAGGCGCTGGCGTTGGTGCGGGCGACCGCCTCGTCGACGCCGGACACCCGGTTGACGACGAGCACCGGGCCGAAGGTCTCCTCGGTGAGGGCGGTGGAGTCCTCGGGCACCTCGGCCAGCACGACCGGGGCCACGTACGGTGCGGAGATGGACCGCGGACCGCCCAGGAGGACGCGGGCGCCGCGCGCCACCGCGTCCTGCACGTGGGACCGGATGACCTCGACCTGCCGGGGGAGGACGATCCGTCCGAGGTCGGCGTCGGGCCGCTCTCCCGTGCGCAGGGCGGCCGCCCGCTCGGTGACCAGGTCCAGGAAGCGGTCGGCCACCCCGTCCACCACGTACACCCGTTCCAGGCCCACGCAGGTCTGGCCGGCATTGGACATGGCGGCCCACACCGCGGCGTCGGCCGCGGCCTCCAGATCGGCGTCCGCGGCGACGATCATGGCGTCCTTGCCGCCGCCCTCGATCACCACGGGGGTCAGGTTCTCGGCGCAGGCCGCCATGACCCGCCGTCCCGTGGCGCTGGAGCCGGTGAAGGAGACCTTGTCCACGGCGGCCCGGCACAGCGCCGCACCGGTGTCCCCGTCGCCCGTCACGATGCGCAGCACCTCGGGCCCGGGGGCGGCCTCCGCAAGCGTTGCGGCGAGCCATGCGCCGACGCGCGGGGTCAGCTCGCTCGGTTTGAGGACGACCGTGTTGCCCGCGGCGAGCGCGGCGGCGACCGGACCGATGGGGATGAACGCCGGGTAGTTCCACGGGCCGATGACCCCGACCACGCCCAGCGGCCGGTACTCCACGGTGGCCGACTGGTTGAACATGAGCAGGCCGGAGGAGACCCTGCGGCGGCCGAGCACCCGCCCCGCGTGGGCGGCGGCCCAGCGCAGGTGGTCGGCGACGAGGACCACTTCGAGACGGGCGTCGTCGGCGGTCTTGCCGGTCTCCTCGCGGATCAGGGCGACCAGCTCCTCCGTACGGCGCAGGATCAGCACCCGCCAGGCGTCGAGGGCCTTCTTACGGCCGGAGAAGCCCAGCGCCTCCCAGTCCGGCTGGGCGCGGCGCGCGCCGTCCACGGCCCCGGCGACCGCCGCCGGTCCGGACGCCGTCCCGGAGCCCGGGCGGTGGTCGGGGATCACGGCGGTCACGGCCGGGTCCCCCGCTCGCGCGGCTGGGGCAGGACCATGACCTTGGAGCGCGGGCGCAGCGAGATCGCGGTGTCCCCGTAGCGCAGGAAGTCCCCGGGCACGAGGCTGAGCCGGAACCGCTGGTGGATCATCGCCACGATCATCCGCAGCTCCAGCAGCGCCATGAAGTTGCCGATGCACATCCGGGCGCCCGCGCCGAACGGGAAGTACGCCATCCGCGGGCGCTCCTTGACCCGGTCGGGGTCGAAGCGGTGCGGGTCGAAGGCCTCGGGGTTGTCCCAGAAGCGCGGGTTGCGGTGGGAGACCAGCGGGGACAGCAGCACGGAGGACCCGCCGGGGATGTGGAAGCCGGCGAGCTCGTCGTCGGCGACGGCGTCGCGCGGGTAGATCCAGATCGGCGGGTACATGCGCAGGCTCTCGTCGACCACCTGCTGCGTGTAGCGCAGCCGTTCCACGTCCTGGGCGGTCGGGACGGCCCCGCCGAGCTCCCGGGTGAGCTCCTCGTCCAGCTCCTCGGCCACACCGGGGTGGTTGGCGATCGAGACGAGCGTCCACAGCAGGGACACGGCCGTCGTCTCGTGCCCGGCGAGGTAGATGGTGAGCATCTCGTCGCGGATCTCCTCGTCGCTCCACCGCGCCCCGGTGACCGGGTCGGTGGCCGCTTCGATGAGTTCCATCAGGGGGCCTTCGCCGGTGGACGCGTGGTGGTCCCTGATCTCCGTGACGAGCCGGGTGAAGATCCTGCGGTCGCGGGCGATGAGCCGGTTGCGGCGGGTCGGCATCCACGAGGGCAGCATCTCGCCGACGGAGCCGTGCTTGAACATCACCTCGATGACGTTGTTCACCACGTCCTTGAGCACGGGGGTGGCGGGCCGGATGTCGTAGCCGAACAGGGCCCGGCTCAGGGTGACGAGGGTCAGGCGCAGGGTCTCGGCGACCAGGTCCACGGGCTCGCCGCGGCGGGCCTTGACCTCCCACTCGTCGAGCATCTCGTTCGTCGCCCGGACGACGTTGGGCTCGACGGCCGTGACCGCCTTGCGCAGGAACACGGGCTGGACGGCCCGCCGGTGGGCCTTCCAGTAGTCGCCGTCGGTGGTCAGCAGCCCTTCGCCCATGACCGTGCGGAACTGCTCGTACAGCGCCCCGCGGACGTAGTTGCCGCTGTTCTCCCTCAGGACGCGGCTCACCGCGTCGGGTTCGGTCACGAGGTGGACCGTGTACGGCCCCAGGCGCAGCCGGGAGACCTCCCCGTGGTCGCGCTGCGCGCGCAGCAGGAACTCCGCCGTGTCGCCCTTCCACTGGGGCAGGTTGCCGAGGACGGGAACGCCTCGTGGTCCGGTCGCGGTCTTCCCGCGTGCCGTGGTCGCCGGGGTCGGCGCCGTCGTGGTCATCGTCTCGTCACCTCGTAGATTCGCCTGGAAGACTGCTGCCGCGCCCGCACCCGTGGGTCACGGGACGGGGAACTGGCGCCTGATGAAGGCGCTGTCGAAGATCCGGTCCGGGGCCACGCGGCGCAGTGCGATCGTGCTGGCGGCCAGGAACCCGACCGGGTACCGGGCCCGCGGCCGGCGCCGCCGTACGGCCTTCTCGATGGCCTCGGCCACCTGCTCGGCCTCGATGGCGAAGGTTCCGGCGAGCGTCCTGCGCGTGCCGTTGTAGATCGCGTCGTAGTACGCGGCGGCGCGTTCGTGGAACCGGGCGTACGGGGAGTCCGCGCGGCTGCGGCCGTCGGGGATGCGGTCCAGGAAGGTCTGCCCCCAGGGGGTGCGGACCGGGCCTGGTTCGACGACCACGACCCGGATGCCGAAGCCGGCCACTTCCAGGCGCAGCGCGTCGCTGAGGGCTTCGACGGCGTGCTTGCTGGCGTGGTAGTAACCCCCGCCGGGCACCGCGTACTTGCCGAAGATCGAGGACACGTTGACGACGGTGCCGCGGCCGCGCCGGCGCATGCCGGGCAGCACCAGCTGGGTCAGCCCGACCAGGCCGAAGACATTGGTCTCGAACTGCTCCCGTACCTGGTCGAGTCCGGTCTCCTCGAAGGTGCCGGAGAGCCCGTAGCCCGCGTTGTTGACGAGCACGTCCACCGAGCCGTGCTCCGACTCGATCCGCTCCACGGCGGCCCGGGCGGAGGCGGGGTCGGTGACGTCCAGTGCGAGCGCGTGCATGCCGAGGGCGGTGAGTGCGGTGAGGGTCTCGGGCTTGCGCGCGGTGGCGTACACCGTGTACCCGGCGGCGTGCAGCCGCAGCGCGGTGGCACGGCCGATACCCGACGAACAACCGGTGACGAGAGCGGTCGGCGCCTGAGTCATCGCGTCTGCCCTTCCTGTCCGTAGTGCCTGGTGATGGGGTGGTGACGGACCGCCGGGACACGGCATCGACGAAAAGTTCGTGCCCTCGGCGGTCCGGGTCCGGGGGGCGGGGCCGGGGCCCCGCCGGAGGGGTCAGCCGAGCATGCCGAGCTGCTGGGCGATCTCCATGCCGTCCATCGAGAACCAGCTCTCGACGATCTTTCCGTCGACGAAGTGGTCGATGACGATGCCGGAGATCTCGATCTTCCGGCCGGTGGCGGGGACGCCGTAGTAGTCGTCGCCGGAGTGGGTGCCGCGCGCGGTGAACCGCTGGACGACCTTCTCGCCCTCCTCGATCCACTCGTCGACGACCACGTGGAGGTCGGGGAAGGAGGCGCGCTGGATGCGGACCCACTCGCGCAGGTGCTCGACGCCCTCGAAGCCGTCCGCACGCGTGCCGTGGCTGATGTGCCCCGGGATCGCCTTGTCGTAGACGGCGTCGAGGTTGCCCTTGTTCAGGCACTCCTCGTAGTAGTGCTCCAGGACCCGGCGGTTGGCGCTGACCTGGGTGGTCTCGGTCGTGGTCACGGTGGTTCTCCTCTGGGGTGGGGAAGGGTCAGATGCGATGGGCCGCGAGCCCGCGGACGCGGGCCACGGTGCGTCCGGTGGCGGCGTCGTCGAGACGCCAGACACCGAGGGCGGGGTCGCCGGTCAGGCGGACCCGCTCGGGGGCCGCCCCGTGCAGCGTCAGCTGCTGGACGACCAGGGGGTCCGGGGTGGAGTACAGCCCCGGGGTGCGTTCGGTGACCGCGCGGACGAGGTTCTCGACCGCGGCCACCGGCAGCGTGCAGGTGGGGGGCTGCGGAACCGCCCACAGGTCGTGGGGGTGGCAGCGGCCCACCTCGACGGTGATCCCGTGCCGGCCGGCCGGCCGCCACGTGCCCAGCGGGACCACGAGGCCCCGCCAGCCCAGTACCGGCGCGTCGGTGAACACGGTGGTCACCGCTGCGCCGGACCGGCTGCCGGTGCGGGCCGCGGGCAGCGGGGCGGCGGGCGGGAGGTCCGCGTCCGCAGCGACGGCCGCGGAGTCGGCGGCGTCCGCGGCCCCGGGTGCCGGCGCCTCGGCGAAGACCAGGCGCATCCGCGCCGTGTCCCCGTCCGTGTCCGGGGCCGTCGCGGGGGCGTCCGTCGCGTCCGTCGCGTCCACCGGGCGGAAGGTGACCTGTACGGTCCACCGTCCGTCCACGAGGCCGGCCGCCCGCACGTCACGGCGCAGCCGCAGCGGACCGTCCGCCGGGCAGCGCAGCAGCGGCCACGGCACCCGTACGTCCTCGACCGCGTGCAGGGTCTGCTCCGGCAGGTCCTGCGGCACGACCCATTCCGCGCCGCGCACGGCGCTCTCCAGCAGCAGCCCGACCGGCAGGGCGGGTGCGCCCTGCACGGTGAAGTCACCCACGGCCGGACTCGTCGACGGGTCGAACTCGACGACCGAGCACAGGCGTTCATGGGTCTCGAACACCTCGGGCCGGCCGACGTGGAACACCTTCGGATAGGTCTCGGCGTAGCCGGGCAGCGACGGGGTCATCGGATAGCCCAGGGCCTGTACGGGGTCCAGGGCGCGGCCGAGGGGTCCGACGAAGGACACCTCGCCGCGGCTGCCGGCCAGCAGCTCGGCCCGCCAGTGCGCCAGGCCCTCCGTGACGTCCATGGCCGTCATGTACCGCAGGCTCGCCTCGAAGTTGGCGATCAGCCCGAGCCTGGCCCAGGTCGGCCAGGCCAGCGTCATCACCGGGAAGGAGACCTGCCGTTCGGCCCACATGCCCAGCCGGGCCAGGCACTCGTTGGCGGCGGCGTAGTCGAACTGGCCGACCATGCCGCCCAGCCTGCCGGTCAGCGAGCCGACCGTGCACAGCACCTTCAGGTCGAGGCCGCGCACCGCCGCCACCAGATGGACGAAGGCGTCGACCTTCGTGGACACCACGGCGGCGATGTCCTCGTCCGTCTTGTTCGGCAGCCGGGTCGGCCGGTCCACGCCCGCGTTGTGGACGACGGCCGTCAGCCCGGGGAGCCCGGCCACCAGGGCTCGGACCTGCTCGCCGTCGGTGAAGTCGCACGGCCGGTAGTCCAGCCGCAGTCCCTCGGCACGGGCCGAGCGGAGGTTGGCGACCAGCTCCCAGGTGCTCTCCGCGCGGGCGATGTCCTGGCGGATCCGGGACACGGCGCGGCCCTCCCGGTGGGTCGCCCACAGCGCGCCGCGGCGCTCCGCGAGGGCCTCGGCCGTGTAGCCGTCCCAGGTGTCCTCGGGCGGCAGTTCGGCGCGGCCGGTGACCACGGCGCGCAGGCCGAACTCGGAGCACAGCTGCCGTGCGAAGGCCATCCCGATGCCCCGTCCGCCGCCGCTGACCAGCACGGTGTCGGCCGCGGTCCACCGCAGGGCGGGGCGGCCCGGCGGCACTCGGTCGGGGGCGAGCGTCCAGCGCTTGCCGTCCCGGTGGCCGATCTCGCTGAGCCCGGGGCGCACCAGCTCCGAGACGATCCGCCCGGGGAGGGCGTCCAGGTCGGCGAGGGCCGTGTCCAGCACCCGGGCCCGGCAGTTGGGGAGCTCCCGGTGCAGGGTCTTGGCCAGGCCCGCCCACAGGCCGCCCAGCGGCTGGGCGAGATCGTCGGCGGGGTGGTATCCCATCCCGCCGCCGTGGTAGGTGACGGCGAGGTAGGTCAGGCGGTCGGCCGCCGTCTCCCGGCTCCACTCCTCGTAGCAGTCCCGCAGCATCCCGAAGGTGCGCAGCAGTGCCTCGCGCCACTGCCCGGGCACGCCGGGGACGAAGCGCTCGGCCAGGGTCAGGTCCACGACCGTGTCGGGGGCCGGACCCGCCGTCCCGGCCGCCGGCCGGCCCGCCGGTGCGACCGTCGCACCCTGGAGCCGCAGGGCCTCCCGTACCTTGCCGGCGGTCGCCGCATCGCCGCCCACCACCGTGATCCGGCGGCCGGCGAGGGACCGGGCGGGCTCCTGAGCGGGGGCCGTGGCCAGCCGCCAGACCATGCGCTGCACGGGACGGGTCGTGGGATCGGAGGCAGCCGCGGTGACGGCCCCCGCAGAGCCCTCGGCGGTCGCGGTCGCGATGGCAGCCGCGGTCGCGGCCTCGGTCAGTACGGTCATGCCGATGCCGCCTGCCGGCCGGCCGCCACGGGTGCGGGCGGGTGCACCACACCGGTCTGCGGGTCCAGGTGCCCGATCACGGTCGCGTCCAGGTCCTTCATCTGCGCCACCACCCGGCCGCCGGGGGCCACGGCGACGAAGCGGTTCCCCTCCTGCCGCTCCCCGGAGAACCCGGGGTTGGTCACGTACAGATCCAAGGGCCCGTGCCGCTCGCTGAGTTCGAGGTCGTTGGCGCTCTGGTACAGGTCGATCCGGCGGATGGACAGCGGCGCGGCCACCGGCACGAGACCGTCGACCGGGTCGAGCACCCCGGTACGGGCCATCGCGTCGAGCAGGACGGCCGGCATCAGGAAGTCCTTCCAGGGGCCGGACGCCGTACCGAAGGACGGCCGGTACAGCGACCGGGACCCCTCGGGGTACCTGCGCGTCCCGGTCGTGACCTCGAAGTCACCGCTGAGCAGCACCGGCGCCGAGGCCGCGTGGTACGGGTCGGCGACGGGGAAGCCGCCCTCGTCGTCCCAGGCCTGCCAGGTGGGCGCGGCCGGGAAGGCGTCACTGACCAGGACGCGGGCCGTGAAGTGCGGCTTGTCGGCCACCAGCAGCACACCCGAAGGGGCCACCACGTCGTGGGTGATGGACACGTCCACCGCCGTCACGTCGCCGACCCGCTCCGCCAGGGTGGCGGTGATCTTCTTCGGGCCCTGGGCCACCCCCTCGCGGACCTGGAGGAAGTGCAGGAAGCGCACGTCCTCGAAGGCGACGACCGAGCCGCCCGGCACCAGGGCGAGCGCGGCCTCGGCCGCGACCTCGGTGACGAACGTGCCGGGGAGGGTGGGTACACCGCGGACCAGGTGCCCGTGGAGGTACGCGTCGGTGTCCAGGTCGAAGGGGCACTCGAAGCGGACCGTCCCGGCTTCTTCCCCGGCGGTCCGGCGCAGGTAGAACCGGCCGCGCCGGTCGGAGGGCGCCGCCGCGGCCGCGTCCGGACCGTCGAGGTAGCCGGGGTAGAACGACTCCACCGTGGCGCGCTCGGCCGTACCGAGGTGCACGTGCGAGGGCACCCGGTGCGGGGTGGTGAGCTCCGCCAGGAAGTGCCGCACCCCCTCGGCGACCGGCATGTGCGTGTACGAGCCGGCCCGCTTGAAGTACTCGCGGGTCAGTTCGTCGGCGCCCATGCCGACCTCGTCCCACAGGGTCCACCCCACGACGAACTCGTCGGTGCCGGTGGCCCGGGCCGCGTACCCCGCGGCCGTCGCCAGGTAGTCGTTCCCGGAGGCGTAGTCGGCCTCCCCGCGCTGCCCGAAGAACCCGAGCAGCGAACCGAAGTCGCACCACATCCGCGGCGGCCGTCCGGCCAGCGCCCGGTGCAGGTTGCGGTGCGCCGACACCTTCAGGTCGCGGATGCTGCGGAACTCGCCGAAGTCCTTGTCCCGGATCAGCCCGGACCGGTTCAGCCCCGGTGCGTTGATCACCAGGTCGACGCGGCCCTGCTCGGCGTGGACGGTGTCGAAGGCCGCGCGGACCGAGGCCTCGTCACGGGCGTCGCACGTCAGGTACGTGACCCGGCCCGCGCCGCTGTGCCGCTCCATCCGTTCGAGGTTCGCGCGGGCGGTGCGGGCGTCGGCCATCCGGTCGAAGGACCTGCTGATCTCGGCGACGGTCTGCCCGCCGGCCTTCAGCCGTTCCTTGATGTAGGCGGCGCGGGTGGCCGCGAACTCCTCGTCCGTGCCCCGGAACACCTCCGGCGGGTACGAGTCGACCGGGTTGCTGCCCAGTGCGTAGATCCGGCTGCCGTGCCGCTCGGCGAGGGCCACGAGCAGTTCGGCCGTGATGCCCCGGGCACCGCCCAGTGCGACCACGACGGACTCCCGCTCCAGCGGCCGAGCCCCCGTGGTGCCCGCGACGGCGGGCGCCGTGGAGCTCTGCGGGACCAGCGCCGGGACGAGCCGGCGGGTCCCGTCGTGGTGGACCACCGGGAAGGCGCGCTCGCTGACCCGCTCGGTGCCGATCAGCGCGGCCGCCCCGTCCGCGTCGGCCGTGGCCATGACGAGGGCGAAGGCCTGTGCGTCGGCCAGTTCCAGGCGCACGCACTTGACCAGACCGGTGAACAGTCCGACCAGCGGGTGCGCCACCCCGTCCGGCACGGCGCCGAGCAGGGCGAACACCACGGACGCCGAAGCGTGGCCCAGTTCCTCGTACCGCTGCTGCACCACCAGGAAGGCCAGGTCGTGCAGGGCGGTCAGGCCCGGGTGCTGCGCCGTGAGGGCGGAGGAGGGCGGCGCGGAGGCGGACAGGTCGCTCACCAGGACGACGTGGCGCAGCGGGTGGGGGACGGCGCGCAGCGCCTCGGTGACGGCCTCGGGCGTGGGGCGCACGTGGATCACCCCGAGGCGCTCGGCCGCCTCCCCGGTGGTGCTCAGCACCACACAGCCGGTGGCCCCGCCCACGAGGCGCGCGGCCAGCTCGGGCCGGTCCGTGAGGACGAGCGCGCCGTCGGGGACGGCTGCCGCCGCGGCTCCGCGCGGAGCCGCGGGCTCGGGCCGCAGGGTGGACGCGTAGCGCTCGACGGTGCCGGTGACCTCCGCAGGCGCGCCGGACCGGAGCCCGGTGGCAGCGCCCTGCGGCTCCTGCTCCTGCTGTTCCTCCTGAGGCTGCTGTTCCTGCCGTTCCTCCTGCGGGCCGGTCACCAGCAGACGCGTCGCCACGTCGTGGCCGTTCTCACGGCAGCGGATCTCCGTGGGGCCCGCGCCGCGCTGGAGCGCGCGCAGGATCTCCACCGCGCCCGAGGCGCCGAGGTAGCGGCCGGACTCCCCGCGGGAGCCGCAGTCGAGGACGGTGCGGCCCGCGTCGTCGCGGCGGGCCGTCGCACCGGCGTCGGCCTCGTCGACGTAGCCGAGGATCTGCAGGCCCGCCTCCTTGGCGGCACGCTCGGTGGTGAGGCCGAAGAGGAAGGCGCCCTCGGCCAGGTCCACCGGCTGCTCGAAGACCTCGCCGAGCAGGTCGCCGTACTCGGGCAGGCTGTTGCCGTTGATGCCGCCGGCGAGGACGAAGTCCAGTTCGCCGCTGTGGAGGTAGCGGGCGGCGGTCGCGAAGGCCGACACGGTCGACGCGAGCCCCGCGTCGAGCGTGATGTTGGGGCCGTTGAGGTCGAAGTAGTTCGCCACCCGTGCGGAGATGACGTTCGGCATCATCCCGGGGAAGGAGTCCTCGTTCGAGGCCGGCACCATCGAGCGGACCCGCTCGCGCAGCCCGTCGAGCAGCGGGGTGAGCCCGGCTGCCGACGCGAGCTCGCCGTCCTCGCGCAGGCCGCGCTCGATGTCGTCGAGGTAGCAGCGGTTCGCGTAGAGCATCGCGGCGCGGGTGGGTCCCATGTGCCCGATGACGACGCCGGTGCGCTTGGCGTGGCGCTGCCAGAACTCCGGGAGCTGGTCCCGCAGGTCGTGGGCGCAGGCCAGGATCATCAGCTGGCACCGGTCGATGGTGCGGACGGTCGCGGGAGGCATCCGGACCTGCTGGAACGGGGGAGTCGGGTACTTCTCGCCGAACCCGTTCTCCACCTCGCGCGAGCCCGCCAGCCAGTCGAGCACCTGGGCGCGTTCGTCCACCCCCGGGAGCTTCGCCGACCAGCCGACGACGGCGATGCGGTCCGTGCCGGGGATGGGCCCGGACGTACCGGCCCCGGTCCGCGCGCTCCGCACGGCAGCGCGCTGCTCCGCGCCGCCGTGCCCGGTCCCGCCCTGCTCGGTGAGGATGAGGTGGGCGTTGGTGCCGCCGAAGCCGAAGCCGGAGATCGCCGCCGCACGGGTCCGTCCCGGTACGGCGGGCCACGGGCGGGCGCTGCTGGAGATGTCCAGGCGGGAGGAGTCCAGCTCGAACGAGCCGGGGGCGGAGGAGAAGCGGTACTGGCCGGGGATGGTCTCCTCCCGCATGGCCAGGATCGACTCGATGAGCGAGACCACGCCCGCGGCCCAGCCGGTGTGCCCGATCAGGGACTTGTTCGAGGTCACCGCGGTGGTCCGGGCGAGGCCGTAGTGCTGGCGCAGCGTGGTGAACTCGGCGAGGTCGCCGGCGGGCGTGCCGGTGGCGTGGGCGTTGACCCAGTCCACGTCCGAACCCTCCAGGCCACCGGCTTCCAGCGCCCGCTGGACGGCCAGGTTCTGCCCGGTCGAGCTCGGCGCGTAGATCGCCTTCCCCTTGCCGTCGGACGAGGACCCGAAGGCCTTCAGCACCCCGAGGACGCGGTCCCCGTCGGCCTTGGCGCGGCTCATGCGCTTGAGGACGACGACCCCCGCACCGTCGGCGAAGATCACCCCGTCCGCCTCGGCGTCGAGCGCGTGCACGGCGCCCCGCTGGGACAGGCCCTTGAGCTTGGAGAACAGCACCGTGCCACGGGGCGCCAGGGCGAAGGCCCCGCCGCACACGGCGATGTCCTGCTTGCCCATGAGCAGGCCCTTGATGCCGATGTCGATGGCATAGAGGGAGGAGGAGCAGGCGGTGTCGACCATCTGCATCTGGGTGTGGTCCGGCAGCACGCCGGCCATGGCCTGGCGGCCCACCTGGTGGGGCAGGAAGCGGGGGGTGGCCGTGGCGCCGCGGTGGTAGCGGCCGGAGAGGACCTTGTCCACGCGGCCCAGCAGGTTCGCGCGGGAGTCCGCGGGCAGGTCGATGTCCGCGGCCACCTCGGACGTCAGGTGGCGGGCGGCGGCGAGGACCCCCGCCTCCTCCAGGTGCTGGCTGCCGTCGGCGGTGTAGCCGACGTGGAAGGAGAACCGGTCGGACGGGGCGTGGCGGACCCCGTCGAGGGCCTGGACGAGCGAGTGGCGCAGCCACAGCGTGGTCAGCTCGGTCTCGTCGGGGGTGTCCGTGAGGCCGTCGAGCGCGGCGCGCTCGGGGTGGAAGTCGGTGATGAACACGCAGGTGTCCTGGTACGACTTGTCCTCGTCGGTGCGCTCGCGCGACGAGAAGTTCGCCCGTTCCCAGCGGTCCTCGGGCACCTCGACGAAGAGTTCGCGGCCCGTGGTGCGCAGCTGCCAGAACTCCTCGGGGGAGCTGGCTCCGCTGACGGCCAGGCCCATGCCGACGACGGCGATGTCGTGGTCGGCGTACGCGTCGTACGCGTCGTCGTGTCCCTCGGCCTGCGCTTCGGCGGGTGCGTCGATCTGCGCCTCGGCGGGAGAGCCGGGCCGTGGCTCGGCCTGTGCCTCGGCGGACGTCTCCTCGTGCACTTCCTCGACGGGCTCCGGGGCCGCCGCGGGGGCCTCCGCGGTCCGGGCCGGGGGTGACAGCAGCGGGGCGCCCAGGGTCAGGCCGCCGTCGGCGAGGATCAGCTGCCCGGTGATCCAGGAGGACCGGTCCGAGGCGAGGAAGGCCACCAGCTCGGCGAACTCCTCGGGCCGGCCCAGCCGTCCCAGCGGGGTGCCCGCCACGATCGCGGCCTGCATGGCCTCGGCGTCGGGGAAAGCGTCCGCGACCTCGCTGGTGAGCATCGCGGCGGACGCGGTGTTGACCCGGATGTTCTGGGGGGCGAACTCCACGGCCAGGTACCGCGCGGCCGCCTCGACGGCGGCCTTCGCCGGGGCGCAGGCCAGGTAGTTGGCCATGACCATCTGGGAACCGCCGAGCGCGGACACGTTGACGACGGAGCCGCCGCCCCCGCGCGCCATCAGCGGCGCGGCGGCGCGGGCACAGCGCAGACCGCCCTTGAGATTGGTGTCGAGGGCCTTGTCGAGCAGTTCGTCGGTGACCTCCGGCCCCGGGACGAGCGCCCCGTTGGCCGCGTTGTTGACGAGGATGTCGAGCCGTCCGAAGCGGCGCTCGATCTCCGAGAACATCTTGGTGACCTGCTCGGGCCGCGCCACCGACGCACGCAGCAGGTCGACCTCGGCGCCGAGGGCCCGCAGTTCATCCTGCGTCTGCTTGGCCTGCTCGTGGGAGTGGAAGTAGTTGATCAGTACGTGTGCCCCGCGCGCGGCCAGGGCGGTGGAGATGGCCTTGCCCACGTTGCGGGCACCGCCGGTGACGAGGGCGATCTTGCCGCTCAGGTCGTTCAGGTCGTTCATGGGGGTCTTTCCTCCGGTTCGCCCGCTGTAGTCGCCGAGGCGGAAGTCCGAGGCGCGTGCGGGGAGTCCGTAGTGGGTGGAGGCGCGGGAGAGGAGCTCGACCTGCTTGACGGAGTCCACGCCGAGTTCCGCTTCGAGGAGCGCGTCGGGGGTGAAGACCTCCTCGGGGTACTCCAGGGCCTGCGCGTACAGGGTGCGGAGCACGGCGAAGACCTCCTCCTCCGCGGGTGCGGAGGCGGCGGGTGCCGCGGCGGGCGCGGGCGCGGGTACGGGCGCGGGCGCGGGCTCTGCGGGGCCCGCGTAGTCGCCGAGGCGGAAGTCCGAGGCGCGTGCGGGGAGTCCGTAGTGGGTGGAGGCGCGGGAGAGGAGCTCGACCTGCTTGACGGAGTCCACGCCGAGCTCCGCTTCGAGCAGTGCGCCGGGGGTGAAGACCTCCTCGGGGTACTCCAGGGCCTGCGCGTACAGGGTGCGGAGCACGGCGAAGACCTCCTCGCGTCCCGGCCGGTCGGCGGGGGCGGCCGCGGCGGACGGCCGCGACTCCTCCACGGCCGGAGCCGGAGCCGGAGCCGGTGCGGGTGCCGCGGGTGCCGCGGACGCCACGGCGGTGCCGATCGCGCCGGCCGTGTCCCGGAACACGGTCAGCCGTCGGGCCACCAGGTCCGCGACCTCGCGCCCCGACTGCGCCCAGAAGGCGGTGAACTCGTCCTCCGACAGACCGGGCGCCAGGTGCAGGCGCACCGCGTCCAGGCCGCCGGGCCGCGAGGCCAGCCCGGCCTCCCGCAGGGTCTCCAGGGTGTCCGGCAGCCGCAGCGCGTTGCCCCGGCCGACCGACAGGGTGGACAGCACGGTGAGGTCCTCGGCCGCGACCCCGAGCAGGGCCTTGGGGACCAGCGAAGCCAGGGTGGCCCGGCCGCCCGCCTCGACGAAGGTGCGCTCACCGCGCTCGTGCAGGAACCGGACGGCGGCGGAGAAGCGGACCGGCTGGGTGAAGTGGTCGGCCAGACGGTCGCCGAGGCTCTCGTCGTCCTCGTAGAACCGCTGCAGGATCGGCGAGTAGACCGGTACGGCCAGCGGGCGCTGCCGCAGTCCGCGGACGTCCGCGGCGAAACCGGGGGCCGCCCCCGCGAGGGTGGGGTTGTGGAAGGCGAAGGAGGCGTCCAGCTGGGCGAAGCCGATGCCCAGCTGCTCCGCGACGGCCTTGACCTTGGCGATCGCCGCGCCCGGACCGCTCAGCACGGTCTGGGCGTCGTGGTTCTCCGTGGCGACGGCCAGTGCGGGGTCCCCGACGAGGGCGACCATGCCCGCGCTGCGTTCCGGCGAAGCGGACAGGGCGACCATCGCCCCGCTGCCCGTGTCCCGCCCGGCGATGGCGCTCGTACGCCGCAGGACGATCCGTGCGCCGTCCTCGAGCGAGTACGCGCCCGCGGCGACGAGCGCGGTGATCTCGCCGAGGCTGTGGCCCACGAGCACCGACGGCCGGACCCCGTTGTCGGTCAGGATGCGGTACGCGGCCAGGCCGGTGCCGTAGATGGCGAGCTGGGAGACCCACGCCTCGTCCCGGAGCAGCTGGGCGAGTTCCAGCGGCGCGTCCTGGAACAGGGTGTCCGTCAGCCGCCGTCCGTAGGCCTCCTCCGTCACCGGGTCGATGCACTCGAACACCGCGCGCAACTGCGGGTGTCCGGCGACGGCACGGCTGAACGCGGCGCCGTCGAAGCCGCCTTGGCCGGGAAAGAGGAGTACGGGCCCGGAGGCGGGCGGAGTGCTGGACATCTTGGGGATCCCCTCGGAACGCGGCGTTGCACGGGCGGCCCCTCGGGGCAGCCTCGGCACGCCATCGGCGGTGAGCAGTGGTGGGACGGGTCGAGCGCGCGGATGAGGCGCGGCTCAGGGCCTGGCGCTGCGCAGCAGCAGGTCACCCATCGGGCCGAGATTGGCGGCGACGAGCCGGTCGGCGAGTCTGGCGGGGGCCGCGGGCAGGCCCGGCACGCCGTGCAGGAGCCAGCGCAGCATCCGGATCTTGGGCGGCAGGCCGTTCTCGTCGTCGAGATAGTCGAAGAGCGCGCGGAAGTTGGCGCGGGAGTAGAAGTCGCAGGGCGGCACGACGGTGGCGAAGAGGCCGATCATGTCGCGTGCGTGCCAGGGGCTGCGCCCCATCGCCTCGATGAGCGCGCGCTCCTCCGGACCGTGGTCGGCGATGCGCGCGTAGTCGAGCGTGTAGTCGTAGTGGCCGGTGACCAGTTGCTCCCGCTCCCGGGCGTAGCCGGCCAGGGCCCGGCGCATCGGGACGCGGCCGGTGAGGCCCTTGTCCACGGCGGCCGCCAGGAGTTCGGCGCCCAGCACGGCGTAGGTGATGCCGGAGGCCGTGATGGGGTCCCGGGTGGCCGTGGCGTCACCGGCCAGGGCCCATCCGGGACCGGCCGGCGTGCGAAGGAAGTTGGGAACGGCACCCGTGAGCCAGCGGTCGGCGCGCCGGTTGTCCCGCATCTGCTCCGCGAACTCCGGGTCGACGTCGGCCAGGGCGTCGGTCACGGCCTTGTCCGTGGCCTCGTCCGAGCCGGGGGAGGGGAAGTCCTCCGTCGGCCACGCGACGCCCACGATGGTCAGACCGTCATGGGTGGGCCAGGTGAAGGGGTGCCGCCGGTTCTTGCGGTACGTACGGACGAGGGAGGGCTGCGGCAGCCCGTCCCAGTACGTCCACAGGCTCTTGCTCAGCACCGGCTGGTCGCGGTACTTGGCCGCGGAGACCAGCTGCGCCACCTTGGAGTTCTTGCCGTCGGCCCCGATGACGACGGCGGCGCGCTCCTCGAAGGGCCCCGATCCCTTGGTCGTGCCGCGGACCCCGACGACGGTGCCGTCGTCGTCGCGCAGCAGGTCCTGCACGGAGGTCTCCTCGCGCAGTTCCGCGCCGGCGTCGACCGCGCACCGTACGAGAGCCTCGTCGAGGGCCAGCCGCGGAGGTGACAGCGCGTAGTCGACGTCCTTGACCCGCGGCAGCCGGGCCTCCATGCCCACGGGGCCGCTCTGCAGCCGGTAGCTGGTGATGCGGGGGATCGTGTGGCCGCTCAGCCGGTCCAGGACCCCCCACTCCTGCAGCCGTTGGACGCCCGGCGGGTGGATCAGGTTGGTGGACGACGAGGTGGGGCTCGGGAAGCGGGCCCGGTCGACCAGCAGGACACGGTGTCCGAGACGCGCCAGCAGCATCGCCACGGATGCGCCGGAAATGCGCGCGCCGACGACAATGGCGTCATACACGAAGGCCCCCCGTTGGCCGTGAATGTAACGTGAATGTGAACGAAAACGCCCCGGATCGAATCCGGTGTCAGCACCATAACAAATCAACTTGGCCTGTCAATTTATATTGAAGAGGCCTCGGACCTGCGGCTTCTCGCTCCATGAGAAAGCCATGCATTTCTCGTCGAATGAGAAGAGCGGTGGTCGCGCGGCGGTCGGCGGGATACTTTCTCGCCAGCCGAGAAAGCATCCTGAGACTCTTGGGGCGGTATCGGATCGCGCCCTCTCCGGCGTTAGGATCCGAAAGAGTGGGGGGATAATCACGAAAGGAGTGCGCAGCGTGCACGAAGCGGCGCAGGAGAATCCGTTCCCGGACAGCCGAGTCCTCGGCGAGGGCCCCCGACCGCACCCGTGGCTGGATCCCGTACTGCCCCTGCTGGGCCGGTGGCAGGGTGAGGGGCGTGGTGAGTACGCCACCCTCGAACAGGGTTTCCGCTACCGGCAGGAGATCACTTTCAGTCACGACGGCAGGCCCTTCCTCTGCTACGAGGCGCGGGCCTGGCTGATCGACGAGTCCGGCGCCGCGGTGCGCCCCTCGGGGCGCGAGAGCGGATGGTGGCGGGTGACCCCCGACGCCACCCTGGAGGTCCTGCTCGCCCATCCCACCGGCATCGTCGAGACGTACGTCGGACGGGCCGCGGGCGCGGAATGCGAGATGGAGACCGAGGGCGTGGCGCGGACCCCCCTCGCGAAGGAGGTCACGGGGACCCGCCGGCACTACGCCGTACGGGACGGCGACCTGACGGTGACCCAGTTCATGGCGGCGGTGGGGCAGCCCATGCAGCGCCATCTGACGGCGCGTCTGCGGGCGGTGCCGACCCTGTAGCGCCACCCCTCGCCGCCCGGCGGCACGACGACGGCCCGCCCCTCCTGGACGCAGGAGGGGCGGGCCGTCGTCGTTCGGTGCTGTGAGGGCTGCCATAGCGTCGCACCCGGGGCGGGTATAACGTCATTCGAGCTGCGTTTCCAGTAGAACTTTTCGCACGCGCCGAAGTGCCCGCCCCACCGCGGTGGCTTCGGCGTACGAGGCGGTCAACTGGCCGTAGGAGGGGGAGGATTCGTGTTACGTGCGGCCCATTGGCCGTCACGGGGGGAGACCGTGGGCCGTGCGTCGTCATCGTGCCCGCGACGGCGAACCATCCTCCGCGACACCGGCGAGCAGCGGCATCCCACCCCCCATTTACGTCTTGCGGAGGTAAAAAGATGTCCATCCCCACTCAGGCCACCGGGTCCGCGCAGTCCGGATTCCTCACCCGTCGGCCCGCGCCGAGAACCACCTCGATCACCCGGTCCGGAGGAACCAGCCACGCCGAGCGCGTCTTCAAGGTCCAGCACGCCTTCACCCAGCTGGGAGGCGAGGTGCACGGGCTGGCCGAACTGGCCAGGGCATCGGGAGTGGACGATTCGGCGGTCTACCGAATACTTCGCTCGGGCGTCGACCGCGGAGCCTTCCTCCAGGTCGGGCGCGGCCGCTACCGGCTCGGCCCGTCGGCGGCCCGGCTCGGCACCCACGCGCTGATGAACTCGACGGGACCGCAGGACCTTTCGACGCGGCTGGACCGGCTCCACCGGGAGACCCACGGCGGCCTGGCCTTCCTGTTCGGGCTGAACCACTTCGGCCGCGTGCAGCGGCAGTGCATCGAGATGTCGGTGGGCAACTCGGACCTGTCCGAGCTCGGTGCCAGCCTGCGGGACGTGCTCACCGTGAACCGTTCCCTGCGGGTCGGCGCGGCCGGCCGGGTGATCCTCGCCCATCTGCCCGAGCCGTTGCGGCGCCGGGTCATCGCGGAGCCGCTCCCGCACGGGGCGGGCCCGGGGGCGTACCACGACCGGGAGCAGCTCATCGCCTCGCTCGCCCAGATCCGGGTCAGGGGCTACGCGGTGGGCCTCCAGGAGTGCGTGCCCGGCTGGAACTCCTATGCGGCGCCGGTGATCTGGGACGACAGCGTCCTCGGCGCCGTCCTGGTGCTCAAGCCCGCGAACGCCGTGCCCTTGCGGTGCGACGCGTACGTCAGGGCCGTCAAGGACGCTGCCGCCGACCTGCGCAGGCTGGTCGGCGACCCCGATTCGGAGCTGTACGCGGAGCACCACCTGATGGCCAAGGGGGGGTAGCTCCGCGACGACCGGTGCCCGGCCGCCCCGTACCGCCGGTCTGCTGCGGTACGGGGCGGCCGGCGCCGCTGCGGGGGTCAGCGGCGTTCGGCGAGCGGCACAGCCGCGGTCGGGGAGGAACCGGGAGCGGGTGCGGAGCCTTCGGCCCGCGCCCTGCGCCGGATCAGCAGGTGGCTCAGCTCGCCGATCAGCAGCCCGGCCGCGATGATGGCGGCCGCCGGGTAGCCGAGGTGCTTCGCGGACACCACGTGGTCGAGGAGGAAGCCTCCGACGACCGGGGCGAGCGAGACGCCGATGTAGTTGGCCGAGGAGCTCAGGGAGATCGAGAGCTGCGCGGCCGCAGGATTCACGCCGACCAGCCGGTGCTGGATGGGGACGAGCATGGCCCAGCCGCAGGCGCCCCAGATCATCACGGCGACGAAGGCCGTCACGAGGTGCTGGCTGGTCCAGGGGGTCGTGGCGAAGACGACGACGGCCGTGACGCCGGCGGTGTTGATCACCACCCGGTTCCCGAACTTGTCGGTGAGCCGCCCGGCGAACATGTTGCCCACCACGGCGGCGGCGCCCCAGGCGAAGAGCAGCCAGGCCAGGGTCGTCCCGTTGTCGTCCGTGGCGGCGCCGAAGGCCTGGCTCACGTAGGTGTACAGGACGAACAGGCCGGTGTAGGCCACGAGCAGGAGCAGCAGGGTGAGCGTGATCCGGGCGTCGGCGAGCGGGGAGAGCCGCTGCTTGAACGAGACCGCGGGCGGCTTGGGGATGGCGGGCAGGCCGATCATGACCGCCACGGCGGCGAGCGCGCCGACCGCGGCCACGAACATCATCGTGCCGCGCCAGTCGGTGACCCCGCTGATGGCGGTGCCGATCGGGGAGCCGAGGGCGGTGGCCGCGCTCAGTCCGCCGAAGAGGATCGACAGGGCGGTCGCCCGCTTCTCGGGGCCGGCCAGTGCGACGACCGCGCCCGCGGAGGTGGGGGTGAACATCGCGCCGCCGAGCGCGGCGACCACGCGGAAGACCATCGCCACCTCGAAGGTGGGCGCCAGCCCGGTGCCGATGTTGCCGGCGATGAAGACGGCCAGTCCGCCGATCAGCAGCACCTTGCGGGAGACCTGGGCGGCGACCGTGGCCACGACCGGCGACAGGATCGCGTAGGCCAGGGCGTAGGCGGTGATGAGCTCGGCGCTGGTCGGGACGTCCGTGTTCAGGTCCTCGGCGATGCTCGGCAGGATGCCGGCCACCACGAAGCTGTCCGTGCCGATGGCGAACATGCCGATGGCGAGCGCGACGAACCGCAGGTTGAGTCGCTTGTCCGTTGTAGTCATGGATCCTTCCTCGGTCGATGCCCTCGCCTGGGACCCGTGTCCTCGGTTCCTAACGGAAGGTGCATCCATTTGCCGTTATGGCCGATCGTGACCGTACGCTGCGTCACGGAAAATCTCAAGTGATACCGTTAGGGCCATGGATGCTGCCGAACAGGTGCCCTCGGTACAGGGATCGGCCCCGGGCGAGGCCGGTCACGACTCGCTCGCCCTGGTCAACACGGAGTTCGAGCTGCCGGGCGGCCCGTACGACGGGCTGCCCGACGCGGCTGCCGCACGGGAATGGCTGCGCGGGCGCGGCCTGCTGCCCGCCCGCGGCGCGGGGATCGACGCGGAGGAACTGCGGAGGCTGCGCCTCCTGCGCGAGGCCTTCCGAGAGGTGTTCAGCGCCCACATCGCGGGCGGACGTCCGGCCCCGGAGGCCCTGGAACGGTTCAACGGCGCCCTGGCGGCGGCGCCGGGCGTGCGCGAACTCGCCTGGAGCGGCGCGGGACCGGCGCTGACGGTGCGCCAGCGGGCCGGTGCGCGGATCGACGTGGCGCTCACCCTGCTGGCCGAGGACGCCTGCGAGCTGCTCACCGGGCCCGCCGCGGCCAAGCTCTCGGCGTGCGGGGCCCGGGGCTGTACCCGGCTGTTCATCCGGGCGCACGCCGCCCGGCGGTGGTGCTCGGACCGCTGCGGCAACCGGGTCCGGGCCGCCCGCCACTACGCCGACCACGGCCGGGTCGCGGGCCGGACCCCGAAGCGGGCCTGACTCCGGCCGCCGAGCCCGGCCGCCGAGCCCGGCCGCCGAGCCCGGCCGCCGAGCCCGTGCGGCAGGCCTTCGCGGAGGCGGCCTCGTCAGCCGTCAGCTCCCCGGCGGGCTGCGCCGAGCCGTCTGGAGTCGCATTACAGGGCTCCTCAAGTGCGCCCCGGCGTACTGGGGTGGCAGGGGCCGCCGCGGTGCCAGGACCGCCGGCCCGCTCACCACGTACACGGGAGACCCGGACGCCATGACGAGCCAGCGCCTCATCTCGCCCTTCGAGAGCCCCTACTTCCTCGACCTGGGGGCCGCCGCCCTCCCGTTGTACGACATGCCCGCCTACGTCGAATCCGAGGTCCGCGGTCCCATGGACCCGGCCCTGGTGTCCCGCGCGCTCGGCATGCTGACCGCCCGTCATCCGATGCTGCGGTCCGAGGTCGCCGACGGTGACACGGGGCTCCTGCTGCGCGTACGCGACCGGGTCCAGCCGCCGCTCACGGTCCTCGACGGCGCGGGCGATGCCTTCGCCGAACTGATCAGCTCCCGGCCCGACTGGACCGAGAGCATGCTGCACGCCTGGCTGCTCAGCGACGGCGACCACCACCGGGTCGTACTCGGCGTGCACCACGGCGTGGCCGACGGCCGGTCCGCCTTCGCCCTGCTGGCCGAGTTCTGGCGGACCTACACCGCCCTCGCGGCCGGGGCCCGCCCGACGCCCGAGCGGCGCGACGAACTCCCCGAGGCCGTCGACGTCCGGCTGGCCGGCACCTTCCCGGACCGCGAGATCGGCGTCCTCGCCGAGAACCTGGCCGCGGCGGCCGAGGAGCAGGTCCACCCGCCCGCGGGCCTCGTCCCCGAGGCCGCGGACGGCCCCGGCCGCCCCCCGGCCGCCCGCCGGTTCGTCGTGGACCGCCTGGAGTTCGGACCGGAGGCCACCGAAGCCTTCGTCACGGCCGCCCGCGACCGCGGCGCCACCGTCAACAGCATGGTCACCGGCCTGCTGCTCACCGCCGTACGCGCCCAGCTCAGCCCCGCCACGGGACCGCTGGCGATGGTGTGCGGCCACGGCGTCGACCTGCGCACCCGCCTGACCCCCGAACTGCCGCTGGACACCGTGCTCAACTGCACCACCGGACTCCTGACCCCGGTGAAGGTCTCGCACGGCGACCACCCCGACCTCATCGGGGCCGAGGTCGCCGACCAGTTCACCTGCGCCCTGGGCCGCCGCGACCCCGAGCGGTACCTGCTCGCCTCGCTCCGGGCCGCCTCCCGCGGCGCGGTGCTCCCGGTCCCGGCCGTCAGCTATGACATCTCCAACGCGGGACGGATCCCGGGACACCCCGTCCCCGAGGGCGTGCGCCTGCTGCGCTCGGGAGGCGCCGCGAACGCGCCGGGCATGCCCCCGAAGATCGCCGTCGCCGGCTTCGGCGGGCGCCTGCTCATCCAGAACGAGTACGACGGCTGGACCTACGGCGCGGAGCAGATGGGCCGCCTGTGGGAGACCCTGCGCACCTCCCTCGCGGAACTCGCCGCCTGAGGGGCCGGGCCGGGACATATCGTTGAAGGTTCGGCCCGATCGCCCGTTAGCCTGGGCGGATGCTGTCCGAAGTGATCGCGACCCGCTACGTCACGCCCCTGCGTGAGGGCGGCTCGCTCCCGGGAATCGTCGAGGCCGACGACCTCGGTACCTACGTCATGAAGTTCACCGGAGCCGGCCAGGGCCGCAAGACCCTGGTCGCCGAGGTCATCTGCGGCCGCCTGGCCCAGCGGCTGGGCCTGCGGGTCCCGCGGCTGGTGCAGATGCAGCTCGACCCCGTCATCGGGCTCGGCGAGCCCGACCAGGAGGTCCAGGAGCTGCTCAAGGCCAGCGGCGGGCTGAACCTGGGCATGGACTACCTGCCGGGCTCGATCGGCTTCGACCCGCTCGCCTACCAGGTGGACCCGGTCGAGGCGGGGCGGGTCGTCTGGTTCGATGCCCTGATCAACAACGTCGACCGGTCCTGGCGCAACCCCAACATGCTCGTCTGGCACGGGGACGCCTGGCTCATCGACCACGGCGCCACGATGATCTGGCACCACAACTGGCCCACGGCCCAGGCCGCGGCCGCCAAGCCGTACAACGCCTCCGACCACGTCCTGGCCCCCGTCGGTCCGGACGTCGCGGCCGCTGCCGCCGCGCTCGCACCGCTGGTCACCGAGGAACTGCTCACCGAGGTGACGGCCGACGTGCCCGACGAGTGGCTGGTCGACGAACCCGGCTTCGACTCGACCGACGCGCTGCGCCGCGCCTACGTGGAGGTCCTGCTGCCGCGCGCGGCCACGATCCACGAGAGGATCTCGATGCAGGCCGAGGTGAAGCCGCGGTCCGGACCCCCCGGCTGGCTCGCCGAGCGCCTCGCCCCCCAGCCCCACCGGAAGAAGAGCGACAGCGAGTGATCAAGCGGGACGTGTTCGAGTACGCGCTGGTGCGCGTGGTGCCCCGGATGGAACGCGGCGAGTGTTTCAACGCGGGCGTGATCGTCTACTGCCGGGCGCATTCCTACGTCGCCGCCCGCACCCACCTCGACGAGGCCAAGCTCCTCGCCCTGGACCCGAAGGCCGACGTGGCCGGCGTCCGGGCCGCCCTGCGCGGTGTCGAGGGCGTGTGCGGAGGCGGTGAGCAAGCCGGCCAGGCGGCGGGTGACGACGCGGGCCGCCGGTTCCGCTGGCTGATCGCCCCGCGCAGCACGGTGGTCCAGCCGGGCCCGGTGCACACCGGCCTGACCGCCGACCCGGCGGCCGAGATCGACCGCCTGCTCGACCTGCTGGTCCGCTGAGCGCAGTACATCCCCGAGCCCTGGGACCCGGTGCCGTTGACACCGGGTGCCAGGGCTCCTAGCGTCTCCTCAGCTGAAGCTACTAAGCGGTTGCTCACCTCCGGGCGGCCGTCTCTCAAGGGCGAGGAGATCCAGCATGTCCACCACCGAGCAGCGCGTCGCGATCGTGACCGGGGCGGCCCGGGGCATCGGCGCGGCCACCGCCGTGCGCCTGGCCGCAGAGGGCCGTGCGGTCGCCGTGCTCGACCTCGACGAGGCGGCCTGCAAGGACACCGTGGAGGCGATCACCGCGGCGGGCGGCAAGGCCCTGGCGGTCGGCTGCGACGTCTCGGACGCCGCACAGGTGGAGGCGGCCGTCGCGCGCGTCGCCGGCGAGCTCGGCGCTCCGACCGTCCTCGTCAACAACGCGGGCGTGCTCCGCGACAACCTGCTGTTCAAGATGAGCGAGACCGACTGGGACACGGTCATGAACGTGCACCTGCGCGGTGCCTTCCTGATGTCGAAGGCCTGTCAGAAGTACATGGTGGAGGCCAAGTTCGGCCGCATCGTGAACCTCTCCAGCAGCTCCGCCCTCGGCAACCGCGGCCAGGCCAACTACGCGGCCGCGAAGGCCGGCCTCCAGGGCTTCACCAAGACCCTGGCCATCGAGCTCGGCAAGTTCGGCGTCACCGCCAACGCCGTCGCGCCCGGTTTCATCGTCACCGAGATGACCGCCCAGACGGCGGCCCGCGTCGGCATGGGCTTCGAGGACTTCCAGGCGGCCGCGGCCACCCAGATCCCCGTGCAGCGCGTCGGCCGCCCCGACGACATCGCCAACGCCATCGCCTTCTTCACCGGCGAAGCCGCCGGCTTCGTCTCCGGCCAGGTCATGTACGTGGCCGGCGGCCCGCTCAACTGACGCGTTCCCGAGAGGCAGGTCGCAGGCAATGACGTACGACGGTATCGACAGCGGCAAGGTCGCACTGATCACCGGCGCGAGCCGGGGCATCGGCTACGGGATCGCCGAGGCGCTGGTCGCCCGCGGTGACCGGCTCTGCATCACCGGGCGCAACGAGGAGGCCCTCAAGGAGGCCGTCGAGCGCCTCGGCGCCGACCGGGTGATCGGGGTGGCGGGCAAGGCGCACGACGAGGCCCACCAGGCCGTCGCCGTGGAGCGCACGATGGAGGCCTTCGGCCGCGTCGACTTCCTGGTGAACAACGCCGGCACCAATCCGGTCTTCGGTCCGATCGCGGACCTGGACCTCGGGGTGGCACGCAAGGTCTTCGAGACGAACGTGATCTCGGCGCTCGGTTTCGCCCAGCGGACCTGGCACGCGTGGCAGAAGGACAACGGCGGTGCGATCGTGAACATCGCGTCGATCGCCGGGGTCTCCGCCTCGCCCTTCATCGGCGCCTACGGGATGAGCAAGGCCGCCATGGTGAACCTGACCCTCCAGCTCGCCCACGAGATGGCTCCCGGGGTCCGGGTGAACGCGATCGCCCCCGCCGTGGTCAAGACGAAGTTCGCGCAGGCGCTCTACGAAGGCCGCGAGCAGGAGGCCGCGGCCGCCTACCCGCTGGGCCGGCTGGGGGTGCCGGAGGACATCGGCGGGGCCGCGGCATTCCTTACTTCCGCACAAGCGGAATGGATCACTGGGCAAACTCTGGTCGTTGACGGAGGAATGTTCCTCAATGCCGGAGTCCACTGACCGATAATCGGACGCATTTCCCTCACAAGGGGAGGTAAATGCATACCGAATATGCACGGAACCGGTCAAGTGCCTCACGAAACCTCCCCCATTGGATTCGTGGGGCACTGCGGTAGGGTCTGCCGCACCCCTGGCTGATCGAGGAGCGTGCACGTGTTCAACCGGACCAGATGCCTGCAGATCACTGCGGCCCTTGCGTCCATATCCCTGCTCGCCGGATGCGGCCTGCTCTCGGATGACGGAGACGACGAGGCCAAGCGCATCGTCGTGGGCACGACCAGCGCACCCAGCACCCTCGACCCGGCGGCTGCGTGGGACGGCTCCTGGGAGCTGTACCGGAACGTCTACCAGACCCTGCTGGCGTTCCCCACGGGCTCCACCAAGCCCCAGCCCGACGCCGCCCAGAACTGCGAATTCACGGACACCGCGAACCAGGCGTACCGGTGCACGCTGCGCAAGGGCATGAAGTTCTCCAACGGGGAGCCCCTCGACTCCAAGGCCGTCAAGCATTCCCTGGACCGCATCAAGACCATCGGTTCCAAGGTCGGCCCGAAGGACCTCTTCGGCAGCCTGGAGAAGATCGAGACCCCCGACGCGCTCACGGTGGTCTTCCACCTGAACACCGCCGACGCCACCTTCCCGTACGTCCTCGGCTCGCCCGCCGCCTCCCTGGTCGCGCCCAAGGAGTACCCCGCGGACAAGGTCCGCCAGGACGGCAAGGTCACCGGCTCCGGCCCGTACGTCCTCGACTCGTACAAGGAAGGCGCCGAGTCGGTCCTCAGCCGCAACGACAGCTACACGGGCTTCGCCAACCGGCGTAACAACGCGGTGACCATCCGCTACTTCACGGACTCCACGAAGATGGTCTCGGCCCTCAAGTCCAAGGACATCGACGCCACCTACCGAGGCCTGTCCGCCCCCGAGATCCGCGACCTCCAGAGCCCCGACTCGCACGCGGCGGGCGTCCAGGTCGTCGAGAACGTCGGCGCGGAGATCCGCTACCTCGTCTTCAACCCCAAGGACCCGGCGGTCAACAAGCTCCCGGTCCGCCAGGCGATCGCGCAGATCATCGACCGCGGGGCCCTCGTCTCCAAGGTCTACCAGGGCACCGCCGAGCCCCTGTACTCGATGGTCCCCAAGGGCGTCGTCGGCCACAAGACGCCCTTCTACGACCTGTACGGGCACGCGGACGTCGACAAGGCCAAGAAGATCCTCAAGGCCGCCGGGATCAACCAGCCGGTGGACCTGACCTTCTGGTACACCACCGACCGCTACGGCTCCTCGACGGCCGACGAGTTCACCGAGCTCAAGCGCCAGCTGGACGAGAGCGGGCTCTTCAGGATCACCCTGCGCAGCCAGCCCTGGAAGGCCTTCCAGGAGGGCTACAAGAACGGCGAGTACCCGATCTTCGGCCGCGGCTGGTTCCCCGACTTCCCGGACCCGGACAACTTCATCGCGCCGTTCGTCGGCAAGGAGAACGCGGTCGGCACCCCGTACGAGCCCACCGACATCCTGAACGACCTGCTGCCCAAGTCCCGCCGCGAGAGTGACCGGTCGGCCGGTGTCCGCGAGTTCGAGGCGGCCCAGCAGACCTTCGCCCAGGACGTCCGGCTGCTGCCCCTGTGGCAGGGCAAGCTCTACGTCGCCGCACGCGAGGACATCGCGGGCGCCGAGCGGGCGCTGGACCCGCAGACCGCCATGCAGATGTGGGAGCTGTACCGCAAGACCAGCTGGTAGCCGCCGCGGCGGCACGGGCGGGGGAGGCGTTGTCAGTGGCCACCGGTAGGTTCTGAGCAGTTGCACGAACTTGTACCGGAGGTTGTCGCCGTGACCCAGATGCTGCCCGAGTCCTGGCTCCCCGTCCTCGGCGGGGAGCTGGACCAGCCCTACTTCAGGGAACTCACCGAGTTCGTCGAGAAGGAGCGGGCGAACGGGCCGGTCTACCCGCCCCGCGACCAGGTCTTCGCCGCCCTGGAGGCCACGCCCTTCGACCAGGTGAAGGTCCTCGTCCTCGGCCAGGACCCCTACCACGGCGCCGGCCAGGGCCACGGCCTGTGCTTCTCCGTGCAGCCCGGGGTCAAGACCCCGCCCTCGCTGCGCAACATCTACAAGGAGATGAAGGAGGAGCTCGGCCTCCCCGTCCCGGACAACGGGTACCTGATGCCGTGGGCCCGCCAGGGCGTCCTCCTGCTGAACGCGGTGCTCACCGTCCGTGAGGCCGAGCCCAATTCGCACAAGGGCAAGGGCTGGGAGAAGTTCACCGACGCGGTGATCCGCGCCGTGTCCGAGCGCCCCGACCCGGCCGTCTTCGTCCTGTGGGGCGCCTACGCCCAGAAGAAGCTCCCCCTGATCGACGAGGAGCGGCACGTCGTCGTCAAGGGCGCCCACCCCTCCCCGCTGTCGGCCAAGAAGTTCTTCGGCTCCCGGCCCTTCACCCAGATCGACGAGGCCGTCGCGGCCCAGGGGCATGAGCCGATCGACTGGCGGATCCCGGACCTCGGCTGACCTCCCACCGCGCCTCGGCGCCATTGCCGGTGCCTCCGGCTAGCTTCTAGACGATCGGACCGGAGCAGGTCCGGCAGAGCCAGCCGGAGGCCGCCTTGACGGAGCAGCAGGAGGCGTCGGAGGACGCCGTCATGACCAGGATCGGCCAGGCCGTCATCCTGCTGCACGCCGGGGACCGCGAGGAGGCCCGCAACCGGCTCGGCGAGCTCTGGTCCGAGATCGGCGAGGAGGGCGATTCCCTCCACCGGTGCACGCTCGCGCACTACCTGGCCGACGCCCAGGACGACCCCGCCGACGAACTGGCCTGGGACCTGCGCGCCCTGACCGCCGCCGACGGGCTCCGGTACGACACCCTCTCGAAGGAGACGGAACCGGAGCCGCACCTCGCCGTGCGGGTCTTCTACCCGTCCCTGCACCTCAGCCTGGCCGCCGACTACGTCAAGCTCAAGCGGCCCGAGGCCGCCCGGGTCCACCTGGCCCGGGCCCGGGCGGCCACCGGAGCCCTGTCCGACGACGGGTACGGGAACGGCGTACGGGCCGCCATCGCCCGGTTGGAGCGGCGCCTGGCCACCGAACCGGACGGCGGTCCCCGCAACCACCGCCCCTTCCCCGAACAGTCCCCCTGAGCGCCCTCTGAGGGCCGCCCGAGCCCGTTCCGAGGGTGTTCAGAGAGCCGCCGCGTCAGCCGTCGCGGACACCGGCGCAGATCCGGGCCTCCGGGCTGTCCGGGTGCCAGTGGCCGTGCCGGCGGCCCAGCGCGCACACGTCCGAGGGGCGCACCGGCAGCTCCCGCATCAGCTCGCGCGGCACCTCCACGTCCTTCCCGGCGCGCTGCGGCCGGCCGCCCGGGTGCTGCGCGGTGCGCTCGGCGGGCCGTGCGGGCCGGGCGGCCGAGGGGAGGGGCGGCGGCGCCGCCTCCGCGGGCCGTACGGGCGCCTCCCGCGCCGCGTTCCGGGAGACCGGGCCGGCGGGGGCGGGGGCAGAGGCGTCCGGCCGGGCGGGCCGGGCCGGAGCCGCCTTCAAGGCCTCCAGGGCAGGTGCCTGGACGACCACCGGCAGGCTGCCCGGGCCGACGCGCGGCTCGTGGTGCGGCGGCACCCCCGAGGCCGGGGCGCCCGCGGGATGCCCGGGACCGGGGCTCACATTCACACAGCCGGAGACGGCCGAAACGGCACAGGCGACTCCGAGCAACAGCGTTGTCGTGGTTCGGGTTGGATGCACCCGCGCAACTCTGCTGTGTGAACACCCCGTTGCGAAAACCCGCAGCCGATATTCACCCCGCACGGGTGACGCGCACGGCGGTGTCCGGCGGATCGGTCTGCGGCGGACCGGGCTCCCGCGGCGCGGTGCTACTCGCCCGTGGCCCCGTCTATCTGCTCGCGCAGCAGATCGGCGTGGCCGTTGTGGCGCGCGTACTCCTCGATCATGTGGGTGTACACCCAGCGCAGGCTGAACTCCTCACCGCGGTGGTGGCTCGCCGGGTCCGACCGGGCGTCCAGCGAAAGGCCCTTGACGGCCTGCCGGGCCAGCTCCACCTCCGTCTGCCACACCTGCTCGGCCTCGGCCCAGGTGTCCGTGTCGGTGAAGTGGAAGTCTCCGTCCGGCTCCTCGCTCGTGCAGTACAGCTCGGGGAGCTCCTCGCCCTGGATGATCTCCCGGAACCAGTACCGCTCCACCTCCGCCAAGTGCCGTACGAGGCCCAGCAGACTGAGTTCCGAAGGGGCGAGGGAAGTGCGGCGCAGCTGCTCGTCGCCGAGGCCCTCGCACTTCCAGGCGAGGGTGGCACGGTGGTAGTCGAGCCAGCCGTCCAGCATCTCGCGCTCGTCGGCGGTGGTGGAGGGTTCGGTGCGATGGGATCCGTCACTGGTGGTCATGCCGCCCATACTCGGTGAACCCCGGCCCCTCCCACCAGGGATTAAGCTGCTGGCGTCCCACAAGGAACGCACACGCAACCCACCAGGAGGCCCCCGGTGAAGGTCGGCTGCATCGGACTCGGCGACATCGCGCAGAAGGCGTACCTGCCCGTCCTCACCACCCGCCCGGGAGTCGAGCTGCACCTGCAGACCCGTACCCCCGCGACACTGGAGCGGATCGGCGCCCTCCACCACATCCCGGGCGAGCGCCGCCACACCGATCTCGACTCCCTGCTCGCCGAAGGGATCGACGCGGCGTTCGTGCACGCGCCGACCCCCGCGCACCCGGAGATCGTCACGCGGCTGCTGGAGGCCGGGGTGGCGACGTACGTGGACAAGCCCCTCGCCTACGACCTCGCCGACTCACAGCGGCTGGTGGAACTGGCCGAGGAGCGCGGGGTGTCGCTGGCCGTCGGCTTCAACCGGCGTCACGCGCCCGGATACGTGCAGTGCGCCGAGCACCCGCGCGAACTGATCGTCATGCAGAAGAACCGGGTCGGTCTCCCCGAGGACCCGCGCACGCTCGTGCTGGACGACTTCATCCACGTCGTCGACACCCTGCGCTTCCTCCTGCCGGGGGAGCCGGACCACATCGACGTCCGCGCCGTGGTGCGCGAGGGACTGATGCACCAGGTGGTGCTCCAGCTGTCCGGTGACGGTTTCACCGCGCTCGGCATCATGAACCGGCTGTCCGGTTCCACCGAGGAGATCCTGGAGGTCTCCGGCCAGGACACCAAGCGCCAGGTCGTCAACCTCGCGGAGATCATCGACCACAAGGGCCAGCCGACCGTGCGGCGCCGCGGGGACTGGGTGACGGTCGCCCGCCAGCGCGGCATCGAACAGGTCGTGGACGCCTTCCTGGAGGCCGTCGCGGCCGGGAAGACCCTCAGCGCCAGGGACGCACTGCTCACCCACGAACTCTGCGAGCGGGTGGTGAGCTCGGCTCTCGGCCAGGCCTCCTGAGCACGCGGGCCCCCTCGGCCGCGCAGTAGGCCGCCAGGGCCGCCAGCGCCGCGGCCACCGGCCAGTCCCCGAACCGGACGTACGGGGTCGTGCCGCGGGCCAGCGGGACCTCGTACACGGCCGCGGTGCTCGCCGAGGTGGGCAGGGCCGAACCGATCCGCTCCCCGGACGGGCCGTGCACCGCACTGATGCCGGTCAAGGTGGCGTGCACCATCGGGCGGCCGCTCTCGGCGGCCCGCAGGGCGGCCAGCGAGGCGTGCTGGGCCGGGGCCCAGCTGTCCTGGAAGCTGGAGGTCGCCGACTGGGCGACGAGCAGGCCGGCCCCCGTGCGCGTCAGGTGCCGGCCCATGTCGGGGAAGGCCGACTCGAAGCAGACCAGCGGACCGAGACGGACGCCTCCGGGGAGGTCCATGACCACGGGTGCGGAGCCGCGCACACGGTCCTCGCCCGCGGCCTTGCCGACGGAGGTGGCCCAGCCGAACAGGGCGCGGGCCGGCACGTACTCCCCGAAGGGGACCAGCCGCATCTTGTCGTACCGCTCCCCGACGGGACCGCCCGGGCCGACGAGCACCGAGCTCTTGTAGATCCCCGGCCGGTCCGGGCCCCGCGCGTCGACGTTCACCAGCAGCGGGGCCCCGACCTCCGCGGACAGCGCGGCCAGCCGGCGCGCCAGGTCGGGGCGCGCCGTCAGGTCCGCGCCGACGCTGCTCTCGCCCCACACCACCAGGTCCACCGGCGGCCCGGTCCCGCCCCCGGCTCCGGTCCCGCCCCCGGCCAGGGACCGGGTCAGGCGTTCCCCCGCGTCGAACCGGCGTTCCACGCTGTCCGGCCCGCCCACCGGGCCCGGCTGGACGACGGCCACGCGCAGCGCGCCCGTGACCTCGGGCCGGGGCGCCCACAGCCACACGACGCCCGTCAGCACCACGCACCCCGTCACCCCGGCCACCGCGGGGGCCCGCGCCCCCGGTACCGCCAGCAGCAGGACCAGCGCGCAGTTCACCGCCACCACCAGCAGGCTCACCAGCCACACGCCGCCCACCGAAGCCAGCCGCAGCGCGGGCGGGACCTGCCACTGGCTGGCCCCCAGCAGCCCCCAGGGCCCGCCCAGGCCCTGCCAGGACCGGACCAGCTCCGACAGCAGCCAGCCCGCCGGTACGAGGACCAGCGCGGCCGCCGCCCGCCGGGCCCCCGGGACCCCCTGGAGCAACTCCCGTACCAGCAGGGCCCAGGGGATCCAGAGCAGGCCCAGCAGCGCGGCCACGGGCACCAGGAACACGTGCAGGCTGGGCAGGAGCCAGTGGTGTACCGCCACGATGAACGCGGCGCCGCCGAGCCAGCCCTCCAGGGCCGCGCGCCGCCCCGTGGCGGCCGACCTCAGCAGCAGCATCCAGGGCACGAGGGCGACGTAGGCGAACCACCAGAGGGCGGGAGCGGGGAAGGCGAGGGCGGGAAGGGCGCCGCAGACGAGCGCGGCCGCCGGGCGCCACCTCGGTGACCATCCGTTGTGAACCGGGACCATGGCGCGCCTCCGTATCCAGTGTGGCAGTGTCGGGCGGCCCGGGCAGGGCCGGTCACACGGAGAGGTGGCGCCACTTCTCGTGCACCGTCACCCGGCTCAGCCGCCAGCCGTCCGCAGTGCGCTCCAGGAGGAAGGTGTAGCGCCCGGCGGCGACGAAATTGGGCGCGGTGGGGCCCGCGGCCTCCTCCGGCCCGGCCAGCCGCATCGGATTGAGGAAGTCCGCCTGCACCTCGGCGCGGTCCCCGGGCGAACCGCCCAGGTCCTCCAGCCGCACCAGCCGGTTGACGACGAGGTGCTGGCGCACGGGGAACAGCTTCATGGTCTCCGCGAGCCAGTCGGCCACCTCCCCGGCGGGCCCCTCGATGCCGCCCGCCGAGCTGTAGTCGGCCCGGCCACCGGCGGTGAACAGGGCGCGGTACGCCGCCCAGTCGCCGTCGTCCACGGCCACCGCGTACCCCGTGACCACCTCGTCGACGGCCAGCCGGTCCATTACGGTCGCGAGGTCCACACGCTGCGTCATCGGGTCAGTGTGGGGCTGCGGGCGCCCGACGCCAAGGGTCTGTTCCCGACGGGCTCGCCGAAAACGGCTCCGCGGGCCCGTCAGCGGCCGGAACGCACCTCCCGCTGCCGGACCACGACGAGGAACGCGTCGCTGTCCAGGTCCATGACCACCTCGGCCGGCACGCCCTCGCGCATCCGCTGCGCCGCGTACTCCTCGGCGGGCCAGCTCCCCCTCGGACTTCCGGCCGGAAAACGCTCCAGCACCACTCGACCCATTGGGACACCCCCTGCTGCTTGCCTTCAGGTCTCTGTGGGTCAACGACGCGCAGGCCGCCCGGGAACGTTCCCGGGCGGCCTGCGGTTCACGCGAAGTGGTGGTGCGGGGTCGTGCTACGAGCCGGACTCACCCGCGTGGGGGCTCAGGACGTCCGTGCCGATCAGCGCGAACAGCAGGATGCCCAGGGCGATCCGGTAGATCACGAACGGCATGAAGCTCTTGGTCGAGATGAACTTCATGAACCAGGCGATCACGGCGTAGCCCACGAAGAAGGCGATGACCGTCGCGAAGACCGTCGGCCCCCAGGAGATGTGCCCGGGGTTCTCCACCACGTCCTTGATCTCGAACGCTCCCGAGGCCAGCACGGCCGGGATGGCGAGGAGGAAGGAGTAGCGCGCCGCGGCCTCGCGGGTGAAGCCCAGCAGCAGACCGCCGGAGATCGTCGCGCCGGAGCGGGAGACGCCCGGGATCAGGGCCATCGCCTGGCAGAGACCGAAGACCAGACCGTCCTTGACGCCCAGCTCGCCCAGCGTCTTGCGCTCGCGGACGGCGCGGTGCCGGCCGCCCTCCTCGTCGCGCGCGGCCAGCCGGTCGGCGACGCCCAGCACGATGCCCATGACGATCAGGGTGGTGGCCGTCAGCCGCAGGTCACGCGCCGGACCCACGATCGCGTCCTTGAACACCAGGCCCAGGACACCGATCGGGATCGAGCCGACGATCACCAGCCAGCCCATCTTCGCGTCCTGTTCGGAGCGCAGGGCCTTGGTGTAGAGGGACCGGAACCAGGTGGAGACGATCCGCGCGATGTCCTTGCGGAAGTAGATCAGCACGGCGGCCTCGGTGCCGATCTGGGTGATCGCGGTGAAGGCCGCTCCGGGATCGTGCCAGCCGGCGAACGCCGCGGTCAGCCGCAGGTGGGCGCTGGAGGAGATCGGGAGGAACTCCGTAAGCCCCTGGACGAGACCGAGGATTAGGGATTCGAACCAGCTCATGTCGGGGTGCGCTCGTCCTTGTGATCGTCGGGCAGTTCGCGTCCGATGCTAGGGCCCGTGCGAGGCGCCGCTGACCACAGGGGGGTGCTGGGGCACCAGTTCGTACGCCGATACGGGCGTTCGAGGCGCTGCCAGCCGGTGCCGCTTGCGCCAGGCGACGGCCGCACCGGCCGTCATGGAGAGCGCGATGAAGCCGAAGGAGATCAGGAAAGCGGGGGAACCGGGGGTGGAAGCACTGGCTCCGGCGATCACGTAGGCGGTGGTGTTCGGGACCACGCCCAGCCCCGTGGCAAGGAGGAAGGGGGCCCAGCCGCAGCGCGACACCGCCGCGCAGTAGTTGCCCACCACGAAGGGCACGCCGGGGAAGAGCCGCAGCGCGAGGACCGAGCGGAAGCCGTGCCGGCTGAGCTGGCCGTCGGCCGCCTCCAGCCAGCGGCCCCGCAGCAGCGGACGCAAGGCCTCCTGGCCCAGGACCCGGCCCAGGCCGAAGGTGATGCCCGCACCCAGCACCGAGCCGCCCACCGCGGCCACCAGCCCGAACTGCGCCCCGAAGAGGGCGCCCGCCGCCAGGTTCAGCAGGGGGCGGGGGACGAAGGCCGCCGCGCACACGCCGTACGCGACCGCGAACAGTACGACCGCCGCACCGACCGGCAGCCCCACGGGCCAGCCCTCCGACAGGAAGCGCTGGGGCTCGAACAGCAGCACGCCCGCCCCCGCTGCCGCGAGGAGCACGACGAGCAGCGACAGCCGGACGCGCGGCGCGAGGAGGAGGGACATTCCGGGAGCGTAACCGACCCGTACGGCGTCGCGCCGTAATCTGTGCCTCACCCGGGAGAACCCCCGGCGACGCCCGGGCTCCGCACGGTGACCCGCGTCACCATGGGCCCCGGCGGGCGCGCCCCCGGCGCCCGCGGCGCTCCGCGGCAGCGGGGGGCTCGCCCAAGAGCTGCCGGGGACAAGGAAATTCGGTCGACGGCCCGCAGGCCGTCCGGCAGGATCGGGGACATGTCCCGGTACGCCTTCCCCGCAGCGCCGTCCGCAGTCGCGGACGCGCCGAAGGCTGCCGCAACGGAATTCGCAGGCGCACCCGCCTTCGCCGCAACCGGCGGCGCACGAAGCTGACCCTTCCCGGATCGTCCGGCGGACCCCGCAGGGGGAGGGTCGGTTCGGTTCAGGGGTCCCGTCCAGGCTTCGAGCTACGGGAAATCATCATGGCCAAGACGGCCTTCGTGCGGACCAAGCCGCACCTCAACATCGGCACCATGGGTCACGTCGACCACGGCAAGACCACCCTCACCGCCGCCATCACCAAGGTCCTCGCCGAGCGCGGCGGTGCCTCCTTCGTGCCGTTCGACCGGATCGACCGGGCCCCCGAGGAGGCCCGGCGCGGGATCACCATCAACCTCACGCACGTCGAGTACGAGACCGGCACCCGGCACTACGCCCACGTGGACATGCCGGGCCACGCGGACTACGTGAAGAACATGGTCACCGGCGCCGCGCAGCTCGACGGGGCGATCCTCGTCGTCTCCGCCCTCGACGGGGTCATGCCACAAACCGCCGAGCACGTGCTCCTCGCCCGCCAGGTCGGCGTCGACCACATCGTGGTCGCGCTCAACAAGGCGGACGCCGCGGACCCCGAGCTGGCCGACCTCGTCGAGCTGGAGGTCCGCGAGCTGCTCACCGCCCACGGCTACGGCGGGGACGGCGCGCCGGTCGTCCGGGTCTCCGGACTCGCGGCGCTGGAGGGCGACCCGCGCTGGACCGGGGCGGTCGAGGCGCTGCTGGACGCGGTCGACACGTACGTGCCGACGCCGGTGCGGTACACGGACGCGCCCTTCCTGCTGCCGGTGGAGAACGTCCTGACCATCACCGGGCGCGGGACCGTCGTGACCGGCGCCGTCGAGCGGGGCAGCGTACGCCTCGGCGACCGCGTGACCCTGCACGGCGGCGACGAGGGCTCCGACCAGACGGTGGTCGTCACCGGGCTGGAGACCTTCGGCAAGCCGATGGAGTCCGCGGAGGCCGGGGACAACGTCGCGCTGCTGCTGCGCGGGGTCCAGCGCCACCAGGTGCGCCGCGGGGACGTGGTGGCCGCCCCCGGCAGCGTGAGCCCCAAGCGGCGCTTCACCGCGCAGGTGTACGTGCTCTCCGCCCGCGAGGGAGGCCGCAGCACCCCGGTGGCCAGCGGGTACCGGCCGCAGTTCTACATCCGGACCGCCGACGTGGTCGCGGAGGTGGACCTGGGCGCGGCCGGGGTGGCCCGGCCCGGGGAGACGGTCACCATGACCGTCGAGCTCGGACGGGACGTGCCCCTGGAGGCCGGGCTCGGCTTCGCGATCCGTGAGGGCGGCCGGACCGTCGGCGCGGGCACGGTGACCACCGTGCTCGGCTGATCCGGACCCCTCTGTGGTGGCGGCGGCGTGGCTGCGTCAGACTGCCGTCACCACGGGCGGACACGGAGGGCGGGCCGGGATGAGCGGCGAGACGGCACTGGTACTGGGCGGCGGCGGACTGACCGGCATCGGCTGGGAGTGCGGGATCCTCTACGGACTCGCGCGCGCGGGCGTCGACCTCACCGCCGCCGACCTCGTCGTCGGCACCTCGGCCGGTTCGGTGGTCGGCGCCCAGCTGACCTCCGGACTGCTCACCCCGCAGGAGCTGTACGAGCGCCAGCTCGGCGACGCCACCGGGGAGAGCAGGGCGAAGCTGGGGGCCGCCGTGATCGCCCGGTACGCCCTCGCCATGGCGCGCTCGCGGAACCCGAAGGCCTACCGGCAGCGGGTCGGCGCCATGGCACTGGCCGCCCGCACGGCCGCCGAGGAGGCCGAGCGGCGCGAGGTACTGGCCGCCCGCCTGGTCTCGCACACCTGGCCCGAGCGGCGGCTCGTCGTCACCGCCGTGGACGCGCACACCGGCGAACCGGCCGACTTCGACCGGGCCGGCGAGGCCGGGCTGGTCGACGCCGTGTCCGCGAGCTGCGCGGTCCCCGGGGTGTGGCCGCCGGTGACCGTCGGCGGGCGCCGGTTCATCGACGGAGGCGTCCGCTCCGCCACCAATGCCGACCTGGCCGCCGGCTACGCCCGGGTGGTGGTCCTCGCCCCGATCGCGCTCGGCTCCGGGCTCGTCCCCTCGCCCGCCGCCCAGGCCGCCCGACTGCGCGCCGCGGGCGCCCGGGTGCTGGTGATCACCCCGTCGGCCGCGGCCCGCAAGGCCTTCGGCCGCAACGTCCTCGACCCGGCCCGCCGGGACCCGGCCGCCCGGGCGGGCCTGGCGCAGGCCGCCGCGCACGCCGCCGAAGCGGCCGCCGTCTGGTCGGGCTGAGCCCGGCCCGACAATGGTGGGGTGAGCGACGAACAGATCCCGGTGATCCGGGACGTGGGCCAGGGCACAGCCAAGCTGATGCCGGACGTGGACCGGGACCGGGCCTGGCTGCTGACCGTGAACGGCGCTCCGCAGTCGTACGTGGACCTGGACGAGCCCGAGCACCTGGAGTTCGAGTACGTACGCCGCCTCGCCCACGTCCTGGACTGCGCCGCCGGGCCCGGGCTCGCCCTGGACCTGCTGCACCTCGGCGGCGGCGCGCTGACCCTGCCCCGCTACGCGGCGGCGACCCGGCCCGGTTCCCGCCAGACCGTCGTGGAGTTCGACGCGGCCCTGGTGGACCTGGTCGCGGAGCACCTGCCGCTGCCCGAGGACTCCGGGGTCACGGTGCACGCCGCCGATGCCCGGACCTGGCTGGAGACGGCGCCAGCGGGGAGCGCGGACGTGCTGGTGGCCGACGTGTTCGGCGGCGCACGGGTACCCGCCCAGCTGACCTCGGTGGAGTACGCCCGCGAGGCGGCGCGGGTCCTGCGGCCCGGAGGGCTGTACGCGGCGAACCTGGCCGACGGGGCCCCGTTCGCCTTCCTGCGGTCGCAGCTGGCCAACTTCGGCGAGGTCTTCGGCGAGCTCGCGCTGATCGCGGAGCCGTCGGTGCTGCGCGGCCGGCGCTTCGGCAACGCGGTGCTCCTGGCCTCCGACGCCCCGCTGGAAGTCGCCGCGCTGGCCCGCCGCTGCGCTGCCGACGCCTTCGCGGCCCGGGTGGAGTCCGGGGCCCCGCTGGACCGCCTCATGCGCGGGGCCCTGCCGGTGGCGGACGCGGACGCCGTGGCCTCCCCGGAGCCGCCGCAGGGTGCCTTCAGCCTGGACTGACGGCGTCCCGGGCTGCTCCGGCCGGTGCGGCCGGTGTGGCTGCTCCGGCCGGGGCCGGCTCCTTGCGGGTCACCCGGCGGACGTCGGGCACGAGCAGGACCAGCGCGGTGACCACGAGGACCAGGACCGCGCAGCCCCACAGGGCCTCGGAGCGGCCGAAGGCCGATTCGGCCGGACCCGCCAGGGCGGTGGCCAGGGGGAGCATCGACACCGAGCCGAACCAGTCGTAGGCGGAGACCCGGGAGAACTTGTCCTCCGGGATCTCCTGGTGCATGGTCGTCATCCAGTTCACGCCGAACACCTCGAGCGTGACCCCGCTGACGAACATCACCGCGCACAGCCCCCACACCGGCAGGGGCACCGCCAGCCCCGCGGAGGGCAGCGCCAGCGGGAACACGCACACGGTGCCGACCAGCAGCAGCCGGCGGGGCTTCCACACCATCATCAGGACGGCTCCGGCCATGGTGCCGACCCCGAAGAAGGCCAGGGCGATGCCCCACGGGGCGGGTCCGCCCAGCTGGTCCCGGGCGACGACGGGACCGTAGACCGCTTCGGCGGCGCCCACCACGGCGACCACGACGGAGAACTGGAGCACGATGCTCCACAGCCACGGCCGGGTGCGGAACTCCACCCAGCCCTCGCGCAGATCGGCCAGCAGCCCGCCGCCCGGAGCCCGTTCGGGGATGCGGCCGACCCGGAGGAAGGCCCGCAGGGCCCCCGCGACCGCGAAGGCCGCCGCGTCCACGGCCAGGACCCAGCCCGGCCCGATCGCCGCGATCATCGCCCCGCCGAGGGCCGCGCCGCCGAGCGCGGCGCCGTTCATCGCCATGCGGAACAACGCGAAGGCGCGGTTGGCGTGTTCGCCGGAGACGGTGGCCAGCAGCATGCCCTCGGCCGCCGGGTTGAAGAAGGCCGTGCCGGTGCCACAGAGCGCGGTGAGCAGCATCATCTGCCACAACTGCGGGTCCCCGGTGAGGACGAGCAGGGCGAAGGCCGCCTGCGAGACGCAGTTCAGGACGTTGGCGGCCACCATCACGTGATGGCGCGGGAGCCGGTCGGCGATCGCACCGCCGACGAGGAGGAAGAGGACCAGCGGGAGCGTACGGGCGGCGGCCACCAGGCCGACGTCGCCGACGGACCCGCCCGCCTCCAGGACGGCGAAGGAGGCCGCGATGTGCGCTCCGTGGCTGCCGAGGTTCGTGACGACAGCCGCGCCCGTCAGCAGGCTGTAGTTGCGGCCCGCCCAGTCGGGCCGTCGGCGGCGGGGTGCGGGCGTGCGCGGCGCCGGCTTGAGGGGAGGGGGTGCGGGTGGAGAGCTCACCACCGGACTCTGTCCGGCCCGGGCCGGGAATCCAAACGAATTTCCGGCCCGGGGGAGTGGCGAGGAGGGGATCAGCCAGTGGTGAGGCGGACCGAGCTCGCGATCTTGTCGTAGGTCTCCTGGGTGACCTCGCCCTGGACGCCCACCCGGCTGTGCAGGATCCAGCTGGAGAAGTCACCGTTGGTGGTCTTGAAGCTGAAGGCCATGGAGCGGCCGTCGGAGGAGCACTTGTTCTCCTTCGGCAGCCCGCTCGCGGTCGCCGTGGCCACGTGCCCCTTCAGACCCGAGGAGGAGGTGAACTCCTTGGCCTCGGAGACCTTGATGGACTCCTTCGGAGCCTTCTGGGCGTAGGCGCCGACGACCCAGCTGGCGGCCGCGTTGCGGGAGGCCTCGCCCGTGTCCTTGGCGCCCTGGGCGCCCTTGGTGCCGGTGCCGGCCAGGCCGTAGGTCTCCTCACTGCCGTTCTTGTCGGAGTCGAACTTGCACCAGTCCTCCTTGAGGTAGGCCGGTGCCGACATGCTGACGAACGGGGTGCCGTCGTTCTTCGTCTCGTCCGAGAAGCCGGTGATGACGCCCGAGCCGGCGACGTTCCACTCGGGCGGGACGTCGAAGGCCGTGCCGTACTTCGGATTGATGACGACCTTCCAGCCCGGGATCACGGGCTTGATGTCCTCACCGGCGCGCGGGTTCGCGCTGCTGCCGGCGGGGGCGGGCGCCGCACTGGTGGGCGGCGCGGAGGAGGAGGCCGGGGGCTTGTCGTTCGCCTCGATCTTCTTGTCGTCGTCCCGGGTCAGCACGAAGGCGCCGGTGGCGGCGGCCGTCACGACGACCGCCGAGGCCGCCACGATGGCCACGGTCTTGGTCGAGAACGGGCTTCCGCCGCCGCCCTGGGGTGCCTGGGGTGCCTGGGGCTGGCCCCAGGACTGCACGGGAACGGTCGGGGGCTGCTGGTATCCCGGCTGCTGCGGGTACCCGTAACCGGGCTGCTGCTCGCCGTGTCCCGGCTGCTGCTGGTACGGGTTCGGCTGCCCCGGCTGTCCCGGCTGCTGCTGGTACGGGTTCTTCTGCGCGTCCTGGGGGTCGGGTTCGCCCCCGGGCGGCTGCTGCTGTCCTGGCCACATGGCCGGTAACGATAGTGGGAGCGCAGCGGCGGAGCCACGGCCACCCCCGGCTGGAGTCTGGCCAAGGTGCTCTACTCGCGGGTAACATCGCGCGTCATGAGCGCAGACCAGATGAACGTGGGCGAACTGCTCGCCGCGACCGTGCCGATGGCCCGGACCCTGAACCTCCAGTTCCTGGAGACCACTCCCGAGCGTGCGGTCGTCCGGCTGCCGGACCAGCCCGACTTCCACAACCACGTCGGCGGCCCGCACGCGGGCGCCATGTTCACCCTCGCCGAGTCCGCGAGCGGCGCGATCGTCCTGGCCGCCTTCGGCGACCAGCTCTCGCGCGCCGTGCCGCTGGCCGTCAAGGCCGAGATCGGCTACAAGAAGCTGGCCAAGGGTGTCGTGACCGCCACCGCCACGCTCGGCCGCCCCGCGGCGGAGGTCGTGGCCGAACTCGACGCGGGCGGCCGCCCCGAGTTCCCGGTCACCATCGCCATCCAGCGCGAGGACGAGGCCGTGACGGGCGAGATGACCGTGGTGTGGACCTTGAGGCCCAATGACCAGGGGAAATGACCCGAAGCTCAGTAGCTGAGCACACTGTGGTCACTTCCGTTTCTGTTACGCGGAGTTGGCACACGTAGCGTAGCGGAGAGGAAGGCGTCTACGGCGCGGGACCCGCGATCACCCGCATCGTTCCGGCCGTGGACGTACCGATCGAACGTGATCTGCGGGTCCTGGTGGCCCAGCCAATCCGCCACGTCGACTGGCGACTCACCCGCCTCGATCTGGCGTGTCGCGAAGATGTGCCGCAGCATCCGGACCCCGTTCTCCGGCGACGCGGCATACTTGGTGGCGCCGGGGCCCGGGGTGTCCGGCATCACCCCTGCCTGGACCAGGGCGGGCTTCCAGACGTCGGCATTGAAGACCTTGGAGCTGACCACCCGCATCTGCGGCGTGGTGAACATCAGCCGCACCGACCGCTTGCGGAACTGCCGGTCCGCGCGCGCGTCCGGGTCGTACCAGGGCAGCACCACCTCCGCCGGCGGGAACTCCTCCGCGTGCAGGGCCAGCACATCGACCAGCCCGTCAGACAGGGGCGAGCGGCGCACCTTGCCCCCCTTCGGCAGCTTGAAGCACCACCCGTGCCCCGGTACCCACTGCACCTGACGGACCACGTTCACCCAGCCGCCCTCCGGGTCGAGATCGTCAGGGGAGACGCCGATCAGTTCCGCGGGACGCAGGCCGGAACCGACGCCCACCGCGCCCTTCGCCCGGTACCGCTTGGGGAGAGCCCGGATCACAGCCGACGTCTTCTCGTCCGTCCACACGTGCACGCGGCGGGAGACGGGGGAGCCCCTCCGGGCGCGCGGCTTGACCGGCTGCACCGAATCCGCCCAGCACGGATTCGTGCCCAGCAGGCCGTCGTCCACCGCCGCGGTCAGCATCGTCGCCAGCGTCGTGAAGATCGACTCCCCGTAGGTCGAGCCGGCGTCCAGGCACTTCACGAAATCCCGGATGTCCTTCGCGTTCAGTCTCGCCACCACCCGGTCCCCGAGGATCGGGTTCACATGCAGCCGCAGATGCCGCTCGTACTGGGCCAGGGTGCCGACGTCGCCCTTCTTATCCAGCCAGCGCGCCCCGTACGTCTCCACCGTCACCTCCTTCGACTCCGGTACCAAGTACGTTCCCGATCGCAGCCGGTTCTCTATGTCGGTCTTATGCGCCAGGGCCTGCGACTTGGTCTTGAAGCACGGCGCACACTGACGGCCGTCGGGGTCCCGGTAGCGGACGCGGTGACGCTTGATCGTCATACCGTGCTCCGCGGTCGGGTACTTCGGCGTCCTCGCCGTCCCGCACCCGCATGGCTCGTCTTCCGGCTTCGGCCGGTTCTTGTGCCACCGGTCGTCATACGTCGCCATTAGCGCGCGCGCCTCCTCGTGTTGGTTTTCGTCTCTGGGTTGATCACCCGGGTGTTCTTCTTCTGCCACGCCTTGACGTCGGAGGGCTGGTAGTAGGCCCAGCGATGTCCCGGGAGCATTACGTACGCCGGACCCTGTCCCGCTGACCTCTTGTTGCGCAAGGTCTTGGCGGCCAAGCCGAGATAGTCGGCGGCCTCCGCGGTCGTCCACAGCCGGTCAGTTACACAGCTGGACGCGCTGGCGGCGCTTGGGCGCATAAAAATACTCCAACGTATCAAGGAGCAGTGAAGGGCATCGAGGTGCCCTAGAACTAGCTTCTTGAACGCGGAGTGGAGTCCTTCGAGATTGATACCGGTTGCGCTGATGCGAGAGCAATCCAACCACTCGCGTCGACCGGGACGCTGCGGGACACGCCGGGCCTCTTCGCACGGACTCCTCAGAGCGTGGCCCTGCCACTGCCTGTATGCCCTCCTGCGGCGGCTCTCGCGCGCGAACTACGCCGTCTGAGTTAATTACCTACAGGCATTTATGCTCCAAAAATCATGAATGGTTGATTGGTGCCGGTTCGCCACACTCGAACGAATCGGGAGCCTCACCATGCCCACCTTCTCGCCGCACCGTCTGCTTGCCGCACGTATTCAAGCCGGACTCAGTCAACCCCAACTCGCCGCGCTCATCGAGCGGACGACCTCCGCGGTGTGGACCTACGAGAACAACAAGGCGATCCCGCCCAACCATGTCGTCGGGCTGATCGCGCAGGGCCTCGGGATCAGCGCCGTCGACCTCTACGAGCCCGACCCGACGGACCCCGTCCTGCGGGCGCTCACCGAACTCCACCTTCTCGAAGCGCAGCACGGCCGCGACGAGACTGCGGCGCCCCCGCTGCAACGACGGTGGGCCCGTCGCCCCGCGGCCGCCCCGATCGCTGTCTGACCCCCGGAAACGCCAACAGCCCCGGCCTGCACCGGCGCTGAGGAGGAACTCGAATGGAGCATTTTGTGTCAGCACCCACTATCCGCCCCCCAGCTGCCGCACCGGTACGCGACTCGCCCCACCTCCCCGACGGAATGACCGTCGCACGGGCCGTGAAGCTGCTGACGGCCCGTCCTGGATCTCTTCCGCGTGCCGGTGGCGACCTGGTGCCGTTGATGCGTCCGACGTCCTACAGCGGTCGCCTGGTGGCCCTCCAGCGCCTCGGTGTTGTCCAGGGTGAGCGCCGCCCCTGTATGGACGTGCGGGTGCGCTACCTCAGCCACGAGGGCAACGTGCTTGACGACGGTCCGCGGCGGCTTCACCTCGCGCACCACCTGCGCCAGCTCGGCGGCCCGGTCGGCAGCTGGGCGTTGGGCTGGTGGGTGCCGCTCCACCGTCACGGCGAGCAGTGGCGGCCGATGGCGCACGCGACACCGCGCGTACGGGGTCGCACATGACGGAGGCCCCGCGTGGGGGCCTCGATCACATCCCAACGCGGCGCCAACCCATGGAAGCCGCTGATGACATCCACCCGACAGGAGCGCAATCACCAATGACAGCTTACCCCGAAACGTCCGATTTTAAGCAATCGCTTAGCTCGGAATGCACCCGCCTGGGGGACTCCGCCGAGCGCCTGCACCGCATGGGCCTCTACCTGTTCCCGGCCGACCACCCGCATCTCCCCGAACCCGCCTGCTTGCGGATGCACCACCCCGAACAGATCCGCGCCGAACGGGCCAAGGGAACGCTCCACCCGCGCGGTAAGCACCCCACACTGCGGTGGTCCTCGGCGGCTGCGAACGACCCGTCGACCGCGGCACGCTGGTACACGGGTACCCCCCGCAACATCGGGATCGCGTGCGCGCCTTCTGGCCTCCTGGTCCTGGACGACGACACCGGAACCGCCCTCGCCGACCTGTGCGCCGACCACGACCGCGAGATGCCCAAGACCTTCACGGTCGGGACCCGGGCCGGCCGCCGCCACCACTATTTCCTCCAGCCAGATCCCGAGACCCCGCTGGGCAACGGTCTCGGCGCGCTCACCGGCCGCGGCTTCGACATCCGGGGCGGCGCCACCGCCACCTCCGAACACGGCGGCTACGTTATCGCCCCCGGCTCCCGCCACGAGACGAACGCGGTCTACACCGCCTGCGACTGGGACGCCGACATCATCCCGCTGCCCGGGTGGATCGCGTCTCTGCTGCGAGCCACCCCGCTCAGCCCGCGCCGCCGCCGGGGAGAGGATCCGGTAGACGCCTCGGACCTGGTGGGCGTCCTCGCGAAGCTCCGGGACCAGGACGAGGGGAACCGCAACAACCTGTTGTGGTGGGCAGCCTGCCGTTGCGCTGAGGCTGTGCTGGACGGGGTCGATGAGACTGCTGTCCGCGGCGTCCTCGGCGTGTGCGCGGAACGGCTCGGGCTTACCGCCTGGGAGGCCCGCAACGCCCTCACCCGCGCCGTTCGTACTGTCGCCCGGCAGGTGGCGGCATGACCACCGACACGACATGGGCCGCGTTCGACCGCGCCGTCGGTGATGCCGACGCCCCCCACCGTCGGCACGTCCCCGAGGTCCGGGAGCTGATGCAGCAGGTAGGACTCCTCGGCACAGAAAATGACTCCGCCGCCGGCCCGGAGCGCGTAGCCGAGCAAGTCGGAGACGACGACCCGCAGTATGACCAGGACCTTGTTGAACGTCGGCGACGCGCGGTCGAGGAGGAGAAGGAGCGGGTCCGCCAGCAAGATGCGGAAGCCGCGGAAGGGGGCTGGGTTCGCCAGGACCCCGGGCCCTACCTCGATGGCACGTACACCCCCGAGAAGCCGACTGTGGGCGAACGGAGCGACGGTGAACCGCTGCTCTACCGGCAACGCAGCCACTCCTTCTCGGGCGAGCCGAACGGCATGAAGAGCTGGTTCCAGCAGCACAACGCCCGCGTAGAGCTGAACAAGGGCAACCACGTCGTCGTCATCGACTTGGAGGACGGCCTGGGCCTCTACGTGGACCGCCTCCAGCGGATGGGCGTCGACAACGACGCCATCCTCCACCGGCTCCACTTCTTCTCTCCGGACCGGAAGCCCGGAGAGAGCGCCTGGCAAGTGATCAAGCGGTACGCCGAACTCTCCACCCTGGTCAACATCGACTCGATGACGGCCGCGCTCAGTCTGTTCGGGATGAAGACCAACGACAACGACGACGCCGCGACCTTCGCCCGCGAGTTCATTGGCGCCTTGTGCCGCATTCGATGCCTGGACGGCCTCGGTGGCCCCGCGGTCAGCGTCAACGACCACGTGGCCAAGGACCCGGCAACCCGCGGGCGCTGGGCCGTCGGCGCGGGCTACAAGCTCGGCGGTCTCACCGGCATCCAGTTCGGCGTTCGCCTGGTGAAGAAGTCCAGCCCGGCCCGAAAGGGCTGGTCCGTCATCACCGTGGAGAAGGACCGCGTGGGTGAAGTCCTCGCCCTGTGCGTCGAAGAGGAAGGGCGCGACGTCCTCGGAACGTTCTCCGTCGACCCCACCCAGGGCCTCGGCCTCGCCGTCGCACTCGTCCCGCCGAAGGAGCCGAGCGAGGAGAAGAGCGGACCCGAGCGGCCGACCTACCTCATGCAGATGGCTTCCGAAGTGTTGGAGGAATTCAAGGCCAGCCCCACGCCGGCACCGTTGGCGTCGAACGCCATCTTCGAGCGGATCAAGTCCAAGGGGATCAAGTGCCGGAAGGAGAACGTGCTGCGGGCGCTCGACATCCTCGTGAACGAGGGTTTTGTGGAGCGGGAGATCAAGGGGCAGTCCCACCTCCACACCTTCACCAAGTCGTTCGTTGACACGCCTTGGCAGACCGGCGACCAGGACGACGTCGAGCAGGACGGGGCGTCCAACATTTTCGAGCAGGACATCGACCAACCGGTTCCGAACCGGTTCCCAACCGGTCCCGGAGCCGGGCCAGAGTCCAACCGGTCCACCGGTCCCACCGGTCCCGCCCCCTCTAGGGGCGGACCGGAACCGGGAACTGGTAGCGAAGTTTCTGTTGGTGAAGATGAAGGCCAAGAACAAGAAGTCGAAGACGCCCCAGCCAACCGCTCGAAATCGAACTCCCGCACCCCCGAGCCGAACGCCACCCGCGTCGCCACGAAGGCGGAGCGGCGCGAGCAGGAGCACCTCGCCCGCCTGGAACGGATCGCCACCGAAGTCCTCGTCGCGTCGCGCACCGGCCGCACCCGGAGCGGCCTGTGCCACTGCGGCGTGACCGAGGTCGGCATGGACACCGGCATCTGCACCGGCTGTGCCCAGGAGGAGCTGACACTACGCGGCGAGGTCGTCCCCGCGCCCTCCGCGGAACGTTCGGAGCTGCTGCCTGCGGAGGCGCCGACGAATCAGCCGGAGTCGAAGAAGCGCAAGGGCGTCGGCCGCGGAGTCGGAGGTGGCCGGAAGCCGTCCACCACTCCGCAGCAGGACGCCGCGATCGTCAAGCTTGCGCTTGCCGGGGAGACGTACGAGCAGATTGCCGCGGACTTCAAGGTCTCGATCGGCACCGTCAAGAACCGCGTTCGCGACGCCCGCAAGGCCAAGGTGGACGCCTGCGACCACGTTCCGCAGCACATCCTCGGAACGACGACCTGACTGCCTGCTCCGGCCCGCTCGCGAACGTCACATCGAATCGCGCGAACAGGCCGGTGCGGGTGACTGCGCTTAGATGCGCGAGAACGGCTTGAGGAAGCGCAGCAGCTCGCGCAGCACCTCAACGGCTCGCCCTGCCCGCTTCGAGTCCGGTGCAGCACCGCGACGAAGACACAGAACGCGATGAGGCTGCTCGTGTCCACGCATGGGCCACGATGCGAGAAGCTGGCGGCGCCACTGTTCTGTCGATGCCGCACACCAACGCTGCCACCCTGCGGGCATGACGATGAGCCAGTTCGGACAGATTTACGCCTTCAGGTACTAACGGCAGATGCAGGGGGAGACGACTGTCGGTCGCCTTGGACCGAGGGCTGCCCACGCGGGCGGGGCTCACAGGACTAAAAGCCCCGAAACTGACTGCGACCGCACGCTTGGCGCTAGTCTTCAAAGGTACTGCTGGCCGCTTAAATGGAGGTGGGTTCGGCGATGACGGATGCTAACCCCTCGCAGGAACTTGTGACGCGTTGGGATGTTCCTCAAGAGAACCTTCCCAAGCAAGTCTTGACCGCAGCGATGGACGGCCGCTTGTTCCTGTTGCCCGACAAGACGATCGATGGGGTTGGAATCTATCGGGACGATGTGGCCGGCCTCGTAAAAACACTGAGGCACAACGGCGTGGATATTGATTTCGCCTCGGTCAGGGAAGACCGGCGGTACCTCAGTGAATACGGCGCCGCCGGTGAGGTGGTGGCGGTGATCGCGCTTGCAGTGGCAGGGAACTATACTGGCGATGTCATCAAGAGCATTGCTCGGACAGCATGGCAACGTGCGCGTTCCGTGATCGGGTCCGCTTCTCCTGGAGAGGAAGTCGAGTCCGCGTATGTGACAGTCAGGATCGCGGAGATCGTAAGGAGTGATCAAGAGACTGTAATTCGCGGCCTGGAGATCACCAGCCCTGTGGCAGACATTGAAAATCTCCTGCGCGGCGCACTTTCTGACCGCCATCCGACAGAACTATCTTCTGGAAGCCCGAGCTCTGCCCCTTCGGAAGACGCACCCGAATGAGGTTTTCGGGTTACATAGTTCGCACCGGCGTTCCCCTTCCTCCGGCATCAGGTCCGGCACGCTTGGCGATGCTACGCCAGGACGGCGTGGAGGCGCTACGGGAGTCCGCGCGCCTGTATGGGGAATGCTGCCGTAGCGTGACGCAAACCTGGGGGTTGGGGCATTCGAAGCTTCCTTCGTGGGAAGCCACTACCAAGTCAATTCAGCGCAATGGCTTACGATCGATGGAATCTCAAAAGCAATTCCTCGTCAAGGTGTGGTCGCCTGCGCGAAAGCAGCTTCGCCGTGAAATTAGCAGGCGGGCAAATGCCTCTCCGCTCAATATTGAACTCCCCGCCCTGCGCGCCAAAAAATTTGACGTCCGACATTACGAAGTGATGGCGGAAGGGCTCGATTTGAATGCGCGCGAACAGGGGCACGTTGATCCTTGGCAGGCCTTGGAAAGAACGGCGCGGGAGTCCCTCGTGCGGGCTGTCGATGCATTCAATTTCCTGGAGGATACAGACCTGTCCGAACTGGCTCATCAGCATGCCCATGGGGTGGCAGCGCTGGTCTGCGGAATCTTCGGATGCCGCATCGAGTATAGCGAAGGTAGCTATTGGGACACCTGTCGGCTCTCGCTGATGCATAAAAGGGTGGGAATGTCTGCCGGATTCACAGCGGCGCGGCGATGCTCCCTGTGTAGAGAAGATATCGACTTATGCCCGCACCTACTCGACACTTCTTATGAAGTTCGGGTCGAGCGTAGCCCCGATGGGACATGTAGTGCCTGCGGGCGCCCTAATTGCTTGCATGGCGATGGTGAAATTGCACGGGTTTACCCACACCCAGTGATGGATGAATTTAGAATCCATGAAGTGACTTTGGTGCGCAGGCCCAGAGACCCGCTGGCCCGCATTTCAAAACTCGAACTCAATCCTGGCCTTCTAGCCCGCACCTTGGGAGGGAATCCCAACGGCCGTGACGTCTCGTGCCACCGATGCCTCCATCCCTGCGCGGGCTTTAAGTCGACTCCGACGGGCTGAACGGCTAAGACCTGGACCGCCGTGCTTCAGGACGCCACATCGCGCTGACCTGCGCTGACGTCCAGATCGGGAGTGCAGCCCCTGCCTGTGGCCCACACATGGCCCACGGGGCGCTGCGAGAGGAGCCCGAGCCAGCGCTTCTTGCCAAGCTGGTCCCGGATGACTACTGGGACCGGAGGGATCACGTCCTGAAGATCTGGCGCTTCCGTCAGTACCCGCAGGGGACTTCCCCCGCGTACGCGTCGGGGAGCCGCTGAAGCATGAGAACGGTCTCCGCAGCTGCTCGGACGCCACGAGGACGGGTATTCCGGCACGATGGGTGCGGAGACCCTGCCGGAGCGCACCCGGCAGAGCCCGCGGCCCAAGGTCTGCTGGATTGGCCGACAGGTCGTCTCGTGCCCAGCTGGGTAGACGATCGCGTCGCCCAGCCGGCGCAGTTCATGGACCTGGCGTCTTCCACAAGGGCTGTCCGCAGCTACATCGCCTGTATCCAGAGGATCAGCAGCGTCACTGCTGCGGCGCCGAGCTTGAACGCGGCTCCGCGCAGTGCGTAGGGAGCGGCGTCGCGCAGGAGCTGGCGAAGGAGGCCGGATTTCTCGGTTGATGAGGTGCTTTTGGACATGGCGAAGTCTCCTTCGGTGCATGTGTGTTGAGGGTCTGCATTTCCCGAAACCCGGGACTGACTGGAGGTTGGGAGCGGCGGACGAGGCTGGCGACTATCCGCGGCGAATCCCGCCAGGAACCGTGTCTCCTCGTGGCCACCAGGGGGCGAACGGTGTCCACCAGCTGTTTTAGGGGAGTGGCCTCTAACAGGCTCTAAAGGCCTCTAAGAACCTCTAGGTAGTCGGAGCGTAAGTTGGCCGGTTTGATGCGGTCATGGCGGGAGTCTGGCATGTCTCCAGTGCAGCCTCACGTCGCTTGGGGTCATATCAGCCAGCCGGAACAGGTGAGTTCCGGTGAGTTCCGGTGAGGCCGTCCGAGGGCTTCCGAGAACAGCTCGTCCGGAACTCACCGGTGGTGCGGCAGGGAGTCCGCCTTGTCGGATGGGTGCGCCGACCGGTCAGCAGCCCCTCGTCTCCGCGGCTGGCCACTCAAGAAACGTTCAGGCCTTCCACAAGACGGTGTTGTGCTCCAGGTCAACGACCTCGATCCACTCCAACCGCGGAATGAGGCGCTCGACCACACGCCAGTGGGCACTGCCCTGGTTCCACTGGGACAGGTGCCATCCGTCAGGGCGTCGTACAGGGATGCCGAGTGACTGGTGGGCGTTGATCGGAACGTGCTTCGTTCCCCAGGGGTGCCACTCGTGCGCGTCCGCCTCCGGGATCTGCACCTGGAAGCGGATGGGGTAGTCCGCCCGGAACGCCCACGGAAGGAGTTCGCGATCCTGCGAGTCGCTGAGGTGCACGGTCTTCGGTACATCCCCTCCCGCGGCGCCCCAGCGGGGTTCCAGGGAGCTGGAGGCCTCGATCGCGGGCCAGTGCTCGGGCTTGGTGAAGTGGTACAGGGTTATCGCCATGGCGGTGACTCTAAGGCTGCGTCAGGGCCGACTCTTCCGGCTCCGCGTAACCGCCTTCACCTGGGCCCCGGTCGACAACTTTCTCGTCATCGGCTAGGCCGGCGAGGGCGGCACGGTGACGCCCCGCCCGGATAGCGGCGGAGGCAGCCAGCCCCGGGCATGAGAAAGAGCGCCGGCCGCCTCCCGAAGGAGGGGTTAGGACCCGGCGCTCTTGGTGATCCCGGATACGACTCGCGATCGGTTCCGACACTACCAGCAGCGCCGCGGCGGTGTCACTGCCTCGGCTGATACTGCCTGCGGAATTGGCACTGCCTCTTTTTGAATTCAGCATTTCTGTGCGCAGGTCCAGGCAGGGAAATCCTGAATAAAATGACTTAAGGGTGCCCCCGCCCTGGCATTAGGGTCGAGAAATTGCGAGAATTGGGTCATGCCCGCGTAGGACCGGGCCGCCCGGATACGGCAACTCGCGATAGGGGTTTTTCGAAGATGGCTCACGCTCAAGGGGAGAGCTCTACCCAAAACCAGGAGATCACGTTCTCGTGGACGGAGCTGCTGGGCGCGGCCATCGCCCGCGCGTCGTGGCGTGGCATGACCTTCGGCACCGACTATGTCACCCGCAAGGGGCAGCGCGTTCTCCGTGTGCGTCGACACCTGAACAGCGGCAATGGTGCCACCGATATGAAAACCGTCGGTTTCGCCGACTCCGGCACCCGCTCGTCTGCCGAGATAGTCATGCGCGACTACATCGCCAAGCGAGCAGCGCTGGAAGCCAAGGTGCAGGACAAGATCGAGCGCGCTGCCAAGCGTCCGAAGCCTGAATGGACGTCCACGCTGACGGAGGTCAAGCAGGAGAAGCCGCTTACTCCGGAAGAGATCCTCGCCAAGCACGAGGGTATTGTGGAGTTCGAGGTGATCGAAGAGGCGGAGCCCGTAGAGGAGCCCCAGGAAATTCCGGCGGACCCGGAATTCACGCTCCCCGGTGACTACGCCATGTCTGCGATCCAGCGGGACGCGAACGAGTCCAAGTTCTCCATGACCGTATGGTCCACGGGCAATACCGGCCCCGGTGATCACCGCTGGACGTGGGGGATGGACTATGCCGCGAAGCACGCGCCGGAGGATGCGGTGGGCGAGCCGGTAGTGACCGTACTGGCGGAGTCCTACCTCACGAGCATGATCCCGCAGGCCGAGGCGCAGCGCGCGGAGCTGGTGGAGGAGTCTGCCCCGGAGCCCGAGCCGATCCACACGACGTCGGTCACCGCACTGGCGGACGGACACCGGATCTCCTGCATCTGCGGATGGGTCCAGACGTCGCCCGGCATGTCCGAGGACCACGCCTACATGCGCGCTAACCACCACTTGCGGCATGCCAGGTTCGACATGGAACGCATGGAGGAATTGGCCGCGTGGGCGCTCCAGTTCCCCGGGGAAGTGCTGGCCGGTGAGCGCATCGAGCCGTACCAGGGCAAGCACCACCAGGAGGAGAGCGACGGCTACGACTGGTCGTTCACGACTGAGGCCGGGCACGCCTACCGGCTGTGGTCGCCGTCCTACAAGCGGACCCCGGGGGAGTGGAACGTGGCGCGCGGGCTGCACGACTCCTCGTTCTGGTGGGCCGAGACAGGCGAGGACAACAGCCTTGCGGCTGCTGTGGCGTGGTGCCGGGCCGACTCGGCGTCTGCCACGTGGGCGGCAGGTGTGGTGAAGCAGTACGGGCACATGAACGCGGAGCGCGTGGCGTGGTCGGCTGAGCTGACGGAGACCGAGCTGGAGCCGAACGTCTGGCGGTTCGAGCGGTACGGGCGCGTCGGCATCGCGACGAGGAATCCGTGGGGCTGGGAGGCCCGTCCGACGGGGTGGCTGGCGGAGGCCGGTACGAGCGGTGCCGTGGATGGCATGTTCCGCAAGCGGGCTATCCACCGGCTGACCGTGGCCGGGCTGCGGGAAATCCCCCTTGAGCGGTGGGTGATCACGGGCACCTACGGGGTGCGGGAGAAGTACGGCGTGCACGGCAAGACGGCCATGGAGTGCGGGCCCGGGTCGTGGGATGAGTCGGGGCTGTGCATCGGCGCGTGTTGGAACAAGAACGCGCCCGCGCGGTTCGTGGCGGACATCCTCGCCGCGGACGGCTCGGTCATGGGCACGGTTGGCGTGTGTGCGCTGCACCTCGCCCGGCCGCTGGCGCAGGCACAAGGACACATCGGAAACCCGTGGGAGACGGCCTACGAGCTCTGCGGCAAGACGAACGGGGCCATGGGGACGCGGCTCGAGTGGGAGGAGCGCTACTGCGACCTCGTGGCCGAGATGGTGACGGCCGCCCTGGACGCGTGGGAGCACAACCCCCGCCCCGACGTCGTGACGGCCCTGCTCGCGGAGGCCGAAGTGGTCCGGGCGAAGCAGGAGGGGACGGCCGCGAGGACGGCGCAGACGAGCACCAGCACGAGGGAGAGCAACACCATGGGGCGCGGCAGCTTGGCACCGAAGAAGATGACGGCACCCAAGGTCGGGGACATCGTGTTCACCGGCGCGAAGGGCCACGAGCGGGCAGACCTGACGGGCCACGGCTACGGCGTGAAGATGCTCGCGGGAATGTACTTCGTGAAGCACATCGCCACCGGGGTGGAGATCCTCAAGGAGGAGCGGAGCCGGGCCGCCATGAAGCGTGCCATCCTCGCCGACGCGGTAGCCCGCGGCGTGGCTGAGGAGCAGCCGGTGGAGCCCGCGACCGAGGAGCAGCCGGAGCCGGTGGGGGAGAGTGCGCAGAGCCTGCCCCGGCCCCTGCGGTTGGCCCTGGAGCGCGAGGCCGCCGAGGAGCAGGTGGCGGCCGCGCCGGTGTCCTGGCGGGATGTGCCGTGGTCCAAGCGGGTGCACCAGTCCCGTGACCGCTACAACTACGGGCGCCCGGAGAACCGCCCCGACTTCGTCCCGGGTGACCTGGTGATCAGCCAGTGGGAGGAGGCGGACACCCTCGGCACGGTCGCCAAGGTCTACACGTGCGGCCGGTGGGTGGCTGACGTGACCTGGCACGGCGCCGACGGCGACACCCCCTCCAAGATGCATTGCGCTGCCACCCTCATACCCATCACGCGCGAGGAGTTCGAGGTCTTCGCCAAGCCCGAGCAGGTCGAGGCCGACGGGCACCGGGGCCGAATCCATCAGGCCATCGCGTCGAAGCGAACCGGGAAGTTCCGGGTGACGTGCGTGTGCGAGGACTGGATGGAACTGGTCGAGCCGGGGCACAGCAGGGCCACCGCATGGCGGAAGACGGTGGAGGAGGCGCGGGAGCTGTGGGCCGCGCACGTGGCCGAGGAGGGGCCCTACCTCGACCCCAAGCAGGAGGAGGAGCAGGCCCGCACCGCATGTGAGGCAGCCGGGGTGGACTTCGATACCGCGCGGAAGCTTCACGGGCACTCCGCCAACATCATGAAGAACACCGCCCGGAAGTCCAGCGCGGGCCACTACGGCGAGTGGTGGGTGAACTGCCAGTGCCCCGGCACCATCGGCGGGATCATCTCGCACGAGGGCGGCGACTCCTGGTGCAAGACGTACGCCGGTGCGGTGCTGCTGTGGCTGGGTCACGTCGCGCAGCACCAGAACGAGGAATCGGCAGAAAAGTCTCCGGCCGACGGCGAAAAAATTCAGGTTCAGGGTCCTGGTCACGCCGGCGAGCCCGTCGAGGCCGACGCGGTGGACGTGTGGGAGGGCGAGGGCGGCTACGTCCCCGGCGTCGAGACCGTCACGGCCCTGCCGGTCATCTGCGGTGGACTGTTCATGCCGAAGGTTCCGCGCACCCTGGCCAAGATTGAGAAGCAGGTGCGTACGGGTATGGCCTACCGCGTCCGGGAGGACGGCCACCGGTCACGACTGGCCCGCAAGGAGCGGCACACCGCACACGCCATGCTCGTGAAGGAGTACAGCGGCGAGCGAACCGACCTCACCGGCTACGGCAAGACCCTGCACGGCAAGCCGGAGCCGACGCCCCCGGCGGTCCTCGAAGGGGAGACCATCCGCCCCATGAACCCGGGCTGGGCACAGCCCTGGTGGCTCTTCGCGGACGGCTGGGGCTACGGCTTCGAGATCAACCACCGCAACGGGAAGTGGACCGCGCTGGCCCGGCTGGACGAGTGGCAGACCGAGAACGGCAAGGTGTCCTTGCCCGGCAAGCTGGTGCGCGTCGCGAAGGAGCCTTGCGCGATCGCTGAGGAGCTGCTCGACCTGTGCCGTGAGGTCGGAGACAAGCGGGCCGTCCGTGACGCTGGAACCCGCATGGTTCACCGGGTTGTCACCCAGGGCGCTGAGCCGGTCGAGGTTGCCGACGCGGTGGAAGCCCCGGCGGCCGTCCTGCCCAGCACAGGGCGCGGGTATTGGGAGATCGGTGAGCGCGTCATCTTCGAGGGCCGCGCGGGGCGGGTCGTCAGCGCGACCATCGGCAAGACCCTGGTGGAGATGGACGGCGCCGAGCCGGGTCACCTGGAGCACCTGGAGCCCCGCGACCTGGTGGCCGAAGGGTACGTCGTCTGCGGCGGCGTAATGATGCCGACCATGCCGACCATGCCGACCATGCCGGAGAAGCCGGAGCAGCCGGTGGACGTCGACCCGCGCCGGGCGTGGATGGACTACCCGCAGCCCGCACCCGCTGACCCCCGCATTGCCTGGATGGACTATGCCCAGCCGGAGCCGGTGACCGAGGACGAACTCGTCGCACTGCGGGCCGAGCTGGCGGCGGAGCGGGCGGACTTCGAACGCTGGTCGGCGGAGCTGGACGACGTGGTCTCGTACGTGGGCGCGTTGGTCGTCGCGGCAGCCGAAGAGGTGGTGCGTCGGGCAGAGCTGGAGCTGATGGAGATGAGGACGGCGGAACTGGCCGTGATGCGGCGGCAGGCGGCAGCCGTACGGGAGGAGCTGGAGCCGGTGGTGTACGGGCCGGTGACGGCCAGGGTGAGGCCGTGGCGGACGGCGTGGGGGCTGGCCGCGTCGGTGGTGGGGCTGGCCGAGGCAGGCTGGGCGGAGGGCTGGGCGCGGGGGGTCAGCGGCTAGCGCGGGGATTGGTCGGGGCGGTGAGTGCACCACCGCCCCGGCTGACGATGATGATCCAGATTGAAGGGGAGCGGACATGCATTTCGTACGCGGCTACTACAGGAGAGACGGCACGTGGGTCAGCCCGCACGTCAGGCGAGGCGGCGGAGGGGGAGTGCCTGTCCCAGAGACCGACGAAGAGGCGATCGGAATGCTCATGGGCCTGCTCTGGTGCCTCATCATCCCCGTGACCTTCGCCGTGCTGTCTCTGGGCGGGCAGCTCTTCGTCAGCGTCGAGTACGTCCCGGCCCTGGTCGTCCTGGCCGTCATTGACGCGCTGCTGATATGGGCGCTCGTCGCAGTGCGCAGGGCGCTGCCCCGGTGGCGGGAGGGGTGGGCCCGTGAAGCGGTGGAGGCGGAGCGGGCGATACAGGAGCGGGCTCGTCAGCAGGTGGCGCGGGTGGACCAGGGGCGGGAGGAGGCGGAGGCGCGACGGCGGGTGCTGCTGGGGCTGCCTCCCGTGGTGGACCACCGGGCCGCGCGCCCGAAGTGCCCCCGGTGCGGGGGGGCCGATGTTCGGTCTGGCCGGGCGGGAGCAGTGCGTAAGGTGCCCTCGCCCCTAAGGGAATGGCGGGTCGGCCGGCCGCGGAAGCGCGGACGCTGTGGAAACCGCACTGCCTCGCGGGCGCGAAATCAGGTTCGGGATCCGGGACCCGAATCGGGGTTGGCCGGCTGCGGTCGGAGCGGGGTCGCCCCGACGGTGAGCAGAGGCTGGCCGGCGTCGAGCCAAGGATTCGAGACTGAAGTTTTCGTGCCTGGAGTATTCGATGCTCAACTGACTCCGGGTCGAGGTGCGAAACGGATGTTCAGATCATTCAGGGATCAGGTGGAGCGCATCGGGCGCCGGTCCGTCCAAGATCCGGAACGGATCTGCGGATGGTGACTAAGAAACCTTAGTCTGCACTTCGAGGTCGGGCATCAACTGTGCACCCGATGCGGGCACTTAGATATGGAGATAGGGCGAGATGACCGAGTTGGCGTTGCGTTCGTCGGGGGAGGTCTCGACCGACCGGCACGATCCGCGGACTGATTGGCCGGAGTGGGCGCAGTGGCTCCGCGCTCACCTCGCCGGGATCTACGGCGACGACCACCCCCTGACCCTGCTCGCCGGGGCCTGGGTCGCGGCGAAGAAATCGGTAAAGACGAGAGAGGCCCGCGCGAAAGGCTTCGTCCGCTGGGAGGCGTACGTCCGCTCCACCAAATCCGATGTCCTCCAGGTCCGCCGCCCCCTCGCCGAGTCCTACGCCCGGCACCTGGAGCAGACCCTGGTGACCCGCGGAAAGAACAAGGGCCTGCCGCTCTCGCCGGCCACCCGCGAACACCTCCTTGGCATCGCCTCCGGGTTCTACATCTACGCCATGCAGAACGAGACGGCCGAGCGGAACCCATTCGACGGAGTGGAGCGCCCCGCCGTCGACCACGACGAATCCCCCACCGAGGGACTCGACCCCGAGCACACCGAGGCGCTGCTGGCCACCGCGAAGAAGCGCAGCCCCCGCGCCTACGCCCTCACGCTGTTCCTGTACTTGCTGTTCCCCCGCGTCTCCGAGGTGCTCGGCCTGGACGTCGAGGACGTCCGCTACGTCCAGGGGCACTACACCGTCCCGCTCACCAGGAAGGGCGGCAAGAAACAGCGCGTCCCCCTGCCGCCCGCCCTGCTGGACGCCATCCTGCGCATGCTCAACGGCCGTACCACCGGGCCGCTGTTCATGACGCGCACCGGCCGACGCATGGGCGAAAGCGAAGTCTGGAAACTGCTGCGCTCCCTCGCCAGGGTCGCGGGCATCCCGCAGGCCGACAGCATCAAGCCCCACGCCCTTCGCCACACCGGCATCACCGACGCGCTCGACAACGGCGCCGCGCTCCAAGACGTCCAGGACGCCGCCGGGCAGAAAGACCCCCGCACCACCCAGAAGTACAACCGGCGCCGCGGCCAGCTCGACAAGCACCCCGCGCACCTGCTGGCCCGCACCATCACGCTGCCCGACGATCCCGACGAGCCCGAGGTGGTGAACATCCACCAGCGGGCCACCGGCAGGCAGGCCTGCGCGGGCTGCGGCGAGGCCAGAGCCCTTACCGCCTCCGGCATCTGCGGAGCCTGCGCGGCCCACGGGGTCACCGTGGAACCGCAGTTCACCTAGCCCAGAAAAGCCAGCCGGCACTCCCCAGAAAATCACGAGCGGCCCCCTTCGGATTGTGAAGGGGGCCGCTCGTCGTTGCCAGCGCATTGGAAAAGCCACTAGAAACACTAGAAACGCTCTCGGCAACAACAATGGGTATACGGGCAGCGGAAGAGGCCACTGCCGCGGACCCCAAATCGACCGGCGCCGGCCCTACCTGTTAGAGCCTGCGCGCATCACTACTGGATGTTGCCCTGGAGCCTCCACGCCCTGCCTGGTCTGGAGTGCGTGCGCCTAGTGGGTGTGGGCCCGAACGGCAAGTCGCGCGAGCCCTGATGGGTGTTGAACAGGTCGACCTTACAACCGGCTGCTTCCCGAGTTTGATGGGTGGGTATTTCTTTGGCGTGAGGGAGTGCGCGGTGCAGATCACATCCCTGCGGTCTTTGTGATCTAGGGGTTTCAATCACCACCAGCCCAGGTAGGGTCAGGAAGCGTCCAGCTCCCCCTGGCTGCCGAGCGGCCTGTCGGTGCGAGGAGTCTTACTGCGGACGCGCTCCCCTTAAATGCCCGTTACCTACTAAGGGACAGCTTTGTCTAAATCACTGTTAATTCAGCTGCTACTCGTTGCGATCCTGTTAGGGTTCATGCTCCTCGGAGTGCTGCCCCCGGTCCTCTTCGACCGGCTACTCCTGATCTACTCCCTGTTCGCCCCGTCCAATGCTGTGGTCGTGCCCGTCGTATACGTGATCGTGGTCCAGGCGCCTCCGTCCGCGCCGAATTTTTAGCCCGGCCACATTTTTGGGCCGCCGCCCTCCCACCGGAACATCCCCGTATCCGTGACATGGATTCTGTCCCAATCGGGTAGGCCGGCCCGGCGCAAAAACTCCCGCAGGTCCATCTCGCTGTACGGCCGAGAATGGTGAAGTCGACGTGCACGCGACGGCCGCCGTCGGCGTCAGGTTCGTGGATGACGATGGGGGGATCCATAGGGCCTCCCCGAGCAGTACCGCGGGCGCACCTGGGGCCAGGCCGTTCTGGTGGGGCGCGGCGGGGGTGCGGAGGGGCTCGGTCAAAGCGACACCCTTTGCTTTTTATCTCGGAAAAGGCAAACGCCCCCGGCCGGCAAGCTGGGGGCGCTCTGGCAGCACCTGCCGCCGAGCGCGATTGCAGCGTCCTGGTGTCACCTGTAGAAGATCCTAGACGGAGAGGGTGCTGGAGGGTGTGCGCCTTTAGTGTGAAATGGGTGCGGCGGCCCCTTTGGCTATAGGTGAACAGGTTTGTTATCGGCCTCGAATTAACGGGAGCCAAGATGTCGTCATGGCATCCAAGCAGCGCACCCAGCCCCTCATCTTCCTCTCTACCGACCAGCATGTCCCCGGGCATCTTCACTATCCCGAGGATGTCGCTCCCGCTGATATCGTCTCCCGCTTCCCCGCAGGCACATTCGCGTGGAACGAACTTGGCAGCTATGCGGAATTCCCGGCCCACATGAGTGCCGAAGTCATGCAGGCTCTCCATGTGACATGGCCGTACGTAGACATCTCGTACGGCAAGCACGAGGGTCAGCCGACCTCTTCCAACACGGTCAAGCGGCCTGCCTCGGCACGGCCCGGATCATGGCAGGCCATGGGGCCTCGCAAAAGTGCTGTATAGCCACCATTTAAAGCAGTGTGCGGCACGGCCATCCTGTATTCGCTGCAAGTAAGGGCTCCGCCAACCCCACTTGGCGACGGGGGCGCTGCCCTTTGTCCAGGGGCCTAAGGGGTGTCCCTAACTGATCAGAAGTGCATCGTGCCGATTGAATCGCCGTGGTCTGGCTCCGAGTTGGTGGAAACTCCGAGCAAGCCCTTGGCTGGGTTGGCTATGGTGCGGACATGGCGCAGAGCAAGAAGCGGAAGAAGAACCAGCGGAACCATCCCGGTGCGCAGTTGTCGGGGAACCCCCAGGTGCAGCGCTCAGCGTCCCCCAAGGGCCGGCTGGGGCCGTTCTTCAAGCTACTGGGCGAGATCGCGGTGGCAGCCGAGCAGACCGCACAGTCGACGCCGAACGCCGCTGATCAGCTCGTCCGCTTCGACATCGAGATCTTGATGCGTGGCGCCAACAGCATGAAGGCGGTCCGAACTCTGCTGGAGCAGGGCCATTGGGAGCCCGCGGTCGGTGTGACCCGTCAGCTGTTCGAGCTGCTGGTGAACATGGAGTACCTGAGTGCGATGGAGGACCGTGGGGAGGGGACTCTGCTGTTCGCCCGGTTCGGCCTGCTTCAGATGCTGCTTGCCCAGCAGAGGAAGGCTGCCTACCAGCAGGAGAAGGGGCATTCGGTCGACGCTCAGTTGGTCGCGATGGTGGATCGGCACCTGGCGAACGACTTCAGTGACTTTCAGGGAAAGCCGAAGGCAGACGGGTCAGTGAGGTGGGTGCCGAGCTGGTGCCGGAAGGACACGGCCGAACTTGCCAAACTGTCATCGGATCCGATGCGCGCCCACCAGTACAACATTCTGTTCCGACTCTGGTCGGAGCAGGCTCATGCGGCTCCCGGTGCCCTGATTGCAAACATGTTCCGTGGTACTGAAGAGGCATGGGTGGAGCAGGCTGTGACGGAGAACGACCAGTCGAGCGTCGAAGCCGTCCTGTTCGCAGCCATGTTCTTCTTGCGCCTCTGGCTCGAACTGCCGAACGTCCCGGCGTCGCCTGGGCGTGTGGCCAGGTGGTTGCGTGAGTTGAGCGCGCTGAGCGGTGGGCCCAACCTCCCGCCTCGTCCTTGGACTGCTGCGGAGGTCACTGTGTGATGGTCGGGCTCTCGGGATCTAACTGAACCCTTGCAGCTTGGCCACTGATCGAGTGACGTGGGTGGCGAGGGAGCCGCTTTGGTTCCCTGTCCTTAGATGACCCCCAGGAGTTGCAGTTTGAAGTGGAAGCACTTGCGGCAAAGCTTCTCGTTCTCATACGGCTGGTCGTAGGGGTATCCGTCGGGACTGATCTGGTTACGGCATTCTTCGCAGCGATCGTACTTCCGCGTGCAGGCAAAGCAGAAGGCCACATCTCGTTCGGGATGGAGCGCGATCCTGGCGCCGAGTACAACAGCGTTATCGCCACAGGTTAGACACCGCTCGACCGGCGGGGTGCTGGGATCAGTGAACGGGTCGCTTGGGTCGGCCTTACCGCCTGGCTTCCACTCGGTGCCGAGAACCCTCCCGGCATACTCAATCGCCGCGAGTTGTGATTCGACCCCGAACCCGTCCCACTCCTCACATCCATCTGGCTGATGCGTGCAGAAGAGACAGGATGCCAGCTTGCCTTCTTGGATCACGTAGGCCATCTGTCGACAAGCCGGGCACTCGACGGTGGAGCCAAGTCTGGGCGTGAGCTGCCTTTCAAGCCGTGCCATACGCGTGGACACGAAGCTCCGAATCTTCACAAGCCCCTGCCTCACGAGCACCATGTCGGCTTCGGATCTGGCCCGCTCATCAGACTCCAGTCCTGGAAGTAGCTGCTCGTCGAGGAATCGGATCAAGAAGTCAAGAACTTCAGCAGCACGTGACTCGATGGCCTCCGCACTGGCGGTGAGGCCATAGTGTTGGAGTGCATTTCGGTCCTTGACGAGAGCCGTCATCGCATCCAGGTCTGCCTTGGCGAACTTGAGTCCCGCGATCTCCCTGAGTCGGCGGACCGTTTCTTCTGGGGTGGTGCTGCTGAAGTTGCCCTGCTTGAAATTCTGCTTAGTCGCATCTTTTACGTCGACGCGGGAGAAGACCAAGGACCAGTGCTCCCGCAGGAGCCGAGCCTTCAGCAGCACCTCGACCGCCGCTTGCAGGTGGAGCACGGCGTACTTCAACTCCCGAGCCGTGGGCTGAGTGTCGACAGCGCGCGGTGCCAGGTGGTGAACCACGCTCAGGAGGTAGTCGAGCCCGTTGTCGACGGGAGGGAAATCCACCTTCCGGTCAGCCCCATCTTCAGCTACGGCCATACCCGACTCCTCCTCTGATCCCCAGCGGATGAGCAACTCTATCGACCGGTACCGAGCACGCAAGCAAGATCCTTAAAAGGGCTTTGGTTTGGAGCTGCTCCTAGCGGTAGTCATCCCCGAGCTGCGCGGGCATGTGCTGCGCCGCTGGAGGGCGGCTTCGCTGCGGTAGCTGCTGGGGCTGAACGTGCCCGCGGGCCGCAAGGCCTGCTCGTGGCTGTGCTCGAACTGGTACTCCTCGTTGTGGGGCTGCCCGCTCAGCTCGCGGGGTACCCGTTGTAGGGCGGGATTGATCTGCGGGTCTGAGAAGAACTGACCGGGGTGGTGTCCCGAGATCTCGTGGACCTCGCCCGTGTGGAAATAGTCCAGGTTCACCGTGTGGCGGGGCTCCTCGGCCTCACTGTGCCGAGTCTCCTTCTGTACGTCTACCTTTGTGTCGCTCAGGCGCCAGCGCATTCGTTTCTCCCTGTTGTTGGTGAATATTTAGGACCAGTATCGCGCCGCGAATTCCTCGGAGCACAATTGAAGCGCCAGTCACTCAGATCGCGAATCCTAGGAGCACACACCATGAGCGACACCGCACGTATCCGCCCTTTCGCCAACGAGCCGATGGGTTTCGGTGCCAACGTTCACGACATGCGCGAACGCTCGTTCCAGAACGCCATCCAGTCCTACTACAACAAGGACCGGCTGACGACGCCCCAGGGCATGCTCTCCGCGCCGGTCGCGAACTCCCGGACGGGCCGCGGCCTCTTTGACGGCCTGAACCCCGCCGACGCCCCGCGCCGTTCGTTCTCCGACGTCTGCTGATGGGTCGGGGTACCTCGCCCTACCGGACGGGGCCGCAGCGCAGAGCGGCGATCCTGGCCCGCGTAGCGGCACACGGTGACCCCGAGCCCACTCCGCAGGACCCCGCCCCGCAGGAGGCCTGCCCACTGCGGGGCGGCGGCTTGAGGGGTGGGCAGACCAGGGCGTTCGAGCGGTTGCACCCAGAGCCGCAGAAGGGCACGTTCTGGGCTGGTGGGGTGCAGTGGTGGCGGCCGGTGCACGCGGTCGTGCTGCTGCTGCCGAAGGCCATCGGGCACAAGCACAACGGCCGGCGCGTGACCGTGGCGACCCGGGCCGACGTGTTGGTTGTCGACCACACTGAGCGGGACGGCTGGCGGCTGCTGCGGGATGTGTGGATCTCCGGTCAGGCCGTGGCCGAGGCCGCGAAGGTCTGGGGCGCCGCATGGGTCCCGGTCACCTTCCGCAGGTGGGGCCGGGGTGGCTGGCAGGCCGTCAGGACGCCCGAGGCGGTGCCAGGCTGGCGCATCCTTGCCGCGGCGCTGGGCGAGGACCGCACTGCGGCGCGCAAACAGGAGAACCAGCTACTCCCTCAATGACGACCAGGACCCCGCCGTCCCCGTGTGGCCCATGCGGGTTGCGGGGTCCCAGTCTGTGTTTGCGCCGTGCGCCGCAGGGTCTTCGGTGATAACAGTCGCAACCCCCGTTAACGCGCCTTGCTCCCTGTGAACAAATCCGCAAACCGGGTTTGTTATCAGTTATCACTCTGGATCTCGGAGCGCGCAGAATTGCCATATGGCTAAAAGGCAAATCAACCTTGAACGGGCGCGTCGTCTTCGGGACGCCCGCGAGACTCACGGAATGACTCGCGCCGCGGTGTGTGAGGCAACAGGCATTCCCCCGGCGACACTGCGGGCCGCGGAGAACGGCACACGCGTGCCGACTGCTATCAAGCAGCTGGTGGAGTTCTACGGCGCGGAGTCCTTCACGTACCCCGCCGAGTACGTCCCGCTGGAGCGGACGCCGCGGTCGCCGACCTACCGTGCCGGTCCACCCCATCCGGGCGGCCGTCCGCGAATGCCCCTCCCCGAGGGCCTGGACGGAGGCCAGGCGGGCGAGTTCACCGCACCGCAGGGCGACCCGCGCCCCGTCTCCTACTCCCAGCACCAGTACCCGGGTGCGGCTGCTGCGGCAGCACGCAATCGGGAGCTGCACCGCACATACGAACGGCGTGTCGGTGCGCTCGGCGGCTACCCCCAGACAGGACCCCTCGCATGAACTTCAAGTTCCACGGCTTTCTCACGCGCTTCCGCCGGCAGCAGCCCGAGCCGGTCATCGACCTGTCCACCCCCGAGGCCCGGAGCGAGTACCAGGAGGTCCTGGCCGCCAAGGAGAGGGCCTACCAGAAGGCCCGCCCCGCGGTGGACTTCTCCCGTCCGCCGACCCCGCCCGTCGTCCGGCGCCGCGGTGACGGTGACCCGCCCCCGACGTTCGCTCTGACCCGCAAGTCGGCGCCACCCGCCTCGAAGCCGAGCCAGGCGGCGCCTGATGTGTGGGGGCCCTGATGATGACCCGCAGTCGACGGCGACGTGAGAAGCTGCGGGCCGCCGCCGAGGCCGCCCAACAGCCCCAGCACCAGGACCCCGTGGGCGCCGATCCGAGCCCCGTCCGAGCGCTCGCGGACCAGATCCTTTCCGAAGCCCCGCCCAGCTGCCCCAGCGCCCCGTACAGCGGCGAGCCACCCGCGTGGATGGTGCACCCGACGCCCGTGTTCGACGGTGCCGGGAACCCGACCGCATGGGTGGACGAGCAGCCTCTCCGGCTGTGGGAAGGACGCCGCGGACAGGCCGCGTACGAGTTGCAGCGTGAGGACCAGCGCGACCGGCTACGGCAGGCAGGCCACGGCCACCCCGAACAGCCATGGCCCGGGTACCGCCAGGACGACCCGACGACGCGTACTAACGGCTACATCAACCACTTGACCATTCGGAAGACGGTCGAGCAGCGGCAGCGGTTGGGTTGGGTCCTGCCCTGGAACCGCACGGCGCCGCCGAAACGGCCGGACGAGAAGGAGCTGCCCGAGGCCGAATGCGGCTGGGCCCCCTGGTCGTACAGCTAACCCCCGAACCTCCACAGAGAAGAGATCCACGATGACCCGCGCGACATTCGGTGACCCCGTAGTCAAGGACGAGACCCCGCCGTCTCCTCCCACTCCCCCTTACGCTCCCACCCCGCCTGTTTGGTACAAGGCATCCGCCGACGGTTCACCGTCGATCCTCCCGCCCGCCCGCCGGATCATGAAGGGCGATCCCATCACCGGCGGCTACGCCACCGGCAAGGAGATCCAGCTGCGTTGGCAGCTGCTGGCGGGTGCACTCGCGGTGACGCCGACCCCGGGCGGAATGGGATCGAAGGGCGTCGAGCTGCCCCGAGTCCGCGGCTGGAACATCTACATCGGATCACTGCCCATGCCCGCGGAAGGCCAGCCTGTACCGGCCCCCGTCCCGCCGACCATCCCGTTCCTGGCGTTGACCACGCCCGACATGGAAACCGTGATCGTCGGCTACTACGTCCCGGCCCCGCCGCCGACCCCGCCGGCCCCACAAGATTTGCCGATCTGGACGCCGATCAAGCCGAGCACCGCGTACGCGATCATCGTGGAGCCGATCAACCTGGACGGCTCGGTGGGGCTCAAGTCCGCGGTGCTCCAGATCCAGACGCCGAGCGTCCTGCCGCCGGTCGCCTACGGACAGCTCGCACCGCTGGCGACGCCGGGGCCGCTCTCGTTCCAGCAGGGGCGCGCCACCCCGAACCCGGCGTCGGGCAACCCGGGCATCTGGCATTTGGAGTTCAACGCCACCCACGGCGCGGCGTCGTACCAGGTCTACGGGAACTCGAACCCGCGGCCGGGCATGTCGGCGACGATCGGTCTCATGGAGGGTGATCAGCTGCTTGGCGCCGCGGCGCAGCCGCTGGTTGTGGACTCCCAGGCCCCGGTGAAGGTGTCGTTCGACTCGCCGTTCAAGGCTGGCGACCGTGTCGAGTTGAAGGTGCGGGCCGTCCGGCCGGAGCAGTTGGGCGGGAATTCCTACTCGGCCTTCGCTGGCTCGCTGATGACCGTTCTGCCGAAGACCTCGACGCCTGCTCAACCGACCAGCTTGCGACTTTCCTCCTCGGCGACGGCCAACTCGGTGCCCGTGACGTGGAACATGGACACGCCCGTGTCACCGCCGGTCCGGGAGTTCCGGTTGTACGAGTCGGGCACGCTCAAGATGGTCGTCCAAGCCCCAGCGACGTCGGCGACGGTAGGCGGCTATCAGCCGAGCAGCCCGTACAAGCTCACAGTGCGGGCAGTGAACACCTCGGGCGAGAGCGCCCCATCCACCGTTCTGGAGGGCACGACCGCCCCGGCGTAGACAGCATGGCTCTCGCTCTTGATGGCCCTGAGGGCGGGCGGGTCGGCATGGTTCAAGGCCGGGGCTTTCGATGACGCCCGGTGCCCGGTGCCTGCGGGTTGCGTCCGGTGATGGGGCCGGTCGTCTCGGGCTGGCCGGCGGGAGCGGCTTCAGAGGCCGGGCTGAGGGCACGGCAGGCTGCCGCGTAGTTCTCCACCATCATCAGCGCCTGCCAGGCGAAGCCGTCCCACTCCAAGATCATGCGTGGGGCGTCCGGATCAAGATGGGCGGCTCTCTGGGGGCCGGCCCCGAGGGTGATGGCCTTCTTTTCACCGGGCTTGCGCAGGCGGCCTTGGCGTCGTGCGGCCCACCGGTCGAGCGGTTCGTCTTCCACGTCGTACCTCCCAGGAGCAGGGGCAGCACCATACCGAAGCCGGGCAGCACTGCGCCCCGCTCCCGATGCTGATGGGGCGGGGCCCGGGTGTGTTGGAGCGGTGATCAGACGAGGGACGGCAGGGTGCCGCGGTGCCAGTGACCGAGCCAGAAGGCCATGGCCGACGGCTTGTCCTGGTCTTCGGTGGAGCCGTCGTGCAGCAGGTACTCCGTGGGGGCGATGTAGCCCTCGCCGGGGTCGATCCGGATGCGGAGGCAGCGGACGGGGTGGCCCGCGGCGACGTGGGCGCGGTAGTCGTCGGTGTAGGGGTAGCGGCGGGTGTAGTCGGTGGGGTGAACGGCTCGACAGACGGCTTGGGCGTCGAGGGTGCCGAGAAGGATGTAGCGGGTGCCGGGGCCGAGGTTGAGTGCGAGGCGCCGCCTGCCGGTCGTTTTGTGCCCGTAATTGAGCTTGTCCCAGTTGTCGAGGTGGAGGCCGATCAGGCGGCCGTCCTGGTAGTTGTCGGTGGTGGTGGGCATGTCCGGCTTGGCGAGAGCCTGCCCGAGGTACTGGGCCCGCTCGTCGCCCATCGCCCGCGTCAGGTCGTCCAGCGGCCCCCTGGGGACAGGCGGGCGGACGATCTCCACGAGGGTGCTGGGCGGGGCCCACGGCGGCGCCACGAGAGTGCGTGCCGTCTCCTCGGTGAGCGGCTGCCACAGCCCGGACGGGACGACCGCGCCGTCCTCGTAGGCGGGTGCGTCCTTGACGGTGCGGACGCCGGAGATGTCGCAACGGGCCCGGAAGGCGTCCAGGTCGGTGAAGGCTAAGTGCAGGGGCACCAGAGTCTCCTCAGTCGTCGCCGAACGCGACGTCGAGTTCGTTCACGAGGGCCTCGGCGAGGTCGGCTTGCTGGCCGTGGTCGATGCGGACCTTGGCGAGGTTGGCGACGCCGCGGATCGCGGAGAGGTCGTTCTCGCGGAAATCGGTGTCCCGGTAGCGGCCGGCGCCGAACTCGGTAAGCCGGAGCGTGCAGTCCGTGAACACCGCGTCGGACAGATCGCAGTCGGTGAACGTGGCCTCGGTCAGGACACAGCCGATGAACGCGACGGGGCCAGTGGCGCGGACCTTCTCGAAGGTGGCGAAGTCCAGCTTGCAGCCCTCGAAAAGGACGTCATCGAGCACTAGGCCGTCAAGGGCGGCACCCATGAGCTTGCAGTCCCGCAGGTGTACGCGGGTGAGCTTGCTCTCCGTCCAGCGGACCGCCCCGAGGTCGCAGTTCGTGATCTCCACGCCGTGCAGGTTCAACGCCTCGAACTCCGTCCGCTTGGACCGCAGGCCCGTGATGCGGCCGGTGATGAGCTGGGTGTCCGCGAGGTCGAGCGACCGCAGATCAGCCTCACCGAAGGTGAAGTCCTGCACGATGCCGCGCGGGCTGTCGAGGCCGTCAACGGCGGACACGTACAGGCCGGGCTCGTCCAGGCCGGGCAGGGTGACGGCGACGCGGCCGAAGGTGCGGGTGGCCATGCTGTGCTCCTCCAAGGTGGTTCCGGGGCGACCCTCGGCGTGGAGGGCCGCCCCGACGGGCTACTTGTTCTTCCAGTTGTCCCAGGTGGGCCGGTTGTCGAACGTGGGCTGCGGGTTGTCCCAGGTGGGCCGGTTGTCGAAGGTGGCCGCGGCCGTGATCTGGTTGTCGAACTCGTGGTTGCTCCAGTCGTTGTCCCAGCGGGCGACAGACGTGGAGCCGGCGGCCTCCAGCAGGGATCGGAATCCCTCCGCCGAGTCCATCACGAGCGAGGTGGCGTCAGTGTGCGTGTTCGCGGACATGTCGCGTGACTCCTTCGAGTAGGGCGATTTTCGAGGTCGTGCAGTACCTGGTCCTGGTCCCGTCGAATCGGCCGTCGTGCTCGAAGTACCGGTTCGCGGGGTGCGCGCCGCCGCAGAACGCGAAGGCGGGGCAGGTGGCGCGGCAGGCGTCTACGCCGTCCCAGAATTCGGTGATCCATGGCGTGCGCTGCTCGGCTTCGGTGACGAGGACGTCCAGGCCAGTCCGCAGGACGTTGCCGGTGGTGAAGTCGCCGAACCGGGGATCGGTGAACCCGGCCAGCTCAGGGGAGAGCATGACCACTCCGCCGTCGTAGGCGACCGTCGGCAGCGGATCCCACGGCGAGGCCGCGGGCAGTGGGGCCGTCTCGTGTCCACGGAGGACGGCCCCGGCGAAATTGAGGACCCGCTGCACTTCGCGCAGGCGGATGACGGGGTTGGCTCGCCAGGCGTCGGCGAGGGCCGCCCAGAACTCCGCCGCCTGCACAGGGTCGGCGGCCTTGGAGCCGAGGTTGACGCCTTCCTCCTCTTCGACGTTGACGCCGAGGGTGGTCACGCCCAGGTCGGCGAAGAACTCGTAGAAGCGTGCCGCGTTCTCCGGGGCCGGGTCGGAGACGACAGCGATGGCGGAGTACGGGATGCCGCGGCTGCCCAGGCGTTCGATACCGCGCAGGGTCACACGGAATCCGGGGTGGCCGGCGAGGGTGACGCGGTGGGTGTTCATGTCCTCGGGGCCGTCGATGCTGACGCCCACATGCACGTTGTGCTCCAGCAGGAACTCGCACCATGCGTCATCAATGAGTGCGGCGTTCGTTTGCACGGAGTGCTTCACGCCCTTGAAGGGGGCCATGAGGGCGGCCAGGTGCTCGCGGCCGGTGGCCAGGGGTTCGCCGCCGTGCCACACGACCTCGAACGCCGGATCGTCGGCTGCCCAGGGGTTGACGGCCGCGGCGACGGCCGCGGCGACGGCCGCGGCGACGGCCGCTGGCATCAGGTGCTTCATTTTCCGGAATGGCAGGTAGCAGTAGGTGCAGTCCATGGGGAGGCACTGGGTGGTCGGCTGCATGATCACGGACCGGGGGGCGGTCGCGAGCCGTAAGGCGCTGTGCATCGTGCTCCTCTCGACTTGAACGAGTGGTGCGTGGATGGCGCCGGGGACCGTGGGGACGGAACCCCCGGCGCCGTGCTCCGCCCGCTGCGCGGGAAGGGGCGGGCGGAGGTAGGCCCCCGCCCGGGTGGTGCCTGCGAGACCACCGGGGCGGGGAGCTCGGGGGCCGCCTACGACGGCGGTTCGACGTCCGGCGCGGTGGCCGGAGGGGGCGCGCTCACCGACTCGGCCAGGTCGAGGCCGTGACCGCTGAGGACGACGGCGGGACCGGCAAGGCCGATCGCGAGGAGGGCGCCGATCATCCCCCGGCCGGGATCAGGTAAGTGGCTCCGGTCAGTCATCGGGGGTCCGCCTGGCGCAGGGCCTGATAGTCCGGCACGATCCACTCCTTGCCGCCGCCCTCGGGGCGCAGGAACACGGCGCAAGGGACGACGATTCGGGTGGCCGAATCCTCATGCTCGCCGATAAATTGGATGATCGCCTCGCTGTCCTTCGCGGGGTCGAAGACTCGGGCGCCCTCATGCAGCCAGTCGGGCAGCCTGTTCACGTGGCATCGTCCTCTCCGGCACCTTCGCCGGCAGACTTCAGAAATCGCTGCATGCCGCACTCGGCGCGAGCCTGAAGGCTGGGGCTGGGGTCGGGGCTGCCGAAGGCGTCGTCCCAGGGCGCGAATTCGGGTTCGTCCTGCGCCGCGCCGCCGGGGGTCCTGCACGGGAGCGGGCGGGGGGCGTCCTCGGCGGGCATCAGCGTGTCCAGGGAAGCGTTCCAGCCCTCCTCGCCGCCGCCCTCGGGGGTCAGGCGGTAGAAGGTGGTCGCGGTGTCCGCAGGGACGTCTATGACCACCCCGGTGCGGGAGGTGGCGGTGTCGTATGCGAGATCGCCGCGCAGGGGCCAGCGGGGGTCAAGATCGTCCGCCTGCTGTCGTACGCGGTCATGGTCAGTGCGACGCGTAGAGGTCATGTAGCGGACCGTAGGCGGCCCGCTACGCCCAAATATGAATCCGTGGAATACCCGCAGATCAGTCCAGCGAAAAACGTCCAGTCATACCCCGCAGCCGCTGCCGAGTGGCGACCCGCTCGGCGTAGACGATCTTCCGCAGAGTCGCCCGCGCAACGGGATGGTTGCGGACCAGCTGCGGGGCGATGCGCTCGGCGGTCTCCAACTCGGTCAGGGCCTGGTCCCGGTTGCCGTCCCACAGCCACGCGCGGGCGAGGTCCATGTGGTGGTGCCCGAGCCGGGAGTTCGGCAGGACCGCGATGTGCGCCGGGTCCGCCTCGCGGTTGAGCCGGAGCGCCTTCGTCTGGTCGCTCATCTCCAGGGCGGCGCTGACGCTGTGGATGATGACGTTGCCGAGGCTGAACGTGACCGAGTGCCGGTCATGGATCTCGGGCCCCACGTAGGCGTTGACCCGCTCACCCGCCGTGCGGGCCAGGGCCAGGCGCTCGTCCGACCCGGCCGCGTTCCCGCTCCGTGCGCACGAGATCGCGGCTCGAAGGTGGAGGGCGCCCCACATGCGCAGGGCGAGCGGGTCACCGGATTCGTACTCCGCCTCGATGCCGGCGAGGGCCTTGTCCCCCAGGGCGAGCGCGTCGTCCCAGTCGGCCGAGGCCCACGTGTCCCACATCCGCATCCACAGCGCCATCGCGGGCATCACCGGGTCGCCGGAGAACTGCGCTGACCACGTGGCCCGCTCGCAGGCCATGGCGACCAGCTCGGGATGCCCGAGGGCGTGGGCGGCAGTGTGTGCGAACTTGCAGGCCACCGCGTAGATCGCGAACGCCTCTTCGCGTTCGTGGCCGGTGGAGACCTCGGCGAGGGCGCGGGCCTCGCGCAGCATGTCCGGCAGCTCGCTCAAGACGGCGCCGTTCGCCGCCGCGTCGCGAAGGCGCAGCAGGCGCTTCATGTCGTGCCACAGCACCTCGGACGGGCGCGGGGTGCCGTCGAACACGGGGGCCAGGTCGTAGCGGCGCAGCTCGCGCAGGATGGAGGCCGCGGACACCTGCCACTTGGTCTCGGCGCCGCCGCCCGTGTACGGGCGCTCGATCAAGGTGTTCGGGTGGCAATGCAGGGCGGCGGCCACGGCGTTGATCAGCCCGGCCCGGTCCAGCTCGATCCGGCCCTTCTCCAGCTTGGACACCCATCCCTGCGTCCGGCCGAGCGCGGCGGCGAGGTCGGCCTGGGTCATTCCCACGGAGAGCCGCTGTCGCCGGACCCGCTGCCCGATCCGCTCTTGCTCCTCGATGTACCCGCTCACATCCACCACCCCGATCTGCGACCGCTTCTGACGCGACGGTACCGCCGGGAGCAGGCAGGCGGCGGCCCTTGGCCAAGGGATCTCAGAACCCGGAAGCCCCCGCTGGCCCGGAGAGTTCAGGCGACGTTCCGCAAGCCGACGGCGACCCGAATTCTTCCTGGCGCCCAGCAGCCGGCGTTCGTACCCTCGCGGGATGACTAATGAAGATGAGCTGTTCCTGCTGCTGGGCAAGACGGTCTTTGAGAGCTGCCACCTGGAGCACGCGATCGGGGTGCTGACGGCGCAACTCACCGGTAAGCCCTGGGACGGCCCGGTGAAGGGTGCGGCGGTCGGGACGAACATCGCGGATAGCAAGAAGCTCGCGTCCGCGGCCGGGTGCAAGATTCTCGACGAGTGCGAGGAGGCGTTTGATCGCAGACATCAGTACGTCCACGGCGCGTGGCTGCTCAACGATACCGAAGAGGGTCCCTCCATCTTCACTTTCCGCACTGGGAGGAAGGGTGGTCCCGACAAGCTGGAACGTGTCTCCGCGGAGGACCTGATGGATCTTGCGGCGACGCTTCGTCGTCTCACGGAAGAGGTGTCTTCGCAGATTCGCCAGATCGCCGGATGACCAAGGTCCGCCCGGAAACGCAGAAGGCCCCCGCCGGCTGTGGGCGAGGGCCGCTGACGACAAGCCCCCGCTGGCCAGCTGGGTGCCGGTGCGGGGGATGGGTCAGACGAAGAGCTGCGCGGCGTACTCGGCCAGCTCCTCCTGCTGCTCGGGGATGCGGATGGTGCGTCGCGCGGTGTTCAGGTACGGGAAGAGCTCTCCGAGATCCGCGGCGAGGACCGGAGCGGCCCACTTGGTGCGCACGATGTGGCGGTGGTCGCGGTCGTGCTCGGGGTGATACTCGTACGGGTTCTTCTTGACGCGGCCGATGAGATACTCCTTCCTGCCCTTGACGGAGGTGTAGAGGTAGTCGCCCCGCTTCACCTCGTCGCGGATCTTGATGAGTTCCCGCGCGTATCTTCCTGCGTTGTAGGCGCTGATGACCTCGCCGGCGCGGTCGGGGTCGAGGTACGGCTTGCCCTCGAAGCGGGCGATCATCTCCTCCTTGGTGAGCCCGCGTATGTCCTCCCCCTCCTTGTAGGAGAAGACGGCCGCGTTGTACTCGTGGAACTGAGGGAGGAACGGGTCGCCGCTCCCTCCGGCCCTGATCAGCCAGACAGCCATGGGTGCTCTCCTTCTGTTGATTGACGAAGCCCCCGCCTGGTCCGGACTGATCCGGGGGCGGGGGCTCCTGATGGTGCTGGGGTCGGACTACTCGAAGATGTTGGGGACGGGAACCTTTCGGGTTGAGCGGTTCTTGTTCCAGGCGGAGGCGACCGCGAAGTGGGCAGCCTTGAGGCGCCCCTTGGTTCCGTCACCGTGGGTGTTGCCGTTGGTGGCGATGGTCTGGATCTTGGCCCGGAAGACGGCAGAATCGCCCTGGACCTTGAGCTTCTGCACCAGTTCCGCGGGCTTGATCACGTCGGAGTGTTTGGCCATCACGGAGGCGATCCCGCCGACGGTGACGGCGTCCCAGGTCTTGTGGGTGCGCCCCCAGGTGTCCTCGGCGATGGTGAGCGCCAGGTCCAGTGCCTCGGGGCCGTGCTCGACGACGATGTTGAGGATGCCCTTGATGCCGCGAACCCCGTTCGTGGCACCGCTTCCCACCTTCAAATCGTGCTTCTCCAGAACGGCGCTGGTGTCCTGGAAGAGCGGGTGGCCTGCCAGCAGACCGATGCGGAACTCGTCGTTCGCGCCGACCTTCGAGGACTCCTTGTTCTTGATGATGAACAGGGATGCCTCGTTGGGCATCGACAGGTCGTAGTGGATCTCGCAGGTGATGGCCTGGACAGCCTCGCGGACCTTCTTCGAGACCTTGACCTGACCCAGCAGGATGAGCTGGCAAGCGTAGATGCGGTGCATACCGTCCACCGCATACAGGCCGTCCGCGCGCTTGGAGAGGATCGGCGTTCCGAGAGCGGTGGGCACCAGCTTCTCGGCGATGGCCGCCCCGCGGGCCTTGTTGAGGTTGCGCTGCGCGCGGTGGTCGAACTTGATGGTCCGGGGGTCCACCTTCGTGTACTCGATGGGGTGGTCCGGGATGTCGTAGCTGTAGTCCTTGGGGGACATACCTCTCCTATCTGAGTGTCAGCACCCCAGAGGGTGACGGCGACACGGTGTCAGCGCCCGTATGCGGGCGACGGCGACGTTGTGCAAGCACCGTACAGGGCCGAATGGGTGACAACTAGTCAGTTTCAACATCCGGACGGCCAGCTCCGGTTCACCCCGTGGGGCCGGACTGCTGCCGGGGGAGGTCTCGGCTCGGTCACTGCTCGCCCTCCTCCTGGAGGCGGGCGGGGACGCGGCCCGCGTACAGCTCGGCGCGCTCGGCGGCGCTGATGTGTTCGCAGGCGCGGCGGTCGACGCTGGCCCTGATGAACTCGGGCGGCTGGAGTGGATGCCGTAGGTCGGGGCGGACAGGCCGTCGTGGTCCTCGGGGCAGTGCCAGCGGATCGGTCCATTCATCGGAGCTACTCCTTCGGGGCGTGCGTGCGGGCTGGCGGCCCGTGGCTCCCGCTCGATCCGGGGGCGGTTCCAGCAGGACCATGTGCAGCCGGTCAGGCGGGGGTGTTCTCGTGGATCGCCCGGCGGAGTGTCCGGGTGGAAATGCCGAGGTGCTTGGCGTACTCGGTCTGGGTCGTCGTCGGCTTGTCCAGCTGGACCTGGTGCCAGCCCAGCGCATAGGTCACGCGGCGCTTGGCCCCTTCTTCGGCGGCCCGCGCGTTCCGCTCGGTCAGCGGGCTGCCGGGCTCCGGACTAACGGGAGGGACCTGCGTCTTTGCCGATGCGGCGTCAGACCTGTTCGCCTGCTTGGCCGCACCCCCAGGTGCAGGTGAGGGCGACGGTTCTTCGGCCTGTCCTCCGTCGGCATGTCCGGTGTCCTGGCACTCTGGCATGTCCTCCTCCAGGTCGCGGTCTGCCGGGATACGGGCGGTGACCTCCTCGCGGTTCTTCCGCGGCTTGTCCTCCGCCGCGAACGCGTGCGTTCGGGCGGGAACGAGGGCGCGGATAGAGGGGAACTCCTCGGCGTCCTCGGGGTGGATGGGGACTTGGGGCAGGGTCGGCGTGTCCGCGTAGGAGATGACCGCTTGGCCTACGACCGCCACCGCCCCCAGGGTGTGCTCCTCGAAGGCAGGGAGAGTTTCCGGAGGGAGCGCCGGCGCGGTGGCCGCGGAACGCCACTTGATCTCGATTCCCGCCGCAGCCAGGCCAGCAGCCGCAGTATCCGTAAGCGGGACACCGATACGAGCCAAGCGCAGGGGCAGCAGGGCCTCCACCGGGGCCTTCCAGCGCCAAGCAGGGCCGTACCGGGCCTGGAGGTGGGCCTCGTAGACCAAGCGGTCCTGGTCGAGGCCCAAGGCCTGTTCGTAGCTGCGCAGTTCCCACAACTTCATCCGCCGCCACAGCTTCGCAGTGGGGAGGGGCGAGAGGATCCAGCGCCAGATCCGGACGGAGTCCATGTGCTTGTCCGCGGTGATGTTCGCGAGTCGGCCGACGGCGTGGCGTACGGCTTCGACCACCACGACGAAGAGGACGGGCATGACCGAGTGCATCCCAACGGCGAGAGGGTCGGGCCATGCTGCCGCGCCGTTGAAGGTGATCGTGGCGGCCGTCAGCATCCATGCCATGTGCCGCAGGAGCGGGAAGGGCATTCGGATCCACGACAACAGCAGGTCGAGCGCGAGGAGCACAGCGATGCCCGCGTCGATGCCGATGGGGAAGACCAGGGCGAAGTCTCCGAAGCCCTTCCTGCGGGCCAGGTCTACGACGGCCGCGTAGGACCCGGCGAAACCGATACCGGCGATGATCAGGGAGCCAACCCCGACGGCCATGGCCAGGGTCTTGCGGGCACCTGTGAAGGCCTTCGTCATGTCCGGGGTCATGAGTTCCATCCGTTCGGGTCAAGGTCCACGAGGCGCTCCGCCTCGGTGGGTGCGTCGAAGATCAGCGGGGCGGGGTCGTAGACGGCCATCTCGGCGGTGAAGTCCTGGACGCTGGGCCGGGTCTCACGGGGGCCCACAGGGGCGGCTGTTGTTTCCTCGGCCCGCTTGCGGAGCAGGGCGGCCCGGCGGCTGGCGCTGGCGGTCTCGCGGCGGTACCGCAGGATCGGGCTGTCCAGGTCGGTGTACCGGCTGAGCGCGGCCTGTTCGTCGGCGAGGCGGCGGCGTTCGGCGGCCTCGGCGATGTGCGTGGCGGCATCCCAGGCGGCGCGCTGCATCTGGCGGGCAGCTTCGGCGTCGGCCCGCTCTTGCGCAGCCATGATCTGGTTGAACTCGGCCGCGGTGCGGGTGGTGTCGTGGGCGGCTGCAACAGGGTCGGACCACGTGGGGCCGGGCTCCAGCGGCTCCTCGAACCGCACGGTCCACGGTCGGCTCGACGGGGTGGCCGAGGAGTTGGCGGTGTAGCCGGTCCAGTGCCATCCGGGGCGGACCGTCTGGGATTTCGAGGGCAGCGGGGCGCCGGCCTGGTCGATCCAGAAGCTCAGCCGGTACCGGAGCCAGGACCACGACTTGCGGACGCGGTCGGTCTGAATGTGCTGGCCGCCGTCAGGGCCGTGCTCCATCGCGTGCCGGATGTCGGAGGGGCTCCAGCCCGCGAGGGCGAACGGCTCCAGCAGACGGGCGAGACGGCCGGGCGTGATCCGGTGCAGCACCACGTGGTGCCCGATGCCGTCGCGCAGCAGGCGGGTGTGGTGGTGGTTCTTCTGGGTCTGGGTGATCTCCCCACGCCGCGGACGCGGCGCACCGCTTCCTGGGCGAGTGCTGGAGCGGCGGCCGGAGCGAGGCGGACGGCGTGCGGGGGGTAGGGGGGAATCACCACCCACCTGGGTATTACCCAGGTTTCGGTGACCACTTCCGTCCACAAGGACAGAGGCCCGCCGGTCCTCCGAACGCTCCGACGCGTCGGAAGAAACCGCAGGTCGCTCCAGGTGACCACTTTCATCCACAGGCAGCCCGAGGGCCTTCCGGATCCGGTGCTCACGGTCGGCGGTGCGGTCGGCGGCGGTGCGGCCACGCCCGTTCGGGGTGCGGTCCGGGATCACGTCCTCGACGACCTGGGGCACTGTGAGCGCGTACAGCGGGACGACGGGCGAGGCCCCCGTGGCAGGGTTGCCGACGCGACCGGCAACGAGGACGACGATCAGGCCGTGCTCGGCGAGGCGCTTGATGGAGCGGGCCACCTGCCGCGTTGAGATGGCGCGGCCGGCCAGCTCGGCGGCTTTCTCGGCGAGCAGCACGTGCCGCTGCCGCACCGTGGCGGCCTCCTGGTGGGAGACGACCGCCAGGGCCTTGGACACGGCCACGAGGACGGCGTGGAAGTCGCTGCGGACGGTGCCGAGTGCGGGGTGCGCTTCGACGGCGTGGCGCCACTCCCCGGCATCCGCGGCGGGGCGCAAGGCGCCGACCTTGCCCGACTCCACCAGCTTGACGAGGTGCCGCACGACGGCCGCGCGCTCGGCGGCGAAGGGGGAGCGTGTTTCGTCGTGCACCTCGCGCCGGGCGTGGAAGCGGACGTCAAGATGGTCACCGTGGTTGCCGGTGCGGTTCGTCCAGGGCGCGGATCGCTGGGCCGTATTCTTTACGGCCGTGCCGACAGTCATCGGACACCGCCGTCAGCACGACGCGCCGCTTGTACCCCGGACAGCCCACGAGGTTCCGACAGCGCATGACTATCCCTGGGTGTCCCGGTACGTCCCGGGTCTACATCTTGTGATCGGCCAGAGGTCGGCTGAAAAGTGATCCCCTCGAAGGGGGGAGCGGGATGCACGGCCCGCGGGCGCTGTGCCATCCTGGAGGCGTCCGCACCGCTGGGGTGAGGTGTGGCCCCCGAAGTCTTTCGAGGCATTGGGGTAACCGGGTTCTGGTGATGCAGAACTTGAGACCGGGACGGAGTTGCTGCTCCTAGCGGTCACTGGCCTTCGGGTCGGCGTAGCCCTGATGCATGAAGGCCCGGAGCGTCCAACTCCGGGCCTTCTGCATGTGCAGAGGCCCCGCCGGGGAGCCGCTACGGCGGCATCGGAACCAACTGCTCGCCACTGAGCACCCACTGAGCACATGTCAGCGGGAAACCCCGGGATGTGTCGGGACGCGCAGGGACGTGAAACCACAGGTCAGTAGCGGTATTGCCGGTCATTGCCCCAGGTGCAAGATCACGGCATCCAAAGGACCGTCGTCTGGACCCTGCGCCCCAACGCGTAGCCGCCGGGACCGGCGAAGGCCCCCGCCCCCTCACGGGGCGGGGGCCTTCGTGCGTTCCGGCGCCCCTATTCGCAGGCCACGCCATCGCCGTCGCGGTCCAGGTGGCGTCCGTAGCCCGGGTCGCCGCGGCGTACGGGGGCGGCGCCGGCCGCGCGGGCCGCGGTGCAGTTCTTGTAGGAGACGCTGCCGCCGGTGGCGGAGGAACCGGAGGCGCCGCCTTCGTCGGGGTCCGGCCGGGGCGCGGCCTCCTGGGTCGGTTCGGGGGCCGGCGCCGGTGCGGGCGGCGGCGTGGGGCTCGCAGGCGCCTCAGGGGTCGGCGTGGAGCTGGGCGGGGGCGTCGGAGTCGGCGTCGGCGTGGGGCTCGGGGGTGCGACGGCCGCCGCGGTCACCGTGGCCGTCACGGTCACCGCGGGCAGCGGCTTCGCGTCGTCCTGCGGCTTCTTCGGGTCCGCGCCCATGGTGACGAGGACCAGGAACCACACCGAGGCCAGTGCCACGGTCACGATCCTCGCCGCCTTGCCCCAGCGGGCGACGAAGGCCAGCGCGGCCGCGACCGGCGGGAGGAAGAGCCCGACGGCGATCACCGTGGGTACGGCCCACGCGGGATTCCAGCGGCGGTCCTGGGGCTGCGCCGGAGGGTAGGGGTACGGCGGCTGGCCGGGCGACGGGTGCACGGGGGCTCCTGCAAGGGGATCGGAGTGCGCGTGGCACGGATTGCCATGAGCGCGCAGCGAGATTACATAGAATGTTGAATTCCGCTGCCTGGCGGCACACGGAGCGAGACGGCCCCCACCCCGCGCGCGCGGGTGCGGGCGCACCGGAAGGCGTGGGCCGCGCGGTCCTCGACGACAGGCCGGCCCCAGGGACATGCATAGACCTCCGGCCACTCCCGCGGGGGCAGAACGGCGCAATCCGCGGCGGCTTCTCGCGTGCGGCCCCGGCCGGATAGAGTCCCCGCACGACGATGGAGGGGGTACCCGTGGCCAAGGTCAACATCAGCCTCGATGCCGAGCTCGTGGTGGAAGTGATGGTCCTCGCCGGAGTCGGTTCGCCGCAGGACGCGGTGGAGGCCGTCGTACGGGACTACATCGCCCGCGGGCACCGCACGGAGGCGCGGGTCCCCCGCGACACCCCCTAGACCGGCAGGGAGGCGGCCTAGCCCGGCAGGGAGTTGCGGCGGGCGCCCCCGTGGGGGGGGGGGGGGGGGGGCCCGGCGCCCCCCCCCCCCCCCCCCCCACGCCGCAGGGAGCGCCCATGAACCAGGCCGTGTCCAGACGTTCGGCGATGCGGCTGCTCGCAGCGGTGGGCACGGTCCTCGGCACGGGCGGCTGCATGGCCACGGTGCCGCCCGACGCGGCCCTGCGCAGACCCCCGCCCCCGACCCCGACGGCCCCCGCGGGCGGCGCGGCCGGGCCCGGCCGCGCCGCCCGGATCGACTCCCTGCTGGAGCGGCTCTCCCTGGAGGAGAAGACCGCCCTGCTGCACGGCGCCCCCGACCCGGCCCCGCTGGGCCAGGCGGCCTACGTGCCCGGCGTGCCGCGGCTCGGGATCCCGGAGCTGCGGCTGGCCGACGGGCCCGCCGGCGTCCGGGTCGCGGCCACCGCCACCGCCCTGCCCGCGCCGGTCATGCTGGCCTGCGCCTTCGACCCGGCGCTGGCCCGCGAGTACGGCCGCGTCCTCGGCCGCGAGGGGCGTGCACTGGGCCAGGACGTCCTGCTGGCGCCCATGGCGAACCTCATCCGCACCCCGTACGCCGGGCGGAACTTCGAGACCTTCGCCGAGGACCCGCGCCTCACCGCGGACCTGGTCGCCGAGGTGGTCCGCGGGATCCAGGACGAGGGGCTCGCCGCAACCGTCAAGCACTTCGCCCTCGGCAACCAGGAGAAGGACCGCGACACCCTCGACGTGATCGCCGCCGAACAGACCCTGCACGAGACCGAACTACGGGGCTTCGAAGCCGCGGTGGCCGCCGGAGCCGGGGCGGTGATGGCCGCGTACAACAAGGTCAACGGGGTCCACGCCTGCGAGAGCGCACCGCTGCTCGGCGAACTGCTGCGGGACACCTGGGGGTTCGACGGCTGGGTGATGTCCGACCGGGACGCCACCCACAGCACGGTCGCCGCCATCGGCGCGGGCCTGGACATGGAGCTGCCGGGCGGCACCCACTTCGGGCGCCCGCTGCGCGAGGCGGTGCGCGCCGGTTCCGTACCCGAGGGGAGCGTCGACCTCGCCGTACGCCGCGTCCTCGCCACCCGGGACCGCCTCGGACTGCTGGCCGCCCGCCCCGCGCGGCGGCCCCCGCGCGACGCCGCGGCCGGGGCCCGCATCGCCCGCCAGGTGGCCACCGCGGGCGCGGTGCTGCTGCGCAACGAGCACGACACCCTGCCGCTGACCGGCGCCGCCGCCCGCTCGATCGCGGTGATCGGGCCCACCGGCCAGGTGCCCTTCGTCAGCGGTGGCGGCAGCGCGCACGTGGTCCCGGACGCCGCGGCCGCCCCGTTCGACGCCATCCGCCGCCGCGCGGGCAACGGCTCCACCGTGCGGTACGCCCTCGGCGAGGACCTGTACGGGCGGCCCCTGCCGCCCCGGCTGCTCACCCCTGCGGCCGCCCTGGACGACCGCAGGGTGGACGCCGGGCGCGCCTGGAGCCACGAGGGCGAGTTCCGCCTCGCGGCGGACGACGAGTGGACCCTGCTCGTCCACTACACCGGGCAGCGCCCGGGCGTACGTCTGGACGGGGAGGAGCTGTTCCCCGTCCAGCAGGGCGCGGCCGAGCAGTTCGCGGGCGGACTGCTCGGTACCGCGCCCGACGGGATGTCCGTCCGCCGCCGCACCCTCGCCCTCAAGGCGGGCACCCACCGGCTCTCCGTGAACGCGCAGGGCGGAGCCGGCGGCCAGCGCTTCCGGCTCCGGCACACCACCGGGGCGACCCGGGCCGCCGACCTCGCCGAGGCCGTGCGGGCCGCCCGGGCGGCCCGCAGCGTGGTGCTGTTCGCCTACGAGGACGCCACCGAGGGCCGCGACCGCACCTCCCTCGCCCTGCCGGGAGGACAGGAGCGGCTGATCGAGGCGGTCGCCGCCGTCAACCCGCGCACCACGGTCGTGCTCAACACCTCTTCGAGCACGACCATGCCGTGGCTGTCCCGTACCGGCGCCGTCCTGCAGATGTACTACCCGGGCCAGGAGGGCGCGGGCGCCACCGCCGGCATCCTCTTCGGGGACACGGACCCGGGCGGGCGGCTCACCCAGACCTTCCCGGCCGACGAGCGGTCGACCCCGGTCGGCGGGGACGTGCTGCGCTACCCGGGCGTGGGCGGCCGGCAGGAGTACGCCGAGGGCGTCCACGTCGGCCACCGCTGGTACGACGCCCAGCAGGTGGCCCCGCTGTTCCCCTTCGGGCACGGGCTCTCGTACACGACCTGGCAGTACGAGAAGCTCACGGTCCGGCCGGGCGGTGCCCGCGCGGACGGCGGCGGGCTGCGCGTGGAGTTCACCGTCCGCAACACCGGCCGTCGCAAGGGCACGGAGGTGGCCCAGGTCTACGTCGGCCCTTCCCCGGAGCTGAAGCTCGACCAGCCGGTGCGCGCCCTGGCCGGCTACCGGCGGCTCACCCTGGCGCCGGGCGAGGCGCAGCGGGTCACCGTGGACGTGGACGCGAGGGCGCTGTCGTCCTGGGACCCGGAGCAGCACGCCTGGGTCCTGGGCCGGGGACGCCGGGAGGTGTTCGCGGGCCGGTCCTCGCGCGAACTGCCACTGAAGTCAAAGGCGGTGGTGAGGAGCCGATAGGCTGCCCGTTCGGCGTGTCACAGGGGGCGCGCCGGGACGACTTTGGAGGACACACCGGTGCACATCCAGGAATGGCTGGAGACGATTCCGGCGGTCGCCATCTACCTCCTGGTGGGGCTGGTGATCGGGCTGGAGAGCCTGGGCATCCCGCTGCCGGGGGAGATCATCCTGGTCAGCTCGGCGCTGCTGGCCTCGCAGCACGGGGAGATCGACCCCGTGGTCCTCGGGATCTGCGCGATCACCGGGGCGATCGTGGGCGACTCGATCGGCTACGCGATCGGACGCCGGGGAGGCAAGCCCCTGCTGGAGCGGCTCGGGCGGCGCTTCCCCAAGCACTTCGGGCCGGACCAGGTGGCCATGGCGGAGCGCGCCTTCGACAAGTGGGGCATGTGGGCCGTCTTCTTCGGCCGCTTCGTGGCCCTGCTGCGGATCTTCGCCGGGCCGCTGGCGGGCGTGCTGCACATGCCGTACTGGCGGTTCCTCGTCGCGAACGTCTTCGGCGGGATCCTCTGGGCGGGCGGCACCACGGCCGTCATCTACTCGGTCGGCATCGTCGCGGAGCCGTGGCTGAAGCGGTTCTCCTGGATGGCGCTGCTGGTGGCCGTCCTGATCGGGCTCACGGTCACGCTGGTGCTGCGCAGCCGGATGAAGAAGGCCGCCGCGGCGGCGCGTCCGGCCGAGGAGCCGGTGCCGGTGGCCGTCGGCGACTGAGGCTCCGGCCCGCCGTCGAGGACGGCGGGCCGCGGCGCGTACGGGCAGCGCCATGCGCCCGTACCGGGTACCGGGTCTCAGACCTGCGGGGCCATCGCGGCGGCGTGCTGCTTGGCCAGCTCCACGTACATCGCGGCGTTCACCTTGATGCCCTCGCGCTCCTCGTCGGTCAGCGGGCGGCGCACCTTCGCCGGAACCCCGGCGACCAGGGAACCGGGCGGGACCACCATGCCCTGCGGGACCAGCGCCTGCGCGGCCACCAGCGAGCCGGCACCGATCACCGCGCCGTTCAGGACGGTCGCACCCATGCCGATCAGGCAGTCGTCCTCGACGGTGCAGCCGTGCACGACGGCGTTGTGGCCGATGGAGACGCGCTCACCGACGGACACCGGGAAGCCGGGGTCCACGTGGAGGGTGCAGTTGTCCTGCACGTTGCTGTCCGCGCCCAGGGTGATGGGGCCGCAGTCGGCGCGCAGCACCGCCGAGTACCAGATGCTCGCACCCGCCGCCAGGGTGACGTCGCCGACCACGACGGAAGTGGGCGCCGTGAAGGCCGTGGGGTCGATGTCCGGGGTCTTCCCGCCCACCGCTGCCACGAGGGCCGGGGCCGCCTGATGCGTCATGTCGCTCTACCTCTGTGCTTCGTCGTGGGGATGCCGCGCCTACCGGCACCGTAGAGCACGCGGCCCCCGGACCGGGTGATGGGGTGAACATCACAGGATCACCGCCCGGACGACCGTGGTGCGGCGCACTACCGTGGCCGGGTGCCGAAGAACCAGAACACGTTCTCATCTCTGACGGCCCTGCGCCGCAGGCTCGCGAACCGTGCCGTCCACGCCGGCTGGCGCTGGATGCAGCAGGCCGGAGCCGTCACCGCGCAGACCCCCGGGCGGCTGCGCTTCGGCGCGATCGGCTACGGCACCCGGCTCGCCTTCCCCCAGGGCACCGTCTTCGGCGAGCCCTGGATCCGGCTCGGCGACTACTGCATCATCGGCGAACAGGTGACCCTCACCGCCGGGATGATGCCGGACCTCGACCTCGGCGCCGAACCGGTGCTTGTGCTCGGCAACGGCGTGGTGATCGGCCGGGACAGCCACGTGATCGCCGACCACCGGATCACCATCGGGGACGACACCTTCTGCGGTCCGGGCGTCTACATCACCTCGACCAACCACAGCTACGACGACCCCCACCAGCCCGTCGGCAAGCAGTGGCCCCGCAGCGAGCCCGTGGAGATCGGCCCCGGCTGCTGGCTGGGCACGGGCGCGGTGATCCTCCCCGGGGCGCGGCTGGGCCGCAACGTGGTGGTGGCCGCGGGCGCCGTCGTACGGGGCGAGGTGCCCGACCATGCGGTGGTGGCGGGCGCCCCGGCGCGGATCGTACGGCGCTGGGAGCCCGAGACGGGCTGGCAGCCGCCGCTGCGCACCCCCGCCCCGGTCCCGATCCCGGACGGCATGACCCCGCAGCAACTGCGCGGCCTGGCAGAACTGGCGGAGGCCGAACAGGGCGAGCAGGCCCAGCAGGTCTAGCCGGCCTAGCCCGCCGCCAGGAGGGCCGTACCGGCCAGGGCCAGGCCGGCGCCCGCTGCCTGGACCGCGCGCAGGCGTTCCTTCAGTACGGCGAAGGCGGCGAGCGCGGTGATCACCGGGTACAGCGAGGACAGGACGGCGGCCAGGGTGACCGGGCCGTTCTGGGCGGCGACGGAGTAGGTGCCGTTCGCCGCGACGTCCGCGAGGCCGACGAAGGCCAGGGCGGGCAGCAGGGTCCACAGGATGCGCGGGCCCGTACCCGCCGGGAGGGCCGGGGTGCCGCGCCGGGTCCGGACCCACAGGGCGCCGCCGCCCACCGCCACGTTGGTGACCCGCTGTACGAACAGGGCCAGGAACAGCCCGGTCAGGGTGGTGGAGGCCTCGGCGATCAGGGCCATCACCGCGCCGAAGCCGAAGGCGGCGACGAGGGTGAGGACGACGGCCTGCCGCTGCACGGGCGCCCCGCGCAGTTCCGGGCCGCCCGCGAGGACGATGCCGACGACCGCCACCGCGATCCCCGCGAACTGGCCGGGACCGGGCCGTTCGCCCAGCAGCAGGCCCGCGGTGACCGGTACGACCACGCCGAGGGAGCCGAGCGGGGACACCACGCCCATCGGGCCGAGTGCCAGCGCCTTGTAGAAGCTGAGCATGGCCACCGGCCCGACCAGCCCCGCCGCGACGGCGAACCACAGCTGCGGCCCGGCCTCCCGCCAGGCGCCGGTGGCGACCACGAGGGCGCCGAGGACGACGACGGCGACCACCTGCGAGACGACCACCACGGTCAGGGCCGGTATCCGGCGGGTGAGCAGCCCGCCCCCGAAGTCGGCCAGGCCCCACAGCACGGCGGTGGCCAGGGCGAAGAGGGCGGTCATGCGGAGCCTCGCAGTGCGGTGCGGTGAACACTGCGGTGCAGCGTCGGACACCGTTCACGGTAGTTCACCGCTTCACCCCGCCGGACCCGGCTCCACGCCGCTGACCGGCACCGACGCGGCCGTCAGAGCGCCGGGATCTCGATCGCCGGGCAGCGGTCCATGACCATGGTCAGGCCCGCCTCCCGGGTCCGCTCGAAGGCGGCCTCGTCGATCACACCGAGCTGGAACCACACGGCCTCCGCGCCGATGGCCGCCGCCCGGTCGGCGACCGGACCCGCCAGCGCGCTGTTCACGAAGACGTCCACGACGTCCACCTTGAACGGGATCTCCTCCAGCGAGGCGTACCCGGGCTCCCCGTGCACGGTCTCCGCCTTGGGGTGCACCGGGACCACCCGCTTGCCGAACCCCTGCAGGACGCGCGCCACCCCGTACGCCGCCCGGTCCCGGTTGTTGGACAGGCCCACCACGGCCCAGGTGTCGCCGAGTTCGGTGAGGATCTTGCGGATGGTTGCCGGATCGCCGTACACGTGTGCCGCCTCCTGCGGGTATGGAGCTGCTCTGCTGCCGCGTACAACCGAAAGGACACATGTCCGATTCCCCGTAGGGTGGAGCGGTGAAGGCAGACCAGTACGTGACGGTGGCCCGTGAGGGCGTGCACGAGTCCGAGATCAACCGTTCGCGGTTCCTCTGCGCGCTCGCGCCCGCCGCGACCGAGCAGGAGGCGCAGGAGTTCGTCGCGCGCATCCGCAAGGAGCACCCCACCGCCTCGCACAACTGCTTCGCCTACGTCATCGGCGCCGACGCCGCGGTCCAGAAGGCCAGCGACGACGGCGAGCCCGGCGGCACCGCCGGGGTGCCCATGCTGCAGATGCTCATGCGGCGCGACGTCCGCTACGCCGTCGCCGTCGTCACGCGCTACTACGGCGGCGTCAAGCTCGGTGCGGGCGGTCTCATCCGGGCCTACGGGGGCGTGGTCGGCGAGGCCCTCGACGAGCTCGGCACCGTCACCCGGCGCCGCTACCGGCTGGCCACCGTCACCGTCGACCACCAGCGGGCCGGCAAGACCCAGAACGACCTGCGCTCCACCGGCCGGACCGTGGTGGACCTGCGCTACGGGGCGGCGGTGGAGATCGAGGTCGCCCTCCCGGAGGCGGAGCTGCCCGCCTTCGAGGCCTGGCTCGCCGACAGCACGGCGGGCAGCGCCACCCTCACCCTCGGCGGGGAGACGTACGCGCCCTGAGCGTCCTGGGGACGGGTTAGCGTAGAGGGGTTCAGCGAGCGGGAGACGACCAGGGGGAGACGGCATGTGCGGCGGGGCCGGCGAGTGAAGTTCCTGCACACCTCCGACTGGCACCTCGGCCGGTCCTTCCACCGCGTGAACCTGCTCGGCGCCCAGTCCGAGTTCGTCGACCACCTCGTCGAGACCGCCCGCGCGCACGAGGTCGACGCCGTCCTGATCGCCGGGGACGTCTACGACCGGGCCGTTCCCCCGCTGCCCGCCGTCGAGCTGTACGACCGGGCCCTGCACCGGCTCGCCGAGCTCGGCGTGCCCACCGTGCTGATCTCCGGCAACCACGACTCGGCCCGCCGTCTCGGTGTCGGGGCCGGGCTCATCGACCGCGCCGGGATCCACCTGCGGACCGACCCGGCCGGCTGCGCCGATCCCGTGGTGCTGGCCGACGTACACGGGGACGTGGCGCTGTACGGGCTGCCGTACCTGGAACCGGCCCTGGTCAAGGAGGAGTTCGGTGCGGCCGGGGTGAGCCACGAGGCAGTGCTGTCGGCGGCCATGGACCGGGTCCGGGCCGACCTGGCCACCCGCGCGCCGGGCACCCGCTCCGTGGTGCTGGCCCACGCCTTCGTCACCGGCGGCCAGGCCAGCGACAGCGAGCGCGACATCGCCGTCGGAGGCGTCGAGGCCGTGCCCGCCTCCGTCTTCGACGGGGTGGACTACGCCGCCCTCGGTCACCTCCACGGCTGCCAGACGATCAACGAACGGGTCCGCTACTCCGGTTCCCCGCTCGCCTACTCCTTCTCCGAGGACGGCCACCGCAAGACCGTGTGGCTGATCGAACTCGGCGCCGACGGGGAGATCACCACCGCCGAGCGGATCGACACCCCCGTCCCGCGGGCCCTCGCCCGCCTCCGCGGCCCCCTCGACGCCCTGCTGCAGGACCCGGCGTACGAGCCGTACGAGGACCGCTGGGTCGAGGCCACGCTCACCGACCCGGTCCGCCCCCAGGACCCCATGGCCCGCCTCGCCACCCGCTTCCCGCACACCCTCAGCCTCGCCTTCGACCCCGAGGGCCGCGAGGAGGACACCGGCGGGTCCTACGCGCAGCGCCTCAAGGGCCGCAGCGACCAGGAGATCGCCGAGGACTTCGTCGCCCACGTGCGCGGCGGCTCCGGCCACGCCGACGACGCAGAACGGGCCGTCCTCCAGGACGCCTTCGACGACGTACGGACCCAGGACAGCCGCCAGGAGACCCATCGATGAGGCTGCACCGGCTGACGATCACCGCCTTCGGGCCGTTCGCCGAACCCCAGGAGATCGATTTCGACGCGCTGTCCGGCGCCGGGATCTTCCTGCTGCACGGACCCACCGGTGCGGGGAAGACCTCCGTCCTGGACGCCGTCTGCTACGCCCTCTACGGATCGGTCCCCGGCCCGCGCCAGGCCCCCGGCACCAGCCTGCGCAGCGACCACGCGGCGGCCGAGACCCCCACCGAGGTCACCCTGGAGCTCACCGCGGGCGGCCGCAGGCTGGAGCTCACCCGCCGCCCCGAACAGGACCGTCCCAAGAAGCGCGGCACCGGCACCACCAAGGACAAGGCCCAGAGCTGGCTGCGCGAGCACACCGGCGAGGGCTGGGCCGCCCTCAGCCGCTCGCACCAGGAGATCGGCGAGGAGATCGAGCAGCTGCTCGGCATGAGCCGCGAGCAGTTCTGCCAGGTCGTGCTCCTGCCGCAGGGGGAGTTCGCCCGCTTCCTGCGGGCCGACGAGGCCGCCCGCGGCCGACTGCTCGGCCGGCTCTTCGACACCCGCCGCTTCGCCGCCGTCGAGGCCCTCCTCGGCGAACGCCGCCGGGCCGCCGAGGCCAAGGTGCGGGCCGGCGACGAGAAGGTGCTGCACACCGCCCAGCGCCTCGCCCAGGCCTGTGGCGACAGCGCCGACCTGCGGGCCTGGCCGCTGCCCGGCCACCAGCCCGGCGATCCCGGGCTCGCCGCGGCCGTCCGGGCCTGGGCGGCCGTCGCGCGCTGCTCCGCCCGGGAACGCCTCACGGTCGCCGAGTACGCGCTGGCCGCCGTCGAGAGCCGGCACGCGGCCGCCCGCCGGGCCGCCGAGGACGCCCGCGAACTCGACCGGCTCCAGCGCCGTCACGCCGAGACCGCCCGGCGCGCCGCCCTGCTCGACGAGGCCGCGCCCGACCGGGAGCGGGTGCGCGGCCTGCTGGACCGGGCCCGGCGGGGCGCCCTGGTGGCACCCGCCCTGGAACTGCGCGGCGCGGCCTCCGCCGCCCACCTGGCCGCCGCACACGCGGAGACGGCCGCCCGGGCCGAACTGCCGCCCGCCCTCGCCGAGGCGGGCACCGCGCAACTGGCCTCCGTCGAGCAGCGGCTGCGCGAGGACCTGGGCGCCCTGGGCGCCGCCCGCCGGGCCGAGCAGCGCAGCGCAGAGATCGGCCGCGAGCGCGCCGACCTGGAGCGCGAGGCCCGCGCGGCCGAGGAACAGCACCAGGAGTCCGCCGAGTGGCTGGCCCGTTGGGAAGCCACCCGCTCGGCCCTCCAGGAGCGCGCCGACGCCGCCCAGCAGGCCGCCACCCTCGCCGAGCAGCTCGCCGGACGGCTCGAACCGGCCCGGCTGCACCTGAACGCCGCCCGGCGGCGGGACGCGCTGGCCGCCGACGCGGAGCGCGCCTCGGGCGAACTGCTCTCCGTACGCGAGGAGTCCGCCGCCGCACGCGAGCGCTGGCTGGAGCTGAAGGAGGCCCGGCTGCGCGGGATCGCCGCCGAACTCGCCGAGGCGCTGGAGCCGGGCGAGGCCTGCGCGGTGTGCGGTTCCGCGGAACATCCCGCCCCGGCCCGCCCGGCGCCCGGCCACGTGGACCGGGCCGCCGAGGACGCCGCCCACGCCGCCTTCGAACGGGCCGAGGAGGCACGGGCCGCCGTGGAGCGCCGCCTCGCCGCGGTCGAGGAGGCCCGTACCGAGGCCGCGGCCGCCGCCGGGGACGCCACCACCGCCGAACTCCTCGACCTGACCTCGGACCTGAGCTCCCGGCACGCCGCCGCCCACGCCGCGGCGGCCGGGCTGCACACCGCGCGCGAGCGGCTCGCCCGCGCCGAACGGGAGCACGCCGCGCGCAGCGCCGACCGGCTCGACTCCGAGCGGCGGGTCGCCGCCAGGGCGTCGCGCCGCGAGGCCCTGGACCGGGAACAGGCCTCGCTGGAGACCGAACTGGCCCGCGTACGGGGTGACGCCCCCACCGTCGCGGCCCGTGCCCGCACCCTGGAGGACCGCGTCCGGATGGTCTCGGGTGCCGCGGCCGCGCTGCGCCGGGCCGAGACCACCGCCGCCCGGCTGAAGGAGGCGGACGACCAGCTCGCCGACGCCGCCTTCCGGGCCGGCTTCGACACCGTCGAGGCCGCCTCCGACGCCGTCCTGCCCGAGTACGAACGCACTGCCCTCCAGCACCGGATGGACGCCTGGCAGGCGGAGGAGGCCACGCTGGCGGACCGCCGCGCCGAGGCCGGCACCGCCGAGGCCGCGGCCCTGCCCCCGGCCGAACCGGACCGGGCCGAGGCGTACGCGGCCACGGCCGCCGCGAAGCTCCGTACGGCCGGCTCGGCCTTCGACGCGGCCCGGGTGCGCTGCGCGGAGCTCGACCGGCTCTCGCGCCAGGCGGAACAGGAGCTGCGGGCGCTCGGCCCGCTGCGGGAGGCCTACGACCGGGTGGCCCGGCTGGCCGGACTCACCGCGGGCACCTCCGCCGACAACGAGCGCAAGATGCGGCTGGAGGCGTACGTACTGGCGGCCCGCCTGGAGCAGGTCGCCGCGGCGGCGACGGTACGCCTGCTGCGCATGTCAGGCGGCCGCTACACCCTGGTCCACTCCGACGCACGGGCGGGCGGACGGGGCCGTTCCGGCCTCGGTCTGCACGTGGTCGACGCCTGGACCGGGAGCGAGCGCGACACCGCCACCCTGTCGGGCGGCGAGACCTTCTTCGCCTCCCTCGCCCTCGCCCTCGGCCTCGCCGACGTGGTGACCGACGAGGCGGGCGGCATGCGGCTGGACACCCTTTTCATCGACGAGGGCTTCGGGAGCCTCGACGACCAGGCCCTGGACGAGGTGCTGGACGTGCTGGACTCGCTGCGCGAGCGCGACCGCAGCGTCGGCATCGTCAGCCACGTCGCCGACCTGAGGTCCCGGGTCCAGGCCCAGCTGGAGATCGTCAAGCAGCGCGGCGGCTCCGTGGTGCGCCACCGTACGGCCGCGCTCACGGACTGAGCGGGCGCCTGCCGAGCGGGGACGAGTAGACGATGCTCGTGGTCACCGGGCCGAGCCCGGAGATCCGGCCGGTGACCTCCTCCAGGTGTGCCATCGAACGGGCGGCGACCTTGAGGACGAAGCAGTCGTCGCCGGTGACGTGGTGGGCCTCCAGGATCTCGGAGGTGGAGTCCAGGAAGTCGTGGAACGGCTTGTAGTTGCCGTGCGGGTAGCGCAGGCGCACCAGCGCGAGGATCGACTTGCCCAGCTTCTCGTGGTCGACCACGGCCGTGTATCCGGTGATGACCCCGCACTCCTCCAGGCGGCGCACCCGCTCGGTGACGGCGCTGGCGGACATGGACACGGCACGGGCCAGCTCGGTGAAGCTGGCGCGTCCGTCCTGCTGGAGGACCTCAAGGATCCGCCAGTCGGTGGCGTCAGGGGAATATGCGGTCATCTCGCATGTCTAGCAGTGGAATCCCCGGAGCGACAGGGAGAAGGCCGGGGAAAGTCACTTCTCCCGAAGATCAACAGATCGTAGATTCTGAGTCATGACGACGAACCGGAACACCGCCGCCGCCCCTGCCGCCACCACCGGCGCCGCCGCCCCGGCCACCGTGAACCCCGTGCTCCGGGTGCCCCCGGCCTCCCCGGCCGCGGCCGCCGCGTACTTCGCCGCGAGCCTGGCCTTCCATGCGGACGTGTCCGACGTCGCCGCCGCCTTCAAGGCCCACCGCGAGGAGGGCGCCGAGCTCGGCTTCCAGCTGGTCGACTCCCGCTCCACCCCGTCCTGGGACCAGGCCCACGTGCCCGGCGCCGTCCACCTGCCCACCGCCCTCGTCCCCGAACAGGCGGAGCGGCTCCTGGACAAGGACGTGCCCGTGGTCACGTACTGCTGGGGCCCCGGCTGCAACGGCGGCACCCGCTCCGCCCTGGCCCTCGCCGAACTCGGCTTCCAGGTCAAGGAGATGCTCGGCGGGATCGAGTACTGGATCCGCGAGGGCTTCGAGGTCGAGACCTGGCAGGGCACGGAGCGGCGCGCGGAGGCCGACCCGCTGACCGCCCCCACCGACTCGGACGACTGCGGCTGCTGAACCGAGGCCCCCTCGCACGCGTACGGGCCGCCCTCCCCCTCGGGGGAACGGGCGGCCCGTACGAGGTGGACGCGCGGGGTCAGAGCTTCGAGAGCTCGTCCACCAGGTCGTCCAGCCCCAGCGAACCCTGCGACAGCGCCGCCATGTGCCAGGCCTTCAGGTCGAAGGACTCACCGTGCGCGGCGCGGGCGTTGTCCCGGCCCAGCAGCCAGGCGCGCTCACCGAGCTTGTACCCGATGGCCTGCCCCGGCATCGACAGGTAGCGCGTCAGCTCGCTCACGATGAAGTCCGCCGGGCGCCCGCTGTGCAGCCCGAAGAACTCCTGCGCCAGGTCGACCGTCCACCGCTCGCCCGGGTGGAACGGCGAGTCCGCCGGGATCTCCAGGCCCAGGTGCATGCCGATGTCCACGATCACCCGCGCGGCACGCATCATCTGGCAGTCCAGGTAACCCAGGCGCTGCTCCGCGTCCTTGAGGTAGCCCAGCTCGTCCATCAGACGCTCCGCGTACAGGGCCCAGCCCTCGACGTTCGCGCTGACGAGGCCGACGCTGGCCTGGTAGCGGGAGAGCTGGTCCGCCACGTGCGCCCACTGCGCGAGCTGGAGGTGGTGGCCCGGAACGCCCTCGTGGTACCAGGTGGAGACCAGGTCGTACACCGGGAAGCGGGTCTGGCCCATGGTCGGCAGCCAGGTGCGGCCCGGCCGGGAGAAGTCCTCCGACGGGTTGGTGTAGTACGGAGCGGCCGCGCCGCCCGAGGGGGCGATCATGGACTCGACCCGCTTGACCCGCTCGGCGAGTTCGAAGTGGGTGCCGTCGAGGTTCTCGATGGCCTCGTCCATCAGGCCCTGCAGCCACGCCCGGACCTCGTCGACCCCCTCGATGTGGGTGCCGTTCTCGTCCAGGTGGCGCAGCGCCTCCCAGGGCCCGGCCCCCGGCAGGATCTTGGCCGCCTCCGCCTTCATCTCGCCCAGCAGCCGGTGGTACTCCGACCAGCCGTACGCGTACGCCTCGTCCAGGTCCAGGTCGGTGCCGTTGAAGTAGCGCGACCAGCGGGCGTAGCGCTCGCGGCCCACCGTGTCCGGCGCGTCCGCGACGGCCGGGGCGTACACGTCGCGCATCCAGTCGCGGAGCTCCACGACCGCCGCCGTGGCCGTGGCCGCGGCCTCGTCCAGTTCCGCGCGCAGCGACTCGGGTCCCGCGGCGGCGAAGGAGCCGTAGAAGTCGCGCGCCCCGTCGTCGTCCTGGCCGGCCCAGGTGGTGAGCTGCTCGATGAAGGTGGCAGCCGGGCGCGGCGCACCGTACAGGCCCCGCTCCAGGCCGAGCGCGAGGCTCTCGCGGTAGCCGGCGTACGAGGCCGGTACGGCGCGCAGCCGCTCGGCGATCGCGGCCCAGTCCTCGTCCGTGTCGGCGGGGGTCAGGGTGAAGACCTCGCGGACGGAATGGGCCGGGGAGTGGATGTTGCTGACGGCGCGCAGGTGCTCGTCGGCCTCGTGCACCGCGAGCTCGGCGTTCAGCCGCTCGCGCAGCAGCCGGCCACAGCGGCGCTCGGCGTCGCTGTCCGCGCCGGGCAGCTGCTCGGCGGCGTCGAGGCGGGCGAGGGTGGTCCGCGCCAGCCCGGCCATCGCCGCGGCGCCCGCGGGGGAGAAGTCCGGGAGCTTGCTGGAGCTCGCGGCGACACCGAGGAAGGTGCCCGCGATGGGGTCGAGGGCGATGAGGTCGTCGACGTAGGCGTCGGCCACCTGGCGGGGCAGCCGGGTGGCGCTGCCACCCTGGAGGATCTCTGACATGGGGCCATCTTCGTACGGCCGGGCGCTCCCGTCATCACCGTTTACTGTCAACCTGCTGACCTGATCAGGACCAATGGCCCGCCGTGCCCCGAAGGGGACACCCGCTAGCGCGGGGTTTCGTACGGCAGGCGGGAGCTGACCGGAGTCGCGTCCAGCCGGGCCGTGATCACGAGGGTGCCCTCCTCGATCTGATAGTCGAGGGGGAGGCCGAGGCCGCGCATGGCGGCGACCATGCCGGTGTTGGAGGCCTGGGTGACCGCGTACACGCTGTCGCACCCGGCCTCGACGGCCATCGCGATCAGCCGGCCCAGGAGTTCGGTGCCGACGCCGCGGCGCTGCCAGTCGTCCTCGATGAGCAGTGCCACCTCGGTCTCGTCGCCGTCCCACAGCAGGTGGCCGAGGGCGACCAGCTTGCCGGAGGCGGTGGTGGCGGCGAGGGTGCGGCCGAAGCGGGGGCTCAGCAGGTGTCCGAGGTAGCGGTCGGCGTCGGCGACGGGGCCGTGGTAACGCAGCGACAGGGTGCGCTCGGAGCAGCGGTCGTGCATCGCGCGGGCGGCCGCCTGGTCGGAGCCGTCGGCGCGGCGCACCGTGATCTCGTTGCCCTCGGGCAGGGTCAGCACGTCCTGGCTGCGCGGGACGCGGGGTCCGAGCCGGGCGTCGAGCTCGACGAGGGCGCGGGCCCGGGCGAATTCGGTCGGGGTGAAGGGCAGGTAGGGCCGCTCCACGGTGATGGCGCCGCCGGAAGGGTCGCGCAGCCGCATGACGGTGGCCTCCAGGACGCCTTCGACGGGGGCGTCGGCTCCCGCGTTGGGGCGCCCGGAGAGGGTGGTCGCCGGGATCGAGTGGATGGTGCAGCGGCCGAGGAGCTGGCGCAGGGCGAGGGGGAGTTCGGCGGCGTCCAGGGCGGTGCGGGTGGCCAGGCCCAGGACGCGCGTCGGGGTGTCGACGAGGTCGTGGGCGTCGGCCCGCTCGATCCAGGTGCTGTGGCCGCCGGCCCGGGCGACGGCGCGGGTGAGGTCGGCGGAGGGCAGCTGCTGCGGTGCGCGCAGCAGGAACTCGTCGACGGTGCCGCCCTCGGGGAGCGGGTGCGTCTGGAGGGTCAGGATGTCGACACCGCTCCCGGCCAGGGCGGTGCACAGCGCGGCCAGGGAGCCGGGTTCGTCCCGTACGGTCGTCCGCATGCGCCACAGCGCGGCGCTCGACGCGGTCGCGAGGGGGGCAGCCGCGGGGTACGCCGCCGGATCCGTGGGCGCGGTGGTGTCCGGCGGCGGCGCATGGCTGTGGCGCCGCGCCCACCAGGTGTGGAACGCGGCGGTCACCAGGAGTGCGACGGCCGAGGCGACCAGCAGGACCGGGCCCCTCGGACCGTGCACGACGAGGTTGGCGATGGCGTCCGCGACCGCGACGGCGCAGAACAGGGCGGCGAGTTCGACGAGGTCGCGGCGCCAGTGGTGGCGGCGGACGCGGGCGCGGAAGCGGGGTTACGGTCAGTCATGCACATCACTGTGGCGCAGGGGTGTTGCGTGATCGCGAACGATCTGTGACCGACTGGTTAAGTATCCATCTGGCCGATTTCACCCGCTTTTCCGCGCCATCTGCGGAATGCGGCGTCCGCATGCCGGTGCGGGCCCCGTGCCCGGAATGCGGGGCTACTGGCCCACCTGCCCGGGGCGCAGCGTCTGGGTGAAGAGTACGCCGCCGCCTTGGCGCCGCAGGCGCACGGTCAGCTCCCCGGTGGCCCCGTCGATGTCCACCTCACCGTAGTACGGAGGGTTCTCGGACGGGGACATGTTGGCGAGCGGAGCCGACTGGACGTATGCCGTCCGCGGGCCGAAGGTGGCGTCCAGCCGCCCGGCCGGGAAGCCGCCCGCGCCGATCGGGCCCGAGACGAACTCCCAGAAGGGCGCGAAGTCGGTGAAGGCGGCGCGCTCGGGGGCGTAGTGGTTGGCGGCGGTGTAGTGGACGTCGGCGGTGAGCCAGACGGTGCCCGTGATGCGCTGGTGCTTGATGTGGCGCAGCAGCTCGGCGATCTGGAGCTCGCGGCCCAGTGGCGCACCGGGGTCGCCCTGGGCCACGGCCTCGAAGTCCGTGGCGCCGTCGGGCACCACGATGCCCAGGGGCATGTCGGAGGCGATGACCTTCCAGGTGGCGCGCGAGCGCGAGAGCTCGCGCCGCAGCCAGGCCAGCTGCTCGGGGCCGAGGATGCCGATCGGGTCCTCGGCCTGGGTACCGGGGGAGTTGGGGTTGCGGTGGGTGCGCATGTCGAGCACGAACACGTCGAGCAGCGGCCCGTACCGCATCACCCGGTACATCCGGCCCTCGGCGGGGCCGCCGCGCAGGTCGGTGACGGGGAAGTACTCGCCGAAGGCGCGGCGGGCGCGCGCGGCGAGGGTGTCGACGTCGCGGACGGTGTAGCGGGGGTCGTCGATCACCTGGCCCGGGTACCAGTTGTTGCGCACCTCGTGGTCGTCCCACTGGGCCAGGACCGGCACCTGGGCGTTGAAGCCGCGCAGGCTGCCATCGAGGAGGTTGTAGCGGAAGTTGCCCCGGAACTCGGCGAGGGTCTCGGCGACCTTGGCCTTCTCCTCGGTGGTGATGTTGTGCCAGAGACTGCCGTCGCGCAGGGGCACCGAGGGCTGGATCGGGCCGTCGGCGTAGATGGTGTCCCCGCTGAAGAGGAAGAAGTCGGGGTCGCGCAGCCGCATCTCCTCGAAGACGCGGTAGCCGCCGAGGTCCGGATTGATGCCCCAGCCCTGGCCCGCGAGGTCCCCGGACCACAGGAAGCGCACGTCGCGGCGGCGTGAGACGGGGGTGGTGCGGAAGGTCCCGTGGACAGGTGCTCCGGTGCGCCGCGGGTCGTCCGGGTCGGCCAGGACCACCCGGTAGTGGATCTGCTGCCCCGGCGGCAGGTCGCGCAGGACGGTGGTCCCGGTGAAGTCGGTGGCCGGGCCGAGCAGCGGACCGCGGTGGCGGCGTACGGCGTAGCGGAACGACTCGCTCGGGGAGGTCTCCACCAACATCCGGGCCAGGCGGTCGGAGCGCGTCCAGACGGTGGCCGAATGGGCGGTGATCTCACCGGACTGCACGCCCCAGGCCGCGCTCGGGCGGCCGGAGCGGGCGAGGGCGGGGGCCCCGAGCAACGGCGTGGCGAGCAGCGCGGAGGACAGGGCGAGGGACCCGCCGAGGAGGGTCCGTCGGGTGTGCGGCATCGGTGCCATCGGTGCTTCTCCAGGGGCCGGCGGGGACGGGCCGTACCAGCGTGCCGTCGCACACCGGCCCGGCCGCGTCCGCCACGCGAACCGCGGATGAACACCCGTCTGCCGCCCGGCCCCGCCTGCCCTTCCGTCCGGCCTCCTGCGCTCCCGCCGTTCCGTCCGTCCGCCCGGAGCCTTGGGCTCCGGGATCTCAGACGGGCAGCGGGCGGCTCGCGCTGCGGGCCGTGTCCAGGATCACCCGGGCGACCAGCGCGGGGTCGTCGTTCATCGGGACGTGGCCGCAGCGGGGCAGCCGGACCAGCCGGGCGCCCGGGACGGTCTGCTTGGCGCGCACCCCCTGACGGCGCAGCAGCAGCCGGTCCCGGCTGCCCCACGCGATGGTGACGGGCAGACCGGGCACGTCGTCGGTGAACCGTACGGAACCGCCCGCGGCCAGGGTCTGCGTGAAGCCGGTGGCATGGCGCAGGGCGAGGGTCTCCGCGATCACGGCGGCGGGCGAACGCCGGTCGGGGCGGGCGTAGATGGTGCCGGTGAGGGCTGCGCGTCCCGCGGCGCTGTGCGCGAGCCGCTCCACGGCTGGCAGGGGCAGCGCCCTGGCACCCGCGCGCATCGCGAGCAGTGCGGCGAAGGCGTAGCGGCGCTCGCCCTGCGTCCAGAAGCCGGCGGGGGAGAGGGCGGTGACCGAGCGGACCAGATCGCTCCGGCCCATTTCCAGCGCGAGCAGGCCGCCGAGGGAGTTGCCCGCCACGTGCGGACGCGTGACGCCGAGGGCCTTGCAGAGCGCCCCGAGCGCGGACGCGACGGTCCCCAGGTCGTACGGGACCCCCTCGGGCAGCGGCTCCGAGGCGCCGAAGCCGGGGAGGTCGACCGCGATCACGTCGTACTCGGCGGCCAGGATGTCGGTCACCGGCTGCCAGGCCTGGAGGTGATGGCCTATGCCGTGCAGGAGGAGGAGCGGTTCGCCCGCGCCCTTGCGTTCGTAGGCGACGGTGGCGGTGCGGGCGCCGAGCGGCGAATCGATCGTGAAGGAGACGGTGGCGGTCATGCTGCTCCTCGTCGGGTGGACGCGTGTGAGACAGGCTGTCAGTAGTCGCTACCGCCATGACTACCGTCCGGTAGCCCTTGACTACAAGCCTTCGGTGCGCACGAGAACATCCCATGAACGGCTTGATACCTATGCCCGGTCTGCCCGCAAAGGGATGAGCATTGGTCTTGACCAAGGGGGTGCGCCGTCCTATCGTCGCAGGGATAGTGCAGGAACCTTTAATAAACAAGGGCGCGGAACTGCCGCTGGAACACGGCGAGTGCAGCGATGGCAGCAGGAGGAGTCAGGGTGGGGACCACGCAGCTCGAAACGGTGCCGGAGCCGAAGTACTGGCACCTCAAGACCGTCCTCAGCGAGGCGCTCGACCAGGACTTCGCCGTCGGCGAGGTCCTGCCCAACGAGCGTGAGCTCGCCGCCCGCTTCGGAGTTGCCCGCGCGACCCTGCGCCAGGCCCTGGAACAGCTGGAACTCGAAGGGCGCCTGCAGCGCCGCAGGGGTGTCGGCACCACCGTCGCCCCGCCGCGCGTCGGCGTCGACGTCGGCACCGCGCAGCAGGACTGGCCCGGCGAGGGCGGCGACGGCTGGGAGCCGGTGGACGCGATCGAGGGCGTGGCTCCGGCCGCGGTCCTGAAGCTCCTTGCCACCGGTGGGGTATTCGCCGCCGACCAGCCGGTCCACTCGGTGCGCCGGACCCGCGTCGCACAGGGCCAGGCCGTCGCGGCCGAGCTGCTCTACGTACCCGCCGTCTCCGTGCCCGGCCTCCCCGCCATCGAGGCCCCGGCCGGACCCGCCCGCGCCCGCGCCGTCCTGCGCGAACTCCAGCGGCTGGTCCTCGAGGGCCAGGACCGCTCGGTGGAGCTCGGCTCCGCCCGCGCCGACGACGCCAAGGAACTCGACCGGCTGCCCGGAGCTCCGGTCCTCCTGGTCACCACCCGCTACTTCACCGCCGCGGGTACGGCCGCCGTCTCGGTCGCCACCTACCGCGCCGACACCTGCCGCCTCACCTTCGGCGACTCGGGCGCCGTCGAGATCACCCACGAACCCCGCGTGGCTTCCTGACCTCCACCGGGCCTCCGCCGGGCCTCTGCCGGAGTCGGCCGGTGCGCGGGTCCGCAGGGATCTGGCCGGAGTGGGCCGGGACATGCGTCCGTCGGCATCTCGCCGGAGTCGGCCGGGTGCCGATCGGCCGGACGCCGCCGGCTCCGCCCGGGCGTGAATCCGCCGGGCCCGCCGGATCCTGCTGGGGGCGGGTCCGCCCGGACTCCCCGGACCCGCCGGGGCATGAATCCCCCCCGGACCTCGTCAGGGCCTGCGGGGCATGAATCCGCCCGGACCTCGTCAGGGCCCGCGGGGCGTGAGCCCGCCCGGACTTCGACGTGGTTGGCGGGGCGTGAATCCGCCCGGACCTCGACGTAGTCGGCAGGGCGTGGATCCGCCCGGACCGCGACGAGGTCGACGAGGCGTGGGCGCACCCGGACCTCGGCGGAGCCGGCCGGGCAGCCGTCAGCGGCGCCGGGCCGTGACCGTCTTCTCCACGGCGAAGAGCTCCTCCTCGACGTGCTCCATCGCGAGCCGCAGCGCTCCGGTGGCCACGGCCGCCTCACCGAGCAGGGACAGGGTCACCTGCGGCGGCCGCAGGCAGTAGCGCTCCAGCTCCTGCCGGAGCGGCTCCAGGACCCCGTCCAGCCCGGCCGCCCAGCCACCGACCACGACCAGTTCCGGATCCATGGCCAGGACCAGGGCCGCCACGTCGTGCACCAGCCGCTGCAGGAACCGCTCCACCGCGGCCACCGCCCGCTCGTCGCCCCGCTTGGCCATGGCGAAGACCTCGGCGACCGCCGCCTCGTCCAGCGGGTGCAGGGGCTCGCCGGTGGTCGACAGCAGCTTCTCCGGCGTGACCTCGCGGCCCAGCAGGTGCAGCGCGCCGATCTCGCCGGCCGCCCCGCCGTAGCCGCGGTGCAGCCGTCCGCCGATCAGCGAACCGGCGCCGGGGCTGAGCCCCGCCATCACGAACACCATGTCGTCGGTGTCCCGCGCGGCCCCCTTCCAGTGCTCGGCGACCGCCGCCGCATTGGCGTCGTTCTCCACCTGCACCGGGCAGCGGAACGAGCGCCGCAGCCGTTCCCCGAGCGGCAGTCCGGTCCAGCCCGGCAGCGCCGTGCCCAGGCGGACGGTGCCGTCCGCCTCCACGATGCCCGGGCTGCCGACGCCGACCGCCCGCAGGTTGTCCCGGGGCACACCGGCCCGGCGCAACAGGTCGGCGACCGCCGTGCGGACCCGTTCCAGGCGCTCGTCGGCCGAGGCCGTCTCGGCGACGTCCTTGGTACCGGCCCCGATCACCCGCCCGTCCAGCCCGGACAGGAGCACCGCGATCCGGCGCGAGCCGATCTCGATGCCCAGCAGGTGCCCGGCCTCGGCCCGGAACCGGAAGCGCCGGGCCGGTCGTCCCTGGCGGCGGGCGCCTTCCTCCGCGTCGGCCTCGATGACGAGCCCTGTCCCGATCAGCCCCTCCACGACCCCCTCGACGGTGGGCCGGGAGAGCCCGGTCACCCGGGTGAGGTCGGTGAGGGTCGGCGATCCGGCCGCGCGCAGTGCTCTGAGCACCACGGCGGAATTGATCCGCCGGAGCAGAGAGGGATCTCCGCCGGTCAGCTGCCCCAACGTGTGTCCTCCCAGCTAGCGAGCTTGTCAGCCGGATCGTACTGCCCACCGGGGGCCGCGGCGAGAAGCAGCCCCCCATCGGCCGGAACCGGCCTCCCTCAGGCCGGGGCGACGAACCCCGACTCGTACGCCGTGATCACGGCCTGGGTGCGGTCCCGGGCCCCCAATTTCGCCAGGATCGCACTGACGTGCGACTTTACCGTCTCCGCGCCGATGATCAGCTCGGCGGCGATCTCTACATTGGTCAGGCCCCGCGCCATCAGGCGCAGGACCGCCTCCTCCCGCTCCGTCAGGGCGGCCCGCTCCAGCACCGCCCGGGCCTGCCGGTTGCCGTACTCGGCGGCCAGGGCCCGCACCGCCGCCGGGAACAGCAGCGTCTCGCCCTCCGCCACCAGCCGTACCGCGTGCACGATCTCCGAAGGCCGGGCGCGCTTGAGCAGGAACCCGTCGGCGCCGGCCCGCAGGGCCTGGTACACGTACTCGTCGTTCTCGAAGGTGGTCACCACGAGGATCTTCGGCGGGGAGTCCACCGAGCGCAGGACCGCCCGTGTCGCCTCGATCCCGTCGAGCAGCGGCATCCGCACGTCCATCGCCACGACGTCCGGCCGCAGCTGGCGCACGAGCGGGACGACGGAGGCGCCGTCGGCCGCCTCACCCACGACCTCGATATCGGGCTGGGCATCCAGGACGGCGCGCAGACCCGCGCGGACCAGGGGTTCGTCATCGACGATCATTACGGTAACCGGCATCCGGTCAGCGTATTCGCTCCAGCGGAAGCCGGGCGCGCACTCTCCAACTGCCCTCGTGCGGACCGGTCTCGGCCTCCCCTCCGAGGAGGGCCGCCCGCTCCCGCATACCGCGCAGACCGCTGCCGCGGCCCGTCATGAGCGCGGGCCCCGACGGGAGCGGATTGGTCACCTCCAGGTCCAGTCTCCCCACCGCCATCTCGATCCGTACGCGCACCGGAACCGGCCCGCTGTGCCGCAGCACATTGGTCAGCGCCTCCTGGAGGATCCGGTACCCCTCCCGGGTGACGGGGCCCGGCAACTGCTCCAGCGGGCCGGACAGTTCGGCATCCACCGAGGCGCCGGAAGCCCGCGCCGACTCCAGCAGCCGGTCCGCGTCGGCCAGGGTCGGCCGCTGGGAGGGAGGCTGCGAGGACTCGCGGAGCACCAGCAGCACCCGCTCCAGGTCCTCCATCGCGGCCCGGCCGGTCTCCTCGATCGCGCACAGCGCGCGCTCGGTGAACGCCGGGTCACCCGCGGCCCGGGCGGCCCCCGCCTGGACGACTGCCACCGTCAGCGCGTGCCCGATCGAGTCGTGCAACTCCCTCGCGATCCGGGTCCGTTCCAGCAGTTGCTCGGTACGCGCCTCCAGGGCGCTGAGCCGCTCCGCCGCCGAAGGCCCCAGGAGCCGTGCGGCGATGGCCGTGACGGCTTCGCCGAGCAGGACCACGATGACCAGCAGCAGGATCACCGGCACCGGGAGCAGCAGCAGGGCCGCCCAGCGCGGAGGGACGAAGGGCAGGATCTCGACGTCCGACCCGAGACTGCGCCCCGCTCCCGTGAAGGCGAGCTCCAGCGTCATCATCGGCAGCCACACCGTCGCCATCATGGCCGCGCCGGCCAGCAGCAGGCGTATCTCCAGCCACGCGACCGTCCGCCAGCGGTCCGACCAACGCGCCGACGCCGCCGTGCTGATGGAACCGTCGGGCCGGCCCCGCTCATGCGGGGTCAGCAGGAACTGCGCCTGGAGCCCCTCGGCCAGCCGGACCCACGGGAGCAGCCCGAACGGAGCGACGATCAGGGCGGGCATCCAGGGCCACGCAGGCTCTATGAAGAGCCAGATGGACACGATCAGGATCGGGACGAGCAGATGCAGCCAGCGTGTGTACGTGACCCCCCGGAGAGGCGCACGAAGCAATCGGTACATGCGTTCATCCTGACAGTCGGCGCCCGGCCGCCGTCTCCCCCGTGCGGGGGAGACGGTCCCCCCGCACGGGGGAGGGCAGGGGGTGCGGGCGACAGCGAACCTTGAGACATGAACAGCATCGAGATCCGAGAACTGACCAGGGAATACGGCGCGATCCGTGCCGTGGACCGCCTCACCTTCGACGTGCTGCCCGGCCGGGTCACCGGCTTCCTCGGCCCCAACGGCGCAGGCAAGTCGACCACGATGAGGCTCCTGCTGGGCCTGGACCGGGCGACCTCCGGCACCGCCACCGTCGGCGGGCGCCAGTTCACCGCCATGACCGACCCGCTGCGCCACGTGGGGGCGTTGCTGGACCCGCAGTCCATCCACGGCGGGCGCACGGCCCGTGACCACTTGCGCTTCCTCGCCGCCACGCACCGGATACCGGTGCGCCGGGTGGACGAGGTGCTGGAGCAGGCCGGCATAGCAGCCGCGGCCCGGCGCCGGGTGAAGACCTTCTCCCTGGGCATGCGCCAGCGTCTGGGCATCGCCGCTGCCCTGCTGGGCGACCCCGGAGTGCTGCTGCTCGACGAGCCGACCAACGGGCTCGACCCCGAAGGCATCATCTGGATCCGTGAGCTGATGCGCGGACTCGCCGCGGAAGGCCGCACGGTCCTGGTCTCCAGCCATCTCATGTCCGAGACGGCAGCCCTGGCCGACCACCTGGTGGTGCTCGGCGCGGGACGGCTGCTGGCCGACACCTCGATGGAGGAGTTCATCGACGCTCGCAGCACCCCCAGGGTGCGACTGCGGACCTCGGACGCGATCCGGCTGCGCGCCGCCCTCGCCCGGGACGGCCTCGAGCTGGTGGGCGCCGACGGCGGGCGCTGGACCGTCGAAGGCATACGGGCGGAACAGATCGGCACCATGGCCGCCCGCGAAGGGATCCCGATGCTTGAGCTCGCCGACGAGCGCGCCTCCCTGGAACAGGCCTATCTGGACCTCACCGCCGGCCACGCACAGTTCGCCGCCACCCCCTGACCTTCCCGCTCTTCCCACTCCCCAGGAGGCCCTGCCATGAGCTCCGCCCTGCCCACCCTGCCCGTCCTGCATTCGGAATGGATCAAGATCCGGTCCCTCCGGGGCACCTTCGGGGCCTTGATATCCGTCCTGGTCGCCACCGTCGGGATCCAAGCGCTGACAGCTGCGGCGATAGGCCAGGCGGAAGAAGGCAGCATGGGCGAGGATCCTCTCCTCGCCGCCTTCTACGGGCTCAACTTCGGCCAGATAGCGGCCATCGCCTTCGGCGCGAGCGCCCTCTCCGCCGAGTTCCACAACGGCGCTCTGCGCACCAGCCTCACTGCCGTGCCCGACCGCACCCGGTTCTACCTCTCGAAGATCGCGATGGTGGGCGGACTCGCCCTCGTCGCGGGCCAGATCACCGGGCTCCTGACCTTCCTGGCAGGTCAGGCGTTCATGGGTCCGTACGCCCTGGAGCTGGGGGACCCGGGGACGCTGCGTGCGATCGTCGGAAGCGGCCTCTACCTGACCGTCATGGCGCTGTTCTCGGCCGGGCTGACGGCGGTGCTGCGCAGCGGTGCGGCCGTACTGAGCCTCCTCATACCCTTCGTCCTCATCGTGTCCTTCGTGGTCGGCGAGGCCGTGGGCGGGTTCGGGCAGTACATGCCCGACCGTGCCGGGCAGATGGTGATGCGGATCGAGCCGCACGGTGACCTCGGTCCGTGGACCGGGCTGGGCGTGATGGCGCTCTGGGCCGTGGTCACGGTCGTCGCGGGCTGGATCGCGGTGCGGCGCAGGGACGCGTGACGCCGGGCCAGTTGTCAGTGCCGGTCGGGATACTGACGGTATGACCACGGCAGAGCATCTCGAAAGGATCGACCGGCTCCGGGTGACGCAATTCCCGCCCGAGCCGGTCCGGTCCGGCGGGCAGAGCAGCGGCCCCGGTTACCACCTGGTACAGGTCGGTTGGACCGCGGACTTCCGGGAGGACGGCGGGGCAGGCCGTGCCGAGGCCGCCGACCAGATCGGTGCCGAGTACGGGGCGCTCACCCAGGCCCTGGCCGAGCGGTGGGGGGAGCCGCAGGTCTTCGCCCTGACTTCGGTGCTGGACCGGGGGTCCGGCGGGGAGGAGATACCGGAGCCCTGGGGCGAGTTGAGCGGCTCCACCAGCCATGTGCACGCCTGGCGGGCGGGGGAGCAGTGGCTGGTGGTCTGGGTGGTCGACGGGGGCGCCGAGGACGCGTACGTGCTGATGGCGGGGGTCACCGTCGTCGACCCGCCGTAGCCCCCGGCCGTGGCCCCCGGCGCGAGTGACCCGGGGCCGGGCGCCAGGGGACGGGAGTTACGGGGTGTCGGGCGCCTCTGCTGCTTCCGCGGCCATGCGGAGGCGGGCGTACTCCTGGGCCATGGTGTCGGCGGTCCAGTGGGCGTTGAGGCCGCTGGGGTTGGGCAGGGCCCAGACACGGGTGGAGCCGATCATCCGCTCCTGGGGGCCGATCTGCGCCTTCTTCTCGCCGAAGGCCGTGCGGTAGGCCGTGACGCCGACGACCGCCAGCCACTGGGGGCGCAGCAGTTCCACCTTGGCCGTCAGGATGCGGCCGCCCTCGCGGAACTCCTCGGGGCTCAGCTCGTCGGCGCGGGCCGTGGCCCGGGCCACGACGTTGGTGATGCCGAGCCGGTAGGTCAGCAGCTCCTCCTGCTCCGCGGGAGCCAGGCGGCGCGGGGTGAAGCCCGACAGGTGCAGGACGGGCCAGAAGCGGTTGCCGGGGCGGGCGAAGTGGTGGCCCGTCGCGGCGGAGAGGAGACCCGGATTGATTCCGCAGAACAGCACACGAAGACCGCCCGTGACCACGTCCGGGAGGACGCGGTCACGGGCGGCGTTCAGCTCGTCGGGAGTCAGAGGATCGACCCCGGCGCGTACCCGGCGGCCTCCGGGTGCTGCTTGGCGATCGCCTCGATACGGGAGACGACTGCGGCGACCTGGTCACCGGCGGCGCCCGTGAAGGACAGCTTGTCGGCCATCAGGGCGTCCAGCTGGGACCGGTCCAGCGGCATCCGCTCGTCGGCAGCCAGCTTGTCCAGCAGCTCGTTGCGCTCGGCGCCCTGCTCGCGCATGGCGAGCGCGGAGGCCACCGCGTGCTCCTTGATGACCTCGTGGGCTGCCTCGCGGCCCACCCCGGCCCGCACCGCGCCCATCAGGACCTTGGTGGTCGCGAGGAAGGGCAGGTAGCGGTCCAGCTCGCGGGCGACGACCGCCGGGAAGGCGCCGAATTCGTCCAGGACCGTCAGGAAGGTCTCCAGGAGACCGTCGAAGGCGAAGAAGGCGTCCGGCAGGGCCACGCGGCGGACCACGGAGCAGGACACGTCGCCCTCGTTCCACTGGTCGCCGGCCAGCTCGCCGGTCATCGAGGCGTAGCCGCGCAGGATGACCATCAGGCCGTTCACGCGCTCGCAGGAGCGGGTGTTCATCTTGTGCGGCATCGCCGAGGAGCCGACCTGGCCGGGCTTGAAGCCCTCGGTGACCAGCTCGTGGCCGGCCATCAGGCGGATGGTCTTGGCGATCGACGACGGGGCCGCGGCCAGCTGCACCAGGGCGGTGACCACGTCGTAGTCGAGCGAGCGCGGGTAGACCTGGCCGACCGAGGTGAAGGCCTGGGCGAAGCCGAGGTGGGCGGCGATGCGCTGCTCCAGGTCGGCGAGCTTGGCGGCGTCGCCGCCCAGCAGGTCGAGCATGTCCTGGGCGGTGCCGACCGGGCCCTTGATGCCGCGCAGCGGGTAGCGGCCGAGCAGGTCCTCGAGGCGGTCGTAGGCGACGAGCAGCTCGTCCGCCGCAGTGGCGAAGCGCTTGCCGAGGGTGGTCGCCTGGGCGGCCACGTTGTGGGAGCGGCCGGCCATGACCAGCTCGGCGTGCTCGCCGGCGAGCTTGCCGAGGCGGCTGAGCACGGCGACGGTGCGGTCGCGGGCCAGCTCGAGGGAGAGCCGGATCTGCAGCTGCTCCACGTTCTCGGTCAGGTCGCGCGAGGTCATGCCCTTGTGGACGTGCTCGTGGCCGGCGAGGGCGTTGAACTCCTCGATGCGGGCCTTCACGTCGTGCCGGGTGACCTTCTCGCGCTCGGCGATGGAGGCGAGGTCGACCGTCTCCAGGACGCGCTCGTAGTCGGCGAGGGCGGCGTCCGGGACCTCGATACCGAGGTCCTTCTGGGCGCGCAGCACGGCGAGCCACAGCCGCCGCTCCAGCGTCACCTTGTACTCGGGGGACCACAGGACGGCGAGCTCCGCAGAGGCGTAGCGGCCGGCCAGGACATTGGGGATGCGGGGCTTGGCTGTCACGTGTAGGGATTCTACTTGGGCCGCAGCTGTGTGTTTACGCAGGTAGGGACCCCGCCTCCGATTGTGCCTTGCTACGAGAGCCGCTCGCCCCCGAGCGGCTCGTACGGCAGCAGGTCCGGACGCTTGGCAGGACGGCCGTCGCCCGAGGAGCGGCCCGTCAGGCGGCGGCCGACCCAGGGCAGCAGGTGCTGCCGGGCGAAGCTCAGGTCCTGGGAGCGGCGGACGGCCCAGCCGGGGGGCGCGGTGACGGGGAGTTCGGTGCGCCAGTCCTCCTCGGGCGGCAGGCCCAGGGCCTGCCAGACGGCCTCCGCCACCCGGCGGTGGCCCTCCGCGGTCAGGTGCAGCCGGTCCACGTCCCACATCCGCGGGTCCGCGAGCGCAGGGGTCCCGTACAGGTCCACGACCAGGGCGCCGTGCCGGGCGGCAAGCTCCTCGATGTGGGTGAAGAGCTCCTCCATGCGCGGGCGGAAGCGTTCCATCACCGGCCCGTTGCGTCCCGGGGAGCGCATCAGGACGAGCTGCTTGCAGGAGGGGGCCAGCAGGCCGACGGCCTCCTCCAGGTGCGCGCGCACCCGCCCCATGTCGACCTTGGGCCGCAGGGTGTCGTTCAGCCCGCCGACCAGGGTCACCACGTCGGCGCGCATCGCCGCGGCCAGGGGCACCTGCTCCTCGGCGATCTGCGCGATCAGCTTCCCGCGGACCGCGAGGTTCGCGTAGCGCAGGCCCGGCTCGCGGGTGGCCAGCCGGGCGGCCAGCAGATCGGCCCAGCCCCGGTAGGAGCCGTCCGGGAGCAGGTCGGACATTCCCTCGGTGAAGGAGTCGCCGACCGCGACGAAACTGGTGTAAGAGGCATTCATCTCCATGACGGAGCGATGCTACCGCCCGGTACCCCGGCCGTGCAGGGCGGCTCAGGCAGAGGCCGGTCTGCCGAACAGCTCGCGCAGGACGTCCTCCATCGTCACCAGGCCAGCCATGGTGCCGTCCGGTCCGAGCACGGCCGCCAGATGGGTACGGCTGCGCCGCATGGCGGTCAGCACGTCGTCCAGCGGGGTCTCCGCGCGCACCTGGGCGATGGCCCGCAGGGCCGTCGCCGGGAACGGCTCGTCCCGCTCCGCCCCCTCCGCGTCGAGGGCGTCCTTGACGTGCAGGTAGCCCAGGATCCCGTGCTGGGCGTCCACGACGGGGAAACGGGAGTAGCCCGAGGTGGCCGACAGCCGCTCCAGGTCCGTCGGGGTGATGCCGAGCCGGGCGGTGACCACGCTGTCCGCGGGCAGCACCACGTCGGTGACCGGCCGGCGGCCCAGCTCCAGTGCGTCGTGCAGCCGCTCGCTCGCCCGGTCGTCCAGGAGCCCCGCGTCGCTCGAGTCCTTGACCATCCGGGCCAGCTCGTCGTCCGTGAACGTCGCCGCGACCTCGTCCTTCACCTCCACCCGCAGCAGGCGCAGGAGGGCGTTGGCGAAGGCGTTGATCGCGAAGATCACCGGCCTCAGCGCCCGGGTGAGGGTCACCAGCGGCGGGCCCAGTGCCAGGGCGGTGCGCACCGGCTCCGCCAGCGCCACGTTCTTCGGCACCATCTCGCCGAAGAGCATGTGCAGGTAGGTGGCCAGCGTCAGCGCGATCACGAAGGAGATCGCGTGCGTCAGACCGGCCGGCACCCCGATCAGGTCGAACACCGGGGTCAGCAGGTGCGCGATGGCCGGCTCGGCCACCACGCCCAGCACCAGGGTGCACAGGGTGATGCCCAGCTGGGCGGCCGCCATCATGGCCGACACGTGCTCCAGGCCCCACAGGACGGCGCGGCCGCGCCGGTCGCCCTCCTCGGCGTAGGGCTCGATCTGGCTGCGCCGGACCGAGATCAGCGCGAACTCCGCGCCGACGAAGAAGGCGTTGACGACCAGGGTCGCCAGGCCGATCAGCAACTGGATCGCGGTCATCGGTCCCCCTCCGCGCTCTGGTTCCCCGCCGGCCCGTCCAGCCCGTCCAGCCCGTCCGGTGCGTGCAGCAGCACCCGCGCGGCGCGCCGTCCGGTGGCGTCCACCACGTCCAGCCGCCAGCCGTCCAGCTCCAGGCTGTCGCCCACGGCAGGGATCCGGCCCAGCTGGGTCGCCATCAGGCCGGCCAGGGTCTCGTAGGGGCCGTCCGGCACCCGCAGCCCGATCCGCTGGAGCTGGTCGGTGCGTGCGGCGCCGTCGGCGGAGTACAGCGGGCGCCCGGAGGCGTCCGTACCGGCCGGGGCCAGGTCGGGGGTCTCGTGCGGGTCGTGCTCGTCGCGGACCTCGCCGACGACCTCCTCGACGATGTCCTCCAGCGTGGCCACACCGGCCGTGCCGCCGTACTCGTCGATGACCACGGCCATCGTCCGCTTGCCCGACAGCCGGTCGAGCAGCCGGTCCACCGTCAGGGACTCCGGTACGAGGAGCGGTTCACGCATCAGCTGCGACACCGGCGTGCGGGGGCGTTCCTTGGCGGGCAGGGCCAGTACGTCCTTGATGTGGACGGTCCCGACCACGGTGTCGAGGCTGCTGCGGTACACGGGGAAGCGCGACAGGCCGGTGGCCAGCGTCGCGTTCGCCACGTCCTCGGCGGTGGCCTGCACTTCGAGGGCCGTAACCTGGACGCGCGGGGTCATCACGTTCTCCGCGGTCAGATCCGCCAGGTTCAAGGTCCGCACGAACAGTTCGGCGGTGTCCTTCTCCAGCGCCCCGGCCTTGGCCGAGTGCCGCGCCAGCGCGACCAGCTCCTGCGGGGTACGGGCCGAGGCCAGCTCCTCGGCCGGCTCCATGCCGAACCGGCGCACCATGTGGTTCGCGGTCGTGTTCAGATGGCCGATGAGCGGCTTGAAGGCCCGGCTGAAGATCCGCTGCATCGTCGCCACGCGTTTGGCGATCGCCAGAGGGGAGGAGATCGCCCAGTTCTTGGGCACGAGCTCGCCGACGACCATCAGGACGACGGTCGACAGCGCGGTGCCGAGGACCAGAGCGGTGGAGGCGGCGGCGCCGGACGACATCCCGACGGCCTCGAAGGGGCCTTGGAGCAGGGCGGCGATCGAGGGCTTGGAGATCATGCCGATGACCAGGCCGGTCGCGGTGATGCCCAGCTGGGCACCGGAGAGCTGGAACGTCAGGCTGCGGACGGCGGCCAGGGCGCTCTCGGCGCCGCGCTCGCCCCGCTCGACGGCCCGTTCGAGCTCGCTGCGCTCGACGGTGGTGAGCGAGAACTCGGCCGCCACGAAGACGCCGCAGGCAAGGCAGAGCAACAGCGCCACGACGAGCAGGAGCACTTCGGTCATCGGTGGATCACCTCCGTCCCATGATCGGCCAGGAGGCGGGGTGTCGCGCGGTGTCGTGCACCGCGGTGCCGGGGACCGGAGGGCTCGCCCATGGGCGGACGCTCACACCTTTCGTTCGGGCGGACTGGCGTCCACCGGGCAAAGGAGGGGTAAAGAGGGGGCCTCGTCCTTTTCGGCCCGGTGCGCCGGATGATGGGATCCGGACATGAGTGATCTTCATATCGGCCCCGCGACGGCAGCCGATCTCAGCTCCGTGCTCGGCTTCTGGAAGAACGCGGCCGAGGGAACGAGTATCAGCGACGACCTCGCCGGGATGGAGCGGCTCCACGAACGGGACCCCCACGCGCTGCTGCTCGCCCGCCGCGACGGCGAGCTCGTCGGCACCGTGATCGCCGGGTTCGACGGCTGGCGCTGCCACCTGTATCGGCTCGCGGTCCACCCGGGGCACCGCCGGCAGGGGATCGGGACGGCGCTCCTGGCCGCCGCCGAGGAACGGTTCGCCGCACTCGGCGGGCGTCGCGCGGACGCCATGGTGCTCGACCGCAACGCGCAGGCGCACGGGGCCTGGGACCCAGCCGGATACGGCCCCGAGGACCACTGGACCCGCTGGGTGAAGCCCCTCGCCCGCTGACCCTCACGCGGGGGACCGGCGGGCCGAACCGATCACGCAGTACGAGGTGGGGAAGGCCGGACCGCGCTCCGGCAGCCGGAAGGCACGCTGCGAGACGATCCGGAAGCCCGCGGCCTCGATGGAGGCGAGCGGGTCTCGGGCGGTGTGGCAGCCGCCGAAGAGCCGGGGCCACAGCGTCCGGTCCAGCGCGCGCTGGACGGCGGCCATCCCCGGGCCGGGCGCCAGCCCGTGTTCGAGGAAGCGCAGTTCGGCATCGGGGCGGAGCACGCGGTGCAGCTCGGCGAGGGTGCGCGGCAGGTCCCGTACGGTGCACAGCACCAGGGAGGCGACCGCGGCGTCGAAGGCCTCGCTCTTGACCGGCAGGGCCTCGGCCACGCCGGGTACGACGTCCACGGGGACCTCGGCGCGCAGGGCCGCGGAGACCGCGAGCCGGCGCAGGGTGGCCTCGGGCTCGACGGCCACCACCTCGGAGACCGCGCGGGGGTAGTGCGCGAAGTTCAGGCCGTTGCCGGCACCGATCTCGATGACGCGGCCGGACACGCCGTGCAGCAGCTCGCGGCGCAGGGCCGCGACGCCCCCGCGCGTCTCGGCGGTGGCGCTGGCGCGTGCGTAGAACCGGGCGAAGAGGGGGTGGTGGACGGGGTCGGGCGACGGTGCCGGATGGGGGCGCGACGACATGACGGACCTCCGGGGGCGACGGACGGGCGCGATACCTCCAGGGTGCCCGGTCCGCGGCGGCTCATCCCCGGTGGCGGCCGGGGCAGTCCCTTTCGGACCTCGCCGGGGCTTCGGGGAACCTCCGGTACGGGGGCCCGCCGCCCGGCGATCCCGCCGCCGGACGCCGCTCCCCGATCCGGCCCGGCCGGGGAGGCGCCCCGAGGAAAGGGCGCCACGTCGCCACGGCCCCGCCGCCAGAAGCGACGGGCCCCGGCGGGCCGGGATTCACGCCCGGCAGACGGTCACACCGTCCGGGCCCGGCCCGGGGTCACGCCGGCCTGGCCGTGCGGGCCTCACCGGCAGTGCGGGCCGGGGTTCACGCCCGGCAGACGGTCACACCGACCGGGCCAAGCCCCGGGTCACACCGACAGGGCCCGGCCCCGGGGTCCACGCCCGGCAGGCGGCCGCGGCAGCCGGGCCCGGCCCGGGGTCACATCGGCCACGCCCGGCCCCGGGGTTGCGCCGGCCGGGCTCAGCCCCGGGGTCATGCCGGCCAGGCGGCCGGGAGGGAGCGGGCCGCCAGGCCGGAGTTCACGCCCGGCCTGCGGTGACGCCGGCCATGCCCGGCCCCGGGGTCCACGCCCGGCAGGCGGCCGCGGCAGCCGGGCCCGGCCCGGGGTCATGTCGGCCAGGCCCAGTCCCCGGGTCACGCCGGCCCGGCCGGCCCCGGGGTCATGCCGGCCAGGTGGCCAGGAAGGAGCGGGCCGACCAGGTACCGTACAGCGGCTCCGCCAGCCAGGACGGGGCCGCCGCGCGGAAGTCCGCCGGGGAGCCGGCCGTCGCGCCGTGCGGGACCGCGCCCAGCAGCGGCAGGTCCGAGACCTTCGGCAGGTCCGCGAGGTTGCAGCGCGAGGCCAGGTCCGGAGCCGCGGGCCAGCTGCCGACCACGACGCCCAGCCCGGTCAGCTCCCGGGCCCGGAGGGCCTCCGCCGTCAGAGCGGTGGAGTTGAGCGTGCCGAGTCCCGCCGGGGCCACCACCAGCACCGGTGCGCCGAGCAGCCGGGCCGCGTCCGCGAGCGTGTGCCCGGCCTCGTCGAAGCGGACGAGCAGCCCGCCCGCGCCCTCGACCAGCACCAGGTCGTGGTCCGCGGACAGCCGCTCCGCGGCCTGCGCCACGTCCGCGGGCGAGAGCGTCGCCAGCCCCGAGCGGCGGGCCGCCGTGTCCGGGGCCAACGGCTCCGGGTAGCGGGCCAGTTCCACCGCCGTGACGGAGGGGCCCGCCAGCCGGACCACCTCGGCGGCGTCCCCCGGCTCCTGCGGGCCCACGCCCGTCTGCGCGGGCTTGAGCACCGCCACCGACAGGCCGCCGGCCTGCGCGGCAGCGGCGATCGCCGAGGTGACCACCGTCTTGCCGATCTCGGTGCCGGTGCCGGACACGATCAGTACGGACATCTCAGCCCTCCTGCGCCGCCGCGCACACCGCGCGGCAGATGCGGGCGACGTCGGCGTCGCCGGTGACGAAGGGCGGCATCGTGTAGATCATGTCCCGGAACGGGCGCAGCCAGACGCCTTCCCGCACCGCCGCCCGGGTGGCGGCCGCCACGTCGGTCTCGTGGTCCAGCTGGACCACGCCGATGGCGCCGAGGACGCGTACGTCCCGCACCCCGGGCAGGTCCGAGGCCGCCGCCAGGCCCACGCGCAGGCCCGCCTCGATCCGCTTGACCTCACGGGCCCAGTCCTGGCCCAGCAGCAGGTCGACGGAGGCCAGCGCCACGGCGGTGGCGAGCGGGTTGCCCATGAAGGTGGGGCCGTGGGCAAGAACGGGGACCTCGCCCTGCGAGATCCCCTGCGCCACCCGTTCGGTGCACAAGGTCGCGGCGAGCGTGAGGTAACCACCGGTCAGCGACTTGCCCAGGCACATCACGTCGGGCGTGATCCCCGCGTGGTCGGCCGCGAACAGCGCGCCCGTACGTCCGAAGCCCGTCGCGATCTCGTCCAGGATCAGCAGGACCCCGTACTCGTCGCACAGTTCGCGCAGCACCCGCAGGTAGCCCGGGTTGTGGAAGCGCATGCCGCCCGCGCCCTGTACGACCGGTTCCACGATCACCGCGGCCAGTTCGTCCGCGTGAGCGGCGACCAGGGACCGCAGGTGGGCGGTGTACGCGGGATCCACCGGCGTGTCGAAGCCGCCGGGCGGGGCGTCCGCGAAGACCTGCCGGGGCAGGTGGCCCTGCCACAGCTCGTGCATCCCGCCGTCGGGATCGCAGACGGCCATCGGCTGCCAGGTGTCCCCGTGGTAGCCGCCCCGCCAGGTCAGCAGCCGGGTCTTGCCCGTCCGGCCGAGGGAACGCCAGTACTGGAGGCACATCTTGACGGCGACCTCGACGGAGACCGAGCCCGAGTCGGCGAGGAAGACGTGCTCCAGACCTGCCGGGGTGATCTCCACCAGCTTCGCGGCCAGCCGGACGGCGGGCTCGTGCGTGAGCCCGCCGAACATCACGTGCGACATCCGGCCCAGCTGGCCGGTCACGGCCTCGTTCAGCACGGGGTGGTTGTACCCGTGGATCGCCGACCACCAGGAGGACATGCCGTCGACGAGCTCGTCCCGCCCCTCGGCCTCGGCGGCGAGCCGCAGCCGGACCCCCGAGGCGGAGGAGACGACCAGCGGCTCCTGCCGCCCGGGCATGGGGCCGTACGGGTGCCAGACGTGCTGCCGGTCCAGCGCGAGCAGGTCCTGGACCGGCAGCGAGTCGTGCGCGTGGTGCGGATCAGGCATTGGGGGCGAGATCCGTCCCCGCGCCGCGACGCCGCACCGACACCAGGTCGGACCGGACCTCACCGGCCGCGGCCTGGACCGCCGTCGCCCTCGTGCCCGTCGCCGTCGTACCCGTCACGGCTGCGGCCGCGGCCGCAGCCGGCGCCTGCTCCGCGTGCCCGTGGCCCGAGCAGCCGCCGCACGCCGAGCCGCAGCCCGCGCCGTCGGCCGTGTCGGCGGAGGCCGCCGGTCCGCAGACCGAGGCCCCGCCGCCGTGGGAGCCGCAGCCCCCGCCGGTGGCCGACTCGGCCACGTCGGCGCGGTGCGCGGGAAGGGTCGTCGTACCGGCGCCCTCCACTTCGAAACCGGCGTCCGCGATCATGTCGAGGTCGGCCTGGCCGGCCTGGCCCTCACTGGTGAGGTAGTCGCCCAGGAAGATCGAGTTGACCAGGTGCAGGGCGAGGGGCTGCATCGAGCGCAGGTGCACCTCGCGGCCGCCGGCCAGCCGGACCTCGACGTCGGGGCAGACGAAGCGGACCATGGCCAGGATCCGCAGGGCGCGCTGCGGGGTGAGGTTCCACTCCTTGGCGAGCGGGGTGCCCTCGAACGGGATCAGGAAGTTGACCGGCACCGAGTCGGGGTCCAGCTCGCGCAGCGAGTAGACGACGTCGACGAGGTCCTCGTCGCTCTCGCCCATGCCCGCGATCAGACCGGAGCAGGCGGACAGGCCGGCGGCGTGCGCCTTCTGCACCGTGTCGACCCGGTCGGCGTAGGTGTGGGTCTTGGTGATCTGGCCGTACGTGGCCTCGGAGGTGTTGAGGTTGTGGTTGTACGCGTCCGCGCCCGCGTCGCGCAGCCGCTCCGCCTGGCCGTCGGAGAGCAGGCCCAGACAGGCGCAGACCTCGACGCCCTCGTTCTGCTCCTTGATCGCCGCGATGGTCTTGCCCACGCGGTCCACGTCCCGGTCGGTCGGACCGCGGCCGCTGGCGACCAGGCAGACCCGCTTGGCCCCGCCCGCGACGCCGGCGGCAGCGGCCTGGGAGGCCTCTTCCGGCTTCAGCCAGGTGTACTTGAGGATCTCGGCCTTGGATCCCAGACGCTGGGAGCAGTACGAGCAGTCCTCGGGGCACAGGCCCGACTTCAGGTTGACCAGGTAGTTCAGCTTGACCCGACGCCCGAACCACTGGCGGCGCACCTTGCCCGCGGCGGCCACCACGTCGAGCAGTTCGTCGTCAGAGGTCGCCAGCACGGCGAGTGCCTCTTCGCGGGTCGGCAGCTCGCGCCGCAGGCCCTTGTCAACCAGGGTGTTCAGCAGATCCATGACGCCGATCCTGGACCACACGACCACTCCCGGCCAAGGAGAGAATGAACAACATGGCCTGATCCGAGTGTGTGTATCGCCACACCTGGCGCACAAGTCCCGGCGGTTAAGGTCGGGCAGGTCTGTGGACTGCCGACAAAAACCGAGGACGCGCCGATGCCCGAGCACAGCCCCGATCCCGTTGACGTCTTCGCCTGGATTGATGACGCCGAACGGGCCCGAGAGCAGGCAGGACTGGTCCGGACGCTGCGTCCGCGCCCTGCTTCCTCGCCGCTGCTGGACCTCGCGAGCAACGACTACCTCGGGCTGTCCCGCCACCCCGAAACCGTCCGCGGGGCGCGTGAGGCGGCCGAGCGCTGGGGGGCCGGAGCCACTGGATCGCGGCTGGTGACGGGCACGACCGAGCTTCATGCCGAGCTCGAGCGGGAGCTCGCGGCCTTCTGCGGCTTCGAGGCGGCGCTGGTGCTCTCCTCCGGGTACGCGGCCAACCTCGCGGCCGTCACCGCGCTCAGCGACCGGGGCAGCCTGGTCGTCTCCGACGCCGGGAACCACGCCTCGATCGTCGACGGCTGCCGCCTCTCGCGGGCCGGGACCGCGGTGATCCCGCACTCCGACCCGGACGCGGCGCGCAAGACGCTCGCCTCGCACGAGGGCCGGGCGCTGCTGGTCAGCGACTCCGTCTTCTCGGTCGACGGGGACGCCGCCCCGCTGGAGCAGTACGCGGCCGCCTGCCGGGACGAGGGCGCGGCCCTGGTCGTGGACGACGCGCACGGGCTGGGCGTCCTGGGCGACGGCGGCCGGGGCGCGCTGCACGCCGCCGGGCTCGCGGGCGCGCCGGGCGTGGTCGCCACGCTCACCCTCTCGAAGTCCCTGGGCAGCCAGGGCGGTGCGGTGCTGGGCCCGGCCAAGGTGATCCGGCACCTGGTCAACACGGCCCGGACCTTCATCTTCGACACCGGGCTCGCGCCCGCCGCCGCGGGCGCGGCGCTCGCGAGCCTGCGTCTGCTCCAGCAGGAACCGGAGCGCGCGGCCCGGGCCCGCGAGGTGGCCGCCGAGCTGTACGGACGGCTCACCGCGTCCGGCCTGACCGCGGCCAGGCCGGACGCGGCCGTGGTGTCGGTACGGGCCCCGTCGGCTTCGGCGGCACTGCGCTGGGCCGCCGACTGCCGCGAGGCAGGTCTGTCCGTGGGGTGCTTCCGTCCGCCGTCGGTGCCGGACGGCATCTCCCGGCTGCGGCTGACCGCCCGGGCCGATCTCACGGGGGAGGAGATCAACCGGGCCGTCGAGACGATCCTGCGGACCGCGCCCGCCGGTGCCACGGACCGCTAGGCGGGGTCACACGTGCAGGTCCGCCCGGACCGAGGCGAGGAAGCCCTGCCAGGCCGGCCCGGTGAAGAGTACGGCCGGGCCGTCCGTCCGCTTGGAATCGCGGACGGCGAGCAGGCCGCCGCTGAGGGCGGCGGCTTCCACACAGTTGTTCATTCCGGTGCTGCGGCTGCTCCGCCGCCACCGCGCGCTGTTCATAAGTCCGCTGGTGGATAAGGGGGTTGCGGACACGGGGGGTGCCTCCTTACGCGTCGTCAGCGAGAGAGCTGATCAGGTCCGACGAGTCCTGGGGCGGGAGGGCGTGCGCCTGGATGGTGCGGAACGCGGCGCTGTACGCCTCAAGGTCTTCCTTCCGCTCCAGATAGAGGCTACTCGTCAAATGGTCGAGTACCACCACATCCAGATCGGCGATGTTCGGAAATGAGAAGATGACGAACGGTCCGGTGAGGCCGAGATGACCCCCCACGCTGAACGGCAGTACCTGTAGGCGCACTTGGGGCAGCCGCCCCACCTCCACGAGGTGCCTCAGCTGCTCCGCCATCACCCCCGGGCCGCCGATCTGCCGGCGCAGCACCGCCTCGTCCAGCACGGCGCTGAGCTCCAGCGGGGGATCGGCCCGCAGCACCGCCTGCCGCGCCAGCCGCACCTCGACGAGCGCGTCCACCTTCGGCTCGGGCAGTCCGCCCAGCGCCGCCCGGGTCACCGCCCGCGCGTACCCGGAGGTCTGCAACAGGCCGGGCACCACGGAGAGTTCCACCGTACGGGCCGACCGGGCGCCGGCCTCCAGGCTGATGAAGTCGCGGTACTCCTGGGGGAGCAGCCCCCGGTAGTCGTGCCACCACTGCCGGCCGCGCCCGGTGTCCACGCCCGGCCCGGGACCCGCGGCCGAGGCCGACAGGGCTTCGAGCAGGGCGCGCTGCTGGGGGCTCACGATCTCCCCGTAGGCATCGAGGAGCAGCCGGATGTCCTGCGGCTTCACGCCGCTGCGACCCGTCTCGATGCGGCTGATCTTCGACTGGTGCCACCCCACGATCCGGGCCGCCTCACCACTGGTGAGTCCGGACCGGTCGCGCAGGGCACGCAGTTCCTCGCCGAGCTTGCGTCGGCGCACCGCGGGACCGTGCTGCACACCCGCCTCCTTCCACCGGCACAGCTCGCACCAGTTTGCCGTCCAAATACGCTCTTCCGTAGCAGAGTTCACCGCATTGAGGGACAGATATATGCATATCTTGGGGGAACGGCAGAAACGGCGGCACGATGGGTGGCACTCTGGCGTCCAGCACAGATCCGGGGCGGCTTGGCCCCGGTGGGAAAGGGACCGTCGCCATGGCAGATCACCAGGAAGCATCCGTCACTCTGCCGAGCGATCCGGCCTCGGTCGCCGCCGCCCGCCGCTACGTCGCGGAGGTGCTGGACGAATGGGGACTGCCCGATGACACCGACACCGCGGACAGTGTCCGGCTGATCGTCTCGGAACTCGCCACCAACGCCGTCCAGCACACCTTCGGCCAGTCCCCCACCTTCACCGTCGACGTCCGCCTGGAGCGCGAGGAGTGGCTGCGCGTCGGGGTGACCGACAGCCACCCGCGCTGGCCCAAGCGCCTCCCCGCGGCGGTGCAGCAGGACAACGGGCGGGGGATGGTCATCATCCGGTGGCTCACCGCCGAAGCCGGCGGCAGGCTCTCGGTCACCCCCACCGAGGACGGCGGCAAGACCGTGTGGATCGCCCTGCCCTGGACCGTCGGAGCCCCCGCGCGCACCGCCGTCACCGGCTGCTGAACCGCGGCGGGCGCCCGCTCAGGCGGGACCGCGTTCCGCCGCACCGCGCTCGATGCACAGCTCGTTGCCCTCGGGGTCGGCGAGCACGACCCAGCCCAGGACGCCGTCCGGTGCGCGCCGGTCGTCCACGATCCGGGCGCCGAGCGCCGTGAGCCGCTCGACGGCCTCGTCCCGCGTACCGGTGGGCGGCCGGATGTCCAGATGGACCCGGTTCTTCACGGACTTGGCATCGGGGACGCGGACGAAGAGCAGCCCCGGTACGCCGCCTTGCGCGGGCTGCGGCTCCAGCAGGACCTCGTCGTCACCCTCCTTGTCGTCCGGGTGGACCGCGAAGCCGGTCACCTCGGACCAGAACCGGGCGGCCCGGTAGGGGTCGAGGGCGTCGAAGGTGATGTGTGCGACGGGGTTGATGAACACGGTTCTCCTCAGTGGGTGCTGCCCGCAGGACCGCCGGACGGCCGTCCGGCGGCTGTATACGGAACGGGCTCTGCCGGGCCCGGCCGTTGAACCGGGTGCCTTCCCGAAACGTGGGTTAACTCAACGGAAAAGCGCGGCCCCTAGCGTGGCGGCCACGTCGCTCCGCCAATGATCGCCCATGATCCGGTAAAGCGGCGGTGGTCGGGACGGAAAGCCTTGCACTGCGTTGGGCAAGACTCGATCGGCTCGGATAAGCGCAGGTCAACAGAGAGTTGACGGGCGGTACGGTCGCCCCGGCGCGATGTTGATCTTGTCCCGGAAGCTTGGTGATACGTGTGCACCTGACACCGCACGAGCAGGAAAGACTGCTCATCCATGTGGCCGCCGACGTGGCCGCGAAGCGCAAGGCGCGGGGGGTGCGCCTCAACCATCCCGAGGCGGTCGCCCTCATCACCTCGCACATCCTCGAAGGCGCCCGCGACGGCCGCACCGTGGCCGAGCTGATGTCCTCCGGGCGTACGGTCCTGGGCCGCGATGAGGTCATGGAGGGGATCCCCGAGATGCTCCACGACGTCCAGGTCGAGGCGACCTTCCCGGACGGCACCAAACTCGTCACCGTCCACGACCCGATCGTCTGAAGGGGCGGATCCGCATGATCCCCGGCGAAATCGCCCACGGGGACGGCCCGGTGCTCCTCAACGAGGGCCGCACCGTCACCCGTCTCGTCGTCCTCAACTCCGCCGACCGCCCCGTCCAGGTCGGCTCCCACTACCACTTCGCCGAGGTCAACCCCGGCCTCGACTTCGACCGCGCCGCCGCCCGCGGACTGCGGCTCAACGTCGCCGCGGGCACAGCCGTCCGCTTCGAGCCGGGCATCCCGGTCGCGGTGGAACTCGTACCGCTGGGCGGACTGCGCACCGTACCGGGACTGCGCGGGGAGACCGGGGGGCCGCTCGATGGCTGAGCTCTCGCGCCAGGAGTACACCGACCTCTTCGGGCCGACGGCGGGTGACCGGATCCGGCTGGCCGACACCGACCTCTTCGTCGAGATCGAGCAGGACCTCAGCGGCGGCCCCGGCCGCTCCGGCGACGAGGCGGTCTTCGGCGGCGGCAAGGTCATCCGCGAATCCATGGGCCAGGCCCGCACCACCCGCGCCGAGGGAGCCGCGGACACCGTGATCACCGGGGTCGTCGTCCTCGACCACTGGGGGGTCGTCAAAGCCGACCTCGGCATCCGCGGCGGCCGGATCTGCGGCATCGGCAAGGCGGGCAACCCCGACACCATGGACGGGGTGGACCCCGCCCTGGTCATCGGACCGGAGACGGAGATCATCGCGGGCAACGGGAAGATCGTCACGGCCGGAGCCGTCGACGCCCACGTGCACTTCATCTCCCCGACGGTCGTCGAGGCGGCCCTCGCCTCCGGGACCACCACCCTCGTGGGCGGCGGCACCGGACCCGCCGAGGGAACCAAGGCCACCACCGTCACCCCCGGCCCCTGGCACCTGGCCCGGATGTTCGCCGCGCTGGAGGCCTACCCCGTCAACATCGGCCTGCTCGGCAAGGGCAACACCATGTCCCGCGAGGGCATGCACTCCCAGCTGCGCGGCGGCGCCCTCGGCTTCAAGCTCCACGAGGACTGGGGGACCACCCCCGCCGTCATCGACGCCTGCCTGAGCGTGTGCGAGGAGACCGGGGTCCAGGCCGCCATCCACACCGACACCCTCAACGAAGCCGGATTCGTGGGCGACACCCTCGCGGCCATCGGCGGGCGGACCATCCACTCGTACCACACCGAGGGCGCCGGAGGCGGGCACGCGCCCGACATCATCACCGTGGTCTCCGAGCCCAACGTGCTGCCCAGCTCCACCAATCCCACCCGGCCGCACACCGTCAACACCGTCGAGGAACACCTCGACATGCTGATGGTCTGCCACCACCTCAACCCGGCCGTCCCCGAGGACCTGGCCTTCGCCGAGTCCCGCATCCGGCCCTCGACCATCGCCGCCGAGGACGTCCTGCACGACCTCGGGGCCATCTCCATCATTTCCTCCGACTCCCAGGCCATGGGCCGGGTCGGCGAGGTGATCCTGCGGACCTGGCAGACCGCCCACGTGATGAAGAAGCGCCGCGGCTTCCTCCCCGGCGACGGCCCCGCCGACAACCTCCGGGCCCGCCGCTACGTCGCCAAGTACACGATCAACCCGGCCGTGGCCCAGGGACTGGCCCGCGAGATCGGCTCCGTCGAGACCGGCAAGCTCGCCGACCTGGTGCTGTGGAGCCCCGCCTTCTTCGGGGTCAAGCCCGAACTGGTCATCAAGGGCGGCCAGATCGCCTACGCGCAGATGGGCGACGCCAACGCCTCCATCCCCACCCCCCAGCCCGTCCTGCCCCGCCCCATGTTCGGCGCCCGCGGCCGCGCACCGGGGCTGAACTCGCTCAACTTCACCGCGCAGGCCGCGCTCGACGACGGACTCCCCGAACGGCTCGGCCTCGGCAAGGAGTTCGTGGCCATCGAGAGCACCCGCAAGGTGAGCAAGGCGGACATGCGGGGCAACGACGCGATGCCGCGCGTGGAGGTCGACGCCGACACCTTCACCGTCAGCATCGACGGAGAAGTCGTGGAACCTGCCCCCGCCCACGAACTGCCCATGGCCCAGCGCTACTTCCTCTTCTGATGAGAGACCTCACCCGATGAGCCTCGCCGCGCTCCTCGTCCTCGCCGACGGCCGCTTCCCCGCCGGGGGCCACGCTCACTCCGGCGGGGCCGAGGCCGCCTGCAAGGCGGGCCGCATCCACGACGCCGCCACCCTGGAGGAGTTCTGCCGGGGCCGCCTGCACACCGCGGGCCTCACCGCCGCCGGACTCGCCGCGGCCGCGGCCCTCGGGCTCGACCCGGCGCAGCTCGACGCCGCCGCCGACGCCCGCACCCCCTCGCCCGCACTGCGCACCGCGGCCCGCAGGCTGGGCCGGCAGCTGATGAGGGCCGCCCGTGCCACCTGGCCGGCCCCCGAACTGGACGACCTGGCCGCCGCCTTCCCGCGCGGAGCGCACCAGCCGGTGGTGCTCGGCGTCACCGCCCGGGCGGCCGGACTCGGACCGCGCGACGCCGCGCACGTGGCGGCGTACGAGGCCGTCGGCGGGCCCGCCACCGCGACCGTGCGACTGCTGGGCCTGGACCCCTTCGAGGCGAGCGGGGTGCTGGCCCGGCTCGCCCCGGAGCTCGACGCCGTGGCCGCCCGGGCGGAGCGGGCCGCGCTGCGCGCCCGTACCGAGGGCCCGGACGCCCTGCCGGCCGCCTCCTCACCGCTGCTGGAGATCGCGGCGCAGGTCCATGCCGACTGGGCGGTACGCCTCTTCGCCTCCTGAACCGGCGCCCCGGACGACCGACCCACCACCTCAAGGAGAACCCCGTGCACCTCGACCACGCCGTGACCTACCCGCACCGGCACACCCACAGCGCCGCGCCCCTGCGCGCGGACGGCTCGCGCCGGGCCCTGCGCATCGGCCTCGGCGGGCCCGTCGGCTCCGGCAAGACCGCCACCGTCGCCGCGCTCTGCCGCGCCCTGCGCAGCGAGTTCTCCATGGCCGTCGTCACGAACGACATCTACACCCGCGAGGACGCCGAGTTCCTGCTCCGCGAGGCCGTGCTGCCGCCGGAGCGGATCACCGCCGTGGAGACCGGGGCCTGCCCGCACACCGCCATCCGCGACGACATCTCCGCCAACCTGGAGGCCGTCGAGGAACTGGAGGAGGCCTTCCGGGACAGCGGTCCGCTCGACCTGATCCTCGTCGAGTCCGGCGGGGACAACCTCACCGCCACCTTCTCCCGCGGCCTGGCCGACGCCCAGATCTTCGTCATCGACGTGGCAGGCGGGGACGACATCCCGCGCAAGGGGGGCCCCGGCGTCACCACCGCCGACCTGCTCGTGGTGAACAAGACGGACCTCGCCCCCCACGTCGGCTCCGACCTGGACCGGATGGCCCGCGACGCCGCCGAGCAGCGCGGCGAACTGCCCGTCGCCTTCCAGTCGCTGCGCGGGCCGGAGGGGGTGGCACCGGTGGCCGCCTGGGTGCGCGAGCGGATCGCCGCATGGGCCGCACGGTGACCGTCGCCCCGGCTGCCGCCCCGCCTGCCCCGCCCGTCACCCCGCCCACCGTGCCGGCCCCGCCCGCTGCGGGTCTGCGGGCCACCGCCCGGATCCACGCCGTCGCCGACGGGCGGGGCTCCACCGCCCTGCCCCTGCTGGCGGGGGAGGGGCCGCTCGCGCTGCGCCGGGTCCGGGGCCGCGGGGCCGGGGCCGGGGTCGTGCTGGTCGGTGCCATGAGCGCCCCGCTGGGCGGGGACCACCTCACCGTCGAGGCCACCGCCGGACCGGGGGCCCGGCTCGCCCTCACCTCTGCGGCGGCCACCCTGGCGCTGCCCGGCCGCGGCGGCGAACCCGCGCGCTACGACGTACGCCTGACCCTGGAGGACGGAGCCGAGGTGCGCTGGCTGCCGGAGCCGCTGGTCTCCGTACGGGGCAGTGACCTGCGGATGCACACCCGGGCCGAACTGGCCCCCGGTGCACGGCTGCTGCTGCGCGAGGAACAGGTGCTGGGCCGTACGGGGGAGAGCCCGGGCCTGCTGCGCAGCCGCCTCACCGTCAACCGCGGCGGCCGGCCGCTCCTGGACCAGGAGCTGCGCTGCGGACCAGGGGCGCCCGGGGGCTGGGACGGCCCGGCGGGACTGGCAGGCCACCGGGCGCTCGGCCAACTCCTGCTCGTGGACCCGGCCTTCGCCGAGGCGCCCCCCGAGGCGGCCGTACTCGGGGAGTTCGCCGCGGTCACCCCGCTGGCCGGGCCCGCCCTCCTCGTCACGGCCCTCGCCCCCGACGCCCTGCGGCTGCGCGAACTCCTCGACGCGGCCCTGGAGTCGTACGGCTGGTGACGGAGGGCCGGGCGCGGGGGGACGAAGCGGGCTCCGCTCAGCGGTACACACCTCCCCGGTTATCGGGTTGGCAAAGAACGCGGCCACGCCCTGTTGCCGGGTACTGGTGAGCGACAAGGATCCCCTTGCACCCGGGATGACCGAACCCGACCGAACCAGGCTGCCCACGGCGGCACATGACGCAGGGGGAACCACCACGTGATACGCACCGCGACGCTCGGGAGCGCCGCCACTCTCATCACCGGCGCACTCGCGGCGGGCCTGCTGCTCGCCCCGCCCGCCGGAGCGGCCTCGGCCGGCCGTGACAACGGGGCCGCGGAGGCGGCGGGCGTGCAGATCGCCGCCGCCCGCGCCGCGCGCACCGGGATCGACTGGAAGGACTGTCTTGCCGACTGGGGCTTCGAGAAGCCCATCCAGTGCGGCTGGGTGAAGGTCCCGCTCGACTACACCAAGCCGTTCGGCAAGACCATCGAGATCGCGGTCGACCGGATCGGCAGCACCGGTACCAAGGAGGAGCGCCAGGGCGCGCTCATCTACAACCCGGGCGGCCCCGGCGGCTCCGGCATGCGCTTCCCGCGCCGGGTCACCACCAAGAGCCCGCTGTGGGTGAACGCCTCGAAGGCCTACGACTTCGTGGGCTTCGACCCCCGCGGCGTCGGCCACTCGGCGCCCATCTCCTGCATCGACCCGCAGGAGTTCGTGAAGGCCCCCAAGGCCGACCCGGTCCCGGACTCCGAGGCCGACAAGCGTGCCCAGCGCAAACTCGCCGCCGAGTACGCGGACGGCTGCAAGGAGCGCAGCGGCGAGATGCTGCCGCACATGACCACGCCGAACACCGCGCGCGACCTGGACGTCATCCGCGCCGCGCTCGGCGAGCAGAAGCTGAACTTCCTCGGCGTCTCCTACGGCACCTACATCGGCGGGGTCTACGCGACCCTGTTCCCGACCCACGTGCGCCGCATGATCGTCGACAGCGTGGTCGACCCGGACCAGGACAACATCTGGTACGAGGCCAACCTCGGTCAGGACGTCGCCTTCCAGACCCGCTGGCACGACTGGCAGGACTGGGTCGCCAAGAACGACGCGGTCTTCCACATCGGCGACACCCGCGCCAAGGTCGAGGCCAAGTACCAGGAGCTGCGCGCCACGGCCAAGGCCGACCCGATCGGCGGGGTCGTCGGCCCGGCCGAGCTGATCGGCTTCTTCCAGGGCGCCCCGTACTACGACTCCTCCTGGGTGCCCGTCGCCCAGACCTGGAGCAAGTACCTCGCCGGGGACACCCAGGCGCTGGTCGACGCGATCGCCCCGGACATGTCCGACATCCAGGGCAACGCGGCCTCCGAGAACGGCAACGCCGTGTACACCGCCGTCGAGTGCGCCGACGCGAAGTGGCCCACCAGCTGGGCGAAGTGGGACCGGGACAACAGCAAGCTGCACGCGAAGTACCCGTTCCTGACCTGGTCCAACGCGTGGATGAACCTGCCCTGCGCGACCTGGAAGTCCAAGCAGAGCACCCCGATCGAGGTCGGTGCCAAGCGCGGTCTGCCGCCGGTGCTGATCGTCCAGTCCGAGCGGGACGCCGCCACCCCGTACAAGGGTGCGGTCTCGCTGCACAAGCGGCTGGCCGGATCGCGTCTGATCACCGAGCGGGACGCGGGCTCCCACGGGGTCACCGGTCTGGTGAACCCCTGCATCAACACGCGGGTGGACGCCTACCTGCTGACCGGCAAGGTCGACGCCAAGGACGTGACGTGCGCCTCGCACGCCGCCCCGGTCGCCCCGGCGCCGGCCGCCGCGAAGTCCCTGGAGCAGGCTCCGGCCTCGGACCTCCCGGCGCAGGAGGAGCTCCCGGCGGTCCGCCAGACGGTCCGCCCGTAGTCCCGTAGGTCCTGCAGTCCCGTAAGACCTGCAGTCCCGTGGCCGCGTAGGCACGCAGGGGGAGAAGGCTCAGCGCGAGGTGCGCCGGGCCTTCTTCCGCGCGGCCTCCTCCTCGGCCTTGACCTCGCCCGCGTAGCGGTCGACGTACTCCTGGCCGGACAGTCCGAGGATGGCGTACATGATCTCGTCGGTGACGGCCCGCAGGACGGCCCGCTCGCCTTCGAGCCCCGCGTAGCGGGAGAAGTCCATCGGCTCGCCGAAGCGGATCGTCACCCGCCGGACCTTGGGGATCTTCTGCCCGGGCGGCTGGATCTCGAAGGTGCCGACCATCGCACACGGTACGACGGGCACCCCCGCGCCCAGCGCCATCGCGGCCACGCCCACCTTGCCCTTGTAGAGCCGCCCGTCGTGCGAGCGCGTGCCCTCGGGATAGATGCCCAGGAGCTCGTCCTTGGCCAGTACCCCGAGCCCCTCGCGCAGGGCGGCCTGCCCCGCGTCCTTGCCGGAGCGGTCCACGGGGATCTGGCCGGCGCTGCGGAAGAACGCGGCGGTGAGCCGGCCCTTGACCCCGGGGCCGGTGAAGTACTCGGCCTTCGCCAGGAAGGTGATGCGCCGCTTGAGGATCGCGGGCATCAGGAAATGGTCGGAGAACGACAGGTGGTTGCCCGCGATGATCGCGGCCCCCTCTGCCGGGATGTTCTCAAGTCCCTCGATCCGCGGCCGGAACAGCAGCCTCAGCAGCGGACCGAGCAACACGTGCTTGAGCAAGTGGTAGAACACCAGGCCGCTCCCGTCGATGTCCCGTTGTCACGGCCATCGTACGGACAGTCAGTGCCGGTCCGGCAGCGCGGGGCCACCTTTGATCACACTGGCCTGATCGAGCGGTCCGGGCACCGGTCGCGCTCACGTGCTGCGGGAGGCGGCCATCCCGGCGGTCAGGAGCCCCAGCACCACCCAGCCGAACCACAGCCAGCCGTTGCTGCCGAGGGCCACGGAATACGCGGCGACGGCCACCAGAGCGGCGAAGGTCATGACAGCCATCGCCTTAACAGATCCGGTCATGCCCCATGGTGGCGCGCCGAGGCGGGAATCCGCTACTGACCACGCGCTTGGAGTGAGGCCAGATAAGCGTTGTACGCCTCCAGCTCCTGGTCGCCGTCACGGTCCGCGGCCCGGTCGGAGCGCTTCGCCGCCCGCTGCTCGGAGTGGTACCACTGGTAGACCAGCGCGATCAGCACCAGCACGGAGGGGATCTCGCTGAAGGCCCACGCGATGCCGCCGCCCCACTGCTGGTCCAGCAGCGGATCGATGCCGAGGGAAGCGGGCGGGTTCGCGTACGTCTTGATCATCGGCTCGCTGGCCATCATCAGCGCGATGCCGAAGAAGGCGTGGAACGGCATCCCGGCGAAGAGCTCCAGCATCCGCATCACGTAGCCGGGCCGGTGCGGACCCGGGTCGATGCCCATGATCGGCCAGAAGAAGATCAGGCCGACCGCGAGGAAGTGCACCATCATCGCGATGTGCCCGGTCCGGCTCTCCATCAGGAAGTCGAAGAGCGGAGTGAAGTACAGTGCGTAGAGGCTGGCGATGAACATCGGGATGGTGAAGGCCGGGTGCGTGACGATCCGCATGTACCGGCTGTGCAGCAGCATCAGGAGCAGCTCGCGCGGCCCCTTGCTGCCGCGTGCGGCGGGCGGCAGCGCGCGCAGCGCCAGTGTCATCGGCGCCCCGAGGAGCAGCAGGATCGGGGTGATCATGCTGATCACCATGTGCTGGACCATGTGCACGCTGAACATGACCATGCCGTAGTCGTTCAGCTTGGTGCACATCACCAGGACGACGCTCAGCACGCCCAGGGTGAAGGCCACGGTCCGGCCCAGCGGCCAGGCGTCCCCGCGCCTGCGCAGCCGCAGCACGCCCCACCCGTACAGGGCGAGCCCGAGCAGCGAGCCGACGAGGAAGAAGCCGTCGGGTGAGAACTCCAGACCGCGACCGAGAGTGAAGGGCGGCAGGTCCATGTGCATGTCCATGCCGTGCCCGTTGTGATCCATCTGTTCACTCCCTTGACTGTGACGCCCCACCACAGTAATGGGGCCCCCGGGCGCATCCGCACCCGGGGGCCGCCACCCGCGGGGCGGGCGTCACAGCACGTTCTGCGCCTCGGCGTACCGGTCCCCGGGGACCGTCTTGAGGGTCTGCACCGCATCGCCGAGCGGGACCATCACGATGTCCGTGCCGCGCAGGGCGGTCAGCATGCCGAACTCGCCGCGGTGCGCGGCCTCCACGGCGTGCCAGCCGAAGCGGGTGGCCAGGACCCGGTCGTACGCGGTGGGCGTGCCGCCGCGCTGCACGTGGCCCAGGATCACCGGCCGGGCCTCCTTGCCGAGGCGGTTCTCCAGCTCGACTGCGAGCAGGTTGCCGATGCCGGCGAACCGCTCGTGCCCGTACATGTCCGTGCCGCCCTCCTGGAAGTCCATCGAGCCGGCGCGCGGCTTGGCGCCCTCGGCGACCACGACGATGGCGAAGCGCTTGCCCGCGGAGAACCGCTCGCCGACGATCGCCGTCAGCTCGTCGATGTCGAAGGGGCGCTCGGGGACGACGATCGCGTGCGCGCCGGCCGCCATGCCGGAGTGCAGGGCGATCCATCCGGTGTGGCGGCCCATGACCTCCACCACCATCACGCGCTGGTGGGACTCGGCGGTGGTCTTCAGCCGGTCCAGCGCCTCGGTGGCGACGCCGACGGCCGTGTCGAAGCCGAAGGTGACGTCGGTGGACGCGATGTCGTTGTCGATGGTCTTCGGGACGCCGACGATCGGCAGACCGGCCTGCGAGAGCAGGTGGGCGGCCTTCAGTGTGCCCTCGCCGCCGATCGGGATGATGGCGTCCAGACCGAGGTCGGCGACGTGCCCGCGGGCGCGCTCCACGCCGTCGCGCAGATGCGCGGGCTGGACCCGGGAGGAGCCGAGGATGGTGCCGCCGCGGGCCAGGATGCCGCCGACGGCGTCCAGGTCCAGCTTGCGGTAGTCCGCCTCCAGGAGGCCCTTCCAGCCGTCGTGGAAGCCGATCACCTCGTCGCCGTGGTCGACGACGGCCCGGTGTACGACGGAGCGGATGACGGCGTTGAGGCCGGGGCAGTCGCCACCGGAAGTGAGCACACCAATGCGCATGGCAGGAAGAGACCTTTGCAACGTGGCCGAGGACCGGACCACGTCGTCCGGTGGGAACTAACGTCACCCTACAAGCGCCGGAGCAGTGGACTGAACCATCCTCCACATCCTGGTCGCGCACCTCGTGCGAAACCACGTCGGCCCGGTCCCCCCAAGGGAATCCGGGCCGAACATATGGCGTCGGGGCCGCCCCGATGAGCGGCCCGCGCGGCGCTACGCGGGCTGCGTCGCCGCCGCGATGCGCTCGGCGCGCAGCGCGTCGTACCACCGGTCGTCTATGGCCGGCAGCGCGTTCACGTCGAGGGCCAGCTTCAGCAGCAGGTCCGCGATGTGCGGGTTGCGCGCCATCACGGGACCGTGCATGTAGGTGCCGAACACGGTGTCGTTGTACGCGCCTTCGGTGCCGTCGCCGGTGCCGTTGCCGCGGCCCATGCTCACCCGGGCGAACGGCCGCGCCGTCGGACCGAGGTGGGTGACGCCCTGGTGGTTCTCGAAGCCCGTCAGCTGCGGCAGGCCCAGGCGCGGGTCGATGTCGGCGAGGACGTCGCCGACGCACCGCTCGCCCTCGCCGCGCACGGTCACCACGTCGAGCAGGCCGAGGCCCTGCTGGCGCTCGCCCATGTCGTTGACGAACTCGTTGCCGAGGATCTGGTAACCGGCGCAGACGGAGAAGACGATCGCCCCGTTCGAGACGGCCCGCTCCAGACCGCCGTCGCGCACCAGGCGCTCCGCGGCCAGCCGCTGCGGGCGGTCCTCACCGCCGCCGATCAGGTAGATGTCGCCCGAGGTGGGGATCGGCTGGTCGCTGCGCACGTCCACGCGCTGCACGTCCAGGCCGCGCTGGCGCGCGCGGCGCTCCACCACGAGGGCGTTGCCCTGGTCTCCGTACGTGCTGAGCAGGTCGGGGTAGACCCACACCAGACGCAGGCTGTTGTCGCTCATGCTCTTGTCCTTATGGGTACTAGTTGCCGACGCGGCGGCGCACGTCCTGGAAGGCGGTGTAGTTGGCGATCAGCTCGATCTGTCCGGGCGGCGCCAGCTGCACGGCCTCGTCGAGGGTCTCGCACACCCGGAAGTCCAGGCCCGCGACCTCGAGGCGGACCGCCAGGTCCAGCTTGCGGTCACCGATCACGAAGATCGGGTGGCCCGCCAGGCGCGGGTAGTCCACGTCCCACAGCCAGGAGGTGTCGGTGCCGTCGGCGCCGCGCGCGTTCACCGAGAGGATCACCGGGGTCGGCGGCGGGTCGATCAGCGAGAACGTCTCCAGCCAGCCGGCCGGGTTCTTGGCGAGCAGCAGCCGCAGTTCGCGGCCCTGGAAGTTCACCACGTCGTAGCGGCCGGCCACGGCCTGCACCTGGTACATCCGCTCCAGGGCCACCTGCGGCGGGACGCCGAAGACCGCGGCCACTGCGGCCGAGGTGGCGGCGTTCGCCTTGTTGGCGCGGCCGGGCAGCTGGAGGTGGATCGGCCAGGCGCTGCCGTGCGGGTCGAGCACGTGGTCGCCGGAGAGCACCCAGCTGGGGGTGGGGCGGCGGAAACCGCACTCGCCGCAGAACCAGTCGTCGCCCGGGCGCTGCATCACGCCACCGCAGGAGGGGCACGACCAGGCGTCGTCCTTCCACTCCTGGCCGGCCGCGACCCACACCACGTTCTGGGACGAGGAGGCCGACCAGACGATCAGCGGGTCGTCGCAGTTCGCGACGATGACCGCCTTCGAGCCCGAGAGGCCCTCGCGCCACTTCTCCGCGAGCATGCGGGTCTCGGCGGCGCGGTCCAGCTGGTCGCGCGAGAGGTTCAGCAGGGCGATCACCTTGGGGGTGACGTCCCGGGCCACTCCGGCCAGGTACTTCTCGTCGACCTCGATGACGCCGTACTTGGCGTCCGAGCCGCCCGCCAGTGCCGAGGTGATGCCCGCCGGCATGTTCGCGCCGAGGGCGTTGGAGACGACCGGACCGCTGGCCCGCAGGGCCTCCGCGATCAGCCGGGTCGTCGTGGTCTTGCCGTTCGTCGCGGAGACGAGGACGACATCGAGATGCTGCGCCAGCGCTCCGAGGAGATCGGGGTCGAGCCTGAGTGCGACCTTGCCACCGATCACCGATCCGCTTCCGCGTCCCGCGGCCCGCGACACCGCCGCCGCGGCCTTGCCCGCCGTCACGGCCAGCTTGGCCCGCGGCGAAAGCGGCTCCGTGTTGCCTGCCATCGTCCCTTGTCCTCCTTGCGTCGGTCGGCCCCAGCCTATCCAGTACCTGCCGGGGCCTTGACCGCGGCGCCCCCGGGTCGCCGCAGATCTCCTCATATATTCGCCCGTCGTACTCTTACCGCCATGCGACAGCGCCCCATCCCCGGTACCTCCGGCATCGTCCGCACCATGAGCCTGCTGGGCGATCCGGTGCTCCATTCCGCTTGCGCGGAGGTCACCGAGTTCGGCCCGGCCCTCGACCGGCTCATCGAGGACATGTTCGCGACGATGTACGCCCACGAGGGCGTCGGCCTCGCAGCGAACCAGATCGGCGTCGGGCAGCGGGTGTTCGTATACGACTGCCCCGACGACGAGGACGTCCGCCACGTCGGGCACGTGGTCAACCCCCGCCTGCTGACGGCCGACGGGGACGAGTTCCTCGGCCCCGAGGGCTGCCTCTCGCTGCCGGGCCTGGAGGCGGGCACGGCCCGCTTCGACCACGCGGTGGTCGAGGGGGTCACCTCCGACGGAGCCGCCGTGCGGATCTCCGGTACGGGCTTCTTCGCCCGTTGCCTCCAGCACGAGTGCGACCACCTGGCGGGCACGGTGTACGCGGACCGGGTCACGGGGCTGCGCGCGCGCAGGCTCCGCCGGGCGATCCGCAAGACCCCGTGGGGCGCCGGGGCTTCGGCGGTCTGAGCCGGGCCGGCCGGGCGGCCCGGCCCGGCCCCCTCTCAGAAGCCGGGGCCGTCGGCCCGGTTGCCCGCCGTGGCCAGCCGCCCCCACAGGAGGTCGGTCAGGCCTGCGACCAGCTCCGCACGCGTGCAGGGGCGTTCGACGAGCCACCAGTCCCCGGCCGCGTGCATCATGCCGACGATGCCGTGGCCCCAGATGCGGGCGAGGCGTTCGCCGCCGGGGCCGAGGTCCACGCGTTCGCCGATGACCTGGGCCAGCTCCTCGCCGAGCCGGCGCAGCAGCGGGGCCGAGTGCTGGCCGACGTCGAATCCGCGCTCGGTGGCCTGCGGGTCCTCGGCCGGGTGCATCAGGAAGCGGTAGACCTGCGGGCGGGCCTCGATGGCGGCCAGGTAGGTCTCCAGCGTGGCCTCCACCCGCTGCCTGCGCTCGGCCGGTGCGTCGAGCGCCGCCCGCAGCGAGTCGAGCAGGGCGTCCGTGTGCCGGACGGCGAGGGCCTGGTAGAGCCCCGCCTTGTCGCCGAAGTGCCGGTAGAGGATGGGTTTGGTGATCCCCGCCTCGGCCGCGATGGCGTTCATGGAGGCCTTCGGGCCGTCCCTGAGCACGACCCGGTCGGCCGCTTCGAGCAGTTCCCGCCGCCGGCGTTCGGCCGCTCCCGGCTCGCCGGCCCGCTGCGTGGTCTCCATGACGTGTTTCTCTCCCCGCCCTTGCGATGTGCGTGACGCCCACGCAACGTAACACCCCGCACACCCTCGCGATCGAATCGGTGGTGGTCCTCCGGGTGTTCCGACGCTGCTTGACAGTGCTTACTCGCCGGTAACAGACTGTGGCCACTCTGCCGGTTACCGGTAGTAACATGCACGTGGACGAGCACAGACAGCTGGAGGGGACATGGCGGAGTTCACCATGGAGCTCAACGACGACCAGAAGCAGGTCCGCGACTGGATCCACGGCTTCGCCGCCGACGTGATCCGGCCCGCGGCCGCGGAATGGGACGAGCGCGAAGAGACTCCCTGGCCCGTCATCCAGGAGGCCGCCAAGGTCGGAATCTACTCCCTGGACTTCTACGCCCAGCAGTTCTTCGACCCCACCGGCCTCGGCATCCCGATGGCGATGGAGGAGCTCTTCTGGGGCGACGCGGGCATCGCCCTGTCGATCGTGGGCACCGGGCTCGCGGCCATCGGCGTCGTCGCCAACGGCACCGAGGAGCAGATCGGCACCTGGATCCCGCAGATGTACGGCACCCCGGACGACGTGAAGGTCGCCGCCTTCTGCTCCTCCGAGCCGGACGCGGGCTCCGACGTGGGCGCGATGCGCACCCGCGCGGTCTACGACCAGGCCAAGGACGAGTGGGTGCTGAACGGCACCAAGACCTGGGCGACCAACGGCGGCATCGCCAACGTCCACATCGTCGTGGCCGTCGTCGACCCGGACCTCGGCACGAAGGGGCACGCCTCCTTCATCGTCCCGCCGGGCACCCCGGGGCTGACCCAGGGACAGAAGTTCAAGAAGCACGGCATCCGGGCCTCGCACACCGCCGAAGTGGTGCTGGAGGACGTCCGGGTCCCCGGCTCCTGCCTCCTCGGCGGCAAGGAGAAGCTGGACGAGCGGCTCGCCCGGGCCCACGAGCGGGCCCGCAGCGGAGGCTCCGGCGAGCGCGTGAAGAACGCGGCCATGGCCACCTTCGAGGCCTCGCGCCCGGCCGTCGGCGCCATGGCGGTCGGCACGGCGCGCGCCGCGTACGAGGTCGCCCTCGACTACGCGAAGACCCGCACCCAGTTCGGCCGCCCGATCATCGACAACCAGGGCGTGGCCTTCCAGCTCGCCGACATGCGCACCCAGATCGACGCGGCCCGGCTGCTGGTGTGGCGGGCGTCCTGGATGGCGGTCGCGGGCCGGCCCTTCACCTCGGCGGAGGGCTCCATGTCGAAGCTGTTCGCGAGCGAGGTGGCCAAGAAGGTCACCGCCCAGGCGGTCCAGATCCTCGGCGGCAACGGCTTCACCCGCGAGTACCCGGTCGAGCGCATGCACCGTGACAGCGCCATTTACACCATCTTCGAGGGCACGAGCGAGATCCAGCGGCTGGTGATCGCGCGGACGATCTCCGACATGCCGATCCGCTAGGCACCAGCCCGTACGCCCGTACGCCCGTACGCCCGTACGCCCGCACCCCCGCACGGCCGTGACCCGGCCACGGCCCGGACCCCCACCCGGGCCGTGCCCGGGTCACGCCCGGCCGCGCCCTGGGCGCCGCCCCGGGCGCCCCGGGCTCAGGGGCGCAGCAGGCCGCGCAGGGCGCGGCCGAAGAAGACCCGCCCCGCCGCCGTGACCAGGGGGTCCAGGAACCGGGGGAGGGGGCGTACGCGCAGGGACTCGCGCCAGTGGACCTCGCTGCCCCCGGCGGGCACCGGCCTGACCTCGATCTCCGCCCAGCCCGTCACCGTCCGCCCGCGCTTCTCCAGGCGGACCAGCCCCGGCGTGCCCGGCGCCCCCGGCGTCGGAGGCTGCCAGAGCACGACTTCCATCGGGTCGTCGAAGGTGATCCTGCCCACTCCGGTGCGCGCCGTGAAGACCGTCCCGGCTCCGTTCGGCGGCGCCGTCGTGACGATCGTCCGCGTGAGGGGGACCTGGGCGCCGTGCCGCTCCCAGTCCGTCAGCCTCAGCCATGCCTCGGAGGGCGGCAGGAACGTGCGGTGAACGATCCGGATAACGGGCATGAGCGCATCGTAATCGGGCATACACACCCTGAACTGGACCACGAATATGGGTTCCGTCCAGGGGTGGCGATCAGCAATACTCACCGCCACCGTGGATCGCGGATTCGACCGGGTGACCACCGGCCCTCCCGCCCCACTCTGCGAGGAGGTGCGCCATGTGCTCCCACCAGCCCCCCTGCCCTACGGCCGACAGCGCCGATCATGATGCCGCCCGCACCGTGGCCTTCCACCCCGAACAGGGCTGGAGCCTGCTCTGCAACGGCGCGGTGGTCTTCGACGACACCGGTGAACTGCTCCCCGACGGCCGCGCGGTGGAACCCCGCCGCCCGGCCCTGGTCTGACCGAGGAGGCAGCATGCGCCAGCAGCTGATCCGCAAGCCCGTCCCCAAGCCCGCCCCCCGAGACCTGGACCTGCGCACACCGTCGGGCAGACCCCTCCCGTACTGACGGGAGCCCAGGACCCGGCGCGCCCACCGGCAGCCGCTCAGCCGGTGGGCGCCGCCGCGCCGCCCAGGAACGCCGCCTCGAAGGCCGCGTCACCGATCGCCGCCCGCGCCTGGCGCTCGCCTCGGTCCCGCAGGGCCGTCAGCGAGGGCGAGCCGCCCATCTGCGGCCGCCCCACCGTGCGCCACCAGGCGTGCCCGGTGCCCAGCAGCCGCGCCGCCAGTTCCCCGTCGCCCAGCGCCGCCACCGCCGCCGCCAGTACGTCCAGGCCCAGCGCGATGCCGAAGCGGTCGCCGAGCAGCCGTTTCCCGGACAGCATCGCCCGGACGTGCCGGGCGGCCTCGCCGTGGTGGCCCAGGCCCAGCGCCGACACCGCCAGGATGTAGTCCGCGTAGGCCCGCAGCCAGCGCTCGCCCAGCTCCGCGCAGGCCTCCCGCAGGGCCCGTGCCTCCTCGGCCGCCTCCTCGTAGCGCTGGAGGTCGCACAGTGCGTACCCCGTGGCCAGGCGGCACAGCAGCCAGCCGGGCGCGCTGGTCCGGCCGCCGTGGCCCGCCCGGGCCCGCGGACCGGCCAGTTCCAGGGCCCGTACGGGGTCCCCGGGCATGAGGACCGCCACCGCGTGCAGATAGGCCGCCCGCAGCTCCCGCTCGGGGTCCGCGAGCCGGGCCGCCTCACGGGTGCACTCCATGCCGAGCTCCCGGGACACGGCCAGGTCGCCCTGGAGCAGGGTCGTCAGCCCGAGGGCCCACAGCGCCTGGGTGTAGGCGGCTCCGGCGTGCGGGGCGGCCCGCAGGGCCCGTTCCAGGAAGTTCCGGCCCTCGTGCACGTGCCCGCACGCGAACCAGTAGAACCACAGGGCGCCGGCCATCTCCAGCGCGGCCGTCGGGTCGGCGCCCAGCAGGTGTTCCAGGGCCGTGCGCAGCTGGGGGTGCTCGGCGGTCGTCCTGCGGTACCAGTCCACCTGGGAGGGGCCGAGCCAGCCGCGGTCGGCGGCCTGGGCGAGGGCCGCGTACCAGTGCGCGTGGCGGTCGGCGACGACCCGGGTCTCACCGAGCTCGTCCAGCCAGTCGTGGCCGTACTCGCGGATCGTGTCGAGCATCCGGTAGCGGGCGCCCGCCCCCCGTTCGTCGGTGCAGCGGACCACCGACTTGGCGACCAGGCCGGCCAGTACCCGTTCCACCCGCGCGGCGGGCAGCGGGCCGCCGGAGCACACGGCGCGGGCGGCGGCGACGTCGAAGTCCCCCGTGAAGACCGAGAGCCGGGCCCACAGCAGCCGTTCCAGCGGCTCGCACAGTTCGTGGCTCCACCCGATCGCGGTGCGCATCGTCCGGTGCCGCGGCAGCAGTTCGGGGCGGGGGTCGGACAGGACGTCGAGGCGGGTGCCGAGCCGTTCGGCCATCTCCTCCAGCGTCCACAACCGCAGCCGTGCACCGGCGAGTTCCAGGGCGAGCGGGATCCCGTCCAGGCGGCGGCACACCTCGGCGGCGACGGCGCACAGCGCCGGGTCCTCGAAGGCGGCGGCCGCCCTGGGGGTGGCGGCGAGGGCGCGTGTCCGGAAGAGGGCGAGGGCGTCGCTGTCGGGGCCGTCGCAGGGCAGCGGGCGGACTTCGAAGAGGGTCTCCCCGGGGGAGCCGAGCGGCTCACGGGAGGTGACGAGCACGGTCAGTCCGGGTGCGGACTGCAGGAGTTCGCCCACCAGGTGCCGGCATTCGGCCACCAGGTGCTCGCAGGTGTCGAGGACGAGGAGGAGGTCCTTGTCGGCCATCCAGGCGCACAGTTCCTCGTCCAGGGGGCGCGAGGAATGGTCGGCGAGGCCGATGGCGTGCGCGACGGTGGTGGTGAGCAGAGCCGGGTCGCGCATCGGCGACAGCTCCACCCACCAGACGCCGTCGCGCCGCGCCTGGCGGCCGCCGCTGACGGCGCGCAGGGCGAGGCGGGACTTGCCGACACCGCCCACCCCGGTGAGGGTGATCAGTCTCCGTTCCCCCAAGAGGTCTTTCAATAAGCCGAGTTCGTGCTCCCGGCCGACGAAGCTCGCCGATTCCGGCGGCAGGTTTCCCGGCACGGCGCCACAGTCTGGCGCAGGGTCGCCGTCCGCGGGTCCTGCCTGATTGTTGTTGACCGAGTACTCACCGAACACGGATGTATTGTGCGTGATCTTATTTCGCGGCAGTGCCGATCGAGCCAGATCGACTGTCGGATTTCACGCTACGAGCACGATCCGGCGTTCGGCGGAGAAGGCGCCCCAGTTGCCGTCGGGCAGTCTGGCCCGCAGTTTCACGGCCCAGACGGTACCCGCCGGCTCGGTCACGGTGAGCTGGTGTTCGGCTCTGCCGCTCGGTACCGCTCCTGCACCGAACTGGATGACGGTCGTGGGCTGTTCGTTGACGTAGAGCTGGTACTCGCTGGTCTCGCGGCCGGTTTCCGGGGCCGTCCACGTCAGGGTGACCGTGCCCGGTGAGGCGGTGGCGGTGAACTCGGCGGGTGCGGTGCCCGGTCCCCGTCCGGAAGCGGGCGGGGTGGTCACGTCCACCGCGGGGCCGTCGGAGGAGGAGTTGTCCGCCCCGTCCCGGGCCCGGACGGTGAAGGTGTAGACGGCGTCGGGCTGGAGACCCGTGAGGTCGGTGCCGCTCTCGGCCGGGCCGGCCGTGTGGATCCGGACACCGCCCTGGTAGACGTCGTATGCCGTCACGCCCGTGTCGTCCGTCGCCGCGGACCAGGACACCCGGGCGGTGCGCGGGCCGGTGGGGCGGGCCGTGGTCGTCGCGGGGGCCGTGGGCGGCGAGCGGTCCTCGGCCTTGGCCTCCGGGGTGGTCACCTGGGCGGCCGGGCTGTCCGCGGAGAGGTTCCCGGCGGCGTCCCGGGCCCGGACGGTGAACGCGTAGCCGGTCTGCGGGCTGAGCCCCGTGACATCCGTCATGGTCTTCTCGGCCGGGAGCTCCCGGACCAGCTGGCCGCCCTGGAAGACCTGGTAGCCGGTCACCCCGTCGCGGGGCGCCGCGGCCTCCCACATGACGTGCACGGTGGTGGCGCTGCCGGCCTGGGCGGTGAGCCCGGCCGGGGCGGGCGGGGGCTCGGTGTCGGCGGCGGTGCACGCCGCCGCACCCCAGAGGGCCAGGCAGAGGGCGAGCGTGGGGGCGGTGCGTCGCACGGGGGGTGCCTTCTTCCGCGTCCTCGTAAAGGTCTAGACATATATGGCACGCGGGGCGGAGGCCCGGCAAGACCCGTGCGCGGTCGGACCGGTGGCCGGAAATGGTCCTCGATGTGGCCCGGTTCGTCTTCTTCTGCCCTCGTCTGGCATTATTGCGATCTCTTTGCAATAACAGATGATCGTAAACAGGGATGTGCACAGCATGACGGCCCGGACAGTACGGGGAGCGGCCGGCACGATGCTGGCCGCCGCACTCATCACGGGCGTGGCGGCCTGCTCGAACCCCGCGGGAGGAGCCGCGGCGGGTACCGGGGACGCAGCCTCCGCCGTGGTGGGCATCGCCACCGAACCGGAGAGCCTCAGCCCGCTCCTGGGCTACGGCAAGGACGGCAACTCCAAGGTCTTCGACGGACTGCTCACGCACGACGCGGACATGAAGCTGAAGCCCGCGCTGGCCCAGGCCCTGCCCGAGGTCTCCGCGGACGGGCGCACCTACACCTACGTCCTGCGCCAGGGCGTGAAGTTCAGCGACGGGGTGCCCTTCTCCGCCAAGGACGTCGTCTTCACCTACCGGACCATCCTCGACCCCGCGACGAACAACGCGTCCAAGACGGAACTGGACGCCGTCGAGAGCGTCGAGGCCCGCGGTGACGACACCGTCGTCTTCACCCTGAAGTACCCCTACGCGCCGTTCGCCGAGCGCACCGTCCTGCCCATCGCCCCCGAGCACGTCGCGGGACGGCAGGACGTGAACAGCGGGGACTTCACCACGCAGCCCGTCGGGACCGGCCCGTACGTGCTCACCGGCTGGTCCAAGGGCGAGAAGCTCAGCTTCAAGGCCAATCCCGGCTACTGGGGCGGCGAGCCCGCCGTGAAGAAGTTCACCATGGCCGTCATCAAGGACGACGACGTACGCCTCACCCGGCTGCGCTCCGGCGAGCTGGACGCGGCGATCCTCCCGCCGAACCTCGCCAAGGGCTTCGAGAAGGGCGCCGCGCGCACGTACGCGGCCAAGACCTTCGACTACCGCAACGTGACCCTCCCGACGGAGAACAAGGTCACCGGTGACGTCGCCGTCCGCCGGGCGCTGGACGTCGCCGTGGACCGGGGCGCCATGGTCGACAAGCTCCTGGAAGGCGCGGGCAAGCCCGCCTACGGACCCGTCCCCACCGGCAGCCCCTGGTTCGCGGAGGGCACCGAGCGCCCGTACGACCCCGACCGGGCACGGCAGATCCTCGACGAGGCCGGCTGGAAGCCGGGCGACGACGGCATCCGCGTCAAGGACGGGGTCCGCGCCTCCTTCCCGCTCTGGTACACCTCCGGCGACAAGATCCGCCAGGACCACGCGCTCGCCTTCGCCTCCGACGCCAAGAAGGCGGGCATCGAGGTCAGGACCGAGGCCGGCACCTGGGAGGTCATCGAGCCCCGGATGAAGACCGATGCGGTCCTCGCCGGCGGCGGCTCCCCGGCCGACCCCGACTTCGACCAGTACCAGCTGCTGACCTCCTCCCTCGCGGGCGACGGCTTCAACAACATGGCCCGCTACGCCAACCCGACGGTGGACCAGGCCCTCACCGACGCCCGCAGGAGCGGTGACCCGGCCGCCCGCAAGGCGGCCTACGACACCGTGCAGCGCGAGCTCGTGAAGGACCCGGGCTACGTCTTCCTCACCCACATCGACCACCTGTACGTCGTGAACGACAAGTGGGAGGGGCTCACCACCCAGGTCGAGCCGCACGACCACGGCCTCGGCTCCGGCCCGTGGTGGAACGTCGAGAGCTGGAAGCCGAAGCAGAAGTGAGCCGAGCACAGTGACCTCCCGCTCCGTCCGGCTCCCCTGGGGGCCGATGGCGCGCATGGCGGGGCGGCGGACCCTCTTCGCCGCCCCCGTCCTGCTCGCCGTCACCTTCGGGGTCTTCGCCGTCGCCGCGCTGTCGCCCTTCGACCCCGTGAAGGCGTACGCGGGCACCGCCGGCCTCACCGCCTCCCAGGACCGCCTGGACGAGCTGCGGGCCAATCTGGGCGTGGACCAGCCGCTGGTCACGCGCTGGTGGGACTGGCTCACCTCGGCACTCACCGGAGACCTCGGCACCTCGTCCGTCATGCGGCAGCCGGTCGCCGACGTCATCGCCGGGCGGCTGGGCTGGTCCGCCCTGCTCGCGGCCTGCGCCTTCACCCTGGCGGTGCTCGCCGGCACCGGGCTCGGCGTGCTCGCCGCGCGCAGGCCGGGCGGCCTCCTGGACCGGGCCGTGTCCGGCCTCGCGTACACCCTGGAAGCCGCCCCGGCGTTCTGGCTGGGCCTGCTGGCCATCTGGTTCTTCTCGGTCCGGCTGGGCGCCCTGCCCTCCGGCGGCCTGACGGACGCGGGCAGCGACGTGGTCACCTTCGGGCAGGTCGCCTCGCACCTGGTGCTGCCCGCACTGGTGCTGGGGCTGTCCCAACTCCCCTGGTTCTTCCTGTACGTCCGCCAGGGCGTGGCCGACGCGCTCGCGGAGGACCCCGTACGCGGGGCCCGCGCGCGGGGCCTGGCGGAGCGGACCGTCCTGCTCGGGCACGGCCTCCGCTCCGGCATGCTGCCGATGCTGACCCTGATCGGCTCGCGGGTCCCGGAACTGATCACCGGCGCCCTGCTCGTCGAGACCGTCTTCAGCTGGCCGGGCATCGCCGCGGCGACCGTCCAGGCGGCCACCTCGGTGGACTTCCCGCTGCTGGCGGCCCTGACCGTGCTGGCCACCGCGGCGGTGCTGGCGGGGAACCTGCTGTCCGACCTGCTCTACGGGCTGGCCGACCCCAGGGTGGGCTTCGATGGCTGACCTGACCGCGGGCCGGACCCAGGACCGTGAGTGGAGGTCCGCGGGACGCACCCGGCGTTCGACGCGGACCCTGCGCGTGCGGGCCTCGGCCGCCTTCGTCGCCCTGGCCGTGGCAGCCGTGCTGCTGGTCCCGCCGCTGGCACAGCTGGACCAGCAGGCGGTCGACTTGTCGGCAAAGCTCCTCCCGCCCTCGTGGGCCCATCCCTTCGGGACGGACGACGTCGGACGCGACCTGCTGCTGCGGTGCGTCTACGGGCTGCGCGTCTCACTGGCCGTCGGCCTGGTCGCGGCGCTCGCCGCCACCGTGCTCGGCACCGCGGTCGGCGCGGCCGCGGGCGCCCTGGGCGGCTGGACGGACCGTCTGGTGATGCGGGTGGTGGACGCGCTGTCCTCGATCCCGCACCTGCTCCTCGGCATCTTCGTCGTGGCGATGTTCCGGCCGGGCGTCTGGCCGGTGATCGTCTCGGTCGCCGTGACCCACTGGCTGTCGACGGCCCGCATCGTCCGCGCGGAGGTCCTGTCCCTGCGGGGCCGGCCGTACGTGGACGCGGCGGTCTCGGGCGGCGCCTCGCGGTGGCGGGTCGCCGTACGGCACCTCGTGCCGGGCGTCCTCCCGCAGGCGGGCCTGGCCGCCGTGCTGATGGTCCCGCACGCGATGTGGCACGAGTCCGCGCTGTCCTTCCTGGGCCTGGGGCTGCCCGCGCACCAGGCCAGCCTCGGCTCCCTCGTCCAGAGCGCGCGGGGTTCCCTGCTGGCCGGCGACTGGTGGCCCGCGCTCTTCCCCGGCCTGCTCCTGATCGTCCCGACCCTGGCCATCGCCGGGCTTGCGGGCGCCTGGCGCGACCGCCTCAATCCCCGCCGCCGCTCGGAGCTCTCGCTGTGAACCACCCCGTACCCGCCGCGCGGGCGGTGCCCGACGCGCCCGCCGCGCCCGCTGCTCCGGCAGTGCTCAGCGTCGAGGGGCTCTCCGTCCGCTTCCGGATGCCCGCAGGCCGCTACGTCGAGGCCGTCACCGACGCCGGCTTCCGGCTCGCCCCCGGCGAGTGCCTGGCCCTCGTCGGGGAGAGCGGCTGCGGCAAGTCCGTGCTCGCCTCCGCCCTGCTCGGCCTGCTCCCGGGCAACGCCGAGACCGCGGGATCGGCCCGGCTGGCCGACGGCCTGGACCTGCTCGCCGCCGACGAACGCACCCTCGCCCGGACGGTACGGGGCCGCCGCGTCGGCCTGGTCCCGCAGAGCCCGGCGGCGCACCTCACCCCGGTCCGCACCGTCCGGTCCCACCTGGAGGAAACCGTCCGAGAACTGGGCCCGGACGATCCGGAGCCCAGGCCCGAGCCCACGCCCGCCCCCACGCACGACCCCACGTCTGCGTCCGTGTCCGGGCCCGCGTCCGTGTCCGGGTGCGAGCCTGCCTCGGGGCACGCCTCGGCGTCGGCGTCCGCGCCCGCCTCCGGGGCCGCGCCGCGGCTGTTCCCGCGGCGCCGGAGGCGCCCCTCGCGGGGCCGGGTGCGGGTGGCGGCGCAGGCGGCGGGTGCCCGGGCGGCCTTTCCCGCCGACCACCTCGACCGCTACCCCCACGAACTCTCCGGCGGCCTCGCCCAGCGCGCCGCCACCGCCCTCGCGCTCGTCGGCGACGCGCCGCTGCTGCTCGCCGACGAGCCGACCACCGGGCTCGACCGGGACCTCGTCCACCGCACCGCCGACGAACTGCGCGCCCACACCCGCGACGCCGGCCGGGCGCTGCTGATGATCACGCACGACCTCGCCGCGGCGGAGCGCATCGCGGACACCGTCGCCGTCATGTACGCCGGACGGATCGTCGAACTGTCCCCGGCCCGCGCCTTCTTCGGCGCGCCCGGCCCCCGCCACCCCTACGCCCGCGGACTCCTCGAAGCCCTGCCCGAACGCGCCTTCGTCCCCGTGCCCGGCGCCCCGCCCGAACTCGGCGCCCTGCCCGACGGCTGCGCCTTCGCCGCCCGCTGCCCCCTCGCCGACGCGCTCTGCCGCGCCGAACGGCCCGTGCTCACCGAAGGGGTGGCCTGCCACCGTGCTTGAGCTCAAGGACATCACCGCCGGGTACGACCGCCGCGACCCCGTCGTACGCGGAGCCCGCCTCACCCTGCACCCCGGTGCCTCCCTCGGCCTGCTGGGGCCCAGCGGCTGCGGCAAGTCCACGCTCGCCCGGGTCGCCGCCCTGCTGCACCGTCCCGACCGGGGGAGCGTGACCCTCGACGGCCACGCCGTGACCGGCTTCCGCCACCGGGCCCCCCGCTCCCTGCGCACCGCGGTCGGTGTCGTCTTCCAGCAGCCCCGGCTCTCCGCCGACCCCCGCCTGAGCCTGTACGACCTGGTCGCCGAGCCACTGCGGGCCACCGGCCGCCGGGCGGAAGTGGAGTCCACCCTGCCCGGGTTGACCGAACGCGTCGGCCTCGGGGCGGATCTGCTCGGCCGCCGTCCGCACGAGGTCAGCGACGGTCAGCTCCAGCGCGCCTGCCTGGCCCGGGCCCTGGTGCTGCGTCCGCGCTGGCTGGTCTGCGACGAGATGACCGCGATGCTGGACGCCTCCACCACGGCCGCCCTGGTCGGCGTGGTCGAGGAGTACCGGGCCGAGTCCGGGGCGGGGCTCCTCGCGGTGGGCCACGACCCGGTGCTGCTCGCCCGCTGGTGCGACCGTACGACCCACTGGGACGAGATCGTCAAGGACTGACCGCCCGTCACGGACGGTCAACACCCGTACGGCGGACACGTCTTTCGCCCGGAGGCACCCCTGGCTGCGCCACCATGGCGCCGAGTAAGGAGGTTTCGATGGTGCTTTCCCTCTCCGTGGTCGTCCTGCTCCTCGTCCTCGCGTGGATCTTCGTGCGCAGCGGCGGTCTCAAGTTCTCGCACGCCCTCGTCTGCGTCCTGCTGGGCTTCTACCTCGCGAGCAGCAGCATGGCCGCGACGATCCACAACGGCCTGGCCGCCACCGCGAACGTCGTCTCCGGCCTCAAGCCGTAGCCCCGGGGCGACTGTTGCGCGTTCATGAATCATCCGGCACCTCCATGGACTCTTCGGACAACGCGACCTAGCGTCGGGCGGCGGCGCGATGTCAGACGCATTGTCAACAAGAGTGAAGAGAGACGGAGGAAGCCCCCGCATGCTCCGAAGAACGCTGAACTGCGCCGTGGTCCCGGTGCTCGCCGCCCTCACGGCGTTGTACGGGATCTCCCCGGCCCAGGCCGAGGACATACCCAAGGCCCCCGGACACCGGCTGGTCAGCCACTACGACGGCAGCCCCGCCACTGCCGCCCCGCTGCCCGGGCAAGCCCCGCCGCAGCACCCCCACCTCGCGCCCAACGGCCGCAGCGGCATGCACTCCGACGCGGCCGGCAGTGCCACGTCCCCCTGGTCCGGGCCGCTCGGCAAGGACCCGCAGGTGACCAGCGAGAAGATCGCCGCCCTCGGCGGCGAGTGCGCCACCGCCACCTTCGACACGGGCGGCCGCCTGGTCACGGTGTGCGGCACCTTCTCCGGCTTCAAGGTCAAGCTCCTCGATCCCCGTACGCTCGCCACGCTCGCGGAACACCAGCTCCCGCAGCGTTCCTCGACGGTCGAGGCGATCACCTCGCTCGACTTCTCGAAGATATTCAAGGACACCTCGGGCGGCGCCTACTTCTACCTGGACAACCAGGACCGGGCCGTGCTGGCCGACTCCCGCCAGCACATCCTGCGCCTGTCCCACTCCCAGAACCCGGACGGCAGCTGGAAGTTCACCGTCGACGACGACTGGGACCTCACCGGCCAGGTCCCGCACGACTGCGTCAGCTGGACCAACCTGTGGCCCAGCGGTACCTGTGACCCCGTCACCTCCGTCATGCCCGACTGGGACGGCCGCATCTGGTGGGTCACCCGCCAGGGCCGCGTGGGCACCGTGGACCCGGCGACCTCGCAGATCCGTTCCGTCCAGCTGCGCGGCGAGGAGATCCAGAACTCCTTCTCGGTCGCCGTGGACGGCGTCTCCATCGTCACCGACCACGCGCTCTACAGCTTCCGGGCCTCCGCCGACGGCACCCCCGAGGTGCAGTGGCGCCAGACCTACGACCGGGGTACGGCAGCCAAACCCGGCTCCGTGAACCAGGGTTCGGGCACCACCCCGGACCTCTTCGGCAACGGCTACGTCGCCATCACCGACAACGCCGACGACCGGATGAACGTCCTGGTCTACCGCCGGGGCACGGACGTCCCGGCGGACCGGCGGCTGGTCTGCAAGGTCCCGGTCTTCGGATCCGGGGCCTCGACCACCGACAACTCCCTGATCACCTGGGGCAACAGCATCGTTGTCGAGAACAACTACGGCTACGAGAACCCCACCACCCTGCTCCTCGGCAAGTCCGTCGTCGGCGGCGTCAGCCGCATCGACGTCCGCGCCGACGGCAGCGGCTGCGACACGGTGTGGGAGAGCGGGATCCGCTCGCCCTCCACCGTGCCCAAGCTCTCCACCGCCAACGGGCTGCTCTACTTCTACGAGAAGGAGCCCAACGCCTGGGGCATCGACGCCTGGTACCTCACCGCGGTGGACTTCCGCACCGGTGAACGGCGCTGGCGCCAACTGACCGGCACCGGACCCCTGTACGACAACAACTGGGCACCGATCACCCTCGGCCCGGACGGCACCGCCTACATCGGCGTCTTCAACGGCATCGTCGCCGTCCGCGACCGCGGCTGACACCCGCTGACACCCGCGAAACCCCCACCCGGGGCCGGACGGCACGAGACCCGTGCCGTCCGGCCCCCGGCCGCTGCTTGCCCCTGACCCGCGGGTCAGGGGTTAGCGTCTGCGCACCCGCCCGCCCGAGCCTTCAGGAGGCCGCGCATGACGACCGCAGCCCTGCCCCGCACCGCACTCCGGATCCGGCTCGCCGCCGTCCCCGACGGCCTGCCCGAACCCCGGCACTTCCGCCTCGACCGGACACCCCTGGCCGCCCCGGAACCCGGCCAGGTGCTCGTGCGCAACCGGTACTTCCTGGTCTTCCCCGGACTGCGCACCCTCATCGGAGGCCGCACCGAAGGGCTGCCGCTGCCCTCCCTCGCCGCCGGGGACGCCCTCTTCGGACCCGCCGTCGGCGAGGTGGTCGCGGCCCCGGGTGACGGCCGCCTGCGCGCCGGGGACCTCGTGGTCCACATGGCGGGCTGGTGCGACCACGCCCTGCTGCCCGCCGAGCAGGCCGTCCCGGCCGATGAGGTGCTGCCCTCGCCGGTGGCGCACCTCGCCCAGGGAGCGGCGCCGTACGGGGCCCTCACCCGGCTGGCCCGGGTCCGCCCGGGCGACGTCGTCCTGGTCACCGGCGCCGCGGGAGCGGTGGGGACGCTGGCCGGCCAGATCGCCCGGCTGCTCGGAGCCGCACGGGTGATCGGCACCACCCGTTCCCCGCACAAGGCGGAGCGCCTCGTGAGCGAACTGGGCTACGACCACGTGCTCGTGGACGCGCCCGGCCGGCAGCCCTTCCCGGAGCAGCTCCGCGAGGCCGCCCCCGAGGGGGTGGACGTGGTCCTGGACACGGTGGGCGGCGCGCAGCTGGCGGCCGCCCTGGGAGCGGCCCGGCAGGGAGCCCGGGTGGCACTGGTCGGCGCCCTCGGCGGGCAGCTCTCGCCCGATACGGCGGGCGACCGGGCACCCGTCGCCATCGACACCTTCCACCTGGTGCTCCGCGGCATCTCCCTGCACGGGTACAGCGGCGCGGACCACCCCGATGTGGAGAGCGAGTGGAACCGCCGGTTCGGCGGGTGGCTGCGCTCCGGGGAGATCCGCTTCCCCCACACCGAGATCGAGGGGCTGGACCGGGCCGCGGCGGCCTTGCCGGACCTCATCGCGGGCCGCCACTTCGGCGCGGTGGTGGTACGGCTCCCCTAGGCGGGGGGTGACGGAGACGGGCACGGGACGACGGACGGCCGACGACGGACGAGGGGACGGGCAGCGGAATGCGGATCGGTGACGCGGCGGCCGCCGCGGGGACCACGGCGCGGGCACTGCGCCTGTACGAACAGCGCGGCCTGCTGCCCCCACCCGGACGCACCCCGTCCGGCCAGCGCCGCTACGGCGCCGAGGACGTGGCCCTGGTGCGCGTCATCCGCGAGCTGCTCGCCCACGGACTCACCATCGAGGACCTGCGCACCCGCGCGGACCGGCTGCCGCTGCTCGCCGGGGACCCGCCGCCCCGGTGCGACGGCTCCCCGGGCGGGAACGGCGGCTTCGCGCCGGTCGTCGACCGGCGCATCGCCGCCCTGGACGCCGAGATCGCCCGGCTCACCCGGCGCCGGGACGAGCTCGCCCGGCTGGCGGGCCCGGGGGCCGGGCGGCCGTCCCCGGATCAGAGCCAGGGGAGCTCTTCGGCGGAGTAACGGTAGGCGCGGAAGACGGAGTTCTGGGCACCGGCCGAGGACTCCAGGCCCACGCCCTCACCGAAGGACCGGAACTGCGGGACCACGAACTCCCAGACCACGTCCCCGCCGGGGGTCACCTCGAAGAGGCGCCCGAAGGAACCCTCGGCGACGAAGGTGTTGCCGTTCGGCAGGCGCTGGGCACTGGACATGTAGGGGCTGTAGAAGTTCTGCGGCGGGTTGTCCTCGTAGGACCACACCTCCTTGCCCGTGCGCGGGTCGAGCTCCAGCACCCGCGAGTACGGCACCGAGGTGGTGTCGCGGTAGGTCCCGTTGTCGAAGACCAGGATGTTGCCGTCGGCCAGTTCGTGGGGGTGGTGCTGCTGGGCCAGGACGTCGGGTCCGATGCGCCACTTGACCGAGCCGTCGGCCCGGTTCACGGCCACGGTCGTGGACGCGCTGCGGAAGCCCACCACGACCGAGCCGTCCGCCAGTTCGTTGACGGTGTTGGCCATCGGCCAGTGCTCGCGGGCGAAGTGCGCGTTGAGCGGGAACACCTCCGGGTCGAGGTGGTCGATGGCTGCCCAGCGCCAGACCTCCTCCCCGTCCCAGGTCAGCTCGTACACCACGTCCCCGTAGATCACCCCGCCGGGCGCCTCGGAGCCCGGGATGCCGCCCCGGATCCGGGCCGCGTCGGCCGGGGACAGCGGCTCCACGACGGTGACCAGGAGGTTGCCGTTGCGCAGGACCGAGGCGTCGTGGTGGTGGAAGGCGTGCCGGGTCTCGCGCAGGACCGTGGAGTCCGGGGCCAGTTCCTGGAAGATCCCGCCGTGGTAGACGTCCCAGATGGGGAAGAGGGTCGGGCTGCTGGTGTCCTTGGCCGCGTAGAAGAGGTTGCCGCCGGGGAGGACCTGCGCCTGGCGGCCGGGCGGGTGCGGGGAGTTCCAGGTGTGGGCGGGCCGGCCCTCGATGTCGACGAGGTGGATCGCGCCGCTGCTGGTGATGGGCGTGTAGAGGGTGTAGCCGCCGTAACTGCGGTCGGGGTCATGCGCGATGAGTCCGACGCCGCGGCGGCGCAGGGTGTTCTGGTCGACGGTCATGGGGATCTCCTGTCGGGGTGGAGCGGGACGGGGTGGGGAGGGGTAGGTCGGGCGGGTTCAGCGCACGGTGACGGCGGCCGGGTCGGCGGCCGTCAGGGGCCCGGGCTGCAGGTGCTGCAGCAGCGCGGCGCGGTCGGCGGAGCCCGGCAGGCCCTGGGCGGCCTTGGCCCAGGCGGCCTCCTGTTCCAGCTCGGCCAGCAGTTCGGGGGAGAGGGTCGCGCCGTAGCCGTAGCGGGGCTGGAAGGCGTCCGCGTACCCGGCCTGGAGGGCGCCCTTGGACTGGGTGAGCACGTCCTTGCGGGTGGCGGCCGGATCGGCGGTCATCTCGCGCTGGGCGCGCAGCAGCGTACGGAGCACGGCCGTGGTGGTCCCCTCCTCGGCCGAGGGGCCGGCGACGAGCAGGGTCCGGGCGGTGTAGCCGGTGAAGGGGAGCTCCGCGTACCGGTCGCCCAGCGCGGTGCGGGCGGCGTCGTAGAAGCTGGGGAAGGTCACCCCGGCGTCGACGTCCCCGCGGGCCAGCGCCGCGGGGACCTGGTTCGGGGCGAGGTTGACCACGGTCACGTCCGCGGCGGTCAGCTGGGCCGAAGCCAGCATCCGCGACAGTGCGTACTCCACGTTCGTGCCCTGCGGGACGCCGACCTTGCGGCCCTTCAGGGCGGCGAAACCGGTGATCTGGCGGTCGGTCCGGGTGAGCAGGCGCCAGTCCGAGAACCGGGACAGGTCCGCGACGATGCGCAGCTCCCGCCCGCCCAGGACGGCGGTCACCGCGGGCAGATCGCCCACGACGCCGAGCTGCGCCTGCCCGCCGAGCACGGCATTGAGCGCGTCCCGTCCGGTGGGCTGGGTGGTGACGGTGGCGTCCAGGCCTTCGGCGGACCACAGTCCGCGCTCCTGGGCCACGTAGACGGGAGCGCCGCCGAGGTGGTCGCTGGCGGCGACGCTGACGGCCTGGCGGCCGCCCGCACCGCCGGAGCCCGCCGGGGCCGAGCCGCCGGTGCAGGCCGTGGCGAAGGCGGAGAGCAGGAGCGCCACGAGCACGGCGGTCGCCGCACGGGGTCCGGGTCTGGGCATGGTGGGGTGTCCTTCCAGGGACGGAGGGGGGAGAGGAGGGTGCCGAAGGGGAGGGTTCAGTCCGAGCCCAGGTGGCGGGCGATCAGTGCCCGCAGGCCGGGGTCGGCCGGACCGTCGGGGACCGGGTGGTCGGCCAGCACCCGGCCGGGTGTCCCGCCGAGGACGACGATCCGTCCGGCGAGGGCCAGCGCCTCGTCGATGTCGTGGGTGACGAACAGGACGGTGGTGCCCCGGCGTTGCCACAGCTCCCGCAGCAGGGTCTGCATCCGGGTCCGGGTCAGGGCGTCCAGCGCCCCGAACGGCTCGTCCATCAGCAGCACTTCGGGCTCGGCGGCCAGGGCCCGGGCGAGGGCCACCCGCTGCTGCATGCCGCCGGACAGCTGCGCCGGGTACTTGCCGGTGCCGTCCGCCAGGCCGACCTCGGCGAGCGCCTCCAGTGCGCGCCTGCGGCGTTCCCGGCGCGGCAGGCCGAGCCGCTTCAGGGCGAACTCGACGTTGCCGCGGGCCGTGCGCCACGGGAAGAGCGCGTAGTGCTGGAAGACCACGCCGCGGTCCGCCCCGGGCCCGCGGACGGCCCGGCCGCCCGCGGTCACCCGGCCGGCGAGGGGCGCCACGAATCCGGCCACGGCGCCCAGGACGGTCGACTTGCCGCAGCCGCTGGGCCCGAGCAGGGCCGTGAACGAGCCCGCCGGGAACTCCAGGTCGGTGGACTCCAGTACGGGCGCGGCCCCGTACCCGAGCGACAGTGCCTCCAGCCGTACGTCCAGGCTCATGACGTGCTCCAGTGGGCGAACCGGCGGCCGACGGCGGCCAGGACGAGGTCGACGGCCACGCCGAGCAGGCCGAGGACCAGCAGGCCGGCGAACATCCGGTCCACGCGCAGGAACTGGCCGTCCACCTGGAGGCGGTACGCCAGTCCGCTGTCGGCGCCGCCCAGTTCCGCGGCCACCAGGGCGAGCAGGGCCACGGAGGCCCCGTAGCGCAGCGCCGCGAGCAGGGCGGGGGTGGCGGCGGGCAGCAGCACCTCGGTGAACCGCCGGTGCAGCGGCGCCCCGAGGGACCGGGCGGCCCGCAGGTGGGAGGCCGGTACCCGGGAGACCCCGTCGTGGACGTACAGCCATACGGCGAGCAGGACGGCGTACGCGATGAGCAGGCGTTTGGCGGTCTCCCCGATGCCGAACCAGGCCGTCGCGAGCGGGACCAGGGCGATGGCCGGGATCGGCCGCAGGAAGGAGATCGCCGGGGTGACGGCGGCGGAGAGCCAGGGCAGGTAGCCGGTGGCGAAGCCGAGGGCGCTGCCGACGAGGGCGCCCAGGGCGAACCCCTGGCCGGCGCGGGTCAGGCTGGCGCCGAGGTCGGTGGCCAGTACGCCGCTGCGGGCGCTGTCGACGAGGGCGGCGAGGGTCTCGGCGGGGGTGGGCAGGAGCCCGGGGGCCACCGCCCCGGACCGGGCGGTCAGGTACCACAGCGCGAGCACGGCACCGGCCACGGCCAGGGCCGGGCCGAGCCGGCGCAGGGCTCGGACCTGGACGCGGCCGGGTGGTGAGGGGGTGGCGTGCACGGTGCGGCTCCTTGTCGTCGATAAGTGAGGTCAATAATTGACCACGCTTATGACGGCAGTGTTGCGGCAGTGCGAAACCTTCCGGGGCCTCCCGGCCGGTGATCGTCGATGGGGTACGTTCACCTGCGTGTCGCGACCCGAACCCACGCCCGAGGCGATCGAGGTCGGACGGGTGATCCGCAGCTGCCGCAAGCAGCGCGGAGTCTCGATGGCCGCCCTCGCCACCCGTTCGGGCCTCTCCCAGCCCTTCCTCAGCCAGCTGGAGCGCGGCCTCGCCACGCCCAGCCTCAGCTCGATCTACCGGATCGCCGAGGCGCTCGACGTCACCCCGGGCACCTTCCTCAGGCCGCCCGCCCGCCCGGGCGAGGTCAGCCACGAGAGCGACCCGCAGGTGATCAGGGTGAACGAGGCCGCCGGACAGGTCGCCCAGGTCCTCATCCCGGGCGGACGCAGCGGCGTCATGGAGGCCTACGAGCACCACTTCGAGCCCGGCCGGGGCGAGCGGGGCTGGTTCGAGCACCCCGGCGAGGACTTCCTGTACGTCCTCGAAGGGGAGATCCTGCTGGAGGTCGAGGGTGAGGAACCACTGCTCCTGCGCGCCGGCCAGAGCGCCCACCACCGCGGCGAGGTCCCGCACCGCTGCCGCCTGCCCGGCCCCGACGCCGCCCGCACCCTCCTCGTCATCGCGAACGCCTAGCGCGTGGCCGTGGGCCGTCCGTCAGTCGGCGGCCTGCTCCAGGCGGCGCAGCACCCGTAGCTCCGCGGCCTCGACGTCCAGGCGGGCGGACGGGTCGCCGCCGCGCGCGCGGACGGCGGCGCGCACCAGCGCCAGGTAGAACAGGGCGGGCGCGCACGGGGTCCAGGACTCGGCGGGCTTGTCCATCATGAAGGACAGCACGGACTCGGGATCGGCGGGCACGAAGGCGTGCTCGTCGTGCTCCCACTTGTCCTCGACGCCGCGCGTCCAACGGCGGCGCAGGGCCTCCTCGTCCAGGTCGTGGAGCACGGCCCCGAAGAAGCCCGCCCACTGGTTGTTGCGCAGGTCCAATCCGAAGCCGAGCAGTTCCAGCTCCACCGCGTCGGACTCCTGGACCGCCAGCTCTTCGCGCAGGGCGCGCCGGGCCACGGCGTGCAGGCTGATCCGGCCGTCGGGTGCCAGGTCGTGGTTGGCCGCGATGCCCTCGTTCGCCGAGGAGTTCCAGCGCGACCGGTTGGGGCCCACGACCGCGGGGCTGCGGTGCGAGAACAGCACCTTGTCGTCCGGGCCGGTGCGCACGGCGACGTTCACGCCGAAACTGCAGAACATGTACGGCGGCGCGTCGACGGGGTCCTGGCCCTCCAGGTACTGCCGGCGCAGCGTCAGCCCGTTCTTCTGGGCCCGGTCCAGGTTGATGGACGTGGTGAGGAAGTCGTAGTAGTCCGCGTCGCGCAGGGTGAGCGTGGCGACCGGTTCCTCCAGGCGGTCGGTGCGGGTCACCACCAGCCGGTCGACCGCGAAGCGGGGGTTGTTCCAGCGGTGCGGCAGGCCGGCGGCCTCCTTGCGCCGCTCCTCGTCCTCGATGGCCCGCCGCCAGCCCGCGATCTCCTCGGGGAACTCCACCCGCTCCGGGATGTGGTGGACGCGGACGTTCTCCTCGCTGATCGGACGGGTCCCGTCCCCCTCGAAGACATGGCAGTCGGTCTGTCGCCCGGCCAGAGTGAACCTGTCGCGCTGTGCCATCAAAGTCCTTTCATGGTGGGGTAGTTGGTGAGAGTATGACCCAGGCTGAGGATCTTGGGGGAGGGCCTGGGTGGGGGTGGGGGGCGTGTCCCGGCTCGCGGAGCGCGGCGCGTACCGGCGCGAAGGACTGGTCGCGACGGCAGCCGTCGCCGACTACGACAACCCGGCCCGGCCGGGCGGCCGGGAGACCCTCGCGCACGTCGAGGCCGTCCGCGGCCGGGTCGCCGAACTCGCGGGCACCAGGCTCGGTTTCGGCCACCGGATGCGGCTGGACGAGGAGGGCGCCACCCGCGCCGGACTCTCGGCGGGACTCGACGCCTTCGTCGCCCACGACGCGCGCCGCAAGGTCCTCTACTGGACGGGCCACGGCATCGACCGCGGCGCCGCGGGCTACTTCCTGGCCTGCCGCGACACCTGGGCGGCGGGCGGCTTCGACCCCGCCCGGGCGATCGCCGTCGCCGATCTGGTCGACCGCCTCCTGGACCCCTCCCACACGGCCGACACCCTGCTGGTCATCGACGCCTGCTCGGCGCACGGCCACCTGCCCGAGGCCCTCGACCGCGCCCTGAGCAAGGAGCGCGAGACGGTCGGCCGCGCCTACCGGGAGCGCGCGGGCGGCTTCGTCGTCGTCGGCACCTCGGGAGTCGGCCGGGTCATCCCCGAAGGCCGCTGGGTGGAGTGGCTGGAGCAGGTGCTCGCCGCCCCCGACCTGGAGATGAGGGACCACGCCCGCCCCCTGGACCCCTCCGCCCTCTACCTGCCGGTGGAGTACCTGCTGGAGGGCATCGACGGGGCCGCGGCCGCGTCCGGGCTGGACGAACCGGAGGAGCGCCCCGGCCACGTCGAGGTGCGCTCGCTGCCCAACGGCTTCCTGCACAATCCGTACTACGCCGACGAGGGCGTGATCCGCGGCACCGCCCAGCTCGGGGAGGACGGACCGGGCCCCTGGCTGGGCGCCGAGCACTTCGGGCTGGAGGACGGCGGCGAACTGGAGCGGACCTTCTCCGGCCGCCACGGACCCCTGAGCCGTCTCGTCCGCTGGCTGGAGACCTACCAGCAGGGGCTCCTCGCGGTGACCGGACCCGCCGGCTGCGGCAAGACCGCCCTGCTCGGGCGCCTCGCCCTGATGTCCGTCCCCCGCAAGTGCGACCGGCTCGACCCGCCGCCGCCCCCGCAGGTGCGCCCGCGCCCCGGCACCGTACACGCCCTCGTCTCCTGCCGCGGCCAGTCCGTGACCACCCTGACCCGGGCACTGTGGGAGCTGCTCACCGCCTTCGAGGGCATGGCCGTCCCGCCCGCCGGGACCGTCACCGTGGAACAGACGCTGGCGGCCATCGGCGCGCTCGTGGCCCGCGAAGGCGCCGTCAACCTCGTCTTCGACGCCCTGGACGAGGCCATGCCCGAACAGAGCCACGAGATAGCCCGCCACCTGCTCAACCCCCTCTCCCGCAGCGCCGGCGTCAAGGTCGTGGTGGGCACCCGCCCCCAGCCCCGCCAGCAGATCGCCTACCGGGAGCCCGACGAGAGCCTCCTGCAGACCCTGGACCGCACGGCGCCCTCCCTCGTCCTCGACGAGGACGAGGAGACCGAGCGCGACATCGCCGACATGGTGGAGACCGTCCTCGGCGCACCGGGCTCCCCGTACGCCGAACCGGGGGCCGAGGCCGAACGCACCGCCGCCGCCACGCGCATCGCCGAGGAGAGCGGCCGGCTGTTCCTGATCGCCCGGCTCATCGCCGCCGAACTGGTCCGCCGCCCGCAGCGCGTCCCCGAGGACCGGCTGACACAGCACATCCGGGCCGGCGGCGCCGGGCTCCGCGACCGCCTCGCCGACGAGATCGGCCACATCGGCGCCACCGGCACCCTGCGCACCGCCGAACTCCTGCGGCCCCTGGCGCTCGTCCACGGCCCGGGCCTGTCCCACGGGTCCGCCGCCGACCGCAGACTCTGGCTGGACCTGGCCGACGCCCTGCGCGACGACGGCACCCCCGCCCTCACCGCGCAGGCCCTGCGGCGCGTCCTGACCGCGGCCACCGGCAGCCTCGTCACCGCCCAGGCGGAACCCGACGGCCGCACCGTCTGGGGCCTGGCCCACCCCAGCTACGGGGCCTACCTCCTGGAGAGTGCGGGCCTGGCCCCCGCCGACGGACACCGCCGCCTCGTCGAGACCCTGCGCGCCCGGGGCACGGGAGCCTGGGAACACGCCCATCCCTACGTCCGCCGCCACCTCGGGGCGCACGCCGCGGGCGCCGGATCGGGCCTGCTGGAACTGCTCTTCGACGACCCGGACTTCCTCGTGCACACCGACCCGGACGTGCTGCTGCCGCTCAGCACCCCCGTCCTGCGCACCTGCGAGGGCGCCGCCCTGTACGCGCGCGTCGCCGACGAGTTCCGCTTCCGCACCACCGCCGCGGAGCGCCGGGCCCTGCTCCTCGCGACGGCGTTCGTCAGCCACCGCCCCGGCCTGTACCGGCGATTACGCGACCGGCCGGACTTCGCCGCACTGCCGTGGCGCGAACTGTGGACCGACGCGCCGCCCGAGGCCCTGGAGCTGCGCTGGCCGGCCCCGCTCGGCGGCGCCCGGGCCGTCAACTGGAGCACCGCCGACCACGGCCGGACCCTCTCCGTCGCGGGCCAGGGCGAGATCGTGGTGCAGGACGCCTTCACCGGCAAACGCCTGCTCACCCGCCGCACCGCCGCGGAACGCGGCGGACGGCGCGAGGCACTGACCGAGGTCCGCGAACTGGGCACCGGAGCCCACCGGGTGACGGCCGCCCGCGACAGCGGGGCCGTCCACTTCTGGATCGGAACCGAACGCCTCCCCTCCCAGGTCTACCGGTGGGGCGGCGCGCCGCACAGCCTGACGGCCCTCCGCCATCAGGACACCGCCCTGACCGTCGTGGCCGACGGCCACCGCACCTGGGCCTGGCGCTGGCCCTACCGGGGCCGCCCGGCCGACGGCGGCCTCGCCGACGTCAGCGGCGCCGCCGCCGGCCGGATCGCCCTGCTCCACCTGGACCGCCGCAGCTTCCTGCTCCTGGCCGACGCCGAGGTGACCCTGCGCGAGCTGCACCCGAAGGCCCGGAGCGGATCCGGACTCCTCGGCGGCAGCTGGGTGCTGCGCGAGGGCGGCCGTCCGGTGTACGCGGCCGGGGCCCTGCCCGATCCCACGGGCGGCGGCGCCTGGCTGGCCACCGCCGACGGGCAGGCGGTGACGGTGTGGCGGCTCGCACTCGGCTCGGACGCGACCGCGCAGCCGGACCCGAGCTGGCACACCCACCTCACCCTGCACTCCAAGGCCCGGGGCCTGGCCCTGGGGCGGCTCGGGGACCGGCCGGTGATCGCCCTGCACGAGGGCGGCGCCGTCCGCATACGGGTCCTGGACGAGACCGCGGCGGAGTGCTCGTTCCCGTTGCGCAGCCAGCGCGAACCCGAGGCCCTCGCCTTCGACCCGGGCGGCTCCGGCCTGGTGGCCGCCGGGGACGGGCCCGACGTGCGGCTGCTGGACGTGGGCTCCGCCGTCCGCACGGGCAGCCGGGCCCGGCGCCGCGCCCACCACGAGCGGCCGGTGCTCGCGCTCGCCGCAGGCCCCGGCGAAGCCGCCCTGCTGTGCCGGGTATGGGGCGGCGAGGTCCTCGCCGGGCTCACGGCTGGGCCGGGCGCCGACGCGGAACCCGTGGTCCTGCCGCACGAGGACCCCGTGACCGCCGTACGGGCGCTGTGGCACGAGGACGGCTGGACGGTGGCGGTCGCCGCGGGCCGGCGCACCCGGCTGTGGCGGCTCTCGCCCGGCTTGGACACCTGCGACCAGGGCGAACCGCTCGAACTCGGCGGGGACCCCGGCCTGAAGGTCCCCGGGATCGGCCTCACCGCCGCCGACGGGTCCGTGCGGCTCTTCGTACCGGCCGGCGGCCGGGTCAGGTGCTGGACGGTCACCGGCACGCACGCCCGCGACGCGGGGACGGCGCACGCCGGGATCCTCGTCTGCGGCCTCGCGGCGCGCACCACGGCGGACGGTTCCACCTGGGTCGTCACGGACGTCGGCAACCGCCACCGGCTGTGGCGCAGCACCCCCGAGGGACTCGCCGAGGCGGGCGCCACCGAGGTCTGGGAGCCCACCGCACCGGCCGCCTTGGGGGAGTACCGCGTCGACGGCGAGTCCATCCCCCTGCTGGCCTGGGCCGAGGGCCCGCTGGTCCAGCTCGCGGAGTGCGTCGGCCGCCGCTGGAAGCGGACCACGGTCCGGGCCGGGGAGCCCGGCGTCACGGCATTGGCCTTCTCCGGCGGCCCCGAACGCCCGCTGCTCCTGGTCGGCGGTGGCGAACGGCCCCTGACCGTCTGGGACGTGCGGTACGGAGCCTGGGTGCCCGGGCTGACCGTGCCCTACCGCGGTACGGACGTGGCCGCCCTCGAAGCGGTCTTCGACGCGGAGCGCGGCATCACCGTCGCGCTCCAGGCACTCCAGCGCTGCGACCTGATCCGGTTGCGGGCCGCGCTCCCGGCCCGCCCGGCCGGGCGCAGGGGCACGGCGCGCCTGTGACGGGGCACGCCGCGGGAACCCGCGCCACCGGCCCGCCCGCCCGGGGAACCGCGAGCCCGTGCCCGCGAGCCCGTGCCCGCGAGTCCGCGTTCCCCCGCACCCGAATCCCAGACCCCGAAAACCTCGAAGACCCCGAACGGGAGACCCCGCCTTGCGCCACGACCTCGTCGTCTACGTCCCCGGCATCCTCGGCAGCAGGCTCACCCGCGGGGACCAGGACGTGTGGCACCAGTCCCTGCGCACCGCCCTGCACCTGGCCAAGGAGCTCGCCGCGCACCCGCGCAGCCCGGGCGCGGCCTTCGACCGGCTCGCGCTGCCGCCGGGCATCGGGGACAACCGGCCCGAAGCGCCCTGGGCGGTCGCGGCCGACGGGCTGGTCAAGACGCCCTCCGCGCTGCCGGGCCTGCTGTCCTCCCTCGGATACCCGGACCTCCGCGCCCTCGTCGGCGACCTGCACGAGGAGCAGTACCTCGCCTTCACCTACGACTGGCGGCTCTCCAACCGGCTCACCGCCGCCGACCTCGGAACCGCCGTGGGACGGGCCCTGACCCGGTGGCGGGAACGGGTGCGCGCGTACTACCCGCAGGCCGCCGACGAGCCCAAGGTGATCTTCCTGTGCCATTCCATGGGCGGCCTGGTCACCCGCTACTACCTGGAGTGCCTCGGCGGGCGGGAGACCGCCCGCTCGCTGGTGACCCTGGGGACCCCGCACCGCGGGGCCGCCAAGGCGGTGCGCTTCCTGACCCGCAACGGCATCGGGCCCGGCGACGACCAGCGGCTGCTGGGGCGCAAGGCGCTGACCCTGGCCGGGACCTGGCTCAACCCGGCCCTCGCCGAACTGTGCCGCAGCTTCCCTTCGGTCGGGCAGCTGCTGCCCGTGTACCGGGCCGTGATGCTGCCGGGGCTGACCCGTACCCGCTACCTCGACGACGAGGGCATCTCCGTACCGGACCTGCCGTCGGAGCTGGTCAAGGACGCGTTCGCCTTCCACACCGAGTTCGAGGACGCCCTCGCCCGCAACCGGCGCCGCAGCGGGGAGGGCGGGCTGCCGTACAAGGTCCACTGCCTGGGCGGACGGGCCCATCCCACGGTGCACGGTGTGCTGCTGGCCCCGGAGGGACTGAAGTTCCCCACCGCGCTGGACGAGGTGGAGCCCTGGACCGGGGACGGCACGGTGCCCGAGGAGTCGGCGTTCGCGGGTTGGGCCCTGGAGGAGATGAGCGACGCGGTCTGGAGCGGGCACCGCCACGTGGACCTGACCGGCGCGGACACCGTCGGGCACCAGCTGGCGTCCGTCGTCCGGGGCCGCGGAGCCGGTCAGACGCTCACCGGAGAGGAACAGTTCGGCGTCCTCGCGCCCGATTTCGCGGTGGCGGGGGAGCCCTTCGAGGTGCTGGTCGAGGGGGCGCAGGCCGGCCGGCCCGTCCGCGCGAGCCTCTCCGCCGCCGGCGCGGCGCAGCCGGCCGGGGAACCGGTCGCGCTCACCCCGGACGGCGAGGGCCTGCTGCGCGCCGCGCTCACGGCCGGGGCCGCGGGGACCTGGGTCCTGAGGCTGGAGGCCGAGGGCCCGTACGCCGTCCACCGCGAGGTGCTGACCGTCGTCGACGGGTGACGGGTGAGGGGTGACGGTGCGCGCGGGGTCAGTCCTTGCAGGTGGGCACCCCGTCCAGCCACGCGGGCCCGCGGACGTAGATGTTGCTGACCCAGGCGCGGTAGTCGGGCAGGTAGGACCAGGCGTCGTTGGTGTAGCCGTCCGAGGTGACCTCCTCGGCGTGCTTCTGGCATCCGACCCGGACCGTCGTCGGCCCCGGGAAGGCGTAGACCCGGGCGGCCGCGAGGGACGGTTCGGCCTTGGTCCACACGCCGGTGCCCCAGGTCTGGAAGACGTGCCCGGTCACCGGGCCCGGGTCGATGCGCACCGCCCCGTAGTAGTCGCCGTCCAGCCGGACGTCACTGACCATCAGCTTCGTGCCGGACTGCCGGGCCTCGGCCATCTTGCCCGCGCCGAGGTAGACGGCGATGTGGTGGAGCTTGCGGGAGGTGCCCCACACCAGCAGGTCACCGGGGAGCAGCGGGCCGAGGCCCTGCTCGGCGGTGAAGCGTCCGGCGGCCCGGTGCGTGTAGTACTGGCTGCTGGCGACCCCGTTGAGGAGGTCCGAACCGGTGGCCTGGGCGTAGGCGTACCGGACCAGCCCGGAGCAGTCGAAGCCCAGCCGCTCGGGGTCGTGTTCGCTGGCCGGGTCGGACGGGTCTACCTGCCCGTACGTGGCACCGGGCTGCGGACCGTGGCCGCCGCCCCAGGTGTACCAGACGTCGGCGTCGACCTGGGCGCAGGTCGCGGCCACGGCCCGTTCGGCCGCCGGGGAGGCTCCCGGGGCCAGGACGGCGCACGCGCCGTCGGCGGCGGCCGCGGCCGGGGCGGGCGTGCACAGCAGGAGACAGAGCAGGGCGAGGAAGGTGAGGAGCGGACCGAAGGGTGCGGACCTGCGGGGCATGCGGACCTCGATTCGTCTGGGCGGTCGGTCGGTCGGGCGGGCAGTCAGGCGGGTGGGCGGCCGGGCAGGTCGGCCGGGTCGGGTCGTGGTCGGTCGTGTCGCAGCCTGGTGGCCGTGGCTCCCGCGCGTCGAGGCTCCGGGGACGCCCCACCGGGACGGGCAACGGGAAACCCCCGGGGAAACCCTCCGGGCCGAGCGCCCCGCACCCGCGTCAGGTCCCCGGGCAGCCGGGCCCGGCGGCGCCGGTCAGCTCCGGCAGGAGCGCCGCGAGCTGCCGCGGGCCGAGGGCCGCCCGCATCCGGCACACCTGCGCCAGCCGCTTCCCGACGTCCAGGTCCCACAGCCGCACGGTGCCGTCGGTGCTGCTGCTGGCCACCGTCCGCCCGTCGGGCGCGAAGGCGACGCCCCACACCGCGTTGGCGTGCCCGGTCAGCGTGGCCCCGAGCCGGCGCCCTGCCACCTCCCACAGGCGCACCGTACGGTCGTTGCCGCTGGAGGCGAGGGTGCGCCCGTCGGGGGAGAAGGCGAGGCCGCGCGCGGATCCGGTGTGCCCGGCGAGCGAGGCCAGCAGGCGGTGCCGGCCGGCGTCCCACAGCCGTACGGTCCCGTCGTTGCCGCTGCTCGCCAGGGAACGCCCGTCCGGGCTGAAGGCCACGCCCCGCACCGCCCCCGTGTGTCCGGTGAGCGCGGCCAGCGGTCGCCGCGCCGCGACGTCCCACAGCCGGACCGTCAGATCGTCACCGGCGCTCGCCAGGGTCCGCCCGTCCGGGCCGAACGCCACGTCGTTGGCGAAGTCCGTGTGCCCGGTCAGCGTGGCGAGGAGCCGGCGGCCCGGTACGTCCCACAGGCGGACGGACCCGTCCGCCCCGGCCGAGGCCAGGGTGCGCCCGTCGGGTGCGAAGGCCACCGAGAACACCGTCCCCTGCCCGCCCGTGAGCGTGCCGAGCTCTGCCCGGGCGGACACGTCCCACAGGCGGACCGTGCCGTCCGACCCGGCCGAGGCCAGGGTGCGCCCGTCGGGTGCGAAGGCCACCGAGAACACCGTCTCGCTGTGACCGGTGAAGGAGGTCACCACCCGCCGCCGCGCCACGTCCCACAGTCGCACCGCGTGGTCGGCCTCTGCGGTGGCCAGCAGTTCGCCCCCCGGGCTGTAGGCGGCGTCCCAGACCTCCGTGAACGGACGCGCCGTCAGCATCCGGCCGCGCAGGTCCCACAGGACCACGGACTGGTCGAACCCCGCGGTGGCCAGCAGGGTCCCCGCGGAGTCCACGGCCACCCCGAGCACGTAGTCGGTGTGCCCGGCGAGCGTGGCGACCGGGCGGGCGCCCGCGACGTCCCACAGCCGGGTCGTCCCGTCGCCGCCCGCGCTGACGACGGTCGTCCCGTCGGGGGTGTAGGCCACCGCGTTGACGTCGTCGCTGTGCCCGGTCAGTGTCGCGCTCTGGCGGCGCGCCGCCACGTCCCACAGCCGCACGGTCCGGTCCACGCCACCGGTCGCGGCCGTCTTCCCGTCCGGTGAGAACGCCGCGCCCAGGACCTCGTCGGTGTGCCCGGGGAGCACGGCGAGCGGCCGCGCCCGATCCGCGTCCCACAGCCGTACGGTCCGGTCCGCACCGGCCGAGACCAGGGTCCGGCCGTCCGGCGCCCAGGCCAGCGCGTTGACCCTGCCGGTGTGCCCGGTGAGGGAGGCGGTCGGCTCCCGGTGGTCCCCGGCGGCCTCCCACAGCCGTACGGTGCCGTCGGCGCCCGCCGTGGCCAGGGTCCTCCCGTCCGGTGCGAAGGCCACCGCGCGGGCGCCCGAGGTGCTCGCGGGCAGGACGGACTCGGCCGGGGGACCGGTGAGGTCCCAGAGCCGCGCGGGCCCGTCGGTGGCGGTCGCGGCGAGGGTGCGGCCGTCGGGACCGAAGGCCACCGAGCGCACCCGGCCGGGGACGGTGAAGGTCGTGGTCGTCGCCCGGTCCGCCAGCCGGCGCAGGGTCACCGTGCCGTCGGAACTGGCCGTCGCGAGCAGCTGGTTGCCGGGCGCGAAGGCCACCGCGTTGACCGGCCCGCCGTGCCCGCCGAGCCGGGCGACGAAGGGCTGCGCCTGGGTGCTCAGCAGCGCGCCGCGCGCCTCGGCCGTCGTCCCGGCCCCGTAGGCCGCACCGGCGAGCAGCATCGACCGTTCCGGCTGACCGGCGGCGAGCGAGGTGGACTGGAGCGCGAGGGCCCGCGAGCGGGCCGCGCGCTCCTGGGCGAGGGCGCCCGTCCGCTGCTGGTAGGCCAGGGCGCCCGCGGTCAGGGCGAGGGTCAGCAGGACGACGAGGGTGGCCAGCATCCCCTGGCGCAGCCGGACCTGACGCCTGCCCTGCCGTTCCCGGAGGTCCTCGGCCTCCTGGCTCGCCCGCAGGAAGGCCTCCTCCCGGGGGGCGAGCCTGCTGCGCCCGTCGAACTCGTCGGCCCAGGACCGTACGCCGTCCAGCCGCGTCCCGCGGTAGAGGGCGCTGGGGTCGCGGCCCTCGCTCTCCCAGGCGTCGGCCGCGTGGGTCAGCTGCTGGTGGAGGAGCAGCCCGGCCCGGTCGGCGTGGATCCAGCCGTGCAGTCGGGGCCAGGCCTGGAGCAGGGCCTCGTGGGTGATCTCCACGGTGTCGCTGCCCATGGTGACCAGCCGGGCCTGGACGAAGGGGTCGAGGGCCGCCGTGACGCCCTCGGTATCGGCCGCCTGCCCCATCAGGGTGCTCCGGGCGACGCGGCGGCGGGTGGCGCCCGTACCGTCGGCGACGTGGACCAGGCGCACCAGGACGCGGCGGATGGTCTGCTGCTCGGCCGGGTACAGGCGGGCGAACACGTTCTCGGCGGTACGGGCGACCGCCCCGCGGATGCCGCCGCTGTGCTCGTACCCGGCGACGGTCAGGGTGGAGCCCTCGCGCCGCTGCCAGGTGGCCATCAGCGCGTGGGACACCAGGGGCAGCACACCGGCCGGGGTGTGGCCCGGCACCCCGGCCGGGTCGGAGGGGCCGGGCTCCTCGCTGAGGCCGGCGTCGCGCAGCAGCAGCGGGACCAGGCCGGGTTCGAGGGTGAGTCCGGCGAGGGCCGCCGGGCGCGCGATCGACTCCCGCAGTTCCGCCAGGGACATCGGGGGCAGGACGAACAGGCCCTCGGTGAAGACGGAGGCCAGCTCGGGCAGGTCCAGACAGTTCCCGGAGAAGTCGGCCCGAAGGCCGAGGACCACGACCGCGGGGTCGGGCCCGCAGCCGCCCGGGGCGGCCGTGGCGAGCGCCCGGATCACCCGTACGAAGGACCGCCGTTCGGCCTCGTCCGTGCAGAGCGTGAACAGCTCCTCGAACTGGTCCACGACCAGGACCGGTCGGACGGGCGGAGGCTGAGGGTCCCGGGCGGCGCCCGTGGTGCCGGCGTCCGTGCCGGCGTCCGAGAGCCGGCGGACGGCCTCCAGCAGGGCTGCGGGCCGCGCGCGCACCTGGTCGGCGGTGATGCCCAGGTCGCTGCCCAGCACCTTCGCGGTGCAGTCGAGGAGTTCCTCCAGGGGGTGCGCGGTGGGGGTGAACCTGACCACCGGCCAGTTCTCGGCGCCCGGCATCGGGAAGCCGCCCCGGCGCCGCAGGGCCGGCAGCAGACCGGCGTTCAGCAGTGAGGACTTGCCCGCGCCCGAGGGGGCGACCAGCATCAGCGGTCCGTGGCCGATGCGTTCGAAGACCCGCTCGGCGAGCTCTGCCGTCGCGCGTTCCCGCCCGAAGTACCACCCGGCGTCCAGGCAGGTGAAGGCGGGCAGGCCGCGGTAGGGACAGTCGCCCTCCGACTGCGGACCGGGCGGCTGGATTCCGGTTCCGCTTCCGGTCGTGCGCGGGTCGCCCGCGCTGACGGCGGCAAGGGCGTTGCCGCCGGGCGATTCCGCCTCCCGGGCCATGCGCAGGAGCTCACCCTCTGCTCGCAGTACCTCGTCGCAACGGCGTGCGACATCGACGGTGACGCGCTTGGAGCCGGTCTCGATCTTGCTGAGGTAGCCCTTGCTGTAGTGCGTCTGGCGGGCCATGTCGGCGAGTGACAGGCCGCGTTGCACCCGAAGGCGCCGCAGCTGCGCAGGAAAGGCCGGCGCGGCGTCCTCGGACGGCTCGTGCTGGTGATCGGCGTTCCGCCGGCGGTCCGGATCCCCCACAACATCCCCCATGGCACAGCACGCCCAGGCAGCGAGATGACGCCGCCAAGGCTATCGCGGGGGTCGGACGGACAGCCAACTGACGATTCCGGTACGGGCGGGGGCGGGGCGGTCCGGAGCCGTGGTCGGCGGCTCCGGACACCCCCCCCGTCAGCCCGCGGTCACGGGCGGTTCAGGCGGATCGAGTTGATCGGCCCGAGGTCGGCGTAGACGCCGTGGCCTGCCAGGATGGCGCCGCCGCAGCCCGCGCCGTTGGAGCCGCTGCACAGGTTCGCGGTCGCGCCGCCGGTCTGGTTGTTGAGGACCCAGTGGTTGCCGAACTGGTTGCTCAGGTTGTGGGCCCCGTAGGCGTAGAAGATGTGGGTCGGCTTGACGGCCGGGTTCTGGTTCTGCGGGTAGATACAGACCGCTCCGTCCGGGCATCCGGCCCAGGCGTCGGCCGGCGCGGCCCCGGCCGTACCGCCCAGCGCGATCACGGCGACGGCTGCGGTGGCGAGCGCGGCAGCGCCGCGGAACATCTTGCGCATGATTTCCCCTCGTGGGTCTTGCCTCGTGCGGACACCTTCAGCCTGTCCCGCGGCCGGCCGGGGGTCGACGGGTTTCCTGTTGCCCTTCGGCCGCCCGGCCGGGAAACCCGCCCTGACCTGGCCGCTCGTGAGGGGGGAGGCAACGGCCCGGGAGGAGGCCCGGGAGGAACATCTGCTCCGCGGGGACCTGTTGACGCGAAGAAGCACGATCATTTGCCGAACAGGGAGTATCACCTTCGGATCGAAGGGATATGGATGATCGTACCCATAGAACATCTGTTAATGTGCCCGCTCCTGGATGTTCATCCACCGATCCGTCTCCCCTCGGGCGCCCGCCGTCCGAGGGTGCTGCGAGGTGTTTTGTACGTGTACAGCACTCCGTTCTCCCCCGCGGAAGCCCGGTCCGCGCGGGCCCGCATGGGCCTCACCCCCGCCCAGGTGGCCCGCTCCATGGCGGCCTGCGGGGTCCCCGTCCACCCCGACCTGGTGGTCGCCTGGGAGCACGGTTCCCACGTGCCCTCCGACCAGCAGTTGTTCTCCCTGGCCGACGTCCTGTGGTGCGAGGCCACGGCCCTGATGGGGGTGGAGCCCCGGACCCTGGCCGAGCACCGGCTGGCCCGTCAGCTCACCGTGGAACGGCTGGCGTACCGCATCGGCATGGACCCGTCCGAGTACCGCGCGGCGGAGTCGGCCCGGCAGTGGCACGGTGACGCCCGGCAGACCAGGGCCCTGGTGGAGGCCCTGGGCCTGTCCCTGAGCAAGCTCATCGGGATCATGGGCCGCGGCGAGGAGCTGGCCGCTCACCTGCGGACGGCCGTGGACGGGCGCTGGAAGGCGCACGTGGAGCCGGTGGTCCGGATCGCGGTGGTCGACGCCACCAGCGTGGGCGACGCCCTGCGGACCATGCACGGGGAGTTCGCGCAGTTCTCGGAGCGGTACATGGGGCACGTGGTCGCCCTGAACGACGACACCCGCCTCAAGGAGATCGCCGCCGAGCGCGCCGCCTTCCTCGACCGGCTCGTCGACCACTTCTGGGAGCTGGTCGGCGAGGCGGGCGAGGCCTCGCCCTTCCCCCTGGGCGGCCGCTGACGGAGTGTCGCGCGCCCGCGGGCCCCGCCGGAGCGGGACCCGCGGGCTCATGCCCGTGGGCCCGAGGGCGTCAGCGGGCCGTCGCGCCGGAGGGCGGACCGGCCGCGCCGCCCTCGCCGATCCGGTCCCAGTCGATCTCCATCGCCGTACGGGTGGTGAAGACGTTGAACAGCAGGTTCAGGGCGATGGCCGTGAGCGCGCCCAGGGTGATGCCGCTGTCGAGCACGGTCCGCAGGCCGTCGGGCATCCGGTCGAAGAACGGCCCGACGGTGGAGGGCAGCATCGCGGCGCCGAGACTGACCCCGAGGATCAGGGCGTTGCGCTCCTCGCGCAGATCGGCCTTGGCGAGGATCTGGACGCCGACCGCGGCGACCATGCCGAACATCGAGAGCGCCGCCCCGCCCAGCACCGGGTGCGGGATCGCCGCGACCAGGCCGCCCGCCTTCGGCACCAGACCCAGGACGATCATGAACACCCCCGCCGCGACGACCACGTACCGGCTCATCACCCGGGACATCCGCACGAGACCGATGTTCTCGGCGAAGGCCACGTACGGGAACGAGTTGAGGACGCCGCCCAGCACCGTGGCCGCGCCGTCGGCGCGCAGCGCCCGGGCGACGGTGTCGCCGTCCACCCGCTTGCGGGTGATCTCACCGATGGCGTACACGTCGCCGGTGGTCTCCACCATGGTGATCAGCATGACGACGAGCATGGCGGCCACCGGCAGCAGCTCGAAGCGCGGCATGCCGTAGTGGAACGGGGTGGTGACGCCGAACCAGGCGCTGTCGTGCACCGCCCCGAAATCGGTGTCGCCGAGGAACCAGGCGACGGCCGTACCCGCCACCAGCCCGAGCAGTACGGCGAGGCTGCCGAGGAAGGGCTTGCCGATGCGGACGACCGCCAGGATGAAGAGCAGGGTGCCCAGCGCGTACGCGAGGTTCCTCGGGTCCCCGTACGCGGGGCTGCCGATCAGCTGCGCGCCGCCGGCCGCGTCCTGCAGGGCCACCGGGATCAGCGTGATGCCGATGATCGTGAGGATCGTGCCGATCACCACGGGCGGGAAGTACTTCGCCAGCTTGCTGAACACCGGCGCGAACAGGAAGGTCGCGATGCCGGCCGTGATCACCGCGCCGTACACGGCGAGCAGGCCCGCGGTGCCGCCGCCGGCGCCCGTACCGATGGCGATCATGGGCGAGACCGCGGTGAAGGTGACGCCCTGGACCAGGGGCAGCCGGGCGCCGACCTTCCAGACGCCGAGCGCCTGGACTATCGAGGCGATGCCGCAGGTCAGCAGGTCGGCGTTGATGAGGTGGACCAGCTCCTCGCGGGAGAGGCCCAGGGCGTTGCCGAGCAGGACGGGGACGATGACCGCCGCCGCGTAGAACGCGAGGACGTGCTGGAGGCCGTAGAGGGCGAGCCGGGGGAGGGGGAGCAACTCGTCGACGGGGTGCACCTGCTGGTGCGGGGTCCGTCGGGGGGACTGTCGGGGGATGCGTCGTGCCATCTCTGCCTTGCCTTCGCGAGGTAGGTGAATGAGAGAGGGCCGCCGCCCCCGGTCCCGGATGGCAGGACGGGGGCAGGCCGGCTCGTGCCGAGCCGACGTCGGGCGGTGTTGCCGACGGAACATCGCTCTGCACTGCGATTGCGCCCCGGATTGGCGGGACATCCTTCGATCAGCACAGCGAATGCGCCTTTGTTCATGCGATCCGAAGGAACACCTGATCGAGGGCGCTCACCATAGCCGCAGGCCGTGTTTCCTCGCGAGTAACCGGGAGGGGGTCGGGTCCGGGTACGCGTCCGGGCCTCCGTCCGGGAGGAAAATGAGGCCGTTTGCGCACCATATGTATCCATCCGCTTACCCGGTGTGGCGAGAGGTGCTGATCGCCCCTAGCTTCGGAATGTGACGAACCGACAGTTGAAGTACCTCGCCTGCATCTCCGTCGTCATGGCCACGGGAATCGGCGCCGTCGCGCCGACCGCCACCGCCACCCCCACGGCGGCAGCGGCCAGACACATGGTGCGCGCGGGCGAGTCGATCCAGGAAGCGGTGGACGCCGCAAAGCCGGGAGACGTCATCACCGTCATGCCCGGCACCTATCGCGAGAACGTGCTGATCACGAAGCCGCTGACCCTGCGCGGGTGGGGCAAGCGGACGGTGATCACGCCGCCGGCGGCGGCTCCGGCCCCGCTGCCCGGCCGGGCGGCCACCGCCTGCTCGCAGGCCGACACCGGAATCTGCGTCATGGGCACCGCGGAGCAGACGGTCGACCGGGTCACCATCCGGTCGCTGACCCTCTCCGGCTTCAAGCGCAACGGACTCTGGGCCTCCTACACCGACCGGCTGGCCGTCGAAGGGGTGCTCTCCGAGAAGAACGGCACCTGGGGCATCGCCCAGGAGCGCTCCACCCGGGGGAGGTTCTTCAACAACCTCGCCCGCGACAACGCCGAGTCCGGCATCTTCATCGCCAACACCGTCGAACGGGAAGGCGGCGCCACCGACACCCTGGGCGCCGTCGTCCGCCACAACACGATGACCGGGAACCGCATCGGGGTGACGGCCAGACGGGTCAGGAACCTGGCCATCGAGGACAACACCCTCACCGGCAACTGCGGCGGCGTGTTCGTCGTCGGGGACGAGGGCGATCCGGGCGCCGGAGACATGACCGTCCAGGGCAACAAGATCCACGCCAACAACAAGTTCTGCCGCGGCAACAGCCGCCTCCCGGACATCCAGGGCGCCGGCATCGTCCTGACCGGAGCCGAGGAGACGACCCTGCGCGGGAACTCCGTCCGCGACAACGTCGGCAACTCGCCGATCTCGGGCGGAATCCTGCTCTTCAAGAGCTTCGTGGGTGCCCAGAACACCGACAACGTCATCAGGGACAACGTCGTCCTGGGCAACAAGCCCGCGGACCTGGCCAACCAGGGCACCGGCACGGGGAACACGTTCGCCGGCAACCGGTGCGAGGTCTCCCAGCCCGCAGGGATGTGCTGACCGGTGTTCCCCGTCATCAGGAGAAACGAGGCTGTATGACCACCGTGAGCCCCACCCCCACCACCGTCGCCGACCCCGCGTCCCCCGCACCGCTCACCCCGCTCGCCCCTCCGCCGGGCATGCGGCTCAGGGAGCTCGTCTTCGGCGCCGCGTGCGCCGCGGCCGTGCGCGCCGCCGCCCGCCTCGGCGTCGCCGACGCCCTCGGCGACACGCCCGCCACCGCGCAGGAACTCGCCGCCGCGGTCCACGCCGAGCCGCAGCCCCTCCAGCGGCTGCTGCGCGCCCTGTCCTGCTACGGGGTCTTCGCCGAGACCGAGGACGGCAGGTGGGTCCACACACAGATGTCACGGCTGCTGCGCGAGGACGACCCGGACAGCCTGCGGTACATCTCCCTGTGGTGCACGGAGCCCTGGACCTGGCAGGCCTGGCCGCTCCTCGACGATGCCGTGCGCACCGGCGGGAACGTCTTCGAGGGCGTCTTCGGCAAGGGCTTCTTCGACTACCTCCACCAGGACGCCCACGAGTCGGCCCACGTGTTCAACCGGGCCATGACCACCTCCAGCGTGCAGTCGGCCCTCGACGTCGCGGCCCTGCTGGACCTCACCGGCGTCAGCTCGGTCGCCGACATCGGGGGCGGCCAGGGCCACGTCCTGGCGAGCCTGCTGGAGAAGCACCCGGCGGTGCACGGCACCCTGCTCGACCTCCCCGGGGTGGCCGCCAAGGCGGACCCCCGGCTGCGGGACGGCGGATCGCTCGCCGGGCGGACCACGATCGTCCCCGGTGACTGCCGCGAGGCCGTCCCGGTCGAAGCCGATCTCTACATCATCAAGAACATCCTGGAGTGGGACGACGACAGCACCCGCCGGACCCTGGGCAACGTCCTCGCGGCCGCCCGCCCCGGTGCCAGGGTCGTCGTCATCGAGAACCTCGTCGACGACACCCCGTCGATGCGGTTCACCACGGCCATGGACCTGATGCTGCTGCTCAACGTCGGCGGTGCGAAGCACACCCGGCAGAGCCTCGTCACCCGCCTGACGGACGCCGGGCTGGTGATCGGGGAGGTCCGCCCCGTCAACGCCTACCTGCACGCGTTCGAATGCAGCGTGCCCGGGTGACTGCGGGCGCACCCGCGACCGCACCTCGAGTCCGGCGCCGCGCCGGACTCGGGGTGCCGGCGCACCTCAGGCGCCCGCCACCAGGGTGTCGTTGACGAGGCTGAGGAACTCCCGCGGGGTCTTGCAGCGGTCCGCGTCGGCGGGCAGCGGCCGGCCGTGCCGGTTCTCCAGCTCGCCGACGATGCCCAGGAGCCCCAGGGAGTCGAGGCCCCACTCGTCGAAGGCCGAGTCGGGGCGGCTCGCCATGTCGACGGGGTCGACGGTGACACCGGCGCCCTTCTTCATCAGGGCGGCCAGTTCTTCGATGGTCAGCTGAGCGGTCATGACGGAGTTCTCCTTCTCACGGTGGGACGGGCGGGTCAGGCTTCGGAGGAAGCCCGCCGGTCGGTGATCCGGCGCATGGTGGACTGCGCGAGGAAGCGGGACAGCCCGCGGTCGGTGGCGAGGAGACCTTCCCCGCCCGCGCCCGCTCCGCTGCCGTCGCCGTCGTCGAGCAGCCGGGCGAGCACCGCCGCCTTGCGCTCGCCCTCGACACCCAGCGCCAGGGCGGGCCGCGCGTCGAGCGGGCCGCGCACGTCCAGCAGCCGTACGACGAGGTCGTCGCGCTGGAACACGGTGCTGGCCTCCAGGGGGCTCGTCTGGTCGTCGACGGCCGCCTCGTCCTGCCCGGCGAGCAGCCGGGCGAGCGCCATGCCGTACCCGGGCTTGGCGCAGTAGGAGAGGGCGTGCCGCTCCACGCCCGCGGACTCCTCCCCGCCCGCCGCCACGTGGTGCACGGCCGGGAGCGCCGCCCGGGTGAAGAAGAGCCGGGCGGAGGCCGGGTCGTCGAGGTCCCGGTCATGCTCCAGGTACGGGTTGACGGCCTCTTCGAGGGCCCTGACCTCGGGCTGGCGGGCCACGTGCCGCAGCGCCGCGAGGAGGTCGCCCTCCACCTCGACCGCCCGGACGACCCGGTTGCCGTGCATGAACAGCGAGGTGCGGCGCAGCCGCGTGTTCTCGTCGACGCGGGCCTGCGGGGAGGCGTACCCGGCCAGCAGCTTCGCGACGACGGACTCGCTGCCCGGCTTGACGGTGAAGGTGAGGGCGTGGCGGACCACGCCGTCCCCGCGCCGGGGCGCGCTCTGCAGACGGCCCTTGACGGGTACCGGGACGTCGGTGACCACGGTCTTGCCGCTCTCCTGCAGGACGCTGAAACGCAGCGAGCGGGTGTCCCGTACGCAGCCGTGCAGCGGCTGGACCGACCGGACGTGCTCCTCGCTGCCCAGCCAGGCCAGGAACGGCGGTGCGCTCTCCCATTCGCTGGTGATGAGCCACTGGGAGGGATTCTCGATCGACTGGCACAGCTCGTCGCTGATGTGACCGGGGACGGTGGAGACCTGGGCACGCAGGTCCTCGTACACCTGGAGGAACTGGTTCTGGGCGCCGTCGTACAGGTCGAGCAGCAGCACGACCCGAAGCCTGGAGCCGTCGAAGGCGGACTGCGATATCCGTTCCGACAAAGTTGTCATCGTTCACACTCCTTCGAGACCGCGCGTGTTCGCCGCATCCCGTGGCACGTCGTCAGTCGTCGGTGGAATCCGCGTGGGTGATCCGCCTGCGGATGCGGTCGGTCAGCCCCCGGATGAGGGGGCGGCGCTACCCGGAATCGATCGTGGTCCGGTACTGCGATCGGCGCGAGAGGGGAGAACCAAGCGGGTGAATGGGCGGGGGAAACCCCGTACGAAAGGGCATGAATGAGACATGACGGAAAACGTTGAACACCGTGTGCCGGTCCTCATCGTGGGTGGCTCCCTGGTGGGTCTGTGCACCTCCCTGTTCCTGGGCCGGCACGGCATCAGGCACATGCTGGTCGAGAAGCACTCGGGCACCTCGATGCATCCCCGCGGACGCGGAATCAACGTACGGACCATGGAGGTGTTCCGGGTCGCCGGCGTGGAGGGACGGATCCGCGAGGCGGCTTCGGTGCTGTCGGACAACCACGGCATCCTCCAGGGCGGATCGCTCACCGGGGACGACCAGGAGTGGCTGTTCGAGGAGATCGACCCCGGGGGCGCCATCGCGCGCTTCAGCCCGTCGACCTGGTGCCTGTGCAGCCAGAACGACATCGAGCCGGTCCTGATGTCGGTGGCCCCCACCCTCGGTGCGGACCTGCGGTTCTCCACCGAACTCCTGTCCTTCGACCCGGACGAGACCGGCGTCACCGCGATCGTGAAGAACCGGGACACCGGCGAGCACACCACCGTGCGTGCCGACTACCTCGTCGCCGCCGACGGCCCCCGCAGCCCCGTCCGGGAACAGCTGCGCATCGGCCAGAGCGGCTCCGGCGACCTCTTCCACAACGTGAGCATCACCTTCCGGTCCCACGCGCTGGCCCGCATCGTCGGCGACCGGCGCTTCATCGTCTGCTACCTGACGAAGCCCGACGCGGACGGGGCCCTGCTGCCGGTCGACAACCACGAGCAGTGGGTCTTCCACGCCCCCTGGCACCCGGACCAGGGCGAAACCCTGGAGGACTTCACCGACGAGCGCTGCATCGAGCACATCCGCAGGGCGGTCGGCGCACCCGACCTGGACGTCACGATCACCGGGAAGGCGCCCTGGCACGCCGCGGAGCGGGTCGCGCGCCAGTACGGATCAGGCCGCGTCTTCCTCGCCGGGGACTCCGCCCACGAGATGTCACCGACCGGGGCGTTCGGCTCGAACACCGGCATCCAGGACGCCCACAACCTCGCCTGGAAGCTCGCGGCCGTGCTGGAGGGCTGGGCCGGCCCGAGCCTGCTGGAGACGTACGAGGCCGAGCGGCAGCCGGTGGCACAGGCCACCGGCGAGCGGGCCTCGGCCCGCTCGGCGGAGCACAGTCACCCGGGGTACGCGCCCGCCCCGGGGGCCTCCGGCGCACGTCCCGGCGGCGTCCTCGCCGTGGCCATGGGCTACCACTACAACCGCGGCGCCGTCGTGGGCACCGACCCCGACGGGCCCGTCGTGCCCGAGCGGATGCAGCTCTCCGCCGACCCCGGTACCCGGGCCCCGCACATGTGGATCGGCCTGGGCGGGGAGCGGAAGTCCACCATCGACCTCTACGAGCGCTCCTTCGTCCTGCTCAGCTCCGAGGGCACGCCCTGGCGCGCGGCGGCCCAGGAGGTCGCGGAACAGCTGGGCATGCGCCTGGACGCGTACGCCATCGGCATCGGGGCGGAAGCCGACGTCATCCCCGAGAACGGGGCCGACTGGGCCGAGGTCCACGGCACGCACCCCGAGGGTGCGGTCCTCGTACGCCCCGACGGATTCGTCGCCTGGCGCTGGACGCAGGCGGTCGACGATCCGCAGGCGGTCCTGCACGAGGTGATGAGCACCCTGCTGGGCCGCTCCTGACCCGTCGGAGGCCGCGGCGCAGGGCCCGAATGCAGCAGGGCCGGGCCCACCCTTTCGAGGGAACCGGCCCGCTCAGGCCGAACGTGGAGGGCTTTCGTGCCGAAGAGAAGATGCGGACCCGTTGGGGACGCGCGGCGCTCAGGTGCCGTCCTGCAGCAACGAGGAGACTTTCCATGTCCCGTGTTCTGAAGAGTGCCGGCCTGGCCCTGGCCGTTGCCATGGCGATCGCCGGCGGAGCGTCGGCGGCCTCCGCCGACTCCAACGCCTCGGGTGCGGCCATCGGCTCCCCGGGCGTGCTCTCGGGCAACGTGATCCAGGTCCCCATCCACATCCCGATCAACCTCTGTGGCAACAGCATCAACGTGATCGGTGCGCTGAACCCGGCCGCCGGCAACGTCTGCGTCAACGACTGACCCGTTGACCTGTGGAACCACCGTGGGGCGGGGGTCTTCGGACCCCCGCCCCACGGCGTTTTCCTGCGAAGGACGTCCAGGACGTGCAGGACGTCCAGGACGTCAGGAAGCAGACGTCCCGCCCTGCTGCTTCTGGGCCTGCTCGGCCTTCTTCTCCTTGATGCGGACCGTCTCCTTGCGGACCTCGGCCTGCGTGGCGCGCTCCTTCTGGAGCCAGTCGGGCAGCTCGTTCTTCAGCGCGTCGATCTGCTCCGTGGTGAGCGGCTCGGTGACCCCGCCGCGGGCCAGGCCCGCGATGGAGACGCCGAGCTTGGCCGCGACCACGGGACGCGGGTGCGGGCCGTTGGCGCGCAGGTCCTGCAGCCACTGGGGCGGGTCGGCCTGCAGCGCGGCCAGCTCGGTGCGCGAGACGACACCCTCCTGGAACTCTGCGGGGGTGGCCTCGAGGTACACACCCAGCTTCTTCGCCGCAGTCGCGGGCTTCATGGTCTGGGTGCTCTGGTGCGACGTCATGCTGCCAAGGGTATCGAGCATGTGCGCTACCGCCGACCACGACCGGTAACCTGGCGGAGTGACAGGCTCGGAAACATCCCCTTCGTTCCGGCTCGCGTATGTCCCTGGAGTGACGCCCACCAAGTGGGTGCGGATCTGGAACGAGCGGCTGCCCGACGTCCCCCTGACCCTCGTCGCGGCCCCGGCCGCCGAGGCCTTCGGCGTGCTGCGCGGCGGCAGCGCCGACGCGGGATTCGTACGCCTGCCCGTGGACCGGGACGACCTCAGCGCGATCCCCCTCTACACCGAGACGACCGTGGTCGTGATCCCCAAGGACCACCTCGTGGCGGCCGTCGAGGAGGTGTCTGCCGAGGACCTCGCCGAAGAGATCGTGCTGCACCCCCTCGACGACACCCTGGACTGGGAGAACCCCCCGGGGCGCCCCGCGATGGAACGCCCCGCCACGACGGAGGACGCCATCGAGCTGGTGGCGGCCGGGGTCGGCCTGCTCGTCGTCCCGCAGTCGCTGGCCCGCCTCTACCACCGCAGGGACCTCACCTACCGGCCGGTCTCGGGCGTCCCGGAGTCGCGCGTCGCGCTGTCCTGGCCGCAGGAGGAGACCACCGACCTGGTCGAGGAGTTCATCGGGATCGTCCGCGGGCGGACCGTCAACAGCACCCGGGGCCGTCCCCCGACGCCCCCGCAGCCCAAGGGCAAGCGCGCCGAGACGGGCGGCGCCCAGCGCAAGCCCGGCGCGGGCAAGACCTCCGGGTCCGGCAGGTCCGCGGGTTCCGGCAAGTCCGCCGGGTCCGGCAAGGGCTCGCGCGGCGCCTCCGGCGGTGCCAAGGGTGCCAAGGGTGCCAAGCGCGGCAAGCCGCGCGGCCGCTAGCCACGCACGCAGGACCGAAGACGGCCCGCCGCCCCTCCCGGGGCGGCGGGCCGTCTCGGTTCACGGAGCGGTCGTGGCCGTCACCGCCTGCCGGAGCCCGTCGCCCGGACGCGGATCACCGGCCTGGTGCGCAGGCCGCGGCGCGGGCGTCTCGACCCACGCCTCCCCGGTGTCCGTCAGCAGGCCGATCAGCGCGGTGCGGGCGCGCGCCACGCGGGAGCGCACCGTCCCCACCGGACAGCCGACCGCCAGGGCCGCCTCGGCGTACGGCAGCCCCAGCAGCTGGGTGAGGACGAAGGCCTCGCGGCGCTCGGCGGGGATGGCCGCCAGGAGCTCGGCGAGGGCTATGCCGTCCTCGAAGCCGGGCACGTCACGAGGCTGCGCCTGCTCGGCCGCGGCCTGCCAGTCCGTCCGGTCCGTGGTCCGGGGGCGGGCGGCGGCGTACCGGAGGCTGTCCACCACCGTCCGGCGGGCGATGGACAGCAGCCAGGTCCGGGCCGACGAACGGCCCTCGAAGCGGGGCAGGGCGCCCAGGGCCCGGACGAACGTGTCCTGGGTGAGGTCGTCCGCGGCCTGCGGATCGGCGCTGAGGTAGGCCACGTAGCGCCAGACGTCCCGCTGGAGGGCGCGGACGAACCGGTCGGTGCACCGCGGGTCGCCGCCGCGGGCGGCCAGCGCCAGCCGGGTCACCGCCTCGTCGGAGGTCGCGGTGTGCCGGGCCGGCCTGTTTTCGGGCGTGCGGAGGGTGCTCAGGGCAGGAGTCATCGCCTGGGGTCCTTCGGGAAGGATGCGGGATCCGGCGCCGCGGGAGGAGCGGCGCCGGTGAGGTCCACGGCCGCGCACAGCAGTGCGCGGCCGGTGCCCGGGGCGTGACGCACAGGGTCGCGCCGCCGGGGAGCCGGCTGTCAGAGGACAGCGGTCCCGGGCGGCGGACCCCGAGAGGTGACGGTGTGGTCGAGGAGGAGCTGGAGCAGCGGGTGCGTGCGGCACTCGCGGTACGGGCGGACCCGCGGCCGGTGCGGCGGCGCGGGCAGGCGCAGGACCAGGCGCAGCGGGGCGAGCAGCCAGCCGGCGCCCGCCCGCAGCATCCGGAACGTGCCCTTCTCCCCGTACGCGAGCCACAGGCCGCACAGCAGGGCGGCCAGCAGGTGGGCGGCCAGCATGCCGCCGGACGAGGCGCCGGACATGTCGTGCGCGGGCGCGGCGGTCTGCGTCAGCGCCGTGGCCGTGTGGTGGGCGTGCGCGGCGCCCGTCAGGGCCGCGTCGGCCGTGCCCGGAGGCAGGTGCGCCGGACCGCCGTGCCCGGCCCGTGTGACGAGGTGCAGTGCGTCGGCCGTGGCCGGCAGCGGTGCGGCGACGGCGTCCGGGGCGCCGCACAGCAGGTGACGCACCCATGCGCGGGTCAGCGAGCCGGTTTCCGTGCCGGAGCTTCGGGCGGCGGCGGCCTGGGCCAGGGAGAACCCGCCGTGCAGGGCCGCCTGTACCAGGACGGCGACCGAGGTGACGGCGAGTACGCCGCGTTCCCGGCCGGCGAGTGACCAGCCCGCCGCGCCCGCTCCGGCGAGCGCCGGGGCCATCGCCCACCAGGGGACGGACGTCCCCGACATCAGGACGTGGCCGAGCGCCGCGAGCAGCCCGCAGGTGGCCGCGAACACCGCGGCCCGTACCGCTCGGCAACACCGGCCCGGAATCATGGCGGGTTCATCTTCGCAGTCCCCGCCCGACAAGGGGATGAGCAGGTAAGGAACTTGTCACCCGACGACAAGGGCCACCAGTGATGTGAGAGACACCACAAGGGCGTTGGGGAACCGGGTGGAGGGCGGAGCCGACAACTGTCCTGATCCGCAGGGCTGGTGGGGGAGGGGATGGCGCGATGGGAGCGACCGGGGAGACGGCGCGGACGGCCGGTGCACCCGGCCGGCGGTTCACCGCGCTGCTCACCTGCGCCATGGCCTTCTCCATGCTGCAGCTGTTCCTGCTGGGGGCGCTCGGACCGCGCCTCGTGGCCGAACTGGGCCTCTCGCCGACCGTGTTGGGGCTGACGACGACGATCGGCTTCGGGACGGCGGCGGTCCTGTCGCCCTCCAGCGGCCGGACGGTGGACCGGATCGGTCCGCGCCGCGCCCTCGTCCTGCTGCTCCTGACCTCCGCGGCGGCCCTCGCCCTGATCGGGGCCGCCCCCGGTACGGGGGTGCTGCTGGGCGCGGTCGCCCTGGGCGGACTGCCGCAGGCGCTGGCCAATCCCGCCACCAACAAGGCCGTCGTGGCGGCCGTACCGGCCGGGCGGCGCGGCCAGGTGACCGGGACGAAGCAGTCGGGGGTGCAGCTGGGGGCGTTCGTCGCCGGGCTGCCGCTCGCGGCGCTCGCCGCCGGGGTCGGCTGGCGGGGCGCGGTGTGGACCGCGGCGGGTGCGGCGCTGCTGACCGGCCTGTGGGCGCTGCGGGTGCTGCCGCCCGATCCGCCCACGGCGGGGCCCGCTCCCGACGTCGGAGGCCGTGTCCCGTCGGTGGTGCTCTGGCTGGCGGTCTTCTCGCTCTTCCTGGGCAGCGGCATCGCCTCGGTCAACACCTATCTCGCCCTGTTCGGTACGGAGCGCCTCGGCCTGGGCCCCACCGCCGCCGGGGCCCTCGTGGCGGTACTGGGCGTGGCCGGGGTCGTGGGCCGGATCGGCTGGTCGAAGGCGGCCCGGCCGGGCCGGGCCGAGTGGCTGCCGGGCGTCCTGGCGGCGGGCGCGGTCGTGGCGGCGGCCCTGCTGGTGGCGGCGGCCGCCCAGGCCGCGGGCCCGGCGGCCTGGGCGGCCGCCGTGGCCGTGGGGGTGTTCGCGGTCTCCGGCAACGCGGTCTCGATGGTGCTGGTGATGCAGCGGGCCCTGCCGGGCCGGGCGGGTCAGGACTCGGCCCTGGTCGCCGCGGGGTTCTTCGCCGGGTTCGCGGTGGGGCCGCCGCTCTTCGGCCTGCTCGCCGAGGCGGGCCGCTACGGGCTCGGCTGGAGCCTGGTGGCCGCCGAGTTCGGGGCGGCCTGCGTCGTCGCGTTCGCCTGGGCAGTACGCGACCGGGCGGGCCGGGCCGGGCGGGTGGACGGAACCGACTCCGCCGGGGTCCGGGCATGACCGCGCCCGAGGGGGCGGAGCGGGCCCTGGCAGCCGTACTCGGGCGGGTGGCCGTCACCGCCGCCGAAGTCGGGCCCCGCTTCCCCCTGTTCGCGGACCCCGGCACCGGCCGGTGGACGACGACCGGGCGCGGGTCGTGGGCCGGCGGGTTCTGGGCCGGGCTGCTCCGGCTGCGGGCCCGGCACACCGGGGACGCGGCGGACCGGGCGGCCGCCGTACGGTGCACCGCCCGCCTCGCGCCGTGGGCCGGGGCCGACACCGCCACCCGCGGGCTGATCCTCTGGTACGGGACGGCCGCAGCCCCGGACGACGGGGCGGCCGGGGAGCTGCGGGCCCGGGCCGCCCGTTCCTGCCTGGCCGCTCTGGACCCGGAACTCGGCCTGGTGCCCTGGGGTTCGGCCCTGGGCGGGCCCCGGCTGCTGGCCCGCGCCGACGGCGTGCCGGGCATGGTGCCGCTGCTGGCCGAGGCCGAGCCCGACGGCGCCGCGGCCGCCTCGCACCTGCACCGCCACCTCGACCTGTGCCTGGGCGCCGACGGGCTGAGGCCCGCCTGGAGCTTCGACGCGCAGGCGGGCTGGCGGCCCTGCGTGGAACCCGCGGCCGGGTGGAGCCGGGGCCGGGCCTGGCTGCTGCTGGCCGTTGCCGATGCCCTGCACCGCTCCGGCGGCGGCCCGCACTGGCGCCCCGACCGGCTGGAGGCGGCGCTCCGGCGGTTGCTGCCGCACGGACCGGGCGGGTTCCACGGCCCGCTCGTGCCGCCCGCCGACGAGGACCGGCCCGGCGGCCCGTGCGACACCTCGGCCGCGGCCGTCACCGCCGTCGCCCTGCTCAAGCTCGCCCGCCTGCCGGGCCTCCGGCAGGCGGCGTACACGGACCGGGCCGGGGAGATCCTCGCCCGGCTGACCGGTGCGCACCTGTCCGCGCCCGGCGGCGGCCGCCCGGCCGGGATGCTGCTGGACGGCTGCTACGACGCCGCCGGGGGCAGCGCCGTACGGCACGAACTGGTGTGGGGCGACTTCTTCCTGGCGCTCGCGCTCGCCTCGGTGACCGGCCTGGTGGACATCACCCGTGTATGAGGGTCACGGGCCCAGCAGGGCGAGCAGCCGTCCCATCACGTCCGTGACCGGCTGGCCCACCGTGCCGACCGCGGCGGCGATCTGCGCGACGGATGCCAGGAGGAGGCCGCGTTCGCGCAGGGCGGTGCGGTCGGGCGTGAGCGCGGGCAGGGCTTCCTCGACCGTCCGGGCCTGTTCCGGGGTGAGGTGCTGGTGCAGTTCCTGGAGGAGCCGGGTCAGCTCGGCGACGAGCGCGCGGAGGTTCTCGTCCTGGGAGCCGCCGGGGGCGCCGTAGCTGATGCCGGTGTTGTGGTGCCCGTCGTTCATGTTGACCACGGGACCGTAGTAGTTCGACGCGTCGCTCACAGCCTGAACCCCGTGTTCCGTTGCCCGTTGTTCATGTTGACGACGGGGCCGTAGTGGTTCGTGGTGTTGTTGATCTGATTGACGTAGGCGCTGAACTCGGCTGCCGGATTGTCGATGGCGTGGGTGATCAGGCCGGCGATCTGCCGCAGCTCGTCCATGTTCGGCAGGGTCACGACCACCGCCGAGCCGCTGGCGGTCTCGACGGCCAGTACCGGCTTCGACGCCTGGAACAGGTCCTTGAGGCAGAGGACCACCAGGACGACGAGTATCACGAGGAACAAGGGGTTGCCGTCCTCGCCGACCCGCGCGTCGCCCCTGCTGGCGTAGTTGACGACGGCGTAGACCACCGCGGTGACGAAGAGCCATTTCAGGAGGCGCAGGAGGGTCGCGCCGAGGTCGGGCTTGACCTTGAAGGCCTCGACCCGGGTGATGTTGTGCAACGGGAAGGCCGCCGAGCCGATCCACAGCATCCTGCGGCTGACCTGGAGGACCAGGACGCGTCCCCTGCTGGGCGCAGGCGGTATCGATGCGAACGGCGGCGGCCCGGACGGCGACCGAGGCGGCGGCGGTCCGGGCGGCGGCCCCGGCGGAGGCCCGGGAGTTGCTCCCGACGGCGGCTGGGGAGGCGGTCCGGGCGGGGGCCCGGGTGGTGGTGCCGCGGCGCTGCTGGTGTCCATGTGTCCCCCCGTGTGCTCGTGGCTCCCACCTGCGCGGGCGGGAGCACCATTAAGCGCCCGGGCGGCGCCGGGAGGCAGACGAGAAGCAGCCAATTCGGCGCTCTGGCCGAGAGTTGGCCTCACGCGCGGCTCAGCAGGGGCCTTCCTCGCCGTACGCGCGCAGCACCCGCCGGGCCACCGAGGTGATGTGCAGTTCGTCCGGACCGTCCAGGATGCGGGCGGCGCGGCCGCTGCGGAACAGGGCGGGCAGGGGGGTGTCCGGTCCCAGGCCGGCCGCGCCGTGCACCTGGATGGCGGAGTCCGCGACCCGCTGGAGCATGCGGGCCGCGGCGACCTTGGCGAGGCCCGTCTCGGTACGGGCGTCGCGCCCGGCATCCAGCAGGGCCACCGCCTCGTGGACCAGCGGACGGGTGGTGCGCAGGGCCAGCAGGGCCTCGAACACGTGCTGCTGGACCAGCTGGTGCCCGCCGAGCGGACCACCGGACCCGGTCCGGGAGGCGGCCCGGGCGCACATCAGGTCGAAGGCGCGCTGCGCCTGGCCGAGCCAGCGCAGGCAGCGCAGGGTGCGGCCCCACTGGAGCCGCTCCCCGGCGACGGCCAGGGCTCCGCCGCGCGCTCCGACCACGTGGTCCTGCGGCACCGGGACCCCGTCGAGCTCGATCTCCCACTGGCCGCCCGCGCCGAACACGGGCAGTTCGCGCACGAGGCGGAAGCCGGGCGAGTCGGTGCGCACCAGCAGCAGGGACAGGCCTTCGCGGTCCCCTTCCGTCCCGTCGGTACGGGCGAGGACGGTCACGAGAGCGGCGTCCGCGGCGCCGGAGGTGAACCACTTGCGGCCGCTGACGCGCCAGCTGCCGTCCGGCCGGGCGTGCGCGCGGGCCGCCGTCAGCCGGGGTTCGGTGCCCGGGACCCCGGGCTCGGTCATCGCGTAACAGGAGCGCAGCTCCCCGGTGACCAGGGGCCGCAGCCAGCGTTCGCGCACCGCGGGGCTGCCGTGCCGCGCCAGCATCCGTACGTCGAGCAGCGGAGCCGAGCCCAGCGCCGCCGGGCCGTGGTCGCTCGCGCCCTCCGCCTCCGCGTGGACCGCGTACTCGCGCAGGGTCAGTCCGCCGCCGCCCAGTTCCCGGGGCAGCGGCAGGGCCCACAGTCCGCTCGTGCGGGCCTCCTCGCGCAGGGCGCGCAGGACGGCTGCGGCGGCGGGGCCGCCCGCGTCCAGGACCGGCTCCTGCGGCACCACGCGGGTGCGCACGAACTCCGCAACGCGCTGCGGTAGGGCTCGATCGGGCACGTCTTTCCTCCAGTTCGCCGGGAACCCGTGGGAACGGCTGTCCGACTGTTCCTCTGTGGAACTGGTCGGGCGCACCGGCCCCCTGGTTCCCGCAGGCAGCGAACACCCGCAGGCGAGGCCACCGCCGCGCCAGGAGAGGACAGGCATGGCGTCACCAGTCACCACGCGGACGGCCCGGCCGCTCGACGCCTTGAGCTTCGCCGCGTCGGGGCCCCCGGGAACCGCCGACGTCGTCGCCGGACACCTCCGGCTGCTCGGCGCTGCCGGCACCACCTCCCAGGGCGGTGGTACGGACGGCTCGGGGCCGCAGGACGCGGGACGCACCGTGCTGACCGGGGCGGACTTCCGGCCCGTCGAGGCCCGGCTGTCCTGGGGCGACCGGGCCGGCGGGGTCGTCGACGAGGCCACCGTCCAGGCCGCCACGGGGATGATGGCCGTCCACGGCCGGCGCGACGGGGAGCCCCGCGCCCTCGCCGCCGACTACGCGGCGACCGCCGCCGGGGTCCTCGCCGTGCAGGGCCTCCTGGCCGCGTTGCTGGCGCAGGCCCGCGGCGCCGACGCGGTCTCCGTACGGACCGGCGCAGACCGGGCAGGCCTGCTGGCCGTCTCCCAGTACTTCGCCGCCACCGGGGCCGACGAAGGCGAGGCGGCCGAACTCGCCCCCGGCGGACCGCCGTTCACCTCGGGCGACGGGGTCCTCTTCGAACTGGAGACGCTGGACCCCGGCGCCTGGGCGGCCTTCTGGTACGCCCTGGACGCACCCCGCGACGCGGTCCGGGCGGGCTGGCGGCCCTTCCAGTTCCGGTACGCCACCGCCTGCGCGCCCTTCCCCGGCTCCCTCCACACCACGGCCCGGGCCCACCCCTGGGAGCGGATCCGCCGGGCCGCGGCCGGTTCCGGCGCCGAGGTGTGCGCCCTGCGCACCCTCGCCGAACGGGCTGCGGAGCACGACGGCGCCGCCCCCTGGTCGCTGGCCCCGACGGGCCCCGCCGCCCCGCGGACCGGCGGCGCCGCAGCCGTCAGCGCCGCAGCCGTCAGCGCCGGGCGGCCCCTCACCGGGCTCACCGTGCTGGAGGCGGGCCGGCGCATCCAGGCCCCGCTCGCCGCGCACCTGCTCGGCCTGCTCGGCGCCGAGGTGATCCGCATCGAACCGCCCGGCGGGGACCCGCTGCGCGGGATGCCGCCCGCCTGCTCGGGGATCTCCGCCCGCTGGCTCGCCCTCAACCGGGGCAAGCGGGCCGTCGAGATCGACATCAAGGCGGAGCGGGACCGGCGCAGGCTGCGGGAGCTGGCCGCCGGGGCGGACGTCTTCCTCCACAACTGGGCCCCGGGCAAGGCCGCCGCCCTGGGCCTGGACGCCGCGGACCTGGCCGCGGCGAACCCCGCCCTGGTCTACGCGTACACCAGCGGCTGGGCGGACCGCCTCCCCGGAGCCCCGATGGGCACGGACTTCATGGTCCAGGCCCGCACCGGCGTCGGGGAAGCCGTCCGCCCGCAGGGAGAACCGCCCGCGCCCTCCCTGATGACCCTCCTGGACGTGCTCGGCGGACTGCTCGGAGCCGAGGCCGTGCTCGCCGGCCTGCTGCTGCGCGAACGCACCGGCCGGGGCGTGCGGGTGGACTCCTCCCTGCTGGGCGCGGCCGACCTGCTGACCGCCCCGGCCCTCGCGCGGGCGGCCCGCGGCTCCGGCGCCAGACGGCCCCCCGGCTTTCGCCGCCCGCTGCCCACGGCGGACGGCTGGGTCGCCCCCTCCGACGCCTGCGCCACCGCCGCGGCCGCGTACGGCCTGCGCCACCTGCCCACCGGGCAGGCCCTGCGGCTGCTGCGGGAGCACGGACTGACCGCCACCCGCGTGACCACCGACCTGGCCGACCTGCACCACGACCCGCGCTTCGCCGGCTCGATCAGCCGCGACGCGTACGGCGCCCCCGCTGTTCCCGACCCCTGGAGCTTCGTATGACCGCCGACGCACCCGCCCTCGACGACCTGCTGCCCTCCGCGCTGCGCCGCTCCTGGGTGGTGGACGGCACCTGCCCCGACCTCGACCTCTACAGCCTCTTCCGGGCCCGTCAGATCGCGGACCTGCACCGGACGGCCGTCCTCGATGCCAAGGGCAAGCTCTGCTACACGGCCCTGGACCGCAAGGTCCGATGTCTGGCCGCCGGCCTCAGAGCACTCGGCACCGGCCCGGGCGACGTGGTCGGCGTCCAACTGCCCGACGACCGCAACGCGGTCATCGCCGACCTGGCCCTGGCCGCACTCGGCGCGGTCGCCCTGCCCTTCCCGGTGGGCCGCGGCGTCCTGGAGGCCGAGCACCTCCTGCGCCGCTCCGGGGCCGTCGCCGTCATCGCCGCGGTGGAGCACCGCGGCATCCCGCACGCCGCCGAACTCCAGGCCCTCGCCCCGGCCCTGCCCGCCCTGCGCCACGTGGTGGCCGCCGGACCCGAAGGGACGGTCCCGCAGGGCACGGTGGCGCTGTCCCGGCTGCTGCGCAGCGACCCGAACGGCTTCGTCCCCGCCCGTCCCGACCCCGACAGCGCCGCCCGCATCCTCGTCTCCTCCGGCTCCGAGTCCGAGCCGAAGATGGTCGCGTACTCCCACAACGCGCTGGCCGGGGGCCGCGGCAACTTCCTCGCCTCCCTCATCCCGGACGGCACCCCGCCGCGCTGCCTGTTCCTCGTACCGCTCGCCTCCGCCTTCGGCTCCAACGGCACCGCGGTCACCCTGGCCCGGCACGGCGGCACGCTCGTCCTGCTCGACCGGTTCACCCCCGAGGCGGCCCTCGCGGCGATCCGGGAGCACGAGCCCACCCACGTCCTGGGCGTGCCCACGATGGTGCGGATGATGCTAGACCGGCTGGAGGACGACGGGCCGCCGCTGCCCGCTCCCACGGCCCTCGTCCTCGGCGGGTCTCCGCTCGACGGGACGACCGCCGTCAGCGCCGCGAAGGCATTCGGCTGCCCGGTCGTGAATCTGTACGGTTCCGCGGACGGGGTCAACTGCCATACGGGTCTGGATGGTTGTACACCGCTCGGCGACGGCTCCGACGTGGTGGCGGGACGGCCCGACCCCCGGGTCGCCGACATCCGCATCACCGACCCGGACACCGGTGCACCGCTGCCGGACGGCGCCGTCGGGGAGATCGTCGCGCGCGGCCCGATGACCCCGCTGTGCTACGTGGCCGCCCCCGAGCTCGACGCCCGCTACCGCACCCCCGACGGCTGGGTCCGCACCGGTGACCTCGGCTTCCTCGACGAGGACGGCGTACTGCACGTGGTCGGCCGCCTCAAGGACATCGTCATCCGGGGCGGGGCGAACATCAGCCCGGCCGAGGTGGAACGCGAGCTCACCTCGCACCCACTGGTCCGTGACGTGGTCTGCCTCGGCGTCCCCGACGCGCTGATGGGGGAGCGGCTGGCGGCCTGCGTGGTCCCGCGGGCGGACGCCACCTCGCCCGGCCCGGAGTCCGTGCTCACCCTCGCCGCGCTGGGCGAGCACCTCACCCGGTGCGGGCTGGAGCGGGGCAAGCACCCCGAGCGGCTGCTGCTGGTCACCGCGCTGCCGCTCACTCCGGCGGGCAAGCCCGACCGGGCGGCGCTGCGCGCACGGCTCACGGCCTGAGGGTCCGGCCACCGGAAGAGGGCCCCGCGCCCGTCGCCCAGGGAAGGGAGGCGGCGCGGGGTGTCCTACGCTCAGGGGATGGCGAAGAGAAAGCCGCACGAAGTGCCCCCGCCGTACCGGCGGTACGCCGGCACGTGCATGATCTGCGGCATGGGCCTCCAGTGGGAGGCGGGCAGCTGGCTGACGCTGGTCGATCGTGACGGCAGCCCGGACTGTGAGCGCCACGAGGGGCGGCACGTGCTGGCGTACCGCAGGTAGCGCCGTCCGCAGGCGGCGCCGTCCTCGCCGGCGAACAGGTTCGGACAGGGTGGGGACCACACGCGCTTGCGACGCCCTGCGGCCCGCCCCGGAAGGCGGGCTGCTCATGGGCGGTGCGGCCCCCTCGCGGCCGTGGGGCCTCAGGAGGTGGCGGCCATGGCCTTCTTCAGTTCGGCGGCCGCGTTGCGGTAGACGGCCAGCAGGTCGAGGTCGTCACCGGGGTAGTTGACGATCGGCACCTGCCGGGCTCCCGAGTCGGGCAGGACGGCCCCGGTCGACATGTGGACGTTGTCCAGCACCAGGGAGGGCTCCTTGCCCGAGAGCTCCGCGAGCTGGGCGGGGGTGACCGCCTCAGGGCCGTAGGTGCCGACCGTGGTGGCGCCCGCCAGCTTCGCCGACCAGGCCGTGAAGACCTGGGAGACCACGGCCGGGCTGCGGCCGCCGGGCCAGGCGGCCTTCAGCTCGGCGCTGAGCTTCGCGTGCTCGGTGTCCAGGCCCGTCTTCCAGCGGGCGGCGGCCTCCTCGGTGCCGAACAGCTTGCCCAGCCGGGCCACTTCGGCGCCCGCCTTGTCGGCGTCGTTGTCGAGGGAGACCTCCACGAGCCGGGCCTTGGAGCCCGCGGCCTCCTTGATCTTCGCGGCGTACGGCTCGAACGGCGCGTACAGCACGAAGTCGGCCTTGGCCACGGCGGCGAGGTCGGAGGGCTTGGGATCGTAGTCGGGCGCGTGGTGGACGGAGGTCGGCACGATCACCGTGACGTCCTCGGCTCCGGCGGCCTTGGCGAAGGCGCCCTCCCAGGTGGTGGTCACGACCACCACGGGCTTGCCCCCGCGCGGGGACCCGCCCGCCTCGGACGGGGCGTCGTCGCTGCCGCAGCCGGTCACGAGGGCCAGGGCCGCCGTGGTCAGTGCGAGGAGGGAAGAGATGCGGACGCGGGTGCGCGCCATGAGCTGGTTCTCCGTTCGGGGACGAGGTGGACCGCGAGGACGACGGCCCCCGCGGTCAGGACGAGGACCGGCCCGGGGGGCCAGTCCAGCCAGAGGGCGAGGAGGAAGCCCGTCAGGTTCACGGTGACGCCGATGCCGACCGCCCACAGGGTGATCGACTTCAGGGAGGTCCCCAGCCGGCGGGCCGCGAGGGCGGGCAGCAGGGTGAGGGCGTCGACGAGCAGGGCGCCGGTCAGTTTGATCGCCCCGGCCACGGCGACCGCGACCAGGACGAGCAGGACGAGGGTCAGGGGGCCCACCGGTACGCCCGAGCACTGGGCGAGTTCGCGGTCGTGGAGCAGCAGGGCCAGCTCGCGCCGCTTCCACCAGAACAGCCCCGGTACGGCCACGGCGAGCAGCCCGAGGACGATCAGGTCGGCGGTGCCGACGGACAGGATCGACCCCCACAGCAGGGCGAAGGCCCCGGAGGCGTTGACTCCCGACACGGACAGCAGGAGCAGGGCGGCGGCGATGGCCAGGCTCATCAGCAGGCCCATGGCCCCGGACAGTCCGTCCGGGGTGCGCGCCAGCGGGGCGACCCCGGCGCCCGCGAGGGCGCAGGCCACCAGGGCGCACAGCATCGGGTCCAGTCCGGTCAGCAGCCCGGTCGCGATGCCCAGCAGGGCGACGTGCATCATCGCGAAGCGCACCGGCATGATGTCCAGCCCGACGATCACCACCCCGATGACGGGCAGTCCCACCGCGGCCAGCAGCAGGGCGGCCGCGGCTCTGCGGACGGGCATCAGCTGGAGCAGTTCGCCGAGGTCGGCGGTGGCGGCCAGGTTCACCGGACCTCCCGCAGCCGGCCGGCGGCCATCTCCAGGACCCGGTCGCAGCGTTCGGCGAGCGCCCGGTCGTGGGTCACGACGACCAGGGTGACCGGCAGGGAGGTCAGGACGTCGGCCGCCTCGTCCTGCCCGGCGAAGTCGAGGGCGGCGGTGGGTTCGTCGGCCAGCAGGACCTGCGCCCCGGCGGCGACGCAGCCCATGGCCCGGGCCAGGTACATGCGTTGCAGCTGCCCGCCGGACAGGGTGTGCAGGGGGCGTCGCGTCAGCCCGGCCACGCCGAGCCGGGCAGCGGCTTCCGCGGCTTCGGCCGGGGCCGCACTCGCCGCCAGCAACTCCTCGCCCAGGAGCGGGAAGCGGCCCGCCACCGGCTTCTGCGGGATCCAGGCGCAGGCCCGGCGCCGCCAGGCCCACTGGGCGGGTGTGGCCGTGCCCCTGCCGCCGACCAGGATCGAGCCGGTGACCTGCCGGTGCAGGCCCAGTACGGCCCGCAGCAGGGTGCTCTTGCCCGAGCCGTTGGTCCCGGTCAGGGCGACCCGCTCACCGGCCGCGATCTCCAGGTCCACCGCACTGACGGCCTCCACCCGGCCGTGACGGCAGGCGACCTCCCGCATCCGTACGTCCAGCCCGCCCATCGCGCTCCTCGCTCCTGCCCGGCCGGGTGGGTCCCGGCGGTCCGCGGGCCGTCGCCCGCCCACGGGGCAGTAGTCGGACGGCGGGAGCCCCGGGTTCCCGGTCCCGCGTGATGTACAGAAAACTTGACACCATGTTGCGACTCCTTGACACTGGCGGTGTCAGGTTTGCTTTACATGGAGAGTGGGGGCGGGAATGGCCGCAGAAGAGAGACGGGCCTGGACCATGCTCGTGGTCACGGTCGTCGCGTACCTCGTCTACCTGGGCGTGGTCCTCGGGCCGTCCGCGGGCACGGCCCTGGCCGAGACGCCGTACCGGGCCGCACTGCTGTGGACCGTCGGCGGGGCGATCGCGGCGTCGATCCTGCTGCACGTGCTCGTGACGGCCTTCTCGCCCGACTGCGAGAACACCAAGGACCAGCGCGACCGGGAGATCCACCGGTTCGGCGAGTACGTCGGGCAGTCGTTCGTGGTGGTCGGAGCAGTGTCCGGGCTGGTCCTGGCCATGGCCGGGGCCGCACCGTTCTGGATCGCCAACGCGATCTACCTGGCCTTCGTCCTGTCCGCGGTCCTGTCCTCGGTCGCGAAGATCGTCGCCTACCGCTTCGGGTTCCACCCGTGGTGAGGTCGACGCGGGTCACCAACACGATCCGGACCCTGCGCTTCGCCCACGAGGAGATGACCCAGGCCGAGCTCGCCCGCCGGATCGGCGTCAGCCGTCAGACCGTCATCGCCATCGAGCAGGGCCGTTACTCGCCCACCCTGGAGATGGCCTTCCAGATCGCCCGGGTGTTCGCCGTCCCGCTCGACCAGGTGTTCCAGTACCCCGAGACAGAGGGAGACGCACCATGAAAGCAGTCGTCCACGACGTGTACGGCCCGCCCGAGGTCATGAGACCGGCCGAGGTGGAGCAGCCGCTCCCCGGGAAGGGCGAGGTGCTCGTACGGGTCCACGCGGCCGGCGTCGACCGCGGGGTATGGCACCTCCTGGAGGGGCGGCCGTACCTGGTCCGCGCGGGCTTCGGCCTGCGCGCACCCAGGACCCGGGTGCGCGGCCTGGACCTGGCGGGGCGGGTGGTGGCCGTCGGGCCGCAGGCCGGCCGCTTCCGGGTGGGGGACGAGGTGTACGGGACGGGCAGCGGATCGTTCGCCGAATACGCCTGCGCCAAGGAGGACCAGCTCGCCCCGAAGCCGCGGAACCTGGACTTCGAGCAGGCGGCAGCCGTCCCGGTGTCCGCCTGCACGGCCCTGAAGGCCCTGCGGGACACCGGGGGAGTCACCGCCGGGCAGAGCGTCCTGGTGATCGGGGCCTCGGGCGGCGTCGGCAGCTACGCCGTCCAGCTGGCCAAGGCCTTCGGGGCCCGCGTCACCGGGGTGTGCCGCGGCTCCAAGGCGGAGCTGGTCCGCTCCCTGGGCGCCGACGAGGTCATCGACTACACGCGCGTGGACCCCACGGACGGAAGCCGCCGCTACGACCTCGTCCTCGACATCGCGGGCAACCGTTCCCTCACCGCCCTGCGCCGCGCCCTCACCCCGCGCGGCACCCTGGTCATCGTCGGCGGCGAGGGCGGCGGCCCGTGGATCGGCGGCAACGACCGCCAGTTGCGCGCCCTGCTGCTGTCACCGTTCGTCGGCCACCGGCTCCGGGGACTCCTCGCCGTGGCACGGCGCGAGGAACTCGACCAGCTCACGGAGCTCATCGAGGCGGGCTCGGTGACCCCGGCCGTCGGCCGGAGCTACCCGCTGGACGGAGTCCCGGCGGCCGTACGGGACCTGATGGACGGCAACGCCGCGGGCAAGCTCGTCATCCGCGTACGGGAGGAGCCGAACTGACGTCGGGCCGGCTCCGCCCGCACGCGTGCTCACTTCGCCGGTGCGGCGCCCCGGGGACCGGCGGACGGGGCGGTCACGAGGCCTCCGGGGTCACCGCGAGGGAGTGCAGGTAGCGCATCAGGGTCATCAGGACGTCCCGGCTGGAGTCGCGGCGCCGGGCGTCGCACAGCACCAGCGGTACGGAGTCCGGCAGGTCCAGGGCGGCCCGCAGCTCCTCCACCGGGTGATCGGGCGCCTCGGGGAAGGAGTTGACGGCGACCACGAAGGGCACCCCGCGCTCCTCCAGCCGGCCGATCACGTCGAAGCTGACCTCCAGCCGACGGGTGTCGACCAGCACCACGGCCCCCAGCGCGCCCTCGAACAGGCCGTGCCACAGGAACCAGAAGCGCTGCTGGCCCGGTGTGCCGAAGAGGTACAGCACCAACTCCTCGTTGATGCTGATCCGGCCGAAGTCCATGGCCACGGTGGTGGAGCTCTTGCGCTCCACGCCCGCCGTGTCGTCGACGCCGACCCCGGCCTGGGTCATCGTCTCTTCCGTGGTCAGCGGGCGGATCTCGCTCACCGAGCCGACCAGGGTCGTCTTGCCGACCCCGAAACCGCCCACGATCACCACCTTGACCGCAGCGGCGGCCGTGGCGGGCAACGCGTCCTCACGCCGCGGCCCCGCGGGAGGGTCAGAGCTTTCGAAGTCCATCGATCACTGCCTCAATCAATGCCAGGTCCGGGAGTTGGGCGAGGGCGACCGGTGCGCGGGAGAGCACGTGGTCGGCGGCGAGCAGGTCACCGATGAGTACGGTGACCACGCTCACCGGCAGGGCGAGGTACGCGGAGACTTCCGCCACCGAGAGCGGCGACTGGCACATGCGCATGATCGCCGCGTGCTCCGGCTGCATCCCTGGCCTGGGCCCCGACCTGGCGATGATCAGTGTCACCAGGTCGAGGGTGCTGGTCGTTAACGGTCCGCTGCGGCCGTTCGTGATGACGTAGAGCCGCTCGGGAGTGCCGTCCTCCCAGTGCGGGCCCGGGTCACTCACGCGGTCTGTCCGTCGCGGCGCGGCGGGCTGCTCAAGTGCTCTCCGATCCGCGCCACCAGGTCCCGCATGCGCTGCCCCATCAGTCCGGCGTCCACGCCTTCGTTGGCCAGCACCGCGAGGTAGGCACCGGCGCCGGCCGCCATCAGATAGAAGAACCCGCCGTCCATCTCGATCACGACGAGCCGCATCCGGCCGTTGCTGTTGGGGAGTTCGGAGGCGACCGCGCCCGCCAGGCTCTGCAGTCCGGCGCAGGCCGCGGCGAGCCGGTCGGCCGTGTCGGTCTCCGCACCGTACTGGGCCATGCGCAGGCCGTCGGCGGAGAGCACGATCACGTGGCGGGTCTGCGGAACGCTCTCGGCCAGGTCCTTGAGCATCCAGTCCATATTGGTCTGCAGCTGACTCATGGCTGTTCCCCCTTGCTCGCCGAGTCCGGCGAGGCGTCACTGTTCTGGCTTGCTCCGGTCCGCCCGGGACCGGTCTGGCTGTCCTCGGCGAGGCCGCTCTGGAAGGCGGCCAGCCACATGCCCGGCTGCACCTGCGGCTCGGGCTCGGCTTCGGCCCGCTCCGGGGCCCAGCTGCCGGCCTGGTCGGGGGCCGCGGTCTGGACCGGCGCCGTGGCGCGGGTCTTGCGGCGCCGCTGGGGCAGTCCGTTGGTGGTCCGTTCGACCACGGCGGGCAGTTCCTCGCCCGCATGGGCGTGCTCCGCCGCCACGGGGCGCGGCCCGGTGGCCGGGCGCGCCACCCGCGGGTCCGCGGCCCGGGGCGCGGGCTGCGCCGCGCTCTGCCGTACGGCCGGTTCCCTGCCGGGGCCGGTCGCCGGCGTCAGGGCGGTCCGCGGCCCCGACGAGGTGCCGATGCCGTGGGCCACGCCGGTCGCGGCGGAGACGGTGGTGATCAGGTCCTGCGGGATGACGAGGACGGCGCGCACGCCGCCGTACGCCGAAGAGCGCAGCGAGACCTGGAAGTCGTAGGCCTGCGCGAGGCGGCCGACCACGGCCAGGCCCAGGCGAGGGGTCTCGCCCAGGTCGGTGAGGTCGATGCCCTGCTGGGCCTGGCGCAGCATGCGCTCGGCCCGGCTGCGGGCCTCCTCGCTCATGCTCAGGCCGCCGTCCTCGATCTCCACCGCGATGCCCGAGTTCACGTCGACGGCGGTCAGGTGGACCTTGGTCTGCGGCGGGGAGTAGCGGGTGGCGTTGTCGAGCAGTTCGGCGAGCGCGTGGATGAGCGGTTCGACGGCCGGGCCGACGACCGCGACCTGGGACACCGAGTGGAGCTCCACGCGCTGGTAGTCGATGATCCGGGACATCGCACCGCGCAGCACGCTGTACAGGGGTACGGCCTTGCTCCACTGGCGGCCGGGCCGCGCACCGCCGAGGACGGCGATGGAGTCGGCGAGACGGCCGATGAGCGCGGTGCCGTGGTCGAGCCGGAGCAGGTCGCCGAAGACGGCCGGGGTCTGACCGTGCCGGTCCTCCATCTCCCGCAGTTCCGTGGCCTGCTGGTGCACGATGGCCTGGACGCGGCGGGCGATGTTCACGAAGGCGCGCTGCGCCGAGTCGCGCAGGTCCTCCTCCGCGACCACGGCGTCGAGCACCGAGCGCAGCACCGCCTGGTGGGCGGCCATGAACGCGGGGGTGAGGCCGGACCGGTAGGCGTCGGGGTCCTCCAGCGAGGAGAGCACGTCCTCGGGGAACTCGCCCTTGCGCAGCCGCGCCACGACGTCCGGCAGCAGGGTCTCGGCCAGCCGCACGGTTGCGTCCTGCTGGCGTGACAGGGCCGCCTCCTGCGCGGCCACCGTGGCCCGCAGCGCCACCACGGCCTTGCCGCGCCGGGCGGCCTCGGCACAGGCCAGCGCGACGGCGACGAAGGCCGCGGCGCCGATCCAGGCGACGGGAGTGCGTGCGGGCGCGGAGACCACCGAGACGGCGACCGCGGCGGCCGCGGCGGTCAGCACGGCGGGCAGCGCCCATGCGACGGGTGAGGCGGGCCCTGGACTACCGGGCGACGATCCCTCTCGAACCATCAGAATCCTCAAACGATCGAAAGCGAAAGATCATTGGACAACAGCCCGGGATCTTATCGGTTCAATGCACAGGTCTTGACAACAGGTCATGATGCGGACGGACTCGTTCAGTTGGCGTCGCGCGTCCTGTCCGAAAACCGTTGGCGCCGCTGGCCCGCGGGCATGGGCGCGCCCGGCGCGCTGTGCTGCGGAACCCGCCGGAGGTCAGGACGGCGGGCGTGCGGGAGCCGGTCGTGCGGCGGCCCGGAGCGTCTTGCGGAATCGGCCGATTCCCGTCAGGTGCCGGCCGGCCGTGGCCCGCGTTCGGAGCTTTGGTCCACACCAACCCCTTGACGGGGAATTTGTTCACTTCTTAAATCACGTACTGAACTAAGCGTCTCCCCCCACGCTCACGGAAGGGAGAGTCATGGACTCCCCCCGCTCCCCCCGCTCCCCGCGCTTATCCCGGCGGTTGCTGCTGTCCCTCGCCTCGGTCCTCGCCCTCGCGGCCCTGTCCACGGGAACGGCCCAGGGCGGCCCCGTACCCGCCGCGCCCGCACCCGCTCCCGCTCCGGCCGCCGCAGCGGCGGCGGTCACCTTCTCCGACGAGTTCGACGGGCCCGCGGGCGCCGCCGTCGACGGAGCGAAGTGGCAGACCGAGACGGGCGACAACGTCAACAACCACGAGCGGCAGTACTACACGGCGGGCAACCGCAACGCCGCCCTCGACGGCCAGGGCCACCTGGTGGTCACCGCCCGCCGCGAGAACCCGGGCAACTACCAGTGCTGGTACGGACGGTGCGAGTACACCTCCGCACGGCTCAACACCGCCGGACGCTTCACCACCACCTACGGGCGCGTCGAGGCCCGGATGAAGGTCCCGCGCGGGCAGGGCATGTGGCCCGCGTTCTGGATGCTGGGCGATGACATAGGCCAGGTCGGCTGGCCGGCCTCCGGCGAGATCGACGTCATGGAGAACGTCGGCTTCGAGCCGTCCACCGTCCACGGCACCCTCCACGGGCCCGGCTACTCCGGGTCAGGCGGCATCGGCGCCGGGTACACCCTGCCCGGCGGGCAGGCCTTCGCCGACGCCTTCCACACCTTCGCCGTCGACTGGAGCCCGAACGCGATCACCTGGTCGGTCGACGGCACGGTGTACCAGCGGCGCACCCCCGCCGACCTCGGCGGCCGCCAATGGGTCTTCGACAAGCCGTTCTTCGTGATCCTCAACCTCGCGGTCGGCGGCTACTGGCCCGGCGACCCCGACGGCAGCACGGCCTTCCCCCAGCAACTCCTGGTCGACTACGTCCGGGTCACCTCCGGCGGCGGCCAGCCGGGAGCCGGGGCCATCACCGGGCTCGGCGGCAAGTGCGTGGACGTCGCGGCGGCCGGCACCGCCAACGGGACTCCCGTACAGCTCTACGACTGCAACGGCACCGCTGCCCAGCAGTGGAGCGTCGGAGGCGACGGCACGGTCCGCGCGCTCGGCAAGTGCCTGGACGTCGCATCGGGAGGTACGGCCGACGGCACCGCGGTACAACTCTGGGACTGCAACGGGACCCCCGCCCAGCAGTGGGCCTTCCCGGCGGCGCGGGACGTGGTCAACCCCCAGGCGAACAAGTGCCTGGACGTGGCGGGCGGCAACCAGGCGAACGGCACCCGGCTGCAGATATGGACCTGCACCGGCGCCGCGAACCAGAAGTGGACGCGCACGGGCTGACGGCCCGGGCCCGCCGACCACCCCTCCCCACCCCTCCCCACCCCGCCCAGCCCCGCCACGGTGCCGGGCCGCTCCGTCCGACGCGAGCGGCCCGGCACCGTGCTTCCCGCCGCCCTCCGGGACCCCGCCCGCGTACTCCACCTCGTGCGATCGCAGGTCTGTGCGGGATCGGCGGGCTATGGCCGGTTCGGGGCGAACATACTCGGAAATGGCCCCGATGAGACCTCACCTTCTCGTCTCGGTATTCGGATAAGGGGTTGCGATCCGATACCGCAAATGATCTTCTGTGCGCCGCAGGCCATTGGATGGCAACTCCGCATTCCATCGGTTCCCAGAAAGCGAAATCTGGAATTCCGGTGCGTGGGCGGGGGAGAGTGGCGGGGGCCATGGCAAGTGAACGCGGATGCAGCATGCATTCGGCGACGGCAGCGCGGCCGTCGTCGTCCTCTTTTGCGCTCCGGGCCGTGACGTCTCCGGTACCACCGCGATTTTCACGAACCTGCAACACATTCCGGCGGCTCCCGCTGAGACACGCCCTGCCCTCTTTGAGAGGCTGGAGCGTCCGTCATGCTTACGAGGGGTAAGTCTTGCGTTTCCTACATGATCTGCTCGACGAACAATGCAATACCGAGGAGACCCGTCCCGCGCTCACGGCCGGGGGCGTGACCTGGACCTACGCCGAACTCCGCGACCGGGCCGTGAACCTGGCCGGGCGCCTTTCGGGTCTCGGAGTGACCAAGGGCGACCGGGTCGTCATCCACGCGCCCAACGGGCCGGGCACCGTGGCCGCGCTCTTCGCCTGTTCCTACGCGGGCGCAGTCGCGGTGGTCCTCAACCCCCGCGTCCGCCCCTTCCACCTCGACCACATCTCCGCGGACTGCGCTCCGGCGCTGGCCCTCGTCGCGCCCGACCTGACCGGAGCCCACACCGGCACGGGCGTACGGACCCTCGTGCTGGAGGAGGAGCTGTGGGAGGCCGGCCCGGACCCCGTCGCGGTCCTTCCCGGGGCCGGTGACCGCTCCGAGGACGACCTCGCCTGCCTGATCTACACCTCGGGCAGCACCGGCATGCCCAAGGCAGTGATGTCCCCGCACCGGCAGATGGCCTTCGCGGTCGGTGCGATCGGCCAGGTGCTCGGCTACGCGGCCGAGGACACCGTCTTCTCGTGCACCCCGCTCTCCTTCGACTACGGCCTCTACCAGGTCTTCCTCTCCCTGGCCGCGGGCGCGCACCTGGTCCTGGACGGCGACGCCTCGGCCGGACCCGCCCTGCTGCGCAGGCTGGAGGAGACCGGGGCCACCGTCTTCCCGCTGGTCCCCGCCCTGGCCGCCACCCTGGTGCGCCTCACCGCCCGCGCCGGCAGCCACGGGCTGAAGCTCAGGCTCGTGACCAACACGGGCGCCGCCCTCGGCGAGTCCCACATCTCCTCGCTGCGCTCCGCGATCCCCGGGCTGCAGGTCGCCCCCATGTACGGGCTGACCGAGTGCAAGCGGGTGTCGGTCCTGGAGCCGGAGGGCGTGGACGCGCGGCCCGGCTCCGTGGGGCGCCCGCTGCCGGGCACCTCCTGCGCGGTCGTGGACGAGCAGGGCAGGGTGCTCCCGCCCGGCACCGGCGGCGAACTGGTCGTGTCGGGTCCGCACGTGATGCCCGGCTACTGGAACGCGCCCGAGCTCACCGCGCGCCGCTTCCGGCCCGGCCCGGACGGCAGCACCTCCCTGTACACCGGGGACCAGTGCCGCATGGACGAGGACGGCTACATCTACTTCCTCGGCCGCGACGACGACGTCTACAAGCGGAAGGGATTCCGCGTCAGCACCATGGAGATAGAACAGGCGGCGCTGGACATTTCCGGAGTCGACCAGGCGGCGGCGCTTTCGCCCGTCGGTGACGGGCCCGCGCGCCTGTTCGTGAGTGGTGAAGTAAACGTTCCGGAAATCCTGGCCGGACTCCGGGACCGTCTTGAGCCGCACAAAATTCCCGAAGTGTGCGAGGTTCTCCAGACGCTTCCGCTGACTCCCCACGGGAAGATCGACAAGGCGGCCCTGGGCTCACTCACCTCTGCGGGGACACGATGACAGAGAGCATTCCGCTTTTTCCGGCGACAACACCGGAATCCGCCGCCATCACTTTCGGCACGCCGCTCTACCTCTACGACCTCGACGTCGTGGCCGAATCCCATGCGGACCTCGTGGCGGCCCTCCCCGAGGGGGCGGTCATCCACTATTCGCTGAAGGCAAATCCGCACCCCGAGGTCGCCGGAGTCCTGGCCGGACTCGGATGCCGTGCCGAGGTCAGTTCCACTGGAGAGCTCGATTCCGCTTTGGTGGCCGGCTTTGCGGCAGCAGACATCACCTACAGCGGCCCCGCAAAGACGGCGCTGGAAATCGGACAGGCGCTGAGCGCGGGCGTCACCCGGTTCTCCGTCGAGTCCGTCCGCGACCTGGAGACCCTCGTCGCCGTGGCGCACACCGCCGGGCAGGACCCGGCCGGCGCGGCGGACCCGATCGAGGTCCTGCTGCGCATCAACGCCGACCGGCCCGTGCCCGGCATGGGCCTGGCCATGGCCGGCGTCAGCACCAAGTTCGGCGTGGACTTCGCCCAGGTGCTCCAGGACCCGCAGGCGTTCCAGGACGCCGGACGGGTACGGATCACGGGCCTGCACCTCTACATGGGCACCAACCTGCCCACCGAGGAGGTCCTCCTCGGCCAGTTCGACGCCGCCCTCGCCATGTGCGGGGAGCTGGCCGGTGCCCTCGGCCGGGACTTCGAGGAACTGGACCTCGGCGGCGGGTTCGGCACCCCCTACGCGGTGCCCGGCGAACGCCCCGGATTCCCCGGCCTGCGCGCCGGACTCGAAAAGCTCCTGGACCAGCACGTACCCACCTGGCGCGACGGCGGCCCCGCCGTCTCCTTCGAATCCGGCCGCTACCTCGTGGGCTCCAGCGGCACCCTCGTCACCTCGGTCGTCGAGGTGAAGGAGTCCAAGGGCCAGCAGTACGCCCTCCTCGACAGCGGCATCCACCACCTCGGCGGCCTCGCCGGGCTGCGCAGGCTGCCCCCGCTGCGCCCGGGCGTGCTGCGGCTGTCCGGCGACGGGCGCGACGAAGAGCCCACCGGCCGGACCGTGAACCTGGTGGGCCCGCTGTGCACCCCGCTGGACCAGTGGGGCAGCCCCTCCGACCTTCCCCAGCTGCACGCCGGCGACCTGCTGGCGGTGCCCAACACAGGCGCGTACGGCCTGACAGCCAGCCTGGTGGGATTCCTCAGCTACCCCGCACCGGTCGAGGTGGTCACGGGCGGCGGACGCCCCACCACCGCTTCGCGCGCTGTCTTCACCCGCATCCCTGTCGAGAGGACCTGACACCATGACCACCCCTGACCCCGAGCTCCTCGCCGTGGTCCGCCGCCATCTGCCGGAGCTCACGGAGGACACCGAGATCACCGAGGACTCACCCCTCGCGGAACTCGGCCTCGACTCGATGCGCGCCGTCGACGTGCTCTTCGACATCGAGGACACCTTCGGCGTGAGCCTGCCCGATGCGGCCCTGCGGCCCGACACCTTCAACAGCCTCGGCGGCCTGCGCGCGGCCCTGGAGCAGGCGCGGGTCTCCGCATGAGCGCCACCGGCGCGCAGACGCGCACCCGCCCCCTCGTCCCGACCGAACTGGCCCGCGAGCTGGTCCCCGTACTGCGGGACACCGCCGCGGCGGCCGACGAGAGCGCGTCCTTCCCCGTGGCCGCGCTCGACGCGCTGCGCGCCTCGGGCCTCATGGGCCTGTCCGTCCCCGTCGAGTACGGCGGCCTGGGCGGTTCCCTCGCCGACATGGCGGCCGTCGCCCAGGAACTCGGGCGCGGCTCCCTGTCCACCGCCCTGATCTGGGCCATGCACTGCCAGCAGGTCGTCACCCTCGCCGAGTACGCGACGCCCGCCCTCAAGAACCGGCTGCTGCCCCGCATCGCCCGCGGCGAGGTCTACGTGGCCTCCGTGACCTCGGAGGCCGGCAAGGGGGGCCACCTGACCTCCGCCGGGGCCGCGCTCGACCGGGAGACCGACGACCTGCTGATCCACCGCGAGGCCCCGATCGTCACCGGCGGAGCCCAGGCCGACGGCTTCCTCATCACCATGCGGGACGCGGCCGACGCCTCCTCCAACGCGGTCACCCTGGTCTACGCGGACCGGGAACAGCTGGAGACCACCCAGCGCGACGGCTGGAACCCCATGGGCATGCGCGCCACGCACAGCGTGGCCATGACCCTGCACGGGACCGTCCCCGCGGACCAGCAGGTGGGCGGGGCGGGCGCCTTCGCGGACATCTCCGGAGCGGTCTTCGCCCCCGCCGCGCACATCGGCTGGTCGGCGAGCTGGCTCGGCGCCGTCTGCGGCGTGCTCCGCGACACCCTGACCATGCTCCGCGACCCGGCCAAGCGGCGGGACTTCAACCTCCGTTCCGATCTGGTGCTGGACCGCATCGCCCGCATCCGCATGGACGTGGACGCCGTGGACGCCTTCCTCGGCACGGTCGTCCGGGAGATCGAGGACCTCCGGCTCACCGGCGGCGACATCGGCGCGGCCCCCGTCCAACTGCGCCTCAACGGGCTCAAGGTGTTCGCCTCGGAGACCCTGATGGACGCCGCCGACCGCCTGATGGACCTGCTGGGCCTGCGGCACGGCTACATGCGCAGCTCCGCGATACCCATGGAGCGGCTGTTCCGGGACATCAAGTCGGCCCGGCTCAACTACTCCAACGACCGCCTCACCACGGCCAACGGCACCCTGACGCTCCTCGACCCCGAGGTGCGCCTTGCCTGACGGTGTGGTGCACGCGTCCGTGCGCCTCGGGGACGCCGAGGTGCACACGCTCCTCGGCGAGATCCCCCGCGACCCGGACCTGTCGCTGCTCACCTCCACCGAGCGGGCCGCAGCCGCCCGGATGACCCCGGTCCGGCGCGCCGAGTTCGCCTTCGGGCGGAGCCTGCTGCGCCGCGCCGCCGCCCTGGTGCTGCACCGCCCCGTCCGGGAGCTGACTCCCGCGGAGGACACCGACGGCGGCCCGCCGCGGTTCGCCCAGGCACCGGGGCTCGGCACCAGCGTGTCCCACAGCGGGGGCATGGCAGCGGTAGCCGTCTGCGTGGGCGCCAGCGTCGGCATCGACGTCGAACCGGTGACCGTCCCCCAGGCGGCGACGCTGCGCCGCTGGGCCTCGTACCCCTCCTACCGGGGGCTGGCCGAGCTCGAAGGGACCGAGCAGGCACAGCGGTTCACCCGTACCTGGACCGTCCAGGAGGCCTGCGCCAAGGCCGTCGGCGAGGGCCTCGCCGCCCGGCCCTGGCAGATCCCCGTCGAATCCGGCCGGGACCAGGGCGCCTGGGGGGCCGTGCGCTGGATGCGGCTGGACAGCCGCCAGGACCTCGCGCTCGCCGTGGCCACGGCCCCGGCCGGCGCCCACGACCGGGAGTACTCATGGTGACCGCGGCCCGGCCGGACGTACCGGCCGTCGACGGCGAACTGCTGTCCTGCTACGGGGCGGCGCTCGCGGCGTACCTCGACGCGACCGGCCGGAACTGGCTCTCCGCCCTGGGGAGTTCCTGCCCCCTGGACGTGCGGCCCGAAGCCGACGGCGTCCACGCCTTCCGCCACCTGCCCGCCGGACTGCGGGCCGCCGGGGGACCGCTCCCGCTGGTGCGCCGCGGCGCCCCGCACGCGTCGCAGGCACTGGCGGGCATCGCGGCGGAGCACGCGGCCCACGGCGCGGTCGTGGTCGTGGGTGACTCCTTCAACCTGCCCTGGCTCACCGCGCACCAACAGCGGCACGCACCGCACTGGTTCGTGGTCGACGGGTACGAGGACGGCCGGTGGCACGTCCGCGACGACTTCCGGGCCAGCGACGACCTCGGTGACCAGAGCTCCTGGAGCGGCTGGGCCGAGGACGCCCACCTGCGCGCCTGGGCGCGCCGGGTGCCCGAGCTCACCCTGCCGTTCCTCCTCCAGGAACGGCACGCCTTCGGGGACGAGGACGACGCCGCGCTCTACGACGACCACCAGTGGTTCGCCGTGCGGGGCGCCGCCGGCCAAGGACCCGCGCCCGACGCCCGCCCGGGCGACTGGCTGTCCGGACCGGACGCCGTGCACGCGCTCGCCGCTCACTTCGAGCAGTACGGCGGGCACGAGGACGGCTACGTACAGGCGGACGAGATATGGACCGCCGCCCGCCAGCGCGCACTGCACCTGCGGTACCTGACCCGGCAGGGCAGCACCGCCGAGGCCCCCGACGAGGCGGCCGTCGAACGGCTCACCGCGCTGGCGGCCGACTGGGCACGCCTGCCCATGATGATCCGCTTCGCGCGCCTGTCGCTGCTGCGCCCCGGCGGGCCGCGCACCCAGCCGCTGGTGGCGGCCCTGAGACAACTGGCGGCGGACGAGAGCGCCGTACCGGCGCCCGCCGGCCCCGCCGGCCACGACAACTGACCACTTACCGCTCCATCCCGTACGAGAGGACCACCATGCCGGACACCGGTATCGACCAGCAGCTCCCGGAGCTCGTCATCCGCCACCTCGCCGAGGCCGCCGGCCTCGCCTTGGACCCGACCGTCGCGCTCACGGCGGAGATCGGCTCCGAGGAACTCCCGGTCGGCTCCATGGCCTACGTGCAGGGCCTCATCGCCGTGGAGGACGAACTGGGCGTGGCCTTCGCCGACAAGCTCTTCGCCGAGGTGCGCAAGGCGACCCTGGGCGACGTCGTCGGATACGCGCAGAGCGCCGTCGCGGCCGCCAAGGGAGCCTGACCATGACCAGCATCCCCACCACCTGGTACAACATCATCCCCGACCTGCCCGAGCCGATCGCCCCGGACCTGCCCGCCCCCGGCGGCGGCCCCGGACTCAACCCGCAGATCCCGACCGGGCTCGTGCGGCAGGAACTCAGCAAGGCGAGCGACATCGCCATACCCGCCGAGGTCCTGGAGCACTACCGGTCCTTCCGGCCCACGCCGCTGCGCCGGGCCGAGAACCTGGAGCGCGAGCTCGGCGTCAGCGCGCGCATCTACTACAAGTACGAGGGCGGCAACGTCAGCGGCAGCCACAAGCTGAACAGCGCCCTCGCGCAGGCCTATTACTACAAGCAGGCGGGCGCCAAGCGCCTGGTGACCGCCACCGGCGCCGGCCAGTGGGGCACCGCACTGGCGGCGGCCTGCCGGGCCTTCGGCCTCGAATGCCACGTCTACATGGTCGGCAACAGCTACGCGGCCAAGCCCTACCGGCGCGTGGTCATGGAGATGCTCGGCGCCACCGTCGTCCCCAGCCCCACCCCCGGCACGGACGCGGGGCGCGCGGCACTCGCCGAGAACCCCGGGACCGGCGGGAGCCTCGCCATCGCCATGGCGGAGGCGCTGGAGGACGCGCGGCTCGACAGCGGCAGCCGGTTCGCCACGGGCAGCGGCGAGTCGTACTCGCTCCTGCACCAGACCGTCATCGGCCTGGAGGCGCAGGAGCAGATGGCCGCCCTCGGCGAGCGGCCCGACGTGGTCATCGCGAGCCTCGGCGCGGGCAGCAACTTCGGCGGCCTCGCCGGCCCCTTCCTCCGCGACAAGCTGCGCGGCGGCGAGGGCCCCCGGTGCATCGCCGTGGAGCCGACCGCCTGCCCCAAGCTGACGCGCGGCGTCTACCGCTACGACTTCACCGACTCCTCGCGCGCCACCCCGCTGCAGAAGATGTACACGCTGGGACACGCCTTCTCCCCGGCGGCCATCCACGCCGGCGGACTGCGCTACCACGGCACGGCGAAGATCGTCAGCTCCCTGTACTCCACGGGCACGATCGAGTCCGTCGCCTACGGCCAGAACGAAGTCCTCGCGAGCGGGCTGCAGTTCGCGCGCGCCGAGGGCATCATCCCGGCGCCCGAGTCCTCCCACGCCGTGCACGCCGCCATCGTCGAGGCCAGGAAGGCCACGGCCGAGGGCGCCGATCCGGTCCTCCTGCTCTGCCTGAGCGGGCACGGCCAGTTCGACCTCGCGGCCTACGACGCCCACCTGCAGGGAACGCTCGACGACAGCGGCCTGTCGATGGAAGAGCTGGCCGTGTCGCTGAGCAGCCTGCCCGAGCAGCCGGAGACACCCGCACATGTCCACTGACGCGAAGGACGCCCCCGCCGCCACCACGGGCCGGCCCCCCGGAGCCCTGCACCACCCGATGCCGCCCCTGCTGATCACGATGGCGCTGTGGGGCAGCGGGTTCGTGGTCTCGAAGATCGTCGTGGAGGACATCCCCCACAGCGTCGCCGCGGCCGTCCGGTTCGGTTCGGGAGCCCTGGTGCTCCTGCTGATCCTGCCGCTGCTCCTGCCCGGACGCGCCGGCATCAGCCGGTCCGAGATCCGCCCGCTGGCCATCGCGGGCTTCCTCGGCGTCTTCGTGTACAACGCCGTGCTGTTCTTCGGCCTCTCCTACGCACCGGCCGTGGACGGCGCGATCATCGTGCCCATCCTGAGTCCCATCCTCACCACGGCGGCCGCTCTCCTGCTGCGCTGGGAGAAGGCGCAGTGGCACCGGGTGGCCGGACTCTCCGCGGGTGCGGCGGGTGCGGTGCTGTTCTTCCTCGGCGTCGCCGAGGACGGAGGCGGCCGGGACCGTCTCCTGGGCGAGCTGGCGTACGTGGTCGCGGCCGTGAGCTGGGCCGCGTACACCATGATCGGCAAGCGCATCCTGGTGCAGATCGAGCCGGTCCGGGCCACGGCCTACTCCATGGCCTTCGGCTCGCTCGTGCTCGCCGCGCTCGCCGTCCCCGACGTGGGGGACGTGGCCTGGAGCGGCCTCTCGGGCAGCTTCTGGTGGACCATGGCCTTCCTGGTGCTGGGCCCCACGGCGATCGCGTACGCGCTGTTCTACCGCGGCGTGCGCCAGGTCGGACCCACCACCGCCTCCGTGCTGATGTTCCTGGTCCCGGTTTCCGGCACGGTGCTGTCCTTCGTGCTGCTGGACGAGTCCATCGGCACGGGCCAGCTGATCGGCTCGCTGTTCATGCTCGTGGGCGCCGTTCTGGCCGTGGCCGGGCCGAAGCTGCTCCGTCGCAAGGCCGAGGCCTCATGACCGGGCCGGATTCCGAGGGAGCGGGTATGAACGGGTACGCACCACCTGCGGTCGACGACGCCGACTTCCGGGACGCGATGGCGTCCTTCCCCTGCGCCGTCACCGTGGTCACGGCCTACGACGGCACGCGCGCGCACGGTACGACCGTCAGCGCGGTCGCCTCCCTGTCCCGCAACCCGCCCCTGGTCATGGTCGCCCTCGCGGAGGACTCCGAGCTGCTGGGGATCATCCGCAAGGCCGGACGGTTCGGGATCAACGTCCTGGCCGACGGCCAGGAGGACTGGGCCCGGGCCTTCGCCGCGAAGGGGCGGGACAAGGCGGACGGGATACCGCTGAGCAGCCAGGGCGGAGTGCCGCGGCTCCCCGGGGTCCCCGCCTGGATGGCCTGCAGGGTGGTCGCACTGACGCCGGGCGGGGACCACGTGATCGTGCAGGGGGCGGTGGAGCAGGCGGTCTCCGACCCGCAGCCCCCGCTGGTCTACCACCAGCGGACCTTCGCCACCTGCACGGAGTCCGCGCTGCACCCGGCCGGATCCGTGCGCTGACCGGGCCCCGGCGGCCGCCACGATCCCGGTGGCGGCCGCAGGGGCCACGAGCTGCCGGGATGTGATCCACGGGCGGCGGAAATATGATGAACGGGGTTCTTGAGCCAGGGCCTGGAAGCCGGCGTACGTCGACAGCATCTCGGAGCGGTCCATGACCCCCCATCGGTCCACGCGGGCGGCGAGCGCCGACGACCTGCTGGCCCGGCTCGGGCGGCTCACGGCGCAGGCCAAGGAGGGCGCCGAGCTCCATCAGGCCCGGGTGGAGCTCGCCGAAGCCCTCCAGCGGGAGATCCTGCCCGCCTCCCTGCCCAGCGTGCCGGGACTGCGCACCGCAGCCCGGTACGCCCCCGCCCGCCACGGACTGAGCGTGGGCGGCGACTGGTACGACGGCTTCCTGCTGCCCGAGGGTGCGCTGGGCTTCTCCATCGGCGACGTGGAGGGCCACGACGTCGAGGCCGCGGCCTTCATGGGGCAGGTGCGGATCGCCGTACGGGCCGTGGCCGCGGCCGCGGCCGACCCCGGCGAGGTCCTGAGCCGGGCCAATGACCTGCTGCTCTCGGTGGACTGCGACCTCTTCGCGACCTGCACCTTCCTCTGCTTCGACCCCGTGACCTGGGAGATCCAGAGCGCCCGCGCCGGGCACGTGCCGGCGGTCTGGGCCACGCAGGACGGCCGGTACGGGGTCGTGGAGGACGAAGGGGGCCCGCCGCTGGGCATGCTGCCCGGCGCGTCCTATCCCGTGACCCGCCGCAGCCTCGGCCAGGCCGGTTCCTTCGTCCTGGTCACCGACGGGGTGGTGGAGGGGCCGTCCTTCCCCATCGAGGCCGGGCTCGCACGGGTCGCCGACGTGGTCAGGGCCGCCGCCGGGTCGGACCCGGGGGAGCTGGCCGCCGAGGTGATGAAGGTCGCCGACTCCACCGGCCACGCGGACGACGCCGCGGTGCTCGTCCTCAGCCACGAAGGGGCCCCGGGCCGCCAGGACACCTTCCGGGGGACCGGCGGGGCGGACGCCGCCGGCCCGTAGGGCGTGTCACACGCCGCCGGAGGGGCCGGTTCCTGTCTGATGAAGTGATGCGCACCGAGGGCTTCCGACGTCTGTGCCTGGCTGTGCTCCGGATCCTCGCCGTGGCCGGCGCCTACTACGCGGGCGGACAGATCGGCCTGCTCCAGCAGGTGGTGATCGACGGAGCTGTCATCACCCCCCTGTGGCCGCCCACGGGCATCGCCCTCGCCTGCCTGCTCTGGCTGGGGCTGCGGGTCTGGCCGGGGATCGCCCTCGGCACCTACCTCGTGATCCAGACGCTCGGCCCGTTCGAACCCGTCGGCCTCGGCATCATGGTGGGCAACACCCTGGCCCCCGTGTGCGCCTACCTGATGCTGCGCCGCGTCGGCTTCCGGGTCGGGCTGGACCGGCTCCGGGACGGTCTGGCCCTGGTCTTCCTGGGCGGCCTGGTGCCGATGCTGATCAGCGCCACGGTCGGGGCCGGGCTGCTGCTGCTCACCGGCAGCATGCCGGCGAGCGGGTTCTGGACCGCGTGGTGGACCTGGTGGGCCGGCGACGCCATGGGCGTGCTCGTGGTGACCCCGCTCCTCCTCGTCCTGCGCAGGGCCCGCATCCCCCGGGACGCCGACACCTACCGGTGGGCCGAGGCGGCCGCCCTGGCGGTGACGGCCGTGGCCGTCACGCTGCTGGCCACCAGGAGCGAACTCGCCCTGCTCTTCCTGGTCTTCCCGGTCCTCATCTGGGCGGCCCTGCGGTTCCAGCTGGCGGGGAGCGCGCCCTGCATGCTGCTGGTGTCCGTGCTGGCGAACGCTTCGGCCGACGCCCTCGCCGGCCCGTTCGCGCACCACACCACGACCGAGAGCATGGTCAACCTCCAGGCCCTCAACGGCAGTGCGGCCCTGACCTCCCTGCTGCTGTCGGCGCTCGTCACGGAGCAGATCAACATCCGGATGCGGATCGAACAGGCCTGCCAGGACCTCGCCGAGGTGGTGGACCAGCTCACCTCGGCCCGCACGACGCACCGCTGGCCCCCGGAGGTACCCCCGGGCGGCGGCCCCGCCGACGCCTGAACCCCTGTCACCGACCCCCGCCGCAACTGCGGACGGGGGTCTTCCGCGTGCCCGACTTCGCTCACGCACACGAGAAGTGCCCTAGTTGTGCAGAAGATTCGAAGAGTGTGCCCGTTCCGAGGAGCGGATGGGGAGGTCCCCTTAAGAAACCTTGTTGAATAACGCGCAGAGGTCTGGGCGACCTTGAAACGCTCCCGCGAATCGGTCAGGGTTTCGAACCAACCCCCGGAGATTTTGCAGCTCTTGGAGGTCAGCGCGACAGCGCTTCTTGACGCCCCACACGTCAACGCGAGGAGTACTTCCTTCATGTCAACTCACAGGCACGCCTCCACCCGGTCCCGGAAAGTCCGGCTCCTGGCCGTGCTCACAGGCGCTGCGACCGTAGCCGGCGCCGGCATCCTGTTCTCACCCTTCGCCGGTGCGACCACTCCGGCCGAGGGGACGGTGTTCGGACTGGGCGCGCCCGGCGCCCTCAGCGGCAGCTACATCGTCATGCTCGACAAGGACGCGGACAAGCAGGCGCTCGCCAAGAAGTACGGTGGCGAACTGCGGCGCGAGTACAGCTCCGCGGTCAACGGCTTCTCCGCGTCCGGGCTCTCGGAGACGGACGCCAAGCGGCTGGCCGCCGACCCCAAGGTCGGCAAGGTCGTCCAGAACAAGAAGTTCTCCCTCAGCACCACCCAGCCGAACCCGCCCTCCTGGGGGCTGGACCGCATCGACCAGACGGCGACGCCCGGCGACAAGAAGTACACCTACCCCGACGCGGGCGGCGAGGGCGTGACGGCCTACGTCATCGACACCGGTGTCCGCATCACCCACAAGGACTTCGAGGGCCGGGCCCAGCACGGCTTCGACGCCGTGGACAACGACCAGAGCGCGGACGACGGCAACGGCCACGGCACGCACGTCGCCGGCACCATAGCGGGCCAGGCCCACGGGGTGGCCAAGAAGGCCAAGGTCGTCGCCGTCCGCGTGCTCGACGACAACGGCTCGGGCACCACCGAACAGGTGGTCGCGGGCATCGACTGGGTGACCCAGAACCACAGCGGGCCCTCGGTCGCCAACATGAGCCTCGGCGGCGGAGCCGACGAAGCGCTCGACGAGGCGGTGCGCAGGGCCGTCAGCGGCGGCGTCACCTTCGCCGTCGCCGCGGGCAACGAGTCGAGCGACGCGGGACAGGGCTCGCCCTCGCGGGTCCAGGAAGCCATCACGGTGGCCTCCAGCGCGGCGGACGACTCCCAGTCCTCCTTCTCCAACTTCGGCTCGGTCGTGGACCTCTACGCGCCCGGCTCGGACATCACCTCGGCCTGGAACGACAGCGACACGGGCACGAAGACCATCTCGGGCACGTCCATGGCCACCCCGCACGTGGTCGGAGCGGCGGCGCTCTACCTGGCCGCCCACAAGGACGCGTCACCGGCGCAGGTCGCCCAGGCCCTGACCACCGGGGCCACCGCGGGCAAGATCACCAACCCCAGCGCGGGAACCCCCAACAAGCTGCTGAAGGTGTCCGCCGAGTAGCGGACGCACCCGAACGGGCCGGGGCCGCCGCACCCTCCAAGGGTGCGGCGGCCCCGGCCCGTTCGTGGCTGCGGCGGACCCGTCAGCGCAGCCAGGGCTCCCACACCTCGCGGTTGGACTCCACCCACTTCTTCGCCGCCTGCTCCGGTGACAGCTTCTGCTCGGCGATCATCAGGGACACCTCGTTCTGCTCCGCGGTGTCCCAGCGGAAGGCCTTGAGGAAGTCGGCCGCCTTCCCGCCCGACTGCGCGAAGCGGGCGTTGAGGAACTTGCGCAGCGGCGTGTGCGGATAGGCGCAGGCCACCGCCTCCGGCTCGGCGTCGCAGCCCTCCTTGTACTCCGGGAGCTGCACCTCCGTCATCGGGACCCGCTCGAACAGCCACTGCGGCTTGTACCAGTAGGTCAGGAAGGGCTTGCGCTCCTTCGCGAACTGCTTGATCTGGGTGATCTGCGCAGCCTCGGACCCGGCGAAGACCACCTCGAAGTCCAGCCCCAGGTTCTTCACCAGCGCCTTGTCGTTCGTGACGTAGGAAGGGGACCCGTCCAGCAGCTGGCCCTTGCCCCGGCTCTCCGGAGTGCGCAGCTGGTCCGCGTACTTGTCGAGGTTCTTCCAGTCGGTGACGTCGGGATGGGCCTCGGCGAAGTACGTGGGGACGAACCAGCCGATGTGGCCCGTCACGCCCAGCTCGCCGCCGGGCGCGATCGTCTTCTTGCCCTCGACGTACCGCTTCTCCTGCTCCGGGTGACCCCAGTCCTCCAGGATCGCGTCGACGCGGCCCTGGCTGAGCGCGTCCCACGCGGGGACCTCGTCGACCTGGACGGTGTCCACGCGGTAGCCGAGCTCGTGCTCCAGCAGGTAGGCGGCGACGGCGGTGTTCGACTGGGCGCCGACCCAGGACTGCACGGAGAGCGTGACGGTCTTCGCGTCCTCGGCCGCCGCGTACGGGGACGCCTGGCGGGTCATGTCGGCCGCGCCGCAGCCGGTGAGCACGGCGAGGCAGCCCACGGCCGCGGTCAGGGCGGTCAGTGCGGTACGGGTACGGCGGCGCGGGCTGCGCCCCTGGTGCCGGTCCGGCATCTCAGGCCTCCTTCGCGGGCTGGGTGACGCGGTCGAGCACCAGGCCCAGGCAGACGATCGCGGCGCCCGCCACCAGACCGGTGGCCAGGTCGCCCTGGGCGAGGCCGAGGACGACCTCGTAGCCGAGCGCACCTCCGCCCACCAGGCCGCCGATGATGACGACGGCCAGGACCAGGACCACCGCCTGGTTGACGGCCAGCAGCAACGCGGGCCGGGCCAGCGGAAGCTGGACCTGCCACAGCTGCTGCGAGCGGGTGGCGCCGAGCGAGCGCGCCGACTCCATGGCGGCCGGATTCACCTGGCTCAGACCCTGGACGGTGATGCGGACGACGGCGGGCAGCGCGTACACGACGGCGGCCGCCGCGGCGGGCGCCCGTCCGACGCCGAACAGCGCCACCACCGGGATGAGGTAGACGAACTGCGGCATGGTCTGGCAGACGTCGAGCACCGGCCGCAGCAACCGCTGGGCGCGGGCGCTGCGGGCGGCGGCGACGGCGGTCGCGAAGCCCAGCACCAGGGTGACGGCGACGGCGGCGAGCACCTGCGAGAGGGTGTCCAGCGAGGGCTCCCAGACACCGAGGACGCCGATGGCGGCCATGGCGAGGACCGCGGTCAGCGCGGTGCGCCAGGTGCCGGCGAGCAGGCCCAGTGCGGCGACCAGCAGCAGCACCAGCCACCAGGGCATGGCCTGGAGTCCGGTGCGCAGCGGGTCGAGGACCCAGCCGGTGAAGCCGGCCGCCCAGTCCGCGGTGCCGCCGACCAGCGGGACGCCGGAGTAGAGGTGGTCGGTCATCCAGCCGACCACGCGGTTGACCGGTTCCGCGACCGGCACGGTCCAGGTGTCGGGCCACAGGGAGGTGCCCGCCATCCGGCCCGCGACCGCGACGGCGACCGCGGCGAGGACCGTGAGCAGGCGCCCGTACCAGCCCGCGAACACCCGGCGCAGCAGGTGCCGTTCGGCCAGCGGGGGCGGATCGGCTGCAAGTCGCCGGCCCGCCGCGTCGGCGGTGCGGTCCAGCACCACGGCGAGCAGCACGATGGGGACGCCCGCGGCGAGCGCGGCCCCCACGTCGACGGAGGCGAGGGCCTGGTAGACCCGGTCACCGAGGCCGCCCGCACCGATCACGGAGGCGATGACCGCCATCGACAGCGCCATCATCACGGCCTGGTTGACACCGAGCAGGAGCCGCGGAAGGGCCAACGGCAGCCGCGCGGTCAGCAGCCGCTGCCGCCCGGTCGCGCCGAGGGAGTCCGCGGCCTCCAGCACCCCGGCGTCGGCCTCGCGCAGGCCGAGGGCGGTGAGGCGGGCCATCGGCGGGGCGGCGTACACCACGGTGGCGAGGACGGCGGCGGGTACGCCGATGCCGAAGACCAGCACCATCGGCAGCAGGTACGCGAAGGCGGGCAGCACCTGCATGGTGTCCAGCACCGGGCGCAGCGCGCGGCCCGTGCGCGGCGAGAGCCCGGCGGCCAGACCGAGCAGGGCGCCGACCACCACGGAGGCGGCGACGGCCACGGCCATCAGGGCGAGGGTCTGCATCGTCGGCACCCACATGCCGAGCAGTCCGCAGGCGGCGAACGCGGCGACGCAGGTCAGGGCCAGCCGGACGCCCGCGAGGCGCCAGGCGACCAGACCCGCCAGCGCGGTGACTCCGGTCCAGCCCGCGGCGAGCAGGACCACGTACACCGCGCGGACGGACACCACCACGACGTTGCTGACGTGGCCGAAGAAGTAGAGGAAGAGCGGGTGGCCGTCGCGGTTGTCGACGATCCAGTCGCCGGCCCGGCCGAGGGGCCCGGACAGGTCGACGTCCAGGGCGGCGGGCCAGCTGCCCGCGCCGGGGAAGAGCACCGCGAGCGGCAGCAGGACCAGGGCGGCCACCGCGAGCGGCAGCAGAGCGCGGCCGGCCCGGCGCGGGCTCAGGCCCCGCAGCCGTCCGGTCCGAGCCCCGGTCGCCCCGGTCGCACCGGTCGCCCCGGTCGCGCCGGTCGCGCTACGAGCGGCGCGTGAGCCCCCGGCCGGCCGTTCCGCGGTCTTGGACAGGGACGTCCGGGCGGACCGCCCGGGCTCGCCCGGCTCCCGTACGGACGGGGTGGTCGTGGTCATCTGCACCACCGCCCCGGGCCGGGCACGCGGACACGCGTACGGTCACTCATGCCGCCACCTCCCCGGCGTGCGCGCCGGGCAGACCGGCCACCACGGCGAGCAGCGCCGCGTCGTCGACCACGCCCAGGCACCTGCCGCCGTCGACGACCCGGGCCGGCTCGCCGCTGCGGGCGACCGCCTCGATGGCCTGGGCCACGGTGGAGCCGGGGGAGAGCGCGGGACCGCGGTCGGCCTCGCCGGGGGCCGCCGGACGCATCGCGCCGCGCACCGTGAGCACCTGCTCGCGCGGCACGTCGCGGACGAAGTCCCGTACGTAGTCGTCGGCGGGCGAGCCCACGATCTGCTCGGGGGTGCCGAGCTGGACGATCCGGCCGTCGCGCATCAGGGCGATCCGGTCACCCAGCCGCAGGGCCTCGTTCAGGTCGTGGGTGATGAAGACCATGGTGCGGCCCTCCTCGTGGTGGAGCCGGGCCACCTCCTCCTGCATCTCGCGACGGATCAGCGGGTCGAGCGCGCTGAACGGCTCGTCGAACAGGAGCACTTCAGGGTCGGCGGCGAGGGCGCGGGCGAGCCCCACGCGCTGCTGCTGACCGCCGGAGAGCTGTCCGGGCCTGCGGTCCTCCAGGCCCTCCAGGCCGACCTTCGCCACCATCTCGGCGGCCTTGGCGCGCCGGTCCGTGCGGCTCATGCCCTGGATCTCCAGGCCGTAGGCCACGTTGTCGAGCACGCTGCGGTGCGGCAGCAGGCCGAAGTGCTGGAAGACCATGGCGGCGCGGTGGCGGCGCAGGGAGCGCAGCCGGGCCGCGTCCATCGCGAGGACGTCCTCCCCGTCGATGGACAGGGACCCGGCCGTGGGCTCGATCAGCCGGGTCAGGCAGCGCACCAGCGTCGACTTGCCGGAGCCGGAGAGGCCCATGACGACGAAGACCTCGCCCTTGCGGACGTCGAAGCCGACGTCGCGGACGGCCGCGGTGCAGCCGGTGCGCTCGCGCAGTTCGGCGGCGGGCAGGTCGGCGTGCGCCGAGCCCGGTACCTTCGCGGCCGCGGCCTTCGGGCCGAAGACCTTCCACAGGCCCCTGACCGAGAAGACGGGGGAGTCGTCGGACGCGGGAGAAGCAGTACGGCCGGGGCCGGCGCTCGTGCCGGTATGCGGGGCGTTCACCGGGTCTCACCCGCCAGCAGCTCGGCGGCCTTCTCGCCGACCATCAGCACGCCGATCATGGGATTGACCGCGGGCATCGTCGGGAAGACCGAGGCGTCGGCGATCCGGAGGCCGTCGAGCCCGCGGACCCTGAGGTCCGGGCCCACGACGGCGCTCTCGTCGTCGGGGGCGCCCATCTTGCAGGTCCCGGCGGGGTGGTAGACGGTGTGGGCCACCGAACGGGCGTACGCGCTCAGCTCCTCGTCACCGGTGACCTCGGGACCCGGGCAGACCTCGCGCCGCAGCCAGCCGGCCAGCGGCTCGGTCGCGGCGATCTCGCGGGCCAGCTTGATGCCGTCCACCAGGGTCCGGCCGTCGTAGTCCTCCTCGTCCGTGAAGTAGCGGAAGTCGAGGGCGGGCTTGACCTCCGGGTCCGCACTGGTGAGGTAAAGACGGCCGCGGCTGCGCGGCTTGGGGATGTTGGGGGTCATCGAGACGCCGTGCGCGGGGCGTTCGTAGCCCAGCCGCTCCGGGTTGTCGGTGAAGGGGATCTGGTAGAAGTGGAACATCAGGTCCGGCCCGGGGGAGTCCGGGTCGCGCCGCACGAACAGACCCGCGTCGCTGTCCATCGCCGAGTTCTCGGGGATCGGGCCGTCGGTCTCCCAGACGATCACCGACTCCGGGTGGTCCAGCAGGTTCTCGCCCACACCGGGCAGGTCGTGGACGGGCGGTATGCCCAGGGCCTCCAGGTCCGCGCGCGGACCGATGCCGGAGTGCAGCAGCAGCCGCGGGGTGTCGACGGCGCCCGCGCACACCAGCACCTCGCGGCGCGCGGTGACCAGCGACCGGGTGCCGTCCTTGGCCTTGACGTGCACACCGCGGGCGCGGGTGCCCTCCAGTTCCAGGCGGCACGCCCAGGTCTCCAGCAGCAGGTGCAGGTTGGGGCGCTCGTCCATGACCGGGTGGAGGTACGCCACCGAGGCGGAGGACCGCTTGTTGGTCTCGGGGTGGTAGGCGAGGTCGAAGAAGCCGACGCCCTCGTGGAACGGCTTCTGGTTGAAGCCCTCGATGCGGGGCACGCCCAGGGCGCCCTGCGCGGCCTCGACGAAGTCGGAGGCGATGGCGTTGCGGTCCGCCTCGGCGACCGGCACGACGTTGTTCAGCAGCCGGTCGAAGTACGGCTCCATGGCGGCCGCGTGCCAGCCCTCGGCGCCCGCCCGCGACCACTCGTCCCAGTCGGAGGGCAGCGGCTTGAAGGAGATGAGGGTGTTGTGCGAGGAGCAGCCACCGAGCACGCGGGCCCGGCTGTGCCGGATGTGGGAGTTGCCGCGGGGCTGTTCGGTGGTGGGGTAGTCGTAGTCGAGCTCCCCGCCGAGCAGGCCCATCCAGCGGCGCAGGGTCAGCACGTCGGGGCGGTCGACGTCGCTCGGTCCGCCCTCGATGACGGCGACGGTGACGTCCGGGTCCTCGGTGAGGCGCGAGGCGATCACCGATCCGGCGGTGCCGCCGCCGACGACGACGTAGTCGTACTCCTGCTCGTGTCCCTGTCCGGGCGCGTGATCGTGGTGCTGCGTGGTGTCCGTGGTCATCTCTCTCATGCCCTTTCAGCCAGCGAACCAGCGCACGGGGCGCGGAGCGAGGTTCTGGTAGACGTGCTTGGTCTCGCGGTACTCGGCGAGGCCCGCCGGGCCGAGCTCGCGCCCGGTCCCGGACCTGCCGAAGCCGCCCCACTCCGCCTGCGGCAGGTAGGGGTGGAAGTCGTTGATCCAGACGGTGCCGTGGCGCAGCCGTCCGGCCACCCGTGCGGCGCGGCCCTGGTCCGTCGTCCACACGCCGCCGGCCAGCCCGTACTCGGTGTCGTTGGCCAGGGCGACGGCCTCGGCCTCGGTGCGGAAGGTCTCGACGGTCAGGACCGGCCCGAAGACCTCCTCCCGTACGACCCGCATCCCGCGGTGGCAGCGGTCGAGGACGGTCGGCCGGTAGAAGTAGCCCGGCACCTCGGGCCGTTCGCCCCCGGAGCGCAGGACGGCGCCCTCCTCCAGCGCGGAGGCGACGTACGCCTCGGTCCGCGCGAGCTGGGCGGCCGAGACCAGCGGCCCGCACTCCACGCCCGGGTCGGTGCCGCGGCCGAGGCGGATACGCTCCGCGCGGCGGGCGAGTTCGGTGACGAAGCGCTCGCTGACCGATTCCTCGATGATCAGCCGCGAACCCGCCGAGCACACCTGGCCGCTGTGCATGAAGGCGGCGTTGAGGGCCTGGTCGACGGCGGTGTCGAAGCCCGCCTCGGTGGCGCAGGCGTCGGCGAAGACGACGTTGGGGTTCTTCCCGCCGAGTTCCAGCGCCACCTTCTTGACGGTGTCGGCGGCCGCGCGCATGACCTTCGTCCCGCTGGTGAAGCCGCCGGTGAAGGAGACCAGGTCGACGTCGGGGTGCTCGGCGAGGCGGGCGCCGACCGGATCGCCGGCGCCGGTCACCAGATTGGCCACCCCGGCCGGCAGCCCCGCCTCCGCCAGCAGCCCGATCAGGGCCGCCGTGGTCAGCGGGGTGAGCTCGCTGGGCTTGATCACGAAGGTGTTGCCCGCAGCCAGGGCCGGAGCGATCTTCCAGCTGGCCTGGAGCAGCGGATAGTTCCACGGGGTGATCAGGGCGCACACCCCGACGGGCTCGTGGACGACCACGCTGTGGATCTCGGAGGACCCGGCGTCCACGACCCGGCCCGCCCCCTCGGCGACGACCAGGTCGGCGAAGTAGCGGAAGGCGTCGCTGACGCAGTCCACGTCCACCCGGCCCTCTTCGAGGGTCTTGCCCGCGTCCCGGCTCTCCAGGAGCCCGATGCGTTCGCGGTCGCGCTGGAGCAGGTCCGCCGTGCGGCGCAGCAGCGCGGCGCGCTCGGCGACCGGCGTACGCGGCCACTCGCCGCCGTCGAAGGCGGCCCGGGCGGCGCCGACGGCCGCGTCGGCGTCCGCCGTCCCGCCCTCGGCGACCACGGCGAGCACCTGCGCGTCCGCTGGGTCCAGGACCTCCCTGACCGCGCCCGAGACGGCGGACCGCCAGGTTCCGGCGATGTGAATGGTCTTCTGTTCCGACACGACGCGCTGTACCTCCGGTTCCGGCACCGCGGTGGACCCGCGGTGGTGTTGCAAGCACCGCGCGTGCCCCGGGCTCCGGCAGTCATGTCCCATCCGTCACTCGAAGTGACGGGTGTCACGTTCCGCAGGCTGCCGCGGAGGGCCCCGGCACGCCCCGTAGGCTCGGAGGTCCGTCGTACCGTCCGCCCCGGGGGAAGCCGTCATGCCGCAGAGCGGTCCGCAGTCCGTCGACCGCGCGCTGGCGGTCCTCGACGCCGTGGCCGAGGCGCCCGGCCCGGTCAGCGCGAAGGCCCTGGCCCGGCAGACCGGGTGCTCGCTGTCCACGGCGTACCACCTGCTGGGCCCGCTCACCGAGCGCGGCTACCTGCTGCGCACGGCACGCGGGTACGTGCCCGGGCCCCGCATCCCGCGGCTGCACCGGGGCTACCTGCGCCATCTGGAGCCCGCCGCCCCCATGACCGAGCTGCTGGCCCGGCTGCGCCGGGCCACCGGGGCCGAGGCGTACTACACCGCCTACCGGGGCGGGCTGATCACCGTCGTCGACACCACCGCTCCGGTCACCGACACCGCCCACCCCTTCGCCCCGGGGCGCGAGACCCGCGCGCACGCCACCGCGCACGGCAAGGCCCTGCTGGCGGAGCTGCCCCGGCCGGTGCGGCGGCGCTATCTCGCCGAGCACGGGATGGCCCGCCTGACCTCTTCGACCATCGTCAGCGCGGACGCCCTGGAGGCGGAGCTGGCCCGGGTGCGCGGGCAGGGCTACGCGGTCTCCCTCGGGGAGGCCGATCCCGCGTACACCTGCGTGGCCGTGCCGCTGCCGGGGCCGCCCGAGGGGGACGCGGTGCACGCCCTGTCGGTGTCGCTGCCGACCGAGGAGTTCCGCCGCCGTCCGGCGCAGATCCGCGACGCGCTGGAGCGGGCCGCGGCCCTGCTTCCCTGACCCGGCGGCCCGCGGCCGCCGGGTTTCCGGCCCTGCCGGAATCCGGCCACGCCCCGGGTGCGGCCCCGGTCCCCTCCTGAGAGGCTGAACCCATGATCTTCATCGCAGTCAGGTTCGACGTCCGCCCGGAGCACAGCGACAACTGGCTCGCGCTCGTCGACGACTTCACCCGAGCCACCCGCAACGAGCCGGGCAACCTCTTCTACGACTGGTCGCGCAGCGTCGACGACCCGAACAAGTACACCCTGCTGGAGGCCTTCGTCGACGCCGACGCGGGCGCTCTGCATGTCGCGTCCGAGCACTTCAAGGCCGGCATGGAGACCCTGGCGGGAGCCATCGCCTCGACCCCGGAGATCATCAACGTCGAGGTGCCCGGCCAGGGCTGGAGCGCCATGGCCGAGCTGTCCCCGCGTCCCTGACCGTCACGCACCGTCACAGGCCGAGCAGCCGCGCCGCCTCCTCGCGCATCTCGACCTTGCGGATCTTCCCGGTGACGGTCATCGGGAACTCCTCCACGACGTGGACGTAGCGCGGGATCTTGAAGTGGGCCAGCCGTCCGTCGCAGTACGCACGGACGGCGGCCGCCGTCAGCGGCTCGGCGCCCTCGCGCATCCGGACCCACGCCATCAGCTCCTCCCCGTACTTCGGGTCGGGGACGCCGATGACCTGCACGTCCAGGACGTCGGGGTGGGCGTGCAGGAACTCCTCGATCTCCCGCGGGTAGAGGTTCTCCCCGCCGCGGATCACCATGTCCTTGATGCGGCCCGTGATGCTCAGGTAGCCCTCGTCGTCCATCACCGCGAGGTCGCCGGTGTGCATCCAGCGCGCCGCGTCCACCGCCTCGGCGGTCCGCTCCGGTTCGGCCCAGTAGCCGAGCATGACGGAGTAGCCGCGGGTGCACAGTTCCCCCGGTTCCCCCCGGGGCACGGTCCGCCCGGACTGCGGGTCCACCACCTTCACCTCCAGGTGCGGTCCCACGCGGCCCACCGTCGAGACCCGGCGCTCCACCGAGTCGTCCGCGCGGGTCTGCGTCGACACCGGGGAGGTCTCCGTCATCCCGTAACAGATGGAGACCTCGGCCATGCCCATCCGGTCGATGACCTCCTTCATCACCTCGACCGGACAGGGCGAGCCCGCCATGATCCCCGTCCGCAGGCTGGACAGGTCGTACCCGTCGAACCCGGGGTCCGCCAGCTCGGCGATGAACATGGTGGGCACGCCGTAGAGCGAGGTGCAGGACTCCGCCTCGACCGCCGCCAGGGTGGCCGCCGGATCGAAGGAGGGCGCGGGGATCACCATGGCCGCGCCGTGACTGGTGCAGGCGAGGTTGCCCATCACCATGCCGAAGCAGTGGTAGAAGGGCACCGGGATGCACACCCGGTCCAGCTCGGTGTAGTGGCACAGCTCGCCCACGAAATAGCCGTTGTTGAGGATGTTGTGGTGGGACAGGGTGGCGCCCTTGGGGAAGCCGGTGGTGCCCGAGGTGTACTGGATGTTGATGGGGTCGTCCGGGCTCAGGGCGGCCTGCGCCCGGGCGAGGTCGGCCGGGTCGCCGCGCCGGCCCCGCTCCAGCAGGGAGGACCAGAGCGGACCCTCCAGGAGCGCGACGAACTCCAGCTCCGGACAGTCCGGCCGCACCTCCTCGATCATCGCCGCGTAGTCGGAGCGCTTGAAGCGCTCCGCGGCGACGAGCATGCGCATTCCCGACTGCCGCAGTACGTAGGCCAGTTCGTGCGAGCGATAGGCGGGGTTCACGGTGACGAGCACCGCCCCGATCCGGGCAGTGGCGTACTGCACGAGCGTCCACTCGGCGCGGTTGGGGGCCCAGATGCCGACCCGGTCCCCCTTGACGATGCCGAGGCCGAGCAGGCCGAGCGCGAGGGCGTCGACGTCCGCCGCCAGCTCCTCGTACGTCCAGCGGCGTCCGGCGGCCCGGTCGATCAGGGCGTCGTGCCGGGGGAACCTGCGGACGGTGCGGTCCAGGTTCTCCCCGATCGTGTCGCCCAGCAGCGGCACTTCGCAGACCCCGGACGCATAGCTCGACGCGGCAGACACACGTGACTCCTGGGTTCGGTGGCGGGCGCGGGGCCGTGACCCGGCGGGCCGGCGGTTCCTCGTGATCACCGCCGTCCGTACCCAGGGCTACCCCGCGAGCCGTCCGCCAACCGGGGGAGCGGCGCCGCCGCTCAGCGCACGGCGACCACCACGTGGCTGTGGCCGTACTGCCAGACGGTGCCGACCTGCCCGAAACCGGCCTCGCGCAACAGGGCGAGGTGGCCCGCCAGGGTCAGGTCGTTGCCCTCGCACTGCGGATGCCGGTGCGGCGCGCAGCGGGCGAGCCGCGGGGCCAGCTCCGGGTCCGCGGCCGCCTGGGACCACCACGACTCCCAGTCCTCGGCGGTGTCCAGGTGGGGCCGTGAGCGGCGCAGCCCGATGTGCAGCGCGAGCCGGGAGAGCGCCGGGGCGTCCGGGCTGATGTGGTCGCCGTTGACGAGGACGCCGCCGGGCCGCAGCCGCGCCGCCAGCTCCCCGTAGACCCGGCGCAGCGCGGCTTCGCCCAGGTAGTGCAGGGCCGTCGCCGACACGGCCGCGTCCACGGGGCGGTCCAGGCCGAGCGAGTCCAGCCAGCCGGGCCCGCCGATCACCGCCTCGACGTGGCGCAGGACCGGCCCGTAGTAGGAGGCGCCCAGTTCCAGCAGCAGGGGATCGGCGTCCACGGCCAGGACCTCGGCGGCCGGCATCCGGGCGGCCAGCCGGGCGGCCAGCGCCCCCGGTCCGCTGCCCAGGTCGAGCACCAGCGGGGCCGGCTGACCGGCCGTCACGTGCTCGACCACGTCGGCCATGACCGTGAACCGCTCCTCCCGGTCGACCGCGTACCGCTCCTGCTGGTTCTCCCAGCGCTCCACCCAGTGCGCCGCCGTCGCCGTACTCATACCCATAATGGAAATCATTGCAGACTGGCGAGGACGGAGAGCAACTCCTCCACCTCCTCCGGTGTGTTGTGCACGTGCAGGCTCACCCGCACCGACCCCTCCCGGTCCTCCGCGCCCGCCTGGCAGTGACCGTCGGACCGCACCATGAAACCGCGGCTGAACAGGACGAACCCGAGGTCCTGCGCATCGATCCCGCGATGGCGGAACGTCACGATGCTGCTCCGCCGCTGCACCGCGGACGCGGCCGGCAGACTGGAACGGCAGCCGAGGACCTCGTACGCGGGCATCCGGTGCAGGCCCTCGGTCAGCCGGGCCGTCAGCGCCACGGTCCAGCGCTCGATGCGTCCGGTCCCCGCGCCGTCCAGCCAGTCGAGGGCCGCCGCCAGCGAGACGATCCCGACCGTGTTCGGCGTGCCGCTCCAGCCGCCCGGCCGGAAGGCGGGCCCGCGCTGCTGCCGGGCCCAGACCGCGCCCGTCCCGGGCAGCGCCATCGCCTTGTGGCCGGAGAAGACCACGAAGTCCACGTCGAGATCGGCCACGGACACCGGCAGGTGGCCGACGCTCTGCGCGGCGTCCAGGCAGATCGGCACGTCCGGCCCGACCACCCGGCGGATGCGGTGCACGTTCATGTCGACCCCGAACACGTGGTGCACGTGGGTGGCCGCGACGAAGCGGGTGCGCGGTCCCGTGATCCGGCCGAGCACCCGCGGGTCGTAGTCGCCGGAGCCCGCCTGGCGCGGCAGCTCCCGCACCCGCACGCGGACCCCCTGACGGGCCAGCAGGTCCCGCGCCTCCAGCCACGGCGACAGGTTCGCCTGATGGTCGGCGAACGGGACGACGATCTCGTCCCCGTCGTTCAGCAGGTCCGCCAGCCAGTCCCGCGCGAGGGTGCGCAGCCCCTCCGTGGTCCCGCTGGTGAAGTGCACCTGCGACCGCTCCGGCCGCGGATCGCCGAGGAACTCCTTCACCCGCTCACGGGCGCCCTCCACCAGCGCGGTCGTGGTGTTGGCCCAGGGGTAGGAGCCCCGGCCCGCGTTCGCGTTCGAGCGCGTGAGGTAGTCCTGCACGGCGTCCAGCACGGCCTGCGGCTTCTGCGCGGTGGCCGCGCTGTCCAGGTACGCCAGGGAAGGGTGGCCGTGCACGATCGGGAACTGCGCGCGCAGTCCGCGCTGCCAGGACGCCAGCTCCGCGAGGTCCCCCGCATGGTCCGCCGCCACGTCAGTCACGCACCAGAGGCGCCCCGGCGTCCCGCCAGGCCACGATGCCGCCCGCGAGACTGCGTACGTCGTGATGCCCCATCCGCGTCAGCAGGGCCGCGTACCGGGCGGACTTCTCGCCGACCGGGCAGGCCAGCAGCACCGGCTGCCGCCTGCCGAAGGGCATGCCGCCCCGCAGGAGTTCGTCGAAGAGCTCGTCCACGATGTTCACCGAACCCTCGATGTGCAGCGCGGCGTACGCGAACGGGCCGCGCAGGTCGACCACCAGCGGACGGCTCTCCTCCAGCCACTTGCGCGCGTCGGCGACCTCGATCACGGAAGCCGAAGCGACCTCCGCCTCGGTGAGCGCGGCCACCGAGTTGCGCACCGCGGGCCCGCCCAGCAGCTCCGGGCGGCGCCGGCGCACGTAGCCGAGATAGCTCTCCACCCGGTCGCAGACGATGAAGACCGCGGTCCTGCGCCCCGGTCCGCCGCTCTCGCGGTCCAGCGGCCGCAGGTGGCGCACGGCCCCGGAGTACGCCGCCCCGCCCGTCGGCCCGGCGAGCAGCCCGCAGCGGCGCAGCAGCGTCAGCATGCCGTCGAGGGCCTCGTCCGCGCTCACCGGCTCGATCGCGTCGTAGGTGGCCGGGTCGAAGATGCCGACCTCCTGGACCTCGTCGATGGTGCGGATGCCGGGGATGAAGTCGGACTTCTCCCCGACCAGACCGACGACCCGCACGGCCGGGTCGTGGGCGCGCAGCGCCGAGGCCACCCCCGTCGAGGAACCGGCGGTGCCCACGCAGGCGATGAACCAGTCCGGTGCCCGCCCGTCCAGATCGGCCACGATCTCCGGACCGGTACCCGTCGCGTGCGCCGCGGTGTTGAGGGCGTTGAAGTACTGGTCCGTGTGGAGGTGCGCGCCGCCCGTACGGCCGAGCTGCTGGTGGAAGAGGGTCAGCGGATCCTCGGTGTCGGTGGGGTCCAGGCACTCGCTGCGGCCCGGGAGTTCCTCGATCTCGGCGCCCAGCAGCAGGAGCAGGTCCTTGATCTCGGGGACGCGCATGCGGTTGGTGACGCTCTTGAACGGCAGCCCGTGCATCCCGGCGATCAGGGCCAGGGCCTTGGCGGTGTTGCCGCTGGACAGTTCGACGACCGTCTCGCCGCGCTCCCCGGCCCCGGGCAGGCGGCCGCGGACCATGTTCCAGGCGGCCCGGTCCTTCAGCGACCCGAAGGGGTTGAGCATCTCCAGCTTGGCGTACAGGTCGATGTGCCGCAGTCCGTGCACGGCCGGATCGATGCGGACCAGCGGGGTGTTGCCGATGGCGTCGGTGATGTTCTCGTACCTCATGCGTACCGTCCCCCCGAACGTGTGACCGGCCAGTACTCCTCGTCGAGGCACCAGCGCCAGGTGCCGTCCACCTCCTCCACGGCCACCTTGCGCGCCGTGGGCTGCCGCTGCGCCCCGGTGGCGGTGAAGTCCATGCAGTACCCGGCGGTGTTGGCGAAGGCCAGCAGGTCGCCGGGATCCGGCAGCGCGGGCAGGAACACCGTCCGGCGGGTGATCAGGTCGGCCTCCAGGCAGAGGTTGCCCAGGAGGTGCACGCCGACCGGGCCGCCCGGACCGGGCGGGGTGCTCCCGCGGCGCAGGAGCACCGGATCCACCAGGACGCCGTGGTCCTCCAGGCCTACGTCCCCCGCGTTCAGCGCCAGACGCACGAGGTGCGGTCCGCCCTCCGCGTCGGGCCGTACCTCCAGCACCCGGCCGAGGGTGACCCCGCACTGGTCCGTCAGGGCCCGGCCCGGTTCCGCGTACAGGTCGCACAGGCTCTCCAGGAGCAGCGTGCCCAGCGGTCGCCCGAGGGTGGGCGCGGGCAGGGAGAGCAGCTCGTCGAGGTAGCCGGGCCCGGCGAGGGGGCGGTGCGCGGGGTACAGCCCCAGCGCCCCCTTGACGGTGCCGTTCTCCACGCGCAGCCCGTACGCGTGGCCTCCCCAGGTCAGCGGGGGCCGCCGCCCCGTCACGGCGCGGGTGAGCTCGGTGGTGTAGCGCTCCCACTGGGCTGCGTGGGCCAGGTAGTTGACGCCGAAGCCGCCCCCGACGTCGACGACGTGCGGCTGGAACCCGCGGAGCCGTAACTCCTCGACGGCCCGCAGGCATCCCTCCAGGGCCGCCGCCTTCTCGTCCAGGCTCGTGGTGTCCAGGTGGTAGCCGACCCCGACCGGTTCCAGCGCGTCCCGGTGGCGTCCGAGCACGTCGAGCAGGGCGTCCAGGTCCTTGACGGAGGTCCCGAAGCGGCTGCGCCGCGACAGCACCCGCACGCCGGAGACCTCGAAGCCCGACAGCCGCAGCAGCACCCGCAGCCGCGGCAGCCCGTACGCGCCGACGAGGGCGGCGGCGGCCTCCAGTTCCCCGGCCCCGTCGGCATTGACCGTCGCCCCGCAGCGCGCGGCGAGCCACAGGAACTCGGGGTCCTTCGGACCGGTCACCATGATCCGGTCACCGGTGAACCCCGAGGCCAGCGCGTGCTGCAACTCGCCGAGCGAGGCGGCGTCGAGGGCGGCGCCCGTGGCGCAGAGCCGCCGCACCAGGGCGCTGGAGCGGTTGGCCTTGTGGGCGAAGTAGATCCGGCCGCCGAGCCGCCGGCGTCCGAGGACGGAGTGGAACTCCGCCGCGTTCTGCGCGAACTGCTCCGGCAGGACCAGGTTCAGGGGCGATCCGAGCCCGTCCACGAGGGCGTGCGGCAAGCCGGACGTGTCCAGCAGGGACGCCAGACGTGGTGCCAGCCGTGGTTCCAGGTACAGAGGTGCGTCGCTCATCCCAGCTGTTCCTCCCCGACGAGGAATACGTACCGGTTTCGGCAAAACGGCCGTACGACCGTAACCCTCACCGGGCCCTTTGCACCCCGGCCGGACGCCGGAGGGACTGCAACACGCCGCCGGACGGCCGGATCGGTACGGTCGCGGGTCCCGCACCGGTCCGGGAAGGGCCAGGAGACGGGATGGATCCGCCCGGCGGGAAACGCGGGAGCCCACACCCCGCCGGGGGTGTGGGCTCCCGCGCGCCGCCTTCGCGTACGCGGTGTCAGCGTGCGTTGCGCTCCGGCAGGTCCACCTCGGCCGGGGCCAGGACCGGAGCCGTGGCGGCGGCCGCGAAGCCGCGGGCGGTGGGCGCCACCGCGGGCGCGGGCTTGCCGCAGAACGCCGCCTCCAGGGTGCCGCCGAGCGCCGTGTTCGCCGAGCCCCTGTTCGAGGTGTTGGCCATGGCCGCGAGGCTGCGGCGGCCGTCCCGCGTGGCGAAGGCGTAGGTGTAGAAGCCCTGCACGGTGCCGGTGTGGCCGTAGACCGAGGTGCCGCAGGACAGGTCGTAGCGGCGCAGACCGAGCCCGTAGAAGCGGGTGTTGGTGGTGTCGGTCGGCGTCATGGTGATCATGGCTTCCAGCATCGGCTTCGACAGCAGCCGCCCGCCGAGCAGCGCGGACATGAAGGTGTTCAGATCAGCGGGGTTGGAGATGACCGCGCCGGCCGACTGGGCCCAGGACACCGTCTGCTCGGTGGAGTCCACCAGGGGCCCGCCCTCCTCGTCCGGGTGGAGGTAGCCGCGCGTGTGCAGCCCCTTGATCGCCGTGCTGGGGTGGACGTACGAGGTGTTGCGCAGGCCCAGGCGCTTGATGATGCGGCGGTCGTACTCCTTGGCCACCTTGTTGCCGGTGGCCTTCTCGATGAGCATGCCGACGACCACGAAGTTGGTGTTCGAGTACTTGTACGCCGCGCCGGGTTCGGTGGTCCTGGGCTCCTTCAGCGACAGGCCTACGAGCTCCTCGTAGGTGAACACCTTGTTCCGCACGGCCTCGAAGCCGGGCACGGTGTGCTCGAACATCGCGTTCGTGTAGTCCGCGAGCCCGCTCCGATGGGTCATCAGGTGACGCACCGTGATCCGGTCGTCGGGCAGCAGGCCGGGCAGGTACTGGTTGACGGAGGTGTCCAGGTCGATCTTCTTCTCGGCCACCAGCTGGAGCAGGACCACGGAGGAGAAGGTCTTGCTGACGCTGCCGATCCGGAAGCGGGCCTGGGTGTCCATCGCCGCGCCCGTGGTCCTGTCGCGCACGCCCGTCGTCTTGGTGAGCACGCCGCGCGGGCCGGTGAGCCGGACCATGGCACCCGGTGCACCCGCGTCGGTCGTGTTCTTCAGCGCCTGGGCCAGGCCCTCGAGGTCGGGGGCCGGTACGGGGGTCTGCGCGGCCTCGGCCGCAGAGACCGGGGCGGCGTGTGCGGCGGTCACCGGCGCCGCGGTGGCCACCAGGGCCAGCAGGGCGGTGGCGCCGAGGGCCAGACGTCGGTTGACGGGCAGGTGCATGGATTCCCCTGGTCGGTTGAGTCGCCCGCGCAGGGCAGGCCTTCGCGGACTCGACGGTGCAAGCGCCCGGTTGGTCGTACCGAGCGGCACGAGCTTACGGAAGATCGTCGAGCGCTCCGGAGCGGGGTCACCCGGGCAGGGGTACGGGCCGGGCGGCACAGGGGGCGGCCCGGACCGCTGTGCGTGCGGTCCGGGCCGTCGAACGCTTCCTGGTACGCCGCGCGGCCACACCGTCCGGTTGAGCGGTGAGGGCATCCGCGGCTGCTGTAATGGGCCCTTTGGTCCCCGAGGTTCGTGAGGAGTTCCTCCGTGAACTGGACGCTCGAAGTCATCCCCGTCCCCGTCACCGACATGGACCGGGCGAAGGAGTTCTACGCCGTCAAGGCAGGGTTCAAGGTCGACCTCGACGACGAGGTCGCCCCCGGCGTACGCATCATCCAGCTGACCCCCGCCGGCTCGCGCTGCTCGATCGCGATGATCCAGGGGATGCCCAAGGCGCCCGGCATGACGGAGATGGTGCCGGGCACGCTGCACGGACTCCAGCTCTGCGTCACGGACATCGAGGCGGCGCGTCAGGAGCTGGTGGGCCGGGGCGTGGAGGTCTCCGTGATCCGGCACGTGGGGGAGAAGGGCTGGGCGGAGGGCAAGGGGGACACCTGGAACTCGTTCATGTCCTTCGAGGACCCGGACGGCAACAGCTGGGTGGTCCAGGAAGCGCCGTCGGAGCTGTCCGAACGCTGAGCGGGCGCACGACAGGACGGCCGGGGGCGGCCGGTGGGGCCGCCCCCGGCCGTCCTGCCGGGCCGGGTGGGGGTGTCAGGGCTGGATGTTCTGGTTCAGGTGGAACAGGTTCCCCGGGTCGTAGCTGCGCTTGACCGCGACCAGGCGGTCGTAGTTGCCCTTGTAGTTGGCCCTGATCCGGGACTGGTCGTCCCCGGCCATGAAGTTGACGTAGCCGCCCTCCTCGGAGTGCGGGGCCGTCGCCTCGTAGTAGTCGCGGACCCAGGCGGTGTTGGCCTCGTTGTCCGCGGGGTCGGGCCACATGCCGGCGATGACGGTGGCGAACGAGGCGTCGCGGTAGGCGAACGCCGTCGCATCGGCGGCGACGCGGTGACAGGCGCCGTTGATCGGGTAGATGTGGACCGTGGAGTTCACCGCGGGGACGAGCGGCCCGTGCCGGGTGTGCGCGTCGATGGCGTCGTCGCTGAGCTCGGTCACGAAGTTGGCCTTCCAGTAGTGCTGGAGGCCGGGCGGCACGAGCGCGTCGAAGGCGCTGTTGAGCGCCGGGTACGGCATGGGGCCGACGTGCTCGGCGACCACCGGTGCGAAGTCGTGGAACGGCTGCAGGGCCCGCTCGCCCTCCTCCACCGGTCCCGACCAGCACGCCACGATCAGGATGAAGGGCTCGCCGTGCCGGTCCGCCGGGATGAACGGGAGCGGCGGGGCGATCTGGAAGGCCGGGAAGGCGCCGAGCTGTTCGGGTGCGTCGGCGATCAGCTCGCGGAAGGCGCGCAGTACGGCGCCCGCGCTGCCGATCTCGTAGAGGATCGGTCCGCCGTAGACCTCCTTGACGGGGGCCAGGGCGAATTCGAAGGAGGTCACGGCGCCGAAGTTGCCGCCGCCTCCGCGCAGCGCCCAGAAGAGGTCCGCGTGCTCCTGCTCGCTGGCGACGAGGAGCCGGCCGTCCGCGGTCACCACATCGGCCGAGACGAGGTTGTCGCAGCTCAGCCCCAGCCCGCGGGCGAGGTAGCCGATGCCGCCGCCGAGGGTGAGCCCGCCGACGCCGGTGGTGGAGATGATCCCGCCGGTCGTGGCGAGGCCGAAGGCGTGCGTCGCCGCGTTGAAGTCGCCCCAGGTGGCGCCGCCCTCGGCGCGGGCCGTGCGGTGTACGGGGTCGACGCGGACCCCGCGCATCGCGGACAGGTCGGCCACCAGGCCGCCGTCGCAGGTGCCGAAGCCGGGAACGCTGTGTCCACCGCCCCGCACCGCGAGGTCGAGCCCGTTGGCGCGGGCGAAGTCGACGGCGGCCATGACGTCCCCGGCATTGGCGCAGCGCACCACGGCGGACGGCCGCTTGTCGATCATCGCGTTGTGGACCGTGCGGGCCTCGTCGTACCCCTCGTCGTCAGGGGTGACGACCGGCCCGCGCACGCGTTCGCGCAGTCGGTCTATGGAGAGGGTGCCCATGGCCGTGCTCCTGCCCGGTCAGTTGGCGGCGTAGACGCGAACGGCGAATTCGGCGATGTCCTCGTCGGAGAGGTTCTTCGCCAGGTTGGCCTCGGTGATCATGCCGACGAGGCGGTGGCCGCCGGCCACGTCGATCACGGGCAGCCGCTTGATCTGGTGGATCTCCATCGTGTCCACCGCTTCCTGCGCGTTGGCCTCGGCGTCGATCCAGTGCAGGGTCCCGCTCAGTTCACCGGCGCGCATCCGGGAGGGGTCCATGCCCTCGGCACAGCACTTGATCACGATGTCCCGGTCGGTGATCAGGCCCTGGAGGCGCTCGTCGGCGCCGCAGATGGGCAGGCACCCGACGTTCAGGTCGCGCATCATGCGCGAGGCCTCCACCAGGGACTGGTCCTCCCGGATGCACTGCACGCCCTCGCTCATGATGTCCCGGGCCCGCAGGTTCCTGTTCATGGTTCCTCCTCGGCTCGCTCGGCTCGTCCTGGGTCCCCCCCCGTGTCGTGAAGTCCCCCTTCGAGCACAGCACGGATGGGCCGTCGCGGCGCGCTGAGCCCAGCGGCTACGGAGGAACCGCCTCAGGAGGCGAGGTCGGGCGCGCTGCGCGGGACGACGAGGGCCCCGGGGTCCGCTGCTGCGGCGGACGGGCCCCGACCCGCCAGCCGGCAGCCGAGGCAGTCCTCGTGCCCCCGGCGCGCCGACGTGTCCTTGACCCCCATGCGCCACTGCGCAGCGGGCCGGCGGCCGGGCCCCTTGCCCCAGCCGGAGAGGTGCAGGCCCCAGGTGATCAGCAGCGCCGCCACCGTGACGGCGCCGCCCAGCCACAGCCCCGGGGTCCAGCCGATGACCCCCAGGGCGAGGAGCGAGCTGCCGACCGTGGCCACGGCGGTACCGGTCCATCCGGCTACGGTGTGGCCTTCGTCGTAAGGGTGTGCGCTCATGTGCCTGCCTCCTCGTGACCGGCAGGGCAGCGCCGACCGCGCTGCCCGACCCATAATGTCTTAGCAACTAAGAGATTTATCGCACGGATGGTGAGGGATTTCAATGGAGATCAGGCCCGGAGCGACCGCTCTGGACGCGATCGGCGCGATGGACGACCTGATCGCGGTGAGCATCGTCGGCCAGCAGGAGTTCGCCCGGAACCTCGGTCTGAGCGTCACGGACCTGGTGTGCTTCGCCTACGTCCTGCAGGCCGGGGACGATCCGGTCACCGCCGGCGACCTGGCCGCCCGCGCCCAGGTCACGACCGGGGCGGTCACCGGGATCCTCAACCGCCTGGAGCGCGGCGGGTTCGTGGCCCGGCGGCCGGACCCGGCCGACCGGCGGCGGGTGCGGGTGGTGGCCGTCCCGGACGCGGCCGAGCGCGTGAAGGCGGTCTACGAGCCGTACTACGTGCTGCTCGCGGAGCTCTTCGCGCAGTACTCGCCGGAGCAGACCGCCGTCCTCACGGACTGGTTCACCCGCGCCGGGGCCCTGGCGCGCACCTACCTCGCGGAGTCCCGCGAGAGCTGATCCGGGCGATCTGCGGGGCGCAGCCGCGGACCGCCGGGTTACGGCCAACTCCGGTCCCCTTATCGGACGTCAGGCGGCGCCGGGGGCCCCGGCCCTATCGTGGACCCCTTCGACGAGAGTCGGCCGGCCGCCGCGGGGGCGGTGGCCACGGAGGGGAACTCATGCGGCTGCGCAGCTTGTTGCACACCTTCTCGGGGAACGCGGCAGCGGGCGTGCTGGCCGCGGCGGCGGCCGCGGGCGTGCTCGCCCCCGTCCCCGCCGCGGCCGCGCCCGCGTGCGCGGCGGCCGGCGCACCGGCCGCGCCGCCCGTGCAGGTGGCGCAACTGCCCGACTGGGTCGAGTCGATCGCCGTCGACCGGCGGGGCCGGATGTTCGCCACCGCGTACTTCACGGGCCGGGTCTACCGCATCGACGCGCCCGGCAGCGCCCCGGTCGCCCTGACCGGGGACATCGGCGCCAACGGGGGCGTCGTCGTCCGCCCCGACGGCCGGCTCCTCGTCGGTACGGGCAACGACCTGGCCCACTCGCTCACCGGTGACCTGTTCCCGGTGTCGAAGCTCCTCGAGGTGGATCCGGAGTCCGGCGAGGTCTCCACCTACGCCTCGGGGCTCGGCGGCATCGACGGAGTGGCCCTCGCCCCCGACGGCACCGTGTACACCACGACCCTGGGCGGCCGCGGCATCGGCCGGGTCACGCCCGACGGGCGGGTCGATCCCCACTGGGCCGCGGTGCCGCAGCCCAACGGGATCGCCGTGTCACCGGACGGGTCCGAGGTCTACGTGGTCCAGACGACCGTCGCCCCCGGGCTCTACCGGATTCCCGTCGGCGATCCGGCGCACCCGCGCCGGTGGATCTCCGCCGGAGCGTCCGACGTGCTCGCCCTGCCCGACGGGCTCACCCTCGACGGCCGGGGCCGCCCGCTGATCGCCACCCACGCCTCGGGGCAGATATGGCGGGCCGAGGGCGGGAGCCTGTGTGCCGTGGAGTCGGGGCTGCGCCTGTCCACCCAGGTCGCCTACGGGCAGGGTGAGCGCGGCTTCTCGGCGGGCCGCCTCTACCGGGCCGGGGTCGACGGGCGGATCCACGAGGTTCCCGCGGGCGCGGAGGGGGTCCCGGAGGCCGCCGGGGCCGCCGGGACCGCCGAGAACAAGGCCGGGTAAATCGTACGAAGCTGCGCGGCGGGGGGCACCGTTTGAATGATCAAAGTACAGGGGGGTTAGCATGTGAGCGCCGCCTAGCTCGAAAGATAAACCTGTGACTGTCAATGACGACTCGTTCACCAACTGGAAGAACCGCGAGGAGATCGCGGAGTCGATGATCCCGATCATCGGGAAGCTGCACCGGGAGCGGGACGTCACGGTCGTCCTGCACAGCCGCTCCCTGGTGAACAAGTCCGTGGTGAGCATTCTCAAGACCCACCGATTCGCCCGCCAGATCGACGGCGAGGAGCTCTCGGTCACCGAGACCCTGCCGTTCCTGCAGGCCCTCACCACCCTCGATCTCGGGCCTTCCCAGATCGACATCGGCATGCTCGCCGCGACGTACAAGGTCGACGGCCGCGGTCTGTCGGTCGAGGCGTTCACCGCGGAGGCCGTCGCCGGCGCCACGGGTGCGAACAAGATCGAGCGCCGCGAGTCGCGCGACGTCGTCCTCTATGGCTTCGGCCGCATCGGCCGCCTCGTCGCCCGCCTGCTGATCGAGAAGGCCGGGTCGGGCAACGGCCTGCGCCTGCGCGCCATCGTCGTCCGCGGGGGTGGCGAGCAGGACCTCGTCAAGCGCGCCTCCCTGCTGCGCCGCGACTCCATCCACGGACAGTTCCAGGGCACGATCACCGTTGACGAGGCGAAGAGCACCATCATCGCCAACGGCAACGAGATCAAGGTGATCTACGCCAACGACCCGTCCGAGGTCGACTACACGGCGTACGGCATCAAGGACGCCATCCTCATCGACAACACCGGCAAGTGGCGCGACCGCGCCGGTCTGTCGAAGCACCTGCGCCCCGGCATCGAGAAGGTCGTCCTGACCGCGCCGGGCAAGGGCGACGTCCCGAACATCGTGCACGGCGTCAACCACGACACGATCAAGCCGGACGAGCAGATCCTGTCCTGCGCCTCCTGCACCACCAACGCGATCGTCCCGCCGCTGAAGGCCATGGCGGACGAGTACGGCGTCCTGCGCGGTCACGTGGAGACCGTCCACTCGTTCACGAACGACCAGAACCTGCTGGACAACTACCACAGCTCCGACCGCCGCGGCCGTTCCGCGCCGCTCAACATGGTCATGACCGAGACCGGTGCCGCCTCGGCCGTCGCCAAGGCGCTGCCCGACCTCAACGCGCGGATCACCGGCAGCTCGATCCGCGTCCCGGTGCCGGACGTCTCGATCGCCATCCTCAGCCTGCGGCTGAAGCGCGAGACCACCCGCGAGGAGGTCCTCGACTACCTCCGGAACGTGTCGCTGACCTCGCCGCTGAAGCGCCAGATCGACTTCACGACCGCCCCGGACGCGGTGTCGAGCGACTTCATCGGCTCGCGCCACGCCTCGATCGTCGACGCGGGCGCCACCAAGGTCGAGGGCGACGACGCGATCCTCTACCTCTGGTACGACAACGAGTTCGGCTACTCCTGCCAGGTCATCCGCGTGGTCCAGCACGTGTCCGGGGTGGAGTACCCGACCTACCCGGTCCCGGCGGTCTGACCTCGACGGACCCCCGGCCTTCCGAAGGCCTGACCGGAGCGCCCGACACGAACACCTGTTCGTGTCGGGCGCTCTTGCGTGGTGCGCCGGTCCGGATTCCGTCTCCGTGAGAACCATTACATTCGCCCCCAAATAGTCCGTTTTGCGGGAATCATTGCGGTCCGGAACCGTCATCTAGGGGCTGCTCCTGCGGCCCGCGCCACCGCTCCGTCGGTCGGCGCCAGGGAGAGACATGGGACGCGCGCACAGCTGGACGGGTGACTGGCGGATCGCACTGCCGATGGCAGGCGGCGCCGCCGTGCTCGGGCTGGGCAGCCTCTACGTCACCGGGCTCGTGACCGGCGGCGACGTCGACCCGGGCACCCGGGTCCGGGGCGTGGACATCGGGGGGATGAGCCGGGCCGAGGCGCAGCGGACGCTCGACCGCGAGCTCGGACCCCTGGCCGCGGCCCCGGTCTCGATGAAGATCGGTGACCGCGTCGAGCAGGCCGATCCTGCCTCGCTCGGGCTGTCCCTGGACACCGCCGCCACCGTCGAGCGCGCCGCGCGCACCGGCCACGACCCCGTCACCGTCATCGGCAGGCTCTTCACCGACCGCGAGCGCGCGGTGGAGCCGGTCACCCGCTTCGACGAGCGGGCCGCCCGGGCCGCCGTCGAGCGCATCGGCGCGAGCACCCGCCAGCAGGTCCGCGAGGGATCGATCGCCTTCGACAAGGGCGCACCCAAGACCGTCACGCCCCTGCCCGGCGTCGCCCTGATCGGCGACCGGGCCGTGCAGACCCTGCGCGACTCCTACCTGAAGACCCAGGCCGGCCCCGTCGTCCTGCCGGTGGAGCGCACCGAGCCGCGCATCGGGGCCGAGGAGACCGGCAGGGCCCTGCGGCAGTTCGCCGAGCCCGCGATGTCCGGCCCCGTCACGCTCACCGTCGCCGGTCAGCGGATACCCATAGGCCCCGCCGTTCTGAGCGGTCACCTGGAGATGAAGCCCGACGCCCAGGGCCGCCTCGTGCCCGCCCTGGACTCCAAGGGCCTGCTCGCCGACCCCGCAGTGGCCCGCCCCGTCGAGGCGGTCACCCGGGCACCGCGCGACGCCGCGCTGCGGCTCGGAGCCGACGGCCGCGTGGTGGTCGGGGACCAGGGCCGTGCGGGACGGCAGGTCACCGAGGCGGCGCTCGGCCGCGCCGTCATGCCCCTGCTGACCCGGGCGGGCGCGGCCCGCAGCGCCGAGGTCGCCACCGTGGAGGTCCAGCCCGACCTCACCAGCGCCGAGGCGCAGCGCCTCGGGATCAAGGAGAAGGTCTCGTCCTTCACCGTCGAGTTCCCGGCCGCCCCTTACCGCACCACCAACATCGGCCGCGCCGTCGAGCTCATCAACGGCTCGGTGGTCCTCCCGGGCAAGGAGTGGAGCTTCAACCGGACGGTCGGCGAGCGCACCCCGGAGAACGGCTTCGTCGACGGGATCATGATCAACGACGGCCAGTTCGTGAAGTCGCCCGGCGGCGGCGTCTCGGCGGTCGCCACCACCATGTACAACGCCGCGTTCTTCGCGGGGGTCAAGACGGTGGAGCACGGCGCCCACTCGTTCTACATCGAGCGCTACCCCGAGGGCCGGGAGGCCACCGTCGCCTGGGGCTCCCTCGACCTGCGCTGGGTCAACGACACCGGTCACGCCCTGTACGTCCGGGCCACCTCCACCGACACCTCGCTGACGATCACCCTGCTGGGCACGAAGAAGTACGACGAGATCCGGGCGACCCAGGGGCCGCGCACGAACGTCACCCCGCCCGGCAAGCGCACGGGTACCGGACCCACCTGTGAGGTCCAGACCCCGCTGGAGGGCTTCGACGTGGCCGTCGGCCGGGTCTTCGTCCAGGGCGGCAAGGAGGTCAGGCGCGAGGACTTCACGACCCACTACACGCCGCGCGACGAGGTCACCTGCACCCCTGAGGCCTCCGAGACCCCCGGCTCCCCGAAGACCCCCGGCTCCCCGAAGACCCCTGAGCCCGCGGAGACCCCCGGGACCCCGCAGGCCCCGGCCTCCCAGAGCCCGCAGGCCCCCGGAACCCGGCCGTCCGCGCCGCCCGTCCAGACCCCTCGGCCCTCCTCCGTCACGCCCGCGAGCACCGTTCACGCCCTGCGATAACGGCGGCCCGCCCGGCCGCGTCCGGCTGCCCGGCGCGACCGGCCGGACGCGGCATGTGCATTTCGGCAGCCAGGGCGGCCGGGAAGTGCTACAACTGGGTGGGTGACCCTTCCTCGCCACCCGTGCCGGGCACGTCGGTGCGGTCACCCCTAGGCAACAGGTTCAGGAGCGTCGCCGGACAGGTATTCGTCCTCCAGGTGGCGATCGTGGTGTTGCTCGCTGCCGCCGCACTGCTGGCGCTCGTGCTCCAGTCCCGCCACGACATCGACCGGGAAGCCCGCAACCGGTCGGTCTCCGTCGCGCAGACCTTCGCCCACTCCCTCGGCCTCCAGGACGCGCTCCGGACGCAGGATCCGTCCGCCATCCTGCAGCCCCTGGCCGAGGAGACGCGCAAGGCCGCCGGGGTGGACTTCATCGTCGTCATGGACACCGAGGGCATCCGCTACACCCATCCCCAGCCGGACCGCATCGGCAAGCCGTTCGTCGGCACGATCGAGCCCTCGCTCGCCGGACGCACCTACACCGAGAGCGTGGACGGCCCGCTCGGCAAGGAGATCCAGGCCGTCGTGCCGGTCACCGCGCCCGACGGCAAGGTCGTCGCGCTGGTGTCGGCGGGCCTCACCGTGAAGAACGTGAGCGGTGTCGTCGACCGCCAGCTCCCGGTCATCCTCCTCGCCATCGCCACCGGCCTCGCCCTGGCCACCGGAGGCACCGCGCTGATCAGCAGACGGCTGCGCCGCCAGACCCACGGGCTCGGCACGCAGGAGATGACCCGCATGTACGAGCACCACGACGCGGTGCTCCACGCGGTCCGCGAAGGGGTGCTGATCACCGACGGCGAAGGCCGGCTCCTGCTGGCCAACGACGAGGCCGCCCGGCTGCTCGGGCTGCCGGAGCACGCCGAGGGCCGCCACATCGGGGAGGTGCCGGGCCTGGACCGCCGGATGGCCGACCTGCTGCTGTCCGGCCGGGTGGCCACCGACGAGGTCCTGGAGACGGGCGACCGGCTGCTCGTGGTCAACCAGCGGCTCACCTCCCTGCGGGGCCGGCCCACGGGCACCGTCGTCACCATCCGCGACTCCACCGAGATGCAGGTCCTCACCACGCGGGCCGACACCGCCCGCAGGCGCCTCAAGCTGCTCTACGACGCCGGGGGCGACATCGGCACCACCCTCGACGTGGTCCGCACGGCCGAGGAACTCGCCGCCGTCGCCGTACCCCGCTTCGCCGACTACGTCACCGTCGACCTGGCCGACGCCGTGCTCGACGGGGACGAGCCCGGCCCCGGCGCCGACATGCGGCGCACGGCCGTCAACGGGATCCGCTCCGACCATCCGCTCTACCCCTGCGGCCGGCTGATCGACTTCCTGCCCTCCACCCCGCAGGCGCGGGGCTACGGCACCGGCCGCCCCGAGCTCGTGCCCGACCTCGCCGACGCCCCGGGCTGGCACGCCCAGGACCCGCCCCGGGCCCGGGCCATCGTCGACTACGGGATCCACTCGCTCATCGCGGCCCCGCTGACGGCCCGGGGCGTCGTGCTCGGGGTGGTCAACTTCTGGCGCTCGCGCAAGCCGGAGCCCTTCGACGAGGACGAGCTCTCACTCGCCGAGGAACTCGTCGCCCGCGCGGCCATCAGCATGGACAACGCCCGCCGCTACACCCGGGAGCACGCCCTCGCCGAGACCCTCCAGCGCAGCCTGCTGCCGCGGGCCCTGCCCGAGCAGAGCGCCGTGGACGTGGCGCACTTCTACCTGCCCGCGCAGTCCGGCGTGGGCGGGGACTGGTTCGACGTGATCCCGCTGCCGGGCAGCCGCGTCGCCCTGGTCGTCGGGGACGTCGTCGGGCACGGCCTGCACGCCGCCGCCACCATGGGCCGGCTGCGCACCGCGGTGCACAACTTCTCCACCCTCGACCTGCCGCCCGACGAGATCCTCGCCCGCCTCGACGACCTCGTGCACCGCATCGACCACGACCAGGAGGGCGAGGAGGCGGGTGGCGGGGTCCTGGGCGCGACCTGCCTCTACGCCGTCTACGACCCGGTGTCCCAGCTCTGCACCATGGCCCGTGCGGGCCACCTGCCGCCCCTGGTCGTCGCACCCGACGGCACGACGGAGATCGTGGAGCTGCCCGCGGGGCCGCCGCTGGGACTGGGAGGCATGCCCTTCGAGACCGCTGAACTGCACCTCCAGGAGGGCAGCCAGCTCGTCCTGTACACCGACGGGCTGGTCGAGGAGCGGAGCCGGGACATCACCGAGGGCCTGGAGATGCTCCGCGCGGCGCTCAGCCACCCGGACCGGGACCCGCAGGAGAGCTGCCGGGCCGTGCTCGACATCCTGCTGCCCGAGCGGCCCACCGACGACGTGGCCCTGCTCATCGCGCGCACCCGGACCCTGGGCGCAGACCGGGTGGCGCAGTGGGAGGTCCCCTTCGAGCCGAGCGCGGTCGGCACGCTGCGCAGCCTCGCGGCCAAGCAGCTCGACGAATGGGACCTGGCGGAGCTCGGCTTCGCCACGGAGCTGATGCTCAGCGAGCTGATCACCAACGCGCTGCGGCACGGCAGCGCACCCGTGCGCGTACGGATGCTCCTCGACCACGCGCTGACCTGCGAGGTCTGGGACGGCAGCAGTACCGCCCCGCACCTGCGCTACGCCGCCACCACGGACGAGGGAGGCCGTGGTCTCTTCCTGGTGGCGCAGCTCAGCGAGCACTGGGGCACCCGGTACACGCCCGAGGGCAAGGTCATCTGGGCGGAACAGGCCCTGCCCGGCGCCGAGGGCGGACGCGAACCGGACCTCGCGGCCTTCCTGGACCTGGACGAGGCCGATCTCTGACGGGGGGTCCGGACGGGCCGGGTCGCGTCAGGCCGAGTCCCCGGGCCCCTGCGCGTCGCGGAGCCCGTCGCGCTGGAGCTGACGGGCGAGGGCGCGGCGTACCGCCGGCGGTCCGGCGACCGCTGCGGCGGCGGCCGGAGCGGGCACGTCGAGACCGCGGCTGATCCGGTCGTACGCGCCCCGGTAGCCCGCGGGCAGCTCCGCCCGGTGGCGCCGCAGGTCCTCCTCGACCAGCCGCCGCAGCGCGTCCACGGTCTGCGGCGTGAAGCGCTCGCGGCCCCGGGCGAGGGCGTCGGTCCGGCGGGCGCAGGAGGCAGGTCCGTGGGGGGACCCGGAGAGCACTTCGGCGAGCTCCTCCGCGAGCCCCCACAGACGGCCTTCGAGCCAGGGGCCGTCGCCCTGGTCCAGGGCGAGCCCGACCTGTGGCAGCGGGGCCCCGGCCTGGTACTTCACCACCTGCTTGGACACGGCGGGCTGGCTCATCCCGGCGATCCGCGCGATGCGCTCCTGCGTCCAGCCCAGGCCCGCCAGCACCTTGATCATCTCGGCTCGCAGCTGCCGCATCTCCTCGCCCGCGCGGATGACCTCGTTCATCCCGGCGAGCATCCGCCCGGCCTGCTCCTCGGTCAGTGCCCCGGGGGCGCCGGGTGTGCCAGTACCGCTCCGTTCACCATCCACAACCCGGTTATACACCCAGAGGGCGTGCCGTATCCAGGGTCTGTACAACCTGGTTGTACAACCAGGTTGTGGGTGGCAGTATCCCCGGCATGCCCACCTTCACCGCACCCGACGGCACCCGGCTCGCCTACCGGGTCCACGGCACCGGCGAGCCGCTCCTGTGCCTCCCCGGCGGCCCCACGGACGCCGGCTACCTCGGCGACCTCGGCGGACTCTCCGCGCACCGCCGGCTGATCGCCCTGGACCCGCGCGGCACCGGCCGCTCCGCCGTGCCCGAGGACCCCGCCTCCTGCCGCTGCGACCGCCAGGTCGAGGACGTCGAGGCCCTGCGGGCCCACCTCGGCCTGCCCCGGGCGGACCTGCTCGCCCACTCCGCGGGCGCCAACCTCGCCGTGCAGTACGCGGCCCGCTACCCCGCGCAGGTGGGCAGGCTCGCCCTGATCGGGCCCGGCACCCGCGCGGTCGGCGTACCGGTCACGGCCCGGACCCGCCGCGAGCTCGCGCTGCTCAGGAGCGCCGAGCCGTGGTTCCCGACGGCCTTCGCCGCCCTGGAGGCGATCACCGCGGGCACCGGCAGCGACTGGGAGGCCGTAGCGCCCTTCTTCCACGGCCGGTGGGACGCCGCGGCGCAGCGCCACCACGCCGCCGCCCGCCCGGCCGATCCGCAGGTCGTCGCCCTCTTCGGCGCCGAGGGGGCCTTCGACCCCGCGGCCACCCGCGCCGGGATCGCCCGCCTCGCCGCGCCCGTTCTGCTGCTCACCGGGGAGTTCGACCTGAACAGCCCGCCCGAGCCGACGGCCGCCTGCGCGGAGCTCTTCCCCGACGCCACGCTCGTCGTGCAGCCCGGAGCGGGCCACTACCCGTGGACCGACGACCCCGGGCGCTTCGTGGCGGCCACCGCGGCGTTCCTGGGCTGATCAGGCAGCCGCCGGGCCGCGACACCGGGGCGTACTTCCCGGCCACACGCAAGGCTTCAAGCAGAAAATTCTTGATGACGCACTAGACTGACAGGTTGTTCGGCGCCGGACCGGAACGATCCGGGCAGACCCGGGTCCCGCCGACGTACCGGACGCGACCGGGAACGAGACGCGAGGGCTGATGGCAGCAACACCAGAGCACGGTGAGACCACTCTCCTCGACGGGGCCGACACCCCCGAGGGGTCCGGGAAATCCGCCCTCTTCCGTGCCGGTCCCGCTGCCCCCGCCCGCACCCTCGTCGACGTCTTCGAGGCCACCGTCCGGGCGTACCCCGACGAGCTCGCCCTGGACGACGGCACCGGCCGGCTGACCTACCGGGCGCTGGCCGCCGAAGTGGAGCGCAGGCGGCGCGCCCTCGCCGCCGCCGGAGTGGGCCTCGGCGACCGGGTCGGCGTACGCGTCCCGTCGGGGACCAACGAGCTGTACGTGTCCGTCCTCGCCGTCCTCGCCGCAGGCGCCGCCTACGTCCCGGTCGACGCCGAGGACCCCGACGAGCGGGCCGAGCTGGTCTTCGGCGAGGCCGGGGTCCGGGCGGTACTGGGCGCCGGAGCGCGCATCGACGTCACCGCCGCCCCCGGCCACGGCGGCCAGGGCGCCGCGCGCCCCGGCCCCGAGCACGACGCGTGGATCATCTTCACCTCCGGCTCCACCGGCAAGCCCAAGGGCGTCGCCGTCAGCCACCGCAGCGCCGCCGCGTTCGTGGACGCCGAAGCGGCGCTGTTCCTCGCCGAGGAACCGATCGCCCCCGGCGACCGGGTCATGGCCGGACTGTCCGTGGCCTTCGACGCCTCCTGCGAGGAGATGTGGCTGGCCTGGCGCTACGGTGCCTGCCTCGTGCCCGTGCCCCGCGCCCAGGTCCGCAGCGGCGCCGACCTCGGCCCCTGGCTGGTGGAGCAGGAGATCACCGTGGTCTCCACCGTGCCCACCCTGGCCGCCCTCTGGGAGCCCGAGACCCTCGACGAGGTCCGGCTGCTCATCTTCGGCGGCGAGGCCTGCCCGCCCGAACTGACCCAGCGCCTGGTCACCGAGGGGCGCGAGGTCTGGAACACCTACGGCCCCACCGAAGCCACCGTCGTCGCCTGCGCCGCGCTGCTGACCGGCGAGGAACCCATCCGGATCGGCCTCCCGCTGAACGGCTGGGAGCTGGCCGTCGTCGACGAGTCCGGCGAACCCGTGCCCATGGGCGGCAGCGGCCAGCTCGTGATCGGCGGCGTCGGCCTGGCCCGCTACCTCGACCCGGACAAGGACGCCGAGAAGTACGCCCCCCTGGAGTCCCTCGGCTGGCAGCGCGCCTACCGCAGCGGCGACCTCGTCCGGGCCGAACCGGAGGGCCTGGTCTTCCTCGGCCGTGGCGACGAGCAGATCAAACTCGGCGGCCGCCGGATCGAACTCGGCGAGGTCGACTCCGCCCTCCAGGCCCTGCCCGGCGTCGCCGGCGCGGCCGCCGCCGTCCGCACCGCCCGCAGCGGCAATCAACTGCTCGTCGGCTACCTGGTCACCCAGGAGGGCTGGGACCACGCCGCGGCCGTCACGAGGCTGCGCGCCGAGCTGCCCGCGGCCCTCGTACCGCTGCTCGCACCCGTCGCCGAACTGCCGACCCGTACCTCCGGCAAGGTCGACCGCGACGCCCTGCCCTGGCCCCTGCCCGAACTGGAGACCTCCGGCCCCGCCGAGCAGCTGTACGGCACCGAGGCCTGGCTCGCCGAACAGTGGGCCGAGACCCTCGGAGTGGCCGTCACCGGCGCCGCCGACGACTTCTTCGCCATCGGCGGCAGCAGCCTCGCCGCCGCCCAGCTCACCACCCGGCTGCGCACCCGCTACCCCAGCGCGGCCGTCCTCGACATCTATCAGCAGCCCACGCTGCGCAAACTGGCCCGCCGCCTGGAGAAGTCCGTACAGGAGGACGGCGCGGTCCGGACCGTCGTGCCCGTCCCGCTGCGGGCCAAGGTCATCCAGACCCTCCTGCTGGTCCCGCTGTTCACCCTCGTCGGCCTGCGCTGGACCGTGGCGCTGCTCGCCCTCGGCAACGTGCTGCACCACTACGGGGCCCACCCGTGGGCGCCGACCGCCTCGTGGTGGCTCGTCGCCGCGGGTGCGGCGCTCCTCTTCAGCCCGCCCGGCCGCCTCGCGATCGCCGCGGGCGGCGCCCGCCTGCTGCTGCGCGGTGTGCAGGCCGGACGCCACCCGCGCGGCGGCAGCGTGCACCTGAGGCTCTGGACGGCCGAGCGGCTGGCCGAGTTCTCCGGAGCGACCTCCCTGACCGGCTCCTGGCTGGAGCGCTACGCCCGGGCCCTCGGCGCCAAGATCGGCCCCGAGGTGGACCTGCACGCCCTGCCGCCCGTCACCGGCATGCTCAGGCTCGGCCGGGGCTGCGCCGTGGAGTCCGAGGTGGACCTCTCCGGGTACTGGCTGGACGGGGACCGGCTGGAGATCGGCCCGGTCCGGGTCGGCGCCGGAGCGGTCGTCGGCACCCGCAGCCTGCTCTTCCCCGGCGCACGGGTCGGCAAGCGGGCCGAGGTGGCCCCCGGCTCCGCCGTGGCCGGTCAGATCCCGACCGGCCAGCGCTGGGCCGGAGCGCCCGCCGGGAAGACCGGCAAGGCCAAGCGCAACTGGCCCAAGGAGCGCCCGCCGCGCGCGGTCCACTGGCGGGCCATGTACGGGGCGGCCGGCTTCTGCCTCACCGCGCTGCCCGTCCTCGCCGCCGTGCCCGCCCTGCTCGTGCTCAGCCGCTTCGTGCCCGCCGACGCCACGCTCGCCGAGGCGCTGCGCGGTGCGCTGCTCGCCGTCGTCCCGGGGGCGCTCGCCTTCGGGCTCGCGTACGCCCTGCTCCTGCTGGTCTGCGTACGCCTGCTGAGCCTGGGACTGCGCAGCGGCAACCATCCGACGCACAGCAGGACCGGCTGGCAGGCCTGGACCGTCACCCAGCTGATGGACCTGTCCCGGGAGACGCTCTTCCCGCTGTACGCCTCCCTGATCACACCGGTGTGGCTGCGGCTGCTCGGCATGAAGATCGGCCGGGGCGCGGAGGTGTCCACCGTCCTCGCCCTGCCGAGCCTCACCACCGTGGGCGAGGGCGCCTTCCTCGCCGACGACACCCTGACCGCGCCCTACGAACTGGGCGGCGGCTGGATGCGGATCGGGCACTCCGAGATCGGCCGCCGGGCGTTCCTCGGGAACTCCGGCATGACCGCGCCGGGCCGCAGCGTGCCCGACGACGGGCTGGTCGGCGTCCTGTCCGCCACCCCGAAGAAGGCCAAGAAGGGCAGCTCGTACCTGGGCCTGCCACCGGTCCGGCTGCCGCGCCCGGCCGCGGACTCCGACCAGAGCCGCACCTACGACCCGCCCGCGCACCTGCTGTGGGCCCGCGGCCTGGTGGAGCTGTGCCGGCTCGTCCCCGTCTTCTGCTCGGCCGCGCTGGCCGTCCTGACCGTGGCGGCGCTCTGCGCGCTCGCCACGGCCGGCTCCCTGGACCTCTGGGGTGCCGCGCTGCTCTCCGGCGTGGTCCTGCTCGCCGCGGGCCTGGCCGCCTGCGCGGTCTCCGTGGCCGCGAAGTGGCTGCTCGTGGGCCGGCACCGGACGGGGGAGCACCCGCTGTGGAGCGGCTTCGTCTGGCGCAACGAGCTGGCCGACACCTTCGTCGAGGTCCTGGCCGTTCCGTGGCTGGTCGGATCCGTACCCGGTACGCCGCTGCTGCCGCTCTGGCTGCGCGCGCTCGGGGCCCGGATCGGGCGGGGCGTGTGGTGCGAGAGCTACTGGCTGCCCGAGACCGACCTGGTGGAACTGGGCGACGCGGTCAGCGTGAACCGGGGCTGTGTGTTGCAGACCCACCTCTTCCACGATCGGATCTTGAGGACGGATACTGTGGTCCTCCGCGAGGGCGCCACCCTGGGCCCGGGCGGCATCGTCCTGCCGGGGAGCATGGTCGGAGCCCGCAGCACCCTGGGTCCCGCCTCGCTCGTGATGGCCGGGGAATCCGTCCCCGCCGACACCCGCTGGCTGGGCAACCCGATCGAGGCGTGGCGGTCCTGACCGGACGGGCCACGGCCCGGCACGCCGAACGGCACAGCACCACCACAGCACAGTGCAGGGAGCGGAAGCGGCAGTGAGCGGCCAGAAGACAACGGCATCGGACCCGTACTTTCCGGCCAACGGCGACCACCGTTACCGCGTGCACCGGTACGAACTCGCTCTGGAATACCGCCCCGGCCCCAACCGGCTCGCCGGGACCGCCCGGCTCAGCGCCATCGCGGGGCGGGCGCCGCTCGCCGAGTTCCACCTGAACCTCGCGGACTTCAGAATAGGCCGGGTCCTGGTGAACGGCCGGGCCCCGCACTACGCCCACCGGGGCGGCAAGCTCCGCATCCGGCCGGCCAAGCCGCTGCCCGCCGGATCCGCCTTCACCGTGGAGGTGCACTGGGCGGGCAACCCCAAGCCCGTGCGCAGCCCGTGGGGAGGCCTCGGCTGGGAGGAACTGACCGACGGCGCGCTGGTCGCCAGCCAGCCCGTCGGCGCGCCCTCCTGGTACCCCTGCAACGACCGGCCCGCCGACAAGGCCTCGTACCAGATCTCCGTCAACACGCCCTCCGCCTACACGGTGGTGGCCGGGGGCCGGCTGCTCACCCGTACCACCAGGGCCAGCACCACCACCTGGGTGTACGAGCAGTCCGCGCCCACCTCCAGCTACCTGGTCGGCCTGGCCATCGGCACCTACCAGATGGTGCTCCTCGGGGACCCCGGGCTCGGCGGCGTCCCGCAGAGCGCCCACGTCCCGGCGCACCTGCTGTCGCAGTTCTCCCTGGACTTCGCCCGGCAGCCCGCGATGATGCAGCTGTTCGAGGAGCTCTTCGGGCCCTACCCCTTCGGCGAGTACGCGGTGGTCGTCGCCGACGAGGAACTCGACGTCCCGGTGGAGGCGCAGGGCCTGTCCCTCTTCGGAGCCAACCACGTCGACGGTGCGCGCGGCTCGGAGCGCCTCATCGCCCACGAACTCGCACACCAGTGGTTCGGCAACAGCGTGACCATCGCCGACTGGCGCCACATCTGGCTGAACGAGGGCTTCGCCAAGTACGCGGAGTGGCTCTGGTCGGAGCGCTCCGGCGGCCGCAGCGCCCAGGACCTGGCCGCCGCCGCGCACCGGCTGCTGGCCTCGCAGGCCCAGGACCTGAGGCTCGCCGACCCGGGCCGCAAGCTGATGTTCGACGACCGGCTCTACCAGCGCGGGGGGCTCGTGGTGCACGCGGTGCGCTGCGCCCTGGGGGACGTCGCCTTCTTCCGCATGCTGCGCGACTGGGCCACCCTGCACCGCCACGGCGTCGTGACCACGGCGGGGTTCACCGCCCATGCGGCGCGCTACACGGCCGAACCGCTGGACGAGCTGCTCGCGGCCTGGTTGTACGAGCCCGCCCTGCCGCCGCTGCCCCGGCCCGCCCCCGTACGGCCCTCGGCACCGGCCAGGCCCGGGTACCCGCCCTCCAACGGCGGGGCCGTCAGGTAGCGCGGCCCGGCGGAACCGCGTACCGCACCGCCGCGTCCGTCCAGGGCATGAACACAACAACGATGGGGCGGTTGCTGGCCGGCCTCGGTGCGGTGGTCGCGGTGACCGTGTGGCTGCCGCGGGCCGCCTTCAGCATCGACGGCGGATTCGAGGGCCACGCCCGCGACCTGAGCGTGGTCTACGTCGACCTGCCGCTGATCGTGCTCGGCGGGGTGCTGGTCCCGCTGTCCGTCTGGACGCTCACCACCAGGGGGGCGAGCCGTCCCTGGACCGCGGTCCTCGCGGCCCTGGCCGCGCTGGCCCTCGGGGCGTGGGGGCTCACCGAGTGGTGGAACCCGCGCCAGCACCCCGACCCGGGCTACGACGTCCCCGGCATGTGACCGCGCGCGGCAGGCCCGCCGGGCCTCAGCCGATCTCGACCACGCGGGCCCACTCGGGCGGCCGGTCGGGCACGTACTCGTCGTCTTCGTCGTCCGTCCACCGACCTGCCGAGGGCCGCGGGAACAGGCCCACCACGGTGCGGCACGGCGGACACCGGTCGGGCCAGGGGGTCTGGCCGTCCGTCAGCACCACGACCACGTCCGGCCGGGGCCGCGCGCCGAGCGCCCGGGCGAACCCGGTGCGCAGGTCCGTACCCCCGCCGCCGACCAGAGCGATCCCCTCGGCGCTGCACAGCTGGTGCACGGCTTGGGCCGACGCGTCGCACGAGATGACGGTGACCAGGTCGCGCCGGCCGCCCACCGCCCGGGAGATCGCGGTGACCTCGTGCAGCGCGCTGCCCAGTTCCGCGTCGCTGACCGAACCCGAGGTGTCGACGACCACGCAGACCCGCGGCGGTCTGCGCCGCAGGCTGGGCAGGACGGCCCCGGGCACACCCGCCGAGCGCCGCGACGGCCGCCCGTACGTGTAGTCGTCGCCCGCGCCGGAGCCGGACACCGCCGAGCGGAGTGCGGCCCCCAGCAGGTCCCGCCACGGCTGCGGCGGATGGAAGGCCTCCTGCGCCCACCGCCGCCAGCCAGCCGAGGCGGTTCCCGGGCGGCCGGTGATGCCCTGCGCCACCCGGAAGCGGACCGCGTCCCGTTCCTGTTCGCTGAGCCCGTGCGCACCCCCCGGGCCCAGCTCCCACTCCCGCTCCAGCCCGTCGGCGCCGCTGCCGCAGTCCAGCCAGGCGAGGTCCTCCGTGCGGGAGCCCAGCCGGAACTGGCGCAGGTAGTCCTCCATCAGCTCCCCGGACGGCAGCCCCAGCGACGAGGGCTGGACGGCGCCCCCGGGAGTGACGAGCCCGTCGCCGAACACGTCGTCGTTGATCTCGCAGTCCGCGGCGATGTTCATCCGCAGCCGCTCCGCCCGGCCGGTGAGCCCGTGGGCGCGCGCGAAGCGGTCACTGCGTCCGTGGTGGTCGCGCAGCAGGTGCGACACCTCGTGCACCCACACCCCGGCCAGGTCCTCCACCGGAGTCAGCGCCACGAAGGAGGGCGAGACGTAGCAACGCCAGTGCCGGTCGACCGCCATCGTCGGCACGGCCTTCGACTCCACGGTGTGCAGGGCGAACAGCGCGGTCGCCAGATAGGGCCGGGCCCGTACGGCGTGCAGCCGGGCGGCGTAGAGCTTGTCCAGGTCCAGCGCCCCCGGCGCAGTGCCGCTCACCGGCCCGCCGTGACGGCCCGTGCGGCGGCGCGGGCCTCGCTCCGGGCCGCCACCCGGTCCGCCCGGCGGGACAGGGAGACCGCCCCCGCCAGCCGTTCGATCGACGCGGGGACGTCCCACTCCTCCCGGCGCAGCGCGGCGAGCGTGGTCGCGGGGACGACCACCAGATCGGGGGCCCCGGTCTCCAGCGCCCGGACCAGGAGCGCCCACGCCGCGTCCCAGCGGGACTTCTCCGGGCGCTCGCGGACCGCCGCCACCACCCCGTCGAGCACCGCCTGCCGCAGGTCACCGCGTTCGGGCAGGACGGCCCCGGCCGGATCGGCGAGGAGCGTCTCGGGGTCCGGGAGGTCCAGCCGGTCCAGGCTCGCCAGCAGCTCCAGCCCCGGACCGTCCCCCACGGTCCCCCTGACCAGCAGCGACAGGACGTCGCGGGCGGAGCCGGCCGCGGTGGCGAAGGCGACCAGCCGCAGGGTCATGTCCCAGCTGCGGGGCGAGGGCCACGGCCCGCCGCGCCGCGCCTCGCCGCCGGGCAGCCGGTGCACGAGCGCGGGGCGGGCGCCGAGGAGCCCGCAGACGGCGCGCCGGGCGAAGGCCACGGCCGGGGCCAGCGCCTGCGGGTCGAGGCGGGGCAGCGTCGTCCGCGGCCAGGTCCCGCCGAGACCGCGGACGACGACCTCGTGGTCGTGGACCCACTGGAGGTGGACGAACCGGTTGGCCAGCGGCGGGCTCAGTTCCCAGCCGTCGGCCGCCGAGGCCCGCGGGTTGGCGGCGGCCACGATGCGGACGCCGGGCGGCAGTTGGAGGGAACCGATCCGCCGCTCCAGTACGAGGCGCAGCAGGGCCGCCTGGACGGCCGGCGGCGCGGTGGACAGCTCGTCCAGGAAGAGCAGTCCGCGGCCGGCCCGGACCAGGCGCACCGCCCAGTCCGGCGGGGCCATCGGGACGCCCTGCTCCGCCGGGTCGTCCCCGATCACGGGCAGGCCCGAGAAGTCGGAGGGTTCGTGGACGCTGGCGATGACGGTGGTCAGCGGCAGGTCGAGGGAGTCCGCGAGCTGGGTGAGGGCGGCCGTCTTGCCGATGCCCGGCTCGCCCCACAGGAGGACGGGCAGGTCGGCGGCCACGGCCAGGGCCAGCGCATCCAGTTGGATGTCGGGCCGCGGTTCGGTGGTGGTCTCGCGCAGCAGGCCGATCAGGGCGTCGGCGACGTCGAGCTGTGCGGCGGGGGCGGGCGGGGTGCGTACGGGCATGAGTGATCACCTCAGGGGTTCGTGACGGGTACGGCAAGGGGTGCGGGGGTGCAGTCCCGCGGGTTCAGCGGTCGGCGGCGTGGCGCGAACGCCGACGGCGGTGCGGGGCACGGCGTTCATCGGGCAGGAACCAGGCGGGCGCCGGGCCGGTCAGGCCGGCCCGGAACAGGCCGTGCGTGATCCGCTGCCGCGCGGCCGCCTCCAGTTCGTCGCGCAGCACGCCGTCGCGCAGCACCGCGTCGGGGCCCAGCAGGCCCTCGACGACGGCCAGGGCGCCGCGGACGTCACCGTGCCGCAGGCGTTCGCGCACGGCGGTGATGCAGTCCGGGCGGCGGTGCGCCACGTCGATGGCCTGGAGGCAGGGCAGGGGAGTGCCGGTCAGGGCGACGAGCAGTTCCTCGCGGCGGAGTTCCTCCGGGTCGTGGTCCAGCGGGGCGAGCACCCCGTCGACCAGGGCGATCCGGTGCAGCTCGCCCCGGCAGTCCACGAGGCGCGGCCGCTCGGCCGGGTCCGCGCCCGGGTCCGGGCCGGTGCCGCGGGACGGCGGGGCCGGCGCGTGGCCCGGCACCAGGGCCGCCGCCACCAGCGGGTGCAGCGCGTCCGCTTCGATCGCACCGGCGCGCAGCAGCCGCAGGTCGGGCAACAGCCAGGTCGCGGCGTCCGGCAGGACCGGCAGCGCGGGGTCGCAGGCCTGCGCGGAGACCGCCTCGGCCCGGACGGCGGGCGGCCCGGCGGCGCCGTCCCCGTGCGGGCCGTCCGCGTGGAGGCCGTCCCCGTCCGGGCCCGGCTCCAGCAGCAGCCTGTCCCGGGTGCCCAGGCGTACGGCGACGGTGTCGGCGCCGCCGCCCTCGGCCCGCAGGAGCAGCCGTGCCTCCGCCGCCCAGCGGCCGACGGCCCAGCGCTCGTCGGGGTCCGGCCCGGGCGGCAGGCCGGCCCCGGAGCGGACCCGCAGCTCACCGGCCCTGCGCGCGTCCCACAGGTGGCGGTGCAGGTCGAGGCGGAACCGCCGGTCGGGATGCGGGTGCGGATGGCGGCGGGCGGCCGCCCCGGAACGGGACCCGTCCCACAGCGCGAGGCTGATCCGCTGGCCAGCGTCCGCCCATGCCGGCGCGGTCCGGGCCACGAGGTGCACCGGAGGCACGCCGTCACGCCCCGCGGTGTCGTACACGGCGAGGGAGACGGTCAGCCCGGGGCGCAGCAGGCCGTCGGGCGCGACCCGCGGCATGTGCCAGCGCAGCAGGTCGGGGGCGAGGTGGCGCAGGTCGGCCCGCAGGAGCGCGGCGAGTTCGTGGCCGTGGGTACGTGCCACGGTCCGTGGGCTGAGATCGAGGTCGAAGCCCGCGGCGGCGCACGCCCCGGCCCAGTCGCCGGCGTTGCGGCGGGCGGTCGCGGTCTCGATCAGGGAAGCGGGCACGGCGAACTCGCGTACGCGCGGCCAGAAGGAAAGGCGGGAGGTCCCCGTCGCGTTCTCGGTGGGCATCAGCACTCACCTTGCGCGGACGGGACCTCCGATCTGTGAACGGAATCGGTCTTCATCACCGCGGAGACTACGGCTGCGCCGCTCCCGTCCGCCAGGGGTTTTCCACGGCCGGGGCCCGGCGGGGGAGTTCGTCGGGGAGGAAGGTCACCTGGGGTGCTCCCGTGCGCGGGTGGACGGCGACCTCGGCCGTCACCCCGTACACCTCGGCCAGCAGGTGTGGGGTGAGGACCTCGGAGGGCGTGCCCGTAGCGGTGACCTCCCCGTCGCGCAGCACGTACAGACGGTCGCAGTAGGAGGCGGCGAGGTTGAGGTCGTGGAGGGCGACGAGGACGGTGGCGGGCAGTCGGCGCAGGATGGCCAGGACGTCCAACTGGTGCCGGATGTCGAGGTGGTTGGTCGGCTCGTCGAGCACCAGCAGCGCGGGCTGCTGGGCCAGGGCGCGGGCGATCAGCACGCGTTGGCGCTCGCCCCCGGAGAGCTGGTCGAAGGACCGGCCGGCCAGCCCGGCCGCGTCCACCGACTCCAGTGCGTCCGCGATGAGCGCGGCGTCCTCGGCGGTGTCGCCGTCGAGCAGCCGCTTGTGCGGGGTGCGGCCCATCGCGACCACCTCGCGCACCGACAGGTCGAAGTCCGCACCCGGCTCCTGCACCACCGCGGCCAGGGTGCGCGCCAGCCGCCGGACCGGCATCGCCCAGGCGTCGGCCCCGTCCACCCGGACGGATCCTGCGGCGGGCCGCAGGACCCGGTAGACGGCGCGCAGCAGACTGGACTTGCCGCTGCCGTTGGGGCCGACGAGGCCGATCACCTCGCCGGGGCGGGCGGTCAGCGACACGTCCCGTACGAGCCGGCGGCCGCCCGCGGTGAGGGTGATGCCCTCCAAGGACAGTTCGGTCGCGGTCATGCCACTCCTCGGTCGGTCCTGCGCCGGGCGTCCCGGCGCATCAGCCACAGGAAGAACGGCCCCCCGCACAGCGCGGTGAGCACGCCCACGGGGATCTCCATGGGCGCGGCGACCGTACGGGCCGCGATGTCGGCCCAGATCAGGAAGGTGGCTCCGCCGAGCGCGGCCGCCGGCAGCACCCTGCGGTGGTCGCCCCCGACGAACAGGCGCACGATGTGCGGCAGCATCAGCCCCACGAAGCCGATCGGCCCGGTCGCCGCCACCAGGACCCCGGTGACCAGCGACAGCAGGACGAACATCCGGCCCCGGAAGCGGCCCACGTCCAGGCCCATCGTGGTCGCCGCCTCCTCACCCGTCAGCAGCAGGTTCAGCGAACGGGCCTGGACCAGCAGGACGCCGATGCCCAGCGTGAGCGCCCCGCCGGGCAGCCACAGGGTGTCCCACTGGACGCCGCCGAGACCGCCGAGGGTCCAGGCGAGGACCGCCCGGGCCTCGTTGCCCTTGTTCCCGGTGAGCAGCAGCAGGTCCATGAGCGCGGTGAGGAGCGAGGCGAACGCCACGCCCGACAGCACCAGGCGCACCGAGGTGACGCGGCCGCCGGACCGGGCCGTCGTGTACACGAGCAGCAGCGTGAGCAGGGCGCCGGCGAAGGCCGCCGCCGACAGCGACACCGCGCCGAACAGGTTCACCCCGAAGACGATCACCGCGACGGCTCCGAGCGAGGCCCCCGAGGACACTCCCAGGAGGTAGGGCTCGGCGAGCGGATTGCGCACCAGGGCCTGCAGGGCCGCGCCCACCACCGCGAGCCCCGCGCCCGCGACCGCACCCAGCAGTACCCGGGGCGCCCGGACGTCCAGCACGATCGTCTCGCGGGCCCGGGACCAGGTGGGCTCGGCCCCGTCGAGGCCGAGCGCGTGCACCACGATGCCCCACACCTCCCCGGGCGGCACCCGCACCGAACCGATCGCCATGCCCGCGGTCATGGAGACCAGGAGCAGCACCCCGAGCACGGCCAGGGTCAGCGCGAAGCCGCCGCGGCGCCGCCCCCGCGACGCAGACGCGGCGGGGGCGGACACGGGTACGGATGCGGGTGCCGCGGATGCGGCGGCGGGTCCGGCCTTCGCCGGGGGCGTCACCGGAAGCGCTCGGGGTGCAGCCCGCGGGCCAGGTCCTCGACCGCGTAGGGCGGACGGACACCGACCAGGGTCGCGGTCAACGGCAGCACCACGAACCGCTTGTTCTTCACCGCGGGCACGTCGGCGAGGGCCGGCTGCGCGAGCAGGAACTCCTTCTTCTGCTCGACGCCCGCCTCACCCGCGTAGTCGTAGATCGCGATGACCTCCGGCTTGCGGGCCACGACCTGCTCCCACGAGACGTCCCCGAAGACCTTGTCGAGGTCGTCGAAGACGTTGGTGCCGCCGGCCAGCGAGATGATCTCGCTGCCCAGGCTCTTGCCGCCCGCGGTGAACGCCGACTTGTCCCCGCTGTCGTACACGAACACGGGTACGGGGGTGACGCCCTTCACGGCCTCGGTGGTCTTGGCGACGCGCCCCTGGAGGTCGGCCACCAGCTCGTCCGCCTTCTGGGGCACGCCGAAGACGGAACCGATCGTGCGGATCTCGTCGTAGGTGTCCTGCATCGACACCTGGTCCTTCCCGCAGTACTCGCGGTTGAGGTAGGTGTTGATGCCCGCGTCGGCGAACGCCTTGCGGGAGCGCCCCTCGTTCTCGGCGAACGCGCTGCCGTAGCCGCCGTAGACGAAGTCCGGCTCCGCCTCCAGGATGCGTTCGAACGACGGTTCCTTCTCGGAGAGTTGCGGGATCGCCGCGAAGTCCTTCTGGAGGGAGGGGAGTACGGCCGAGTCGGGGAAGGCGGTGCCGACCATCCGGTCCTTCAGGCCGAGGGCCAGCATCAGTTCGGCGGGGTGCTGGTGGATGGTGACCGCCTTGGCGGGCGGCCGGTCGTACGTCGTGCTCGTGCCGCAGTTCTCGACGGTCACCGGGAAACCGGCGGCTGCCGCCGCGGTGGGAGCCGGTGATCCGTCCGCGTCCCGGGAGCCGCCGCAGCCGGTGAGCAGGGTCGCCGACAGGACGACGGCAGCGGCCGCCGCCGCGAGGCGTACGCAGCGGCGGGCAGGGGAAGGGGGCGGCGTGCCGGGGGTGCCGGCCTGGCCGCTGGGCGTGCGGGGGTACAAGATGAAGCCTCCTGGGGAGTCCGCGCTCCTCGGAACGGGCCCGCGACAGGCCAGTGTCCTGACTCCCGGATCGACGTACCCCCCGGCCTTCGCTGCGCGGTGTGCGCAGTGCCGTGCGGAAGGGTGCACTCCCCGGTCACAGTGGCGGGACCGTGCCGGAATCGCACCGGCTTCCTGTCTCCCGTCGCGGCGATGACCAGTTGATACTACGGTCAGGTGCGCGCCGGCTCGCTCAGCGGGCCGGACAGCGGAGCGCCGCCGGCCGCGTCCACGGGCCCGGAATGCCGCCCCCTGACGGTGAGGTGGACCTGGAGCACTCCGACCCACACGAGCGCCGACCCCAGCAGGTGCAGGACGACGGCGAGCGACGGCAGGCCCGTCAGCGACTGCACCAGCCCCACCCCGCCCTGGGCCAGGACCACGGCGAGGAAGACCGTCGTCTTGCGGCGCGCCTCGCCCTCCCGGGGCAGTGCGGTCCGCAGCCACCAGGACAGGACCAGCACCGACGCGGCCAGCACGCCGTGGACGACGGTCACGGCCGTCCAGTTGAAGGGCATGCGCTCCACGTCCGAGGAGTCGCCCGCGTGCGGCCCCGTACCCGTGGCGAGCGTTCCGACGACGACCAGAGCGGCCGTCACCGCGACCAGCGCGGCCGACAGCGACCGGCAGCGTGCGGACGGCCGGGCGCCGGCCGGTTCCTGCGCGGCCGCCCCGTCACCGGTGCCGGCGTACGCCGCGTGCCAGGTGTACACGGCTGCGGTGAGCAGCAGCGTGGCGGCGATGAAATGCGCGGCGACGATGTACGGGCTCAGCCGCATCCACACGGTGACGCCGCCTACGACGGCGTTCAGCACGACGATCCAGAACTGCGCCCAGGCACCCCGCAGCACCTTCGGTGCGGGCTCCCTCTGGAGGCGCGCGGCGATGATCACCCACCCGACGACCGCGCACAGCACTCCGGTGAGGAGCCTGTTGCCGAATTCGATCGCCCCGTGCATCCCCATTTCCGCGGTGGGGGCCAGGGTCTCTCCCGTACACATCGGCCAGTCCGTGCAGCCGAGCCCCGATCCGGTGACGCGGACGATCCCGCCGGTCAGGATGATCGCGATGCCCGCCAGGACCGAGACCAGGGCGGCCAGCCGGACGCTCCTCGCTTCGAGCGAGTACCTGCCGGCAAGCCAGGAGAGGGGAGTTCGCACGATCTGCCTTCCTCGTATCGCCTGCGCGCACCGCGCCACGGAGCCCTCAGCGTACGCCGCACGCTCCCCCCGGCCCCGGTGGGGCACCGGGGTGGCTCCTGGCACCGGCCGACGGTTGTCCACAGGTCCGGGCGACCGGGCGGGGGGTGTGGGCGGGGGCCGTTACGCTTCGTGGATGGCCCTTTCCGACGCTTCCCCCGAGACCGTCTCCGATTCCCTGCAGGTACTGCACCGCGTCTTCGGATACAGCTCCTTCCGCGGCGAGCAGCAGGAGATCATCGAGCAGGTCGTCGGCGGCGGCGACGCCCTCGTGCTGATGCCGACCGGCGGTGGCAAGTCGCTCTGCTACCAGATCCCGGCGCTCGTCAGAGAAGGCACGGGCGTGGTGATCTCGCCGCTCATCGCGCTGATGCAGGACCAGGTGAACGCGCTCACCGCCCTCGGGGTGCGGGCCGGGTTCCTCAATTCGACGCAGGACCCGTACGAGCGCCAGGCCGTCGAGCAGGCCTTCCTCGCCGACGAGCTGGACCTGCTCTACCTGGCCCCCGAGCGGCTGCGCAGCGAGGCCACGCAGCGGCTGCTCGACCGGGGCAAGGTGTCGCTCTTCGCGATCGACGAGGCACACTGCGTCGCCCAGTGGGGCCACGACTTCCGGCCCGACTACCTCGCGCTGTCCATGCTGCACGAGCGCTGGCCGAAGGTGCCGCGGATCGCGCTGACCGCGACGGCCACCGAGGCCACGCACGCCGAGATCGTGGCGCGGCTCGGTCTGCAGGAGGCCCGGCACTTCGTCGCCAGCTTCGACCGGCCGAACATCCAGTACCGCATCGTCGCGAAGAACAACCCGCTCAAGCAGCTGCTGGAGCTGATCCGGACCGAGCACGACGGGGACGCCGGAGTCGTCTACTGCCTCTCCCGGGCCTCGGTGGAGAAGACCGCGGCCTTCCTGGCCGAGCAGGGCATCGACGCCGTCGCGTACCACGCGGGGATGGACGCCCGGGCGCGGGCGGCGAACCAGGCCCGCTTCCTGCGGGACGACGGGGTCGTGGTGGTCGCCACGATCGCCTTCGGCATGGGCATCGACAAGCCCGACGTGCGCTTCGTGGCCCACCTCGATCTGCCGAAGTCGGTCGAGGGCTACTACCAGGAGACCGGCCGCGCCGGCCGTGACGGGGAGCCGGCCACCGCGTGGCTGGCCTACGGCCTGCAGGACGTGGTCCAGCAGCGCAAGCTGATCGACGGATCGGAGGGCGACGAGTCCCACCGACGGTCCCTGGGCATGCACCTGGACGCCATGCTCGCCCTGTGCGAGACGGTCAGCTGCCGCCGGACACGGCTGCTGGCCTACTTCGGGCAGTCCGGCGAACCCTGCGGGAACTGCGACACGTGTCTGACCCCGGCCGAGTCCTGGGACGGGACGGTCGCGGCGCAGAAACTGCTGTCCACCGTGTGGCGGCTCGCGAAGGAGCGCCGCCAGAAGTTCGGCGCGGGCCAGATCATCGACATCCTGCAGGGCAAGAAGACGGCCAAGGTCATCCAGTTCGACCACGACGGCCTCTCGGTGTTCGGTGTCGGCGCGGACCTGAGCACCGCGGAGTGGCGGGGGGTCGTACGCCAGCTGCTGGCGCAGGGACTCCTCGCGGTGGAGGGCGACTACGGGACGCTCGTGCTGACGGAGGACAGCGGCGAGGTGCTCGGAGGCCGCCGGACCGTCCAGATGCGCAAGGAGAAGGCGCCCGCCGCCCCCTCCCGCAAGGAGTCCGGTTCCCGCTCGGGGAAGGGCGCCCGCGTACCCGTCGACCTGCCCGCCGAGGCCGAACCGGTCTTCCTGGCCCTGCGCGCCTGGCGGGCCGCGACGGCCCGCGAACAGGGCGTACCGGCCTACGTGGTCTTCCACGACGCGACGCTCCGGGAGATCGCCACGCGGCTGCCCGGCACGGTGGAGGAGCTCGGCACCATCGGCGGTGTGGGCGAGGCCAAGCTGACCAAGTACGCCCAGGGCGTCCTCGACACCCTGGCGGAGACCGCCGCCGGCGGTGCGGCCGCCGGCACCGCCGCCGCCGGCTCCGCCCCGGTCGCCTCCGCAGGTCCGGACCGCGCGGCGGGCCGCCAGGAGGAGCACCCGGACGCGCCGTTCGACGACGAGCCGCCCGCCGACCACGACGACACCGACCCGCCCTGGGACGACTGGCAGTAGGGGACATCGTTCATCCGTGCGGGGCGTCGCCCACACGGAAAACGCTTGGACGTCGCGGGCGCGCTCGCGGGACACTTCGGGTTCCGCGTCCGCCCACGACACCACAGGGTTGCGATGGGATCGACTGCTGCACGAGGGGTTCCGCCCGGACAGAGTCCGGTTGTCCTTGCACTCCGCTACTACGGACGGGAGCTGGCGCGGCTGAAGTGGCTGACGGCGCCCACGATGCTGCTGCCGGCCCTGGGCAACATCGGCGTCAACTACGTGGCCCCGCTGGTCGTCGCCAAGCTCGTCGGCAGCATCGCCGACGACACCGCTCCCACCTTCGCCTCGATGCTCCCCTACGTCCTCGTCTTCGCCGGTGTCCTGCTGCTCTCGGAAGCCCTGTGGCGCATCGGCCTGCACTGCCTGAACCGCGTCGACGCCCTCGGCATCGAGCACCTCTACGTGATCGGCATGGACGAGCTGTTCGCGAAGGACACCGCCTTCTTCCACGACAACTTCGCCGGATCGCTGACCAAGCGGGTCCTGAGCTTCGCCTCCCGCTTCGAGGAGTTCGTCGACACGCTGACCTTCTCCGTCGTCGGCAGGTTCGTGCCGCTGCTGTTCGGGTCGGTCGTGCTCTGGCACTACGAACCGCTGCTCGTCGTGGCGCTCCTGGCCATGATCGCCGTGACGGCGGTGTGCGTGCTGCCCCTCATCCGGCGCCGCCAGGCACTGGTGGACCGGCGCGAGGAGGCCATCGCCCGGGTGTCGGGACACGTCGCCGACAGCCTCATGAACATGGACACGGTCCGCGCCTTCGCCGCGGAGGAGCGCGAGGCCGCCGAGCACCGCTCCCGGGTGGCCGAGTCGCGCGGGCTCATGCTGCGCTCCTGGGACTACGGCAACCTGCGCATCGACACCGTGGTCGCACCGATGTCCGTGCTGACCAACGCACTGGGTCTGCTGCTCGCCGTCACGATCGCCGGGAACGGGCACGGGGTGGAAGCGGTCGTGGTCGCCTTCACCTACTACTCCAACGCCACGCGGATCATGTTCGAGTTCAACCAGATCTACCGTCGCCTGGAGAGCTCGATGACGGAGGCCGCGCAGTTCACCGAGCTGCTGCTCAAGCCCCCGACCGTCATCGACCCGGAGTCGCCCGAGCCGCCTCCGGCCGAGGCCGCCGACATCCGCTTCGAGCAGGTCACCTTCGCCCACGCGGGCTCCGGCCCGCTCTTCGAGGGGCTGGACCTGGCCGTCCCCGGCGGGGCGAAGATCGGGTTCGTCGGGCGGTCCGGCGGCGGCAAGACCACGCTCACGCGGCTGCTGCTGCGGATGACGGACGTGGACGCGGGCCGGATCATGATCGGCGGCCGGGACATCAGCCGGCTGCGCCAGCGGGACCTGCGCTCGCTGATGGCGTACGTGCCGCAGGACCCGGCGATGTTCCACCGCACCCTGCGCGAGAACATCGCGTTCGCCCGGCCGGACGCCACCGACGCCGAGATCCGGCGCGCGGCCGAGGCGGCGCACGTCACGGAGTTCGCGGACGCCCTGCCCTGCGGCCTCGACACGATGGTCGGCGAGCGCGGCGTCAAGCTCTCGGGCGGGCAGCGCCAGCGGGTCGCGCTCGCCCGGGCGATCCTGCGCGACGCCCCGATCCTCCTGCTCGACGAGGCGACCAGCGCCCTGGACTCCGAGAGCGAGATCCTGGTGCAGGAGGCGCTGTGGCGCCTCATGGAGGGCCGCACCGCACTGGTGGTGGCGCACCGGCTGAGCACGGTCGCCCACATGGACAGGCTCGTCGTCCTCGACCGCGGACGGATCGTCGAGCAGGGCACGCACCATGAACTCCTCGCCTCCCAGGGCGCCTACGCGAAGCTGTGGCAGCACCAGTCGGGCGGCTTCCTCGACGACAGCCCGGCACGGTCCGACGTGTGAGGGGCGGTACGGGTGGCCGTACCGCCCCTCGGGCGTCTGGCGAGCGCCTGTCTGCCGGGCGTGTGCCGGTGTGTGCTGCGGGTCAGAGCACCTTGGACAGGAATGCCTTGGTGCGGTCGTGCTGGGGGTCGCCGAGGACGTCTCGGGGGTTGCCCGATTCGACGACGACGCCGCCGTCCATGAAGACGAGGTTGTCGCCGACCTCGCGCTCCAGGTGGTTGATGCACCGCAGGAAGGTCGACTTGCCGGAGCCGGACGGGCCGACCAGGCAGAAGACCTCACGCGGGGCGACCTCCAGGTCGATGCCGCGGAGGATGTGGGCGGCGCCGTACGACTTGTGGACGCCTTCTGCCTTGACCATCGGCTGGGCGGTCACTTGGTCACCTCCGTACGGCGGAAGGAGAGGACGGTGGAGCTGATCTTCTGCCAGGGGGTCGGCGGCAGACTGCGCAGCGAACCGCGGGCGTAGTACCGCTCCAGGTAGTACTGGCCCGTGCTGAAGACGGTCGTCAGGACGAGGTACCAGCCGGCGGCGAGGAAGAGCATCTCCGCAGTGGCTCCCGAGGTCTGTGCGACGTTCTGCGCGGACCGCAGCAGCTCGTCGTACTGGACGGCGACGACCAGCGAGGTGGTCTTGAGCATGTTGATCACCTCGTTGCCCGTGGGCGGTACGACCACCCGCATCGCCTGCGGGACGACGATCCTGCGCAGGGTCTTGCCCCGGCTCATGCCGAGCGCGTGCGCGGCCTCGGTCTGGCCCTCGTCGACCGCCTGCAGACCGGCCCGGCAGATCTCCGCCATGTAGGCGGCCTCGTTGAGGCCGAGGCCCAGCAGCGCGGCGAGGAAGGGGGTCATGAAGTCCGACCACTGGTCGCGGTAGAGCGGGCCCAGGTCGATGTACTGGAAGACGAGGCCGAGATTGAACCAGACGAGCAGCTGGACGTAGACGGGGGTGCCGCGGAAGAACCAGACGTAGCCCCAGGCCACGGCGTTGGTCACCGGGTTGCTGGACATCCGCATCACGGCCAGGACCAGCCCCAGGACGACGCCGAGGAGCATGGCGGCCACCGTCAGCAGCAGCGTGTTGCCGACGCCGCGCAGGATCAGGTCGTCGAAGAAGTAGGAGGGAACGGCGGTCCAGTCGACCCGGCCGCGGGCGAACGCGCGGACGAGGAAGGCCAGCGCGCCCAGGACCAGCACGGCGCAGAGCCAGCGCCCGGGGTGGCGGACGGGGACCGCCTTGATCGCATCGGTCTGTTCCGGCATCAGGAACCGCCGTTGACGGTCGCCTTGGTGACGGCGCCGTCCTGGACGCCCCACTCGGCGACGATCTGCGCGTACCGGCCGTTGGCGATGACGGCGTCCAGGGCGGCGGCGAGCGCGTCGCGTATCTGCGTCCGGTCCTTGGCGACCGCGATGCCGTACGGAGCGGCTCCCGTCTGCGCGCCGACGAGCTGGAAGTCCTGGCCGCCGCCGGAGGTCTTGACGGCGTAGGCGGCGACGGGGAAGTCCGAACAGCCCGCGTCCGCGCCGCCGCTGCGCAGGCGGGTCTGGGCCTCCAGGTCGTTGTCGTAGGCCTCGACGGTGATCGGTCTGCCGCCGGGGCACTTGGCGGACTCCGCCGTGGCGAGGTCGTGCGCTGCGGTGGCGCGCTGGACGACGACCTTCTTGCAGCCGGTCGTGCAGCGGGGCCCCGGTCCCCGCGGAGGCCGACGGGAGCGCGGTCCGGTCGTCCTTGGTCTGGTCACCGCACGCGGAGACGGTGGAGATCGCGGCGAGCGCGGTGAGGGCCGCGAGGCTACGGCGCAGGAGGGCAGGTGTGCGCACGGTCATGGTGGCTGCTCCATGGGCTGAATACAGGGATACGGGGGGAGCCGGCTCGGCCGGGATGGTGCGAGCAGGTCCGGGCAGGGCCCGGCCGTCAGGGGGCGACGACGCGCAGGTGCGAGACGGCGGGGTCCAGGGCCCCGCGGACGTGGCCGCCCGGCGCGGCGGCGGTGCGCCGCAGGAACGCGACGGTCTCGGCGGTGATGACCTCGCCGGGCAGCACGTTGGGGATGCCCGGCGGGTACGCGGCCAGGGTGTCGGCGCTGACCGCGCCGACCGCCTCCTGCGCGGGCACCACGACGGTCGGGCTGAGGAACGCCTCGCGGGCCGTGAGCCGTGCGGGGCCCGGCCGCGGCAGGGCGAGCGGCGCCGGCCCGTCGGCGGCGGAGCCGGCCAGGGGCGACGGCAGGCAGTGCAGGGCCTCGATGAAGCGGTCGGTGTCGGGCACCGCCCCGGCGCCGATCACGGCCACGACCGCCGAGTCGGTGGCGACCTCGACCATGATCTGGTGGTCACGGAAGAGCAGGCGCCTGGCTTCGTGCCCCGTGATGCCGCCGGCCCGGGTGTCGATCGCGATGCGCAGCGGATCGGCCGCGACGATGTCGGGGAACGCGTGGAACCCGTCGCTGACCACCCCGTACCGGCCCAGCGCGCGCACGACGCCCCGCACCTTGTCCGCGGCCTCCACCGAGCCCGTGATCCGGTCGGTGCCCGTGACGAGGGCCCGGCGGGCGATGTCCAGCGAGGCGGTCAGCAGGGCGCTCGCGCTGGTGGACTGCACGAGCCGGAAGGCCCGGTCCACCAGCGGTTCGAGCCGGTCCGCGAAGGGCCCGTGGCCCAGGTGCAGCATCGCCGACTGGGTCAGGCTCCCCGCGAGCTTGTGCGTGCTGGAGGTGACCAGGTCCGCGCCGAGGGCGAGGGCGCCGGAGGGCAGGGCGGGGTGGAAGCCGAAGTGCGAGCCCCACGCCTCGTCGACGATCAGGGGCACCCCGGCGGCGTGGGCCGCGTCCGCGACGGCGCGTACGTCGGCCACCGCACCGAAATAGCTGGGGGAGACGATGTACACGGCCGCGGCGTCCGGAGTGCGGGCGAGCGCCTGCGCCACGTCCTCGGCGCTCACTCCGTGGGCGATGCCCTGGACGGGGTCGACGGACGGCCGCACGAAGACGGCGTCCAGGCCGGACAGCACCAGACCGTCGACGACGCTGGAGTGCACGCTGCGCTGCACGACCAGGGTGCGTCCCAGGGCCGGGGTGACCATGGAGGCGATCTGGTTGCCCTGGGAGGCGCCGTTGGTCAGGAACCAGGTGCGCCGCGCGCCCCAGGCATCGGCGGCCAGGTCCAGGGCCTCGTCCAGCGGGGTGCCGGAGCCGAGGTCGATGCCGTCGAGCAGCGGCGGGAAGTCGAGGGCCGTGACCCCGGGGCCGAACAAGTCCGCGAGGTCCGAGCCCGGGGAGGCGGCGTGGCCGGGGACGTTCAACCGCAGCCAGTCCCGTCCCGCATGGGCCAGGAGGGCCTCGGCGTACGGGGCACGGGCCTGGCCGGGTGCGGGGGAGCGGCCGGGAGGAGGGGTGGTTCGCATGTTCACCCCGGGAGCGTGACACCTGGCCGGTTATTGAGGAATGGTGGACTTTTATGTATCCCTCCATACTCTGTCTATATGCTTGAGGTACGTCATCTCCAGGTGCTCCGGTCCATCGCCCAGGAGGGCTCGCTCGCCGGCGCCGCCCGCGCGCTGCACTACAGCCAGCCCACCGTCACCCACCACCTGGCCGCCCTGGAGAACCACTTCGGCGCCCGTCTGGTCCACCGGGGACCGCGGGGCGCCGCGCTCACCGAGCTCGGCGAGGCCCTGCTGCCGCACGCCGAGGCCGTGCTGGAGCGCCTGCGGTACGCCGAGCTGGAGGTGCGCGACCTCGCGGAGCGCGGCGCCCGCACCCTCCACATCGGCACCTTCCCCACCGCCGGCGCCCTGCTGCTGGCACCCGCCGTCAAGCGGCTCCACCAGCAGGGCGTGCACATCTCCCTGACCGAGGGCGAACTTCCCCTGCTCCTGCGCAGGCTGCGCGCCCGGGAGCTCCAGGCCGCCCTCGTCTTCTCCCAGCCCGGCGACCGGCTCGACCTGGACGACGCGTTCGAACTGCACCCCCTGCTGGCCGACCCGCTCCTCCTCGTCATGCCGCAGGACCACCCGTGCGCGGCCCTGGACCGGGTCCCCCTCACCGCGCTGCGCGACACCGCGTGGGTGGGCGCCGCGGACCCCCACGACCCCTGCGACCGGGTGCTGGCCTGGGCCTGCGCGCAGCAGGGGTTCGAACCCGTTCACGCCATGCGCACCGACGACTACGCGGTCGTCCAGGGCCTGGTGGCCGCCGGTACGGGCGTGGCCCTCGTCCCGCGCCTCGCCCTCGGCGCTCCCCGCGCCGACCTGGTCGTACGCCCCCTGGCCGGGCCGGAGCTGACCCGGGAGATCAGCGTCGTCGTACTGCACTCGACGGCGGCCCGCAGCGCCCAGGAGCTGGTGTCGGCGCTGCTGGAACAGGCCGCGCTGATCACGGACCGGTGGGCCGGTACGGATGCCCGTCCGTGACCTCCCTCCCCGGGCTCGGCGGGGCTCGGCGGGCTCGGCGGGCGGACCGGAGTGGCGGCCTGGTGTCCGCGCGAGGCAGGCTGTACTCATGAGAGCGCCCGTGCGCTCGCCCCCGGGACCGGGAGCAGGCGGTCACCACCAGGTCCTTTTCACCCTTGCAGAGTGCGTGCCCTTCGCGATCGCCCTGCTGGTGCTCCTCATCGAGTTCACGCCCGCCCACGTCCTGTACACCGGCCCCCTGCTGGTCGCGACGCCCGCCCTGGCGGCGGTGACGATGGGGCCCAGGGGAACGCTCGCGGCGGTGGGGGTGGCCGTCGGCGTCAGCGTGACCACGGCCACCTACAACCAGGCCTGGGGCGGCCAGCAGGTCTACACGAACTTCCTCGCCCTGTTCCTGGTCTCGGTCGCGAGCTTCATGACGAGCCGCGCCGCGCGCACGCGCCGGGAGAGCGAGCTCAACCAGGTCCGCCGGATCGCCACGGCCGCCCAGGACGTCATCCTGCGGCCCGTGCCGGACCGGCTGGGCTCCGTACGGGCCGCGAGCATGTACCTGGCGGCCGAGAAGGGCGCGCAGATCGGCGGCGATCTGTACGAAGTGGTCCAGACGCGGTACGGGGTCCGGATGATCGTCGGGGACGTCCGGGGCAAGGGACTGCCCGCCGTACGGGCCGCCGCGGTCGTGCTGGGTGCGTTCCGGGAGTCCGTGCACTACGAGGCCGACCTGGTGGAGGTCATCAACCACTGCGGAGCGGCCCTGCGGCGCGACGCCGTCGTGGCGGGACTGGCCGACGGCGACGACATCCTGCTGGAGGGGTTCGTCACCGCCCTGGTGGCCCAGATCCCGGACGGCCCCCACATCGAGGTGATCAACCGCGGTCATCCGCCGCCGCTCCTGCTGCACGACGGAACGGTCCGCTCCCTGATGCCCGGCGTCCCCATGCCGCCGCTCGGGCTGGAGGAGTTCATCAGCGGCCCTCCGGGGCGTCCGGACAGCTATCCGTTCGTACCGGGGGACCGGCTGCTGCTGCACACCGACGGCGTCATCGAGGCCCGCGACCGGGACAGCACCTTCTTCGACCTGCCCGGGGCCATGCTGACCCTGCGCGACCACACCAGGCAGGCCTTCCTGGAGGGCCTGCGCCAGGCATTGCTCCGCCACACCGAGAGCCGCCTGGCGGACGACGTGGCGGTGATCCTCGTCGACCGGAGCGAGGAGGCCGCGGATCCGCCTGTCTGAGCCGCCCCGGCGCGCGTCATCCCCCGCCTGCAAAGGCGGAGTTGGCGGTGCGGCGGCGGGCGGCGTACTTCCCCGGAGCGGCGGGCGCAGGGCATCCTCGTACCGAGGGCTGTGCAGGGCGGTGCCCGGCCCCGTCCGGAACCGGAGGCCCGCGTGGCGGCACAGCACGACCAGGCAAGGCGGGACGAGTTCTACCGCGACCCCCATCCGCTCTACGCCCGCGCCCGCCGGGCCGAAGGGCTGGTGTTCGTGCCGGAGGCCGACGCCTGGCTGGTGGCACGTGACCGGGACGTACGGGAGGTGCTGGGGCGTGCGGAGGAGTTCTCCTCGGCGAACGCCCTGACGGCGGACATCGCACTGTCGCAGGAGGCGCTCGGCGTCCTGGCACGCGGTTTCGCGCCGCGGCCCACCGTCGTCGCCTCGGACGGGGCCGACCACCGGCGCCTGCGGGCCCCGCTGAACCGGGGGCTGTCCTCCGCACGCGTGTCGGCGCTCCTGCCGTACGCGCAGCAGTGTGCCCGGGAGCTCGTGGACGCCTTCTCCGGCGACGGGTCCGCGGAGCTGGTGGCGGCGTACGCCCGGCAGCTGCCCGGGCAGGTCGTCGGGCGGCTGATCGGACTGGACCCGGCGGACGTGCCCGCGGCCGTGCACGGCGGATACCGGGCCGAGGAACTGCTGTTCCGCCCGCTCCCGCCGCCCGAGCAGGCGGCCGCCGCCGAGGACGTGGTCGCTCTCCAGCACCTGCTGGACGGGTACGTCCGTGCCCGCCGGGCCGAACCCCGCGACGACCTGTGCTCGGACCTGGTGGCCGCCCTGGCCCCCGGGGACGACGAGCTGACCCTCGAACAGCGCCACGAGCTGGTGTCGAACCTGCAGAATCTGCTGATCGCCGGATTCCTGACGACCAGCGCGCTCATCGTCACCACCCTGCTGCACCTGCTCGCCGACCGGGAGCAGTGGCGGCTGCTCTGCGCCGATCCGGCGCTGGTGCCGGCCGCGGTGGAGGAGGGCGCGCGCTACGACTCGGCCGTCCAGGCATTCCGGCGGACCACGACCCGGCCGGTGACGCTCGCCGGTACGAAGCTGCCCGCCGGTGCCACTGTGCTCGTGGCGTACGGCGCGGCCGGCCGCGACGAGCAACGGTACGGGCGCGCCGAGGAGTTCGACATCAGGCGGCCGGAGGACCGCAGTCACCTCGCCTTCGGGCACGGGCCCCACGGCTGTCCCGGGTCGCGGCTGGGCCGCGGGCAACTGCGCCTGACCCTGGAGCTGTTCACCCGCGAGCTGCCGGACCTGCGGCTGGACGAGGACCGGCCGCCGCCGGTGATGCGGCCCACCCTGATCCACCGCTCCCCGGAGACGCTGTACGTGACCTGGTGACCCCGCACCCGTCGTGACGGGTCCGTCACGCCGTGTGCCTTCGAAAAACCTGCACATGGTGTGTGCGGCCGGGGCGGCGGGCCTTCACGGTTCCGCGAAATGTCGGACTTGCCTCGTGTGGTTCATCCCTCTCTGTCCCTTAAGTTCCGTGAGGGCGACGGGGTGCCCGTATCTGTTACTCGATTTCGCGGAGAAGTCGTCACCGTTCGGTGAATGAAGCTGCACACCGGCCGTCCGGAGTGGACGTCCGCCCGTGAAAGGGCGTCAACCGGATTGGCTGCGCGGACTGTCCGCGTGCTTTCATCTTGGCCGCTGCGGCTGTTGAAAAGAATGGCGGTCGAGTTTCGGTCCGCCGGGCTGCCGCGGAATCCCCCCATCAAATGAAAGGTGCGCGTAATGCGTAACGACATCGAGACCCGTGAGATCGCCGACGCCGAGCTGGACGCCGTTTCCGGCGGTCTCGTCAGCATCAACGGTGGCCTGGCCGGCGCCGTGACCAGCGACGTCAACGGCGTCGTGGGTGTCGTCGGCTCCCTCGACACCGTGCAGGCCGTGACCGGTCTCGTCTCCCACGTCCCCGGCCTGGCCACGGGCATCACCGGCGTTTCGGTGAACGCCGGTCGCGCCGGTTTCTGACCGGTGTGACCCCGTGAACCCCGGAGCATCCCCCACGGCTCCGGGGTTCACAGGTACCCGCGTGCCCGACCGATACGAATGCAGCTGAAGGAATAGTCCGTGCAGTTTCGCCAAAAGGCTCTTTCCAAGCTGCAATCGCCCGAGGAACTCGATCTGCCCGTACGCTTCGCGCGCCCGCAGGGACGGCTCGTCCTGGCCGTCACCCTCGTGGCCGTGGCCGCCGCGAGCTTCTGGGCCGTCACCGGCACCGTGTCCTCCACGCTGAGCGCGCCCGGCATCCTCACCCACGCCGAGGGCAGCTACGTCCTGCAGAGCCCGGTCGCCGGGCAGGTGACCGGCGTCAACGCCGAGGAGGGCCGGCTCCTGTCCCCGGGCGAACCCCTGCTCACCGTCCGTACCGACCAGGGCGACCGGCCCGTACGCGCGGTGACCGGCGGCCGGCTGACGGCCCTGCTCGCCGAAGTCGGCTCGATCGTGGCGACCGGCGCGGACGTGGCCACCGTCGAACGGGTGGAGAATCCCGACGACCCCCTGGTCGCCATGGTGTACGTGCCGGGCGGAGCCGGATCGACGATCCCGGTCGGCGCCCCGGTCGACCTGAGCGTCCAGTCCGTACCCCGGCACCAGTTCGGCGTCCTGCGCGGCCGCGTCAAGGCGGTCGGCCGCGCGCCCCAGACACAGGCCCAGATCAGCGGCTTCCTCGGCGACAGCGGGCTCGCCGCGCAATTCGCCCGCCAGGGCAACCCCGTAGCGGTGCTCGTGCAGTTGGAGCGTTCCTCCGCCACCAGATCCGGCTACAAGTGGTCCTCCGCCGACGGGCCCCCGTACGCCGTCGACTCGACGACGCCCGTCACCGCAACCGTCCGCCTGGCCGCGCAGCGTCCCGTCGACTGGCTGCTGCCGTGACCGCGCCGCAGACAGGGGCACCCGCACCCCTGCCCCGGCTGCCCCCCGCCGGACGCCGGCGCCACCGCCCCGAGCCCAAGGGCGGCACGCGTCGCAAGGCCGCCCCCGCCCCCAAGGGCAGGACGCCCCGCACCGTACGCACTCCCACCGTGCTGCAGATGGAGGCGGTCGAGTGCGGCGCCGCCGCCCTGGCCATGGTGCTCGGCCACTACGGCCGCTTCGTCCCCCTGGAGGAGCTGCGCATCGCCTGCGGCGTCTCCCGCGACGGCTCCCGCGCCAGCAACCTGCTCAAGGCCGCCCGCGGGTACGGGCTGCGGGCCAAGGGCATGCAGATGGACCTGGCCGCGCTCGCCGGGGTGAGCGCCCCGGCCGTCCTCTTCTGGGAGTTCAACCACTACGTCGTCTACGACGGCATGGGCCGCCGCTTCGGCCGCAGGGGCGTGTACGTCAACGACCCCGGCAACGGACGCCGGTTCGTACCCATCGAGGAGTTCGACACCAGCTTCACCGGTGTGGTGCTCACCTTCGAGCCCGCCGAAGGCTTCCGCCGCGGCGGCCGCAAGCCGGGCGTCCTGAGCGCCATGCCGGCCCGCCTGCACGGAACGTCCGGCACCATGACCGCCGTCGTGATCTCCAGCCTCCTGCTGGTGGCCGTCGGCGCGGCGGTGCCCGCCCTGAGCCGTACGTACATCGACATGTTCCTCATCGGCGAGCAGACGTCCCTGCTGGGCGTGCTGTTCGCGGCGATGGCCGCCACCCTGGTGCTCACCGCGACGCTCACCGCGCTCCAGCAGGCCAACCTGCTGCGCGGGCGCATCATCACCTCCACCCTGGGCAGCGCCCGCTTCTTCCGGCACCTGCTCAGACTTCCGGTCGCCTTCTACTCCCAGCGCAACCCGGCCGACCTGGTCCAGCGCCTGCAGTCCAACGACGCCGTCGCCGAGACCCTCGCCCGGGACCTGGCCGCCGCGGGAGTCGACGCCGTCGTCGTCGTGCTCTACGCGGTCCTGCTGTGGACGTACGACCCGCAGCTCACCCTCGTGGGCGTGATGATCGCGCTGCTCAACGTGGTGGCCATGCGGATCGTGATCCACCTGAGGGCCACCGGTACGCAGAAGCTGCGCGCCGAGAGCGCCCGGCTGACGAACACCTCCTACAGCGGTCTCCAGCTCATCGAGACCATGAAGGCCACCGGCGGCGAGAACGGCTTCTTCCGCCGCTGGGCCGGACAGCACGCGGTCACCCTCGACGTGCAGCAGCGGCTCGGCGTGCCCAGTGCGTGGCTGGCGGTCGTCGCGCCCACCCTGGCGGCGCTCAACAGCGCGCTGATCCTGATGATCGGTGGCCTGCGGGCGGTGGAGGGGCACCTGACCGTGGGTCTGCTCGTCGCCTTCCAGGCCCTGGTGACCAGCTTCACCGCGCCGATCTCCCGGCTGGGCGGCGTCGCCGGACGGATCCAGGACTTCGCGGCGGACGTGGCCCGCCTCAGGGACGTCGAGAACTTCCCCGTCGACCCGGTCTTCGCGCGCCGCGAACCCGCCGCCGCCACCCGTCGCCTCAAAGGCCACGTACAGCTCGACCACGTCACCTTCGGCTACAGCCCGCTCGACGCCCCGCTGCTCAAGGACTTCTCGCTCTCGGTCGGCCCCGGACAGCAGGTCGCGCTCGTCGGCGGCTCCGGCAGCGGCAAGTCCACCGTCTCCCGCTTGATCTCCGGCCTCCACACCCCCTGGGAAGGGGCCATCCGCATCGACGGGATGCGGCTGGAGGACATCCCGCGCGGCGCGCTGGCCGCCTCCGTCTCCTTCGTCGACCAGGACGTCTTCCTCTTCGAAGGAACCGTCCGCGACAACGTCACCTTGTGGGACCCCTCCATCACGGACGAGGCCGTCGTCGCCGCACTGGAGGACGCCGCCGTCCACGACGTGGTCGCCCGCCGCCCCGGCGGCATCCACAGCCGCGTCGAACAGGACGGCCGCAACTTCTCCGGCGGCCAGCGCCAGCGACTGGAGATCGCCCGGGCACTGGTGCGCCGCCCCAGCATCATGGTCCTCGACGAGGTGACCAGCGCCCTGGACGCGGCGACCGAACAGGTCATCATCGACAACCTGCGCCGCCGCGGCTGCGCCTGCGTGGTCATCGCCCACCGGCTGAGCACCGTGCGCGACAGCGACGAGATCCTCGTGCTCGACCGCGGCACGGTCGTGGAACGCGGGCGGCACGAGCACCTGGCCGCCGCGCAGGGCCCGTACGCCCGACTGGTGAAGGAGCACTGAGGTGACGTACCCGCACCAGGTCCAGGCCACGGCTCCCCCCGCACACCCGGCCCCTGCCCCGGCCCAGGGCGTCGACGCGGTCGTCGCGGCCCTCGGCGGACTCGGCTCGCCCGTCGACTGCACGGGCCTGCGCAGCCTGGCGCTGGAGGGCCCGCTCGTGCTGTGGCTCGTCGTCCACGGCGAGCTGGACCTCTTCGCCGTCGACGCCGCGCAGGCCGGGCACTGGCACTTCCTGGGCCGGCTGGGGCCGGGCACGCTCCTGCTGGGCCCGGCCGAGGGCCCGGAACACACCCTGGTCGGCCGCCCCCTGCAAGGATGCCTGCTGCGCCGCATCGAGCTGCGGGAACTGCCCGGCCCGGAGTACGGGGCCCCCGGCCGGCAGTGGTGGGACGGCCAGGCCGCCCCAGGGGCGTACGGAGCCCCCGCCGCGCCACCGAGCCCTCTCGACGACGCGTTCGCGCGCGGCATCGGCCGGGGCCTGCGCGTGCTCTACCAGGCACCCCTGGACGGCCGCGCCACCACCGCGCAGGGCGGAGCCGACGAGGACATCCTGTGGATGCAGACCGCCCCCGGCGCCGTGCAGTACGGAGCCGCCTACGAGGCGGAGGCGGTGGGCACCCTCCTGGTCGACGCGGCCGTGTGGCAGGGCATGGTCGACCAGCAGTACCGGCTCCTGTACGCCCTGGACCGCTGGATCGAGCAGCTCGAACGCGCCCACGAGGACCGCACGGCAGCCGGTATCGAGGCCGGCCGGTGCGCACGTACCCAGGCCGACCGGGCGCTGCTGGCCTCCATCGACCGCTCCGGCGGACGCGACCACCGGGGCGCGGGCACCGACGCGACCTTCGCCGCGTGCCGCCTCGTCGCCCACGAGGCCCGCATCACCCTGACCGAACCGGGCGAGGCGAGTACCGCTGCCGAGCGGCGGGACCCCGTCGAGCGCATCGCGCTCGCCTCGCGGATCCGCACCCGCACGGTCGCACTCACCGGCACCTGGTGGCGGGAGAACAGCGGCCCCCTGGTGGGCCGGCGCGAGAAGGACGGGACGCCGGTCGCCCTGCTGTGGCGCCGCGGCCGCTACGAGGCGGCCGACCCCGCCACCGGCACCCGCGAACGCATCGGCAAGGGCAACGCGGCCGCCTTCGAACCGGCCGCCGTCATGTTCTACCGCCCGCTCCCCGACGGGCGGGTGGGCCTGCCGGCACTGCTGCGCTTCAGCCTCCGCGGCACCCTCCCCGAGCTGCGCAGCATCATCCTGGGCGGGCTGGTCGCGGTGTGCCTGGGCGCCCTGGTGCCCATCGCCACCGGCCAGGTGCTCGGCCGGTTCGTACCGGACGCCGAGACCGGTCTCATCGTGCAGACGGCCCTGGCACTCATCACGACCGGCGTCGTCTCGGCCGCCTTCATGCTGATGCAGAACGTCTCCATCCTGCGCATGGAGGGCCGTATCGAGGCCACCTTGCAACCCGCCGTATGGGACCGGCTGCTGCGGCTGCCGACGAAGTTCTTCGCCGGCCGCTCCACCGGGGAACTGGCCGGTGCGGCCATGGGCATCAGCGCCATCCGCCGCGTGCTGTCCGGCATCGGCCCGGTCTGCGTGCAGGCGGGCGCCATGGGCACGATGAACCTCGTCCTGCTGCTCGTCCACAGCGTCCCGCTGGCCATGGCCGCCGTCGCCATGCTGGTCGTCATCGCGGCCGTCTTCCTCGGCCTCGGGCTGTGGCAGCTGCGCTACCAGCGCCGGCTGGTCAGACTCGGCAACCAGCTCGACAACCAGGCCTTCCAGACCCTGCGCGGGCTGTCCAAACTGCGCGTGGCCGCGGCCGAGAGCTTCGCCTACGCCGCCTGGGCGCGGGAGTTCGCCCGTACCCGCGATCTCCAGCAGAGCATCGGCCGGATCCAGAACGTCACCACGGTGCTGGGCGCCGTCCACCTGCCGCTGTGCACGCTGATCATGTTCGTGCTGCTGGCCGGACCGGCCCGTGACGTCATGTCCGCCGGAGAGTTCCTGACCTTCAGCACCGCACTGACGATGATGCTGTCCTCGGTCACGCAGCTGACCGGCGTGCTCATCTCGGCCGCCTCGGTGCTGCCGATGTTCGAGCAGGTCGTGCCGCTCCTGCGGGAGGCCCCCGAGGTGGCCCGTTCCAGCACCCGGCCCGGCGAGCTGACCGGCGCCGTCGAGGCCAGGAACCTGTCCTACCGCTACAGCGAGGACGGCCCGCTGGTCCTGGACGACATCGGCCTCCAGGTCCGGCAGGGCGAGTTCGTCGCGATCGTCGGCGCCAGCGGCTGCGGCAAGTCGACCCTGCTGCGACTGCTCATCGGCCTCGACAAGCCCTCCGAAGGCAGCGTGCTGTACGACGGCCAGGACCTGGCGGCCCTCGACCAGGCGGCCGTGCGCCGCCAGTGCGGTGTCGTCCTGCAGAACGCCCAGCCCTTCACCGGCTCGATCCTCGAATGCATCTGCGGCGCCGGGGTGTTCTCGCTGGAGGAGGCGTGGGAGGCCGCTGCGATGGCGGGCCTGGCCGAGGACATCAAGGCCATGCCGATGGGCATGCACACCATGCTGTCCGAGGGCGGCGGCACCGTGTCCGGTGGCCAGCGCCAGCGGCTGATGATCGCCCAGGCCCTCATCCGCAAGCCGCGCGTCCTGTTCCTCGACGAGGCCACCAGCGCGCTGGACAACGAGGCCCAGCGCGTGGTCATCGAATCCACCCGCTCCCTGCACGTGACCCGCATCGTGATCGCCCACCGGCTGTCCACGGTGATGGACGCCGACCGGGTGATCGTCATGGCGGACGGCCGCATCGTCCAGCAGGGCCCGCCCGCGGCGCTGCTCTCCGACACGGCCGGTCCGTTCCACGACCTGGTCCGCCGTCAGCTACGGCGGGGGACCGGCTGAGGCACCGGGCTCAGGAGGCCGCCCGCAGGCGCGTGGCTGCGCTCTCCGCCTCCCGTACGACGCGCTCGGGGTCGATGTCGACGAGGCGGCCGCCCAGCTTGAGGGGGCGGCCGTCGACGAAGACCGCGTGCACGTTCTCCGGCCGGCCGTTGAAGACGATCTGGTTCACCCAGTCGAAGCGCGGCGCGAAGTTGAGCGCGGCGGGGTCGATCACGATGACGTCGGCGCGTTTGCCGGGTGTCAGGGATCCCACCGTGTCGGCCATGCCGATCGCTTCGGCGCCGCCGAGCGTGGCGAGCCGCAGGACGTCGTGGACCTGGGGGAACACCGAGGTCTCCAGTGCGCGGGAACGCTGGAGACCGACGGCCGTCTTCATGAGGGCGAAGAAGTCGGAGCTGTCGTTGGTGCCGCCGTCCTGCCCGAGCCCGGTCTTGACGCCGCGCCGGCCGAGGTCCGGCAGCCGCATGACGCCCGAGGCGAGGCGCATGTTGCTGAGCGGGCAGTGCGCGACCCGTACGTCCTGCGCGGCGATCGCGGAGACCTCGTCGTCGGTGAGGTGGATCGCGTGGTTCATCAGCAGGCGCGGACCCATCGCGCCGATGTCGGTGAGGGTGCCGATCGGGTCGTCCCCACGCTGCTCGGTGCGTTCGAGGACGTGGCTGTTGAGCATGACCCCGAGGTCCTGGGCGATGTCCCAGTGCAGCCGGTTGAGAGCGCTGATGGCCCGGGCCGCGTGGGTGGCGACCTGCGCCGAGGCGAGAGGGGCCGGGTCGATGAGCTCCTTCTTCGTCCGGGCGATCAGCGCGGCTTCCCGCTCGGCCTGGAACATCGCGTAGGTGAAGCGCACCCCGGTGTCGGTCAGGGCCCGTACGTACTGGACCGTCGTGTCGTAGGGGAGGGCGTCCACCCAGTCCACGAGCGTGGTCACGCCGGACTGCACGGAGTCCAGGGCGCCGAGGCGCACGAAGCGGTACATGTCCGCCGGTGTGATGCGGGAGAACGTCGCCCGGTTGCAGTCGGCCAGCCATCCGAAGAGGTCCCGGTCCGCGCAGCCGCCCCGCATCGACGACTGCCACAGGTGGGTGTGGATGTCGACGAACCCCGGCATCACCAGCTTGCCGGCGGCATCGATCACCTGGGTTCCGGGCGGTGCCGGCAGCCGCCGGCCCACGGCCGCGACGGCGCCGTCGCGCATGAGGACGTCCGCGTGCTCGACCGCACCGAGGGGGCCGTCACCGAGGGAGGGATCCATGGTGAGGACGAGTGCGGCGTTCCTGACGACGACGGGCCGCCCCGTCGGCGTACCGCCGTGCGGCCGGGGTCTCCCGGCACCCAGGACGAGCGGCCCCGTTGCGGCCATTCCCAGGCCGGCCAGTACGCCGCGACGGCTGGGCCCTGCTGTTGTCGGCGGTAAGGGGATCGAGGCGGAGCCTGGACACTCACTGAGCGGGTTCATGTCGTGTGGCCTCCCAACGAACGCGGGACGGGATCGGCCTTCCGCGCACCGGCGGGACGCCAGGTGAAGGCGGGCAGGCTACCTGAATCGTCCATCGGGCGATGGCAGTTCCGATAGAGGTGCGTCAACATTTTGTGGAATTCGCGTCCGCTGCGCCTCCTCCGGCAGCGTGGAGGAACTTCCTGGGCGGGCCCGGCAACCTTTCGGGCTCCGGCGGCAACTGACGGGTGAACAGTGCACCGCACCCCAAGGAGCCGCCGCCCATGTCCCCTTCCCCCCACCGCCGTCCGACCGGACGCCGAAGGCTCGCCCTGGTCGCGGCGGCCGCCGTGGCCGCCGCCGGCCTGGGAGCCGTGCCGCTGGTCGTGAAGGCCGATGCCGTGGCACCCGCCGACCTCGCCCACGGCGTACTGCCCGCCCGGGACGGCTGGGCCGCGAGCGGCTCCGGCACAACCGGCGGCCGGGACGCGGCCGCAGCCCGCGTCTTCACCGTCTCCACCCGCGCCGAGCTGGCGAGAGCCCTGGCCGCGGGCCCGGCCGGCGCCCCGCGGATCGTCCGGATCAAGGGCCTGATCGACGCGAACACCGACGACAGCGGGAAGCCGCAGAGCTGCGCCGACCACGCCGCGGGCACCGGCTACTCGCTCGACTCCTACCTCAAGGCCTACGACCCCGCCGTCTGGGGGCGGACCAAGGTGCCGTCCGGCACCCAGGAGGACGCCCGCAGGGCGGCCCAGGCCAGGCAGGCCGCCCGCATGGTGTTCACGGTGCCCGCGAAGACGACCGTCATCGGCGTACCCGGTACCGGAGCGGGCATCACCGGCGGCAGCCTGGTGGTGAAGAACGCCGACGACGTGATCATCCGGAACCTGTCGCTCACCGACGTCCGGGACTGCTTCCCGCAGTGGGACCCGACCGACGGCTCCACCGGCAACTGGAACTCCGCCTACGACGCCGTCAGCCTGCGCGGCGCCACCCACGTCTGGGTCGACCACAACACCTTCTCCGACGCCCCGCACCCGGACTCCGGCAATCCGGTCCGCTTCGGCCGCCCGTACCAGGTCCACGACGGCGCCCTCGACATCACCCACGCATCCGACCTGGTCACCGTCGGGTACAACAGGTTCAGCAACCACGACAAGACCATGCTGATCGGCAGCAGCGACCAGGACACCAAACTGCGGGTGACCCTCCACCACAACGTCTTCCAGGGCGTCGTCCAGCGCGCCCCCCTCGCCCGGGTGGGCCGGATCCACCTCTACGACAACCACTACGACACCACGGCGTCGGCGGGCTACGCGCACAGCTACAGCATCAACTCCCGCGCAGGCGCCCAGGTCGTCGCGCAGAACAACCACTGGAAGCTCTCCCCCGACCGCAAGACCTCCCAACTGCTCAGCGGTGACGGCACCGGAGCCGTCGAGGGCAGCGGCAACCTCGTCGACGGGGCCCCCGTGGACCTCGTCGCCGCATACAACTCCGCGAACCCCGGGAAGAAGATCAAGACCACCGTCGGCTGGCGGCCCACCCTCACCGCCGGACTGGAGCCCGCCGCAGGGCTGCCGGCGAAGCTGGCGGCGAAGGCGGGCGCCGGCGTCCTCACCGAGCCCGGAGCCAAGGCTCCCGCCCCGTCCGGCCCGGCCGGCGGCCGTACGCTGACGGTCGCCGCCGACGGCTCCGCAGCCCACCGTTCCGTACAGGCCGCCGTCGACGCCGCCGCGCCGGGCGACACCGTCCTCGTGGCCCGCGGCACCTACCGGGAGACGGTGAACGTCCCCGCCTCCAAGCACGGGCTGACCCTCAAGGGCGCCACCGGCAACGCCGAGGACGTCGTCATCACCCACGACAACGCCTCCGGCACGCCCAGGCCCGGAGGCGGTACGCACGGAACCGCGGGAAGTGCCACCGCGACCTTCTCGGCGAACGACATCACCGTCACCGGCGTCACGATCGAGAACACCTGGGAGCGGTCGGCGCACCCGGGCGTCAAGGACACCCAGGCCGTGGCGGTCAATGCGTCCGGCGACCGCCAGCAGTACCTCAACTCGCGTTTCATCGGGCACCAGGACACCGTCCTCAACTGGGCCCCCTCGGCCACCGGCCAGTACCGGCAGTACTTCCGCCACTGCTTCGTCGCGGGGGACGTCGACTTCGTCTTCGGCAACGCCACCGCCGTCTACGACCACGTCAACTTCACCCTGCGCGACCGGGGCGCCGCGGCCGGGGGACTGGGCGGATACCTCGCCGCGCCGAACACCGATGCGGCCAAGCCGTACGGGATCCTCATCACCGACAGCACGATCAGCAGCCCCGCCCGGCCCGGGACCTACTACCTCGGCCGGCCCTGGCACCCGGGCGCGAGCGCGGTCGGCCAGATGGTCATCCGCAACACGAGCCTGCCCGCGGCCGTGAAGACCGAGGGGCCGTGGACCGACATGGGGGGCTTCTCCTGGAAGTCCGCCCGGTTCGCCGAGTACGCCAACACGGGCCCCGGCGCCGGCACCGGGGCGAACCGGCCCCAGCTCACCCCGGACCAGGCCGCGGCCCACACCGCCCGCGCCTACCTGGCGGGCACCGACGGCTGGAACCCCACGGGCTGATGGGCGCCACCGCCACCGCCACCGTACGAGGCGGGCCCGGGCGAACCGAGGAGCCCGAACGGCCGCCCGGAAGGGCGCCCGAACGCACTGCTACGCTCCGGCACCTGCCCGAGACCGCCCCCGTCGCACCGAGAGGCCGTACCGAGGCCATGACCGAAGACGAGGCGGCCGCGGACTTCCACGCGTTCTTCGAACGCCACCACGCCGAGCTCTCCCGCCTCGCGTACCTGCTCACCGGGGACGCCGACGCCGCCGACGACCTCGCCGCGGACGCGATGGTCGCGCTCTGGCACCGCTGGGACAGGGCCCGCCGCGCCGACTCCGCAGCGGCCTACGCCCGTGGGGTCGTCGCCAACCTCGCCCGCAGCCGGATCCGGAGCACGGTGCGCGAGCGGCGGCGCGTCCTGCTGTTCTGGGCGCACCGCCCGGAGCGCACCGACGGCCCGGACCTGGCCGCCGTCATGGACGTACGGGCCGCGCTGGACCGGCTGCCGTTCCGCAAACGGGCCTGCGTGGTACTGCGGTACGCCTTCGACCTCTCGGAGAAGGACACCGCGCAGGCGCTCGGGATATCGGTGGGTACGGTCAAGAGCCAGACCTCGAAGGGGACGGCGGAACTGCAGCGGCTGCTCGGTGGCAGAGCCGCCGACGAGCTGGCGGGAAGGGGAAGCCGGTGACCGACGAACTGCGCGACCGGCTGCGCGAGAGCGCGCAGGCCCACCTGCCCGACCGGGCCCGCATGCTGGCCCGGGTCGAGCGCGGCACGGCAGCGGCCGGCCCGGGCGCCGCCCGCGGGCGCACCGGTGCCCGTGCCCGTGCCCGTACTCGCCCCCTGTCCTGGCCGAAGACCCTCCTCGCGAGCCTGGCCACCGCCGGGACCCTGGCGGTGAGCGCCCTCGCGGTGGTCGCCGTCGTGCACACCCCGGACCCGCCGCACGATCCGCCGGCCGCGGCCGTGGCCCCGTCGACGTCGTCCGCGCCGTCCGCCCCAGGCCCCTCGGCGCCGCCGATGCAGGGAAGCCGGACCGAGGACGGTCCCCTGTGGAGCGACGGCTCGGTCGACCCCCACAGCAACGCCTACTGGGCGCAGAGCAACGTCACCCTCAAGGCGGGGCAGCCGCTCACCGCACTCGTCGTCGAGCTGCGCATCGCCCTCACCGAGGGGGTGGAGGACACCGGGAGCTGGCGGACCCGCCCCGCCGCGGACTTCGACCTCTCCGCCCGCCGGGAAGGCGGCTTCCTCGTCTACCGGTGGACCCTCAAACCCGGCAGGACCGTCCCGCCCGGCGAGCACGTCTTCGCCGGCCAGTACGACCACGCCGTCGGCGGACGCGATGCGAAGGACGACACGTACCGCATCGACGCCACGGCCGGCCCCACGGCGGGCGCGGCCGCCGTGTGGGGGGATTTCGCGTAGACGGCCGGGCGGCGCCTCGTAGCCGTGGAGTTGACGGGCCGCGGCCGCGGGCTGGGCGCCGGCGCTCTGGCCAGGGTGGGTCGCGTCGTCATTTATGCTTCAAGGCGGCCGCGGAGCGGTGGCTCGTCGCGGTGACCGCGGCTCCTGCGGAACGGACCGTCCGGCCGGTCGAGGAGCGCGGCGTACGTCGGTGCCCCGGTCCGGACGGGGACCCGGATGACGCTGATCATGAGGATCTTGGGGAATCGAGTGACCGCCGACACGCGTCCATGCGGTGTGGGGTGCCCAGCCCGCCCGTACGCGAACAGAAGACCCCCAGGGAGAAGCGAGGGATGCCAGTGATCTGCGTCGGAGGCATGATCGGAATCGGCAAGACGAGCGTGGCCGAGCTGCTCGTTAAGGAGCTGGGCAGCACGGTCTTCTACGAGAGCGTGGAAGACAACCCGATCCTTCCGCTCTTCTACACGGCGAGCCCCGAGGAGATCCAGGCGAAGCGCTACCCCTTCCTCCTCCAGCTCTACTTCCTCCAGACGCGGTTCGCCGCGATCAAGGAGGCGTACAAGCAGGGCGACAACGTCCTCGACCGGTCCATCTACGAGGACTGGTACTTCGCCAAGATCAATCACGACCTGGGCCGGATCAGCTCCCTCGAGATGCGGGTGTACGAGGGACTGCTGGGCGAGATGATGCGCGAGATCGACGGCCTGCCGTACCGCAAGGCGCCCGATCTCATGGTCTACCTCAAGGCGGACTTCGAGACGGTGCTGCACCGCATCGGGCTGCGGGGCCGCGATTTCGAGCAGGACGAGAGCCTCGTCGAGTACTACCGGACGCTGTGGTCCGGCTACGACGACTGGGTGCACAAGCACTACTCGGCCAGCGAGGTCCTCGTCGTCGACATGAACCACACCGACGTGGTGCACCGCCCCGAGGACGCGGCGCGCGTGACGCAGGAGGTCAAGGACGCCCTGGCGGCGGCCAGGCGCCGGGTCTGAGGCCGCCCCCTGGCGGGTGCCCCCACCCGAGCGTCCCGGGCACGGCCCGGCGGGTGAGCCGTGGTCCCGCGCCGGGCGGCTACGGCTGCCCGGTCGCGGCCGACTCTTCTCGCATTCCGGCCGGACGCTCTAGGGTGGCCCGAGCAGCTGGTTCGCCCCCGTCCGCCAGGCGGGATGCGTCGTAAGAGGGAACCCGGTGGGAATCCGGGACTGCCCCGCAGCGGTGAGCGGGAACGACCGCCGTCATGAGCACTGGGACCGGATCAGGTCCTGGGAAGCGACGGCCAGTAGGGGCCCGCCGGGAGACCGGCAGGCGTGTCCGCGAGTCCGAAGACCTGCCCGTTGCCCGCGCACGGACGATTCCGCGTGCGGAGATCCCGGTGACCTCGTGGGCGGGTCGGCGTGCATATCGAGCGGCACGTGCGGCAACTACGGTGCCTGGCCCGCCCGTTGTGTCGTTCCTTCGCGTCCGAGTCCCCTCGCCGGGACGTTCCTGGACACATCTCGCGAAGGAGAGTTCCGTGACAGCGAAACCCGCAGCCGGGGCACCGACCCCAGCCTCCCGGCCCGTCGAGGGACTGCCCGACTGGGACCGCTGCGCGGTCATGGGAGTCGTCAACGTGACCCCGGACTCGTTCTCCGACGGCGGCCGCTGGTTCGACACGGCCGCAGCCGTCAAGCGCGGCCTGAGCCTTGTGGCCGACGGCGCCGACCTGGTCGACGTCGGCGGCGAATCGACCCGTCCCGGCGCGTCCCGCGTCGACGAGCGCGAGGAGCTGCGCCGGGTCGTCCCGGTCGTCCGGGGACTGGTCGCCGAGGGCGTCCTGGTGTCCGTCGACACCATGCGCGCCGCTGTCGCCCGGCGGGCGGCCGAGGCGGGCGCGGTCCTCGTGAACGACGTCAGCGGGGGCCTGGCCGACCCCGCCATGATGGCGTCCGTGGCAGCCTGCGGCGTCCCCTTCGTCCTGATGCACTGGCGCGGCTTCAGCCGCGACATGAACAGCCGCGCCGTCTACGGGGACGTGGTGGCAGAGGTCGTGGCAGAGCTCGGTGCCCGCATGGACGCCGCGGTCACCGCGGGCATCGCACCGGAGCGGCTCGTGGTCGACCCCGGACTCGGCTTCGCCAAGGAAGCGCGGCACGACCTCGCCCTGGTGGCCGGACTGGCCGAGCTGCGCGCCCTGGGCCGGCCGGTCCTGGTCGCCGGTTCCCGCAAGCGGTTCCTCGGGCACGTCCTGGCGGACGCCGACGGAACTCCGCCCCCGGCCCATCGCCGGGACGCGGCAACGGCCGCCCTGTCGGCCATCGCCGCCCACCAGGGCGCCTGGGCCGTCCGCGTCCACGACGTACGGGCCACGGCGGACGCGGTCAGGGTCGCCCGGGCGGTCACCCCTCCGGCCTGACGGGTGCGCCGCCGTCAGGCGCGCCCGGCCGGCTTCTGGTCGTGCGGCGTCCTGTCCGGCTCCTCGTCCGCGGTGGCGCTGCCGAGCATCGCCACCCCCGGCACGGGCAGGACGGCGACCACGGTCAGGAGCAGGGCGCAGGCGGCGAAGCCGGCGATCGCCGAGGCGGACAGCACGCCCAGCAGGAAGCCCGCCGCGGCCACGCAGAGCGGCATGAGGGCCTGGGTGAGCAGCGCGTCCAGGGCGTAGACCCGGCCGAGCATGTGGTCCGGGGTCCGTTCCTGCAGCGCCGCGCCCCACAGGACCGCGAAGACCGAGGCTCCGGCACCGGCCAGGGCGCTGAGGGCGACCACCCACGCGGTCGGCGCGTCCACCGCCACGGCGACGATCTGCGGCAGCTCGCACAGGAGGCCGAGCATGGCGACGGTGCCGGGCCGCCGGGAGCGTATCCGGGAGGCGGTGAGGGTCGCCGCGAGCGCGCCGCACGCGGTGGCGCTCGTGACGAGGCTGAGCGCCGCCGGCCCCCGGCCACCCATCACGATCGGCACGACCACTGCCATCGGGGCGATGACCAGGGCAGCCTGGGCCGTCCCCTGGAGCATGACGCCGATCATCCACTTCTGGCCGCGGACGTAGCCGATGCCGTTTAACGCCTCGCGCACCAAACCGGGCTTGGCCTTGCCGTCCGTTCCGTCCGGGCCGTCCGGTCCGGCCTTGCCCGAGCTCACATCCGGTTCATCCAGTCTCACCAGGGTCGCGAGGCTGAACACGAAGGTGAGGATGTTGATCAGCAGGCCCCACCGAGGGGACGAGGCAGCGGCGACGGACCCACCGATGACCGGGCCGACGATTCCGGTGAAGCGGCTGGTGGCCGAGCGCAGGGCCGATGCCTCACGGCGCTTGTCGCGTCCGGCGAGTTGGGCGATGAGCGCCGTGTACGCCGGGCGGTGGATGCCCGCCCCGCAGCCGAACACGGCTCCCAGGACCGCCAGGACCGCGATCGGGGCGTCCGGCCCCGCGAGCAGCAGGGCGGCGACACCGACGATCCGCAGGAGGTCGGCGGCGCAGACCACCAGGGACCTGCGGACCCGGTCGGCGACGGCCCCGCCGAAGATCAGAGTGATGATGCTGCCCAAGGCGGTCGCCGCCAGCAGGGTGCCCAGTGCCTGCGCCGCGTCGGCTCGGGGCAACAGGTACAGGGAGACGGTGATGGCGTAGACCCCGTCGCCGACCATGCTGACGAACTGACCCGCCCACACGCGCCCGAGCTTCGGGGTCCGCAGAACAGAGAACACTGTCACCTCCTACTAGGCCTCTTCATGAGCTGTACGGGATGCGCCGGACAGGCCGGGGGAGTGCGGCCCGTCCTCAAGGCCGGCCCGCCCGCTCCGGCCCGCCTGCTCCGGCGCTGCCGCGGAGACCGCGTCCAGGGCCTGGGCCAGCTCGTCGGGCAGGTGTACCGCGCAGGCGGTGAGCGAGTCGCGCAACTGGGCGGCGTTCCGGGCACCCACGAGGGCGGAGACCACCCCCGGGCGCTCACGCAGCCAGGCCAGGGCGACTGCACCGGCAGGTACCTCCATGGCCCGGGCGACGAGCCGGACGGCTTCGACCACGCGCCTCCCGTCCGGTGGTTCCAGGTAGTGCTCGGAGAACCCCGCGTAGTGCGGGCTGTCCGCGCGCGCGCCGGTGGTGGCCGCCTCGTCCTCGCCGTACTTGCCCGTCAGGGCGCCCCCGGCCAGCGGTGACCAGGCGAGCAAGCCCATTCCGGCGCGGGCGGCGGCGGGCAGCGTGTCCTGCTCGATGCCGCGCCGGAGCAGCGAGTACTCGGCCTGGACGGACACCAGCGGGACGGCCGCGTGCTCGCGCTGCCACGTCCACGCCCGTGTGACCTGCTCGCCGTGGTAGTTGCACAGGCCCACGTGGCGTGCGCGGCCGGTGGCGACCGCGGTCTCCAACGCGGACAGGGTCTCGTCGAGGCCGACGGCGTCCGACCAGGCGTGGACCTGCCACAGGTCCACATGGCCGGTGCCGAGCCGGCGCAGCGATGCGTCCAGTGCGTGCAGCATCGCGCGCCGGGACACGTCCAGCTCCTTGGTCCGTGGATCGACACCGGCTTTGGTCGCGATGACCAGCCGGTCCCGCAGCCCCTTGCGCACGAGGGAGCCGATGAACTCCTCGGAGGCACCGGCGCTGTAGGAGGCGGCGGTGTCCAGGAGGGAGCCGCCCGCGTCCAGATAGCCGTGCAGGCAGGCCCTGGCCTCCTCCAGGGAGACCTCCCTGCCCCAGTTCCACGTGCCGAGCCCGATTTCCGGCAGCAGAAGCCCGGAGGCGCCGAGGGAACGCATGATCATGCCGCCGCTCCTCCCAGCCCCAGTCGGTGCACCATGCCCTCGGACAGCGAATCCGGCACCCGGTACGTGCGCAGGTCGGCCCGGAAACGTTCGCCGAACTCCTGGTTCAGCTCGGTGGCCTGCTTGGCGAGGCTCGACGCCGGTTCGCTCCGGGCCGCGATGCCGAGGTGGTCGAGGACCCCGCTGACGGTGCCCGCCAAGTCCTCGACGAGGGACTCGTAGGCGACCCCCACCGACCGCAGGCCGCGGTCCGCGACGAACCGGGACCAGTGTTCCTCGTCCTCGGCGAAGCGGATCACGCGGCGCAGGATCCCGTGGAAGTCGTACACCACCGTCTCGGAACGCTCCGACCCCTCGTACTCGAAGGAGACCGACGGTTCCTCGCCCTTGCGCTGGAAGAAGACGTGGGTGGTGTCGGCGATGAGGCTCGACACGGCCTGGCCCAGCAGGTCCTTCCGGTAGATCCGCACCGCAGCGGGCCGCGCGTGGTCCCCGAAGACCTGCAACGGGTCGACACCGAAGCGCTGTTGGACCGATCGGTACTGGTGCCAGTGCACCTTGACCGAGAGGATGCCCTCGAACCGGGCGCGGGCCGCCACGGCGTCGAGGTACGCGACGGGGCTGCGCACGGCAGGGCTCTGCGCGGTGGAGGAAGCGCTGCGCATGCCCCACTCGCCCGCGTGGTGATGGATCAGCGCCCTGGAGAACCATTCCTGCGGGTCTCCGGCTCCCGCACCGGCGAGGGCGTCGCACAGGTACGTACTGCCTGATCTCGGCGTCGCGAGGACGACGTAGTCGCGTCCGGCGGATCGGGGTGAAGGCATCAGTGGGCTCCCAGCGCGTTCGTGATGCGGTCTGCCAGGGGTGACCCCGGCCTCCTGCCGGTGCCGGTCGCGGCCGGCACCGGGCGGGCTGTGTCCAGGACGAGATCGGCCAGCGGCAGGTGGGCGTGCGCGGCGAGGACCAGGACGTGGAGCAGTTGCCTGCCGCCGCCGTCCAGCCACTCGTCGGTGAAGGGGTCCTCCGCGCCGCGGGCCCGGACGCGGTCGGTCAGGCAGTCGGCGGACCGCTGCGGGTCCTCGGCGAAGGGCAGGACCAGGACGGTGAACTCCGCGGCGGCGAGCGCCCGGTGGACGCGCAGGGTGTCCGCGTCGGTGTACTGCTGGAGCACACCGCCGCCGGTGTCGAGCACCGATCCGGCGTGGGTCACGGCGCCCCGGGCGAGGGCCCGGGCCTCGAACCTCGCTTCGTAGCGGTGCAGCCCGCCCGCGCCGCCTTCCCGGAAGAGCCGGTCCGCCCGGGCCGGGGTGTACCCGTACGGCCGGTACGCCCGGGCGCGGACGGTGTCGAAGTGCACCACGTCCCGGCCCAGGGCGCGGGCGATGGACGTGGCCGCGGTGCTCTTCCCCGCACCGGGCGGACCGACGACGACGACGGCCACGGCTCAGGTCCGCAGGGACCGGTAGAGGCTGGCGGCGAGGTCCGGGCGCACCTGCTCGCTCAGGGCTCCGTAGAGGAAGGCGACCGGGCTGTCCATCCTGTCTCCCACGTACCACTGGCGCAGTCGGCTCACGGCGAGCTCCCAGATGTGGATCTCACCGCGCAGTACGGAGACGAGGTCGACGCTGTTGACGTCGATGCCACTGGGAATCGTGAAGAGGGCGTCCCGCAAGCCCCCGGGCTGGGGCTCGAACCGCGCGCTGTTCAGGTTGAGGGCGTGGACCACGTCCCCTTGGGGCGTTCCGCGCAGATGGACCGCGAACCGCAGGGGGCCGGTCGGCTGCCCGAGGTAGTCGTTGGTGTTGACCAGCTCCCGGCCGAGCGGGGAGAGCATGATCAACGGGGCCAGCCCGGCGAGTTCTTCATGGATGAGGCGCATGTCCGCTTCGCCGGCGGTGCGTTCGAAGACCGGGGGCATCGGGGTGGCCGGGTCGAAGTCACCGCGCGCCTGCCTGTCCGACGGCTCGACGGGGACGGTCGGTTCGGTCCTGGTGATCCACGGCACGCCGGCCTTGTCGGCCTTGCCGGCCCCGTCCCGCTCGTACACGGCCGATTCGCCGGGTGCCAGCCCGATCAGCTGCTTGTCGATGGAGAGCGCGTTGGCGATCTCCTCCAGCTGCCCGAAGTCGTTCCACAGGAACTCCCCGTGCTTTCGGGGCACTTGCACGTAGCCGCCGCCGCTCAGGGCGAAGAGCCGTACGGACGGGAACTGCGCCGCGGTGTCGTTCAGCAGGGAGGACAGCAGATCGAGTCCGGCGACCTCCGGCGCCTGTGCCTCGGGCAAGGGCAGCAGGTTGTCGAAGGCGCCGAGTTCACCGGCGGGCGGCACCTGTGCGTTGTGCGTGGCGATGAACACCTCGGGGGTGCAGTCGGCCGGCACGTCCTGGCTCACGGCCGTGTCGGACTGGATGAAGACGCCTCCGCCCGCGGCGCCGACGGGCTTCACGTAGAGGCTCGTGACCCGGCTCTCCCAGACCGGCACGTCCGGGTCGCCCTGAAGCAGCGACAGTTCGGCGCCGCCGATCTTCAGGGTCTCGGCGTGGTGGAGAAGGTGTACCTCCCGTCCGAGCGCTTCGAGTTCATCGGTGCAGACCTTGGGCATCAACCGGTGCGTGACGACGGGTACGCCGGCGGGCAGGCGCCGCAGCGAGGGCAGATGGAAGTGGTCGAGATGTTCGTTGGTGACGACCACGGCATCCACCCGGGGCATCAGGTCCAGGTCGATCCGGCGGGCGGGGTGGATCTCGAAGCGCAGCCGGGGCGAGTGCCCGAAGGACGCTTCGACCACCGGGTCGACCAGGATCCGGGTCCCCCCGACCTCCACGAGCCATGACTGCTGCCCGAGAAACGTGATGGCGTCCGGCATCTCTATTCGATCCCCTTCTCGACTGTTTCCAGTTGCAGGTCGTACACCTGGCAGCTGATGTCCGGACGCGCCTGTTCGCCGAGTGCGTCGAACAGCAGGGCGACCGGCGATCCGAAAGCATCGTTGGCGTACCAGGAATGCAGGGCGATTCCGACGATGTCCCAGATCTGCAGGCTGCCGCGGAGTACGCCCGCGAGGTCGCCGGCGTGGACGACCATGCCGTACGGATACGTGCGGAGCGCGTCGGCCAGCGGGATGTCCTCGACGGGAACGAAGGCGCCGTGGGTGAGGTCGAATGCCAGTGACGTGTCCCCGGAATGGGACCCGAGAAGCTTGAGGACCAGAGGCCGGACGCCGTGGGTTCCCGAGCGGGCGGACCGAATCAGGTCCTGGCCGAGCGGAGACAGCAGAATGACCCGGGCGAGATAGGTCAGCTCCTTCTCGATGTCATGGAGGGCTGCTTGTTCCTGCTCCGCACTACCCGACGGAATGATCTGGCGCAGCGGGATGGATTCACCCGACCGGAGAAAGGTCTCCCGTCGGTTCTGCAGCTCCGCGAAGCGTCGGCGGTCGGTCTTCAGCCAGGACAGTTCCCCGATACGGCGGATTCCGTCGGGGTCGACCTCGACGAGATCTCCCGGTTCAGGTCCTGCTACGTCCACCCAGCGCATGAGCCGGGAGGCGAGTTCTGCCAGGGTCTTCTGTTCGGAGAAAGGGAAAGGCCCCATCTGTTCATAGTCCTTCAGGAACCCTCCTCCGCAGACGAGGAAATGGCTTCCCTGGAAGACGGTTGTCTGACGAATTGTTTCGGCGATGATGCCTTGAAGGATTTCCAGCCCGGCGAACGCACCTCGCCTGCCCTGGTGCTCGGCCAAGTCCGTGGAGCCGAGGTTGTCCAGCGAGCCGAACACCCCGGGGGGCGTGATCTGCGCGTTGTTGCTCACCGCCACGGCCGCCGGCCTGGGCAGCGAGCCGTCCTCGACCTGCGCCACGAACTCGTCGGAGATCAATGCGTCGATGCCGAGGTAGATCCCGCCGATCTCCGGGTCCTCGGCGTCCCTGACGTACACCTGGCTCACCCGGCTCTCCCACAGGACGGTGTCCGCCCCCGGCGGGAAGAGGGTGATCAGGACTGTTCCGTACTGATGGGTCTCGCCGAATGCCAGCCGGTGGACGGTGAAGCCCAGCGCCTCGACGGCTTCGACCGCCCGGTCGATCATCAGGGGCCCCACGACGACCGGGACGGACCGGTCCAGCTTGTCGAGGGACGGCAGGTGATAGTGATCGGAGTGTTCATGACTGATGACGACTGCCGACGGCGTGGGCATCAGGTCGTGCGTGATCTTCCGGGGCGGGTAGATCTCCACCGGACTGGACGTGTATTCCTCGCCGTATCTCGGAAGCAGAATTGCATCGATCAGTACGGGGGCACCTTGGTCGCCCACCGCGAATCCGTTGTGCCCGAGAAATCCAAGCTGCATGGTCGGCCTCCTGTGCGCTGCCTGCACCGGTCGGTTTCGCCGGGACTCCGGCCGGAAGCCTGAAGGCTTCCGGCCGGAGAGATCACCCGATCACGAGGATCAACGGGTGTAGTGGTGGAACATCTTGGTGCCCTTGGCCGCCTTCGGCTTCTTGCCCGAGGCGTTCTCCAGGTTGCCGATCAGCGCCTTCAGCGTGTCGATGTCGGACTTCTGGAGCTTCTTTCCTTCGGTGCTTGCCATCTCTCTCCCTCTTTTCTTCCCGCGTCACCGACACGGGAGTTGGGTGAACAGTTGGTATTGCCCGACGATCATTTAGCGATCGCGAAGCGGAAGTCAACCCCCTCCCAAGGGAGTTCGGTGAAACGCGTCATTCCATTTATTCTTTTCCAGGGCGCGCCGAAGAAGCCCGGGGTGCAGTCGCACACGCGTCGGGCGGTTATCAGGGAGAAGTGGTTACGCGGAGACGTTCAGGTGCGGCGCGTGGTTGCCGCGGCGTCTCGGCCGGGCGGAGCGGACCGCCGTGGATCTGTCGCCGCTGCGCAGTGCGCAATCGCCGTACGGGTACTGGCACATGGGTACCACCGGCCTCTCTCGGGGAAATCCGCCCCGGTTGCTGAGGTTCGACGGTGTGAGTCTCCTGACTCGGGATCCTGGCTCCTCCACGCCTTCCGACCCCCGTACGGAGTCGTGGCAGTGTGGAGTCGCTCCCCCTTCACAGTGGCGGTACCGTGCCGGAATCACACCGGCTTCCTCGTTCCACCGTCGACAATCAAGATCGAGTATCACAGACCGGGCCGTGATCGCGCCAGGGCTGCCGGCACAACCGCGGCCGGCGGAGCGAGCGCGGGTGTGCCCCGCGCCCCGGTCGGCCGGGGCGCGGGGGTGTCTCAGACGAGGCTCGCCAGGAGCTCCGCGAAGACCTGCGGCCGGCTGAAGTAGCCGATGTGCGAGGCCGCGAGGGTGTGCACGTCGAAGGGGTGGTGCGGGGTCAGCGCGTCCGCCGCGCGGATCATCTGGTCCTGGACCGCCAGGGGAAGGCTCCGGTCGGCGGAGAGCCGGACGTAGGTGTGCGGCACCCGCCCCCACGCATCGGCCCGGACCAGTGCACCCGGCTCCATCGCCGAGTAGGTCTCGTCCGGGTCCAGGGAGTCGAGCAGCAGCCGGAACTGGTGGTCGGTCGAGTCGGCCATGACAGCGGCCTTCAGTGCGCCGAACAGCTCCGGATCGGCGTGTGCGGCCCGCCAGTTCAGCCGGACCACACCCGGATCGCGTACGCCCGGCACGGCGATCCGGGCCACTGCGGCGTCCAGCAGGCTGTCGTCGGCCCCGTCCCACGCCCCGGTGAGCATCGCCGGGTCGCTGAGGCAGAGCGCGGAGAGGTAGACCACCCGGGTCAGCAGCTCCGGTGCGGCGTTGGCGACAGCGCTGACGGTCAGACCGCCGAGGCTGTTGCCGACCAGGACGACCGGCCCGGACGCCGCGAGCCGCCGCAGGGTGTCCACCACGTGGCGCACGTTGTCCTTCAGCGTGACACCGCGCAGCGCGGAGGGAGCGGCAGCGAGCGCCGCAAGGTCCTGGGGCTGCCGGTAGTAGGCGGCAGGCGTATCGGCGAGGTCGCCGTGACCGGGCAGGTCGACGGCGTGCGAACGGTAGCCGAGCAGGGCCAGCTCGTTCTGCAACGGGCCCCAGGCCCGGGCATTGCTGGAGCCGCCGTGAACACATACGAAAGTGGGGCGCGAATCTGCGCGCATGATGGAGATCCTCGTCATCCTGAGGTGAACGGTGGACGCGGGACCCGGCGTCGGCAACGGCCGACACCACGGTCAGCGCGTCGACCGGGTGCGCAGGGCCTGCCAGTTGTGGATGACGAAACACATGCGGACGACCCTAACGGTCGCCTCCGTACCGCGCACGGCAGTTTTCGAGCAGGGAGCTTCGCTGGTGAGTGACGAGTCGGCCGAACCGTACGGCGAGCTGGAGTTCCTCCAGCCGGTGCGCTGCGTGGTCACGGGCCATAGGCACCGGTTCGGGGTGGAGGTGGAACTGCTCTCCCCGCAGCCGGGGAGGCCCGCGTTCATCGACTTCATCAATCTGACCGATGGACGCGAACACGTCACCCCGGACCGTTTCCCGCCGATCGGCACGGTCCTCGACGCCGTGTACCTGTGCGTCCTTCCCAACGGGGAGGTGAGGATCTCCCTATGACCGATGACCGATGACCGATGACCACCGGACGGGCGGCCGCCGAACCAGGACCCGAACCAGGACCCGAACCCGGACCCGCCCCGGGGCCCGGTGCCTACCCCCGCCAGGGTCAGGCTGTGCGCTTCGGCCCGACCCATACTCGGATCCATGAACGGAAAAGTGCAGCTCGGGGAATTCCTGCAGACACGACGCTCCCAGCTGCTGCCCGAGGAGATCGGAGTGCCCACCTACGGGGAGCGGCGGCGCGTGCCGGGCCTTCGGCGCGAGGAACTGGCGCTGCTGGCCGGTGTCAGCGCCTCCTACTACACCCGCCTGGAACAGGGGCAGTCCCTGAACGCCTCACCGCAGGTGCTGGACGCCATCGCCCGGGCCATGCGGCTGGAGGAGACCGAGCGCCTGCACCTGCACGACCTGGCCCGGTCGTCCGCCCAGCGCCCTGACCGAGGCCGGCGGCCCGCCCCGGAACGGGTGACGGAGGCGACCGGCCAGCTCCTGGAGGCATTGGCCGACGTTCCCGCGATCGTGACCGGCCGCCGCAGCGACGTCCTGGCCTGGAACCGGCTGGGCCACGCCCTGTTCGCCGGACACCTGGACCCGGGCTCCGTCGACCGGCCGGCGCAGCGGCCCAACATGGCCCGGCTGGTCTTCCTCGACGCGCACACCCGTGACCTGTACGCGGACTGGCCGGCCAAGGCCCGGGCCGTGGTGGGGAATCTGCGCCTGGTGGCGGGCCGGTATCCGGACGACACCGCCCTCCACACGCTGGTCGGTGAACTGAGCTCGAAGAGCGCCGACTTCGCCTCGATGTGGGCCGACCACCGCGTCAAGGCATGCACCGTCGCCACCTACGAGATGCGGCATCCGCTGCTCGGCCCGCTGACCGTCACCCAGCAGACCCTGAGCCAGGGCCCCGGCCAGAACATCGTGGTCGCCACCACGGAGGCCGGCTCTCCCGCGCGGACCGCGCTGTCCCTCCTCGCCCACATCGGCCCCCAGGATGCCCCGGCGCGACCGGGAGCCCTCGCCGACGCCGGCTGACCGGCGCACGACGTCCCGGCCGAAACCTCCCCAGACCCCTGCGCGTCGGCGTACCGCTGCCGCATGCCCACAACCAGTGAGTGAAGGAACCCGTGTTCAAGAACAAGTGGTCCAAGACCGCCCTGTCAGCCGCCGTGCTGACCGCGGCCACCGCCGTCGCAACCGGCCCCGGCGTGGCATCGGCCGCCTCCGCCCCGTTGAGCTGTACGCGCATCGCCGCGCACTTCGACCTGACCCGGCACCAGATGCCCGAGAACATCGCCCTGGCTCCCGACGGCAGCGCGTACGTCACCTTCGCCGCCGCCCGCCAGGTCGCCCGCATCGACTCCCGCGGAACCACCCGGATCCTCGCCACCCTGCCCGCACCCGCCGACGGCGGCATCCACACCCCGGTCCTGGGCTTCGCCCTGACCACCGGGATCGTCCGCGCGCACGACGGCACCCTGTACTTCCTGTACGCCACCGGTACCGCCGACCTGACCGGCCTGTGGCGGCTGCGCCCGGGCGGCGAACCGCAGCGCATCGCCGCGCTCCCCGCGGCCGGTCTGCCCAACGGCCTGACCCTGGATCCGCGCACCCACACCCTCTACGTCACCGACTCCGTCCTCGGCACCATCTCGAGCGTGCCCACGAGCGGCGGTACCCCCCGCACCTGGTCCACCGCCCCCGAACTGGCCTCCACCGGATTCCTCGGCGCCAACGGGCTGAAGATCCGCAACGGGGCACTGTGGGCCACCAACCTCGACCGGGGCACCCTCCTTCGCATCCCCATCCTCCGGGACGGGCGGGCCGGCGCGGTCCAGACCCGGGCCACCGGTCTCACCGGTATCGACGACTTCGCCTTCACCGGCCGGGGCGATCAGATCCTGGCCGCGCTCAACGGTCCCGGCGAGGTCGCCCTCGTCCAGCCCGACGGCACCCGCTCCACCGTCCTGACCGCTGCCGACGGCCTGCAGAACCCCACGTCCGTCGCCCTGCGCGGCGACACCGTCTACGTCCTGAGCGCCGCCTACGTCACGGCCAAGGACCCCAACCTCCTCCTCGCCCACCTGGACAGGTGACACCGAACGGGACTGGTCTTGCAGATCGGGTTTCGCATGCAGCGTTCGTGGCGAAGTACTTCAACCATGGGCTTATCGCCGGTCGCCGGTCATCCTGCTGTCGCTGTTTTCCGAGAGCCCCGAGGCGGGCGGTCCGTCCCGTTGCTGGGCCCGCGGGTCGATGCCGAGGCGAAGCGGACCGCGGGCGTGCTGGCCGGGTTGGCGACCCATGCGAGACCTGACGAGAGGACCGTCGCGCTGCGGCAAGCCGCGGCGACCGCAGGTGAGTTGGTGGCCGCGCTGTCGGCTCTGGCTCCGGCCGTGGCCGGTGAGGACCTGCCCCCGGAGTCGACCAGCCAGTCGTTCTTCCGGGTCCGTGAGGAGGAACTGTCGGATCAGCAGGCCGCCCTGCACGGCGTCCTGGTCGTCCACCGCGGCCTGGAAGACCTGTGCGAGGCCCCGCTGTCAGGTGCCGACCTGGCGCTGGAGGTGGCCGGGATGCGGCAGGCGGTGCTCGACCTCACCGGCGCGGCGCCGGGCTCCGCCCCTGACCCCGTACCGCCGGTCGCCGCCCCCGAAGCGCCTGCGGGGGCGGCGTTGGAGGGCGTGTGGAGTGCCCGGTGGCTCATCGGGCACCAGGTCCACGTCCTGTTCAACGTCTGCGCCGCGGTTGCCGTGGCCGACGCCACCCGCCATCTGCGGCACGGCGACGGCGACGCCGCCCTGCTGCGGCTGGCAGATGCGACGGTGTACGTGCGGGGCTTCCCGGCGGCCATGACCCACGCCAGTACGGTCCCGGCCGACTACTACATGGCGGAGATACGCCACACCATGGCGCCTCCGTCGGTGGACGCCCCGCTGAGCGGGCGCCAGCACCGCGGATACAAGCTGTTCCGGGCGGAGATGAGGGATCTGCTGTCCGTGGTTCCCGACTCCTACGAGCACTTGGCGGCCCGCGCCCCGCAACTGGCCGAGGCGCGGGGCGCACTGCTGGAAGCCGACATCGTGGACGGTGAACGGCACGTCACCCTCGCGTACTCGATGGTGCACCTGCGTCGTTCCATCGCTCAGAAACCCGAAGGCCCCGAGAACGCCGTCGCCGAACTGCGGCTCATGCGCCATCGCCGCGCGGCCCAGTACGCCCCGCTGATCCGATTCGGGGACCACTACATCGCCGACGCCGTGGCCGGCCTGCGCCACGCGTGAGTCCGCGTGTCCGCCGCCCTCACTTCCGGCAGGAGACCCCGATGCCCGAGACGACGCCCGGCACCACCCGAAGCTCTGCCGTCGCCGCTGACTGGGCACTCGACCCGGCCGATGCCGACGCGTGCGGGCGACTGGCCCGCACCCTGTGCACCGGCGGGCACGATCAGGTCGACAGCCACGAGTGGGTGGCTGGGGCCCGGGACGCCTGGGAGGACCTCCCGCTACCGCTGCGCCGTGGGGTGCGCCGGTTCCGAAGGCATTCCGGCCCGCACGGCACCCTGGTGATCGGCGGCCTGCCCGTCGATCGCGCGGCCCTGCCCGCGACTCCGTCCGTACCCGGCTCGGTCCAGCGCCGGGCCACCGTCCCGGCGGCGGTGCTCACCATGGTGGCCTGCGGGCTCGGCGAGCCGCTCGCCTACCGGGCGGAGAAATCCGGTGCCCTCGTGCAGGACGTCGTGCCCGTACCCGGGCAGGAGAGCTTCCACGGCAATGCCGGATCGGTGCCGCTGTCCTTCCACACGGAGAACGGCTTCCACCCCCACCCGCCCGACTACGTGGTCTTCCTGTGCCTGCGCGCCGACCACGACCGGCGCGCGGGCATGCGCGTCGCCGGCATCCGCCGAGCCCTGCCGCTCCTCACCCCGGCCGCCCGCCGGACCCTGTTCGCACCGGAGTTCATCACCACGCCGCCACCCTCCTTCAGCCCCGGCACCGCGGCGACCGGGCCCGGCGTCGAGCCCCGGCCGGTGCTGTCGGGATCGGCCGAGGATCCCGACATACGGATGGCCCAACTCGTCACCACCCCGCTCACCCCGCGGGCCGCCGAGGCGCTGACCGAATTCGGCCGCGCCTGCGAGGCGACCGCCCGCACCCTGCGCCTGACGCCGGGTGACCTGGTCGTCATCGACAACCGCGTCACCGTTCACGGCCGCACCGCCTTCCAGCCCCGTTACGACGGAGCGGACCGCTGGCTGCAACGCACCTACGTCACCACCGACCTGCGCCGCTCCCGCGACCACCGCCCCCACGACGGCCACGTACTCGCCCGCTGACCAAGACCGCCGTGCATCGCAACCGTTCGGACAGGGTGCGCCGCGCACGCCCCGGACGGCCGTGTGTCAGCTCGGGCGCTCGTAGTTGGTCAGGACGCAGCCCTCGACCTGGGCCTTCTCCAGCCGGTGGCCGGCCGGGGCGGTGAAGCCGGTCTCGCAGTTCAGGTACAGGAACTGGAGCTGGTACAGCCCGCGGCGGACGTTCGCGTTGTTGGTCTCCACGGCGATGTCCGTGCCGACCAGCAGCTTGCTCGCAGTGGCCTTGAGGCGCCCGTCGTCCTGCAGGTCGGCCAGTTGCGCCGCCTTGGCCTTGGTCTGGAGGGTCTTCATGTCGGAGACGGTGTCCAGCCAGTTCAGGTTGTGCGCGCGCTGCTCCCCGCCGAGCTGGCCGCAGACCGCTCGCTGCTTGACGCCCCAAGCGATCGCGGGGCCGTCGACGACCGGGATGTAGTCGATCGACTGCACCTGCTCGTCGGTGACCTTCATGCTCGTGCAGTCGACCGTGTGCGGGCTGACGAGCTTCTTCAGCTCGGCGATGCTGCCGGCGCTCGGCAGGCCCAGGCTGCCGGTGGACGGCTGGCCCGGCTTCGCGGCTCCCACGGTGGAGGGGTCGCGGACCGCCCCGCGGTGGGGGCTGCCCTGGCCGTCGGGGCTGTTGACGTAGTCGGTGAGGAAGCAGCCCTCGACCAGGGCCTTCTCCTTCTTGAACCCCTGCGGGACGAAGACGTCGGGGTTGCAGCTCAGGATGCGCAGGTCGGAGTTGGGCGGGTCGACCAGGGATACGGCGGTGGCGGTCTCGAGCGCGGTCAGGGCGAAGTTCTTGCCCACGACCGTGCGACTGGCGAGGTCGGTGTCGTTTCGGCCCTCGGCGAGCAGCTTCGCGGTGTGGTCCTTGGCGGCCTGCTGGAAGGCCTTCATGTCCGGGGTCAGGAAGAGGACGATCTCGCCCCGCGCCTTCTTGTCCGTGCAGACGCCGCGCTCCGTGATGCCCCAGTCCCCGGCGCCGATGAACCCGCTCAGCGGAACCCGGCTGTCGTTCGGGTCGGTGCTGAGATTCTCGCAGGACGTGTACTGCTGTACGTGGGCCTGCGCCCCGGCCAGCGTGGCGCCGGCGGCCGTGGGGGAGGCGGGGGCGGCGCCCCCAGCGCTCGCGGAGGGGGAGTCCTCGCAGGCGGTGGCGAAGGTGGTGAGCGCGGCGAGGGCCGCGGTCGCGGCGGATATCCGCTGGAGGCGCATGGGTGTCTTCCGTCGGCTGGACACGGCACGGGGGATGGCGTGCCCATGCTAAGGCCTGTCTGAAAGAAGTGATCTTGTGGCAGGCCGAGGTGAGTTGACGGAGGCGGCGTGGGAGCGGATGGGCGTGATCACCAGCACGCCGCCGGCGCACGTCAAATTCAGACACTGCCTAGGAGCGGCCCAGGGTCACTGGGTGTTGCTCCACCCGGTCGTGCTGGAGTACGAGTCGACCAGGTCCACCACGAAGACCAGGGTCGAGCCCGCCGGGATCAACGGCGAGGGTGACTGGTTGCCGTAGCCGAGGCGCGGGGGGACGATGATCTCGCGCCGGCCGCCGACCTTCATCCCCCTCACCCCCCGGTCCCAGCCCTTGATGACCTTGCCACTGCCCAGGGCGAACTTGTACGGCTGGCCCCGGTCCCAGGAGGCGTCGAACTCCTTCCCGGAGGCGAAGGTCACCCCGACGTAGTGGACCCGGACCACCATGCCCGGCTTCACCTCGGGCCCGTCCCCGACGACCAGGTCCCGGATGGTCAGCTCCGTAGGAGCCTCACCCTTCGGAACGTCGACCTCGGGCTTCGTCAGTTCACTCATGCATCCTCATCACTCTCCGTCGAAAGCCCCCGCACGGACCGGCCGGACACCTGGCCACCCCGTACAGCAGAGGGTCACGCTACCGTGACGATCTTCCGCAGGGTGGATGTGCTGCCTGTTTCGCGGGCTGCTCGTAGCAGGTCAGGGCGGCGGCCATGGCCAGGCCGGGGGCCCTGCGTCGTCGTGGACCACGTACGGGATCTTGAGACGGCGAGCAGCCCGTGGCAGGCTCGTGCCGCATGATCGATGAATTCGCGAAGCGCAACCTGCACGGCAGACTGCGGCGGGACCGCGAGGCGCTGCTCTGGAAACTCGACGGCTTGTCCGAATACGACGCCCGCCGGCCCCTGACCGCGACCGGGACCAACCTCCTCGGCCTGGTCAAACACGTGGCCACCGTCGAGGCCAGGTACTTCGGCGAGGTCTTCGAGCGCCCCTCCCCGGAACCGCTGCCCCGGTGGCAGGACTCCGACGGCAGCGATCTGTGGGCGACCGAGGACGAGACCCGCGACCAGATCATCAGGTTCTACCGGCGCACGTGGGAACACTCGGACGCGACGATCGACGAGCTTCCCCTCGACGCCCCCGGCCGCGTGCCGTGGTGGCCGGAGCCGTATGCCGGCACGAACCTGTTCGCGATCATGGTCCATGTCCTCGGCGAGTCCATCCGGCATGCCGGGCAAGCCGATGTCCTGCGCGAGGGCGTCGACGGCCGGACCGGGTTGCGCGCCGAACACGAGAGGCAGATCGACGAGGAAGCCCGTGCAGCCCACTGCGCGAAGATCGAGCAGGCCGCCAGGTCGGCCGCGCACATCGAGGCTCAGAACTCCTGACGGAGAATTCACCGAACGTGCCACGTGGGAAGCCCACTCAGTCGTCCGGGAGGCGCGGGTTCTGGTGGAGGAACGAGCGTACGATCTCCTCCTCGTCCTCGCGGAGGACGGCCAGCGTCGTGTCGTCCGCGTTGGGGTTCGAGGCAACCCATCGACGGACCATCGAAGACGGATCCCGCCCGAGGATCTCCAGTGTCCTCGCAGACACATGGCGGCTCATCGCCAGTTCTCGTCGGATCTGTACCTCGGGTGCCCTGATGAGTTCCGAAGCGAAGCGATCGACGATGTACGGGTTGCGGGCGACCGCCAGCATCACGAGCCCATCCCTGGCGGTGGGTACGTCTTCTGGAGTGCGTGCAAAGAGCGCGCTCGCCGCGGCGGCGGTACGCGGAGACAGCGGGCGCCACCCCAGCTTCGAGTGGACCGGGACATCGCCCTGCGACTCCCACCACGCTCGCCACCGTTCTTGAATGGGACCCGAACCCGACGATGGACCTGGAGGAGGGGCCGCGTTGCCGAGAACCTCCTCAAGAAGGCGCTCCATCAGGACTTCACCGAGCGACGAGAGCCTGAGATTGACCAGGAGGTACTCGACTGTTCCTGCGCCGTAGCATGCGATGAGCCGATGCAGGATGGCTTCCCGAGTCATCTGTAAGGCAGATTCCGCTGCAATATATCGTGCAAACTCAGAAAAATCGCCATCGGAGGGCCCTTCGTCCTTGTCGACGGTGAGGGTCGAGTCGAGCAGCTCGAAGCACTGAACGGCCCTCCGGGTGATCGTGAATTCTTGGGAGCCCAGCTGCGAAGGGAATTCCGTGATCAGGTACTTCTCGACTATCCCGGCATGCGACTCGTTGTCCCAGATCGGCGCCCTGCGTATCGCGGCCGGGTCGCCCAGCCACGCTTCCAGCCCGTCGCGTACCGAGTCCGGCAGGCCGCAAGCCTGACCGAATTCCGCAAATGAGGCGACCGCCGGTCCGAGCCCGGAAGAGCCTTCGAAATGGTTCACCACATCGTGCCATCCATCGGCGACATGGTCATGGCACAGATGCGCCACGCCCCTGAGGAAGAGAATGCCTGCGTCTTCCGGGCAGGATTCTATGGCGGGGCCATGGATGGGGGCAGTCGATCCGTCGAGGAGTGAAGAGAATGCCGCCGACCGGGAGATCAGCTGAATCGATCCGGCGTAGCCCTCATTCGGGATGGGGCTGTCGACGTAAATGATCTCGGAAGGTCTGGCGACCAGAACGTGCGGCGTCAGCGAGTGGATGTACTCGAATTCAATATCGACGAGATTGAGCGTGTTTCTGGTGGACAGGTCCAAGACGAACGCTTCCGCCTCATAAGGTGCGAGGTTCGATACCTGTCCGGGAAATGCCGAAGTCCAGGTGCCCTGTCCCGCCGTTCGGAGGTCGAAGTCGAGATTCAGACGGGGGCCCGGCAGGAAATCCACACCGTCACCGCGATGGGCAGCCTTGATGGAGGACGCTTTGATGACACGGATCGAAGTTATCTGGATCGGTGTCCGACCTCTGTTGATGATGGAGAGCTCGAGGCGGGGGTAGAGGGGCCGGGCTTCGAAGATGACGGCGGGCGCGATGTCGCCACTCCCGGGACCAGCAGACTCCGCAGGACGGTGGAGGTGATAGTGGACCGCCGTACGAGGGTTGATCACATCCCTGCCCGCGGCGACCGCGCCGTCCCCCGACGCCGACACCCCGCTCTTGCGCCGGGCGGGCCACGGAAGCCTCACGCCGGACGGCCGTCGTCCGTGACCTCGGTACGCACCCCGGTCGCATCCGCACCAGCGGCCACCGACCCGTCGCCCGACGCGGACACGCCACCTGGATGCTCGGCCTGCTCACCGGAACCCCGCCGCGCAGGCCGCCTTGCACCTCGACGCAGGAACGTGGTCGACACGTCACGGGCCGAGCCTCCCGCAGCCACAGCACCCTGGCCCGAGGCGGAAACCGACCTCGCCCCATCGCCCTGCGGGGGCGACGTCAGCCACCACTGGACGGCGATCCCGACCACCAGCAGAACCCCACCCGAAACCCACCACACCACAGCCCCGTCGGCGAACCAGCCCGTAGCGATGTTCACCAGGGCCGCCACCGCCACGGCCGCGACGGCCCCCACCCCACGCCGAACCCCAGGACTCACGACAACTCCCCAAGCAGGTGCGCGAACCGCCCGACATGGCCCAGTATCGGAGCCACCTGATGCACCGTCCAGGACTCGCCAGGATGCACCGTCCACCCGCGATCACCGGTGCCGGGTGCGGAGGGAGACCGCGGCGTCAAGCATCGATCCCTTCGTCCAGAAAGCCGGCTTTGGCGATGAGATAGGCGAGCTGAGCGCGACTTCGACTGTTGAAGATCTCCGTCGCCTTGCGTACGTGGGTGGCCACGGTTCTGACGCTCATGCCGAGCCGCCCGGCGATGGCCTCGTCGGTGTAGCCGTTCACCATGAGCTGCAGGACGGCCCGGCGCTTTTCATCGGCGAGCAGCGGCGGTCGGTGCGCGCCAGGCGAGTACTGGAGGGGGGTGGCGCGTTCCCAGGCGTGCTCGAACATCTTGATGAGGTATCGGATCAGCCCCGGGTGCTCTATCGCCAAGGCGGTCTGACTCCGCTGCTCACCCGGGTCGGGAACGAATGCGATGCGCTGATCGCACACGATGATCCGGTCGAAGACATCGTCCAGCGTTCGCACCTCTGCCCCTGCGGCGGAGATCTGCTCCACGTAGGAGAGGGTGGGGCTGTGGGTGCGGACGGTGTGCTGGTAGATCGTGCGCTGCCGCACCCCGCGCCGCAGTGCCGGCAGGTCGCTGTCCAGGGCCTTCGCCAGGAGTTCCTGCGGCCGGCCGCCACCGGGGTGGGCGGTGAGGAGCTCCTCCTGGCAGGACTCCACGGCGGAGGCGAGGGTGGTGCTGATGATGTCCGCACCGCTGATGACACGGGCCGCCTGGACGCCGTCCTCGCGGTAACTGTCGCGGTAGACCTCCTCGGCGCGGAGTATCGATGCGCGGACCGAGTCGAGGGCGTGACGCTGGCGGTCGATGGCCGCTTCCATGGGTCGCAAAAGACCGCTGGCGGCCAGCCCGGGCTGAATGGCGACCAGTCGATTGTCGGCTGTCCGCCGCAGAAGTCCCAGGCGCGTCAGGCACTCAGGGGGCTGCTGAATTATTGAGTGTCCTTTCAAAATTCGCGCATAGAACTTGAGCCCTTTCTCGCAGATCTCAGGCGCCTGGATATCGTCACACATGTCCGCTTTGATACACATCTGCACATCCTTCAGGTTCTTGCGATGCACGATCATGCCACAAATCTCCTCTGTTCTCAGATTGATTTGAGCAGCAAGATTCTCATCAAGCGCCGCGGCAACTTGTCCCGGCGTCAACGGTGGGAAATCAAGGGGTAATGGAATGGTTAACAGCAAGAATCTTCGCAGGGTGGTCGGTGCGTTTGTCCTTTCGGTTCTGATTCTTTTCGGATCGCTCGCTGCAAGCTCCCACGAGCCCCGGTCCGAGGTGTCTGTCTCCGCCGCCGGGGCGGACGACTCGCAATGGGGATGACCCCCGCTCCGCTCGGCATTTCCTATTCGCAAATCCAGCTGCAGGGTGGTCAGGCATGCGCACAGAAGGAAAAGATGGCGTGATCATTGCGCCCGCGGAGTCCGTTCGCGTGAGGGCGCGGGTCGAGGTTCCGATCGATGTTCCCGGCCTGGGACGCCGGGCGAGCACCATGGTCACCTTTCATGGGCTGCATGACGGTCGCGAGCACGTCGCCCTGCTCATGCCGGGATGGCAGAACAGGAGCCATCCGCTGGTGAGGGTGCATTCCGAATGCCTCACCGGCGACGTGTTCGGTTCGCAGCGCTGTGACTGCGGGCCACAACTCCATGAGGCCCTCGCCATTTGCTCGCACGAAGGCGGCATCATCCTGTATCTGCGACAGGAAGGGCGCGGTATCGGCCTCTACAACAAGTTCGATGCCTATGTGCTGCAGGACAGTGGTCTGGACACCTTCGAAGCGAACGCGGTGCTCAACTTCGGTCACGACATGCGGGATTACCGGGTGGCTGCCGAAATGCTGAGGGCCTTGGGCGTGCCCGAGATCCGGCTCCTTTCCAACAACCCGGAGAAGGCAAGTCAGTTGCGTGCGCACGGCGTTGCCATCGCCGAAGTCGTCACCACGGGGACCTTTGTCAACGAGAACAACCACGCATACCTGACGGCCAAGCGCGAACGAGCCGGTCATGCCCTCGAAGTCTGAGGCGCAGGCTTCCTCCGCGGGCGCCGCCGCCCCGTGGGAGCTGGATGCCATGCGCCGAGCTCTGGAACTCGCCGCGGCGCAGGTGGGGTCGACCGGTGAGAACCCGGCGGTCGGCTGTGTGATCCTCGACGTGGACGGTGCCACCGTCGCAACCGGCGTACACCGAGGGCCCGGCACCCCGCATGCGGAGGTCGCCGCGCTGCAGCAGGCGGGCGGCCGGCAGCGCGGCGCCACCGCCGTGGTCACCCTGGAGCCCTGCGACCATCAGGGGCGTACGGGCCCGTGCTCCACGGCTCTGATCGAAGCCGGGGTCCGCAGGGTGCTGTACGCAGTGGCGGACCCGAACCGGGTCGCGGCCGGCGGAGCGCGACGACTGCGGGACGCCGGCATCGAGGTCGTCGGCGGGGTGCTCCAGGCCGAGGCCGAGACCGTCCTGGAGATGTGGCTCACCGCTGTACGCACCGGACGGCCCTTCGTCACCTGGAAGTTCGCCACCACCTTGGACGGCCGCAGTGCCGCCGCCGACGGATCGTCCCGCTGGATCAGCTCTGCAGAGTCCCGGGCGGACGCGCATGAACTGCGCGCCCGGCACGACGCGATCCTCGTCGGGTCGGGTACCTGGCGTGCGGACAACCCCCGACTGGACCTGCGCCACGGCGTCGTGGGGCACCCTCCCCTGAGGGTGGCGCTGGACGCCCGCGGCGAGCTGCCGCCGGACTCCCGGCTGCTGGACGGTGACATCCCGACGCTCGTGGTGACCGAGCCCGGAACCGCGCTCACGGGTATCGACGAGGACAAGGTCCTGCGTCTGAAGACCGACGCGCACGGGCGCTTCCCACCCCTCGCCCTGCTCGAAGCGCTCCACGAACGGGGAGTGCGGTCCGTGCTGGTCGAGGGAGGCCCGGCGCTCGCCTCCGCCTTCGTCCGCGCAGGGCTCACCGACCGGGTCGTCGCCTACATCGCGCCGCTGCTGCTGGGCTCCGAGGGCATGAGTGCCACGGGAGAGCTGGGAGTCGGGTCGATCGATGAGGGACAACGCCTGCGCATCACTGCGGTGGAGCGGATCGGAAGCGATCTGCGGGTCGAACTCCGGCCCGCCGCCTGGACCAGAGGGACACAGTGACTGGATTTCTCCTCCCCAACGCCCGTCTCGCACCTCAGGAGCAGCCCCGGACCGACGTGCCGGAACTGCCCCCGGTCACGATCCTCATCCCGTTCTACCGGGAGACCGCCGAGATCCTGCGGCGCTCCGCCGGCATGCTCCAGTTCCTGGACTATCCGCACGACAGACTGTCCGTGCGCTGGCTCGTCGACGCCCGGCGCCCCGAGGACGTGGCGGCCGCCGAGACCGTCGCCGCGTCGGCGCGGGCGGGCTTCGGCGGTGAGCTGCGGGTCGTGGCAGTCCCCTCGATGACACCGAAGGCCAAGGCCCTCAACCATGCGCTGCGCGAGGTCGATGACCCGATCGTCGCGGTCTACGACGCGGACACGGTCCCGGACCCGGATCAGATCCGCCAGGCCGTGGCCGCGCTCGACGCCCGCGACCTCGATGTCGTCGACGCCATCGAACTGCCCGAGGCGGGTGGCGACCTGGTCAACCGCGTCACGCTCGCGCAGTCGGCCGCGTTCTTCGGCGCCATGGAGTACGTCAACCGCCGTACGGGCATGCACATGCTGCTCGGCAGCTCGATCTACTTTCGTCGCAAGGCTCTGATCGACGTCGGACCGCTCTGCGAGGACGGCGTCGAGGAGCTGTACGAGTGGGCGGTGCGCGCTGCCGCCGCCGGTGTGCGCATGGGGCGCATCGTCTCCTTCTCGTACGGGACCCGCACCTCGGTGGTCGGGCCCGCGCTGCGCCAGCGCACCCGATGGATCCGCGGCCAACTGGACATCGGATTCCGCTTGCTGCGCGGGGCGCCGCTGCCGACGCAGCCGCGGACCGCCGTGGCGCTGATGACCCTCAGCCTGCTCGGCCAGCTCAGCGTGCTGCCGGTGATGGCCGGAGCCGTGCGCTACCGCTCGCTGCGCGTTCCCGCTGCCGCGCTGCTCGCCGGTGAGGCGCTGCGCATCCGCAGCGTCTCCCGCGATCCGGTGTGGGACGTACTCAGGGTGGGCTCGGGCTGGGTCTTCCTGCTGCCGTTCGAGCTCCTCGAGTCGACGTCCGCCTGGCGCGCGGTCTGGGAGCTGGCGACCGGCCGCGACACATGGCACACGGTACGACCGGAGCCGGGGAAGGACACGGTGTGATCGATCTGGGTCTGCCCCGCATCCCGCAGCGCGGCCGCATCTTCTCCTCCGTCTTCATCGACACCTTCGGCTGGGGCCTGTTCGCCCCGCTGGCGTTCCTCTACTTCTCCTTCGGCACCGGACTGTCCTTCTCGGCCATCGGCTCGGCGGTCAGCGCCGGTACGCTCGCGGCCCTTCCCATGGCTCTGCTGGCCGGCTGGCTCGTGGACCGGTTCTCCCCGAAGACCGTGCTGGTGACCAGCAATCTGGTCACGGCTGTGGGCTACGGCCTCTACCCGTTCGCCTCCACATGGACACTGATCGCGCTGGCGACGTTCCTGGTGATGGCCGGAGACCGGCTGTACTGGGCGAGCTGGCCGGTGATCGTCGTGGACCTGGCGTCGGGGCGCACGCTCGACGCCACCTACGCGACGGTCGGGACCATCAAGAACTTCACCGTGGCCACCGGAGCCCTGGTGAGCTCGGGACTGACCGTCGCCTTCGGCCACGGAGCCGCGGACCTGGTGCTGGCCCTGAACGTGATCACGTCGCTCGTCGCCGCGGTGCTCCTCGCCGGGGTACGGGTCTCGACGGACCGACCCGCCCCGAAGGCGGGAGAGGAGGAGGGGGAGCTCGGCTGGCGGGCCGCGTTCAAGGACCACGCGTTCACCGGGTTCTGCTTCTCCTTCATGCTCCTCACCTTCGCCTGGGCGCTGCCCGCGACGATCCTGCCCGCCTACGCCGTGGAGATCATGGACCTGCCCGGCTGGGCTCCGGCCCTCTTCCTCGGCATCAACAGCGTCGCCATCATGCTGGCGCAGATGCCGGTGACGGCGAAGGTCTCCCATGTCCCGCGGCCGCGGTTGATCGTAAGGGCCGGACTGGTCTTCGTCGTGGTCTTCGCCGGGCTGTACCTGGTCACCAAGCTGCCGGCCACCACCGCGATCGTCCTGCTCGTCCCCGTGATGCTCGTCTTCACGCTGGGCGAAATGATCAGCCTGCCCGCGGCCAACGCCCTGGTGGCGAGCAGTGCGCCCGCGGCGATCCGTGGCCGGTACATGTCGCTCTTCCAGCTCTCATGGGCGGTTTCCGGCCTCTTCATCCCCCTGCTGGCAGGGTTCGTGCTGGACCGCGGGGCCCTGTGGGTGTGCACCGCGTTCGGCGGGATCGCACTGCTCGCGGCGATCGGGATCCAGGCCACCGCGTACCGGGTCGCTCCCGCCGAGACCGAGGAGCAACCGGACGCTCCTGCGGCGGACCACCGGAGCGACGAACCGGCTGCCCCCGGGAGCAGCCAGGACGAAAGCCGCGCCCCCGTATCCACCAAGGACGTGAAATGACCGAGTCTTCGGCCGGTGCACACGGCCCCCGTACGGCCCGATACCCCGGCATCAGGGTCATGGCTCATCCCCGGCGGCGGAACCAGGCAGAGGCCCTGCTGGCCCAACTGCGCACCGATGACCAACTGCTCGTCCTCGATCCGGATCCGGACGGGCCGCCGAGCCCCCTGCGCACCGCGGCGTGCGCCTGGGCCGGGCCGTACGGCGAAGCGAGCCACCGGCTCGTACTCCAGGACGACGTGCTCCCCGCGAACGGTTTCCTGGACCTGGTCGCGGAGGCCATCGAGAACCGCCCCACCGACCCGATCGCCTTCTACAGCAACTGGAACCACTGGAACGGTTCGGCCGTGCGGCTTGCCGCGCTCAGCGGCGCCGGCTGGGCCAGGGCGATCCCGGACGAGTACGCACCCTCACTGGCCGTGTCACTGCCCTGTGCCCTGGCAGGCGAGTTCGCCGACTACGCACAGCGGCTGCTCTCGCATGACACGCCCCCGGACGACGAGGCTCTCGCCGCGTTCCTGCGGGAGCGGAACACGGCCCTGTTCATCGCCGTGCCCAACCTGGTCGAGCACAAGGGCGGCGACAGCCTGGTGGGCAACGACGTACAAGGGCCCCGGCTCTCGCCCTGCTTCGCCGACGACGCGGCGGGCGGCCGGGGGAGCCAGGTCACGCTCGGAGCGCTGGACTTCTACCCCCACTTCTTCAAGGGGCACGTCTACGGGATCACCCCCGACGGCCCGGACGGCAGGTATGTGAAGACCTACTGGGACGAGAGCGTCCGGGCGCTGGGAATCGACCCGAGCCGGGTCAGGGAGCTGGCACGGCGCGAGCCGACGCCCGCGGTGCTGCTGCGTGATCTCGCCAACGCCGGACTGCAGATCCACCACGCGGTCGCGGCCTGGACGGCCGCCGTGCTGTACGGGATCGCCCTGGAACGGCTCTCCGCCGCCCCGGATCTCGCACCGGCAGGCTCCCCGGGCCCCGACCCCGCCGTCCGGGCGCGGGCTGTCGAGACCATCCCGCTGGGCGGCCTGGCCCAGGTGGTCGGGCTCCCGCTGCTGCACCGGGTCATGGACCCGCTGCGCAGGCTGACCGAGGTGGGCCTGAACGCCGGAGCGGAGCTGGCAGCCGCCGCGGCACCACTCGGCATCGACCACTAGGCCGTCTCTTTCGGATCTTGCCGGGTCCGCGCCGCCCGGTACCGCGCCTCGCCGCACTGCCGGGGCAACCGAGTACGTCCAGTACACGGCAGCCCCGGCAGCACGCCGAGGCACGGCACCGGACGACGCGGACCTGACCGACAAGATCCGAAAGAGACGACCTAGCCCCGGGCCCGCCCCGGGCCTGCCGTCTCTCTTCCCCTCCCTCATTCCCCTTTTCCTTCCCTTTCCTTCCATCTGCTCTGTCAGGAGTTCGAGAAGATCATGCGGACAGTCGACGTATTCCACCCGCAGCCCACGAGCAACGGCACCGCTGTTCACGCCTCCCCCCAGACCTCCGTGGCGTTCAGCCCGGACGGCGTCCACTACGCCAGCGCCGGCTACGACGGCCGCGTGGCCCTGTGGGACCGTTCCGGTAGCGCTCCGCTCTGGATCGGCCGTCACTCGCGCCTGGTCAACGGGGTGCGGTTCTCGCCCTCGGGCCGGCTTCTCGCCAGCGGTTCGGCCGACAAGACCTGCCGCATCTGGGATGTGGCCACCGGCCGCCAGATCCAGCTGCTCGCACGGCAGCCCGATGACCTCAACGCACTTGCGTGGCTGGACGAGAACCGTCTGGTCACGGTCTCGCAGGACGGTACGGGCCGGATCTGGGACATCCGCACCGGCGTACTCGAAGAGGGCGTGATCTTCCACAGCGACCACTGCATGTCCGTCGACGCGGCCCCCACGGGCGTGCTGGCCAGTTGCGGAGAGGATGCGACCATCCGCCTCTGGGACACCAACGGCGCGCTGCTGCGCGACCTGCCCCAGGCCGGTCACGCCGAGATGTGCCGCTGGTCCCCCGACGGAACCCTGCTCGCCGCGAGCTGTGACGACGGCTTCGTGCACATCGTGCGCACCGACGGTGAGCTGGTCGCCAAGGTCGGCCCGTACACCGCTGCCGTGAAGTCGGTCGCCTGGTCCCAGGACGGCTCCCGGATCGTCATCGGCGCCTATGACAGCACGATCACCCTCTGGGACATCGCCGACTGCCGCCCTCTGGTGCGGTGGTACGGCGCGCACCTGTGGCCCCGCTCGGTGGACTGGTCCGCGGACGGCAGCACCGTGATCGCGGGTACGTTCTCGGCTCTGCCCGCGGTGATCGACGTGCCCGAGATCCCGGCGGGCGCCCTGCCCGACGAGGTACTGGAGATCACGCTCCAGGCACCGGTGTCCACGCACGGGGTCAACCACGTCGCCGCCGCCGGCGAGGTGCTGGCGGCGGGCAGCGACAACGGCACGGTCCGCGTCTGGAGTCACCGCGGCGCCACCGCGACCGAGGTGCCGGTGGGCAACGGCAGTCTGATCAACACGGTCGCCGTCTCCACCGAGTTGCCCGGACTCGTCGCCTACGGCTCGTTCTCCGGACGGGTGGGCGTGGCCGATGCCGTAACGGGACACGATGTCGCCTTCGTCGAGCGTGAGCACCCGGTGAACCGGGCCGCCTGGTCGCCGGACGGAAAGCGACTGGCGGTCGCCGACTACGAGGGCGGGCTCGACCTGTACACCTGGACGGGGAGCGAACTGGTCCCCGGGGTCCACTACGAGGGTCACAACGGGTCCATCAAGGACGTGTCCTGGGTGGACGCCGACCGACTGGTCACCTACTCGACCGACCGCCAAGCCCATCTGATCACCGCGGAGGGTGCGCTGATCCGCTCCTTCGGCGGTCACGGCGAGCTGATCAACGGCGGGTCCGTGACCGTCGTGGCAGGCAGGGCGCTGCTTGCCACCGTCTCCCGCGACCGCACCAGCCGCATCTACGACCTGGAGACCGGAGAGCTGCTCCAGGTCCTGGTCGGCCACGACGAGTCGGCCAAATGCGCGGCCTGGCACCCGGGCGGTGAACCCATGCTCGTCACGGGCTCGTACGACTACACCGGCCGGCTGTGGGTCCTCGACCCCGACAGCCTCGCCCCGCTCCACAGCCATGTGCTGGAGGGGCACGGCAGCGCGGTGAGCGCGGTGTCCTGGCTCGGCGACGACGCGATCACCGCCTCCTGGGACAGCCGGGTGCTCGCCTGGACGCCGGACGCCGACCCCACCCGGGCGCCGGTCTCCGCCGAGCTGGCCACGGACTGGCAGACACCGGGGAACAACCGATGAACTCCACGAGCCTCCAGTTGAGTTCCCCCTTCACGCTGGGTCTGTCCGCCGATGAGACAGCGGAGGTGCGGCGGGCCGCGGAGCGCATGTGCCGCGCCGAGCAAGGCCAGTTGGACGACCCGGAGACGGCCGCCGCGGCACGCGGGAGCTGGGAGGAGCTGCCGGGCCGCCTCCGGGCGGCCGTGCGCACCTTCCGCAGGGACTCGGGGGACAGCGGGGTGATGCTGGTGCGGGGGCTCCCCGTCGACGAGGCCCTGCTTCCGCCCACTCCGACGGTGGACGGCTCCGTCCGCCGGGAGGCGACGGTACCGGCCGCCATCCTGCTGATGATGGCGGCCGGGGGCCTGGGTGACCCCGTCGCGTACGTGCCGGAGAAGTCCGGCGCGCTGGTGCAGGACGTCGTGCCGGTGCCGGGCAAGGAGGACTTCGAGGGCAACGCCGGGTCCACCCTGCTCTCCTTCCACATCGAGAACGCCTTCCACGCACACCGTCCGGACTTCGTGATGCTGCTGTGCCTGCGCGCGGACCACGACGGCGCGGCGGGGCTGCGCACCGGATCGATACGCCAGGCGCTGCCGACCCTGTCGGAGAAGACGAAGGAAGTGCTTTCCCGCCCGGAGTTCAGCACGCAGCCGCCGCCCTCCTTCGGGACGGCCGGCGGGGCCACGCCGCCACGCCCGGTGCTCCACGGCGCCCCGGGGGACCCCGGCCTGCGGGTGGACTTCTCCGCCACCACGGCCTTGACGCCCGAGGCGCGCCAGGCGCTCGTCGAGCTGGAAGCGGCCATCACCGCCACCGCGCACACGGTCCGGCTGACCCCGGGGGATCTCGCGATCGTGGACAACCGCGTGACCACGCACGGGAGGACTGCCTTCCGGCCGCGCTACGACGGGTGCGACCGCTGGCTCTTGCGCACCTTCGCGGTGGCTGATCTACGGCGCTCCCGTAGCCATCGCCCCGGCGACGGCTACGTGCTGAGTCACTGAGCACCTCTGCCCGGCGGGGTCCGGTCCCGGAGGCCGGACCCCGGCGCTCACAAACAACCGCGGGAACGAATGCATGACATCCATGACTACGGGGCTCCACATCAATGCGGTCGCCCTGGGGAACTCCCGCCGGATCTGTGCGATCTGGAGAGTGAGCGTCCCTCCCGGTCAGCAGCAGCCCTGCACGTTCGCCCTGGCGCTCCTGCTGCCACGTCGGGGGACGGAGCAGGACTGGGCCGCCGAGACCGCACTCGGCGCGGTCGAGGAGCAGCGGTTCCGCGACGGGCCGGTCTGCGTGGACCTCACCACCACGGTGGACGGCATCATGGTGGACGCCCTGCGGCCCGGCCTGTGCGGGTCCGATCTGCTGGAGACGTCCCGTACGGCACTGGGTAAGGGTCAGCACGACTGGGCCGAGCTGGCCCTTGAGGATCCGTCGGCCTTCCATGCCGCGGCGTCCGAGCGCTACGTGATGCGGCGCCATGCCGCAGTCGTGACCGTCGGTACCCCGATGGGTTCGGGATGCCCCGTCCACATCGTCCACGAGCGTGAGCCCCGGGTCCTGAAGGCATACGTGGCAGCACTTCTCGCGATCGCCGGAGGGAAGAAGACCTCATGATCATCGCCTTCGATCTGATGGACACCTTGATATCGGACCCCTATCGATCGGCGCACGAACAGGCATTCGGCATCACCTACGAGGAATTCGAGCAGCGTCGCCCCGAGGGCCTCTATCACCGTCTGGAACGCGGTGAGATGGAGGAGGAGGCCTACTGGGCCGCCCTGCGGGACGCCGGGCTGTCGTTCGACACGTCGGTCTTCCACCGCGCGAGGAGGAGCGGCTACGCGTGGCTGGAGGGCATGCGCGAGCTCGTGTCGGAGTGCGCAGCGGTGCATCGGACCGTGATCGCGTCCAACTACCCGTCGTGGATCGAGGAGATCGCACGGGACGTGCTCGACGGTACGGGGCTCGACATCTACGCCTCCTACCGGTTCGGAGTGCGCAAGCCGTCCGAGCGGTTCTTTCACCTGCTGTGCGAGAAGACCGGCGTCGAGCCGCGGGATCTGGTCCTGATCGACGACACGCGGGCGAACACGGACGCGCTGGCAGGGCTCGGAGGTCTCGGCATTCCCTTCGAATCGGCCGACGCCACACGACAGCAGCTCCGCAGGAGCGGTCTGCTGACCGGGTGACCCCTCGCGGCCGCGCGCGACCCCGGGCAGGCGCGTGCGGCGCACTTCGGCGCGCGGGACCCGGAGAGTGCATCGAACGGCGTGTACGCCACGTATGTCGTGGATACGGCAGAAGGGGCGGGCGTACTGGCTTCCGTACACCCGAGCGGGAAACCCGGTCGTCCGCGCCAGTCCTCCGCGCGGTCCTCCGCGCCTCGGCCCGACGGGTGATCTTCACGCGGGTCGATGGCCGCCGGACCGCCGCCCGGGCCCCCTCCCTGGTGGGTATGAAGGTGTACAGGCGGGTGCCGAGGTTCCGTGCGCTCGCCGGCTTGGAGCAGGTCCGCTCAGGGGGCGGGCACCCCCGACGGGGTGGACGCTGTCCGGGCGGCTGGCCTGCATGTTCGGATCGTCGTCTTCGTCGACACCGAGGCGGACGGTCCCCCGTACGGGCGGCTCGACGGGCGCCCGCCGCCGGACGGCCGGAGGATCACTGCGGGGGCACGCGATGGGAGCCGACCAATGATGCCGAACACCGCCGGTCGCCCGAAGCGGGCGCGCATCGTCCTGTCCGGCGTGCTGGCCCTCGCCGGGGTCGTCGTGACCGGGTGCGGCGGCGAGGCCCGCGACGCCGGGCAGCCGCCCGGAGCGGGGCCTCGCCCCCAGGCGGCGCGCTCCGGCAGGGTCACCGTCGTCTACGAGGCCCGAACGGTCAAAGCGGAGGACCGGCAGGCCGTGGCGCTGATCCGGAAGTCCCGCGTGCTGGAGCGGTCCGCCGCATGGGTGAACAGAGCTCTGACCCTCCCGCACGACATGGTCGTGAAGGTCACCGCCGAAGTGCCGCCCGGCGTCACCGACGCCGTCACCCAGCCCGACGGCAGGACGATCTTCATCCCGCCGTCGTTCCTGACGGCCATCGAGAAGGCCCTCGCCGACGTCGTGAAGACCGTCGAACGGCCCGCCGCGTTCCCCGCGTCCGAGTACAACACCGACGATCTGACCGTGCTGGCGACCGAGTTCGTCTTCGGCCACGAGATGGGCCACGCCCTGCAACGCCAGCTCCTCCTGGCCAACCTCGGCCTCGAAGAGGACGCGGCTGACGGCTTCGCATCCTTCTACACCGTCAACGAGGTCGGGCCGGGCCCGTCGCTGGCCGCCGCGGTCCTCTTCGAAGAGCTCGCCCGCAAGGAAGGCCAGCCGACCCTGGAAAGCCTGGCGAGCGACCATCCCGTCACCCGGCAACGGGCCTTCAACTTCCTTTGCTACCTGGAGGGAAGCGACCCGAAGAAATACCAGAAGTCCCTGGTCGACAGCGGCTGGCTCCCCAAGACCCGCGCCCCCCTCTGCCCACAGGCGTGGGCGATGCTGGACTACGGCTGGTGGACCCAGCTGCAACCCCACTTCAGCGTGGCGTTCAAGGCCCAGGGCGATGAGGAGCAGAAGAAGGCGCATGCACGGCTGATCGCGGAGACGGAGGCCCTGGCGCGCCGCATCGACGAGATCCGCACCAGCCAATGAGCCCGTGCGCGCTCTGGTCTCAGGGGTCGGCACGGAGGGCCTGCACGGTAGCCGCCGAGGCGGCCATCGAGGACTGGGCGGTCGTGCTCGACCGTGACCGGTCCGGAAGCGCTGGTCAGAAGCGGGTCCTCGTGCCGCTAGAAGAAGCCGAGCTTCTTCGGTGAGTACGAGACGAGGAGGTTCTTCGTCTCCTGGTAGTGCTCCAGCATCATCTTGTGGGTCTCGCGGCCGATGCCCGACTGCTTGTAGCCCCCGAAGGCGGCGTGTGCCGGGTAGGCGTGGTAGCAGTTCGTCCAGACGCGGCCCGCCTGGATCGCGCGGCCCGCGCGGTACGCGGTGTTGATGTCGCGGGTCCAGACGCCCGCGCCCAGGCCGTACGCCGTGTCGTTCGCTATGCGCACCGCGTCGTCGAAGTCCTCGAAGGAGGTCACGGAGACGACCGGCCCGAAGATCTCCTCCTGGAAGATCCGCATGCGGTTGTCGCCCTCGAAGACGGTCGGCTGGACGTAGAAGCCGCCCGCCAGCTCGCCTCCCAGCTCCTGGCGCCGACCGCCGGTGAGCACCTTCGCGCCCTCCTGCTGGCCGATCTCCACGTACGAGAGGACCTTCCGCAGCTGCTCCTCGGAGGCCTGCGCGCCGATCATCGTGTCCGTGTCCAGCGGGTGCCCCGGCACGATCAGTTCCGTGCGCGCCACCGCTGCGTCCAGGAAGTCCCCGTAGCGGCCCCGTTCGATCAGCGCCCGCGAGGGGCTCGTGCACACCTCGCCCTGGTTGAGGGCGAACATGGTGAAGCCCTCCAGGGCCTTGTCGCGCAGGTCGTCGTCGGCGGTCCAGATGTCGTCGAAGAACAGGTTCGGGCTCTTGCCGCCGAGTTCCAGGGTGACCGGCTTCAGGTGCTCGGCCGCGTACTGCATGATCAGCCGGCCCGTGGCGGTCTCGCCGGTGAAGGCGATCTTCGCCACGCGCGGGCTGGAGGCCAGCGGTTTGCCGGCCTCCTCGCCGTAGCCGTTGACGATGTTCACGACGCCCGGCGGCAGCAGGTCCGCGACCAGGCTCAGCCAGTAGTGCACCGAGGCCGGGGTCTGCTCGGCCGGCTTCAGGACGACGGTGTTCCCCGCCGCCAGCGCGGGTGCCAGCTTCCACACCGCCATCAGGATCGGGAAGTTCCACGGGATGATCTGGCCGACCACGCCCAGCGGTTCGTGGAAGTGGTAGGCGACGGTGTCGTCGTCGATCTGGCTGAGCGCCCCCTCCTGGGCGCGCAGCGCGCCCGCGAAGTAGCGGAACTGGTCGACGGCGAGCGGCAGGTCGGCCGCCAGGGTCTCCCGTACCGGCTTGCCGTTCTCCCAGGTCTCCGCGACCGCGAGGGCCTCCAGGTGCTGCTCCATCCGGTCCGCGATGCGCAGCAGGATGCCCGACCGCTCGGCCACGGAGGTCCGCCCCCAGGCGGGGGCGGCGGCGTGGGCCGCGTCCAGGGCCCGTTCCACGTCCTCGGCGCTGCCGCGGGCGACCTCGGTGAAGGTCTCGCCGGTGACGGGGGAGGGGTTGGCGAAGTACTGGCCGCGGGCGGGCTCGACGTACTCGCCGCCGATGAAGTGGTCGTAGCGGGACGCGTACGACATGAGCGCCCCCTCGGTACCGGGCGCAGCGTAACGGGCCATGGTGTCCTCCCCTTGCCGGGCGCCGGCCACTGCCGGACGGCGCTGCGCAGGAGGCTAGGCGCGGGCAGGTTGCGGATACGTTGCGCGCCGCGGGCCGCCCGGCGGCTCCGCCGGATCCGCCCGATCCCGGTGGGACGCGCCCAGTTCGCGGTCCAGTGCGGCTACGCGGGCCAGCGCGGCGGAGCGGGCCCCGGGCGGCAGCGCCGCCGCGAGGGCGCGCCAGGCCTCCGGATCGTCCGCGCCCCACGGACTGCACACCCAGTCGGTCAGCAGCCCGGTGTCCGCCCGGGCGATCACGGCGGCCCGTGCCTGGTCCTCGATGCGGCGGCGCAGCCGGACGATGCCCGGCGCGGTGGAAGCGGGCAGCAGCGGACCGGGATAGCGGCCGAGGGCGGCGGACACGGCTCCCGAGGCCAGGTGCCGGGTCAGGAGGGTGAAGTCCGCCTCCAGCGGACCGGCCGTACGGTACGGGCGTGAGAGCGGGGCCCGGGGGCCCAGCAGCCCCCGCAGCCGGGAGACTTCGGCGCGCAAGGTGACCGGTGACACCGACTCGTCCTCGTACAGGTCGATCGCGAGCTCCTCGCCCGACAGGCCCTGCGGATGGTGCGCGAGGAGCGCCATGATCTCGCTGTGGCGTCGGCCCAGCCGGGTCGCCACCCCGCCGCTGACCAGTAACGCCTCGTCCTGGCCGAGCGCGGCCAGCGTGTCCCGCGGGGCTGCCGGTGCCGTTTCCCGTGGCGGGCCCAGCAGGGTCAGCTGCGCCTCCGCCGCCCGGGCCACCGCCTGGACGAGGGCCAGGGAGTGCGGGTGGGCGAGGCCGTCGCCGCCGGTGATGTCCACCGCGCCCAGCAGCCGCCCCGTCCGGGGGTCGCGCACCGGCGCCGCCGCACAGGTCCAGGGGTGCACCCGGCGGCTGAAGTGCTCGGCCCCGAAGACCTGCACGGGGTGCACCGACCGCGACCGCCGTGCCGGGTGCGTTGGTGCCCATCGCCGTCTCCGCCCAGTGCGCCCCCGGGACGAAGCCGAGCCGTTCCGCCCGCCGCAGCGTGCCCGGTTCGCCCTCCACCCAGAGCAGGCTGCCCCGTGCGTCGCACACCGCCAGCAGGTGCGCCCCGTGGGCCGCGAACGCCCCGACGAGGTCCCGGAACAGCGGCATCACCCGCGCCAGCGGATGTTCCTCGCGATAGGCCTGCAGCTCCGCCTCCGTCAACTCCACCCGAGGGGTGCACTCCGGACTGACCCGGGCCCGGGCGCACCGCCGCCAGGACCTCGCGATGACCGCCCGGACGGGAGTCTCGACCCGCCCGTCCCGGGTGAACGCGGCGTGGGCGCGCTGCAGTTCGCGCGTGCGCACGGCCGGATCCGCACCGCCCGGCAGCGCCACCGCAGGATCGTCCATGCCGGCCTCCCGTGGTGCGCGGTACCCGTAGCGCCCCCCATCGTCGTCCCGGCCCCGGGCCCCGGCAAGCCGTACGTCGGCCAGCGCCGTGGCCGGTACGTGCGCCGCCCCGCGCGGGGCCGCCGGAGGGCTACGGGGCCGCCTGGCGGACTGCCCGGACTGCCCCGCCCGCCCCGCCCGCCCCGTCCGCCCCGTCCGTCTGGTCCGTCTGGTCCGTCTGGTCCGTCTGGTCCGGTGCCGTCAGGGCCGAGGCCGGGTCGGGGGCCGACGGGCCCGCCGGGGTCCAGCCGTCCGCCTCGGCACGGTACGGCCACCAGCGTCCCTCCCGGCCGAGCCGCAACTGCCGTCCGCCGCCGCCCGTCTCGGTCCAGCGGGCGCGGATCCGGCGCAGCTCCGGTGCCTGGCCGTCGGCCCAGGCCGCGGCCAGCGCCGCCCGGGCCCGGGCCAGTGTCGCCCGGTCCGGCGTCCAGTCGTCCTCCAGCGCGGCGAGGGCCGGTGCCCCGCCGAAGCTCCAGGCCCGTACGGCCCGTTGCATCGCGGCCCGGTCCCTTCCGGAAGCCGTGGCCAGGCGGGACCGGACCCGCAAGTCATCGGCCTCGGCCGTGAGTCGTACGGCGTCTTCGCCGACCGTGTACGGGGCCGGCAGGGGGCGGTCGGCGTGGCCCGGAGCCAGGGCCCGCGCCAGCAGCCGGTAGGCCTCGGCCGCGGCCGCCTGCGCCAGGAACTCCACTGCATCCACGTCCAGTTCGGGCTCCGCCTCGGTGTCCAGCATCGGCGCCTGCCCCGGCGCGTCCGGCAGCGGGGGCGGCTCGGGCAAGGGCGGCCGTGGCACCGGCCCGCCCTCCCAGGCCGCGTAGACCTCGGCGGCGGCGATCCCCTCCGCCGCGGGCTCCTGGGCGTCGGCCGCCTCCGCCGTACTCCGCTCCCCGAGCTCGTCCACCAGCTCCCGCTCGCCGCGCCCGCGCAGGAGCAGCAGCACGAAGGCGTCCTGGTCCAGCAGCCGGGCCACCTGGTAGCAGAGCGCGGCGGTGTGCGGGCAGTGGTCCCACTCGCCGCAGTCGCAGCTCGGGTCGAGGTCGCCGATGCCGGGCAGCAGTTCCACCCCGGCCGCCGCCGCGTCCTCGGCCAGTTCCGGCGGAACCTCCCGCTCCAGCAGCGCCGCGATGTGCCCGGACTCCGCGGCCGCCAGGCCCAGCAGCCGGTCCCACTGGGCCTGCGTGAACTCCTGCACCAGCACGTCCGTACGGTGCGCCGTGCCGTCCCGGTCGCGCACCACCGCCGTGAGCCCGCCGGGCCGTACCGACACCGCGCCCACGGCGCCCGCGCGCGCGTACCGCCGGCCCTGCCTGACCTGCTCCCCGTCCAGAGCGCTGTCCTCCAGCGCGCGCAGCCAGGCGAGGCCCCACCAGGTGGTCGCGAAACCGCGTCCGGGGGCGGGCGGGAGCGCCGGGAAGGTCTTCTCCTGCCGGTGGTCGTGGTCGTTCATCCTTCGCTCCCCGTGGTCGGGCGCAGCGCCACGAGCTCGGCCAGCTCGGCGTCGGTCAGTTCGGTCAACGCGCCCTCGCCGCCCGCGAGGACGGCGTCGGCCAGCGCCCGCTTGCGCTCCAGCAGCCGGGCGATGCGGTCCTCCACCGTGCCCTCGGCGATCAGCCGGTGCACCTGGACGGGCTGGGTCTGCCCGATCCGGTAGGCCCGGTCGGTGGCCTGCTCCTCGACGGCCGGGTTCCACCAGCGGTCGTAGTGGACGACGTGTCCGGCCCGGGTGAGGTTCAGGCCCGTGCCCGCGGCCTTCAAGGAGAGCAGGAAGACGGGGACCTGCCCCGACTGGAACCGCTCCACGAGCTCCTCGCGCCGCGGGACCGGGGTACCGCCGTGCAGCAGCTGGGCCGGGATGCCGCGCGCCGCCAGGTGCTTCTCCAGGATGCGGGCCATGGCCACGTACTGGGTGAAGACGAGGACGGAGCCGCCCTCGGCCAGGATCGTGTCCAGCAGTTCGTCCAGCAGTTCCAGCTTGCCGGAGCGGGGCCCGGCGCCCGTGTCGCGGGCGGCGGGGTCCTTCAGGAACTGGGCGGGGTGGTTGCAGACCTGCTTGAGGGAGGTCAGCAGTCTGACCACCAGGCCGCGCCGCTCCATCCCGTCGGCTTCGGAGATCGCGGCGAGGGTCTCGCGCACCACGGCCTCGTACAGGGCGGCCTGTTCGCGGCTCAGCGTCACCGTGTGGTCGGTCTCGGTCTTGGGCGGCAGCTCGGGCGCGATCCCCGGGTCGGACTTCTTGCGGCGGAGCAGGAACGGCCGCACCAGCGCCGCCAGCCGGGCGGCGGCCTGCGGGTCGCGGCCGCTCTCGACGGGTTCGGCGTAGCGGGTGCGGAAGGTGCCGAGACGGCCGAGCAGTCCGGGAGTGGTCCAGTCGAGGACGGCCCAGAGCTCGGAGAGGTTGTTCTCGACGGGAGTGCCGGTCAGGGCCACGCGCGCCGCGGATGGGATGGTGCGCAGCGCCTTCGCGGTGGAGGAGTGCGGGTTCTTGACGTGCTGGGCCTCGTCGGCGACGACCATGCCCCAGCCGGTGGCGGCGAGTACGGGCGCGTCCAGGCGCATCGTGCCGTAGGTGGTGAGGACGAAGCCGTCGGTCAGGTCCGCGAGGCTGCGGCCGGCGCCGTGGAACCGGCGCACGGGCGTGCCGGGCGCGAACTTCTCGATCTCCTGCTGCCAGTTGCCGAGCAGCGAGGCCGGGCACACCACCAGGGTGGGTCCGGCGGTGGCGGGGTCCTGGGCGCGGTGGAGGTGCAGCGCGATGAGGGTGACGGTCTTGCCGAGGCCCATGTCGTCGGCGAGGCAGGCGCCGAGGCCGAGCGAGGTCATCCGGGCCAGCCAGCGCATGCCGCGCAGCTGGTACGCGCGCAGGTCGGCCCGGAGGGCGGGCGGGGCGGGCGGTGCGCCCCGGCCGTCGTCCTGCTCCGGGCCGGCGGTGAGCAGGGCCCGCAGCCGCTCCATCGGACCGGTGGCCTCCACCTCGATCCGCTTGCCGTCGATCTCCGCGGACCCGGTGAGTACGGCGGCCAGCGCGTCCACGGCCGGGACCTCGCGGGCCTGGCGGGCGCGGGCCCGGCGGACCTCGGCCGGGTCGATCAGGACCCATCGGTCGCGCAGCCGCACCAGCGGGCGGCTCGCCTCGGCGAGCCGGTCCAGCTCGGCGCGGGTGAGGTCGTCCTGGTCGCCGAGGGCGTGGCGCCAGCCGAAGGAGAGCAGGGCCCCGGGCGAGAGCAGGCCGGAGGGGAGGCCGGCGGAGGAGGCGGCGGCGGAGGAGGCGGCGGCGGAGGACGTAGCGGAGGAGGCGGCGGCGGAGGCGGTCGTACGGACGACGGCGCGGGGGACGAGGGTACGGGCGAACTCGCGCGGCCAGTGGACCTGTACCCCGTCGGCGGCCAGGGTCGCGGCGGCCTCGCCGAGCAGCGCGGTGACCTCTTCGTCGGCGAGTTCGACGGAGTCGGGGACCGCCGCGCCGAGCAGCGGGGCGAGCGGCGGCCAGAGCCGGGCGGCGCGCCGCAGGGCCCGCAGGGCGTCCATCCGGGCGCGCGGCCCGAAGGCGTCGGCCGCTGCCCCGGAACCGGCCCAGACGTCCACGGCGTCGGCGACCCGGCCCGCGTCGGCAGGGCTGTGCAGCTGGAGGACGGCCCGGAAGGCGGGGTCCGCTCCCGGGGGCCCGTCCAGCTCGATCCGCAGGGAGATCCGGACGCCCGCGTCGTGCCCGGCGGCCACCTCCGCGGCCCAGTCGCGCAGTTCCGGGTGGAGCCGGGGAGGGCGGGCGGCGTACGCGGGTGCGCCCGCGGCGGCCGGGGCGGCGGGGGAGCGGGGCAGGGTGTCGGCGACCGCGTCGAGGAAGGCGCGCAGCAGCGGCTCGGGGGCCGGCAGCCGGGGCGCGGCTTCCGGGCCGAGGGGCACGCAGTGGGCGGCGGGCGGCATGGCGGCCGCCAGTTCGCGTACCTCGGTCAGGTCGGAGGCGTCCAGCGGGCCGAGCCGCCAGGCGTCGTGGCCCGTCGGGCTCAGCCCGGGCAGGAGCAGGCCGCGGGCCGCGAAGCGCAGGGCCAGCAGCGCGGCGGCGCCCCAGAAGACGGTGGAGCGATCCGCTGCGGCCGGGCCGGCGGGGTCCTCCTCCGGTTGCCCCTCGGTGACGGCAGCAGAGGCAGAAGAGGCAGTCGAGGCAGCAGCGGCACCAGCGGCGGCCGCCGCCGCGGCCCGGGCGCGGGTGAGGAGCGGCAGCGCCTCGTCCACGGGGAGCACGAGCGCGGTCACGGTGGTCCGGCGCAGGTCAGGGGTGATGACGGTGAGGTCCTCGAAGGCCCCGGCCGTGGCCCGCGCCACCTGCTCCTGCGGGGCGGCCGCGTCCGCCGGTTGCCAGAAGGCGATCCGGCCGCGGCGGGCCGGGTCGGCGGGCAGGAAGACGGTGGAGCAGCGGACGAGGCCGGCGATTTCGGTCAGCACGCATTCCTCAAACTTGACTACTCGGTACGGGGTGGCCGAGGGTACCCCACCCGGACGGTCCGTCCGGGAACGTGCGGATGCGGCGGCACGTTGAGAGGGTAGTGGTCGACGATCAGGAGGAGGTGTCCGCAGATGTCCACCAGCGGAAAGATCGCGGTTGCCGGTGTCGTGGCAGCTGTCGTCTTGTTCTGGACGGTCGGGTTCTGGGCGGGGCTGTTGGTCCTGATCGGTGTACCGGCAGCTGCTTACTTGCTGCTGGACTCCTCCCAGCGCCGTCGGCTGCGGGGCGTATCCAGGAACAGGAAACAGATCGGCCGCTGACGGCGGCGAGGGGGGCATTCATGAGCACGGCGCAGGCGGCACAGGTCGCTGCGGTCAGCAGCAACGGCGTGTATTCGTTCACCAAGCCCACGCGCGAGAGCATCACGCTGCTCGCGGGGCTGGGCGTGGAGGGGGACGTGCACGCCGGAGTGACCGTCAAGCACCGCTCCCGCGTGGCGCAGGACCCGACGCAGCCGAACCTGCGCCAGGTGCACCTGATCCACCGGGAGCTGTTCGAAGAGGTGGCGGACGCGGGCTTCAGCGTGGAGCCCGGTCAGCTCGGGGAGAACGTGACCACCGAGGGCATAGACCTGCTCGGCCTGCCCACCGGCACCCTGCTGCGGTTCGGCGAGGAGGCGCTGGTGGAGGTGACCGGCCTGCGCAATCCGTGCCTTCAGATCGACGCCTTCCAGCACGGGCTGCTCAAGCAGGTCGTGAGCCGGGACGAGGCCGGGGAACTGATCCGCAAGGCAGGCATCATGGGCGTGGTCCGGGAGGGCGGCACCATCCGCCCCGGCGACCCGATCACGGTGACGCTGCCTCCCACCCCGCACGTCCCGCTCGAACGGGTCTGACGCCCGGCCCTGGCCCCGCCCGGCCTCGGCCTCACGGGCCCCGGCCTCACGGGGTCGGGGCTGAGGCCAGGGCCGGGGTCGCGGTCCGGCGGGTCAGAATCCGCCCGGGGCAGCGCCGGCGGGGACCCGGTCGGCTTCCAGGAGCATCTGGGCCGAGTGGTCCACCAGGCGCCGCAGCACCGGCAGGTAGCCCTCGTCGCCGCCCAGCTGGCGCAGCAGGCGGTGCGCTTCGTCGCGGAAGGCGTCGAGGTCCTCGGCGTAGCGGCGGAGCAGGGCCGGGCCCCGCAGGATCTCGGCCAGTGCGGACCTCGCCGGACGGGAACCTCCCGCGGCGGCGCACAAGCCCAGGATGTGGGCCCGGGACACCGGCGGGGCGTCCTCGGCCGCGCAGGCCAGGAGATAGGTGACGGTCCCGTTCAGCAGGTCCTCGTTCCGGCCGGAGAGGATGTCCTCCTGGTCGTTGAACAACTGCCACAGGATGCCGAAGACGTAGCCGAATTCGCGCCACAGCGCGATCCTCTCGCCCGTCGCGCCGGAGAGTATCGCGGCCATGGCGGTGATCATGCCGAAGGGCGCTCCGGACTTGCCGCGGTAGGTTGCGACCACCGATTCCCTCGTGGCCCTCACGACGGCCCCGCGCATGTCGGCGATCTGGCCGTCGGCGGCCATGACCCCGCAGTTCGCGAACTCGGCCGTCAGGGCGCCGCGTACGGCCTCGGGGATCCGCTCCGACTGGATGATCTGGAGCGGCAGGATGTTGCCGGCCACCACGGACGCGAGCAAGGCCTCGTTGCCGCTGAGCGCGCAGGACAGGTCCACGCCGTGACCGTCGGCGAGGTCGTCCAGGTAGCAAGCAGAGGTCCACCACAGCAGGTGAACGGCGGACAGCGGCAGGGCCGGTCTTGGGTTGCCGGTCTCCACCGCGTGCACGAGCAGCGGGAGCACCGACAGGGGATGTCGCAGCTGCCGGTGCCGCAGGAGTGCGGCGACCGCGTTCCCGGTCGCCCGGGAGGACGCGTCCATCCCCGCGAGGGCGGCTGCCACCTCCGTCTCGATCTCCTCGGATAACTGCCGGTGCAGGTCCAGGTAGGACGTCGAATTCATGGTGTGGCCTCCTGCTCGAAACGGAATCACGACATGCGTGCGTCCGTTGTGTCGCGTTATGGCGCTGATTCGATCATTCTGAGCCAGGTGGATCTAGAGCGATTTTCAGCCGCGGTCCGCGCCGTTCGGGGCGTAGTAGTCCCGCATCAGGGCCGTCGCCCACGCGGGCTGCCGCAGTTCTCCGCGCGGACCGAACTCGGCCATGTAGGGCTTGAGATCGAGCACGGGGGTGCCGTCCACCGCGTCCAGGCCCTCCACATGGACGTCGAGACCTTCCACCCGCACCACCCGGCACCGCGAGACGCCCATCCGGTTCGGGCGGTTCTTGCCCCGCTGGGCGAAGATGCCGACCAGGGGCCAGTCCGGATTGCCCCGGGGGTGCCGGGCGCCCGTCTCGATCTTCTCCACCGGTACCCGGTCGAAGTGGTACACCACCTCGACGTGCGAGAAGTCGGCCAGACCGAAGAGCGCCTCGGGGCCGAACCGGCCGCCGTCCAGGCGGATCACGGCCGTCTCCCGCCCCCAGTCGTCGTCCACGGCCTCCGTGCGGCCACCCACCACCGTGCCGACCGGTTCGAACTCCACGGCCCACTCTCCTCTCGTGTCCCCGTACGGGCCCACCCGTCCGTCCGCCCACCCGTCCGTCCGTCCGCCCACCCGTCCGCCCGTCCGTCAGGCCGGGCGCACGGCGACGCCGTCCAGCGCGGCCAGCAGCTGCGCCAGTCCCGGCTCCCCGTCGTGGGGGACCGGCAGTACCTCGCTCGGCTCCTCGTCCAGCAGGACGAAGGCGTTGCCGTCGGTGCGGGCCACCAGCGACCAGCCGGGGCCGTCCGCCCGCAGCGTCCGCGCCCCCCCGCCCGCGAACGAGGACCGCACCCGGCCGGGCGGCGGCGGCGTCCGTGTGTACTCCAGCGCCTCGTCGAGCGCCCGCGCCAGACCCGGATGCGCGGCCGCCGCGGCCCCGCCGTCCGCCGCCACCCGCTCGTGCCAGTCCGCCCACTCGCGGGCGATCTGGTCCGCGCCCATGCGCCGCTGCACCGGACCCCAGGCCTCCGCCGAGGGGGGAGCGAGGGGAACCCGGCCCGTGCCGTCCGCGCCCTGCTCCGGATCGTGCGGTTCCGGGATGCCCTGGGCGGCCACCGACAGGTCGAGGGGCCAGCCCGCGAGCGAGACCACGATCGTCCGTTCGTCGGGCGAGAGGTCGTAGTCCATCCCGCAGTCCCAGGAGGCGATCGCGGTCGCCACGAGCGAGACGTCGTCCACGACGACCGTCCAGCGCGCGCCCTCCTCGTCCTGGCCCAGCACCAGCCCGTACCCCTCGCCGGACGGCTCCACGCCGAGCTGCGAGCAGGCCGCGGGGAAATCGTCGCCCAGGACGCCCGGGAACTGCGCGGGGGTCAGCAGTACGGCGGTCAGCACGTACAGCGAGCCGCCCCCCTCGTCGTCGGACACGTGGCCTCCCGGTAGCTCTCTCGTCGGCGCACCCTAACCAGCGGGTAACCCGCGCGTCGAGAGCCCGCAGGTGACGATTTCCAAGGCTGCTACCTGCACGTAGAGTTGGGACCCCGCCACAGAAAGGGGCACCCGGTGCAGCGTTACGACCGGCTGAGGGAGATCCTCCGGCTCGATCCCGACAAGGATTTCCTCGCCATCTACCGGCTCAGCGCGACGTACGAGTTCCCGTGGGACTTCACCCGGGCCCTGGAACTCGCCCTGTTCCGCACCTACGCCGTGCCCGCCATCGGGGGGCTGCTCGCCGAGACCGCCGAGTTCACCGCCCGGACCCAGAAGCGCTACGACGACACGGCGCTGCTCCTCGACGCGGTGGTGGAGCACGGCTTCGAGAGCGACACCGCGCGCACCGCGATCCGCCGCGTCAACCAGATGCACCGAAGCTACGACATCTCCGACGAGGACATGCGGTACGTCCTGTGCACCTTCGTGGTGATTCCGGCGCGCTGGCTGGACGCGTACGGCTGGCGCGCGCTGACCGGTCACGAGCGCCGCGCCTCGGCGAACTACTACGCCACGCTCGGCCGCCACCTGGGCATCAAGGAGGTCCCGGGTTCCTTCGAGGAGTTCGAGGCCACCCTGGACGCCTACGAGAAGGAGCACTTCGGCTGGGACGCGGGCGCCCGCGAGGTCGCGGACGCCACCCTCGGCCTGATGGCCTCCTGGTACCCGGCGCCGCTCGCCCCCGCGGTGCGCGGCGCGAGCCTCGCCCTGCTGGACGAGCCGCTGCTGGAGGCCTTCCGCTTCGAGCGCCCCCACCCCCGGGTCCGGCGGCTGGTCCGGGGCGCGCTGCGGCTGCGCGGGAGGGCTGTGCGGCTGCTGCCCCCGCGCAAGGAGCCGCACTACGGGCGGCAGAACCCGGAGATCAAGAGCTACCCCGGCGGCTACGACGTGGGCGAACTCGGCACCTTCCCGGTGCCCGGCGCGGGCGGCTGCCCCGTGCCGCCGCCCCGCAGGCCGGCCGGGGCCGAGGCCCAGCCCCCGTCCTGACCCCCGGGGTCAGGACGTGCGGAGCGCGACCACGAGGAAGCGCTCGTCCTCGTCGGCGTACGAGGTCATCTCCCAGCCCGAACCGGCCAGCAGCGGGCCGAGGTTGTGCTCGGCCCGCATGTCCTGCGGGGTCAGCTCGCGGCCGTGGCGGGCGGCGAGGGCCGCGCGCCCGATCGGGTGGAAGAGCGCGAGCCGGCCGCCGGGGCGGACCACCCGGGCCAGTTCGCGCAGGTTCCGCCCCGGATCGGGCAGGTGGGCGATGAGCCCCGCGGCGAACACCGCGTCGAGCGCCGCGTCCCGCAGGGGCAGCCTCGCCACGTCCGCGAGCAGCAGCGCGCCCTCGGCGGCGCGCCCGGCCTGCTGCGCGGCGGTCAGCATCTGCGGGGTGAGGTCGGCCCCGAGCACGAGCCCGGAGGGCCCGACGGCGGCGCGCAGCGGGCTCAGTGCCCGCCCGGTGCCGCAGCCCGCGTCGAGCACGCGGTCACCGGGGCGCAGCCCGAACTCGGCCACGGCGGTGGCGAAGGCGGGTCCGTCCGAGGGGAACTTGCGGTCCCAGTCGGCGGCGCGCGCCCCGAAGAACTCCTGCACGTGTGTGTGGTCTTCGCTCATGAGCCCATGATCCCGCACCGGCGCGCGCCCCTGTGCGTGCGGACCGTGTGCAAGGTGGTACGTGGCGTGATCGGAGTTGAACGTAGCTCTGTCATATTCCAGCAGTTCCAGCGTCTTTCGAAATGCGCCCCTTGTTCGCGCCCTCACCCGGACTAGCGTCCCGTGGCCATGGGACACCTGGACCACGCCGCCTATGGCTGGCTGACACCCGCGCTGTCATACGTGATGGCATCGATCGGCGCCGCCCTCGGCCTGCGCTGCACCGTCCGCGCGCTCGCCGCGACCGGATCCTCCCGCCGCAACTGGCTCCTCACCGCGGCCTCCGCCATCGGAACCGGCATCTGGACGATGCACTTCGTCGCCATGCTCGGCTTCGACGTCACCGGCACCGAGATCCACTACAACGTGCCGCTGACCATCCTCAGCCTGCTGGTCGCCATGCTGGTCGTCGGCGCGGGGGTCTTCGCCGTCGGCTACGGCAAGGACCGCGGCCGGGCCCTCGTACTCGGCGGCCTCACCACCGGTCTGGGCGTCGCCAGCATGCACTACCTCGGCATGGCGGCCCTGCGCCTGCACGGGGACATATCGTACGAGCCTCTCGCCGTCGGCCTCTCCGTGGCCATCGCCGTCGTGGCCGCCACGGCGGCCCTGTGGGCCGCGCTCAACATCAAGGCACCGGTGGCGGTCGCCGTCGCCTCCCTCGTGATGGGCGCCGCGGTCAGCAGCATGCACTACACCGGAATGATGGCCGTCGGCGTCAGCGTCACCCCCTCGGACGGCGCCCTGCCGGGGGCCACGGCCATGCAGTTCATCTTCCCCCTCGCCGTCGGACTCGGTTCCTACCTGTTCATCACCTCCGCCTTCGTCGCGCTGTCCCCGACCGCTGACGAACGCGCCGCCTCCGCCTCCGCACAGCACCTGGGGGACCAGCGGGTCGCCGCGCACTGAACCGGGACCGCACGCCCCCGACTGCCTCTGCCCCCTCCGCACCACCGCTTCGCACCCCAGCCGCCCACCACCGCACCGGCACGTAGCGCCCCGGAACGAGGAGCCCATGCGCACACCCCGCAGAAATACGGACGCAGCGGCGCCGCGGCTGCCCGCGCCTGCGGCCCGCGGCCGCCGGGCCCACGCCGGGCCGCCGGCCGAGGAACCGCCGCTGCGCCGCACCCCCCAGGGCGCCCCCGAGCCGGTCCACGGCGACGGCCCCCGGCTGCGACTGCGCCCCCGCACCGTACGGGCCAAGATCGTCTCCCTCCTGATGGTCCCCGTCGTCTCGCTGCTCGCCCTCTGGGGCTTCGCCACCGTCAGCACCGCCCAGGACATCGCCCGGCTCAGCCGCGTCCAGCAGGTCGACGCGGAGATACGCACCCCCGTCTCCGCCGCCGTCACCGAGCTCCAGGCCGAACGGCGCGCCGCGGTCCGCCTGCTGGCCGATCCCGCCGCGGACCCGGGCGCCGCCCTGGACCAGCAGACCCGCCGTACCGACGCGGCCGTCCAGCGGCTGCGCCTGGGCGAACAGCACACCGTCGCCGACTCCGGCGGCTACCGCACCGATGTGGTGGTCCGCCTGGACGCCTTCGTCGCCGCCGCCGACGCGCTCACCGCGCAACGCAAGGACATCGCCGGCCGCCGGGCCACGCCGGAGGCGGCGTTCGAGATCTACACGCGCGTGGTCGATTCGGCCCTCGCCGTCGTCGGCTCCCTTTCCGACGGACAGGATGCCGAACTCGGCCCCGACGCCCGCGTGCTGCTCGAATTCGCCCGCGCCCGCGAGTTCCTCTCCCGGGAGGACGCACTGCTGGCGCTGCCGGGCCCGCGTTCTGCCGAAACGGTCCGCCGCCTGACCGGCGCCGTCGAGACCCGCCGCTTCCTGACCGCCGACGCCACCGCGGACCTCCCCGCGGCCCAGCAGACCGCATGGCAGTCCGTGGCCAAGAGCGCCGCCTACGCCGACCTCACCGGCGCCGAGGACCGGGCGCTGGCCGCCGGGACCTCCCGGGACGCGGTGGGAGCCCCGCAGGGCTGGGAGGCCGCCCACACCGGCATCGGCGCCGCGATGCGGGAGATCGACGAGGCCGCGCACACCGCGGCCGCCGACCGCGCGGACCCGTTCGCCGAAGGAGCGCTGAGCCCCGCGGGCGCCGCCGTACTGCTCGGCCTGGCCGCCGTGGCCGCCTCCCTCTTCATCTCGGTGCGCATCGGCCGCGCCCTGGTCGTCGAACTCGTCTCCCTGCGCAACACCGCCCTGGAGATCGCCCACCGCAAACTTCCCGACGCCATGGACCGGCTGCGGGCGGGGCGGGACATCGACGTCGAGGCGGAGGCACCGCCCGGACCTCCGGCCGACGACGAGATCACCCAGGTCGGCGAGGCCCTCGCCACCGTCCACCGGGCCGCCCTCAGCGCCGCGGTGGAGCGGGCGGAACTGGCCAGCGGGGTCTCCGGCGTGTTCGTCAACCTCGCCCGGCGCAGCCAGGTCCTGGTGCACAAGCAGCTCACCCTGCTCGACTCGATGGAACGGCGCGCCGACGACCCGAACGAGCTCGGCGACCTCTTCCGTCTCGACCACCTCACCACCCGGATGCGCAGGCACGCCGAGAGCCTGATCATCCTCTCCGGCGCCGCGCCCGGCCGGGCCTGGCGGCTGCCGGTCCCGCTGACGAACGTGGTCCGGGCGGCCGTCTCCGAGATCGAGGACTACCCGCGCGTCGAGGTCCGTCAGCTCGCCGAGGCCGCGGTCGTCGGCGGAGCCGTGGCCGACCTGACCCACCTGCTCGCCGAACTCATCGAGAACGCGGCCCAGTTCTCCCCGCCGCACACCAAGGTCCGCGTCAGCGGCGAGCCCGTCGGTGCGGGCTACGTCCTGGAGGTCGAGGACCGCGGGCTCGGCATGGGCCGGGAGACGCTGACCGACGCCAACCGCCGCATCGAGCAGTCCGAGGCGCTCGACCTCTTCGACAGTGACCGGCTCGGGCTCTTCGTGGTCAGCCGCCTCTCGGCCCGCCACGGTGTGAAGGTGCACCTGCGCACGTCGCCCTACGGTGGCACCACCGCCGTGGTCCTGCTGCCCAACTCCCTGCTCCAGAGCGCCATCACTGCCGGAGCCGCGGCCCCCGAGCAGCCGGCCGAGATGCCGGTCCGCCGCCCGGACCGCCACGACGCGCGGGCGCCGCGGGCGGAGCAGGCACCCGCCATGACCGTCGTACGGGAGGACGCGCACGCCGGGGCGACGGTACGGGACGAGGTACGCGGCATCGCGGCCCCGGGCCGGCCCTCAGCACCCGACCGGCCCTCAGCACCCGACACGAGCCCGGCCCCCGACCGGAGCCCGGCCCCCGACCGGGCCGCCGCTCCCGGCGACCGGCCCCAGGGGCACGACCGGGCTCCCGGGCCCGCGAATGCTCCTCTGGGGCAGGGCCGGGCCGCTGCCCCACCGGAGCAGCGTCCGGCTCCGGTGGCTTCGCTCCGGCCGCGCGGGTCCGGCCCCGCGGCCACCCGTACCCACCCGTCCGCGGCCCACGGCGCCCCCGGCCAGCCCCCGGCCTCGGTGACCGAACTGCCGCGCCGGGTGCGCCAGGCCAGCCTCGTCCCCCAGCTGCGCGAGGCGCCCCCCGCCAAGGACCCGGCGCGCGACGGGCACCCCGCGGACGCGCCGGACCGCAGCCCCGAGCAGGCGCGGGACCGGATGGCGGCCTACCGGGACGGCTGGGCCCGCGGTACCCGGGAGAACTCCCCTCACGCAGGCAGCGAAGGAGAAGTGTGATGATCGAACACCAGAGGATCGACCTCGACGGCGTCCGCCGGTCGGGTGAACTGGACTGGCTGCTGGACGACCTCGTCGTCCGGGTCCGCGAGGTCCGCCACGCCGTGGTCCTGTCCAACGACGGTCTGGCGGTCGGCGCCTCCAGCGCACTGAGCCGGGAGGACGCCGAGCACCTGGCTGCCGTGGCCTCCGGCTTCCACAGCCTGGCCAAGGGCACGGGCCGGCACTTCCACACCGGAGGCGTGCGCCAGACGATGGTCGAGATGGACGAGGGCTTCCTCTTCGTCGCGGCCGCGGGCGACGGCTCCTGCCTGGCCGTCCTCAGCGCTGCCAGCGCCGACATCGGCCTGATCGCGTACGAGATGGCCCGGCTGGTGAAGCGGGTCGGCGAGCACCTCTACACCCCGCCCAGGTTCGCGGCGCAGCCGCCGGCCGCCGGTTGAGGGCGGCGGTCCGGCACATGAAAGGCCAGTGGTACGACGCCGACGCGGGCCCCCTCGTCCGTCCGTACGCGATGACCGGCGGGCGGACGAAGCCGGGACCCCACGGGGTCCGCTTCGACCTGATCGCCCTCGTCGTGGTGGACCCGGAGGGAACCGACGCGGCGGCCGAGTCGCTGCTCGGCCCCGAGCACCGGGCGCTGCTCGGACTCTGCCGGTCCGAGACCCAGTCGGTGGCGGAGCTGTCCGCCGACGCCGATCTGCCGGTGGGGGTGGTGCGGGTCCTGCTCGGGGACCTGCTGGAGGGCGGGCACGTCAAGGTGAGCAGGCCGGTACCGCCCGCCCAGCTGCCGGACGAGCGGATTCTGCGGGAAGTCATCGAGGGATTGCGAGCACTGTGATGGGACGACACGATGCCGAAGCCGACACCGAACTGGCCTCGCTCGCGCTGAAGATCCTCGTGGCGGGCGGTTTCGGGGTGGGGAAGACCACGCTGGTGGGCGCGGTGAGCGAGATCCGGCCGCTGCGGACCGAGGAGCTGCTGAGCGAGGCGGGCGAACTGGTCGACGACACGGGAGGGGTGGACCAGAAGACGACCACCACCGTGGCCATGGACTTCGGCCGGATCACCATCCGGTCGGGGCTGTCGCTGTACCTGTTCGGGACCCCGGGACAGGACCGCTTCTGGTTCCTGTGGGACGAGCTGTCGCAGGGCGCTCTCGGCGCGGTGGTGCTCGCCGACACCCGGCGGCTGGAGGACTGCTTCCCGGCGGTGGACTACTTCGAGCACCGGCGCATCCCGTTCGTCGTGGCCGTCAACTGCTTCACGCAGGCGCGGCGCTACGGGGCGAACGAGGTGTCCCGGGCGCTGGATCTGGAACAGGGGACACCGGTGGTGCTGTGCGATGCGCGGGACAAGGACTCGGGGAAGGAAGTGCTGATCAGGCTGGTCGAGTACGCCGGGCGGGTGCACACCGCCCGGCTGCTGGACTCGGTGGAGCCGCAGTCCGGCTCCGTGTGAACCGGGCCCGCAGGTCCGGCCGGGGCGCGGCCCGTTCAGTCGGCCACGCCCGCCTGGGCGATCACCTTCGCGATGGGCACCCGGACGAGGAGTTCGCCGGGGACGGCGTTGCGGCGGCCGAAGGCCTCGGCCCGCTCCGCCCCCATGTAGCGGGCGCCGATGCGCGTGGCCCAGGTCAGGATCTCCTCCGGTCCGTCCGCGTACTCGCTGATCTCGGCGCTGCCCTGGAGCACGACGTAGGAGAAGGGCGGCCGGTCGTCGTCCACGCAGAGCGCGACCCGGCCGTCACGGGCGAGATTGCGCCCCTTGACGGTGTCCTTGCCGGTGTTGAACACGAAGGAGTCACCGTCGAGTACGAACCAGATGGGAGCGATGTGGGGGCTTCCGTCCTCGCGGACGGTGGACAGCTTTCCGGTGCGGGTGGAGTGGGAGACGAAAGTCCGCCATTCCTCTTGAGTCATCTTCTTCGCCATGGGGACATCCTCCTTGCCGGAAAGGCACTGGTGGGGAAGGCTGGCGGGACGACTACGCGGGGCGGGGCGCGGCCATGTCGGCCGCGTCGACGGGGAGGGGCTCGGAATGGCACTGGACAAGCAGCTCGACTGGCTGCTCGACGACCTCACGCGCAGGGTCCAACAGGTGCGTCACGCGGTGGTGCTGTCCAATGACGGGCTGGTCACGGGGGCGAGCGCGGGTCTCGCGCGGGAGGACGCCGAACACCTGGCGGCCGTGGCGGCCGGTCTGCAGAGCCTGGCGAAGGGTTCGGGGCGGCACTTCCGGGCCGGTGAGGTGCGCCAGACCATGGTCGAGTACGACGAGGGGGTCCTCTTCGTGATGGCGGCGGGCGCGGGCAGTTGCCTGTGCGTGCTGAGCGCCGCCGAGTCCGACATCGGCCAGGTCGCGTACGAGATGACCCTGCTGGTCAACCGGGTGGGTGAGCACCTCGGGGTGGCGGAGCGGCGCATCACGGGCGGCTGAACGGCCCGATCCGCGGCGGTCCGGGGCAGGTCCGGGGCAGGTCCGGGGCAGGTTCCGGGAGTTGTCCACAGGCCTCGCGGGACGCCGTCGCCCGGAGTTACGGTCTTCACACAGAGTAATCACTTCTGGTGGGGGAGACCGTGATGATGATGCAGATGGAGACCGCGCTGCGGGACGCCGAGTCCGACTGCCGGCCGGCGCGGGCGCAGGGGCGGCCGGAGCCGGCGCCGGAGGCGGACGGGCTGGTGGGCGGCGTGCAGGCCGCCGGGGAACTGGGCCTGAGCCGCAGTGAGTTCGCCCGGGCCGTCCAGCTCGGGATCGTGCGCGCCGGACGGCCGGCTCCCGGCGGCGGCGCGCGGTACGCCCGGGCCGAGCTGGACCGGGTCGCAGCGGCAGCGGGCCTGCCGGCGGAGAGCGGGGCCCACGCCCTGCGCGAGAAGGTCAGGGCCGTGGCGGGTGCGGACGCCGGAGCGGAGGTCCTGGGGGTCGGACCCAGCCGGTTCACCCGGCTCGCGCGCTGCGGGCACCTGACACCGGTGGGGTACCGGATCAACCGCTACCGGGCCGTCGTGTGGCTCTACCTGGCCGCGGAGCTGAGGGAGTTCGCCGAGCGGGAGCCCGCCCTGCTGCGCGGGACAGCGCCGCCCGAGGACCGGGAGCTGATCGCAGCCCGGGCCGATCTGCGCCCGCGGCGATGGCGGGCGAGGCATGTCGGGCTGCTGCTCAGACGGACCGCCGACCCGTGGGAGCGCGCGGCCGTCCTGGCCTGCGTGCTCCCCGAGGACGAACTGCGGGAGGCCGTGCCCGACCCGGCGGAGCGGATCGTGCTCGCCGTCCTGGCCCCGCCCCCGCCGTACGGGCACCCGCAGGCCCCGGCCGCGGCCGCCGTGGCGCTGACGCTGCTGAAGGCCGGGCCCGGGGAGGAGACCCTCTGGTACCGCACCAGCCTCGACTTCGCCCTGACCGGGGCCCGCGGTCAGTCGAAGTCGACGGGGGAGAGCGGGCCGACGTAGACCCAGGCCCCTGCCTCGCGGGAGAAGCCGCTCAGCTCGTGCAGCGAACCGGTGTGCCGTCCCTCGCGGTAGTGCGCCCGGAATTCCACGGAGCCCTCGGTCTCGAACATCCCGCCGCGTTCCGTACCGAGGATCTCCAGCCGCTCCCAGCGCTGTCCGGGATCCAGGTCGAGCCGGCCCGGGCGGGTCGAGGGGTGCCAGGACCGCATCAGGTAGGCGGTGTCGCCCACGGAGAAGGCGCTGAAGCGCGAGCGCATCAGGAGTTCGGCCGTGGGCGCCTGCTGCGCGCCGGAGTGAAAGCGGCCGCAGCACTGCGGGTAGGCGGCGGGCAGCCCGCAGGGGCAGGGGAGGACCGGGGTGGCCATGGGGGCGCTCAGCTCTTCGGGGACGGCTCGGCCGGCGTGGCCGGCCGCGGGGAGTACGGACGGAACAGGCCCTCCTGGACCACGGAGACCAGCAGCCTGCCCTCCAGGTCGTAGATGCGGCCACGGGCCAGGCCGCGGCCGCCGTGCGCGATGGGTGACTCCTGGTCGTACAGGAACCACTCGTCGGCGCGGAACGGCCGGTGGAACCACATCGCGTGGTCCAGGGAAGCCATGTCGAAGCCGCGCATGCCCCACAGCGGTTCCACGGGGATGCGCACGGCATCGAGGAGGGTCATGTCACTGGCGTAGGTGAGGGCGCAGGTGTGCACGAGCGGGTCGTCGCCCAGTGGACCGACCGCGCGCATCCACACCGCGCTGCGGGGGTCGGCGTCCTTGAGCTCCTCGGGAGCCCAGCGGAGCCGGTCCACGTAGCGGATGTCGAAGGGCTGGCGGCGGGCCATCCGCTCCAGCGCCTCGGGCAGCGCCCCCAGGTGCTCGCGGATCTCGTCCGCGACCTTGGGGAGCGCGTCCGGGTGGGGGAAGTCGAGGCGAGGAGGCAGCTGGTGCTCGATGCTGCCCTCCTCCGGCTGATGGAAGGAGGCGGTGAGATTGAAGATCGTCTTGCCCTGCTGGACCGCGGTGACCCGGCGCGTGGTGAAGGACCGCCCGTCGCGCACCCGCTCCACCTGGTACACGATCGGCACCCCGGGGATGCCGGGGCGCAGGAAGTACGCGTGCAGCGAGTGGACCGGACGGTCGCCCTCGGTGGTCCGGCCGGCGGCCACCAGTGCCTGCCCGGCCACCTGGCCGCCGAAGACGCGCTGGAGGGATTCCTGCGGGCTGGCGCCACGGAAGATGTTGACCTCGATCTGCTCCAGATCGAGCAGATCGACCAGTCTCTCGGCCGGGTTCGTCATCAGGGGTTCTCCACTGTCAGGTCCAAAGGATCCGGCGGGTCGGGGGGTCCGGTCAGAGCGCGCCGAGTTCGCCGACCGAGGTGACGCGGATGACCGCCCGTCCCTCCTCGTCGGAGGCCGCGAGGTCGACCTCGGCGCTGATGCCCCAGCCATGGTCCCCGTTGGGGTCGGCGAAGGTCTGGCGGACGCGCCACAGGCCGTGCGCCGGGTCCTCCTCGATCTGGAGCAGCTTCGGGCCGCGGGCGTCGGGGCCGGTGCCCAGGTCGTCGTACTCGTCCCAGTAGCCGTCCAGGGCGTCGCCCCAGGCGTCGGCGTCCCAGCCGGACTCGCCGTCCAGCTCGCCCAGCACGTTCACGTGGTCGAGCGCGGCCAGCTCCACCCTGCGGAACATGGCGTTGCGGACCAGGACGCGGAAGGCGCGGGAGTTCGCCGTGACCGGCTTGACCTGGTCGGCCTTCTCCTGGGCCTGCTCCGCCGTCTCCACCTCCGGGTTCGCCAGCTGCTCCCACTCGTCCAGCAGGCTGGAGTCCACCTGGCGGACCAGCTCGCCGAGCCAGGCGATCAGGTCCTGGAGGTCCTCGGACTTGAGGTCGTCGGGGATGGTGTGGTCCAGCGCCTTGAACGCTCCGGCCAGGTAGCGCAGCACGATGCCCTCGGTACGGGCCAGCTCGTAGAAGGAGGTGAACTCGGTGAAGGTCATCGCGCGTTCGTACATGTCGCGGATGATCGACTTGGGGGAGACGGGGTGGTCTCGGACCCAGGGGTGGCTCTTGGCGTACACGTCGTAGGCGTGGAGGAGCAGTTCCTCGAGCGGCTTGGGATAGGTGACGTCCTGGAGACGTTCCATCCGCTCCTCGTACTCGATCCCGTCGGCCTTCATCTGGCCGACCGCGATGCCGCGTTCCTTGTTCTGCTGGGCGGCCAGGATCTGGCGCGGGTCGTCCAGCGTGGACTCGACGACGGACACCATGTCCAGTGCGTAGGAGGGGGACTCGGGGTCCAGCAGGTCGAAGGAGGCCAGCGCGAAGGTGGACAGCGGCTGGTTGAGCGCGAAGTCCTGCTGGAGGTCGACCGTGAGCCGGATGGTGCGGCCCTCCGCGTCCGGGGTGTCGAGCTTCTCGACCACTCCGCCGTCCAGCAGCGAACGGTAGATCGCGATGGCCCGCCGGATGTGCCGCAGCTGGGCCTTGCGCGGCTCGTGGTTGTCCTCGAGGAGGTGCCGCATCGCCTTGAAGGCGTCGCCCGGCCGGGCGATGACCGACAGCAGCATGATGTTGGTGACCTTGAACCGCGAGGTCAGCGGCTCGGGGTCGGCGGCGATCAGCTTCTCGAAGGTGGTGTCCGACCAGGCGACGAAGCCTTCGGGGGCCTTCTTGCGGACCACCTTGCGGCGCTTCTTCGGGTCGTCGCCGGCCTTCGCGAGGGCCTTCTCGTTCTCGATGACGTGCTCGGGCGCCTGCGCGACCACGTAGCCCGCCGTGTCGAAGCCGGCCCGGCCGGCCCGTCCGGCGATCTGGTGGAACTCACGGGCGCGCAGGGTCCGGACCCGGTTGCCGTCGTACTTGGTGAGCGCGGTGAACAGCACCGTACGGATCGGCACGTTGACGCCGACGCCGAGGGTGTCGGTACCGCAGATCACCTTGAGCAGACCGGCCTGGGCGAGCTTCTCGACGAGCCGCCGGTACTTGGGCAGCATGCCGGCGTGGTGGACGCCGATGCCGTGCCGGACGTAGCGGGAGAGGTTCTGGCCGAACTTGGTGGTGAAGCGGAAGTTGCCGATGAGCTCGGCGATCTTGTCCTTCTCCTCGCGCGTGCACATGTTGATGCTCATCAGCGACTGGGCCCGCTCGACGGCCTGGGCCTGCGTGAAGTGCACGATGTAGACCGGCGCCTGCCGCGTCTCCAGCAGCTCGGTGATGGTGTCCGTGATCGGCGTCGTCACGTAGTCGTACGACAGCGGGACGGGCCGGGTGGCGGAGCGGACCACGGAGGTCGGCCGGCCCGTGCGCCGGGTCAGGTCCTCCTCGAACCGCTTCATGTCGCCGAGGGTCGCCGACATCAGGACGAACTGCGCCTGCGGCAGCTCCAGCAGCGGGATCTGCCAGGCCCAGCCGCGGTCCGGCTCCGCATAGAAGTGGAACTCGTCCATCACGACCTGGCCGATGTCGGCGTGCTTGCCGTCGCGCAGGGCGATGGAGGCCAGCACCTCGGCGGTGCAGCAGATCACCGGGGCGTCCGCGTTCACGGAGGCGTCGCCGGTCAGCATGCCGACGTTCTCGGTGCCGAAGAGCTTGCACAGGTCGAAGAACTTCTCCGACACCAGTGCCTTGATGGGGGCGGTGTAGAAGGTGACCTTGTCCTGGGCCAGGGCCGTGAAGTGGGCGCCCGCCGCGACGAGGCTCTTGCCGGAGCCGGTCGGGGTGGAAAGGATCACGTTCGCCCCGGAGACGACCTCGATCAGCGCCTCCTCCTGAGCCGGGTACAGGGTGATGCCCTGGTCCTCCGCCCACGAGGAGAAAGCCTCGAAGAGGGCGTCGGGGTCGGCGTTCGGCGGGAGCTGATCAATGAGGGTCACACCCCCCATCTTGCCTGGCTTCCCCCCGGATGAGGGAACCGGCGGACGGAAGGAAGATCACCGACGGTACGCTGTGCCGTCGATGCGGCCCGAACGAACCGTCGACGGGGCCCGACCAGCACACCACCGGGGCGGGGAACGACCATGATGGGTCCGGCTCACTCACTGTCCGGGGCAGCGGCCTGGCTGGGGGTGGGGGCGGCGACCGCGGCCGCCGGACACCCCATGCCGTGGCCGGTCCTCGTCGTCGGCGCGCTGATCTGCGCCGGCGCCGCCCTCGCTCCCGACCTCGACCACAAGTCGGCGACGATCTCGCGCGCCTTCGGCCCCCTCTCCAAGGGCATGTGCGAGGTGGTCGACAAGATTTCCTACGCGGTCTACAAGGCCACCCGCTCCACCAAGGACGCCCGCCGCACCGGCGGCCACCGCACCCTGACGCACACCTGGCTCTGGGCGGTCCTGATCGGCGGCGGCGCCTCCGCCATCGCCGTGAGCGCCGACCGCTGGGGCGTGCTGGCGATCCTCTTCGTCCACCTGGTGCTGGCCGTGGAAGGTCTGCTGTGGCGGGCCGCCCGGATGTCCAGCGACATCCTCGTCTGGCTGCTGGGCGCCACCAGCGCCTGGATCCTGGCGGGCGTGCTCGACCAGCCCGGCAACGGCGCGGGCTGGCTGTTCACCGCACCCGGCCAGGAGTACCTCTGGCTGGGCCTGCCGATCCTCCTCGGCGCCCTGGTGCACGACATCGGCGACGCCCTGACCGTCTCCGGCTGCCCGATCCTGTGGCCGCTCCCCATCGCGGGCAAGCGCTGGTACCCGATCGGCCCGCCCAAGATGATGCGCTTCCGCGCGGGCAGCTGGGTCGAGCTCAAGGTCCTGATGCCGGTCTTCCTCCTGCTCGGAGGCTTCGGCGGGGCCTCGGCCCTCGGCTTCATCTAGACCCGGCCCGGCCCCTGACCCGGTCAGGGGCCGGGCCGGGCCGGGCCGGGACCACGGCCGGTCAGCCGTGCCAGGAGCGCCACAGGGCCGCGTAGGCGCCGTCCGCCGCGACCAGGTCGTCGTGGGAGCCGAGCTCGCTGATGCGGCCCCCCTCGACCACCGCGATGACGTCCGCGTCGTGCGCGGTGTGCAGCCGGTGGGCGATCGCGATGACCGTACGGCCGTCCAGCACCCGGGCCAGCGAACGCTCCAAGTGCCGTGCGGCGCGCGGGTCCAGCAGCGAGGTGGCCTCGTCCAGGACCAGCGTGTGCGGATCCGCGAGCACCAGCCTGGCCAGCGCCACCTGCTGGGCCTGCGCCGGGGTGAGCGCCGTACCACCGGAGCCGACCTCGGTGTCCAGGCCGGCCTCCAGGGCCCGCGCCCAGCCCTCCGCGTCCACCGCGCCCAGCGCAGCCCAGAGCTCCGCGTCCGCGGCGCCCGTCCGGGCCAGCCGCAGGTTGTCGCGCAGCGAGCCCACGAACACGTGGTGCTCCTGGTTGACCAGTGCCACGTGCTCACGCACCCGCTCCGCCGGCATCTGCGACAGCCGGGCCCCGCCCAGGGTGACCTCGCCGGTCCGGGGTGCGTAGATGCCCGCCAGCAGCCGGCCCAGGGTGGACTTGCCCGCGCCCGAAGGGCCGACCAGTGCCATCCGGGTGCCCGGCGGCACGGACATCGACACCTCGTGCAGGACGTCCACGCCCTCCCGGTACCCGAAGTGGACCTCCTGCGCGCGCACGCCCCGGCCCTCGGGCGCGACCTTCGCGTCGCCCGCGTCCGGCTCGATCTCCCGTACGCCCACCAGGCGGCCCAGCGACACCTGGGCGATCTGCAGTTCGTCGTACCAGCGCAGGATCAGGCCGATCGGATCGACCATCATCTGCGCCAGCAGCGCACCCGTGGTCAGCTGTCCCACCGACATCCAGCCCTGGATCACGCAGTAGCCGCCGATGAGGAGCACCGATCCGAGGATCGTCACATAGGTGACGTTGATGACGGGGAAGAGCACCGACCGCAGGAACAGCGTGTACCGCTCCCACGCGACCCACTCGGTGATCCGCCGCTCCGAGAGCGCGATCCGGTCCCGCCCGAGACGGTGGGCCTCGACCGTACGGCCCGCGTCGACCGTCTCGGTCAGCGCTGCCGCCACCGCCGCGTAACCGGCGGCCTCCGAGCGGTACGCCGACGGCGCCCGCCGGAAGTACCAGCGGCAGCCCAGGACCATCACCGGCAGCGCCACCATCGCGGCCAGCGCCAGCGGCGGCGCGGTGACCGCGAGCGCGCCGAACAGCAGTCCCACCCACACCACGCCGATGGCCAGCTGCGGCACGGCCTCGCGCATCGCGTTGGCCAGCCGGTCGATGTCGGTGGTGATCCGCGACAGCAGGTCACCGGTGCCGGCCCGCTCCAGGACGCCCGGCGGCAGTGCCACCGACCGCACGAGGAAGTCCTCGCGCAGATCGGCCAGCATCTCCTCGCCCAGCATCGCGCCGCGCAGCCGGACCAGCCGGACGAACAGCGTCTGCAGCACGAGCGCCCCGCCGAACAGCAGCGCCACGCGCCCCAGGTGCAGCTCCCGCGCCCCCTCCGCGAGATCGTCCACGACCCCGCCCAGCAGGTACGGGCCCACCATGGAGGCGATCACTGCGACCGCGTTGACCGACACCAGCGCCAGGAAGGCCCGCCGGTGGCGCCGGAACAGGCCGCGCACATAAGCCCGTACGGTCTGCGACGTGCCCACGGGCAGCGTCGCGGCCGTCTCGGGGGCCGCCGGATCGTACTCCGGTGGCGCCACGCCGATCATGCGGATTCCTCGATCTCTGTGAGTGCTTCTTCGAGCCGGTCCAGTTCCAGGCGGGCGCTCTCCTGCTCGTCCTCCGTCTCGCGGGTGACGACCGCCCGGTAGCGCGGTTCGTCGCGCAGCAGCTCCCGGTGCGTCCCGACCGCGGCCACCGTGCCCTCGTCGATGAGGACGACCCGGTCGGCGCGGTCCAGCAGCAGCGGCGAGGAGGCCATGACCACGGTGGTGCGACCGGCGCGCAGGGCTGCGACACCCTCCGCGATCCGGGCCTCGGTGTGGGAGTCGACCGCCGAGGTCGGCTCGTCCAGCACCAGCACCTCCGGGTCGGTGACCAGGGACCGCGCCAGCGCGAGCCGCTGGCGCTGGCCGCCGGACAGGGAGCGCCCCCGCTCGGTGATCCGCGCGTCCATCGGGTCCGAGGTGCCGTCCGGGGCGGACTGCAGCAGCGCCTGGAGGACGTCCGCGCACTGGGCCGCCTCCAGGGCGTCCGCCACCTCGACCGCTCCCGAGGCGGGTACGGCGAACAGGTCGCGCAGCGTGCCGGACAGCAGCACGGGGTCCTTGTCCTGTACGAGGACCAGCGTGCGCGCGGTGTCCAGCGCGAGCTCGTCGAGTGCGACCCCGCCGAGCAGGACCGAAGGTCCGCCGCCTTCCGCGGACGCCTCGGCCATGGGGTGGCCGCCGAGCCGCTCCGCGAGCCGCCCCGCCAGGTCCGGGTCCCCGCACACGACGGCGGTGAAGCGGCCGGCGGGGGCCAGCAGTCCGGTCCCCGGGTCGTACAGGTCCCCGCCCGGAGCCGGGGCCTGCACCGTCCCCGCGGACGCGGACGCGGACGTTGAGGTCGACGCGGGCCGCTCGCCGGCGGCGTCCGTCCGGGTCAGGGCCAGCACCCGGGCGGCCCGCTTGGCGGAGGGCCGGGAGAAGGAGTACGCCATGGCGATCTCCTCGAAGTGCCGCAGCGGATAGAGCATCGTGGCCACCGCACTGAACGCGGCGACGAGTTCACCCACCTCGATGCGCCCGTCCAGGACCAGCGCGGAGCCGTACCAGACCACCGTGATCATCAGCGCACCCGGCAGGAGCACCTGGATCGCGGAGATCAGCGCCCACATCCGGGCACTGCGCACGGCCGCCTCGCGGACGTCCTGGGAGGCCTCGCGGTAGCGGCTGAGGAACAGTTCCTCGCCGCCGATGCCGCGCAGGACGCGCAGCCCCGCGACGGTGTCGGACGCCAGCTCGGTGGCCCTGCCCGCCTTCTCACGCTGCACGTCGGCGCGCTTGGTGGCGCGGGGCAGCAGCGGCAGCGCCGCCAGCGCGACCACCGGTACGCCGATCGCCACGACGACGCCCAGCTCGGGTGCGTAGAACAGCAGGCCGACGCAGACGAGGACGACCGCGAAGGCGGCGGCGAGGAAGCGGGAGACCGCCTCGACGAACCAGCCGATCTTCTCCACGTCACCGGTCGACACGGCCACCACCTCGCCCGCGGCGACCCGGCGGGTCAGGGCGGCGCCCAGCTCGGCCGTCTTGCGCGCCAGCAGCTGCTGCACGCGTGCGGAGGCGGTGATCCAGTTGGTGACGGCCGTGCGGTGGAGCATCGTGTCGCCGACGGCGATGGCGATGCCGAGCAGCACGAGCAGCCCGCCGACGAGCAGCAGGCGGTCGGAGTCGCGGTCGACGACCGCCTCGACGCCCAGCCCGATCGCGTACGGAAGTCCGACGACCCCGGAGAAGTGCAGCATGCCCCAGGCCAGGCTCTTGAGCTGACCGCCGATCTGCCCCCGGCCCAGCCAGGCCAGGAGACGCGGACCTGAACGGGCGTCGGGCACCCCGGGATCCGGATACGGAAGATCGCTGATCTGCATGACGCCTCATGACTGGTCGGGTGGCTCAAACAGTGCAAGGTTCGTCTTCCGGACCTGGCCGCGGCAAACGATTTTCCGCTGGCCAGGGGCTTTCGCCAAGGGGTTTTCGGTCGTGCCGGACGACGTCGCAGCAGGTCGGGGCCGGGGCTCAGGGACGGGTGGCGCGCTCCAGTTCGAGCAGGGCGGAGCAGTAGCTCCGGCCCGTGGCCCGCTCCATGCCCACCTCGCACATCCGGTTCGCCGACAGGTACGCGTCGAAGGCCCGCGCCGTCACCTCCCCGGCCTCGCGGGCCGTGGCCGAGGCCGTCAGCTCCGGATGCAGCATGCCGCGGTCACCCGCGAAGGCGCAGCAGCCCGCTTCGGCCGGGACCACCACCTCGCGGGCGCAGGCCCCGGCCACCGTGCGCAGCTGTGCCTCGTCGCCCAGGTGCTGCATGGAACAGGTGGGGTGCAGCACCGCCGAAGCCACCGTGCGGCGGATCTCCAGGTGCGGCAGCAGGTCCTGCGCCGCCCACACGACCGAGTCGACGATCCGCAGCTCCGCGTGCAGGGCCCGGTTGTCCTCGGTCAGGTACGGGACCACCTCGTGCGCGATGCCCAGGGTGCAGGAGGAGGCGTCGACCACGAGGGGCAGCCGTCCGCCCGCCGTCCAGCCCCAGGCGGCCTCGACGATCCGGTTCGCCATCAGGCGGTTGCCCGCGTCGTAGCCCTTGGAGTGCCAGATCGTCGCGCAGCAGGTGCCGGTCACGTCGTGGGGGATCCACACGGGGAGGCCGGCCCGCTGCGACACGGCGACCACGGCTTCCGGCAGGGAGGGGCCGGGCCGGTCGCGGGGGCCGCCGAAGATGCGGTTGACGCAGGCCGGGTAGTAGACGGCCGCGGCGCCCACCCGTTCGGTGGCCGGCAGTCTGCGCGCGGCGGCGCCCGGCATCTGCGGCAGCCACCGCGGCACCAGGTCGGGCCGCACGGCCTTGCGCGCGGCGCCGGTGAGCGCCGCCAGCGGCCGGTCCCCGACCAGGCCGGTCAGTTTCGCGGCCGCGGACACCGCCAGCCGGGCGGCGGCCTCGACGGTCCCGAACCGCTGCGCGGCGAGCGCGGCGGCCCGTTCCTCGCGCGGCCCGTGCCGCCGGTGGCGGAAGTCCTTCATCAGGGCGCCGGTGTCGATGCCGACGGGGCAGGCGAGCTTGCAGGTGGAGTCGCCCGCGCAGGTGTCGACGGCGTCGTAGCCGTAGGCGTCGAGGAGTTCGCCGAGCACCGGCGAGCCGGGCTGCTGACGCATCATCTCGCGGCGCAGCACGATCCGTTGGCGGGGGGTGGTCGTCAGGTCCTCGCTGGGGCAGGTGGGCTCGCAGAACCCGCATTCGATGCACGGGTCGGCCACGGCCTCCACGCGCGGGATGGTCTTCAGGCCGCGCAGGTGGGCCCGCGGGTCCCGGTCGAGGAGGACCCGTGCGGCGAGCACCCCGTCCGGGTCGACGGTGCGCTTCGTGCGCCACATCAGCTCGGTGGCCGCGGGGCCCCACTCCAGTTCCAGATAGGGGGCCATGTTGCGGCCGGTGGAGTGCTCGGCCTTCAGGGATCCGTCGAACCGCTCCACGGTGAGCCGGCAGAACGCGTCCATGAACGCCGCGTACCGCTCGACGTCGGCGGGTTCCGCGGCGTCGAAGGCGAGCAGGAAGTGCAGGTTGCCGTGGGCCGCGTGACCGGCGACGGCGGCGTCGAATCCGTGCCGCGCCTGGAGTTCCAGGAGGGCCTCGCAGGCCTCGGCGAGCCGGGACGGCGGCACCGCGAAGTCCTCGGTGATCAGGGTGGTGCCCGGGGCGCGGGCCCCGCCGACCGCCGTGACGAAGGCCTTGCGGGCCTTCCAGTAGCCGGAGATGGTCCCCGGGTCCCGGGTGAAGCTGTTGGTGACGGAGGCCACCGGCGCGACCAGGTCCAGCCCGGCGAGGGCCTCGGCCGCCCGGCGCTCGTACGCCGCCCGGCCGGTCTCGTCCGGAGCGCGGAACTCCACCAGGAGCGCGGCCGTTTCCCGGGGCAGGTCCGCCCAGTCGGCGGGGACGCCCGCCACGCTGACCGAGGCGCGCAGGGTGTTGCCGTCCATCAGCTCGACGGCGAGGGCGCCCGCCTCGTTGAAGCGGGGGACGGCCGCCGCCGCGGCGGTCAGCGACGGGAAGAACAGCAGGCCGCTGGTGAGTTCGCGGTCCAGCGGCAGGGTGTCGAAGACGACCTCGGCGATGAAACCGAGGGTGCCCTCCGACCCGACCATCAGACCGCGCAGGATCTCGACGGGGGTGTTGCCGTCGAGGTAGGCGTCGAGCCGGTAGCCGGTGGTGTTCTTGATCTCGTACTTGGCGCGGATGCGGGCGACGAGGGCCGGATCGGCCTCGATCTCCCGCTTGATCTCCATCAGCCCGTGGCACAGCGCCGGTTCGGCCCGCGCGAGCTCCTCGTCGGCCATCGGGTCGGCCGTGTCCACGACGGTGCCGCCGGGCAGGACGAAGGTGAGGGAGGAGAGCGTGCGGTACGAGTTCCTCGTGGTCCCCGCCGTCATCCCGGAGGCGTTGTTCGCGACGACCCCGCCGAGGGTGCAGGCGATGGCGCTGGCCGGGTCGGGGCCGAGGATCCGGCCGTGCCGGGCGAGAGCGGCATTGGCCCGCAGGACCGTGGTGCCGGGGCGGATGCGGGCGAGGTGCCCGTCGTCGAGCACCTCGATCCCGGCCCAGTGGCGGCGTACGTCGACGAGGATGTCCTCGCCCTGGGCCTGCCCGTTGAGGGAGGTCCCGGCGGCGCGGAAGACGACGTCGCGCTGTCTGCCGTGGGCGTACGAGAGCACCGCGGAGACGTCGTCGATGTCCTCGGCGATCACCACGACCTGCGGGACGAACCGGTAGGGCGAGGCGTCGGACGCGTAGCGGACGAGGTCCGACACCTTCCACAGCACCTTCTCGGGGCCCAGCAGCTCGCACAGCTCGGTGCGCAGCGGCTCGGGCGTGCCGGCCGACCGGTGCCCGGGCACCCGGTCGGGGGCGGGGCCGCCGACGCCGCGCGGGCGCAGGGCACCGGGGTCCGGTTCCAGCAGCGGCATGTGCGGCCCCTCGCCTTCTCGGCTTCTCAGCAGTGGCGCTCCGGGGGAGCGTCCGCCAGAGCGTTCAGCAGGCCGCCGAGCACCTCGCGCTGGTCGGCGGTCAATGGAGCCAGGATCTCCTCCGCCGCGTCGGTTCGCGCGTTGCGCAGGCGGCGCAGCGTGGCGCGGCCGGTGTCGGTGAGTTCGATCCTTATGACGCGCCGGTTCGCGGGGTCGGGCACGCGCCGCACGCAGTCGGCGGCCTCCAGGCCGTCCACGAGGGTGGTGACGGCGCGCGGCACGACCTCCAGGCGGGCGGCGAGATCCGCCATTCGGGGGGACTCTTCCCGGTCGTAGTGCGAGACCAGGCGCAGCAGCCGGGACTGGGCCGGAGTGATGCCGAGCGGCTCCAGATGGCGTTTCTGGATGCGGTGGAGCCGCCGGGTCAGGCGCAGCAGCTGCTCCGCGAGAACGCCGTCTGTGGTGTCGGTCTCGGAAGAGGTCCTCATACTGGGAAACAGTATCAGGACCAGATTCATTGTGAGTATAGGTAACAATGAGCTATGCTCATGCGAGTCTCGTCAGAAGGAGGCCCATGCGCCCCGAAGAACCGAAGTGGATCCCATCGAAAGAATCACTCGACCCCTCCCGCCCGGGTCCGGCGGAGCGTCCGCGCGAGCTGCGCCGCATCGTGGGCCTCTTCCGGCCCTACCGCGGGCGGCTCGCCGTCGTCGGCCTGCTGGTCGGCGCCTCTTCGCTGGTCGGCGTCGCCTCGCCGTTCCTGCTCAAGGAGATACTCGACGTCGCGATCCCGCAGGGCCGTACCGGACTGCTCAGCCTGCTCGCGCTCGGCATGATCCTCACGGCCGTCGTCACCAGCGTCTTCGGCGTGCTCCAGACGTTCATCTCGACGACCGTCGGCCAGCGCGTCATGCACGACCTGCGCACCGCCGTCTACGCGCAGCTCCAGCGGATGCCGCTGGCCTTCTTCACGCGCACGCGCACGGGCGAGGTGCAGTCCCGCATCGCCAACGACATCGGCGGCATGCAGGCCACCGTCACCTCGACCGCGACCTCGCTGGTCTCCAACCTCACGGCCGTCATCGCCTCCGTCGTCGCCATGCTCGCGCTCGACTGGCGGCTCACCCTCGTCTCCCTGCTCCTGCTCCCCGTCTTCGTGTGGATCAGCCGCCGGGTCGGCCACGAGCGCAAGAAGATCACCTTCCAGCGCCAGAAGCAGATGGCCGCCATGGCCGCCACGGTCACCGAGTCCCTGTCGGTGAGCGGCATCCTGCTGGGCCGCACCATGGGCCGCTCCGACTCGCTCACCTCCGCCTTCTCCGAGGAGTCCGAGAAGCTCGTCGGCCTCGAAGTGCGCTCCAGCATGGCCGGGCGCTGGCGGATGTCGACCATCGGCATCGTGATGGCCGCCATGCCCGCGATGATCTACTGGGCCGCCGGCCTGGCGCTCCAGTCCGGTGCCCCCTCCCTCTCCGTCGGCACCCTCGTCGCCTTCGTCACCCTCCAGCAGGGCCTCTTCCGGCCCGCCGTGAGCCTGCTGTCGACCGGCGTGCAGATCCAGACCTCGCTCGCCCTGTTCGCCCGCATCTTCGAGTACCTCGACCTGCCGGTGGACATCACCGAGCGCGAGGACGCGGTGCGCCTGGACCGGGCCAAGGGGGAGGTCCGGCTGGAGGGCGTGGACTTCGCCTACGAGGCCAAGAACGGGCCGACCCTGAAGGGGATCGACATCACGGTCCCGGCCGGGGGCTCCCTCGCCGTGGTCGGTCCGACCGGCTCGGGCAAGAGCACCCTCAGCTACCTGGTGCCCCGGCTCTACGACGTGACCGGCGGCCGGGTCGCCCTCGACGGGGTGGACGTGCGCGACCTCGACTTCGACTCCCTGGCCCGGTCCATCGGCGTGGTCTCCCAGGAGACCTACCTCTTCCACGCCTCGGTCGCGGACAACTTGCGCTTCGCCAAGCCCGACGCCACCGACGCCGAGATAGCCGAGGCGGCCCGTGCGGCCCAGATCCACGACCACATCGCCTCCCTCCCCGAGGGCTACGACACCCTCGTGGGCGAACGCGGCTACCGGTTCTCCGGCGGGGAGAAGCAGCGGCTCGCGATCGCCCGCACGATCCTGCGCGACCCGCCGGTCCTGATCCTGGACGAGGCCACCAGTGCCCTGGACACCCGCACCGAGCACGCCGTCCAGCAGGCCATCGACAACCTGTCCGCGGGGCGCACCACCATCACCATCGCGCACCGCCTCTCCACCGTCCGGGACGCCGACCAGATCGTGGTCCTCGACGCGGGACGGATAGCCGAGCGCGGCACGCACGAGGAACTGCTGAAGGCGGACGGCCGGTACGCGGCCCTCGTACGCCGCGACCGGGACGCCGCACTTCCCGCGGAGAGCGCCGCCCGGCCGGAACCGGTGCAGGGCACGGAACCGGGATCCCAGCTGGCTCCGGTGAATGTGTGATCGTATGACGGGCGCACGGGCCGGATGCCGGAAATGCAGGGCTTCGCGCGTTAGCGTTCCCGCATGCGTGATGCGTACCGGCCGCCGCAGCCCCGCTCCCGGCTCACCCGTCGGGGTCGGCTGGCGCTCTTCCTCGGCACTCTCCTCGCAGTCGGAGCAGTCGTCCTGATACCGCTCCTGCGGGGTGCCGAAGAGCCCGCACCACCGCGCCTGCTGGTGATCCCCGAAGGCTGGCGGGCCCCCCAGGTGTACGCGGCGGTCGACCGTGAACTGAAGCTCCCGGCCGGCTCCACCAAGGCGGCCGTGGCCACCGCCGGACTGGATCTGCCCGCCGAGGCCAAGGGCAACCCCGAGGGCTACCTCTTCCCGGCGACGTACCCGGTGACATCGAAGAGCACCCCGGCCGCCCTCCTCGCGCACATGGTGCGGACGGCGCACCAGAAGCTGGCCACCCGCGCCGTCGCGGACGGCGGCAAGGCGCACGGGATGACCCCGTACCAGACGGCCACCCTGGCCAGCGTCATCCAGGCCGAGGCCGACCGGCGGGGTGACATGGGCAAGGTCGCACGCGTGGTGCACAACCGGCTGGCCAGGTCCATGCCCCTCCAGATGGACTCCACCCTCAACTACGCGCTGAACCGCAGCACGCTCGACACCACCCTCGCCGACACCCGGATCGACAGCCCCTTCAACTCCTACCGGCGCCAGGGACTGCCGCCCACCCCGATCGACAGCCCGGGGCTGGAAGCGATGGCGGCCGCGGTGGCGCCGACCCCCGGGGACTGGCTGTTCTTCGTGACCGTGAAGCCGGGGGACACCCGCTTCTCCGCGACGTACGCGGAACACAAGAAGCACGTGGCGGAGTTCAACCGGATCCGCGCCCGGGCGGGCTCCCCGGCCGGCCAGGGAGCCGCGGCAGACAGATGAGACCGGCCCTCCCGGCGGCGCCCTCTCCGCCGCGCGTCACGCGGTGAGGGCCCCGGCCCGGTCCCGCGACAGCATGCGGCGGATCTCGCGCACCGCGGCGCCGCCCGCCCGGTTGGCGCCGACGGTCGAGGCGGAGGGTCCGTAGCCGACGAGGTGGATCCGCTCGTCGCGCACGGCCCTGGTGCCCTCGACGCGGATGCCGCCGCCCGGCTCGCGCAGGCGCAGGGGTGCCAGGTGGTCGACGGCCGGGCGGAAGCCCGTGGCCCACAGGATGACGTCCGCGTCCACCTGGCTGCCGTCGGCCCAGACCGCACCGTCCGGGGTGATCCGTTCGAACACCGGGCGCCGGTCCAGTACCCCGGAGGCCAGTCCGGCCCGGACCGCCTCGTTCAGCGGCAGACCGGTCACGCTGACCACGCTCTGCGGCGGCAGTCCCCGGCGCACCCGCTCGTCCACCAGAGCCACCGCAGCCCGCCCCTCGGCCTCGCCGAAGCTCCCGTCGCGGAAGACCGGGGGCCGCCGGGTCACCCACGTGGTCCGCGCAGCGACCTCCGCGAGCTCCAGGAGGTGCTGCACGGCCGAGGTGCCGCCGCCCACCACGATCACCCGGGCACCGGCGAACTCCTGCGGCCCCGGGTAGCCGGCCGTGTGCAGCTGGCGCCCGCGGAAGGTCTCCTGGCCCGGGTAGCGCGGCCAGAACGGCCGGTCCCAGGTCCCTGTGGCGTTGATCAGGGCGCGCGCGGACCAGGTGCCGGCCGAGGACTCCACCCGCAGCCTGCCGTCACCCCCGTCGCGCACGGCCGTCACGTCCACGGGGCGCCGTACGTGCAGGCCGAAGCGGCGCTCGTACGCGTCGAAGTACGCCGGGACCACCTCGGACGAGCGCCGGCGCGGGTCCGCGTCGGTGAGCTCCATGCCCGGGAGGGAGTGCATCCCGTGGACCTTGCCGTAGGTGAGCGAGGGCCAGCGGTACTGCCAGGCCCCTCCGGGGCGGGGCGCGTGGTCCAGGGCCACGTGCCCGATCCCCGCCCGCGTCAGGTGGTAGGCGCTGGACAGTCCCGCCTGTCCGGCGCCGATCACCACGACGTCGACCTCCGCCGCGTCCGCCGCATCCCGCACCATGTCGTTCACGGTTCTACTAACTCGCGAGGGCCGCGGGATCTTCCCCCGGCCCCCGACCCCCCGGCCGTCTACGGCGCCAGCAGCCCGCGCGCGGCGAGTTCCGGGGTCACCCCCTCGCCGAACCAGTAGGCCTCCTCCAGGTGCGGGTACCCCGACAGGACGAAGTTCTCGATCCCGAGCGCGTGGTACTCCTCGATCCGGTCCGCCACGTCGCCGTGGCTGCCGACCAGAGCCGTACCGGCCCCGCCGCGGACCAGTCCGACGCCCGCCCACAGGTTCGGCGCGATCTCCAGCTTGTCCCGCGAGCCGCCGTGCAGGGCGAGCATCCGCTGCTGGCCCACCGACTCGCTCGCCCCGAGCAGCGACTGCGCCCGCGTGATGTCCGCCTCGTCCAGGTCGGCGAGCAGCCGGTCCGCCGCGCCCCAGGCCTCCTTCGCGGAGTCCCGCGAGATCGTGTGCAGCCGGATGCCGAAGCGGACCGTGCGTCCCCGCTCCTCGGCCAGCGCACGGATCCAGTCGATCTTCTCCTTCACCTGCTGCGGGGGCTCGCCCCAGGTCAGGTACACGTCGGCGTGCTCGGCGGCGACCGGGCCGGCGGCCGCGGAGGACCCGCCGAAGAAGACCTCCGGCAGCGGGTCGGGCGGCAGTGCGGTCAGCCCGCCGTCGATCCGGTAGTGCTCGCCCCGGAAGTCGAAGGGCTCCCCGCGCCACAGTCCCCGTACGACGGACAGGAACTCGGCGGTCCGCTCGTACCGGCGGTCGTGGTCGAGGTGGTCCCCGAAGCGCCGCTGCTCCGCCGAGTCACCGCCCGTCACCACATTGAGCAGCAGCCGGCCGCGCGTGATCCGCTGGTACGTCGCGGCCATCTGCGCCGCCAGCGTCGGCGAGATCACGCCGGGCCGGAAGGCCACCAGGAACTTCAGGCGCTCGGTGTGCTGCGCGAGGGCCACGGTGGTCAGCCAGGCGTCCTCGCACCAGGTCCCGGTGGGCGTCAGCACGGCCTCGAAGCCGAGCCGTTCGGCCGCCTTGGCTATCTGTGCGAGGTATTCGATGTCCGGCTCGCGCACCCCGGGCGCGGCCTTGTTGTGCGCGTAGGCGTGCCGGTCGACCAGGGTGCGGCCGTCGCCGCCGGTCGGCAGGAACCAGTGCAGGCGGACCGTCATCAGGAGTCCTTCCCGTAGGTGCGGGGGGCGGTGGTGGAGGGCGGCAGGTCGCGGTTGAAACGGGTGTCCACGAAGTCCTTGAAGACGACCTTGCCGGGGATGAGCTTCAGTTCGGTGAAGGTGTCGGCGATCTTCTGCTCGGAGGCGACGGCCGCGTCGTCCACGGCGACCGTGACCCGGGTGCCGTTGCTTCGCTTGACCGCGTCGAAGGCGACCTCGTACGGCAGGCCGGTCTCCTTCGCCCAGACCTTCGCCCACTCCTCCGGGTGCGCGTACACCCAGTCCTGGGCGCGCTGGATCCGCTTGAGGTAGTCCGCGATGGCCTGGCTCTTCGCCGGGTCCTCCAGTGCGGCGGGGGCCGCGACCTGGAAGCCGAGGCCGTTGACGAGCCCCTCGCCGGAGGTGAGGACGCGTGCCCCGGTGCGCAGCACCTGGGAGGTGTACGGGTCCCACACCGCCCAGGCGTCGACCGCGCCGCTGTTGAAGGCTGCCAGCGCGTCGGCCGGCTGGAGGTAGTTGACCGTCACGTCGGTGAGCTTGAGGCCCGCCTGTTCCAGTGACGCGATCAGCTGGAAGTGCGCCGAACTGCCCTGGGCCACCGCGATCTTCTTGCCGCGCAGTTCGGCGGGGGACTGGAGGGCGGAGCCCTTGGGGACGAGGATCGCCTCGCCCGCCGAGGAGCCGTGCGAGGCGGCCACCACGGTGACCTTCGACTTGGCGCCCGCCGCGAACACCGGAGGCGTGTTGCCGACGCCGCCGATGTCCACGGCCTTGGCGTTGACGGCCTCCAGCAGCGGCGGACCGGAGGTGAAGGTGGACCACTTGATGGAGTAGTCGAGCTCGTCCAGCTCGCCGGCAGCCCGCAGCAGCGACTCGAAACCGCCCTTCTGGTCGCCGACGCTGAGCGTGACCTTGGAGCCGCCCCCGTCGGCGGCGGTCGCGCCGCTGTCGGCGGCCGAGCTGCCGCCGCAGGCGGTCAGGGCCAGGGACAGCGGTACCAGAGCGGCCAGCAGGGACAGGGGCAGGGAATGACGTCTCATGTCGGTTCTCTTCGATCTCTCGTACGCGGGGCAGGACTTGGCGGGGCGCAGGGGCAGGCGGCAGGTCGGACGGAGGAGGTCGGACGGAGGAGGTCAGACGACGCCGAGTTCGGCGAGGAGCCGCGAGCGCAGCGCCGCGAACCCCGCGTCCCCGACCTCGCGGGGCCGCTCCAGCCCGACCTGGGTGTCGTAGGCGATGCGTCCCTCGTCCATCACCAGGACGCGGTCGGCGAGCAGCACCGCCTCGTCGACGTCGTGGGTGACCAGCAGCACCGCGCAGCCGCGCCGCTGCCACAGTTCGGCCACCAGGTGCTGGGCCTTGATCCGGGTCAGCGCGTCGAGGGCGCCGAACGGCTCGTCCAGCAGCAGCAGATCGGGTTCGCGGACCAGGGCGCGGGCCAGCGAGGCCCGCTGGGCCTCGCCGCCCGACAGGGTCTTGGGCCAGGCGTCCGTACGGTGCTCCAGTCCGACCTCGGCCAGGGCCCGCTCGGCGCGTTCGCGTTCGGGCCGCCCGGGCAGGCCGAGCAGGACGTTGCGCCAGACGCGCTTCCAGGGCATCAGCCGGGGTGCCTGGAAGGCCACGGCCCGGCGCTCGGGCACCTGTACCTCGCCCTCGATCTCCCGGTCCAGGCCCGCCAGTACGCGCAGCAGCGTGGACTTCCCGCAGCCGCTGCGCCCCAGCAGCACGGTGAACTCCCCGGCGCGCAGCGTCAGGTCGAGCCCGTCGATGACGGCTCGTCCGCCGAAGGACCGGGTGAGCCCGGCGACGCGGACGGCGGTGTCGGGAGCGGTGGCGGTGGTGGTCACTGCCCCGTGAACGTCGGTCGCCATTGCAGCAACAGCCTTTCGAGGAGGCGGACGAGGAGATCGGCGGTCAGGCCGAGGAAGGCGTAGACGACGAGGCAGACGACGATCACGTCGGTGCGGAAGAACTCGCGCGCCTGGTTCATCAGGAAGCCGATCCCGGCGTCCGCGTTGATGGACTCGCCGAAGACCAGGGCCAGCCAGGCGGTCGCGAGGGAGTAGCGCAGTCCGGTCATGAATCCGGGGAGCGCCCCCGGCAGCACCACGTGCCGCACCAGGCCCCAGCGGCCGAGGCCCAGGGCCCCGCCCGCCTCGATCAGCTGCTCGTCCACCCCGCGGATGCCCGCGTACACGTTCAAGTACAGGTGGAAGGCGGTCCCGAGGGCGATCAGCGCGACCTTCGGGGCCTCTCCGATGCCCATCCAGATGATGAACAGCGGGATGAGACCGACCCAGGGCACCGTGCGCAGCATCTGCACGCTCGCGTCGATCAGGTCCTCGCCGAGCCGCGACAGGCCAGACAGCAGGGCGAGCACGGTGCCCGCCGTGCCGCCGATCACCAGCCCGATCGCGACGCGTTGCAGCGACACGGCCATCGCCGCGGGCAGCGTCCCGTCACCGATCAGGTCGGCCGCGGCGGCCGCGATGGTGGACGGCGGCGCGAGGGTGTCGGTGGGCAGCCAGCCCGCCGTGCTGGCCAGCTGCCACAGCGCGAGCAGCAGCAGGGGGCCGGAGGTCCTGCGCAGCCAGCGGGGCACGGACCGCCGCCGTGCGGAGGTCGGGACCACGGTCACCAGAGCGGGGGAGGACCGCTGCTCGGGTCGTGTTTTAAGCGATATGTCCGGCGGTGGTGCGTGGCTGATGCTCATGGGGGCTCCACGGAAGGCGGGGAGGGGGAGTGCGCGCTCCGGCCGGCCCGGCTCCGGGTACGGCGGAGCGGGGCCGGGTCACGTGCCCGGGGGCGGGCAGGGGGACGAGGAGGTCCGGGCGCCGGGCGCGTACGGGGTCCCGCACTCGCGGGGTCCCGCACGGTACGGGTGCTCGGTCAGCTCAGGGCGCGCAGGGGCCGAGCGCTCGGCGCTCGGGGCACGAAGGGGAAAAGGGCGTCAGCAGCCGCGGCGACACGCGGCGGAGGCCACCCGCAGCAGGTCGATGTGACCGCGCGTGGTGAGCATGGCTGACTGCAACATGCGGCGAAACCTAGCCATCCGGAAGTGGCCCGGTCAATGGCGTCTCGCCCGCTGGACACGCCGTCTCCGTTGCTGGACGCGCGAAGGAGCCGCCCGCCCGAGGAATCGGGCCGACGGCTCGTCGCGGAAGGGAAGATGGCGCCGGGTCAGTCCGACGCGGCGATCCAGGCCGCCAGTTGCTCGGGGGTGGTGGACGGATCGGCCACCAGGGTGGCCAGTTCGTCCTCCTGGAAGGTGGCCGTGGTGACGGCCGGGCAGCGGTGGCAGGCGTCCACGCCCGTCTGCTGCCACCACTGGCACTTGGCACGCAGGTGGCACCGTGGGACCGCACGGGCGTCCGCCGGGGGCGGCAGGGTCAGGACCCGCTCGACCAGGGCGCAGTCGTCGCCCCTGCGGTTGACGCAGGCGGAGACGCAGTGCGAGGCGAAGCGCAGGACCCGCGTCGGCGCGATCCCCGCGGGGAGGGAACCGAGCACCTCGGACGCCGGTACCGGGTCGGCGAGGTAGGTCACCCGGCCCCCCTCGCCCGAACGGACGCCGAGGACGACCGACTCGGGTGCCCCGGCCTCGCCGCTCGGGCACCACGTCACGGGCGGCGGGCCCGCCGGCCCGCCTGCCAGGGCTCCTGCTGACTGCTCGGTTCCCACGGTGCTCACCCGCCCGTCAGCCGTCGATCGCGTCGTGCGACTCGAGCACCTCACGGCCCACGGGGCCGCCGATCGTGCCCTGCAGTCCGAGCGCCTGCTCCTGTTCCACCGCCTGCGCGAGGCTCTCGTGCAGCTGCTCCACGGAGGTGATGCGCTCGGGGGCCGCGGGAGCCGCGTTGGCCACCCCGACCGCGCCGATCGCGAGCCCCGCGGCCATCACGACCGCGGCGCCGCCCGCCGCCAGCTTGTTCTTCTTGGGAGTCATCGAAGCCTCTCCTCGTCCGGAGCGGCGGTGCCCGCCGCTGTTCCGGGACCGAGCGTAGGAGCGGCCGCGGCCGCCGAGAGGCAGTTGGCAGGGGCAGTTGGCGTGGCGGTCAGCCCGTGCGGCGAGCGGCCAGCCAGTCGTACGCCGCATCCGCGCTGAACTCCCGCTGCCCCTGCGGAAAGAGCAGCCCGGCGTGTGCGAAGGCGGCGTCCTGCGCGGTCCGCGCCACGTACGGGACCGCCACGCAGTCCATCCCGGCGGCCCGCGCGGCCAGCGCCCCGGGCGCCGCGTCCTCGACGACCACGCAGTCGGCGGGGCGGGCGCCCAGGCGCCGCGCGGCTTCCAGGAACACGTCCGGGGCGGGCTTGCCGTGAGCGACCTCCTCGGCCGAGACCGCCGTGGTCAGCAGGCCGTCGAGGCCGGTGCCGGCCAGGACGGCGTCGATCGCCTCGCGCGAGGAGCCGGAGGCCACGGCCATCGGCACCCCTTCGGCGTAGAGCCGCTCCACGAACTTGCGCATTTCCGGGAAGGCCTCGGTCGAGGTGCGGGCCAGCTCCAGGTAGGCGGCGTTCTGCTCGGCGAGCAGCTGGTCCACGGGGGCCCCGATCCCGTACCGCTCGCGGAGGATCTCCAGGGTTTCGAGGGTTCCGATGCCGATGAAACGGGAGTGCTGCTCCCAGGTGAAGTCCGGGACGCCGTGCCGTTCCAGGGTGCGACGCCCGGACTCGTAGTAGTTCGGCTCGCTGTCCACGAGGGTGCCGTCGAGATCGAATATGACGGAGATCATCCGCTACGCCCGTCCTGCCGGTTCTGTCCTTACCTGAGCATCTTGTCAGGTTTTACGGGCGGCCCGTCCCACGGACTCGACCAGCGGCAGCAGCCGGTGGGCGACCCGTTCGCGCAGGGCGACCTCGGTCCGGGTGCGCACCACGCCCGGGAGCTGGATCAGCCGTTGGATCACGTCCTCCAGATGTGCGTTGTCCCGGGCCGCGACCCGGGTCAGCAGGTCCCCGCCACCGGTGATCGAAAAGGCCTCGATGATCTCGGGCACGGCCGCGAGCGCGTCACCCACCTCGTCCAGGTGCCCCTGCGTGACCTCGATGTGCACGAAGGCCAGCACCGGATGCCCCAGGGCGGCGGGGGACAGCACGGGCCCGGTCCCGGTGATCACCCCGGTGCGCTCCAGCCGGTCCAGCCGGGCCTGGAGGGTGCCGCGCGCGACACCGAGGAGCCGGGCGTACTCGCGGACGCTGGTGCGCGGCTGCTCGATCAGCAGGCGCAGGATCCTCGTGTCGAGCTCGTCCACCGCCATGCGGCGACTGTACCAATGGCCCGGTTCCTCCGGATCGTGGTGTGGTGGGTACGGGTACGGGGTCCGCAGCGGTGCGGCGGGCCGAGCGGGTCCGGTGCGGCCGTGACCGCATCCGTATCCACCGGCCCAGCCGAAACCCGTACGGGGCGCCGAGCGGCGCGACGAGGAGCGGAGACCACCATGACGGGCCTGAACTGCCTGGTCACCGGAGCCACCGGCTACATCGGCGGCCGACTGGTGCCCGAACTCCTCGACGCGGGGCACCGCGTCCGCTGCCTGGCCCGGTCCCCGGAGAAACTGCGCGACCACACCTGGGCCGGACGCGCCGAGGTCGTCCGCGGGGACATGACCGACACGCGCTCCGTGGCCGATGCCCTGCGCGGCATCGACGTCGCGTACTACCTGGTCCACGCCCTCAACGCCGGATCCGGCTTCGAGGAACGCGACCGTGCCGCCGCCCGGGTCTTCGCCGAGCAGGCCCACGCCGCCGGGGTCGGCCGCATCGTCTACCTCGGCGGACTCACCCCGGCGGGCATCCCCGCCCGCGAGCTCTCCCCGCACCTGCGTTCCCGCGCCGAGGTCGGCGAGATCCTCCTCGCCGGAGCCGTACCGGCGGCGGTCCTGCGCGCCGCCGTCATCATCGGCTCCGGTTCCGCCTCCTTCGAGATGCTGCGCTACCTCACCGAGCGGCTGCCCGTCATGGTCACCCCCAGCTGGGTCGCCACCCGCTGCCAGCCGATCGCCGTCCGCGACGTCCTGCGCTACCTCGTCGGCTGCGCCACCCTGCCGCCCGAGGTCGACCGGACCTTCGACATCGGCGGCCCGGACGTGCTGACCTACGAGGAGATGATGCGCCGCTACGCCGCCGTGGCCGAGCTGCCCCACCGGCTCATCCTGCGCGTCCCGATGCTGACGCCCAGGCTGTCCAGCCACTGGATCGGCCTGGTCACCCCCGTACCGCGGGCCCTGGCGCGGCCGCTCGCCGAATCCCTGCGCCACGAGGTGGTGTGCGCGGAGCACGACATCGCGCGGTACGTCCCCGATCCGCCCGGCGCCCCCATCGGCTTCGACCAGGCCCTCGACCTGGCCCTGCGGAGGGTCCGGGAGGCCGACGTGACCACCCGCTGGTCCTCGGCCTCGCTGCCCGGCGCCCCCAGCGACCCGCTGCCCACGGACCCCGACTGGGCGGGCGGCAGCCTCTACACCGACGACCGGGAACGCTCCGTCGACGCCTCGCCCGCGGCCCTGTGGCGGGTGGTGGAGGGCATCGGCGGGGAGAACGGCTGGTACTCCTTCCCGCTCGCCTGGTCCGTACGGGGCTGGCTCGACCGGCTGGTCGGCGGGGTCGGCATCCGGCGCGGCCGCCGCGACGCGGCCCGGCTGCGAGTGGGCGACTCCCTGGACTTCTGGCGGGTGGAGGAGATCGAACCGGGCAGCCTGCTGCGTCTGCGCGCGGAGATGAGACTGCCCGGCCTGGCCTGGCTGGAGATGTACGTGGACCCGGGCGCGGCCCCGGCTCCGGCGCCCCGCCCCGCGTCGCCGGGACCGGCCGCCGCGGCGCCCGCAGGGGACACCGGCACGGGTCGGCCCGCCGGCGGTGCGCGCTACCGCCAGCGGGCGCTCTTCCACCCGCACGGGCTGCTCGGCCACCTCTACTGGTGGAGCGTGTCCCCCTTCCACGCCCTCGTGTTCGGCGGCATGGCCCGCAACATCGCCCGCGCCGCCGAACGCCTCGACGCGCCGTCCCCCGCAGCCGCATCCGCCGGGGGCCCGGCCGGCGAAGTACCCGACGACGGCCGGCCCACCCCCCGGCCCCGGACGCGGAGCGAGAAGCCATGAACGTCGCGGTGGTCCTGTACACCTCCGACCTGCGCCTGCACGACCATCCACCGCTGCGTGCGGCCCTCTCCTCCAGCGACCAGGTCGTCCCCCTGTTCGTCCGCGACCGGGCCGTGGCCGCAGCCGGGTTCGCCCCGCCCAACCGGCAGGCCTTCCTCGCCGACTGCCTCACCGACCTGGACGCCGGGCTCCGAGCCCGGGGCGGCCGGCTCGTGATCCGCTCCGGGGACCTCGTCGCCGAGGTGTGCACCCTCGTCCGGGAGGCCGACGCCGACGAGGTCCACACGGCCGCCGGGGTCAGCGCCTACGCCCAGGCCCGCGAGGAACGGCTCCGCGAGGCCCTCGAAGCCGAGGGCCGCAGGCTCTACGTCCACGAATCGGTGGTCACCGCCCAGGCTCCCGGAGCGGTCCTGCCGGCCGGCGGTGACCACTTCGCCGTCTTCACGCCCTACTTCCGGCGCTGGGCCGAACTGCCCCCGCGCCAGCCCTCGGCGGCGCCCCGCGCCGTCCGCGTCCCCGAGGGCCTCGGCTCCGAACCGGTGCCCTCCCGCACCGACGTCACCGGGGTCTCCCCGGGGCTCGCCCGCGGCGGCGAGAGCGAGGCCAGGCGGCTCCTGACCAACTGGCTGCGCTCCGGGATCACCCGCTACGAGGACACCCACGACGACCTGGCGGGCGACGCCACCTCCCGGCTCTCCCCGCACCTGCACTTCGGCACCCTCTCGCCCACCGAGGCCGTCCACCGGGCCCGGGCGGCCGGCGGCCCCGGAGCGGAGGCCTTCGTCCGCCAGCTGTGCTGGCGCGACTTCCACCACCAGGTGCTCGCCGCCCGCCCCCGCGCCGCGGCCGAGGACTACCGCCCCCGCGGGGACCACTGGCGCACCGGCGCCGCCGCCGAGGAGGAGACCGAGGCCTGGAAGGAGGGCCGCACCGGATACCCCGTGGTCGACGCGGCCATGCGCCAGCTCCGCCACGAGGGCTGGATGCACAACCGGGGCCGGCTGCTGGCCGCCAGCTTCCTGACCAAGACCCTCTACATCGACTGGCGCACCGGGGCCCGCCACTTCCTCGACCTCCTGGTGGACGGCGACCTCGCCAACAACCAGCTCAACTGGCAGTGGGTGGCGGGCACCGGCACCGACACCCGCCCCAACCGCGTGCTCAACCCCGTCCGCCAGGGCCTGCGGTACGACCCCGACGGCCGCTACGTGCACCGTTGGGTGCCCGAGCTCGAAGGGCTGCCCGCACCCCGCGTGCACGAGCCCTGGCGGCTGCCCGCCCCGGAGCGCGCGCGGTACGACTACCCCGGCCCGCTGGTCGGGCTCTCCGACGGGCAGGACCGGTTCCGCGAGGGCAGGTCCGGCGGACGAGCGCCGGACCCCGGCGCACCGTCGTAGGGTGACCGCGTGTCCGCCGCGCCACCGCCCGACCCCCCGCAGGAGCTGCCCGCCGCCGCGCTGAGCACCGGCGCCGTGGCCCGGCACCTCGGCGTCTCCCCGACCACGCTGCGCTCCTGGGAGCGCCGGTACGAGATCGGCCCGGCCAGCCGCGAGGACGGCCGGCACCGCCGCTGGACCCCCGAGGACATCGCCCGGCTCGAGCTGATGTGCCGGCTCACCGCCCGCGGCGTACCCCCCGGCGAAGCGGCCCGCACCGCCCGCGGCGTCCCCGCCGCAGAACCGGCCCGGCCCTCACAGGGCGGGCCCGGCGGCCAGGGCGCGCTGCCCCTGGGGGAGGTCCGCCCGGAGTGCCGCGGGCTCGCGCGGGCGGCCGTACGACTGGACGCGGCGGCCGTACAGGAACTGCTGGAGGCAGCCCTCGCGGAACACGGCCTGGTCACGGCCTGGGAGGAGGTCATCGCACCGACCCTGCACGCGGTCGGCCGCAAATGGGCCTCGGCGGGGGAACGCTACGTCGAGGTGGAACACCTGCTGTCCTGGCAGGTGTCCGGGGCCCTGCACCGGATCAGGCCCACCCCCGGCCCGCCGCTGAGCCCGCCCGTACTCCTCGCCTGCGCGCCGGGCGAGCAGCACAGCCTGCCCATCGAGGCACTGGCCGCAGCCCTCGGGGAACGCGGCCTGCCAGTGCGCATGTTCGGGGCGGCCCTGCCCGCCGAGGCCCTGTGCGACGCCGTACGGCGGACCGGGCCGCGGGCGGTCGTGCTGTGGGCGCAGTCCCGGGCCACCGCCGACCACGCGCTGGCCCGGGCGGTGGCCGGCATCGAATGGGGCCTGCGCGGCGCCCGCGGGCACTCGGCGCTGCTGCTCGCCGGGCCCGGCTGGGGCCCCGGCACGCCGGATCCGCGCACCGGGCGGCTGTTCGGGCTGCGCTCGGGGCTCGGCGTGATCACGGAGCTGGCAGCGGGCGGGCTTCCAGTGACAGGCGCAGGAGCTGCAGGGCCCGGCGCATATGGCTCTTGACGGTGCCCAGCGGCATCCCGGTGCGGGCCGCGATCTGCGTCTGGGTCAGGTCCCCGTAGAAGGCCAGGCACATCACCCGCTGCTGCGCCGACGGTAGCCGGGCCAGCTCCCCGAGGACCAGGACCCGGTCCACGGCGCGTTCCGGCTCCAGCTCCGGGCGGGCCTGCGGCGCGGGGCAGCGGGCCAGGTCCTGGAAGGCGCGCGCGGCGGCCTCGGCGGCCCGGGTGCGGCGGGTCCGCGCCTCCAGGGCGTCGGCGACCTTGTGCCGGGTGATGCCCGTGAGCCAGGCCCCGAGGCCGCCCGGCCCCGGCCGGTATCCGGCCCGGCCGCGCCACGCGGCGAGGAAGACCTGCTGGGTCACGTCCTCGGCCTCGCGCTCGTCGCCCAGTGAACGCCGGGCGAGGGAGTGCACCAGCGGCCGCCAGCGCCGGTAGACGGCCTCCACGCTGTGTTCGTCGCCCGCCGCGAATCCGGCCGCGACACGGTCATCGTCGTTCATGGACCGAGCCTCGCCACCGGGCACCCCCCGGCCCAACTCGCACCGTTTCCGCATCGAATTCCGTCGCGACCCGGCCTGGGTCAGGGTGAGCGCCCCTTCCCCGCAGAACCGGGCAGGGTTCAGCAGTCCTGCGTCAGCATCCTGTCTCCGACGACCACCCAGCCGCGCGGCCCCTTCTCGAACGTGACTCCGGCCGTGTACCGCAGGAGCGGCCGGGCGGGCTGCGGGGCCTCCTCGCCCGTCCTGATGTCGACGGCCCTGCGCCGGCTGACGTCGACGCAGTCCCTCATGTCCGCGGTGCGGATCTCCTGCCCGTCACGGAGGGCGACGGAGAAGGTCACGGAGGTGTCCGAGTGCAGAGTCGCCCCGGTGACGACGTGCCCGCCTCCGCGCAGCCGGCCGATCTCCAGGTCCTTCTGTGCGTACACGGAGTCCGAGGCGAGGTCCTTGAGGGCCGTTTCCTTCAGATCGCCCTTCCCGTAGGCGGCGGAGAGCTCGCCCCAGTACCGGTCGTAGACGGCTTGGACCTCGGCCCGGTCGGCGTCCTCGGCGCCGCCGGCCGCCGGTCCCGACGCGACGGCGGAAGCACCGGGGGCCGTGGGCGCGGCGCTGCCGTCCCCGCCGGAGCGGCCCTCCCCGCCCGATCCGGAGCAGCCGGAGGCGAGGGCTGCGAGGACCGTGGCGGTGACGACGGCGCGCAGCCGGACGGAAGCGGAACGGGCGGGGTGCTGTCGGGCGCGGGCCGGTGTCACGTGGATTCTCCAGCTTCAGGTGGTCATGGCGCGGGGGAGCGCGGAGCGCGGAGCGCATGGGACCCCGTCAGGGAAGGTAGCCGCCGGCCCTGCCGCCCGGACCGCCGGGTCCAGCCCGGACCGCCGGGTCCCGCCCGGCAGTGACACGCCCGCCCGGCGCCCCGGCGCCGGCATGCCGCAGGCCGTACGCTCCGAGGGTGAGCGACCTGCTGCTGGTGAGGCACGGCGAGACGGCATGGAGCGCGGACGGCCGTCACACCGGACGCACCGACGTGCCGCTGACGGCCCGTGGTGTGGAAGAGGCCCTCTCGCTGGCCCCGTACTTCCGGGACCGGCACCCCGCCCTGGTGCTGACGAGCCCGCTCAGCCGGGCCGTCGCCACCGCCGAGCTCGCAGGGCTGACCGAAGGCCGCCCGGACCCGGACCTCCTCGAATGGGACTACGGCGGCTACGAGGGCGTCACCACCGTGGAGATCCAGCGCACCCGGCCCCACTGGTCCCTGTGGAGCGACGGCGTCCCGCCCGGGAACGCGGCGCACCCCGGCGAGAGCGCCGCCCAGGTGGGCGCACGCGCCGACCGCGCCCTGGCCCGCGTCGCACCGGTGCTCGCCGCGGGCGGGGGCGATGCGGTGCTGGTGGCCCACGGACACTTCCTGCGCGTCCTCACGGCCCGCTACCTGGGACTGCCGCCCGAGGAGGGCCGGCTGTTCCTCCTGCGCACCGGCACGGTCAGCGAGCTCTCCACCGAGCACGGCCTCCCGGTGATCGCGGGCTGGAACACCCGCCCCTGACACCGGTGGGCCCCCCGCGGCCGCTCCGCCTCGCGCGGCGGCGGCCGGTGCGTGACGATGCGTACATGGCCCACGACGGCAAGGCCGGCGGACCCGCGCCCGAAGTCCCGCAGGGAACGAACGGCGCGGACGGCACGGGACTCAAGGCGAACGCGATCGGCTTCCTCGACGCGCTCGTCATCGGCCTGAACTCCACCTCGCCCGCCTACTCCCTGGCGGCCGTCCTCGGCCCGATCGTCGCCCTCGCCGGGATCTACGCCCCGGGCGTGATGCTGGCCTCCTTCGTACCGATGCTGCTGATCGCCGCCGCGTTCTACTACCTGAACAAGGTCGACCAGGACTGCGGGACGACCTTCTCCTGGGTCACCCGGGCCATGGGCCCCTGGGCGGGCTGGCTCGGCGGCTGGGCGATCGCCCTCACCGGCGTCCTGGTCATCGGGTCGCTGGCCGACGTAGCCGTCCACTTCGGGCTGCTCGCCGCGGGCCTCGACAGCTGGGCCGTCGATCCCGTGATCCGCCAGACGCTGACCGTCGTCGTCATCCTGGTCATGACCGCCATCTGCGTCATCGGCACCGAGCTCTCCGCCCACCTCCAGGACGTCCTCATCCTGGCCCAGGTCTTCTTCCTGCTGACCTTCGCCGTGGTCGCCATCTACCGCGTCTACGCCGGCACCAGCACCCTCGACTCCATCGAGCCGTCCCTCACCTGGCTCAACCCCTTCGGGGCGGGCGGCGCCGCGCTCACCGGCGGACTGCTGCTCGGCGTGTTCATCTACTGGGGCTGGGAGTCCGCGGTCAACCTCACCGAGGAGGTCGAGAACTCCGCCACCGCCCCCGGCAAGGCCGGCGTCTGGTCGACCGTGGTGCTGCTGGTGACGTACCTGTCCGTGGGCTTCGCCGTCGTCGGCTACGCGGGCACCACCTTCCTCGCCGAGAACGCGGACGACGAGGAGGCCGTCTTCGCGGTGCTCGCCCACGAGGTGATGGGCGGCTGGGACTGGGTCGTGCTGCTCGCCGTCTGCACCTCCGCGCTCGCCTCCACCCAGACCACGATCATCCCCGCCTCCCGCACCGCCCTGTCGATGGCCCGCCGCCACGCGCTCCCGCCCCGCCTCGCGCACATCCACCCGCGGTTCCGGACCCCCGACGTGAGCACGTGGTGGGTCGCCGGCATCGCCATCGCCTGGTACCTCGTCGTCAACCAGATCAGCGAGAACGCGCTCCTCGACTCGCTGACCGCGCTCTCCCTGCTGATCGCCTTCTACTACGCGCTCACCGGCCTGGCCTGCGCCATCTACTACCGCCGCCACCTGCTGGAGAACGTGCACAACTTCCTGCTCATCGGGGTGGGCCCGCTGGTCGGCGCGGGCCTGCTGACCTGGCTGCTGGTGGAGTCCGTCGGGGACATGGCCAACCCGGAGAACTCGGCGGGCGGGGTCTCCTGGTTCGGCCTCGGCCCGCCCCTCGTCATCGGGATCGCCATCGGCGTCGTCGGCCTGATCGTCATGTGCGTCTGGCGGCTCATGGACGGCACGTACTGGCAGGAGAAGCGCAGCGTGGCCGATCCCGATCTCGTCCACGGCACGAAGAAGAGTCCCTGAGCCGTACGCGTCCTGCACCCTGCGTCCTGCGTCCTGAGGAGACCCCGATGTCCGTCGTCCTGGGGTACGACGAATCACCCGGAGCCGAACGGGCCCTGCACGTGGCCCTGGAGGTCGCCACCGCCTTCGGCGAGCCGCTCGTCCTCGTCTACGGAGCGGCCGCCCCCGGCGTCACGGGCGAGGAGTACCGGGCCCACCGCGAAGCCGTCCGCCAGGCCGGGCTCAGCGCCCTGTCGCGAGCCGTCCGGGCCGCCGACGAGGCGGGGGTGCCCTCCACGGTCGAGGTGCGCGACGAGAAACCGGCCCAGGCCCTGCTCGATGCCGCGGAACGCCATCACGCGCGGGTCATCATCGTCGGCAGCTGGGGGGACAGCCCGATCCGCGGAGCCCTGCTCGGTTCCACCCCGCACAAGCTGCTGCACCTCTCGCCCGTTCCCGTCCTGTGCGTACCGACGGAGAACACCGCCACGGGATAGTGGTCCGTTGGTCCGTCAGCGGCCGAAGATCACGTGATTTTCCTGGACCAATGGCACAGCCGACGCGTGCCGTGTTGAGCCAGTGGGCCTCCGGATGCTTATCTGTGTCGTATCCATGTACTTTCGGCGCCGCGCAGCGCCGGACGGCAACGAGGCCGGTCCGGACCGCGGCGCCTTCGCCGTGCCCGTCAGCCGCCCACCACCCCCGGGCGGCCGCGGGCCGGCGCGCACCACTGCAAGGGGGGCGGCACACCGCCGTGAAGAGGATGTTCGTGGCTCCGGATCCGGGGCGTCTGAGGCTCAGGAACTCACTGCGCGCGGTGCTCGGCGTCGCTCTCGCCGTGGTCACCGCAGAGCTCTGCGGTCTGTCCCTGACCGCCTCCATCACCGGGGGACTGGCGGCCCTGCTGGCCCTCTTCACCGTGACCGACGCGAGCGTGCGCGCCCAGCGGGTGACCACGGCCCTGCTGCCCCTCGCCGGATTCCCCGTCCTCGCCCTGGCCACCACCCTCCACGGGGTGCCGCTGGCCCGCGACGGGGCCTTCCTCGCCGTGGTCTTCGCCGGGGTGTACGCCCGGCGCTGGGGGCCGCGGGGGCACGCCCTCGGGATCTTCGCCTTCATGCACTTCTTCGTCACCCAGTTCCTGCACGCCGTACCCGGGCAGCTGCCCGAGCTGTACGCCGCCGTCGGTCTCGCGCTCCTGTCGGCCGGGGCCGTGCGGTTCGTGCTCTGGCCCATCGAACGGCGCACCCCGCCCCCCGCCGCCCCGCCCGCGCTGCCCGGTACGGGACTGGCCCGGCCCACCACCCGGCAGGCCTTCCAGACCACCGCCGCCTGCGCCTTCGCGCTCGGCCTCGGCCAGTTCCTCTCCGAGGACCGCTGGTACTGGGCCGTCGGGACCGCCTGGTGGATCTTCGTGAACACGACCTCCCGCGGAGAGACCCTCGTGCGGGGCTTCCGCCGCGTCCTGGGCACCGTCATCGGCATCGCCGCCGGCCTGCTGATCGCCGTACCCCTGCACGGGGCGGCCGCGCCCACCGCCGTACTGGTCGCCGTCTGCGTCTTCGGGATCTTCTACGCGGCCCCCGTCTCGTACAGCTGGATGATGCTGGCCGTCACCGTCATGGCCGGTCTGCTCTACGGGCTCCTCGGCGTGCTGCATCCCGGGCTGCTGCTCCTGCGCTTCGAGGAGACCGCGGTCGGCGCCCTCGGAGCCGCCCTCGCCGTGGTGCTGATCCTGCCCGTCACCACCCACGCCACCAACGAGGCCTGGATCCAGCGGGCCCTGCGCTGCGTCCACGCCGCCACGGGGGAGGCGGCCGCACGGCTGGCCGGCTCGGAATCCGCCGACCCCGGCCCGCACGCCGCCGAGCTGGAGCTGCTCCTCGCCCGGGTCCGCATGGCGCTGGCGCCGCTGGTGCACCCGCTCAGCCCGCTGCGCGCCCGCAAGGCCCGCGCCCGCCAGGTGATCGCCCTGCTGGACGACTGCGCGCGGGAGGTACGCGGGCTGGTCGCGGTCGCCGCCGACCCGACGGCCTCGCACGACGCCCGGCTCGCCGCCGCCTGCTGGCGGGTGGAGGCGGCCGTGGAGGCCCTCACCGCCGGTGAGCGGGAGCTGGAAGCGGCCGGCGCCGCCTCCCGGGCCCACACCCGGACGGTCACCGCCACCGAACCCGCCCTCGTCCACCTGCACGGCCTGGAGCGGGCGCTGGCCGAACTCGCGACGCCGCTGCACAGCGACCCCCGGAGCCCGCTGGTCCGCGCCTGAGGGTGCGGGCGGCCCCGCACCCGCTGCGGGGCCGCCCGCAGCCTCAAGCGGCCCCCGGCGCGCCCGTCACCGCCGCAGCAGCCCCTCCGGCGCCGATGCCAGCCCGGCCGGCAGCCGGCCGGGGGTGTGCACCACGCCGAGCGCCTGGGTGGGCCGGGTCAGCGCCACGTACAGGTCGCTCGGCTGGAGGTCGGCCGGCTCCACCACGACCACCGTGTCGAACTCCAGCCCCTTGGCCTGCCGCGGGTCGAGGAGGACGACCTGCCGGGTCAGGTCCGGCTCCCCGTCCGCCCGCACCCCCGGCAAGGCCGCGGCCAGTGCCCCGTGCAGGGCGCGCGGGGCGATCACCGCCAGCCGCCCCTCGGCCGGGAGCCCCTGCTCCACGGCCTCCGCGACCGCCCCCGCCAGGTCCCCGGCCGCGCGGATCCAAGGCAGCACCCCGGTCGAGCGGACCGAACGCGGCGGCTCGAAGCCGGGGTCGCGGGCCCGCAGGACGGCCGCCGCCACCTCCATGACCTCCGCGGGCGTCCGGTAGTTGACCCCCAGCCGGACCAGCTCCCACCGGTCGCCCGCGTACGGTGCGAGGATCCGCTGCCACGAGCCGCAGCCCGCCTCGTCGGCCGTCTGCGCCGGATCGCCGACCAGGGTCATCGACCGGGTCGGGCAGCGCCGCATCAGCAGCCGCCACGCCATCTCCGACAGCTCCTGCGCCTCGTCCACGATGACGTGCCCGAAGGCCCAGGTCCGGTCGGCCGCGGCCCGTTCGGCGGTGCTGCGGTGGTCGGCCTCCTCGTGCCGCTCCGCCATCCGCTCGGCGTCGATGATGTCGTGGGCCGCGAGGAACTCGTTCTCCTCGTCCTCGAACTCGTAGGACTGCGAGCCCTCCGACAGGTCCAGCACCCCCTGGGCGTAGGCGACGCGCCGTGCGCGCTCGCGCTCCTCGGCCGCCCGGCGGGCGCTGTCGTCCTCCCCCAGGAGCTCGGCCGCCTCGTCGAGCAGCGGCACGTCGGCGGGGGTCCAGTCCGGCCGGGCCGAGGGCGCGCGCCGGATCAGCTCCGCCTCGTGGGCGGGCAGGTGCGCGGGCTCCGCGAGGAAGTCGGCGACGAGCCGCTGCGGGGTGAGCGAGGGCCACAGCACGTCGATCGCGGCGTGCACCGCGGGGCTCATCGCGATCTCCTTGCCGAGCTGGGCCACGTCGTCCGGGCCGAGCAGGTTCGGGCCGCCGTACGGATCGGCGCCCAGCCGGTCCGCGAGCTGGGCGGTGAGCGCGTCGATGACGCGGAAGGCGAAGGCGGGGCGCGCCTGGTTGTGCGGCAGGCCGGTGGCCCTGGCCCGGTCACGGGCCTCGTACGCCATCGTGCGGTCCAGCAGCAGGGTGCCGTAGTCGTCGTGGTCGATCTCCAGCGCGGGTTCGGGAACCGTGTCGGACTCCTCGCCGCTGCCCGCGGGGACCGTCTCGGGCAACTGCTGGCGGTCGGCGACGACCTCGGCGAGGACCCGGGCCATCGCGGCCCGGCCCTTGACCGCGGCGGCGCCCGGCCGGTCGGTGCCGGTGGCGTGCACCCCGGGGAAGAGCTCGCCCGGGGTGGCGAGGAGGACGCCGGTCTCGCCCAGGGCCGGGAGCACCCCGCCGATGTACCCGAGGAAGGCGGGGCCCGGGCCGACGATCAGCACCCCGCGCTTGGCGAGCAGCTCGCGGTGCGCGTACAGCAGGTACGCGGCGCGGTGCAGCGCGACCGCGGTCTTGCCGGTCCCGGGGCCGCCCTCGACGACCAGCACCCCGCGGTGGGGGGAGCGGATGACCCGGTCCTGCTCGGCCTGGATGGTGCGCACGATGTCGTGCATCCGCCCGGTCCGGGCCGCGTCGAGGGCGGCGAGCAGCACGGCGTCCGCGTCGGCGCCCTCGTGTCCGGTGCGCTCGGCGTCGGACAGGTCGAGGATCTCGTCGTGGAGGGCGGTGACCTCCCGGCCGCGGCTGGTGATGTGCCGGCGTCGGCGCAGCCCCATGGGCGTGTGCCCGGTGGCCAGGTAGAAGGGCCGGGCCACGTCGGCCCGCCAGTCCAGGACCAGCGGTGTGCGTTCCGTGTCGTCCGCCCGGATTCCGATACGGCCGATGTGGTGGTCGCGGCCGTCGGAGAACTCCAGCCGGCCGAAGCAGAGGCCGTTCTCGCCGCCGTTCAGGGCGGACAGCAGACCGGACTGCTCCGCGACCACGACGTCCCGTTCCAGGCGCGCCTGGAAACCGCTGCCGACATCGCGCAAAGCCCCCCGGACCGCACGTTCGGCCTGGTCACGCAGATCGTCGAGGCGCCGATAGAGATCGGTGACGAATTGCTGCTCTTTCCGGAATTCCTCGGTTGACAATTGAACTCCTGCCGCGATACAGTGACCTCGTAAGCTTCTTCATGTCCACGTTTCCGCGAAGACATGAAACATTGAATATACGCTCCCCGATCCCCCTTCCGTCAATTGGCCCAGCCAATTCGACCGGGGGATTTTTTGCGTACGGTGGATCCCATGACCACCGCACACGGCTCCGCCGACGGCATCGTCTACCGCCTCGCCCGCCCCGGTGATGCGGGCGCCATCGAGGCCCTGGACAGTTCCTTCACCACCGCCACGGTCTTCGAGGTGGCCGCCGCCGACTCCGGTTTCGTCCTCCGTGAGGTCCCCGTGGACCCGCCGGTGCACAAGGCCTTCCCGCCCGAGGAGCACGACGAGCAGGCCCTCGGCGGGGGCGTGGACCGGGCCGGGGACGCGCGGACCTACGTGGCCCTCGACGACGGGCTGGTCTGCGGATTCGCCGCGGTGGGCTACGCCCCGTGGAACCGGCGCCTGACGGTCGAGGACATCGAGGTCGCGCCCGCCCACCGCGGCCGCGGCATCGGCCGCGCGCTGATGGAGTGCGCGGACGGGTTCGCCCGCGAACGCGGGGCCGAACACCTCTGGCTGGAGGTCAGCAGCGCCAACGCCCCGGCGGTCCACGCCTACCGGCGCATGGGCTTCACCCTCTGCGGCCTCGACACCGCCCTGTATGCGGGCACGCCCGCAGCCGGCGAGCAGGCGCTCTTCATGAGCCGTCCCTGTCGTTGACGAGATGTCAACTACCGGAATTCCGCCGGATCTTACGCCCCCGTCGATCCTGTCCGCAGGTCAATTCGGGAAGATCACTCGGAGGAGTGTTCCGGACCTCCGAGCCGTACGGGGCTGACCTGCGGCATGTACAACGGGTGATTGTTCATTGCACATTCATCCGGCATGTACAGGGTGGATCTGGTCGGACAGGGGGTAACCGCCCGGGATGGAAATACTTCAACAGCGCTCCACCACCGCTCAGGTGTGGGAAGCGGCCGAGGAGTTCATCCGACTCTTCCACAGGGAGAACGCCGGTGCCGGTGATCCGCGCATCCGGCTCGCCGCGGTGCGGGCCGAGCTGGCGGACACCGGAACCTATCGCCACACTCCCGAGGAGCTGGTCCACGGAGCCCGCGTGGCCTGGCGCAACAGCAATCGCTGCATAGGCAGGCTGTACTGGAACTCCCTGCGGGTGCGCGACCGCCGGGAGCTCACCGATGCGGACGGCATCGCCGCCGAGTGCTTCGAGCACCTGCGCGAAGCCACCAATGGCGGCCGGATCCGGCCCACGATCACCGTCTTTGCCCCGGACGCGCCCGACCGTCCCGGGCCGCTGATCTGGAGCGAGCAGCTCGTCCGGTACGCGGGCTACGGGGACCACCACTCCGTGACCGTGGGCGACGCCCGCAACGCCCCGCTCACCCAGGCCCTGCTCCGCCTCGGCTGGGCCGGGGGCCCCGGCACCCCCTTCGACCTCCTCCCGCTGGTGGTCCAGGGCGTCGACGACAAGCCCCGCTGGTTCGACACCCCCGCGGACGCCGTGCTGGAGGTGCCGATCAGGTACCCCGAGGGCGACGGCTGGGCCGACTGGCGGCTGCGCTGGCACGCCGTACCCGCGATCTCCAACATGTGCCTGGAGATCGGCGGGATCCACTATCCGGCCGCACCGTTCAACGGCTGGTACATGGGCACCGAGATCGGCGCCCGCAACCTGGCGGACGAGGACCGCTACAACCTGCTCCCCGCGGTCGCCCGCCGCCTCGGCCTGGACGTCACCACGCAACGCTCGCTGTGGAAGGACCGCGCGCTGGTGGAGCTCAACCGGGCCGTGCTGCACTCCTTCGACCGGGCCGGGGTCACCATTGCCGACCATCACACCGAGTCCCGCCGCTTCCTGACCCACCTGGAACGGGAGGAGCGCAAGGGGCGCGAGGTGGGCGCCGACTGGTCCTGGATCGTGCCCCCCATCTCCGGTTCCGCGACGCCGGTCTTCCACCGCACGTACGAGGACCGGCCGAGCAGCACGGCGTACGTCCACCACGCAGGCGCACAGGAACGCGCCGAAGGGCGGGATTTGGTCTAGACCTTCTGTTACGGTCGGCTCCGTACGGATCCGGGACGGCGGAGAGGAGCACCCAGTGGACGGCGCGGACAGAACGGACCGAGGCGACGGACGGCGGTGCCACATCGGCTCGTTCACCTCGGGGGGCGGCCGCGGCATCACCACCGCGGCCGTGGATCCGGCGACCGGGGCGCTGACCCTGCTGGCGGTCTGCGACGCCGTCGAGGACCCCTCGTACCTCGCCGTCGCGCAGGGCACCGGGGTGCTCTACGCGGTGAGCGAGGGCGACCCGGGCGCGGTGCGGGCCTTCGAGCCCACGGCCGAGGGTCTGCGAGCCCTCGGCCCGGCCGTGCCCGTAGCGGGCGCGGGGCCCACCCATCTCAGCGTGAGCGGGGGCCGGTTGCTCACCGCCAACTACACCTCCGGCAGCGTCAGCAGCATCCCCCTCGCCGCCGACGGCCGCCCGGCCGGGCCGGCATCCGTCCTGGGACACCGGGGGTCGGGCCCCGACCCGGACCGCCAGGAGCGCCCGCACGCCCACCAGGTGCTGCCCGATCCGAGCGGCCGCTGGGTGCTCAGCGTGGACCTCGGCACCGATTCGGTACGGGTCTGCGCGCACGACCCGGCCACCGGGGAGCTGCGGGTGCACACCGAGACCGCGCTGCGCGCCGGTACGGGGCCGCGCCACCTCGCCTTCCACCCGGGCGGTGCGGTGGTCTACGTGCTGCACGAGCTGGAGCCGCAGGTGACCGTCTGCGGGTGGGATCCGGTCTCCGGGCAACTGGAACCGGTCGGCGAGGTTCCGGTGGCTCCTGAGGCCGCTCCAGGCGCCGCACGGGCCTATCCCTCGGCCGTGGTCGCCTCGCCCGACGGGCGTTTCCTCTGGGCGGCCGTCCGCGGCGCCGACACGGTCGTCACCCTCTCCCTCGCCGACGGCCCCGACAAGCCGCAGCTCAGCGGCGCCGTGGACTGCGGCGGCAGCTGGCCGCGCGATCTCGCCGTGGATCCCTCGGGGCGTCGCCTCTACGCCGCGAACGAGCGCTCCGGGGACGTCACCTGGTTCGAGGTCGACGCCCTGACGGGCCGGCCGCACCGGACGGGCTCGGTGGCCGTGCCCGCGGCGGCCTGCGTGGTCTTCGGCTGACCGGGGCGGCTGACCGGGCCGCGGCCGGGACCGCTCCCCGCCCCGGCCCGCACGACGAGTGCCCCGCCACCGGAATCCGGTGGCGGGGCACTCGTCATGCGTGGGCGGTCAGTTGGCCGGGGCTCCCTGGGGGATCCCCAGGGCCGCCGCGTACTGCGCGACAGCCAGCTTGCCGAGCGCCGGGTAGGCCCCGAGCACCTCGGCGGTGGCGCAGTCGGCTTCCTTGCAGGCCGTGTCCAGGAGCCCCTCGGCGGCCTCCGGGCCGATCAGGTACGGGGCGAGCGCCAGTTGCGTGGAACCCTCGCGGCGCAGCTGCTCGGCGACCGCGGCCACCGAGCCCTCCTGGTCGAGCGCGGCCGCCTGGACGGGCACGGCGAGCCGGGCGGCGAGCAGCATGCCCGTGATCCCGGCGGCCTGGACGGCCTCCTCGCCACCGGTGGTGGCCAGCACGATGCCGTCGGCGGCAGTGGTCACGGTGAAGAGGCGGGCGCGGTCGGCGCGGGCCAGGCCCGCTTCCGACAGCCGCACGTGCAGGCCCTCGGCCAGCAGCGGGTGCGGGCCGAGCACGTCGGCCAGTTCGGCGGCGGCCGACGAGTCCATCAGGGCCTGGCGGACCCGGCGCAGCAGATCGCTGTCCGGACCGGCCAGCAGCGGCACGACCACGGCATCGGGGCCGGTCGGCGCGGGCACCTCGTGACCGGCGGCGCGGGCGAACTCCGCGCGCGCGGCACGCTCGCCCGCGACGGCGGTCAGCACGCCGGACAGGGACGGGAACTCGGAGGCGTCGTCACCCTCCAGGAAACCGATGCGGGCGTCCAGACCCGGCAGCTCGGAACGGCCGATGCTGATGATCTCTTCCGCGAGCCCCCGCGAGGCGGCCGAGGGGGCACCGGGCACGGCGAGCACCAGCGCGGGCGCGCCCTCGGGCGCCACCGCGGGCTCGGGCCGGCGGTGCCGTCCGGTCTGGCGGGGTCGCGGCATTCGTACGGGCAGGCCATTTGCGGGCCCAGTGGGGGAGCTCATGGCGCCGCATGCTACTGGCTTATCGGAACCGGGTGTTCGGGCAGGGCTGGCTCCGATGGCATCTGTCCGTATTTATCCGGTGAATATGAGAAAGGTCAACTAACGGACGGCAAGCGCCAGTCGACAGGCTGTGCACCCTGGCCCTCGAGCAGCGCGTTGGTCCGGCTGAACGGCCGGGAGCCGAAGAACCCGTAGTCGGCCGACTTGGGGGAGGGGTGGGAGGACTCCACCACGGGCAGGTCGCCGAGCAGCGGGCGCAGGTTGCGCGCCGCCCGGCCCCAGAGGACGGAGACGAGCGGCTTGCCGCGGGCGGCCAGGGCCCGGATGGCCTGGTCGGTGACGGCCTCCCAGCCCTTGCCCTGGTGGGCGTTGGACCGGCGGGGTGCCGTGGTCAGGGAGCGGTTCAGCAGCAGTACGCCCTGGCGCGTCCACGGGGTGAGGTCGCCGTTCGCGGGCCGCCCGGTCCCCAGGTCCCGGTGGAGTTCCAGGAAGATGTTGTCCAGGCTGGGCGGCACCGGCTGCACCTCGGGAGCCACCGAGAAGGACAGCCCCACGGCGTGCCCCGGGGTGGGGTAGGGGTCCTGCCCGACGATGAGGACCTTGACCTCGTCGAAGGGCTGCTGGAAGGCGCGCAGCACATGGGCCCCGGCGGGGACGTAGGTCCTCCCCGCGGCGATCTCGGTGCGCAGGAAGTCGCCCATGGCGGCGATCTGCCCCGCCACCGGCTCAAGAGCCCGGGCCCAGCCCGGCTCGACGATCTCGTTCAAGGGTCGTGGTGCCACAGTGGATCACTCTACTGGCCCAACGGCCGCGCCCTCCACCCGTTCCGGGCCGCTACCCGCCGAGCTGCGCCGCCCTTACGCACAGCACGTCCGGCAGGTGTTCGGCCAGCAGCTGCCAGGTGTCCCCGTCGTCGTGGCTGGCGTACACCTCGCCGTTGCGGTTGCCGAAGTAGACCCCGGCCGGGTCCGCGTCGTCCGTGCACAGGGCGTCGCGCAGGACCGTGCCGTAGTGGTCCCCGGCGGGCAGTCCGCGCGACAGGGGCTCCCAGGTGGCGCCCGCGTCCTGGGTCCGGAAGACCCGGCAGCGGTGCTCTGCCGGGACCCGGTCGGAGTCGGCGTTGAGGGGGAAGACGTAGGCGGTGTCGGGCCGGTGCGGATGGGCGGCCACCGCGAAGCCGAAGTCGGAGGGCAGGCCGCCCCCGATGTCGGTCCAGCGGGCCCCCGCGTCGTCGCTGCGGTAGACGCCCCAGTGGTTCTGCAGGTACAGCCTGTCCGTGTCCCCGGCGTCCTGGGCGATCTTGTGCACGCACTGGCCGAATTCCGGATTCGGATCCGGCAGGAACACCGCCGAGACCCCGTCGTTGGACGGGGACCAGCTCGCCCCGCCGTCCTTGGTCCGGAACACCCCGGCGGTGGAGACCGCCACCGTGACCGCGTCCGGGTCGCGCGGATCGGTGATCACCGTGTGCAGGCCCTCACCGCCGCCGCCCGGCTCCCAGCTCTTGCGGCTCGGGTGCTCCCACAGCGGCCGGACCAGCTCGAAGGACTCGCCGCGGTCGGCCGAGCGGAACAGGGCGGCCGGTTCGGTGCCCGCGTACACCACGTCCGGGGCCTCGGGCCCGGCCGGATGCAGCTGCCAGACCCGCTCCAGAGAGGCGCCGGTGTCCTTGGGGAACTTCACCGCCGCGGCCGCGGGCTCCCGCCAGGTCGCGCCCAGGTCGTCGGAGCTGAAGACGGACGGCCCCCAGTGCAGGCTGTCCGCCCCCACCAGCAGCCGGGGTGCGGGGCCGCGCCGGTCGACCGCCACCGCGTAGACGGCCTGGGCGTTGAAATGGGGCCCGTCGAACTCCCAGGGGCCGTCCCCCCGGCGTCGGCCGGTGAACAGTCCCTTGCGGGTTCCTACGAGCAGCAGTACGTCGGCCATGGCCGGCACCTCCGGACTTCGTCGTCCTCAGCGGGCGTTCGGGTGTCGTCGTGCGTGTCTTTCGGCCAGTCTGCACCCGCCCACTGACAGTGGCCCGGCGGGCAGCGCGGGGCGCAGAGGGGCTGATCGATACCGACCGTTCACAGATCGGAAATGGCTGCTGCTTGCATGGAGGTGTTCGCAATGGGTTGACTTCAGGCCACCACCGCCGCACGCGAGAGGACCTCAGTGGCCACTGAGCACCTGTCCCCGCTCGACCTCGCCTTCTGGCGGATCGAATCCGCCGCCCACCCCATGCACCTCGGCGCCCTCGCCGTGTTCACCGCCGCCGGACCGGGCGCCGCCGAACGCGCCGCCGCACTGCTGACCGACCGCTGCGCCGCCGTGCCGGGCCTGCGCCGCCGCATCCACGACGTGCTGCTGCCCTTCGGCGCGGCCGCCTGGGCCTGCGACCCGGACTTCGACGCGGCCCGGCACGTGTTCCTCGTACCGACGGACACGCCCGACCCGCACACCGCCGCCGGGCCGCTGATGGCGCGCCCGCTGGACCGGGAACTGCCGCCGTGGGAGGCGCACGTACTGGCCGGACCGGACCCGGACTCCTTCGCGGTGCTCTTCAAGTTCCACCACGCCCTCGCCGACGGCCTGGGCGCGCTCGCCCTGGCGGCCGCCCTCTTCGACGAGGGCCCGGCGCTACGGAGCCCCGCGCGGCCGGTGCCCGCACCGCGCCCGGGCTCCGCCCTGCGCCGTCTGCCCGGGGCTCTGGCGGCCCGGGTCCAGGACGTAGGCCAGGCCCTGGAGATCGGCGCCGCGATGGCGCGGTCCGGACTGCCGCTCGGCGTCCCCGCGGCCCTGACCACGGACCTCATGGCGGCCCCGGCCCGGCCGGGGGTCCGCGCGGTGGCGGGGCTCGCCCTGGACCTGGACGAGGTCAACCTGATCCGCAAGGCCGCCGGGGGCACGGTCAACGACGTGCTGATCGCCCTGGTCGCGGGCGCGCTGCGGCGCTGGCTGGAGGGCCGCGGCGACCCCGAGCCCCGGGGCCCCGGTCCGCGCGCGCTGATCCCCGTGTCCCGCCGCCGTGGACCGGGGGCCTCCGGCGGGGCCGCCAACCGGCTCTCCGGCTACCTGCTCCGGCTCCCGCTCGCCGAGCCCGACGCCCTGCGCCGCCTGGGGTCCGTACGCAGCGGCATGGACCGCAACAAGGACGCGGGGCCCGCCCGCGGTGCCGGGGCCGTGGCCCTGCTCGCCGACCACGTCCATCCGCTCGGCCACCGGCTCGGCGGCCCGCTCGTGGCCCAGGCCGCCCGGCTGCTCTTCGACATCCTCGTCACCAGCGTCCCGCTCCCCGGCCTCACCTTCACCCTCGGCGGCAGCCGGGTCCGGGAGGTCTACCCGCTCGCCCCGCTGGCCCGCGGGCAGGCCCTGGCCGTCGCGGTCTCCACGTACAAGGGGACGGTCCACTACGGCCTGGTCGCCGACGCCGCCGCGGTGCCGGACCTGGGGGACCTGGCGGGGGCGCTGCGCGCGGAACTGGACGCACTTGTACGAGAGGTCTCGTAGTACGAGGAATTTCGTAGTACGGTGAACCTCGTACTTAGCCGTCGATCCCCGGCGCGCCCGGTGACCTCTGGAGAGCCCTGATGAGTACTGCCCCCGCCGCCTTCTCCGCCCTGTTCGCGCCGTGGACCCTGCGTACGGTCACGGTCCCGAACCGCGTGTGGATGGCCCCCATGTGCCAGTACAGCGCCGAGCCCTCCGGCCCCGACGCCGGCGTCGCGGGCGACTGGCACTTCGCCCACTACGCGGCCCGCGCCACCGGCGGCACCGGACTGATCCTCCAGGAGGCCACCGCCGTCTCGCCGGAGGGCCGGATCTCCCCCTACGACCTCGGCATCTGGAACGACACCCAGGTCGAGGCGCTGCGCCGGATCACCGCCTTCCTCAAGTCCCAGGGCACGGTCCCCGGCATCCAGATCGGCCACGCGGGCCGCAAGGCCTCGACCGACCGCACCTGGAAGGGCGGCCGCCCGGTCGGGCCCGAGGCGCACGGCTGGCGTCCGGTCGCCCCGAGCGAGGTGCCCTTCGCCGAAGGCCATCCGGTGCCGCACGAGCTGACGGTCGATGAGATCCACGAGATCACCGGCCAGTTCGCGGCCGCCGCCGGGCGGGCCCTGGCCGCGGGCTACGAGGTCATCGAGATCCACGGCGCCCACGGCTACCTCATCGGAGAGTTCCTCTCCCCGTCCAGCAACCGGCGCACCGACGCCTACGGCGGCTCCTTCGAGAACCGCACCCGCTTCGCCCTCGAAGTCGTCGACGCCGTACGGGAGGTGTGGCCGCAGGAGCTCCCGCTCTTCTTCCGGATCTCCGCCACCGACTGGCTGCAGGAGGACGGCTGGACCGCCGACGAGACCGTCCGGCTGGCCGACCTCCTGCTGGAGCACGGGGTCGACCTGCTCGACGTCTCCACCGGCGGCCTCGCCCCCGGGGTCACGATCCCGCTCGGCCCCGGCTACCAGGTCCCCTTCGCCGCCCGGGTCAAGGCCGAGACCGCGCTCCCGGTGGCCGCCGTCGGCCTGATCACCGAGCCGGCGCAGGCGGAGAAGATCCTGGCCAACGGGGAGGCCGACGCGGTCCTGCTGGGGCGGGAGCTGCTGCGGGACCCGTACTGGGCCCGCCGCGCCGCCCTCGAACTGGGCGCGGAGCTCCGCATCCCGGAGCAGTACCACCGCTCCTGGTGAACCTCCGCCGGACCCGTGCGGTCCGGGTGCCCCGCACCCGGGAAGCACCGCACGGGTCCTACGACGGTTCTCGTACGATGGGGGCCGAAGAGGCAGTCGAGCGAGCGGAGCAGGGACATGACGGAACGGGAAGCGGCCCGCACCCTCGCCCACCCCGGGACGGCCGAGATCCGCCTGGAGGGCGTCCTGCACGCACTCTCCGACCCGGTCCGGATCTCCATCGTCCGCGACCTGGCCGCCACCGACACGGAACTGGCCTGCTCCTCCTTCGACCTGCCGGTCACCAAGTCCACGACCACCCACCACTTCCGCGTCCTGCGCGAGAGCGGCCTCGTCCGGCAGACCTACCGCGGCACGACCAAGCTCAACGCCCTGCGCCGCGCGGACCTGGAGACCCTCTTCCCGGGCCTGCTGGACGCCGTCCTCACGGCAGCCGATTCCGAAGCGGCCCGCCTGGGCGCCGGCTAGACCGTCTCGGCTCCGGCCGCCTCCAGGAGGCCCGGCCAGTCCGGGATCTTGACCGAGCCGCGGCCCAGGGAGCGGCCCAGCTCGGACTCGGCCGCTTCGATGGCCAGCCACCCCGGCCACAGGACCGGACGCAGGCCCGCCGCACGCAGTGCGTCCAGCGGGTCACCGGGAAGGTCGCGCCGGGCCAGCGCCCCCGCGTCCTGCAGCAGCGAGGACACGGTCTCCTTGGCGCAGGGCCGGTTGGTGCCGATCACCCCGGTCGGGCCCCGTTTGATCCATCCGGCCACGTACTCGCCGACCGAGGCCCGTCCCGCGCGCAGCACCCGGCCCGCCGCGTGCGGGACGGTGCCCTTCGCGGAGTCGAAGGGGAGGCCGGCCGGCGGGACGCCGCGGTAGCCCACCGAACGCAGCACCAGCTCCGCCGGGAGGTCCTCGTAGGTGCCCGTGCCGGTCACCCCGCCGAGGCCGTCCGGCAGCGTCCGCTCGAAGCGCACGGCCCGGACGCGACCGTCCGGCCCGCCCAGCACCTCCACCGGGCGCAGGTGGAAGCGCAGTGCGATGCGGCGCCGCCCGTCCGCCGGGCCGCGCTCCGCCCAGCCGCGCAGCACCTCCAGGTTCCGGCGTGCGGCCGCGGGGAGCGCCGCCGCCGCTGCCGGATCGGCGTACGCGGGGTCCAGGGCCAGCTCGGCGGGGTCCACCAGGACGTCCACCGAGGGCAGCGTGCCCAGCTCGCGCAGCTCCTTGGTGGTGAACTTGCCCTGGGACGGCCCGCGCCGGGCCACCATCGCCACCGTGCGCAGCCCGCTCGCGGCCAGTGCCCCGAGCGCGGGCTGCGGCATGTCGGTCGGCGACAGCTCCGGCACGCCCCTGGCCAGGATCCGGGTCACGTCCACGGCGACGTTGCCCGCCCCGATCACCACCGCGGAACTCACCCCGGGCAGGCCGAACTCCTCTGCGCAGGCGTCCGGATGGCCGCTGTACCAGGACACGAAGGCCGTGGCGGAGTGCACCCCGGCCAGTTCCTCGCCCGGGATGTCCAGCAGCCGGTCCCGCGCCGCACCCACGCAGTACACCACCGCGTGGTACAGCTCCAGCAGCCGTCCGGTGGACAGCTGCTCCCCGCCCACCTCGACCCGGCCGAGGAAGCGGATCCGCTCGTCCTCCAGCACGGTGCGCAGGCTGCCCTGGAGCGACTTGATCTTCTCGTGGTCGGGGGCGACGCCGTACCGCACCAGCCCGTAGGGGGCCGGCAGCCGGTCCAGCACGTCCACCCGTACGCCCGGCACCTCACGCTGCTGGGCCAGCGTCTGAGCCGCGTACACCCCGCTGGGGCCCGATCCGACGACGGCGACACGAAGCACGGCGGAGCTCCTCCCGCAGGTGGTCCCAGCATGACACCGGTGCCCCCGGCCGTCAGCCCATCGCGCGCATCCGGTGGATCTCGGCGCTCTGGGTGGCCACGACCTCGTTGGCCATCTCCTCGACGAGCACGTTGTTCCCGTCGGCCAGCACCTCGCCCGCCATCTTCAGCGCGCCCTCGTGGTGGGCGGTCATCAGCCGCAGGAAGAGCCGGTCGAAGTCGGCGCCGCGAGCCTGCTCCAGTTCCGCCAGCTGCTGTGCCGTGGCCATGCCCGGCATCGCGCCGTGGTCGTGTCCGGCGGAGCCTGTGCCGGGGGCCGGATAGCGGGCCGCCCAGCCCTCCATCGCCGCGATCTCGGGCTTCTGCGCCGCCGCGATCCGTTCCGCGAGCCGTTTGACCCCCTCGGCGGCCGCCCGGTCCGGGGCCAGTGCGCTCATGGTGAGGGCCTGCCGGTGGTGCTCGGTCATGTGCTGGACGTAGGAGTGGTCGGCGGCGTTGGGGCTGTCGTCGGGCTGTTCCCGGGCGGCCTGCTCGGGGGAGAGGGTACGGGCCTTCTCGCCGGGCCGGCCGGGGGCGATGACCGAGGCCTGCCCGTCCTTCGCCCCGGCGTCGGCGCCCTCGTCCTGGCAGCCGGTGAGGGGGAGCAGGAGGACGGCGGCCACGGCCACCGCGGCGGAGCGGCCGAGCCGCGCTGATAAGGCCCGGGGACCCCGGAGGGCTTTTGCCATGTCCATGGAAAGACGATACTGCCGGGGTCCAGGTTCCGTTCCCACGACGAACGCAACCGATCGGACTCCCATGGGAGGGCAAGTGACCTCGTTGCACACCACAAGAGTGCGGAACAGGAGTCTGGGAGCGGCGGCCGCCGCGGCCGGGCTGCTCGTCTCGCTCCTCGCGGCCGGACCCGCGGCCGCTTCGCCCGACCCGGGCGACTTAACGCCCGGAACCGGCAGCAGTCAGAGCGCGGTTCCCGCCGAGGGCAGGGAGATCGCCCCGGGCGAGATCCCCGGCAAGGACGAGATCGTCCACAGCCGTAACATCAAACACCTGGCGAACATACCCAGCACCTTCCCTGGCGTCACCAACTCCGACCTGGCCTTCCAGGGCAAGTACGCCTACGCGGGCAACTACAACGGCTTCACCGTCTACGACATCGGAAACCCGAAGGCGCCCAAGACCGTCAGCCAGGTGCTCTGCCCCGGCGGCCAGAACGACATCTCCGTCCACGGCGACCTGCTCTTCCTCTCCACCGACTCCTCGCGCAGCGACGACTCCTGCAACAGCGTCTCGCAGCCCGCGACGGAGAAGTCCTCGTGGGAGGGCATCAAGATCTTCGACATCAAGGACAAGAAGAACCCCAAGTACATCAAGTCCGTGGAGACGGCCTGCGGTTCCCACACCCACACCCTCCTGGCCGGGTCCAAGGACATCTACCTCTACGTCGCCTCCTACTCGCCGAGCGAGGCGTTCCCGGACTGCCGGCCGCCGCACGACGGCATATCCGTGGTGAAGGTCCCGAAGAAGGCGCCGACGAAGGCCGCGGTCGTCGCCTTCCCCGTGCTCTTCCCCGACGGCGGCAACCCGGGCGGACCGCAGAACCCGGGCGTCTCCAAGACCACCGGCTGCCACGACATCACCGTGCTGCCCTCGAAGAACCTGGCCGCCGGCGCCTGCATGGGTGACGGCATCCTCTTCGACATCAGCAAGCCCGAACAGCCGAGGGTCATCGACCGGGTGCAGGACAACGTGAATTTCGCGTTCTGGCACTCGGCGACCTTCAACGAGCGCGCGGACAAGGTGGTGTTCACCGACGAGCTCGGCGGCGGCGTCGGCGCGACCTGCAACGAGGCCACCGGCCCGAACCGGGGCGCCAACGGGATCTACGACCTCACCGGCCGCGGCGACCAGCGCAAGCTCGGCTTCCGCAGCTACTTCAAGATCCCGCGCCACCAGGCCGACACCGAGAACTGCGTGGCCCACAACGGCTCGCTGATCCCGGTCGGCGGCGGCCGCGACATCATGGTCCAGGCCTGGTACCAGGGCGGCATCTCGGTGTGGGACTTCACCGATTCCACCCGCCCCCGGGAGATCGGCTACTTCGAGCGCGGCCCGCTCAGCACCGACCAGCTCGCGACGGGCGGCTCCTGGTCGGCGTACTACTACAACGGGCACATCTATTCGAACGACATCGCCAAGGGCCTCGACGTGCTGAGGCTGGACGACTGGCGCACCGACAGTGCCAAGTGGGTGCGCATCGACCGGCTCAACGTGCAGACGCAGCCCGAGTACCACTAGTCGCCGCCCGGCCCGCGCCGGGCGGTCCTAGCGCGGAACCGTTTCGCCGGACGGCTCGCCGTCGTCCGGCGGAACGCCGAGCTCCCAGTCCAGCCCGTAGCGCTGGAAGAGCTCCGCCCGCAGCCGGGCGAGCGGCATCGGCGCCCCCGGCAGCAGGACCGCCACCACCGCGCCCATCAGCAGCGCCCGCAGCAGCGGGTAGTCGGTGTCCACGTCCTGCGAGCCGTACCGGGTGACGGCGTGGCGCAGCAGCTCCGCCAGCCGCTGCTGCTCGGGGCACTGCACGAACCCGTCCGCCGTCAGGATGCCCGCCATGTGGGTCCGCATCAGCAGCGGATGGTCCTGCGCCAGCCCGAGGACCGCGTCGATGGCCCGGGCCAGGAGCTCGGGGCCCTCGGACGCGCCGGCGGGCCGCGGCTCGCGCTCCAGCGCCTGCTGCAGGGTCAGGTGCATCAGCCGGTGCACCGCCGACTGGAGCAGCTGCCGCTTGCCCGGGAAGTAGTACGAGACCAGGCCGCGCGCCGCGCCCGCCCGGTCGGCGATGTCGCCGAGGGTCGTGGCCTCGTACCCGCGTTCGGAGACGAGTTCGACCGTGGCGTGGAGCAGCCGCTCCCGGGAACGTCTGCGCAATTCTTCATTGACCGATGCGCTGCGCGGGGACATGCTTACTCCTGCGTTGACTGGCTCGGAGCCAATATACTCAGCGCGCGGGGTCGCCTGCTCTGGGTGACACGGGGGATCGCCCAGAGCAGGCACACCACACCGCGTCGCACGAGTTCACGGGCAGGGGCGTGGACGGCCGCCGGGCAGGTTCACCGCCGGAGCCTGCCGCGCGCGACACCCGTCACGAGCACCACCAGGGCCACCCCCAGCAGCCAGCCCGCCAGGACGTCGGAAGGCCAGTGCACCCCGAGGTAGACCCGGGTGAAGCCGACGCCGAGCACCGAGACGCAGGCCAGCGCCCACGCCGCCGCCACCCGTCGGCCCGGGGTCTTGCGGGGGAGCAGCCAGAGCAGCATTCCGCACACCACCGTCGCCGTCATCGCGTGCCCGGACGGGTAGGCCGCGTACTGCGCCGAGTCCACGGGATCGGTCCACACCGGGCGCTCCCGCCCCACAAGCGCCTTCAGCCCCTGCTGCACCACCGAGGCGATCAGGGTGGCCAGCGCCACCCGCAGCGCCCGCTCCCGGTCCCCGCCCCGCCACAGCCAGACGCAGGCGAGCGCGGCCAGCGCGCGCATGGTCCACGGGTCCCACACCCAGTCGCTCAGCACCCGCATGGCCTGGGTGACCCCCGGGTGCACCACGGCGTAGCCGTGCAGGTCCCCGGCGACCCGGGCGTCGTACGAGAGCAGCGGCTGCCACCCCGCCACCACCAGCGCGGTCAGCAGGGCAGCCAGCAGCGCGCAGCCGACGCCCGTCCATCGCAGTCGTTCGCTCCGCATGCAGCTGATCCTCGCAGCAGCGGGGCGCGGGGCCGGTCAGGACACCCCCTGGCCGTCCCTACGTCAGCGCGCTCAGCCCCGGTACGAAGGCCACCAGCAGCGGCACCACCGGCACCAGGGTGGCCAGCGCGGTCAGCCGCAGCCGGCGGCCCGCCGACAGCCGGGGCGAAGCCGACAGCAGCCGCCGCACCCGGTGCGGGACGTGCGCGTGCGGGGCCGGGCCGGGGCCGAACACCCCGCGGTCCTCGTTCAGCCCGACCAGGGCCAGTGCGGTCGTCAGCCGGCCGAAGCGGCGCGAGGCCACGTCATCGGCGGCCAGCTCCACCAGCCGGTGCATCTCCGCCTCGAACGCCGCGAAGACCGGCACCCGCGGGAAACCCCCGGCCAGCGCCCGTGCGCAGTTCAGCAGCCAGTCGTGACGGGCCGCCGCGTGCCCCTGCTCGTGCGCCAGCACGGCGTCCAGCTGGCTCCCCTTGAGGCGTCCCAGGGCCGCCGTCGTGACCACCAGCTGCGGGGCCGCCCCCGGCAGCCACCAGGCGTCGGGCCGCGCCCCCTCCAGGACCACGAGCCGTGCGGCGGCCGGGTCCTCCCCGGGCATCAGCGGGGCCCGCACCAGCAGTTCGCTGCCCTGCGCACGCCGTCGGGCTCGGGCCCGCAGCACCTCGCCCGTCAGCTTCGCCCCGGTCCACAGGGCGCCGCCCGCCAGCGCCAGAGCAGTGCCGGTGGCCCACGGGCCGCCCGACGCGCCGAGCCCGTAGGCGTCGACCACCCCGTGCGGGGCGGCGGCGAAGAGCCCGCCCCGGACCGCCAGCCAGGCGGCCGCCGCGCTGAGCAGCATCGACAGCGCGAAACACAGGAGCACGGCGCCGACCACGCACTGCCACGCCCACAGGGCCACGACGGGTTCACGCTCGGGCCAGTCGGCCCGGGCCAGCAGACGGGGGGCGAGCACCGCGGTCAGGGCGCCGAGCAGCAGGAGAGCGGCGGGGACCATCATGTCCGCCAGCCTATGAGCGCGGACCTACCTGCGGGTACGGCCTCGGGCGTTTGGTGACGCAGGACACGTCCGCGCGGCCCTCCACCCCCGCGCGCGGCCCTCACATCGTGAGCAGCATCGCCAACATGCCGATTCCCATGGCCAGTCGGCAGGCCCGGGTCAGTTCGGCCGACTTCAGCGGCGCCTCCCCGCCGGCCGGCCCGGCGAGCGCCGGGGGGCCGCCCGCAGCCACCAGCCGGGCCCCGCCCAGCAGCACGTATCCAGCGAAGTAGAGCAGCAGCGCCCCCGTGAGGAGGGGCAGCCCGGCGGCGGCGCCGTGCCCGCCCGTGCCCCCGTACCCGGCGGCCGTGGTCATCGTGAGCGCCATGTACGCCATGGCCAGCGAGCCCACCAGGTGGTGTGCGTGGTGCACCCCCTCGCGCAGCAGCCACAGGGCGTGCAGGGCCGCCCCGCAGAAGACGGCCAGCAGGACGGGCGGCCCCCAAGCGCCGAGCCCCACGGGCGCGGCCATCGCGGCCATGCCGAAGCCCATCAGCGCCTCGCCCGCCGCAGCGCCCCGGCCGCTGCCCCGGCCGGCTCTGCCCGCCCGCACCAGGCAGTAGCCTCCGCTCGCCGCGCACAGCAGGACCAGCAGCCAGGCGGAGACGGAGGCGGGAAGGGACATGGCGGGACCGTGCACGGCGGAACCTCCCGGTTCGTCGGCGTCACGGGAAGGGATGCCCGCCCGCGGGGGTCCGCACGCCGCTCCGCGTTAGGCTCTCCTTGCCGTACCAGGCATGTCATATGCCATTGCGCAGAATGGAGTCCTCATGCCGACGCCCGGCCCCGCCCCCCTGAACTTCCGCAGCGCCGAGGAAGCGGACGTGCCGGAGTTGGTGGCACTCGTCGAGTCGGCGTACCGGGGAGACGCCAGCCGCGACGGCTGGACCACGGAGGCGGACTACCTGGAGGGCCAGCGCACCGACGCGGACGGGGTCCGCCAGGTCATCAGCACCCCGGACAGCACCCTGCTCGTCGTCGAGCGCGACGGCGGGATCGTCGCCTGCTGCCAGCTCGAACACCGGGGCGACCACGTGTACTTCGGGATGTTCGCCGTCCGCCCCGGCCTTCAGGGCGGCGGCCTCGGCAAGCAGATCCTGGCCGAGGCCGAGCGCCGCGCGGGCGAGGTGTGGGGCGCCAAGGAGATGCGGATGACGGTGGTGAACGTACGGGAGGAGCTCATCGCCTACTACGAGCGCCGCGGTTACCGGCGCACCGGCGAGCTGAGCCCCTTCCCCTACGGCGACGAGCGTTTCGGCATCCCGCTCCGCACCGACCTCGCCTTCGAACTGCTGGTCAAGCCGCTCTGAGGGCTGCCGTCACGCGGTGAAGCGGCCCGTGCTGCGGATCTCGGGGAAGTCGGTGGCCGCACCGTCGAGCCCGAGGGCGCGGGCGAGCCGCAGCTGGTCCAGGGTGTTGACCGTCCAGCCGGTCACCCGGATCCCGGCCTCGTGGGCCGCCTCGACGGTCTCCAGCGTGAGCCGCCGGATGTCCAGCGCGACCGTGGAGGCGCCGGCGGCCAGGGCGCGGTCGACGATGTCGGGTCCGTGCGGGTCCGCGTACAGGGTGGTCCGGACGCCCGGTGCGAGCCGGGCCGTCTCGGTGAGCACCGCGTCGTGGAAGGAGGCCACCTCCACCCGCCCGGTCAGGTCGCGGCGCCGTACGAGTTCCGCCAGCACCCCGGCGGCGGCCGGATCCGCAACCGACGCCTGCAAGGGGGTCCGGACGGCTTCCAGCACCTCCTCGAAGAGCGGTACGTGCTCGCCCTGACCGGCGTCGAGTTCGCGCAGGGCGGCCAGGGTCAGATCGGCGACGGCCCCCGAGCCGTCGGTGGTCCGGTCGACCTCGGGGTCGTGCAGGACGACGAGGGAGCCGTCCTTGCTCAACTGGAGATCCAGTGCGATGACGTCCATGCCGGAGCGTTCCGCGCGGACGAACGACCGCAGGGTGTTCTCCGGTTCGACACCCATGACCCCGCGGTGACCGATGGTGAGGAAAGTCAAGGTTCTCTCGCTTCCGTCGACGGCGGCTCTCCGCGCGGTCGCGGTGTCCCGACCGGCCGCGCGCGATGAGGTCGCATGCTAGTGCGCCGCGGTTGCGATGGGACCGCCCGTGCAGCGCCCTCCCAGGGCCGTACGGCCGCATCCCGTCAGGGCCGGTAACTGCCGCGGGCCCCGCCGCCGGTCTTGCCGCGTCACCCGCGGGTGGGCGCGTCCCCGTCGGCTTGACGGTCCGCTGCCGGGGCCCCGGCCGGAGTCGCCTGGAGCTGGGCCAGGTCCGCCAACAGGGCCTGGCCGAGCTCCAGTTCGGCCAGGTGCTGCCGCTCGCTCCAGCGCAGGGCGAGGACCGGGAAGGCCCATTCCGCCACGTCGGCCGCCTGCTCCGCCGCTTCGCGTACGGCGGCCAGCTCGCCCCGGGTCCGCTCCAGGTGCTCGCCGACCATCGCGCTTAGCCGCTCCGGGTCGGCCAGGTGCCCGAGCCAGATCCGCAGGAGCAGCCCGTGCTTGAGTACGGGCGGTCCGGCCTCCGCGGTGTCCGCGGCCCAGCCGGACAGGGCCGCGCGGCCGGCGTCGGTGATGGCGTAGCGGCGCTTGGCCCGCGCCTCCTCGGGGCCCGAGCGCACGGAGGCCGCGTAGCCCAGTTCCTCCAGGCGGCGCAGTTCGGCGTAGATCTGGCTGATCGCGGGCGACCAGTAGAAGAAGCGCAGGGAGGAGTCCGCCCACTTCTTCAGCTCGTACCCGGTCCGCTCGCCGGGGAAGGAGAGCAGGCCGAGAACGGCCCATCCGGTCGGCGCAAGCTCTTGCTTCTTCGACGTATGACTACTAGTCATATTCCGAATTGAAGTAAGGCCGGGCACAGGACGCAACCCTGGAGGCACCGTGAAATTCTCCGTCATCTTCGAGGCTCAACTGGCCGACCCGACCGTGGAGCGGGAGCATCAGGTCATCCGTGACTGTGTCGAACAGGCGGTACTGGCCGAACGCATGGGATTCGACCGGATCTGGGCGGTGGAGCACCACTCGCTGAAGTGGTACGCACACATGTCCGCCCCCGAGATATTCCTGACCTGGGTCGCGGCCAGGACGAACACCATACGCATCGGGCACGGCGTCGTGTGCATGCCCTTCAACTTCAACCACCCGGTGCGGGTCGCCGAGCGCGCGGCCATGCTCGACCTGCTCTCGGGCGGGCGGCTCGACCTGGGCGCCGGACGGGGCGGCACCGAGCAGGAGACCTCGCTGTGCGGGGTGGACAAGGAGCGCACCACCGCGGAGGTGGAGGAGGCGCTGCGGATCATCGGCAGGGCCTGGCAGGAGGAGGAGCTGGAGTACCACGGGGAGCTGCTCGACATCTCCCCGCACCCGATCCTGCCGCGCCCCGCGCAGACCCCGCACCCGCCGCTGTTCCTGGCCTGCAGCCGGGAGGAGACCCTGGTGCAGGCCGCCGAGCTGGGGATCGGGGCCCTGGTGATGGGCTTCGCCGGTCCGGTATCGATCGCGCGGATGCGGTCGGTGTACGACGCCGCGCGGGCGGAGCGGGACGGCGGCCGGTTCGTCTCCTCCGTCGTCAACGACCACTTCTCGGTGCTGTGCCCGACGATCGTGCTCGACGACCCGCAGGAGGCCCGCCGGATCGGCATCCGGGGCCAGCGGTTCTTCGCCCAGTCGATCGGCCACTGGTACGGCGGGGCCGGCGTCCCGGACGAGGCGGTGGTGGCGGGCAACGACGAGGCTGCGGAGATGCGCCGGGCCGCCGAGCAGGTGGTGGCGCGGCTGCACGAGCAGGACATCCCGGTCCGGCCGACCTCCACGGCCACCTTCAACGCCGACCACGCCTACGGCAGCGCCGACGACGCCATCGCCTACGTGCAGCGGCTCAAGGAGGCGGGGGCCGACGAGATCATGTGCCTGATCCAGATGGGCACGGTGGAGCAGGAGGCCTGCCTGGAGACCCTGCGGCAGTGGGGCGAAAAGGTCATCCCGCACTTCACCGAGGGGCCCGGGGCGGCGGGGTCGGGGACGGCGGGGCCCGGCGCCGAGAGGTCCGGCGCCGCCGCGGCGGACAGCGATGCGCCGCCCAGGGCCGCGTTGGGCGCCGACGGCCCCGGCAGGGCCGCGTCCGGTGCCGATGAGCCCCGCAGCGCGGCGTCCGGTGCCGACGGGTCCCGCAGCGCCCCGTCCGGCCGCAGCGGCCGAGGCCCGCGGCTGTGACCGGCCCCACCGGCCGGCGCGGTCCTGCCGACCCGCTCGGCCCCGCGGACCGGCGCGGTCCTGCTGACCCGCCCGGCTCCACCGGTCTGCCCGGCCCGGCCGACGGGCCCGGCCCCACCGGACGGCCCGGCCCCACCGACCCGCTCGGCCCCGCGGACCGGCTCGGTCCTGCTGACCCGCCCGGCCCCACCGGTCTGCCTGGCCCGGCCGACCCGCCCGGCCCCACCGACCCGCCCGGCCCCACCGGTCTGCCCGGCCCGGCCGACCCGCCCGGCCCCACCGGTCTGCCCGGCCCGGCCGACGGGCCCGGCCCCACCGGCCGGCCCGGCCCCACCGGCCGGCCCGGTCCCGCCGACCAGCCCGGTCCCGCGGCCCGGCTCGGCCCCGCCGACCGGCTCGACCCCGCGGCGCGGCCGTTCGCGGACGCGCTCGCCGCCGCATTTCCCGACCTGGGCGGCGCCGTCACCGACGCCGCCGAGGCCCGCCGGATCCTCGCCGCCGCCTCCGCGCAGGCGCCCCCGGCCCCGCCCCCCGTCGTCGGTTCGGTCGAGGACCGGGAGATCCCGGGCCCGGACGGGGCGCCGCCGCTGGCCGTCCGCGTCTATCACCCCGACCCCGGGCAGTGGCCCGGACCCCGTCCGACCGTGGTGTTCTGTCACGGCGGCGGCTGGGTCCTGTGCGGTCTCGACAGCCACGACGCCACCGTCCGGGCGATCTGCCGGGCCTCCGGCGCCGTGTGCGTCTCCGTGGACTACCGGCGCGCGCCGGAGGCCCGCTTCCCCGCCGCCGCCCTCGACGCGTACGCCGCCCTGCGCTGGGCCGGCGCCCACCTGGACGAGCTCGGCGGCGCCCCGGGGGCCCTCGTCGTCGCCGGGGACAGCGCCGGAGCCAACCTCTGCGTCGCCTCCCTGCTGCTGGCCCGGGAGCGCGGGGGGCCGGCCGTCGCCCTCCAGGTGCTGGTCTACCCCGCTCTGGACGCAGCGCAGGACAGCCCGTCCTACCGGAGCAACGCGCACGGCTACTTCCTGACCGCCGCCCACCTGCGCTGGTTCTGGGAGCAGTACCTGGGCCCGGCGGACCCCGCCGACCCGCTGGCCTCGCCGCTGCGCGCGGACCCGGCGGGGCTGCCGCCCGCCCACGTGGTGGTCGCCGGGTGCGATCCGCTGCACGACGACGGGGTGGCGTACCACCGCCTGCTGGCCGGGAGCGGCATCCCCGCGGCACTGGACAGCCGTCCGGGGATGTTCCACGGCTTCCTCGCACTGTCCGAAGTCCTGCCGGAGGCCCGGGAGGCCATGGAGCGACTGAGCGGAGTAATCGCTTCCACGCTGAAGGACGGGAAGAATTTCGGCGAACCAGGGGGTGACGCAGGATAATTTCCCGAGTTACCTCTTGAGCAGGAGAGCCTCCCATGCCTACCCTGTGCGAACGTGAGGTTCTCCTGTGGAGGAAGTGACATGACGGAAACTCTTGTGCCGGGTGCCGGCGGTGCCGTGATAACCGCTGGGGCGCGGGTGGTCGACCACCCGGCGTGGCCCGAGCTCAAGGCCGCCGTGGAGGAGATCCGCCCCTGGCAGAGCAAGGACGGATCGATCGACTTCGAGGCCGAGGGTGCCCACGGGCGGGCCACCGTCCTGGCCGCCGTCGAGCGCGTGATCAGCGCCGTCGAGACCCTGTCTCCGCTGCTGCCGCACGCCACGGCCTACCACCAGGCGCTCGTCGCGGACCTGCGCAAGTGGGCCGCCGAGGGCTTCGGCGTGCCGGACTTCCTCGACTCGCTGATGGCCTTCCACCCGGCCGCCGAGCGCGCCGACGGCCTCCAGCACCTCGTCGTCTTCCCCATGTACACGCAGAACGGCAACCCGGACCGCAATCTGGAGGCCGTCGCGCTCAAGATGGTGTGGCCCGAGTGGCTCGCCGAGCTGGAGCGCACCCGGTACGACAACCCGCTCTTCCTCGGCATCACCTTCGAGGACTTCACCCCGGGCTACGACACCAACTCCGCCGTCCTCTTCCCGGAGACCATCGCCGTGCGCGAGGCCCCCGAGCGCTTCACCTGGGGCGGCATCTTCTGCGACCGCGAGGCCGCGCGCTACCGCAAGGTGACCGCCGCCGCCGTGGACATCCTCGGCATCGAGCTGCCCGAGGACATCGCCGCCATGGTCGAGGACCAGGAGCGCTGCGAGAAGGCCTTCGTCCTGTGGGACATGGTCCACGACCGCACCCACAGCCACGGTGACCTGCCGTTCGACCCCTTCATGATCAAGCAGCGCCAGCCGTTCTGGATGTACGGCCTGGAGGAGCTGCGCTGCGACCTCACCGCCTTCAAGGAGGCCGTGAAGCTGGAGTCCGAGGGCAACGAGCACGGCCGCGACGTGCAGTACGCCGTCCTCTTCGACCGGATGTTCCGCTTCCCGGTCTCCGGCGACCGCAACCGCAACTACGACGGTCTCGGCGGCCAGCTCCTCTTCGCGTACCTCCACAAGCACGACGTGGTGCGCTGGACGGACAACAAGCTGAAGATCGACTGGATGCGCGCCCCGCAGGTCACCAACCAGCTCTGCGCCGACATCGAGGACCTCTACCGGGCCGGCATCGACCGCCCGAAGCTCGTCCACTGGTTCAAGGCGTACGAGCTCGTCTCCACCTACCTGGCCCCGCACCCGGGCTCCAAGTGGGCGAAGGGCCCCGACGCCCTCGACATGACGCAGCCTCCGCGCAAGCTCGTGGACGACGTGCTTCCGGACGAGTTTCCGCTCAGCATGTTCTATGAGGCCCTCGCCAAGAAGCTCAAGGGCGTGATCGCCTCGACCAAGGGCATCACCGCCCTGAACGCGGAGCGTGCCGAGCGGGTCGCCGCGTGAGCACTCGCCCTCAGGAGGCTGCACAGATGAACGGCTCCGGGAACGGCAACGGGAAGCTCCAGGGAGCGGTGGTCGCGGTGGCCGGGGCCGGCGGGCCCGCGGGCCGCGCCACCCTGCTCCGCCTCGCGGAGGCGGGTGCGGTCGTCGTGGCCTCCGACGCCGATCCCGCGCGGCTCGCGGAAGCCGTGGACGCGGCCCGCTACGCCCACGGCGGCGCCACCATCACCGGTGACACCGTGGACCTGCTCGACCTGGCCGCCACCAAGGCCTGGGCCGAGCAGACCGAGAAGGAGTTCGGGCACGTGGACGGGCTCGTCCACCTCGTCGGAGGCTGGCGCGGGAGCACCGGCTTCACCGACACCGACCTCGCGGACTGGGACTTCCTGGAGAAGCTCCTCATCCGCACCGTCCAGCACACTTCGCTCGCCTTCCATGACGGCCTGCTGCGCAGCGGCCGCGGCCGCTACGTCCTGGTCAGCCAGTCCGGAGCGCACAAGCCCGTCGCCAACAACGCCGCGTACAACGCGGGCAAGGCGGCGGCCGAGGCCTGGACGCTCTCCCTCGCCGACTCCTTCCGCAAGGTGGGGGGCGAGGACGGCCCGGGCGCCGCGGCTGCGATCCTGGTCATCAAGGCACTGGTGCACGACGCGATGCGCGCCGAGCGACCCAATGCGAAGTTCGCGGGCTTCACCGACGTCAAGGAGCTGGCCGAGGCCATCGCCGGCGTCTGGGAGCGGCCCGCCACCGATGTGAACGGACAGCGTCTGTGGCTCACTCCGCAACCGTGAGGACCGATGCCCGCCGCCACCACGACCCGGCGGTACGCGGTTTCGCGAGCGACAACTACGCGGGGGTGCATCCGGAGATCCTGGAGGCCATCGCGCTCGCCAACGGCGGCCACCAGGTCGCCTACGGTGACGACGAGTACACCGAGCACCTGCAGAAGGTCATCCGCAGCCATTTCGGCCCGTACGCGCAGGCCTTCCCGGTCTTCAACGGCACCGGCGCCAACGTCACGGCCCTCCAGGCCATGACCGACCGCTGGGGCGCCGTGGTCTGCGCCGAATCGGCGCACATCAACGTCGACGAGGGCGGCGCGCCCGAGCGGATGGCGGGCCTGAAGCTGCTCACGGTCCCGACCCCGGACGGCAAGCTCACCCCCGAGCTCATCGACCGGCAGGCCTGGGGCTGGGAGGACGAGCACCGGGCGATGCCCCAGGTCGTCTCGATCACCCAGAACACCGAGCTGGGCACGGTCTACACCCCGGACGAGGTCCGGGCGATCTGCGAGCACGCGCACGCCCTGGGCATGAAGGTCCACCTGGACGGGGCCCGCATAGCCAATGCCGCGGCCTCGCTGGACGTGCCGATGCGCACCTTCACCAACACGGCCGGTGTGGACGTGCTGTCGTACGGCGGCACCAAGAACGGCATGATGTTCGGCGAAGCCGTGGTGGTGCTCAACCCGGACGCGGTCCGGCAGATGAAGCACATCCGCAAGATGTCGATGCAGCTCGCCTCGAAGATGCGGTTCGTCTCCGTGCAGCTGGAGGCGCTGCTCGCCAAGGACCTGTGGCTGCGCAACGCCCGGCACTCCAATGCCATGGCGCAGCGGCTGGCCGCGGGCGTGCGCGAGACGGACGGGGTGGAGATCCTCTACCCGGTGCAGGCCAACGCGGTGTTCGCGCGGCTGCCGCACGAGGTGTCGCGTCGGCTGCAGAAGCGTTTCCGCTTCTACTTCTGGGACGAGATCGCCGGAGACGTCCGCTGGATGTGCGGCTTCGACACCCAGGAAGAGGACGTGGACGGCTTCCTCCAGGCGCTGAAGGAAGAGCTCGCGCGCTGATTAATCCAATAGTCATGCGCAAAGGTGCATAGGTATGCTCCTGGATCATGGAACTGATCCAGGAGCAGCCCGACCTCGCCGCCTACCTGGCGGCCGACGAGGCGATCGACCATGGCCACCCCCTCGTCCGCGAAACCGCCGACGCCCTCTGGACGGCCACCGACGCCGAGCCCCGCGCCTACGCGAAGGTGGCCTTCGAGTTCGTCCGTGACACCGTCCCGCACTCGGCGGATTCCGGGGATCCGCGCGTCGCCTGGCGCGCCTCCGACGTGCTCGCCACCCGCAACGGCATCTGCTACGCCAAGTCCCACGCCCTCGCCGCCCTGCTGCGCGCCCAGGGCATACCGACGGCCCTGTGCTACCAGCTGCTGGCCGACGACGACGGTGCGAACCCCGTCATCCACGGCCTGGTCGCGGTCCGGCTGCCCGGCAGTGACCGGTGGGCCCGTCAGGACCCGCGGGGCAACAAGCCCGGAGTGGACGCGCAGTTCAGCCTCGACGGCGAACGGCTGGCCTTCCCCGTGCGCCCGGAGCTCGGCGAGATCGACTACCCCGAGCTGTACGCCGCCCCGCACCCGGCCACGCTCAAGGCCCTCCAGGGCTCCGCCGACCGGCAGGAGCTGTGGCGCAGTCTTCCGACGGGGCTGTAGCCCCCTCGGGTACGGATCCGCCCCGCGCCGTCACCAGGACGTGCAGCAGGGCGGCGGCGAGCTGGAGCACGGCGATCCCGGCCAGCAGGACCCGTGCGGGCGCATCGGCCGCGAGCCCCACGAGCGCCGCACCCGCCGAGGCAGCCGTCAGCTTGAGGCCGGCGCCCAGCGTGAACACCTGGGCGCGCGCACCGGCCGGGGCGTGCTCCGAACGGATCCGCAGCGTGGCCGTCAGCAGCGGCCCGTCGCACACCCCAGCCACCGCGAACAGCACCGCCACGACGGCGACGGAGGGCGGGGCGAGGGCCGCCGCGGCCAGGGCGGCCCCGGTCCCGGCCAGGGCCCACTGCGCGAGACGGCCCGGCTCCACGGACGTCATGCGGCCCAGTGTCAGGGAACCGGCCAGCGCGCCCACCGCGAAGGCCGTCATCAGGACGCCCCCGGCGCCCGGACTGCCGAGCCCGGCGGCCAGCAGCACCGAGGTGGTGGTCAGCGAGCCGATCCCGACGAACGCCAAGGTCGTGGCCGAGGTGACGGCCCGCAGCTCGCGGACGCGCCACAGGGCCTTGAGCCCGGCGCCCAGCCCGGCCTCCGGTGAGCCGCGCAGCGGGGCCGCGGCCGGGGCCCCGTACGGCAGGCAGGCGGCCAGGGCCACCGCGAGAGCGCCGGAGGCCGCCAGCGCCATCATCGCCGGTGCGGCCGAGGCCAGCGCCGCGACCAGGCTGACCGCCGCCGGCGCCGTGACCGCCGCGGCGTTGTAGGTGGAGGCGTCCCAGCCGTACGCGCGGTCGCGCGCGGCCCCGGCCGGGACCAGGCCGGAGACCAGACTGGACAGTCCGCCGGTGACGATCGGCCCGCACGCGCCGCCGAGCACCGCCACCGCGATCACCGCCCAGGCCGGGGCCCGCCCCAGGAGCAGCGACAGCGCGGCCACGGCCGCCGTGAACCCGGTCAGGGCGCCCGCGTAGAACAGCCGCGGCCGGCGGGCCCGCGTCGCGGCCGCCCCCGCCAGTGGCGCCGCCAGCACGTGCGGGGCCAGCCAGGCCGTCAGCACGAACGCGCCGTACGCCGCGCTCCCGGTGCGCTCCAGGGCGAGCAGGACCACCGCCATGCCCATGCCCTCCGAGGCGAACCGCGCGGCCAGTGCCGCCGCCAGGTACCGCCAGAACCCGCCCATCCGGGACCCCCCGCGATTGTGTAACGTGATAGCCGGACAAGACGTTACGTGAAGTGGATGCAGTGCGAAAGGATCCAGGCATGGCGGCGGTCCCCGGACCGGGCTTCTCGGCCCCCCAGCGGCTGATCGACCTCGCCGAGGCGGTGCGCACGGACCCCGGCCTGCCGCGCGCCGCGCTCGCGGCCCTGCTGGCCCGGCACGGGGAGCGTCCGGCCGACCTCGCCGAGGAGGCCTTCGACGAGGCCGACGCCGCGCAACTGCGCGCCGCCGCCCGGCGGATGGCGCAGCTGCTCGCCGAACCGGACGAGGACCGCGCCGCGGACGCCCTCAACGCGCTCTTCGCCGAGTGCGCCACCCGCCCCCGGCTGACGCGGCACGACGGCCACCCCTGGCACCTGCACGTGGACCGGGGTGACGGGGCGGGCTGGGGCGACTGGTTCCTGGCCTCCGGAGCCCTCGCGCTGGCCCAGTTGCTCACCGCGCACGGGCGGATCGCGTGGGGAGCCTGCGCCGCCGAGGGGTGCGGACGGCTCTTCCTGGCCAACGGGCCGGGCAGCGCGCGTCGTTACTGCTCCGCCACCTGCGCCACGCGGGCCCGGGTGGCCGCCCACCGTCGCCGTAGGCGGGCGGCCGCCGCGGAGTGACCGCGGGGGAGCGGCAACGGGGGAGCCGAGGAGACCGCTACGACCCGCTCTGTCCCGATCTTGCTCCCGAAGGACAGGAAAGTTTCCTTCCTGATAACGTTGTCAATCTGTCATGAGCATGAGTATCTTCGGCCGCAGGAAGTCCCCCACCTCCGACCGGAAGGCGCTTCATGCGTTACGGAGTCCCCGCCGGGCTTGCCGCCCTCGCCCTGGCCCTCGCCGCCTGGGCCGTCCCCGCACCCTCCGCGCAGGCCCGCCCCCCACAGCAGCAGGCCGCCGCCCCCGCCGCGTTCGCCCACCCCGGAGTCCTGAACAGCCGCGCCCAGCTGGACTTCGTACGCACCAAGGTGCAGGCGGGCGAACAGCCCTGGAAGGGCGCCTTCGACGCCATGCTCGCCAGCCGGTACGGCTCGCTGACGCGCACGCCGGGGCCCCGGGCCGTCGTCGAGTGCGGTTCGTACTCCAACCCGAACATCGGCTGCACCGACGAACGCGAGGACGCGATCGCCGCCTACACCCACGCCCTGGCCTGGTCGGTCACCCGCGACGCCAAGTACGCCCGGAAGTCCATCGAGCTGATGGACGCTTGGTCGGCGAAGATCACCGACCACACCAACAGCAACGCCCCGCTGCAGAGCGGCTGGGCCGGCTCCACCTGGCCGCGGGCTGCGGAGATCATCAAGCACACCTACACCGGAGGCTGGCCGAACCAGGGGCGGTTCGCCACCATGCTCCGGGACGTGTACCTGCCCGAGGTGATCGGCGGGAGGCCGAACAGCAACGGCAACTGGGAACTGATCATGATGGACGCCGCGGTCGGCATATCCGTCCACCTCGACGACCGCGCGAGCTACGACAAGGCGATGGCCGTCTACCTAGGCCGGGTGCCCGCCTACTTCTACCTGGCCTCCGACGGCCCGCAGCCCGCGTACCCGCCCCGCTCGGGCATCGACACCCGCGGCGAGCTGATCGAGTACTGGCACGGCCAGAGCACCTTCGTGGACGGACTCGCCCAGGAGACCTGCCGGGACTTCGGGCACACCGGCATGGGGATCGCCGCGACGATGCACGTCGCCGAGACCTCGCGGATCCAGGGCCGCGACCTGTACCCGCAGTTCAAGGACCGCTTCCGGCACGCCCTGGGCTTCCACGCCCGGTACGAGCTCGGCGAGGCAGTGCCGTCCTGGCTGTGCGGCGGGAACCTCACCCGGGGCATCGGCCCGGCCACCGAGGTCGGCTACAACGCCCTGAACACCCGACTCGGCGTCACCATGGAGAACACCCGCAGGCTCACCGAGGAACGGCGTCCGGCAGGCACCGAGAACCACTTCGAGGCCTGGGAGACCCTGACCCACGCCCAGAACCCCCACTGACGGCGTCCGGGGCCCGGGCCCCCGGGACGGCAGGACGGCCCGTAGCCGCCCCCGGGAGGGCGGCCACGGGCCGTCGTCGTACCGGGCGGGTCAGCCCGCCTCACGCACCTCCGCCGCCGTCGGCGCGGTGCCGCCGAGGTGGGCCGGCAGCCACCACGAGTCGTCCGCGCCGCGCGGCTTCTCCGGGTAGGCCCGCTGCGCCGCGTCCAGCAGCTCCTGCACGCGCTCGCGCAGGCGGCGCGTGATGGCGCCCGCGTACTGGTCGGACGGGGCGTCCATGGGCTCGCCCACGCGCATCGTCACGGGGATGTGGCTGCGCTTGAGGTTCTTCGGACGGCCCTTGGTCCACAGCCGCTGGGTGCCCCACAGCGCCACCGGGATCAGCGGGACGCCGGCCTCCTGGGCCATCCGCGCCGCACCCGACTTGAAGCTCTTGAGCGTGAAGGACTGCGAGATCGTGGCCTCCGGGAACACCCCGATGATCTCACCGGAGCGCAGCGAGTCCAGCGCGTGCTGATATGCGGTCTCGCCCTGCTTGCGGTCCACCGGGATGTGCTTCATCGCGCGCATCAGCGGCCCGGAGACCTTGTGCCGGAACACGGACTCCTTCGCCATGAACCGCACCAGCCGCTTCTGCGGCCGTGCCGTCAGTCCGGCGAAGATGAAGTCGAGGTAACCGATGTGGTTCGACACCAGGACAGCACCGCCGGTGAGCGGGATGTTCTCGGTGCCCTTCATGTCGATGCGGATGTCGAGCGCGCGGAAAAGACCGTGCGCGGCGCCGATCACCGGAGGGTAGACGAGCTCAGCCATGCTGGGGGAGACCCCGCTTTCTGCCTGGGGAGGTGCTCCCGGCCGGAAGTTACGGCAGCGTAGGTACGCGACCATGGGGATCGTGCCCCATACGCGGGCTGCTGGCCAGCCCAGACGCCCGCGCCCAGGGAGATTCTCGTCACGCAGGGAATGCGGGGCAACCACGCCGCGCTGCGAACAGAGGTGCCCCCGGGCGACGGCGGGGCACCTGACCAGTACGGGGGAGAGGGACCGGATGACGGCTGAGACGGGAGTGCGGGTGCCGGGGCGAGGCGACGGGCGGATCCGGCTGGGCGCCGCCGAGCTGGGCGCGGAGCCGGGCGAGCGGGCCAGTCTGGTGCAGTTCTCCAGCGCCTTCTGCCAGCCCTGCCGGGCCACGCGGCGGATCCTCGCCGAGGTCGCCGCGATGGTGGAGGGGGTCGCGCACATCGAGATCGACGCCGAGGAGAGCCTCGGACTCGTCCGGGCCCTCGGGATCGAGAAGACCCCGACGGTGCTCGTCCTGGACGCCGAGGGCCGGATCGTGCGCCGGGCCGCCGGCATGCCGCGCAAGGCGGACGTGATCGCCGCCCTGGGCGCGGCAGTGTGACCGGAGCGACCACTCGTACGGGGTCGCGCACGCCCGTGCGCACCCCCGCACGCAGCGTGACGCACCCGACATCTGTCGCTTCTCGCTTGACTGTGTACACGGGAAATCGCCAGGCTGGCGGCATGCGGTATGAACTCCTGCTCTACGGACGGGTCCACGTGGACCTCGTCCGGCACGCGAGCGCGCGCTGTCCGGGTCGCTGAACGACTCCGATCCCACCCCCGCAGGCGCCCGTGTCCCCCGTGGCAGAAGGAAGACCCTCATGACGGCCCCGACCGCCCAGTTCTCCCCGCCCAGTGCCGGTCAGCCCGGCTCGCCCGAACTCCTGCGTTCCGTGTTCCGCCGGCATGCCGCCGGGGTCGCGGTGATCACGGCCCAGGAGCAGGGGCGGCCCGTGGGCTTCACCGCGACCTCCCTCAATTCGGTCTCGGCCGACCCTCCCCTGCTGTCCTTCACCATCGGTACCGGCGCATCGAGCTGGCCCGCGATCCGGGATTCCGCGTACATAGGCGTGCACATACTCGGTGAGCACCAGCAGGAGCTGGCGGGTCTGTTCGCCCGTAGCGGAGCGGACCGCTTCGGCGAGGCGACGGGCTGGACGGCAGGCCCGTACGGGGTCCCGGTCCTGGACGGCGTACTGGCGTGGCTGGTGTGCCGCGTGGTGACGCGGGTGCCCGCGGGCGAGCACCGGGTGATCATTGGGGAGGTCGTCGCGGGGGATCCCTCCGGGGCGGGCCGTCCGCTGCTGTACCACCAAGGCCGCTTCAACGCCTTGCGCGACTGAATCGTGCCTGCTGGAGCGGGTCCGTCCGGCGTTGGCAAGGTCACAGTTGAGCGGCCTTGCACCTGGGTGGGACCCAATGTGTACTGACGAGTAACATTCCCATCGGAGCGCGGGCCGCCCCGACCGGGATCCGCCCAACATGGCGCCTATGCTGCCTTCACAAGGCGGTACCAGAAATGACGATGCGGTAGGAGAGCCGGCGTGAGCCTGAGGATCGTTGTCTGTGTGAAGTACGTGCCCGACGCCACCGGCGACCGGCAGTTCACCGAGGACTTGACCGTCAACCGCGACGACGTCGACGGTCTGCTGTCGGAGCTCGACGAGTACGCCGTCGAGCAGGCGCTGCAGATCGCCGAAGAGGCCGATGACGCCGAGATCACCGTCCTGACGGTCGGCCCCGAGGACGCCAAGGACGCGCTGCGCAAGGCGCTTTCGATGGGCGCCGACAAGGCCATCCACGTCGAGGACGACGACCTGCACGGCACCGACGTCATGGGCACCTCGCTGGTGCTCGCCAAGGCCATCGAGAAGGCCGGCTACGACCTGGTCATCACGGGCATGGCGTCGACCGACGGCACCATGGGCGTGCTCCCGGCGATCCTGGCCGAGCGCCTGGGCGTCCCGCAGGTCACCCTGCTCTCCGAGGTCAAGGTCGAGGACGGGACCGTCACCGGCCGCCGCGACGGCGACACCGCGAGCGAGCAGCTCGAGGCCTCCCTCCCCGCGCTCGTCTCGGTGACGGACCAGTCGGGCGAGGCCCGCTACCCGTCCTTCAAGGGCATCATGGCCGCCAAGAAGAAGCCGGTTCAGTCCTGGGACCTGGAGGAGCTGGAGATCGAGTCCGACGAGGTCGGCCTGGAAGGCTCCTGGACCGCGGTCGACTCCGCGGCGCAGCGCCCGGCCCGCACCGCCGGCACGATCGTCAAGGACGAGGGCGAGGGCGGCAAGCAGCTGGCCGAGTTCCTGGCCGGCCAGAAGTTCATCTAAGAACTTCCGCCGATCCTCCATAGCCCCCAGACACTTCGCAATCGCAGGAGAGCAGTCCCATGGCTGAAGTTCTCGTCTACGTCGACCACGTGGACGGCGCCGTCCGCAAGCCCACCCTCGAGCTGCTGACGCTGGCCCGCCGCATCGGCGAGCCCGTCGCCGTCGCCCTGGGCGCCGGTGCGGCCGACACCGCGGCCGTGCTCGCCGAGCACGGTGCGGTCAAGGTCCTGACCGCCGACGCCCCCGAGTTCACCGAGTACCTCGTCGTACCGAAGGTGGACGCGCTCCAGGCCGCGTACGACATCGTGTCGCCGGCCGCCGTGCTCGTCCCCTCCTCCGCCGAGGGCAAGGAGATCGCCGCCCGCCTGGCGCTGCGCATCGGCTCCGGCATCATCACCGACGCCACCGACCTGGAGGCCGGTGACGAGGGCCCGGTCGCGACGCAGGCCGCCTTCGCCGCGTCGTTCACCACCAAGTCCCGTGTCTCCAAGGGCACCCCGGTCATCACCGTCAAGCCGAACTCGGCCCCGGTCGAGGCCGCTCCGGCCGCGGGTGCGGTCGAGGCCCTCGCCGTCACCTTCGGCGCCCTGGCCACCGGCACCAAGGTCGTCTCCCGCACCCCGCGCGAGTCGACCGGCCGTCCCGAGCTGACCGAGGCCGCGATCGTGGTCTCCGGCGGCCGCGGCGTGAACGGCGCCGAGAACTTCCACATCATCGAGGACCTCGCGGACTCCCTCGGTGCGGCCGTCGGTGCCTCGCGCGCCGCCGTCGACGCCGGCTGGTACCCGCACTCCAACCAGGTCGGCCAGACCGGCAAGTCGGTCTCCCCGCAGCTGTACATCGCCTCGGGCATCTCGGGCGCCATCCAGCACCGGGCCGGCATGCAGACCTCGAAGACCATCGTGGCCGTCAACAAGGACGCCGAGGCCCCGATCTTCGACCTGGTCGACTACGGCGTGGTCGGCGACCTCTTCGCGGTCGTCCCGCAGCTGACCGAGGAGATCAAGGCCCGCAAGGGCTAGTCTCCGCCGTCCGGTGGATCCCCGCGGATCCACCGGATTGGTCTGACCTGCGCATCTGTGCCTCCGGGGCCGTGTGGTGATTCTCACCACGCGGCCCCGAGTCGTTTGCCCACGATGGCGGAGGGACCATTGACTGAGCGGAACCCCCGTGACTAAATTCTGCAATGCGGATCTAAGCTTCCGTGAAGCGGAAAAGAGGAGAGTGCACGATGGGTCAGCAGGAGAAGGTGGCGACGAGCCTCGCAGGCGCGGTCAGCGAGGGCATCAGTGCCTCCCTGGCGCCGGTGGACGCGGAACTCGCGCGCCACTACCCGGGCGACCCCGGCACCCGCCAGCCCATCCACACGGTCTACGTGCCCGGTGACGTCTTCGCGGCCGACACCATCCGCTCCTGGGGCGACCAGGCCCTCGCGGCCCTCGACGAGCACGCCCCGGACGCCGCCACCTTCGCCAAGGTGCTCGGCATCTCCGACGAACTCGCCGTACCGGTCTACGACCGGGTACGCGCCAAGCTGCTCAACGAGCCCATCGAGGACCTCCGCGTCGACTTCGAGGACGGCTTCGGCGTCCGCTCCGACGAGGAGGAGGACCAGGCCGCGGCCCGCGCCGCCCGTCTCGTCTCCGAGGCCTTCTCCAACGGCACGAACGCCCCGTACATGGGCATCCGCATGAAGTGCATGGAGTCCAACGTCCGCGACCGCGGCATCCGCACCACGGACATCTTCCTCTCCGGCCTGCTGGCCAACGGCGGACTCCCCGAGGGCCTCGTCCTCACCCTGCCCAAGGTCACCTACGCCGAGCAGGTCAGCGCCTTCGTCAAGCTGCTGGAGGCCTTCGAGTCGGCCCGCGGCCTGCGTCCCGGCCGGATCGGCTTCGAGATCCAGATCGAGACCAGCCAGTCCATCGTCGCCTCCGACGGCACCGCCACCGTCGCCCGCATGATCGAGGCCTCGAAGGGCCGCGCCACCGGCCTGCACTACGGCACCTTCGACTACAGCGCCTGCGTCGGCGTCTCGGCCGCCTACCAGTCGAGCGACCACCCCGCCGCCGACCACGCCAAGGCGATCATGCAGGTCGCGGCCGCCGGCACCGGCGTACGCGTCTCCGACGGCTCCACCAACGTGAAGCCCGTCGGCACCACCGAGCAGGTCCACGAGGCCTGGAAGCTGCACTACGGCCTCACCCGCCGCGCCCTGGCCCGCGCCTACTACCAGGGCTGGGACATGCACCCGGCGCACCTGCCGACCCGCTACGCCGCCGTCTTCGTCTTCTACCGCGAGGGCCTCGAAGCCGCCGCCGCGCGCCTGAAGGCCTACGTCGCCAAGATCGAGGGCGACGTGATGGACGAGCCCGCCACCGCCAAGGCCCTGGCCGGCTACCTGGTCCGCGGCCTGGACTGCGGCGCGGTGGGCACCGAGGAGGTCACCGCCCTGACCGGCCTGACCCGCGCCGAGCTGGACGCCTTCGCGATCCCGCGCCGCTCGGCCACGCTGACGGCCACGTCGTAACCGGCCCCGTTCCACACCCGTAGGGCGTACGCCCCGCCACGCGGCGGGGGTACGCCCTACGGTCGTCCGGAGGAGCTGCGGCAGGCGCGTCAGCGTGCCGGGCACTCCTTCCAGGAGAAGTGGTACTTGCTGTTGAAGCTGCCGTCCGTGGAGTCGAGCGCCATGAAACTCGTCTTCGTGGCGTCGGAGGTGCCCGTCTCCGCGCGCAGCTCCGTGTTGATGTTGAAGTTCCGCTTCTCCCCGCAGGGCGCGAAGACCAGGGCCTCGATGCCCGTCTCGTCGGTCGCCTGCCAGTTGTCGTCGAGCGCCCCCTGGAACTTGTGCGTCCGGTAGGCGGTCTGGCTCATGCCCTGGAAGTAGTAGCTGGCCTTCTGCGTACCGACGGCTCCCGGCTGGAGGCTGCCGAAGCCCCGGTAGTCGACCTTGCTGACCGCGTACGTGTAGCCCTGGGGGACGTTGACGACCAGGGAGAGCAGGCAGTTCTTGCGGGCGTCGACGGGCAGCGCCGCGCCTCCCGCCTGGGCGATGTACTCGCTGTAGGTCACCGTGAAGGCCGTGTTGTCCGGTGCGACGGCGACGGCCGCGCTGCCGGGACGGCAGCCCGATCCGTTGACGGTGGCGACGTCCACCGTGATCTGCCCGGAGGGCGCGGGCGCCGGAGCGGCAGCTCCGGCGGGCGGGGCGAACGCGGTGAACAGCAGGACCGTCGCCGATCCGGTGAGGAGCACCGGCTTGAACATGGGGGATCCCTTCTCGTACTGGCGGGCCCCGGGTGATGGGGGGCCCGTGCCGTCCCCGGCCGTGCGTGGGACGCGCACCGGAGGGGCGGGATCCAGCCTGTGAGCGCGGCGCCGCCCGCGCACCCGAAGGTGGGCCGTCTGGCGCAGCACGCGCAGCGGAGCGGAGCGGGGCGGAGCGGGGCGGAGCGGGGAGGGCGGCGGCCGGGCTCAGGCCGCGGGCGGGAACTCTCCCGAGCCGCGCGGCACCAGCCGGGTCGGCAGCTCGATGCGCGACGGCGGCAGATCGGCTCCCGCGAGCCGCTGGAAGAGCCGGTCGGTCGCCACCCGGCCCAGCGCCGCCGCGTCCTGGGCGACCACCGTGACACCGGGCCGCAGCAGGTCCGCCAGCTCGAAGTCGTCGAAGCCCACCAGCGCCACAGGCCGGTCCAGGGCGGCCAGCACCCGCACCACCGTGACCGTCACCCGGTTGTTGCCCGCGAAGACGGCCGTCACCGCCTCCGGGCCCGAGAGCATCGCCCCGGCCGCCGCCGAGACCCGCCCGGGCTCCGTCGATCCCAGGGACACCCAGGAATCGGCCACCGGCAGGCCCGCGTCCGCCATCGCCGCCCGGTAGCCGCGCAGCCGTTCCGTCGCCGTGTGGATGCGGGGGTGGTCACCGATGAAACCGATCCGGCGGTGCCCGCCGGCGATCAGGTGGGCGACCCCGTCACGGGCACCGCCGAAGCTGTCCGACAGCACCACGTCCGCATCGATCCGGCCCGCGGGACGGTCCACGAACACCGTGGCCACGCCCGCCCGCATCTCCGGCTCCAGGTACCGGTGGTCGTCCCCCGCCGGGATCACGATCAGCCCGTCCACCCGGCGGGCGCACAGTGCGAGGGCCAACTCCCGCTCCCGGTCCGGGTCCTCGGCGCTGGAACCGTTGATGAGCAGCGCCCCGTGCGCCCGCGCGACCTCCTCGACCGCCCGGTTCAGCGGACCGTAGAAGGGGTCGGCGAGGTCTTCGAGGACCAGACCCACCGTGGCGGTACGGCCCTTGCGCAGCACGCGCGCACTGTCGTTGCGGCGGAACCCGAGGGCGTCGATGGCCTCCTGGACCCGCTTCTCCGTGTCGGGGGTGACCCCCGGCTCGCCGTTGACCACCCGCGACACCGTCTTCAGGCCCACGCCGGCCCGGGCCGCCACGTCCTTCATGGTCGGCCGGTTGCCGTAGCGGGGCTCGGACGGGCGGCGGCTGTGGGGCACGGTGGGGAAACCTCCGGAGGTATCGGGCACGGCTCTGACCTTGAGGATAAGCACTCGGCCGATAGTTGGGTTTCCGTGGCAGGGTGGTGCGGGCAAGCCATTGGGGGCTCCGGACGAGCCATGGGGAGAGGGGTAGACGTGATTGTCTGGATCAACGGCACATTCAGCGCCGGGAAGACCAGCACGGCCCGCGAACTGGTCGGAGTCATTCCGGACAGCACCCTGTTCGACCCGGAGTTCATCGGCGACGCGCTGCGGGTGCTGCTTCCGGGCAAGCGGCTGGCGGAGGTGGACGACTACCAGGACCTGCCGAGCTGGCGGCGCCTGGTCGTGGAGACCGCGGCGGCGATGCTCGCCGAACTGGGCGGGGTGCTCGTCGTACCGATGACCTTGCTCAGGCAGGAGTACCGGGACGAGATCTTCGGCGCTCTGGCGGCCCGTCGGATACCGGTGCGGCACGTGCTGCTGGCCCCTGCGGAAACGATCCTGCGCCAGCGGATCGCGACCCGTACGGAACCGGGAGCCCCGCAGGACGTGGACCTCCGCGTCCGGCAATGGGCCTACGACCACATCCCCGCCTACCAGCAGGCGCTCGGCTGGCTCACCGCGGACGCGCACGTCGTCGACACCAGCACCCTCACCCCCCGCGAGACGGCGGAGCGGATCGCCGAAGCCGTCCGCACCGAGACCGCCGGGGTCTGCGACATCGTGCAGACGCCCGAACCGACGCGCGAGACCGTGGCGGCCGGGGTGCTGCTCTTCGACGAGCAGGACCGGGTCCTGCTGGTGGACCCGACGTACAAGCCGGACTGGGAGTTCCCGGGCGGGGTCGTCGAAGCGGGCGAGGCCCCGGCGCGTGCGGGCGTCCGCGAAGTGGCCGAGGAACTGGGCCTCGTACTGGACCGGACGCCCGGACTGCTGGTCGTCGACTGGGAAGCGCCCCAGCCGCCCGGCTACGGGGGACTGCGCCTGCTCTTCGACGGCGGCCTCCTCCCCGAGGCGGCCGCGGCCCGGCTCCGCCTCCCCGGCCCCGAACTGCGCGCCTGGCGGTTCGTCACGGAGGCCGAGGCCGCCACCCTCCTCCCGCACCACCGCTACGAACGCCTGCGCTGGGCCCTGCGCGCCCGCGAACGCGGCTGCCCCCTGTACCTGGAGGCGGGCGTCCCGCTCTAGGTGTGTTGTCCCGGGACGTTGGTGACACGCGTGCTGGGTTCTTGAAATGGGTGAGGGCCTCCGGGTTCGGTGTGGATTGCGACATCTCCACCG
>NZ_KL647135.1:190902-224487 GCF_000725805.1 Streptomyces xanthophaeus | reverse complement strand
CCATCGCGAAGCGACGCGACCGCAGGGAGCGCCCTTGAGGGCCCGGCCCGGCACGGAAGGACCGTGGGACTGACGGGAATCCCCCAAGACTTCTCTGATGCGGCCAAGGGGTAACAGGCCCCCGAAGCCCCCCCTCAGCCCCCGCCCAGCAGGCGGGCCTTCGCCGTCGTGAACTCCTCCGGGGTCAGGTGGCCCTCGTGGGCCAAGGAGGGCAGGGGGGGCCCCCCCCCCGCCCGCCCCGCCCGCCCCGCCCGAGGCGTCCGGCGCCTCGGCCGCCCCCGCCGCCCGTGCCAGCAGGCCCCGCAGCAGCGGGTGGCCCGGCGGGCGGCTCGCCGGGTGCACCGTCGGCCCCACGGGTCGGATGAACATCAGGACACCCCCGCTCGGGGGCCGGCCGCGATGCGGTCCGGCGGGATGCGGACCGAGCCGACGATCCGGCCGCCTGCGGCCCGTACGGCGAGCGCCGCGTCCTGCGCCCACACGTGCTCGACCACCAGCAGCAGTGCGCAGCTCCCGCGCTCCAGCAGTCCCGCCGCCTCCTGGACGTCCTCCGGCCCGATCAGCCGTGCGGCGTCCCGGCCCGTCAGGAGGCCCCGTAGCTCCTCGAACTCGTCGAACTCCGCCGCGAGCACGTCGCCCGAGGCGGTTCTCGTGGCCACGAGTCCGTCGATCAGCCGGACGACCCCGGTCTTCCGCAGGCCCATCACGGCCTCCACGGCCGGTACCCGCAGCTGCTCCTCCGGGAAGGCGAGGACGATGAATTCCACAGGTCCCATGTGTCTCGGCTCCTCACTCCTGACCGATTCTGACGACTCTTCGGCACACTATGACATAAGCGGACATAGCATCCGTCTGCTTGCTACGTTTCGCGTATGACCGCTCTGACGGCGAAGGTGGCGGAGCCCGCGCCCCCGCCTCCTGACGCCCGCGCTCCCAAGCGCCGCGGCGTCGAGCTGACGCTCCTCGCCGGCGCCGTCCTGGTCTCCGTCCTCGGCTACCTCTACGTCGGCCTCGCCACCACCGGCCGGATCCCGCGTCCGGCCGCCCGCTACGCCGCCGGGCTCGCGGTCACCGCCCTGCTCGCGCACCTCGCCGTCCGCTTCCGGGCCCCGTACGCCGACCCGCTGGTGCTGCCGATCGCCTTCCTGCTCAACGGGCTCGGCCTGGTGCTCATCCAGCGCCTCGACGTGACCACGCCCGGCCACCTCACCGCCGGGGACCAGCTGCGCTGGTCCGCGCTCGGGGTGGCGCTGTTCGTCCTGGTGGTCGTGCTGCTGCGGGACCACCGCGTGCTCCAGCGCTACGCGTACCTGTCGGTCGCGGCGGCCCTCGGGCTGATGCTCGTCCCCGTCTTCTTCCCGGCGGTCAACGGCGCCCACATCTGGATCCGGTTCGGCGGACTGTCCTTCCAGCCGGGGGAGTTCGCCAAGATCCTGCTGGCCGTCTTCTTCGCCTCCTACCTCGCCGCGAACCGCACCGCCCTCGCGCTCACGGGCCGCAGGCTGTTCTGGAAGCTCCGGCTGCTTCCGGGCCGCGTGCTCGGTCCGATCCTCGCCATCTGGCTGCTCAGCGTCGGCCTGCTCGTCCTGGAGCGGGACCTCGGGACCTCGCTGCTGTTCTTCGGGCTGTTCGTGATCATGCTGTTCACGGCCACCGGGAGGATCGGCTGGATCGCGATCGGGCTGGTCCTCGCCGGGGTGGGCGCGTACGCCGTCGGGACCTTCGAGCCGCACGTGCACAGCCGCGTGGACGACTGGCTGAATCCTTTCGCCTCCATCGACCGCGGTGAAGGGCCGGGCCAGCTCGCCCAGTCCCTCTTCGCCTTCGGCGCGGGCGGCCTGCTCGGCGCCGGGCTCGGCCACGGGCAGTCCTTCCTGATCGGCTTCGCCGCCAAGTCGGACTTCATCCTCGCTACCGCCGGGGAGGAGCTCGGCCTCGTCGGCCTCACCGCGATCCTGCTGCTCTACGGGCTGCTGGTGTCCCGAGGCTTCCGCGCCGGCCTGGCGCTGCGCGACCCCTTCGGCCGGCTGCTCGCCACCGGGCTGGCCTCGATCGTCGCGCTCCAGGTGTTCGTCATCGCGGGAGGGGTCAGCGGGCTCATCCCGCTCACCGGCATGGCCATGCCCTTCCTGGCGCAGGGCGGTTCCTCCGTCGTCACGAACTGGATCATCGTCGCGCTGCTGGTCCGGCTGAGCGACAGCGCCCGCAGGCCCGAACCGCAGGAGGCCGCCGAGTGATCCGCTACATCCGCTGGTGCGCGTACTTCTGCGCGCTGCTGCTCGTGGCGCTGCTCGTCAACATCGCCCGGGTGCAGGTCTGGGAGTCCGCCGCCTACGGGGCCAACCCGGCCAACAAGCGGCCCATGGTCGAGCGCTACGCCGAACCCCGCGGGGACATCCTGGTCGACGGGCGGCCCGTCACCGGTTCCCGCGACAGCCGCCAACTGCTGCGCTACGAGCGGACGTACGCGGACGGCCCGCTGTACGCGCCCGTCACCGGCTTCTCCTCGCAGACGTACGGGACCAGCTTCGTCGAGCGCGCCGAGGACGGGGTCCTGTCCGGGACGGATCCGGGCCTGTCCGCCTTCCCGCTCTGGTACGACCTGGCGCGCGGCCGCCCCGGCGGCGGGAACGCCGCCACCACCATCCGGGCCGCCCTCCAGCGGGCGGCGTACGCCGGGCTGGCGGGCAAGCGCGGAGCGGTGGCCGCCGTGGAGCCGGCCACCGGGAAGATCCTGGCGCTGGTCAGCAGCCCCTCCTACGACCCCTCGGTGCTCTCGGGCACGGGTGCGGGGGTCGAGGGAGCCTGGACGCGGCTGAACGCCGACCCGGCCAAGCCGATGCTCAACCGGGCCCTGCGCGAGACGTACCCGCCCGGTTCCACGTTCAAGATCGTGACGGCGGCGGCCGCCCTCGACTCGGGGGTGGTCACCGATGTGGACGCGCCGACCGAGACCCCCGACCCCTATCCGCTGCCGGGCACGAGCACGCTGCTGCCGAACGCGGCCACCGGCTGCCAGGACGCCTCGATGGCGGAGGCGGTGCAGTGGTCCTGCAACACGGTGATGGCGAAGATCGGGGTGCGGGTCGGGCTGCGGGGGATGGTGGAGGCTGCGGAGCGGTTCGGGTTCAACGACGAGGGGCTGCGGGTGCCGTCGTGGGTGTCGCGGTCGAACTTCGACACCGACATGAGCCAGGACCAGCTCGCGCTGTCCTCCATCGGGCAGTTCAACACCAAGGCCACGCCGCTGCAGATGGCGATGGTGGCGGCCGCGGTCGCCGGCGGGGGCGAGGTGAAGACGCCCTACCTGGTGGACCGGACCACGCAGGACGACGGGGACCCGGTCCGCCGCGCCGACCAGCGCAGCCTGGGCCGGGCCATGAACCCGGCCACCGCCCACCGCCTCCAGGAGCTGATGGTGAAGGTGGTGGAGGACGGCACCGGAAAGAACGCCGCGATCCCCGGAGCGGTGGTCGGCGGCAAGACGGGCACCGCGCAGCACGGCGTCGGCAACGCGGGCACCCCGTACGCCTGGTTCATCTCCTGGGCCAGGGCGCGGGACGCCGCCGTGCCGGCGGTGGCGGTGGCGGTGGTGGTCGAGGACGCGTCGGCGGTCCGGGGCGACATCAGCGGGAACGGCGCGGCCGCGCCGATCGCGCGGGCGGTGATGGAGGCCGCCCTGTCCGGGAGATGAGGGGCGGGCACGACGACCCGGTGGACCTTTCCGGTCACCGCACTAGGGGGTCCGGTCCGTGCTGCCCTCGCGGATCGCGGATTCGACCTCCGCCACCCGCAGTTCCTCCTCGGCCGCGAACCGTTCGCGGTCGAGGGCCTCGGCGATCTCCTCGTCCTGGCTCATCAGCAGGTCGAGGTTGGAGTCGCCCATCTCGAAGACGCCCATGTCCAGGTAGGCCTTCTGGAGCCGTTCGCCCCACAGGCCGATGTCCTTGACGCAGGGGACGATGCGGCTGAAGAGGAGCTTACGGAACAGGTGCAGGAATTCGGACTGTTCGCTGAACTGCTCCGCCTCCTTGCGCGGGATGCCGAAGTTCTCCAGCACCTCCACCCCGCGCAGCCGGTCCCGCATCAGGTAGCAGCCCTCGATCACGAACTCCTCGCGCTCGCGGAGTTCGGCCTCGGTCAGCTGCCGGTAGTAGTCGCGCAGGGCCATCCGGCCGAAGGCCACGTGCCGGGCCTCGTCCTGCATGACGTAGGCGAGGATCTGCTTGGGCAGCGGTTTGTCGGTGGTGTCGCGGATCATGCCGAAGGCGGCCAGGGCGAGCCCCTCGATCAGCACCTGCATGCCCAGGTAGGGCATGTCCCAGCGGGAGTCGCGCAGGGTGTCGCCGAGCAGTTCCTGGAGGCTGTCGTTGACCGGGTAGAGCATCCCGACCTTCTCGTGGAGGAAGCGGCCGAAGATCTCGGCGTGCCGGGCCTCGTCCATCGTCTGGGTGGCGGAGTAGAACTTCGCGTCCAGGTCCGGCACCGATTCGACGATGCGCGCCGCGCACACCATCGCGCCCTGTTCGCCGTGCAGGAACTGGCTGAACTGCCAGGAGGAGTAGTGCCGGCGCAGTTCGCCCTTGTCCTTCTCGGTGAGTTTGGCCCAGTGCCGGGTCCCGTAGAGGGTCAGCACCTCGTCGGGGGTGCCGAGCGGATCGTAGGGGTCCACCTCGATGTCCCAGGCGATGCGCTTGGCGCCGTCCCACTGCTTGTCCTTGCCCTTCTGGTAGAGCGCGAGGAGGCGTTCGCGGCCTCCGTCGTACTCCCAGCTGAAGCGGGCCGATCCGGAGGCGGGTACCTGCCAGACGCCCTCGCCCGGGCCGTTGGTGTAGAGCTCGTGCGTCGACACTGACGCCTCCTCGTCACACGGACTGCCGTACAGGAGTGGATGGTTGGCAGCGTCACACGTTGGTAGACGGTCGGTCAACAAGTCGCGCGCGGGGGATTGACGACCTTGCTGACAAGCAGTCTCATAAGAAGTGACCGCCGGTAACCCACCCACGAGGTGTCCGAAGCCATGACGACCGTGACCGATCGAGCCGCGCTGAGGGACGCTCTCGGCCTGCTCAAGGACCGCGAGCAGATCGCCGAGCGGCTGCTCGAATCCTCCGCCAAGCACTCCTTCGACCCCGACAAGGAACTCGACTGGGACGCCCCGGTGATCGAGGGCAAGTACTACTGGCCGCCCGAGCTGCTCTCGCTCTACGACACCCCGCTGTGGAAGAAGATGGGGGAGGAGCAGCGCATCGACCTCTCCCGCCACGAGGCCGCGGCCCTCGGCTCGCTCGGCATCTGGTTCGAGATCATCCTCATGCAGCTCCTGGTCCGGCACATCTACGACAAGTCGCTGACCAGCAACCACGTCCGCTACGCCCTCACCGAGATAGCCGACGAGTGCCGCCACTCGATGATGTTCGCCCGCATGATCCAGAAGGGCGGCGCCCCCGAGTACCCGGTCTCGCGCGTGAACCACAACCTGGCGCGCATCCTCAAGACCGTCTCCACCACCCCCGGTTCCTTCGCCTGCACCCTCCTCGGCGAGGAGATCCTCGACTGGATGCAGCGCCTGACCTTCCCGGACGAGCGGATCCAGCCGCTGGTGCGCGGAGTCACCCGGATCCACGTCATCGAGGAGGCCCGGCACGTCCGTTACGCCCGCGAGGAACTGCGCCGCCAGATGCTCACCGCCCCGCGCTGGGAGCAGGAACTGACCCGGATCAGCTGCGGCGAGGCCGCCCGCGTCTTCTCGCTCGCCTTCGTCAACCCGCAGGTCTACGAGAACATCGGCCTGGACCGCCGCGAAGCCCTCGCCCAGGTCAAGGCGAGCGGCCACCGGCGCGAGGTCATGCAGACCGGCGCGAAGCGGCTCACCGACTTCCTCGACGACATCGGCATCCTGCGCGGGGTCGGCCGCAAGCTGTGGAAGAGCTCGGGGCTCCTCGCGTAGGCCGTCTCCCGCCCGGCCGCGGCGGCCGTGGGGTTACCCTGCGGGCATGACCGTACGCGCCTACCGCAGGCTGAGCGTCGAGGAGCGGCGGGCCCAGCTCCTCGACGCGGCCCTCTCGCTGTTCGCGCACCGGGCGCCGGAGGAGGTCTCGCTGGACGACGTCGCGGAGGCCGCCGGGGTCTCGCGCCCGCTCGTCTACCGCTACTTCCCGGGCGGCAAGCAGCAGCTGTACGAAGCCGCCCTGCGCTCGGCGGCCGACGTCCTCGAACTCTGCTTCGCGGAACCGCAGCAAGGTCCCCTGACCCAGCGCCTGTCCCGGGCACTGGACCGCTACCTGGCCTTCGTCGACGAGCACGACGCGGGCTTCGCCGCCCTCCTCCAGGGCGGCAGCGTCGTGGAGACCTCCCGCACCACCGCGACGGTGGACGGCATCCGCCGGGCCGCCGCGCAGCAGATCCTCGTCCACCTCGGGGCGCCGGTGCCCGGGCCGCGGCTGCGGATGATGGTCCGGACGTGGATCACCGCCGTGGAGGCGGCCTCGCTGATCTGGATCGACGAGGGCAAGCAGCCCGGAGTGGACGAGCTCCGCGACTGGCTGGTGGACCAGTTCATCGCCCTGCTGGCCGCCACCGCCGCCACCGACCCGGAGACGGCGGCCGCCGCCCGTGCGGCGCTGGCCCTGGAAGCGGCGGACGGACCGGTCGGGGTACTGGCCCGCCGGGTGATCCCGGTGGTCTCCGAGGCGGCCCACCTCCTGTGACACTGGTGGGGTGAGAAGCCAACCCACCCCCTTCGAGGGCGGCCCGATGGACGGCCGGGTCCTCCCGATCCTCCTCGGCATGACCGGCCACCCCCCGAAGTGGTACGAGATCCCGGTCCCGGCGGCCGACGGCGGCCCCCCGACGGTGCTGCTGTACGAGCGCGTCCCCTCGGGCTATTCCAAGCGGCTGCACCTGCAGAAGGGCTGGAAGTACGTGCACAGCCCCGAGGGCGTGAAGCCGAAGCCGCGCTGGCCGTGGACGAAGACCCCTCGCCCCTAGGCGGTGGGATCGCTGCGGCTGCGGCTGCGAATCCGGCCGCGGGTGCGGCTCCGGCTCCGGCAAGGGGGGGCCGGTGCCCGGTTCGGCGCCGGGGCCCTATGCGGGGCCCGTGCCCGGGCGTGCGTCCGGGCCGGCGTCCGGCAGGGTCAGGACCGCCAGGGCTCCGCCGCCCTCCGCGCGGCGGAACTCCAGCCGGGCCCCGATCGCCTGCGCCTGACCGACGGCGATGGTGAGCCCGAGCCCGTGGCCCTTCACCCCGGCCCCGGGCTCCGTACGGAACCGCTGCGGTCCGTGCGCCAGCAGGTACTCCGGGAAACCGTCCCCGTGGTCCCGCACGCTGATCACCGGGCCGTCCACGGTCAGCACCACCGGCGGGCGGCCGTGCTTGTGGGCGTTGGCCACCAGGTTCCCCAGCACCCGCTCCAGCCTGCGCCGGTCCGTCTCCACGTGCCCGTCCTGGACGATCACCACCTCGGTCCCGGTACCGGTCGCCCGCACCACCCGCCCCGCCAGCCGCCCCAGTTGGTGCAGGTCCGTCTCGACCTGCTCGCTGCGCGAGTCCAGCCGCGAGATCTCCAGCAGGTCCTCCGTCAGCTGCCGCATCGTGCGGACCCGCTCCTGCACGAGCTGCGTGGGCCGGCTCTCCGGCAGCAGCTCGGAGGCGGCCTGCAGTCCCGTCAGGGGCGTGCGCAGCTCGTGCGCGACGTCCGCCGTGAACCGCTGCTCGCTCAGCAGCTTCGCCTGCAGGCTCCCCGCCATGGTGTCCAGCGCCCCGGCGACGGTCGCCACCTCGTCCTGGTGCCGCGACGGGTCCTTCGTACGGGGATCGGCCACGCGCGCGTCGAGGTCGCCCTGGGTGATCCGCCGGGCCACCGTCGCCGTCTGGTGCAGCCGCCGCGTCACCCGGGTCACGGCGAACGCGCCCACGAGCAGGGTCCCGCCGATGGCCAGGACCGACGAGCCGATGATCGCGTTGTCCAGGCCGCTGATCGTGCGCGCGCTCTGGCCGTAGTCGACGACCACGGCCAGCGCCCGGCCGTCCGCGGGCGCCGCGGCCCACATCACCGGGCGGCCCATCCAGTCGGCCACGACCGTCCCGCGGTGCCCGCTGAGGGCGAGGGTCCGCAGCTTCGCCGGCAGGCCCTCGGGATCGAGCCCCGACTCGGGCGGCAGGGCCTCGCCGGCCTCGTACGCGCGCGAGACGTCGTGCAGTTTGCCGAGGGCCTTCTCCCGGGCCGTGGCCACGGTCTGGCGGGTCACCTCCACGTGCACGAGCACGCCCAGCACCGCGGCGAGCGAACAGCACATCACCACGATGAAGCACGCCGACTTCCAGGTCAGCGAGGCCGTCCAGGCGGGGAGCCGGGGCCTCACGGCGTACTCGGCGCGGGGCTCGGGCCCGGGGCCGGGGTCTGCGTCTGGGGCTGCGTCGGGGTCGGGGTCTGGGTCGGGGTCTGCGTCTGGGGCTGGGGATTCGAGGGCACCCGTACGATCTCCTCGCGCGTCGGCAGCATGGAGCGCTGCTTCCCGTCCCAGGACCAGGCGGTGATCAGCTCGTAGCCGTTGTTGCCGCTGGGGACGCGCAGGACCACGTCCCGTCCGGCCAGTTCCACGGAGATGACGGTCTGCGTGGTCGCCATGATCCGGTTGAGCCGGCCGTCGGGGTCCGCCGTGTACACCCGAACCGACATCATCCGGTCCGGCAGCTCGATGCCGACGATCAGCTCGTCCCGGTCGTTGCCGGTGAGGTCCCGGTAGTACGGGGTCAGCACGGGGCACGCCGCGGGGTCCTGGCCGTCCTTCCCGCACGCGGTGATCGCGGCGGCGGTCTCCGCGGGCATCGCGTCGCTGCCGCTGAAGGTGTCCGGGTGGGTCCGCACCTCGGCCTGTACGAGCGCGAGCGGATCGACCTCGTGCACGTCCTGGTCCCGGACGGGCGGGATCCCCTTGACGTACTCGGGCGGGGCGCCGCCCGGATCGGCGGGCGGCACGGTGGCCTGCTGCCGGCCGGGCCACAGGTGCACGGGCCCGCTCGCGGTGGGCGTGGGGCCGGCGCCGGCCAGCCCGCCGGCCTCGCCGCAGCCCGCCAGCAGCGGCAGGGCCAGCAGCACGGCCAGGGCCGTCACGACCGTCGGGACAGGGGTGGCCGTACGGAAGGGAGAGGTCTTCACAGCCCGTTACGCCCTTCTGTCCGCGGTACGACGATCGGTCACGTCAACCATATGCGGAGTTTCGTCCTAATTGACCCTGTGGTCCGACGCGGGCGCGGAGAGGCCCCGGCGTCAGCCGTTCGTACGCCCGCGGCGCAGCATCGCGAAGCCGAGCCCGGCAGCGCCGATCGCGGCGATGCCGCCGCCCGCGGCGAGCAGCAGCACGCCCTCGCCCGGTCCGTCGGCCAGCGTCTCCAGGCGCAGCACGTCGCCGCGCCCGTCGGCGACGGACCGGCCGTCCGCGCCGCCGGAGGAGGTGTCGGTGCCGGTGGCGGGGCCCGGGCGCGGCACCGAGGCGGGGACGACCTGCCCGCCCCCGGTTCCGGCGCCCCGCGTCCCGGTCTTGTACCCGTCGCCCGCGACGGTGTGGTCGCCGCCCCGCGCGGGAGCGTCACCCACCCAGGAGGTCAGCCGGCCTTCGGAGTCCAGGGCGGCGTGCAGTTCGCCAGCGGAGCCCACGGCGGTGACGCCGTCCCGGCTGTTCAGGGTCGTGGCCGTGCGGCCGTCGGAGGTCAGGATGTCGGCCCGGTAGACGCCTTCGGCGACCCGGTAGACCTTCGCCGTGGAGACCCCGTCCGCGAGGGAGAGGCTCTTGACGAGGGTCCGCTGCGGGGCCGCGGAGTGCGCGGACGAGGCGGCCGGAACCCCCTCGGCGAGGGCCGCGGCGGCGGGCAGTGCCAGCAGACTTCCGGCACAAGCGGTCACGGCGGCGGCGCGAACGAGGGTGCGGCGGCTGACGGTGCTCACGGGTGTCCTTCGGTGAGTTCAGGTGGGTGCAGGTGGGTCCAGGCGTGGTCCAACCTAGGCCCCGGCCGTTGCGGCGAAGCCCCGTTCTTGTAACAGCGAGGCCGCAGGGTTCCGGCAGAGTCGTTACACAACCGGGGGATTGCCGCACGGCGCCCCGGCTGCTCCCATGGATGCCGGGGGTGAGGGTGATGCGCAAACTCAAGGTGCTGCCGAGCGGCCGGCCCGGCCGCGGCCGGCTGTACGTCAACCTGCCCGACGGCAGCGCAGTGGCCTGGTACGACCGGCAGACCAACCGGATCAGCGTCCTCGCGGAGGACCACCGGGAAGACGTACTGCGGGTCCTGCGGCCCTACTTGACCGGATCGGTCTCGATCGGTCCGCCGCCGGTCCCGACGGCCGCCGACCTGCTGCGCCTGTCCCTGCCGGCCGACGCGGACCTCGCCCCGAACCGGGCGGGCGAGGCCCTGCTGGGGGAGCTGGACCACGGCTCGGCCGGTACCCGCGCCCGGCACCGCGTCCGCCAGGACCTGGCGGCGCAGCAGCGGATGGGCGAGGCCCTGGAAGCCCTCGAACCGCAGGGCTGGCGGGTCCTGCACTGCGTACCGCTCCCGGGCATGGGCCGCATCGACCACCTGCTCATCGGCCCGGCCGGGATCCTCTGCGTCCGTACGGTGCCGTGCCGCCGCCAGCGCGCGTCCGTCGGGGACCTCCTGCTCACCGTGGGGCGCGCCGAACCCCGCCCGGACCCGCGCTGGACCCGCCGCGCGGCGCTCCGCGCGGGCATCGCCCTGGCGACTCCGGTCACGCCCGCCCTGGCGGTGGTCGAGGCCTCCCGCATCGAGGTGGCCCCGACCGTCCACGACATCCGCGTCCTGCATCCCCTGACGGCGGGCCCGACCCTGGCCGAATCCCCGACGACGCTCCAACCGCGAGCGGTGGAAGCCCTGTTCGCCCGAGCCCGAGACACTCGCACGTGGTTCCCGAACCCCCGCCCGGGGCCCCGCCCCCACTGACCCGCCGCCGGGGCGGGGGCCGCCACGGTGTCGGGTCTACGCGGGACCCGCCGACGGGGCGGGGGCCGCCACGGTGTCGGGTCGACGCGGGCGCTGCGGCCCGCCCGGCCGCCGCCGGTGCACGGCGACGCCGATCCGCCGCACGGGCTGCGGCCCGACTGGCCGGCGGCCGCCACCGGCTCGATGCCCGGGCCGCGGGACGACGGGCGGAGCCCTGGCCGCGCAGGCTGCCGTAGCCGGGGTTCCCCTGCTGCCCGCGGGCACGGGCGCGGGCGCGGGCAGGCCGGCCGGGGTGGTTCGGGCGTCAGGCCGGTCAGGCCGAGGTGCGCTTCCGGGTGGGGGCGGCCTTCTTCGCCGTGGCGGCCGTCTTCTTCGCCGTGGCCGAACCGGCCTTGCCCGTGGTCGACTTGGCCGTCGCCTTGGTTGCTGTTTTCGCCGTCTTGGCCGTCTTCGCCGTGGTCTTCTTCGTCGCGGCCGAGGCGGTCTTCTTCGCCGTCGCCGCCGTCGACTTCTTCCCGCCCACCGCCTTCGGCGCAGCAGCAGCCGCGGCCGTACCTGCCCGCGTACCCGCCGCCTTCCCGCGGATCGGGGTCACCTCCGCAGGGCCGGTGTCCTCCTCGCCCCGCGAGGCCTTCGCGGCGCGGACGCTCTTCTCCAGCGCGGCCATCAGGTCGATCACCTGCCCGCCCGCCGGCTCCACCACCGCCTCCGCCGGCTCGAACGCCCCGCCCGCCTTCGCCGTGATCATCGCCTCCACGGCCTCGCGGTAGTCGTCGTGCAGCGAGGACATCTCCACCTCCCCCAGCGTCGCCATCAGCGCGTCCGCCAGGTCGAGTTCGGCGTCCCGCACCGACACCTCCGCATCCGGTGCCACTCCTTCCGGCACGCGGATCTCGTCCGGCCACAGCAGCCCGTGCATCGCGATCACGTCGTCGACGACGCGCAGCATGCCCAGCCGTTCCCGCCCCCGCAGCGCGTACTTGGCGATCGCGACCTTGCGGCTGCGCTTCAGCGCCTCCCGCAGCAGGGTGTACGGCTTCGCGGCCGTCGGCCCGTTCGCCGCCAGGTAGTACGCCGCGTCCATCTGGAGCGGATCGATCTCGTCGGCCGGTACGAACGACATGATCTCGATCGTCCGCGCCGTCGCCAGCGGCAGCTGCGCGAGGTCCTCGTCCGTGATCGGGATGAGCGACCCGTCGGGCTGCTCGTACCCCTTGCCGATCTCGGGACCCGACAGCTCCTCGCCGTCGAGTTCGCACACCTTGCGGTAGCGGACCCGCCCGCCGTCGGCGAGGTGGATCTGGCGGAAGGAGATCGAGTGGCTCTCGGTGGCGTTCACGAGCTTGATCGGGATGCTGACCAGGCCGAAGGAGATCGCCCCGTTCCAAATGGATCGCACGGTTCCTCCTGATTCGTGGCAGTCTCATCGTATGACGCCGATCACATTGGTGGAGGGCCGTCGCATCGCGCTCAGCAATCTCGACAAGGTCCTGTATCCCGAGACCGGCTTCACCAAGGGCGAGGTGCTGCACTACTACGCCACCGTCGCGGGCCCCCTGCTCGCGCACGTCCACGACCGGCCGGTGTCGTTCCTGCGCTATCCCGACGGCCCGGCGGGCCAGCTCTTCTTCACCAAGAATCCGCCGCCCGGCACGCCCGACTGGGTGAAGACCACCCCCGTGCCCCGCTCCGAGGACTCCTCCGCCGAACAGGTGGTCGTCGCCGATCTGGCCACCCTGATGTGGGCGGCCAACCTGGTCGTGGAGTTCCACACCCCCCAGTGGACCGCCGGCCGCCCGGCCGTCGCCGACCGGCTGGTCCTCGACCTCGACCCCGGCCCGCCCGCGACCGTGGTCGAGTGCTGCGCCGCCGCGCTCTGGCTGCGCGAGCGCCTGGCCCGCGACGGGCTGGAGGCCTACGCCAAGACCTCCGGCTCCAAGGGGCTGCACCTGGCCGTGGCCCTGGAGCCGGCCCCGTCCGAGCAGGTGTCGGCGTACGCGAAGCTGCTCGCCCAGGAGGCCGAGCGCGAGCTCCCCGGCCTCGTCGTGCACCGCATGGCCAAGGCCCTGCGCCCCGGCAAGGTCTTCGTCGACCACAGCCAGAACTCCGCCGCCAAGACCACCGCCGCGCCCTACACCCTGCGCGCGCGGGCCCGCCCGACGGTGTCCGCCCCGGTGTCCTGGGCAGAGGTCGAGGCCTGCCGGGACCCGGCCGACCTGGTCTTCCTCGCCGGAGACATCGCACCGAGGCTGGACCGCGACGGCGACCTCTTCGGCCCGCTGACCGACCCCGGCCGCGCCGGGAGACTGCCCGGGGAGCGGTCGTGATCAAGGTCGCGCTGGCCGCCGCCGTGCGCACCCTGCCGCGCGGGACGGGACTCGCCTACGAGCCGAAGTTCGACGGGCACCGCCTGGTCGTGCTCCGTTCGGAGGAGGGCGTGGTGCTCCAGGCCCGCTCCGGCCGCATCGTCACCAGCGCCTTCCCCGACCTGGCCGCCGCCGCCCGGATGCTGCCCGCCGGGACGGTCCTCGACGGCGAGGTCGTGGTCTGGCACGCGGGGCGCACGGACTTCGCCCTCGTACAGCGCCGGGCGGCCGCCACGGCCGCGCGGGCCGCCGTACTCGCGCAGAGCCTGCCGGCCTCGTACGCCGCCTTCGACGTACTCGAACTGGCCGGGCTCGACCTGCGCGGACGCCCGTACGAGCGGCGGCGGGCGCTCCTCGTGGACCTGCTGCTGCCGCTGGGGCCCCCGCTGCAGCCGGTGCCGATGACGACCGACCCGGAACTGGCCGCGACCTGGTACGAGACCCTGCCCGCCAGCGGCATCGAGGGCCTCGTCGTCAAACGGCTCGACCAGACCTACCCGGCCGGGCGGCGCGGCTGGCAGAAGCTGCGCCACACGGACGTACGGGACGCGGCGGTGGTCGGGTACACGGGGACCCCGCGGCGGCCGCTGGCCCTGGTGCTGGTGTTGCCGGTGGGGGAGGAGACACCCCTGGTGTCGAGCCCGCTGTCCGCGGCGCTGCGTACGGAGGTGGCGGCGACCGTGGCTGCCCGTGCGTCCACTGCTCCGGCCGGGGCCACCGTCACCGCGATCGGGCTCGGCGAGGTCCCGTACCGGCAGCTGGACCCGCCGCTCACGGCGGAGGTCCGCTACGCCTCGGCGCGCCACCCGCCGCCGGAGGTGCTGCGGCTGCGGACGGACCTCTGACCCGCGCGGGGGGCGCGGGCCAGAGGGGAGGCGTAAGCGTGGAGTCGTGGAGTCGTGGAGTCGTGGGGTCGTGGGGTCCCGGGGTCAGCTGTGGGCGCCGCTCCCCGCGTCCGGGGGAGCGCCGGGCTGGGCGTGCGGTGGCGGTCCCTGCGGGTGCCCGAAGCCGGACTCGCGCCGGGCCCTGTCCTCGACGGGGTGGGTGGAGGTGGTGGAGCCGAAGTTGCCGTAGCCCTGCATCTCGTGCGGCCTCAGGCCGCCTTCGGGGATCTCCACGTGCTCGCGTTCCTCGCGCACCTCGTAGACGGCCCCGCCTTCCGGCAGGTGTGGCTGGCTCTCGGCGGAGGGCGGCGCGGGTTCCTGTGCGCGGACCTTCTTTCCCAGCCAGAAGGCGCCGAGGAGGAATCCCGCGACGATGATCCCGACGACCAGGAACCACGCGATGTCGGTAAGGGTCGAGTCCACGCTCAGGGTCGTGTCCATACCCCCCACTTTCCCGCACATTGGTCCGGTATGCGCCACTGTGGCCCGGTTGCGTTGCGGCAGCCGGGCTACACACCGCGCGCACGGAACACCGTTCAGCGCACCTCGGGACCCGGCCGAGGCGTGTGCAGCGGTCACCGCCGAGCCGCTTGCCCGGGCCGGATCGTGTGTTCACGACCGCCCGGACCGGCCCGCCTTGACGACCCGGTCGTGAGGGCGGCCGTAGCGGGGGGACCGGTGCGAAGCCCCGGCTCCACCAGGGGCGGCCGGCCCGGCACGCCCAGGCAGTCGGGGACGCCGCCCTGCGCGAGGGCTGATCCACCGCGGCGGAACCCTCAACCCCCGCGCGCCCCAACCCCGGCGCGCCCCAACCCCCGTACGCCTCCGCACCCGTGCGCGCCCCGGCCCGGACCGCCGCTCAACCCCGCCGCTCAGCCCCGCAGGGGGCCGTCGGAGTCGCGCAGTGCCCGGGTCTCGCGCCCGCTGAGCACGCCCACGATCTCCGCGCAGATGGCCAGCGCCGTCTCCGCCGGCGTCCGGGCGCCGAGGTCGAGCCCGATCGGCCCGTGCACCAGCCCCAGCTGCGCCTCGCCCACCCCGGCGGCGACCAGCCCCTCCCGGCGCCGGGCCGTGGTCCGCCGCGAACCCAGCGCCCCCACGTACGGGATCCCCAGGGCCAGCGCCGTGCGCAGCGTCGGGACGTCGAAGTCGGGCTCGTGGCTGAGCAGCACCAGGCAGGCGGCGTCCCGGTGGTCACCGAGCACCTTCCCGGCCTGAGCCGCCGTCTCCACGGTCACGGCGCCCCAGCCCAGCAGGGCGGCCTGCCGTTCGATGATCTCGGCCAGCTCGCCCCCGCCGCCGATGACCACGTACGGGGCCGAGGGGTACGCCTCCACCAGTACCAGCCCGGACTCCCCGTACAGCGCGTCCCGCCCGGGCCGGCGCGTGGCCAGCAGCTCCCCGGCCCGCCGCCCGGCGTCGTCGCGCGGGGCGTCCGTGGCCCGTACGGCCTCGCTCACCGCCTGGTCGGCGGTGTCGTTCAGCCGCGTCACCAAGGCCACCCCGGCCCCGTCACCGAGCAGCTCCCACCACTCGGCCGGGATCGCCGTCAGCGGCTGGAGCAGGATCTCCGCCTGCCCACCGCAGGTCAGCTTCGCCGCCACGGCCTCGGCCCCGCGCACGGACACCTCGCACACCCGCGCGGTGTCCCCGTCCGCCATGGCCCCGGCCTCGGCGGCCAGCTCGGCGTCGAAGACCCCGCGGTACAGCGCCCCGACGCACTCCCCCTGCGCGTCGACGAGCACGGCCCCGGCCGGGTCCCGGGGCCCGAACCCCTGCTCGGTCACGGGCCGGGCCAGATCCCCCGCCCGCCCCTCGGCCAGCCACTGCCGCGCCGTCTCCACCAGCTCACGCATCTGTGCCGCCCCATCCCGTAAGAGCTCACTCGCCACAAAGCACCAGGTCAACGGCACAAAGCGGCCTCACGAACCACCCTATGCACGCCCCCCACCCGTACCCATCCCCCAAACCCACAGACCCCACCCCACCTCCCTCGTACAGACCACCGGAACACGTTCGACTGGCGGGATACGCGAACCGGCCAGGAGGGACAGCCGCCGCTGGGCGAGCGACCACGGCAAGAACCCCGACCCACTCCGAGGCCGGCCCGGCGGCCGAGGTGCGCGTGAACAGAACACGCATCCGGGCGACTTCGAGGGTCAGCCCGAGGTGTGGTCGCCCCTCCCGGGCGCGCGCAAGAACAAGTACTACGCAATTGCAAGGCAGTTGGCTGCACATACGCGAAGACCCCGTCTCAGCGAACTCGCTGATGGCGGGGTCTTTGGGCACTTCCTGCGAAGTGCCCCCGCCAGGATCCGAAGTCTAGAAGCGGTCTGCCACGTCCGGCCGGTCCACAAATGGGCCGCGAGGCCAGCCGGGCTCGTCCTGCCTGTAGCGGCTGGCCGAGCCGTTAGAAGAACTCGTGCGCTTCAGCCCCACTGTGGCCCTGGCCAGGGCCGTAGCCGTCTATGGGCGCTTCCGAAAACGCCGTGTCCACACCTACTCGCCGGAGCACAGCATTCCGCAGGCACTGCACGCTGCGTGTCAGCAGGAAGACTCGCGAGAGCTCTGCCACCAGACTCGGCAGAGCCGTAGTCTCCCAACCCATGAATGGACATCGTTGGTCGCCACGGCGCTGGGTGCGGTCATCGGAGTGGGCAGCACGCTCGCCACAGACCGACTGCGTTGGCGACGCGACACGGGCGAGCTCGACAGGGAGACCCTGCGCACGGTGTCTGCCCAGTTCCTGGAGGCGCTCACCGAGGCGCGCGACGCCATAAGTGATGCCAGCCGCTCCGAGCACCTACCCGTGGACGAACGAAGCCAGCTTGCCCGCGCGAGCATCCTGGCCCACGGCGTGCACTCGAAGCAGTACCAACTGGAGCTACTGGCGACACCGGAGGTCGCCCAGTTGGCTGGCGATGCCGCCTACCAGCTGCTCCTCTACCGAGACGCGGTGGTTGCTGGCCATACTCGCGACGATCCTGAGTGTGCGCAGGTGCGACGCGCCTTCCGGGAGGCCCGCCAGAAGCTCATGGCTGCTATTCGGTCCTCACTGGCCCGGGCCTGAGAGCCGCTCAGGCGGACGGTTCACGCTGCGCGTGCTCGGAAGCACAAGTTGGGAAGATCGCGTACCCACCCCCACACCGACCACCCAAGACACTGACCAGCCCGTTCCTGGGATCCTCGTCGCTGTTCCCCGTCACTCCCCGCTCGCCGCCCAACCAGACACGCGAAAGACACGACTTCTACGACACCCCTGGAGGGCGCGGGTGAACGGGGACCTGCGTGACCGACCTCTTCGCTGCCGCGTTCCGGGCGTGAGCCTCGCGTCGAAGACGTCGCTCATAGTCCGCGATCTGACGCGCCACGGGCTCACTGGTAGCGGTTCGGATCACCCGCTCGTTCTCGCGATCCACCAAGAACGGCCCGTTGCCCCCAGGTCGAGGGCGCTGCCCACTCCGCCCCTCACCGGCCGCTCCCCAGTAGAAGAGCCATCCGAACGCGAGCTGCTGCACCCGGAGAATCCCGAGCTCATATTCGACACAGTCCCGCTCTTGCACGATCTCGGCGAGCACCAGCCGGCGGGCATCCTCCTCACTCCACATCGCTCGATGGTGCCACGCGGCATCAACCACAGGCCTCGGGTCGTGGCCAACCCGGAGCAGGCCCGCTCGCTGCTCCACGCGGTCTTGTACGTCGGTGGACACCGCCGGGCGCGCGGTCGGCGTCTGATGGGCCGATCGCCGGGATGTACCTCGGGGGCTTCCGGCCGGCCGAAGCCGTGGGGCTCTCCGAGCCGGACCTGACGTTTCCGGACTCCGGCTGGGGCACCGCGTTGCTTCACCGGACGAGGCCGAGCGTCGGGAAGCAGTGGACCGACCCCGGGCAGAGCCACGACTATCGCGGCCTGAAGAACCGGCCCACGGAAGACGTCCGCCGGGTGCCGGTCCCGCCCCAGTTCGTGTCCATCCTCCGCGAGCGTGTCCTCGTCCACCTACTACTACCGGGTCTGGCCGGAAGCTCGGCTCCTGGCCCTGCCGCCGGCCGCCGCTGCCTCACCGCTGGCGAGTCGGCCCTACGACCTCCGGCACTCGGCGCTCTCCACGTGGCTCAATGCCGGCGTCGACCCGACCGAGGTCGCCGAGCGCGCCGGCAACAGCGTGGAGGTGCTGCTCAGTCGGTACGCGAAGTGCCTCGACGGGCGCCAGGAGGTGGCCAACCGGAGGATTGAGGACCTGCTGCGCGAGTACGAGTGATCGCGAGTGAGCGGACATACGCTGCGAGGCCCCTGGACCTGTCCGGGGGCCTTCGGCATTCCTGGAGCTGACCTGCGCCGATGGACCAAGATCCTGTCCACGAATAGTCCACAGCCGCTGACATACAGGTGCACACGGCGGCAGTTGGCTGCGCATACGCGAAGACCCCGTCTCAGCGTTCTCGCTGATGGCGGGGTCTTTGGGCACTTCCTGCGAAGTGCCCCCGGCAGGATTCGAACCTGCGCACACGGCTCCGGAGGCCGTTGCTCTATCCCCTGAGCTACGGGGGCGTGTCGTTCGTGTTGCTGCGACGGGTTGAACACTACCAGCTTCCCCGGGGTGATCAGGAACCGGTTTGCGGGGAAGGGGGCCCGCGTCGCCCGCACGGGGTGGAAGTGGCAAAAACCCGGACGCGGGGCCCCGGCTCGACCTACTCTCGAGTTGTGCCAGGCGTCTCGGGCCGGGTGCTTGTTGTCGACGACAACAAGGTCATCCGGCAGCTGATCAAGGTCAATCTCGAGCTGGAGGGCTTCGAGGTCGTGACCGCGAACGATGGTGCCGAATGCCTGGATGTCGTGGGTCACGTGTGCCCCGATGTGATCACGCTCGACGTGGTCATGCCACGCCTCGACGGGTTCGCAACAGCCGCCCAGCTGCGGGCCGATCCGCGGACCCGGGGCGTGCCGGTGGCCATCGTCAGCGCCTGTACGCAGTACGAGGTGGAGACCGGGATCGACGCCGGGGTGGACGCCTTCGTCGCCAAGCCCTTCGAGCCCGCCGAGCTCGTGCGCGTCGTCCGCAGGCTCGTCGAGGGCAAGGACCGGCGTGACGGGTGGAAAGGGGCTCCCGCCGGGAGGGGGAGGGGGTAGAGGTTTCCCCTCGGTCCCCATGTTGTTCGTCCCCTTCTTCCTCTTCCTCTTCTTCTGGTCGGGGCCGTCCCCTTGCCTCGGATGGTCCGCGGAGTCGGGGTTCCGGCAGCGTCCCCGTGGTCGCTTCCGTGGTCGGCGTCGCGGCCGCCTGTTCACATGGCGAAACCCTTCGCGTGACCCGGGGCCTTCTCCCCTACGCTGGTGCCGTGACCCCCGCTGACCTCTCCCGTACCGTCGTGCGCGCCGTGCGCTGCGCCGTCGAGGACGGGGAGCTGCCGGCCGGTGCGGACGTGCCCGGCGGGCGGGCCGTCGTCGAGCGGACCCGGCCCGGTGGGGTGGGGGACTACGCCACCCCCGTCGCCTTCCAGGTCGCCAAGGGCGCCGGGCGCCGCCCCGCCGACGTGGCGCAGCTGCTCGCCCGCCGGCTCGACGGCGTGAGCGGGATCGAGCGGGTCGAGGTCACCGGCGCGGGCTTCCTGAACTTCGTACTCGCCCCGCCCGACGCCGCCGAGGTCGTACGCGCCGCCCGGGCCTACGCCCCCGCCCCCCGCCCCGAGGACGCCGGCCCGAGCACGAGCGCCCCGAACCCGAACCCGAGCCCCCCGCCCCCCGCAGTCAGCGGGCTGCGCGAGCAGGCCGTGCACGCGGCCGTGCTGCGGATCCGGGCCGGCCAGGGCCTCGACCCCGCCCCGCCCGCCGCCGTGGCCCCGGTCGCGCGCCGCGACGGCGACGTCCTGGCCCGCTACGGGGCCGACGCCGTCCGCTGGGCCGCGCTCACCGTCGCCCCCCAGGAGACCCCCGTCTTCTCCCCGGCCCTCCTGCTCCAGGGCGAGGCCGCCGAGTTCTTCCGGGTCCGGTACGCCCACGCCCGCAGCCGCGCGCTCCTGCGCAACGCCGCCCGGCTGGGGTTCACCCCCCTGCCCGGCCCCCCGCAGGACGGCGCGGCCGGACCGCTCCTGCGCGCCCTCGGCGAGTACCCGCTGGTGCTGGAGGCCGCCGCGTACCACCGTGCCCCCGAGCGCCTCGCCCGGCACCTCGTCACGCTGGCCGATGCCCTGCTCGACTTCCAGTACTGCGTACTGCCCCACGGGGACGAGAAACCCTCGGCCGCCCACCGCGCCCGGCTGGCCCTTGCCGAAGCCGCCGGGACGGTGCTGGCCGGCGGCCTGGCCCTCCTCGGTATAGACGCACCTGAACGCCTGTGACCTGCGAAGAGAGATTCCGATGAGCCGTTCCGCGCACCCCGCCGGACCCCGTCACGCCGACGTCCTGCCCGAGGGGCACTACTCCCCGCCGGCCGCCGACCTGAACGCCCTCGACGAGAAGGTGTGGGCCCGGACGGTCCGGCGCGCGGACGACGGCGTCGTCTCCGTCGGCGGCATCGAAGTGACCCGGCTCGCCGAGGAGTTCGGGACCCCCGCCTACTTCCTCGACGAAGAGGACTTCCGGGCGCGCTGCCGGGCCTGGGCGCACGCCTTCGGCAAGGACGCCGACGTGTTCTACGCGGGCAAGGCGTTCCTCTCCAAGGCCGTCGTGAAGTGGCTGAAGGAAGAAGGACTCAATCTCGACGTCTGCTCCAGCGGGGAGCTCGCGACCGCCCTGGCGGCCGGGATGCCGGCCGGGCGGATCGCCTACCACGGCAACAACAAGTCCGTCGCCGAGATCACCCGCGCGGTCCAGGAGGGGGTCGGGCGCATCGTCCTGGACTCCTTCCAGGAGATCGCCCGCGTCGCGCACGTGGCCCGCGAGCTGGGCGTGCGCCAGCCGGTGCAGATCCGCGTGACGGTCGGCGTCGAGGCGCACACCCACGAGTTCATCGCCACCGCCCACGAGGACCAGAAGTTCGGCATCGCCGTGGCCGACGGCTCCGCCGCCGAGGCCGTGCGCCGGGTGCTCGGGCACGACTCGCTTGAGCTGCTGGGCATCCACTCCCACATCGGCTCGCAGATCTTCGACATGGCCGGTTTCGAGGTGTCCGCCAAGCGCGTGGTGCAGCTGCTGGCCGCCGTGCGCGACGAGCACGGCGTGGAGCTCCCCGAGATCGACCTCGGCGGCGGCCTCGGCATCGCCTACACCTCCGACGACGACCCGCGCGAGCCCCACGAGATCGCCAAGGCGCTGACCGAGATCGTCGGCCGGGAGTGCGAGTCGGCCCGCCTGCGCGCCCCCCGGATCTCCGTCGAACCCGGCCGCGCCATCGTCGGTCCGACCGCCTTCACCCTCTACGAGGTCGGCACCATCAAGCCGCTCGAGGGGCTCCGTACGTACGTCAGCGTGGACGGCGGCATGTCCGACAACATCCGGACGGCCCTGTACGACGCCGAGTACTCCATCTCCCTGGTCTCGCGGCGCTCCGACGCCGAGCCCGTCCTCGTCCGTGTCGTCGGCAAGCACTGCGAGAGCGGTGACATCGTGGTCAAGGACGCGTTCCTGCCCGCCGACCTCGCTCCGGGCGACCTGCTGGCCGTCCCGGCGACCGGCGCGTACTGCCGCTCCATGGCCAGCAACTACAACCATGCGCTCCGCCCGCCCGTCGTCGCCGTGCGTGACGGTCAGGCCCGGGTGATCGTCCGGCGCGAGACGGAGGAAGATCTCCTGCGTCTCGACCTCGGATGATGAAATAGGTGTCTCACTCAATGGACCGAGGATGGAAACTGCTGTCCATTGAGTGAGACTGGTTCACACCCGGCGGGCAAACCGCGCGCGGGGTATCGATGGAAGATCGAAAGGCGTAGGTCGAATGATGCGTACGCGTCCGCTGAAGGTGGCGCTGCTGGGCTGTGGAGTGGTCGGCTCAGAGGTGGCGCGCATCATGACGACGCACGCCGACGATCTGACGGCCCGGATCGGCGCGCCCGTCGAGCTCGCGGGCGTCGCCGTGCGCCGCCCGTCCAAGGTGCGCGAGGGCATCGACCCGGCGCTGGTCACCACCGATGCGACCGCCCTTCTCAAACGCGGCGACATCGACGTGGTCATCGAGGTCATCGGCGGTATCGAGCCCGCCCGTACGCTGATCACCACCGCCTTCGAGAACGGCGCCTCGGTGGTCTCCGCGAACAAGGCGCTGCTGGCCCAGGACGGTGCCGCGCTGCACGCCGCCGCCGAGAAGCACGGGCTGGACCTGTACTACGAGGCGGCCGTCGCGGGTGCGATCCCGCTGGTGCGCCCGATGCGGGAGTCCCTCGCGGGCGACAAGATCAACCGCGTGATGGGCATCGTCAACGGCACGACCAACTTCATCCTCGACAAGATGGACTCCACCGGCGCCGGGTACCAGGAGGCGCTCGACGAGGCCACCGCCCTCGGGTACGCCGAGGCCGACCCCACGGCCGACGTCGAGGGCTACGACGCCGCCGCCAAGGCCGCGATCCTGGCCGGCATCGCCTTCCACACGCGGGTCCGTCTCGACGACGTGTACCGCGAGGGCATGACCGAGGTCAGCGCCGCCGACTTCGCCTCGGCCAAGCGGATGGGCTGCACCATCAAGCTCCTGGCGATCCTGGAGCGCGCGGCCGACGGCCAGTCCGTCACCGCCCGCGTGCACCCGGCGATGATCCCGCTGACGCACCCGCTGGCCTCCGTCCGCGAGGCGTACAACGCGGTCTTCGTCGAGGCGGAGGCCGCCGGGCGGCTCATGTTCTACGGGCCCGGCGCGGGCGGTTCGCCGACCGCGTCGGCGGTCCTGGGCGACCTCGTCGCCGTCTGCCGCAACAAGCTCGCCGAGGCAACGGGGCCGGGCGAGTCGGCGTACACCCAGCTGCCGGTCAGTGCCATGGGCGAAGTCGTGACGAGGTACCACATCAGCCTTGACGTGGCCGACAAGCCGGGCGTCCTCGCCCAGGTGGCGACCACGTTCGCCGAGCACGGCGTGTCGATCGATACGGTACGCCAGCAAGGACGTCCGGACGGGGTCGGCAATGAGGCCTCCCTCGTCGTCGTCACTCACCGTGCGCCCGATGCCGCCCTCTCCGGGACCGTCGAGGCGCTGCGGAAGCTGGACACCGTCCGCGGTGTCGCCAGCATCATGCGTGTTGAAGGGGAGTAAGGACCCATGAGCAGCAATCGCACCCACCAGTGGCGCGGCATCATCGAGGAGTACCGGGACCGCCTGCCGGTGACGGACAAGACTCCCGTGGTCACACTCCGAGAGGGCGGCACTCCCCTCGTCCCCGCGCAGGTGCTCTCCGAGCGCACCGGCTGCGAGGTCCACCTGAAGGTCGAGGGGGCCAACCCCACCGGGTCCTTCAAGGACCGCGGCATGACCATGGCCATCACCAAGGCCAAGGAGGAGGGCGCGAAGGCCGTCATCTGCGCCTCCACCGGCAACACCTCGGCCTCGGCCGCCGCGTACGCGGTGCGTGCCGGGATGGTCTCCGCAGTGCTCGTGCCCCGCGGCAAGATCGCGCTGGGCAAGATGGGCCAGGCCCTCGTGCACGGCGCCAAGATCCTCCAGGTGGACGGCAACTTCGACGACTGCCTGGACCTGGCGCGGGCGCTGTCCGACAACTACCCGGTGGCGCTGGTCAATTCCGTCAACCCGGTCCGCATCGAGGGTCAGAAGACGGCGGCGTTCGAGATCGTCGACGCCCTCGGTGACGCACCCGACATCCACGTGCTGCCGGTCGGCAACGCGGGCAACATCACCGCGTACTGGAAGGGGTTCAAGGAGTACAAGGCCGACGGCCTGGCCTCCCGTACGCCCCGCGTGTGGGGTTTCCAGGCTTCCGGTTCCGCGCCCATCGTGCGCGGCGAGATCGTCAAGGAGCCGCACACCATCGCCACGGCGATCCGGATCGGCAACCCGGCCTCCTGGGACTACGCGCTCGCCGCGCGTGACGAGTCGGGCGGCTTCATCGACGAGGTGACGGACCGCCAGATCCTGGCCGCCTACCGGCTGTTGGCCGCTCAGGAGGGCGTCTTCGTCGAGCCCGCCTCGGCCGCCTCGGTGGCGGGTCTGCTCAAGGCCGCGGAGCTGGGCCTGGTCGACCCCGGTCAGACGATCGTGTGCACCGTCACCGGCAACGGCCTGAAGGACCCCGATTGGGCGGTCGCCGGCGCTCCGCAGCCGGTCACCGTTCCGGTGGACGCCGAAGCCGCGGCGATCCGCCTCGGCCTGGTCTGACGTACCGCCTGAGAGCCGGGTTCCGGAGTGATCCGGAACCCGGCAACTCACCCCGTACGACGACAAAAGTGCGGCGGAAGTCCGCGACACGCATCGTGCGCCTCGTGTGCGCCCTATGTCGGATGAGAACCTTCCTTCGATACGCTGTACTTACATCCGCCACCGCGCATATGACTGCGGTGCTGCCCCGAGGGCCTTCGGGTGTCGTACGTTCTCCAGTACATTCGCAGCGAGCCAGCGAAGAGCGAAGATCTCGCACAGTCACAAGGAGTGTCATCGGACGATGGCCGGTCCAGCGTTCCGCGCCGCCGCCGTACGGGTGCGCGTCCCCGCCAGTAGTGCCAACCTCGGCCCGGGCTTCGACACCCTCGGCCTCGCCCTGGGGCTCTACGACGACGTCGTCGTCCGCGTGGCCGATTCCGGCCTCGACATCGACATCGCGGGTGAAGGCGCCGACAACCTCCCGCGGGACGAGAGCCACCTGCTCGTACGCTCCATGCGCACCGCCTTCGACCTGCTGGGCGGGCAGCCCCGCGGCCTCGAGGTCGTCTGCGCGAACCGCATTCCGCACGGCCGCGGCCTCGGTTCCTCCTCCGCCGCCATCTGCGCGGGCATCGTGGCCGCCCGCGCCGTGACGATAGGCGGCGAGGCCAAGCTCGACGACAGTGCGCTGCTGGAGCTCGCCACCGAGATCGAGGGTCACCCCGACAACGTCGCCGCCTGTCTGCTCGGCGGTTTCACCCTGGCGTGGATGGACGGGGGCAGTGCCAAGGCGATCCGGATGGAGCCCGCCGATTCCATCGTTCCGGTGGTCTTCGTACCGTCCAAGCCCGTCCTGACGGAGACCGCGCGCGGCCTGCTGCCGCGTACCGTCCCGCACGTGGACGCGGCGGTCAACGCGGGCCGCGCCGCCCTGCTCGTGGAGGCCCTGACCAGGCGTCCCGAGTACCTGCTGGCGGCGACCGAGGACCGGCTCCACCAGGACTACCGGACCCCGGCGATGCCCGAGAGCGTCGCACTGGTGGGCCGACTGCGGGCGGACGGGATCCCCGCGGTCATCTCCGGCGCGGGCCCCACGGTCCTCGCGCTGGTCGACAACGGCGCGGCCGACAAGGTCGCGCAGCTCGCGGGCGAGGGATGGGCCGCCACCCGGCTGTCCCTCGACGCCGCGGGCGCGAGCGTCCTCCCGCTGGGTACCCAGGGCAGCTGATGTCCTGGGGACCCGGCCGGTCCGGGGCGGGCGGCCAGGGCAGGCCGCCCGCGCGGGAAGGGCGCGATTGCCGGTGATCGAGAGGGGGAATGTCTGTTGGATCCGGTAGTGTTAATCTCAAGTGCGCATCCGAAGCCGCCATGGCTCGGTGCTCAGTGTCCCCATTCGGGACCACCTTTCTTCCGGGAGCCTCCCCGACTGCTTTGATCACTTCCAGCAGTTTCGAGCACGCTCCGGAATCGGCGTGACATTCCCACGCTTTCAGCTCGGGGGCTTCTCGCCGGAACCACCCATGCACGTTTCTCTCCGCCGTATCTCTCTATCGGCGGACCACCGCCCCGGCACGGTCCACACCTAGGGCCGTTGTCGGACAGCACAACCGGTCGCCGAGCCAGACAGGCCGACGTCCGCTCCAGGGAAGGACCCTTCGTGAGCGACACCACCGATCTGATGGGCGCTGCCGACACCAATGTCGACACCAGTGCCCCCGCCGCGGGCGCCGCGGCTGCCACCGGACGGCGACGCCGCACCGGCACCGGCCTCGACGGCATGGTCCTGGCCGAGCTTCAGCAGGTCGCGTCGGGCCTCGGCATCAGGGGCACCGCGCGGATGCGCAAGAGCCAGCTGATCGAGGTCATCAAGGAGGCGCAGGCGGGCGGCAGTGCCCCCAAGGCCGCGTCCTCCGCCGCCGGAGCCGCCGACACCGCCGAGGCCAAGCCGAAGCGCCGCGCCACCAGCAAGGCCCGTACGGGTGAGGCCGCCGCCGAGGCGCCCGCCGAGAAGCCTGCCGCGCAGGCCCAGATCGAGATCCCGGGCCAGCCGGCAGGGGGCCCCTCCCGTTCGAGCGCAGCCGAGAGCGGGGGAGAGGACGCGCCGGTCGGCGAGCGCCGCCGCCGTCGTGCCACCGCCCCGTCCGGCAGCCCGGAGGCCTCGGCCCCCGCCGCCGTACAGGTCGAGCAGAAGACCGAGACCGTCAAGGCCGAGGCCGCCGCGCAGCCCGAGGCGAAGGCCGAGGCGGCCACGGCCGTCTCCGGTCAGGCGCAGGGCCAGGACGGCGAGGGCCGCGGCCGTCGCGAGCGCCGCGACCGCGGTGACCGTGCCGAGCGCGGTGACCGTCAGCGTGACCGTCGCGACCGCGGTGCCAAGGCCGACGAGCCGGGCCAGGGTGCGCCGGCCGGCCAGGGCGGTCAGGGCGGGGGCCGTCAGGACCGCGCCGACCGTCAGGACCGCCAGCAGCAGGGCGGCCGTGGTCAGGGCCAGGGCCAGAGCCAGGGCCTGGGTCAGCAGGGCCGTCAGGACCGACAGGACCGACAGGACCGTCAGGACCGTCAGGGTCCCCAGGACAACGGTCCGCAGGACGACTTCGACGACGAGGGCGGCCGTCGTGGCCGCCGGGGCCGATACCGCGACCGCCGTGGCCGTCGTGGCCGCGACGAGTTCGCCCCGAACGAGCCGCAGGTCGCCGACGACGACGTCCTGATCCCCGTCGCGGGCATCCTCGACATCCTCGACAACTACGCGTTCATCCGGACCTCGGGCTACCTGCCCGGTCCCAACGACGTGTACGTCTCCCTCGCCCAGGTCCGCAAGGCGGGTCTGCGCAAGGGCGACCACACCACCGGTGCCGTGCGCCAGCCCAAGGACGGCGAGCGCCGCGAGAAGTTCAACGCCCTCGTGCGGCTGGACTCCGTGAACGGCATGGCGCCCGAATCGGGCCGCGGGCGGCCGGAGTTCCAGAAGCTGACCCCGCTCTACCCGCAGGACCGGCTCCGTCTGGAGACCGACCCGGGCGTGCTGACCACCCGCATCATCGACCTCGTGTCGCCGATCGGCAAGGGCCAGCGCGGTCTGATCGTGGCCCCGCCGAAGACCGGTAAGACCATGATCATGCAGGCGATCGCCAACGCGATCACCGTCAACAACCCCGAGTGCCACCTGATGGTCGTCCTGGTCGACGAGCGTCCGGAAGAGGTCACCGACATGCAGCGGTCGGTCAAGGGCGAGGTCATCTCCTCGACCTTCGACCGCCCGGCCGAGGACCACACCACCGTTGCCGAGCTGGCCATCGAGCGCGCCAAGCGTCTCGTCGAGCTCGGCCACGACGTGGTCGTCCTGCTGGACTCCATCACCCGTCTGGGCCGCGCGTACAACCTCGCGGCTCCCGCCTCCGGCCGCATCCTGTCCGGTGGTGTCGACTCGACCGCGCTGTACCCGCCGAAGCGCTTCTTCGGTGCCGCGCGCAACATCGAGGACGGCGGCTCGCTGACCATCCTGGCCACCGCGCTGGTCGACACCGGCTCGCGCATGGACGAGGTGATCTTCGAGGAGTTCAAGGGCACCGGCAACATGGAGCTCAAGCTCGACCGGAAGCTCGCCGACAAGCGCATCTTCCCGGCCGTCGACGTCGACCCGTCGGGCACCCGCAAGGAGGAGATCCTCCTCAACGCGGAGGAGCTCGCCATCGTCTGGAAGCTGCGCCGGGTGCTGCACGCGCTCGACTCGCAGCAGGCGATCGAGCTGCTGCTCGACAAGATGAAGCAGACGAAGTCGAACGCCGAGTTCCTGATGCAGATCGCGAAGACGACGCCGTCGGGCAAGAACGACGACTGACGTCCGAGCGCCTGACCTGGGCTCATCACGGCCGCCCCCGCCGCACCTGCGGCGGGGGCGGCCGTGTTCGTACGGATACGCGGTGCGAGCTTCACCACACCGCGGCGGCTCCTGAACCGCCGCCCCGCCTCCCGCGTGCGGGGCCAAAACCGCAGGTCGACGTCCTGCGGTCCGGTGCGGGTGGCGGGGGCCGGGCCGGACCCGGGCGGTCGGTGCGCTGCGGCGGCCGTGGAACCCTGGGGGTCGTTAGGCCGTCTGTGTCAGAGGAGCGCAGGTGAGAAGCGACCGGCCGGCGGACCGAGGCCGGACCCAGGACTGAGGAGAGCATGAGCCAGGACAGCACGGGTGGAGGACGGCGAGCCGCAGGCCGGCGCCGGCGCAAGCCGCCCAAGCGCCGTAGGGCCCTCGTCATCGCCGCATGGAGCGCCGCGGGCGTGATCCTGCTGGGCGGTGCGGGCCTCGGCTACTTCTACTTCAAGTTCAACGGCAATCTGAAGACCGTCGACATCGACGCGGCGCTGGGCACCGACCGTCCGCAGGACGTGGACAACGGCTCGATGGACATCCTCGTCCTCGGATCGGACTCCCGCGGCGGCGCCAACGCCGAGTACGGGCGCGACGAGGGCGGCTCCGCCCGTTCCGACACGGCGATGATCATCCACTTGTACGAGGGCCACCAGAAGGCCAGCGTCGTATCGATACCCCGCGACACCATGACCGCCCGCCCCTCCTGCGCCACGACCGGGGGGAAGACGGACCCCGGCGGGCAGCGCAGGCAGTTCAACGAGGCCTACACGGTCGGCGGGGCCGCCTGCGCGGTCAAGACCGTCGAGAAGATGTCCGGGATCCGCATGGACCACTACATCGAGGTCGACTTCACGGGCTTCAAGAAGATCATCGACAACCTCGGCGGCGTCGAGGTCACGGTCAACAAGCCGATCAAGGACGGCGCCAGTCACCTGAACCTCGCCGCCGGACCCAACAAGCTCAACGGGGAGCAGGCCCTCGGCCTCGTCCGCACCCGCAAGAGCATCGGCGACGGCAGCGACCTGGGCCGAATACAGCTCCAGCAGGCCTTCATCAAGGCGCTCATCAAGCAGGTCAAGACCATCGGCCTGTTCGACAACCCCAAGCAGCTGCTCGGCCTCGCGGACTCCGCGACCAAGGCCCTCACCACCGACAAGGCGCTCGGCGACGTGAAGTCCCTGATGGGCTTCGCCCAGGGCCTCCAGGGCATCGACGCCCAGGACATGCAGATGATCACGCTGCCGGTGGCCCCCGACCCCAGGGACACGGACCGCGTGGCGCCGCTCACCAAGGAGTCCAAGATGGTCTGGGACGCCCTGCTGGCGGACCAGCCGATTCCGGCCGAGGCCACCGAGAAGTCCATGGGGGACAAGGGCTCGGTCGGCGGGATCGTCCAGTAGGAACGGGCGGGGGAGGGGGCCCGCCGGGGGGTGCGGAATAGATGCCGGCCCCGTCCCGTTGAGGGAGGCGTCCTCAGAATTTTGACAGGCAGCCCGGTCCTGGCAGACTGGTCTGTCGGCCCCGGTTCACGCAGTGCGCAATTCGGCTCCTGCGACCCGGCGCCCTCCCGAATCTAGGAGACACCTTGAAGAGCGAGATCCACCCCGAGTACGTCGAGACCCAGGTCAGCTGCACCTGTGGCGCGTCGTTCACCACCCGCTCGACGCTGACCAGCGGCAACATCCGTGCCGAGGTCTGCTCCGAGTGCCACCCGTTCTACACGGGCAAGCAGAAGATCCTCGACACCGGTGGCCGCGTGGCCCGCTTCGAGGCCCGCTTCGGCAAGGGTGCGGCCAAGAAGTAGCGCGACCCAGGCGCCGGTCACCGGCCGCCCCCTGTCCACTCGGGGGCGGCCGGACCGGCGCCTTTGTCGTCGTCCCGCGAGGACACCCCCCGCAGTCCCTTCGTACTTTCACCACAGGAGCCCCCGATGTTCGAGGCGGTCGAGGAACTGATCGGCGAGCATGCCGATCTTGAGAAGAAGCTCGCCGACCCTTCGGTCCACTCGGATCAGGCCAACGCGCGCAAGCTGAACAAGCGCTACGCGGAGCTGACCCCGATCGTGGCGACCTTCCGCGCCTGGAAGCAGACCGCCGAGGACATCGAGACGGCCAAGGAGTACGCGGCGGACGACCCGGACTTCTTCGCCGAGGTCAAGGAGCTCACCGCGCAGCGCGAGGAGCTGACCGAAAAGCTCCGCCTGCTGCTCGTCCCGCGCGACCCCAGCGACGACAAGGACGTGCTCCTGGAGGTCAAGGCGGGCGCGGGCGGCGACGAGTCGGCCCTGTTCGCCGGCGACCTGCTGCGCATGTACCTGCGCTACGCCGAGCGCGTGGGCTGGAAGACCGAGATCATCGACGCCACCGAGTCCGAACTCGGCGGCTACAAGGACGTCCAGGTCTCCGTCCGCACCAAGGGCGGCAACGGCGCGACCGAGCCCGGCCAGGGCGTGTGGGCCCGCCTGAAGTACGAGGGCGGCGTGCACCGCGTACAGCGGGTTCCGGCCACCGAGTCCCAGGGCCGCATCCACACCTCCGCCGCCGGCGTGCTCGTCACCCCGGAGGCCGAGGAGGTCGAGGTCGAGATCAACATGAACGACCTCCGCATCGACGTGTACCGCTCCTCGGGCCCCGGCGGCCAGTCCGTCAACACCACCGACTCGGCCGTGCGCATCACGCACCTGCCGACCGGCGTGGTCGCCTCCTGCCAGAACGAGAAGAGCCAGCTCCAGAACAAGGAGCAGGCCATGCGCATCCTGCGCTCGCGGCTGCTCGCCGCCGCGCAGGAGGCCGCCGAGCAGGAGGCTTCCGACGTGCGCCGCAGCCAGGTGCGCTCCGTGGACCGTTCCGAGAAGATCCGGACGTACAACTTCCCGGAAAACCGGATCTCGGACCACCGCACCGGCTTCAAGGCGTACAACTTGGACCAGGTGCTCGACGGCGACCTCGACTCGGTCATCCAGGCCTGTGTCGACGCCGACTCCGCAGCCAAGCTCGCCGCCGCGCAGTAGGGCCGCGAGGCACCCGTACCGCCCCGTACCACCCCCCGTACGACAGCAGCCCGGAGGACCAGCGTGAACTTGCTGCTTGCCGAGGTGGCCCAGGCCACCCAGCGGCTGGCCGCCGCCGGCGTGCCCTCACCGCGCTTCGACGCGGAGGAGCTCGCCGCCTTCGTGCACGGCGTCAAACGGGGGGAGCTGCACCACGTCAAGGACTCGGACTTCGACGCCCGCTACTGGGAGGCGATCGCGCGCCGCGAGGCGCGCGAGCCGCTCCAGCACATCACGGGCCGCGCCTTCTTCCGGTACCTGGAGCTCCAGGTAGGGCCCGGGGTGTTCGTGCCCCGGCCCGAGACCGAGTCGGTCGTGGACTGGGCCATACAGGCCGTCCGGGCCATGGACGTGGTCGAGCCGCTGATCGTGGACCTGTGCACCGGCTCCGGCGCCATCGCGCTGGCCATGGCGCAGGAGGTGCCGCGCTCGCGCGTGCACGCGGTCGAGCTGTCCGACGACGCGCTCGTCTACACCCGAAAGAACGCCGAGGGCTCCCGGGTCAGCGTCCACCAGGGCGACGCGCTCAGCGCCCTGCCCGAGCTGGACGGCCAGGTCGACCTGGTGATCTCCAACCCGCCGTACATCCCGCTCACCGAGTGGGAGTACGTCGCCCCCGAGGCCCGCGACCACGATCCGGAGATGGCGCTCTTCTCCGGCGAGGACGGTCTCGACACCATCCGGGGCATCGAACGCACCGCCCACCGGCTGCTGCGGCCCGGGGGGATCGTCGTCATCGAGCACGCCGACACCCAGGGCGGCCAGGTCCCGTGGATCTTCGCCGAGGAGCGGGGCTGGGCCGACGCCGCCGACCACCCCGACCTGAACCGGCGCCCGCGCTTCGCGACCGCGCGCAAGGCACTGCCGTGACCGGCGCGCCCCTTCCCGTCACCCCCCTGCTGCTTGAGGAGGCCCGCTGATGGCCCGGCGATACGACTGCAACGACGCGACGGACCGCAAGACGGGCCTGCGTGAAGCCGCATCCGCCGTGCGCCGCGGCGAGCTCGTCGTGCTGCCCACCGACACCCTGTACGGGATCGGCGCGGACGCCTTCAGCCCGGAGGCGGTCAGCGACCTGCTCGCCGCCAAGGGGCGCGGCCGCGGCATGCCCACCCCGGTCCTCATCGGCTCCCCGAACACCCTGCACGGCCTCGTCACGGACTTCTCCGAGCAGGCCTGGGAGCTCGTCGACGCCTTCTGGCCGGGCGCGCTGACGCTGGTCGCCAAGCACCAGCCGTCGCTGGCGTGGGACCTGGGGGACACCCAGGGCACCGTCGCCGTGCGCATGCCGCTGCACCCCGTCGCCATCGAGCTGCTGACCGAGGTCGGCCCGATGGCCGTGTCCTCGGCGAACCTGTCCGGCCACCCGGCGCCCGAGGACTGCGACGCGGCGCGCGAGATGCTCGGCGACTCCGTGTCGGTGTACCTGGACGGCGGGCCGACGCCCGGCATCCAGCCGTCCTCGATCGTCGACGTCACCGGGAAGGTCCCCGTCCTGCTGCGCGAGGGCGCGCTCACCGCGGACCAGCTGCGGGAGGTCGTACCCGACCTCGAGGTAGCCCCGTGACCCCTGAGGGGCGTGGCATAGCCGGGGACAGCACCTTCCGCATACTCCACGTCAGCACCGGAAACGTGTGCCGCTCGCCCATCACCGAGCGGCTGACGCGGCACGCCCTCGCGCACCGCCTGGGCGGGTTCGTGGCCGGGGACCTCATCGTGGAGAGCGCCGGCACCTGGGGCCACGAGGGGGCCCCGATGGAGGCGAACGCGGCCGCGGTGCTGGCGGACTTCGGCGCAGACGCGACCGGCTTCACCGGCCGGGAGCTGCTCGACGAGCACGTCATACGGGCCGACCTGGTGCTGACCGCGACCCGCGACCACCGGGCGCAGGTCATCTCGATGGGCCACTCGGCCGGGCTGCGGACCTTCACGCTGAAGGAGTTCACCCGGCTGGTCCGCGCCATAGACCCGGCGACGCTGCCCCCGCTGGACGACGGCATGGCCGAGCGGGCGCGCGCCCTGGTACGCGCCGCCGCCGCGCTGCGCGGCTGGCTGCTGGCACCCTCGCCGGACGCCGACGAGGTGTACGACCCGTACGGGGCGCCGATCACCTTCTTCCGCTCCATCGGCGACGAAATCAACCAGGCGCTGGACCCCGTGGTCACGGCCCTGACGGGCGTGACCGCCTCCCGCTGAGCGCGGCCGCCCGGCCGGAGGCCGGCGCAGCGG
>NZ_KL647135.1:0-190875 GCF_000725805.1 Streptomyces xanthophaeus | reverse complement strand
GCCTCCCGCTGAGCGCGGCCGCCCGGCCGGAGGCCGGCGCAGCGGTCCGAAGCCCGGGAGGCCCCGCGGGCCGAGCGGTGCGAGGACTGCACGGAAGGAGCGGCTCAACCAGGCGCTGGACCCCGTGGTCACGGCCCTGACGGGCGTCACCGCCTCCCGCTGAGCGCGGCCGCGTCCCGGGCGGCGGGAGCGGGGTGGCGGGAATATGGTGGGGCTACCCGGTACACCCACCGCGCGGGGAGTCATGCCATGACTGTCATCACCGAGCAGCCGGCGGATCTCCTGCGGCGCCAGGATCCGCAGCTCGCCGACATCCTCGAAGGGGAACGGCAGCGCCAGGCCGGCACCCTGCAGCTGAGCGCAGCCGAGAACTTCACCTCGTCCGCCGTGCTCGCCGCCCTCGCCTCGCCCCTCGCCAACAAGTACGCCGAGGGCTATCCGGGTGCCCGGCACCACGGCGGGTGCGAGTACGCCGACCTGGCCGAGCAGCTCGCGGTGGAGCGGGCCAAGGCACTGTTCGGGGCGGAGCACGCCAACGTGCAGGCGCATTCCGGGTCCTCCGCCGTCCTGGCCGCGTACGCCGCGCTGCTGCGGCCCGGGGACACGGTGCTGGCGATGGGACTTCCGTACGGGGGACACCTCACCCACGGGTCCCCGGCGAACTTCTCGGGGCGGTGGTTCGACTTCGTCGGTTACGGCGTGGACGCCGAGACCGGCCTGATCGACTACGAGCAGGTGCAGCAGCTCGCGCGGACGCACCGCCCCAAGGCCATCGTCTGCGGCTCGATCTCCTACCCGCGCCACCCGGAGTACTCGGCGTTCCGGGAGATCGCCGACGAGGCCGGCGCCTACCTGATCGCCGACGCCGCCCATCCGATCGGCCTGGTCGCCGGCGGGGCCGCCCCCAGCCCCGTGCCGTACGCCGACATCGTCTGCGCGACCACGCACAAGGTGCTGCGCGGCCCGCGCGGCGGGATGATCCTGTGCGGCGCCGAGTACGCGGAGCGGATCGACCGGGCGGTGTTCCCCTTCACCCAGGGCGGCGCGCAGATGCACACCATCGCCGCCAAGGCCGTGGCCTTCGGCGAGGCCGCCGGGCCCGCGTTCACGCACTACGCCCACCGGGTCGTCGCCAATGCCCGGGTGCTGGCGCAGGCGCTGGCGGACCACGGCCTGACCGTCACCACCGGCGGCACGGACACGCACCTGATCTCCGCCGACCCCGCGCCGCTGGGCGTCGACGGCCCGACCGCGCGCGGCCGCCTCGCCGCCGCCGGGATCGTGCTCGACACCTGCGCGCTGCCGTACGGGGACCAGCGCGGGGTCCGCCTCGGAACGGCTGCCGTGACCACCCAGGGCATGGGGGAGGCCGAGATGCGCACCATCGCCGCACTGTTTGCCGCAGCGGTGCGCGGGGAAGCCGCGGAAACCCGTGCGGAGGTCAAGCAGCTGACGTTCGGATTTCCCCCGTACGGGGCGTAACCGGGACAGACAGGTCTTTGTGGAACCGGGATACGGTCACCCGGCGTCCTGGGAAGAGGAGCCATCGCAGCTAATGTGTGGGGCTGAGATGGCCGGCGATACATCTGGGGCAGCCCGTGCGTGAATATCTGCTGACGCTTTGCGTCACGGTCGCGGTGACCTACCTGCTCACCGGGCCCGTGCGGAAGTTCGCGATCGCGGCCGGGGCGATGCCGGAGATCCGTGCCCGCGACGTCCACCGCGAGCCCACGCCCCGCCTGGGCGGCATCGCGATGTTCGGAGGCCTGTGCGCCGGCCTGCTGGTCGCCGACCACCTGCGCAACCTCAACGGCGTCTTCGAGCTGTCGAACGAACCCAGGGCGCTGCTCTCCGGCGCCGCCCTGATCTGGCTGATCGGCGTCCTCGACGACAAGTTCGAGATCGACGCCCTGATCAAGCTCGGCGCGCAGATGATCGCCGCGGGCGTGATGGTCATCCAGGGCCTGACCATCCTGTGGATCCCGGTACCGGGCATCGGCACGGTCTCGCTCACCCAGTGGCAGGGCAACCTGCTCACCGTGGCCCTCGTGGTGGTCACCATCAACGCGGTGAACTTCGTGGACGGGCTCGACGGCCTCGCCGCCGGCATGGTGTGCATCGCATCCGCGGCGTTCTTCCTGTACGCCTACCGCCTGTGGTTCGGGTACGGCATCGAGCAGGCCGCACCTGCGACCCTCTTCGCCGCGATCCTGATGGGCATGTGCCTGGGCTTCCTGCCGCACAACATGCATCCGGCGCGCATCTTCATGGGCGACTCCGGCTCGATGCTGATCGGTCTGGTGCTGGCCGCCTCCGCCATCTCCATCACAGGGCAGGTGGACCCCGACGCGATGGCCCTCTTCGCGGGCGGTGAGCGCAACGCGACGCACGCGATGCTGCCGGTCTTCATCCCGCTGCTGCTGCCCCTGACGATCATCGCGATCCCGATGGCGGACCTGGTCCTGGCCATCGTGCGGCGCACCTGGAAGGGCCAGTCGCCCTTCGCCGCCGACCGCGGGCACCTGCACCACCGACTGCTGGAGCTCGGGCACTCCCACAGCCGTGCGGTCCTGATCATGTACTTCTGGTCGGGCCTGATCGCCTTCGGTGCGGTGGCCTATTCCGTGCACTCCGCCTCGATGTGGATCGTGCTGGCCATCGCCGCGCTCAGCGCGCTGGGCCTCGTCCTGCTGCTCCTGCCGCGCTTCACCCCGCGCGCACCGCGCTGGGCCGAGGGTCTGGTCCCGCCGCGCTACCGGCACGCGGAGCGGGCGGCGGAGGCGGCGGCCGAGGCGGCCGTGCGGGACGCACAGGGCGCCGAGCCGGAACCGGTCCGGCCGATCGTGGCCGGAGTCTCGGGCGTCAACGGGGCGACCGCCGTGGGCCCCCGTTCGCGCCTCCCCGACCGGCGTAAGGCCGGATCCACCCGCTGACGTGCGGGACGCATGTCCGACATGAAGTCCCTTTACCAGACAAGTCGGCACGCTGTCCTGCACACACGCGCATGGTCACTCTCATGTGTGACAGTCAGCACACCAGGCAGGTAAAGCTCTCATCAAATAGTTTGTGATACCGTTCACTAAACCCGGCGACAGAGCCGAAGGACCGTAGTGCGACGGTCCATCGGCCCGAGGCTCTCACTCGGACCGGGCTTACGCTCGTCCCGTACGAGTCCCTTGCCCCCACCATCCACGCGGAGCAAACCGCCATGCGGTCAGATGACGTCCGATTCCTCATGCAAGCTGCCGTGCCCACGGCGATCGCCGGCGCTCTCGCCGCCGTGATCAGCGCGTTGGCCGTCGGAGGCAAGGGTGCTGTCGGAGCCGTCGTCGCGACGCTGGTGGTGATGCTGTTCATGGGCATCGGATTCGTCGTTCTCCAGCGCACCGCGAAATCGCTTCCGCATCTCTTCCAGGCCATGGGGCTCATGCTCTACGCGGCCCAGATTCTGCTGCTCTTCGTCTTTCTCGCCGCGTTCAAGAACACCACGCTGTTCCACCCCAAGGCCTTCGCGATCACGCTCGTCGCCACCACCCTGGTGTGGATCGGCGCACAGACGCGTGCTCACATGAAGGCCAAGATCCTCTACGTCGAACCGGACTCGGTGACGGGCAGCAAGCCCGAAAATCCGGGGTCGAAGTCGTGAAGGGTAGGGGCGGCATAAGTACGCGATCGGGACCCTGCTATCGTCCGGTGCCAACTGCGGCACTGCGGGCGCGGGCATCTGAGCTGACGCCTGTTCCATCGCGAGGCTCGATGCCTGACTGCCGCCACACCATCCGTAACACCAGTCCAGTGCCGAACCGCGGCTGCACGCCGCGCCGACACAACGAGGTTGCCGTACCTATGCGCCACGCTGAAGGAGCCTGCGGTGAGTGCTGCTGACATGACGCTCGCCTTCGATATCAACTGTCATTTCGAAGACGGCACTGGCTGCGGCTTCCCGGGCCCGACCCTGTACTCGTTCCTGTTCGAGCCGATCTTCGGTGACGCGGACAGCAGCCTGTACTTCAACAAGACGATGCTCCTGGCCCTCCTCGGCTCGGTCATCATCGTCGGCTTCTTCTGGGCTGCGTTCCGGAAGCCGAAGGTCGTCCCGGGCAAGCTGCAGATGGTCGCCGAGGCGGGTTACGACTTCGTCCGACGCGGCATCGTCTACGAGACGCTCGGTAAGAAGGAAGGCGAGAAGTACGTCCCGTTCATGGTGGCGTTGTTCTTCTTCGTCTGGATCATGAACCTGTGGTCGATCGTGCCGCTCGCCCAGTTCCCGGTGACCGCGGTCATCGCGTACCCGGCCGGCCTCGCCGCGGTCGTCTACGTCATGTGGATGTCGGTTACCTTCAAGCGCCACGGCCTCGTCGGCGGCTTCAAGAACCTGACGGGTTACGACAAGTCCCTCGGCGCGATCCTGCCGATGGTCATGGTGATCGAGTTCTTCTCGAACGTCATCGTCCGCCCGTTCACCCACGCGGTCCGACTGTTCGCGAACATGTTCGCCGGACACACCCTGCTGCTGCTGTTCACCATCGCCAGCTGGTACCTGCTGAACGGGATCGGCATCGCGTATGCCGGCGTCTCGTTCGTCATGGTCATCGTGATGACCGCGTTCGAGCTCTTCATCCAGGCTGTTCAGGCGTACGTCTTCGTGCTCCTGGCCTGCAGCTTCCTGCAGGGCGCGCTCGCCGAGCACCACTGAGCGAGAACGCTCCGCAACCCCCCGAATCGTCCGGTGGCCAACCCCCACCGGTCCATGAAAGAGAAGGAAGAACTGGCATGTCCCAGACCCTTGCTGCCGTCGAAGGTTCCCTCAGCTCCGTCGGTTACGGTCTCGCGGCGATCGGCCCGGGCGTCGGCGTCGGCATCATCTTCGGTAACGGCACGCAGGCTCTCGCCCGTCAGCCCGAGGCTGCCGGTCTGATCCGCGCCAACCAGATCCTCGGCTTCGCCTTCTGTGAGGCGCTCGCCCTCATCGGTCTGGTCATGCCGTTCGTCTACTAAGACGAACTCCACGACTAGTCCGAATCGACGAAAGGCACTGATGTGAACCTCCTGGTTCTCGCGGCCGAGGAGCCTCAAAACCCCCTCGTCCCGCCGATCCCCGAGCTCGTCATCGGTCTGATCGCCTTCGTCATCGTCTTCGGTTTCCTCGCGAAGAAGCTCCTCCCGAACATCAACAAGGTTCTGGAAGAGCGCCACGCGGCGATCGAGGGCGGTATCGAAAAGGCAGAAGCCGCACAGACCGAGGCCCAGAGCGTCCTGGAGCAGTACAAGGCCCAGCTCGCCGAAGCCCGGCACGAGGCCGCGCGCCTGCGCCAGGAAGCGCTGGAGCAGGGCACTGCGCTCAAGGAAGAACTGCGCGCAGAGGGCCAGCGGCAGCGTGAGGAGATCATCGCTGCCGGCCACGCCCAGATCGAGGCCGACCGCAAGGCCGCCTCTCAGGCGCTGCGTCAGGACGTGGGCAAGCTCGCCACCGACCTGGCCGGAAAGCTCGTCGGCGAGTCCCTTGAGGACGCCGCCCGGCAGAGCCGCACGATCGACCGCTTCCTCAGCGAGCTCGAGGAGAAGGCCGAGGCCGCCCGATGAACGGAGCGAGCCGCGAGGCACTGGCCTCCGCGCGCGAGCGCCTCGACGCGCTGACGGACAACACGTCCGTCGACGCGGCGAAGCTCGCCGGTGAGCTGGCTGCCGTCACTGCGCTGCTCGACCGTGAGGTCTCGCTGCGTCGGGTCATCACGGACCCGGCGCAGCCCGGTGAGGCCAAGGCCGAGCTGGCCGGTCGGCTGCTGGGCGGCCAGGTCGGCGGGGAAACCCTCGACCTGGTGTCCGGCATGGTCCGGTCCCGCTGGTCGCAGTCCCGCGACCTGGTGGACTCGCTCGAGGCTCTGGCGGCCACCGCCGACCTCACCGCGGCACAGAACGGCGGGGCCCTCGACGACGTCGAGGACGAGCTCTTCCGGTTCGGCCGGATCGTCGGCTCGAACACCGAGCTGCGCTCCGCGCTGACCGACCGCGCGGCCACCGCCTCCGCCAAGAGCGAGCTGCTGCGCAGCCTGCTCGGCGGCAAGGCGAACGCCGTCACCGAGCGTCTCGTCACGCGACTTGTCACGCACCCGCGTGGACGTAGCCTGGAAGCGGGACTCGAGTCCCTTTCCGTGCTCGCCGCCGAGCGCCGCAACCGCATGGTCGCCACCGTGACCAGCGCGGTTCCGCTCAGCGACGTGCAGAAGCAGCGTCTCGGCGCGGTGCTGGCCAAGCTGTACGGCCGCCAGATGCACCTGAACCTCGACGTGGACCCCGAGGTCCTCGGCGGGATCTCGGTGCGAGTCGGCGACGAGGTCATCGACGGCACCATCGCGGACCGCCTCGCCGAGGCGTCCCGCCGCATGGCCGGCTGACCAGCCACCAATAGAACAACGCATTCCTAGCGGCCCGGTTGGGCCGTGCAGAACTTGCAGAAGATTCCTGGGGGTCGCCCCCAGACCCCTAAGAAGCTTCAGGCCCAACAAGGAGAGCAGGGAACCCAGATGGCGGAGCTCACGATCCGGCCGGAGGAGATCCGGGACGCACTGGAGAACTTTGTCCAGTCGTACCAGCCGGACGCGGCCTCGCGCGAGGAGGTCGGAACGGTCAGCGTTGCCGGCGACGGCATCGCGAAGGTGGAGGGCCTGCCCTCCGCCATGGCGAACGAGCTGCTGAAGTTCGAGGACGGCACCCTCGGTCTCGCCCTCAACCTCGAGGAGCGCGAGATCGGTGCGGTCGTCCTCGGCGAGTTCAGCGGTATCGAGGAGGGCCAGCCGGTGCAGCGCACCGGTGAGGTTCTCTCCGTCGGCGTCGGCGAGGGCTACCTCGGCCGCGTTGTCGACCCGCTCGGCAACCCGATCGACGGTCTCGGCGAGATCGCGACCGAGGGCCGCCGCGCCCTCGAGCTGCAGGCCCCGGGCGTCATGGTCCGCAAGTCGGTCCACGAGCCCATGCAGACCGGCTACAAGGCCATCGACGCGATGGTCCCCGTCGGCCGTGGCCAGCGTCAGCTGATCATCGGTGACCGTCAGACGGGTAAGACCGCGCTGGCCGTCGACACGATCATCAACCAGCGCGACAACTGGCGCTCCGGCGACGTGAACAAGCAGGTTCGCTGCATCTACGTCGCCATCGGCCAGAAGGGCTCGACCATCGCGTCCGTTCGTGGCGCCCTGGAAGACGCCGGTGCGCTCGAGTACACGACGATCGTCGCCGCCCCGGCGTCCGACCCGGCCGGCTTCAAGTACCTGGCGCCGTACACCGGTTCCGCCATCGGCCAGCACTGGATGTACGCCGGCAAGCACGTCCTGATCATCTTCGACGACCTGTCGAAGCAGGCCGACGCCTACCGCGCCGTGTCGCTGCTGCTGCGCCGCCCGCCGGGCCGTGAGGCCTACCCGGGTGACGTCTTCTACCTGCACTCGCGTCTGCTCGAGCGCTGCGCGAAGCTGTCCGACGACATGGGTGCCGGTTCGATGACCGGTCTGCCGATCGTCGAGACCAAGGCGAACGACGTGTCGGCGTTCATCCCGACCAACGTCATCTCCATCACCGACGGCCAGTGCTTCCTGGAGTCCGACCTGTTCAACGCGGGCCAGCGCCCGGCGCTGAACGTCGGTATCTCGGTCTCCCGCGTCGGTGGCTCCGCCCAGCACAAGGCCATGAAGCAGGTTTCCGGCCGTCTGCGCCTGGACCTCGCCCAGTACCGTGAGCTGGAGGCGTTCGCCGCCTTCGGTTCCGACCTGGACGCCGCTTCGAAGGCTTCGCTGGAGCGCGGCAAGCGTCTGGTCGAGCTGCTCAAGCAGGGCCAGTACCAGCCGATGCCCGTCGAGGAGCAGGTCGTCTCCGTCTGGGCCGGCACCACCGGCAAGATGGACGACGTCCCGGTCAACGACATCCGTCGCTTCGAGTCGGAGCTGCTGGAGCACCTGCGCCGCGAGCGCAAGGACCTCCTCACCTCCATCGCCGACGGCGGCAAGATGTCGGACGACACCCTGTCGTCGGTCGCGGACGCCATCGCTGCCTTCAAGCGCCAGTTCGAGACCTCGGACGGCAAGCTCCTGGGCGAGGACGCACCGGCCGTCAACGTCTCCAAGTGACGACGGAAGGGACCTGACTCATGGGAGCGCAGCTCCGGGTCTACAAGCGTCGCATCCGTGCCATCACGGCGACCAAGAAGATCACCAAGGCGATGGAGATGATCGCCGCCTCGCGCATCGTCAAGGCGCAGCGCAAGGTGGCGGCATCGATGCCGTACGCGACCGAGCTCACCCGTGCGGTGACCGCGGTGGCGACCGGCTCGAACACCAAGCACGCCCTGACCACCGAGGTCGAGGCGCCGACCCGCGCCGCGGTCCTGCTCATCACGAGCGACCGCGGTCTGGCCGGCGGCTACTCCTCGAACGCCATCAAGCAGGCGGAGCGGCTCACCGAGCGGCTGCGCGCTGAGGGCAAGGACGTCGACACCTACATCGTCGGCCGCAAGGGTCTGGCCTACTACGGCTTCCGCGAGCGCAAGGTCGCGGGGTCGTGGACCGGCTTCACCGACAGCCCGGCCTACGCCGACGCTAAGCGCGTCGCCGGACCGCTGATCGAGGCCATCCAGCTGGACACGGCCGAGGGCGGCGTCGACGAGCTGCACATCGTCTTCACGGAATTCGTGTCGATGATGACGCAGAACCCGGTGGACGGACGGATGCTGCCGCTCAGCCTCGACCAGGCTGTGGAGGAGAGCGGTACGAAGGGCGAGATCCTTCCGCTGTTCGACTTCGAGCCGTCGGCGGAGGACGTCCTCGACGCCCTGCTGCCGCGCTACGTCGAGAGCCGTATCTACAACGCACTGCTGCAGTCGGCTGCTTCCGAGCACGCCGCCCGCCGCCGCGCGATGAAGTCGGCGACCGACAACGCCGGGGATCTCATCAAGAGCCTCTCCCGGCTTGCCAACGCGGCCCGCCAGGCCGAAATCACCCAGGAAATCAGCGAGATCGTCGGTGGCGCGAGCGCCATGGCTGACGCGACCGCGGGGAGTGACAAGTAATGACGACCACTGTTGAGACGGCCGCCGCCACGGGCCGCGTCGCCCGGGTCATCGGCCCGGTCGTCGACGTGGAGTTCCCCGTCGACGCCATGCCCGAGATCTACAACGCCCTCAAGGTCCAGGTCGCCGACCCGGCCCAGGACGGCGCACTGAAGACCCTGACCCTTGAGGTCGCGCAGCACCTGGGTGACGGCATCGTCCGTACCATCTCGATGCAGCCGACCGACGGTCTGGTCCGCCAGGCCCCGGTGACCGACACGGGCGAGGGCATCACCGTCCCCGTCGGTGACTTCACCAAGGGCAAGGTGTTCAACACCCTCGGTGAGGTGCTGAACTACCCGGAGGAGAACGCCAACGTCACCGAGCGCTGGCCGATCCACCGCAAGGCCCCTCGCTTCGACGAGCTCGAGTCGAAGACCGAGATGTTCGAGACCGGCGTCAAGGTCATCGACCTTCTCACCCCGTACGTCAAGGGTGGAAAGATCGGTCTGTTCGGTGGTGCCGGTGTCGGCAAGACCGTTCTGATCCAGGAAATGATCTACCGCGTCGCCAACAACCACGACGGTGTGTCGGTCTTCGCGGGCGTCGGTGAGCGTACCCGTGAGGGCAACGACCTCATCGAGGAAATGGCCGACTCGGGCGTCATCGACAAGACGGCGCTCGTCTTCGGCCAGATGGACGAGCCGCCGGGCACGCGTCTTCGCGTCGCGCTTGCCGGTCTGACCATGGCGGAGTACTTCCGCGATGTGCAGAAGCAGGACGTGCTGTTCTTCATCGACAACATCTTCCGGTACACCCAGGCGGGTTCCGAGGTGTCGACCCTGCTCGGCCGTATGCCCTCCGCGGTGGGTTACCAGCCGAACCTGGCCGACGAGATGGGTCTCCTCCAGGAGCGCATCACCTCGACCCGTGGTCACTCGATCACCTCGATGCAGGCGATCTACGTCCCCGCGGACGACCTGACCGACCCGGCGCCGGCGACCACCTTCGCCCACCTCGACGCGACGACGGTTCTTTCCCGTCCGATCTCCGAGAAGGGCATCTACCCGGCCGTGGACCCGCTGGACTCGACGTCCCGCATCCTCGACCCGCGGTACATCGCGGCGGACCACTACGCCACGGCGATGCGCGTCAAGGGGATCCTCCAGAAGTACAAGGACCTCCAGGACATCATCGCGATCCTCGGTATCGACGAGCTGGGCGAGGAGGACAAGCTCGTTGTCCACCGTGCCCGTCGTGTCGAGCGCTTCCTGTCGCAGAACACCCACGTGGCGAAGCAGTTCACCGGCGTGGACGGTTCGGACGTTCCGCTCGAGGAGTCGATCACCGCGTTCAACGCCATCTGCGACGGTGACTACGACCACTTCCCCGAGCAGGCGTTCTTCCTGTGCGGTGGTATCGAGGACCTGAAGGCGAACGCCAAGGAGCTGGGCGTCTCCTGATCCGGCGCGCTCCGCGAGGGGCGCATCCGGTTCGAAGGATTCACGGAGAGGGGCGGGTGTGTCCCGTCCCTCTCCCCACGCCCATTAGAATTTGACCCAACACCCGGCTGACCCGCCGGGTGGTGACCCGAGGAGCCACCTTGGCTGCTGAGCTGCACGTCGAGCTGGTCGCGGCGGACCGCAATGTCTGGTCCGGCGAGGCCACCCTTGTTGTCGCCCGCACCACGTCCGGCGACATCGGCGTCATGCCCGGTCACCAGCCGCTTCTCGGTGTGCTGGAATCGGGCCCGGTGACCATCCGTACCAGTGGGGGCGACACCGTCGTCGCCGCGGTACACGGCGGATTCATCTCGTTCGCGGACAACAAGCTGTCCCTGCTGGCCGAGATCGCCGAGCTCGCGGACGAGATCGACGTCCAGCGGGCGGAGCGGGCACTGGAGCGCGCGAAGTCGGAGGCCGATGCGGCCGCCGAGCGTCGCGCGGATGTCCGGCTGCGCGCCGTAACGGGCTGAACGCCCGTCGGAGTTTGAACCGCTGAGTCCCGGGGGGCGACCTCCGGGACACAGCAGACCTCAGCCGCGGTCCGTTCTGGAGTTTTCCAGACCGGGTCGCGGCTGAGGCGATGCAGGTCCTCCCCCGGACTCCGTCCGGGAGGGGCCCCAGTTCGCATGCGGTATTCGATGAGCGAGGAGGTCGGTGAAGATGCTCCTCGCTCTGCTTGTGAGCGGCCTGGTCGTAGCCCTGGTGGTGATCGGGCTGTTTGTCTTCGGACTGCGCCGGAGGCTCATCCAGCGTTCCGGCGGCACCTTCGACTGCAGTCTGCGCTGGGGGGTGTCGGAGAAGCCCGACGTCTCCGGCAAGGGCTGGGTGTACGGGGTCGCGCGCTACAGCGGTGACCGGATCGAATGGTTCCGCGTATTCAGTTACTCCCCTCGTCCGCGCCGGCTGCTGGAGCGTTCCTCCATCGAGGTGGTCTCCCGCCGCGCCCCCGAGGGCGAGGAGGAGCTGGCCCTGCTCTCGGACGCCATCGTGCTCGGCTGTCTCCACAAGGGGACGCGCCTGGAGCTGGCGATGAGCGAGGACGCGCTGACCGGTTTCCTGGCCTGGCTGGAGGCGGCGCCTCCGGGCCAGAGGGTCAACGTGGCCTGAGGGCGGACGGGGACGGATCGCCCCCGCCGGACGGAGTCCGGCGCAGCGGCGCGAAGCCGGGGAGGCCCCCAGGGGCCGAGCCGTGCGAGTGGCGCGTCAAGAAGAAGAAGCCGGGGAGACGGGGGCGGACCCGTCTCCCCGGCTTCGTCCGTCACCGGGGGCCGTGCGTGGGGATCACTGCAGCCCGGTGTGGATCGCGGAGGCGAGTTCACCGTTGCTGGTGTCCCCGCTGAACTCCCAGAAGAAGGCTCCCTTGAGGCCCTGCTGCTTGGCCCAGGTCATCTTCCCGGCGATGGTGGCCGGGGTGTCGTAGCTCCACCAGTTGCTGCCGCACTTGGCGTAGGCCGTGCCGGCGATGGTGCCGGTGGCCGGGCAGCTGCCCTTGAGCACCTTGTAGTCCTCGATGCCCTGCTCGTACGTGCCCTGCGCGGGGCCGGTGGCGGTGCCTCCGGGGGCGGCCTGGGTGACTCCGGTCCAGCCGCGGCCGTAGAAGCCGATGCCGAGGTTGAGCTTGGAGCCGGGGATGCCCTTGCCCTTGAGCTTGGTGATCGCGGCCTCGGAGTTGAAGCCGTCCTGGGGGATGCCGCTGTACGCGGTGAGCGGGGAGTGCGGGGCCGTCGGGCCCTGCGCCGCCCAGGCGCCGAAGAAGTCGTAGGTCATGACGTTGTAGAAGTCGACGTACTGCGCGGCGCCGGCGTAGTCGGCGGCGTCGAGCTTGCCGCCGTTGGAGCCGTCGGCCGAGATGGCCGCGGTGACCAGGTTGTTCGTGCCGAACTTGGCCCGCGTGGCCTGCATCAGGTTCTTCAGGGAGGCGGCGCCGCTGGTGTCGCAGGACAGACCGCAGGCGTTCGGGTACTCCCAGTCGAGGTCGATGCCGTCGAAGACGTCGGCCCAGCGCGGGTCCTCGACCAGGTCGTAGCAGGACTGGGCGAAGGCGGCGGGGTTCGCCGCGGCCTGGCCGAAGCCGCCGGACCAGGTCCAGCCGCCGAAGGACCACAGGACCTTGATGTTCGGGTACTGGGCCTTCAGCTTGCGCAGCTGGTTGAAGTTGCCGCGCAGCGGCTGGTCCCAGGTGTCGGCCTTGCCGTCGACGCTCTGGTCGGCGGTGTAGGCCTTGTCGTAGTCGGCGTAGGCGTCACCGATGGTGCACTTGCCGCCCTGGACGTTGCCGAAGGCGTAGTTGATGTGCGTGATCTTCGCGGCGGAGCCGGAGGTGACCAGGTTCTTCACGTGGTAGTTGCGTCCGTAGACGCCCCACTCGGTGAAGTAGCCGAGCTTGACCTTGCCGCCCGGGTCCGGCGGGACCGTGCCGCCGGGGGTGGTCACCGACAGGGCGCCGGAGGAGGGGCCGGTCTGGTCGGCGGTGTCGCGGGCGGTGACGGTGTAGCCGTACGTCGTGCCCTTGGTCAGGCCGGAGTCGGCGTAGCTGGTGCCGGTGACGGTCGCGATCTTGGTGCCGCCGCGGTAGACGTCGTAGTTCTTGACGCCCTTGTCGTCGGTCGCGGCCTGCCAGGACAGGTTCAGCGAGGTCTCGGTCACGTTGCTCGCGGTGGGGGCGCCGGGAGCCGAGGGCGGGTTGTCGCCGGGCTGGGTGCTGCCGTCGCAGGGGCCGCCGTTGATCTTGCAGCCGCTGGGGGCGCCGGGGCCGGAGCCGTTGAAGCCGAAGCTGGCGGTGGAGCCGGGGGAGAGGCTGCCGTTCCAGCTGAGGTTCTTGGCGGTCCAGTGGGTGCCCGAACTGGTGACGGTGGCGTCCCAGGCCGAGGTGACGGCGGTGCCCGCCGGGTAGTCCCACTCCACGGTCCAGCTGGTCAGGGTGGTGGTGCCGGTGTTCTTCACCACCCACTTGCCCTCGAAGCCGGAGCCCCAGTCGGAGACCTTGGTGTACGTGGCGGTCGCGGAGGTGGCGGCCTGTGCGGGGCCGGCCAGCGCGACGAGTCCGCTCACGGGGACGGCGAGGGCGGCCAGGACGGCCGCGACCCGCGTGAAGAACCGGGTACGCCTGGTGCGGGGTGGGGATGCTGTGCTCAAGGGTGCTCCTCCGTAGGTCCGTCGAGGTCGTGGGGCCGACGTTCGACATGGGGGTGGGACCTGCGCCGCCCGTGAGCACGCTTTGTCATGGCACGCTCACCACAGTGTTGCGGGTGAGCGTAGAAAGGTCTGGACCAAGCGTCAAGAGGTCCAGACCTCATGGGAGATGCGGCGCGAGCGATCCTCTAGATCCCCAACTCCTGCGCCAGTACGGCCGCTTGGACCCGGCTGCGCAGTTCGAGCTTGCCCAGCAGCCTGCTGACGTGGGTCTTCACCGTGGCCTCCGCCATCTCCAGGCGGACGGCGATCTCCGCGTTCGACAGCCCCTCGCCCAGACACCCGAACACCTCCCGCTCCCGGCGCGTCAGCGAGTCCACCGCGGCCGCCGTCGCCGGCGGGGCAGTGGGCCTGCGCACCTGCGGCGCCGCGAACTCGGCGATCAGCCGCCGGGTCACCGCCGGGGCGATCAGCCCCTCACCGCGGGCCACGGTCCGCACCGCCTCGATCAGCTCCGCCGCGTCCGCGTTCTTCAGCAGGAAGCCCGAGGCACCCGCCCGCAGCGCCCCGAAGACGTACTCGTCGAGGTCGAAGGTGGTCAGCACCAGGACGTCGGCCAGCCCCTCGGAGACCACCTGGCGGGTCGCGGAGACCCCGTCCAGCCGCGGCATCTGCACGTCCATGAGGACCAGGTCCGGCCGCAGCTCCCGGGCCAGGCGCACCGCCTCCTCCCCGTCCGCGGCCTCGCCCGCCACCTCGATGTCCCCCGCACTGCGCAGGATCAGCACCAGCCCGGCCCGTACCGCGCTCTGGTCCTCCGCCACCACCACCTTGATGGTCATGCCTCCACCGCCTTCTCCTCCGCGGGCAGCGTCGCCCGCACCTGCCACACCGTGCCGGACCGGCCCGCCGCGAAATCCCCGCCCAGCAGCTCCGTGCGCTCCCGCATCCCGATCAGCCCCGCACCCGACCCGGGCGCGCGCGGGCCCGGGCGGTCCCCGTAGGGGGAGTCCACCGCCACGGTCAGCGCCCCGCCGGGGCGGGCCACCCGCACCCGTACCGTGCCCGGGGCCGCGTGCTTGAGGGCATTGGTCAGCGACTCCTGGACGATCCGGTACGCCGCCAGTTCCACCGGAGCCGGCACCCGCTCCCCGGGGGGCCGCCCGTCGTGCAGGACGAAGTCCAGCCCGCTGCCCGAGCCCGTGGTCCGGGCCTGCTCCAGCAGGGCCTCCAGTCCGTCCAGCGAGGGCACCGCGACGGGCTCCTGCCCGGCCCCGGCGGCCCGCAGCAGCCCGATCAGGCGGCGCATCTCGGCCAGACCCTGCACGCTGTTCTCGCGGATCACCCCGAGGGCCTCCCGGCTGGTGGCGGCCTCGTCGATGGAGAGCGCGGCCGTGGAGTGGATGGCGATGGCGGACAGGTGGTTGGCCACCATGTCGTGCAGTTCCCGGGCCATCCGGGCGCGCTCGGCGACGACGGCCTGCGTACGGTCCATCTCGGCCAGCAGCGCGGTCTGCTCGGCGCGCAGCCGGGCGGCCACCGCGGCCTCGCGATGGTTGCGCAGGGTGGCGCCGGTCAGGGCCGGGCCGAAGCTGACGATGCCGGTGATCACGCCGATCAGCAGGGCCTGGGGGGTGCGCAGCCAGGCCACCGAGGCGATGGTGACGGCCACCGTGATCAGGCCGGTGGAGACGGGGAGCCGCCGGGCCATCTGGGGCGGCCCGTAGACCACGGCCGCGTACATCAGGTCGGTGAAGATCAGGACGGTACCGAGGTTGCCCACCGTGAACTGGTCCGCGATCAGCCCGAGCGTGCCGACAACCAGGGTGACCTGCGGTGCGGTGCGGCGCAGGAGTTCCATCGCGCCGAGCGCCACGAGGGGGACCAGGGCGGCCCAGTCGGGCAGGAAGTGACGGGTGTTGTTGGAGTGGACGCCGAGCGACCACAGCGTCAGGCCCGCGAGCACGCTCCCGACGGCGAGGAGCACGTCGTCGCGGTGGGGCCGGTGGTTCTTGGCGGTCACGGTCACGGTTCCATCCAACACGGTGACGCGGGCCAGGGCCTCGGCGCCGGGGCGGAGGCCCACTACATCGAAGGATGCAGCCGTCTTTCCTCACCGGCGACGACGAAACGGGCCGCAGCGGGCGCGAGTCTGGGAGAGAACCCCGGAACCGAGCGGAATGGAGAACGCCGTGCTCGTCGCCCTGATCATCGCCTGTGAGGTCGGCTTCTGGGTGCTGCTGGCCGGCGGGCTCGCCCTGCGCTACCTCGCCCGGATGCCCCGGCTGGGAGCCGCGGTGCTCTTGTGCGAGCCGCTGCTGGAGCTGGTCATGCTGGTGGTCAGCACCCTGGACCTGAAGAACGGCGGTGAGCCGGGCTGGACGCACGGCCTGGCCGCCCTCTACATCGGCTACACCGTCGCCTTCGGCCACTACACGGTGAAATGGCTGGACCGGCACGCGGCCCACCGCTTCGCCGGGGGCCCGAAGCCCCCCGGTGCGGGCTACGGCACGGCCCGTGCGCTCCACGAGTGGAAGCTGTGGCTCCGCACCCTGCTGGGCGCCGCCGTCGCGGTCGGGCTGCTCCAGGCCGCGATCTGGTACGTCGGCGACGCCGCCGACACCGGCCCCCTGGAGTCGTGGCAGTTCGTGGCCCTGCGGGTGCTCGGGATCCAGGCCCTCGTCGCGGCGACGTACACGATCTGGCCGCGCAAGGCCCCGGCGGGAACGGAGCCCGGCGCGGACGCGCTGGTGAAGAACGACCGGTAAGGAGGGGAGCGGAGAGGGGGGAGCGGCTAGCGCTCGCCGCCCGGCACCCACAGCACGTCCCCGACCTCCTTGTTGGCCACGCGGGCCAGGATGAACAGGAGGTCGGAGAGGCGGTTGAGGTAGGTCGCCGTGAGCGGGTTCATCACCTCGCCGTGCACCTCCAGCGCCGCCCACGTCGAGCGTTCGGCGCGCCGGACCACCGTGCAGGCCTGGTGGAGCAGGGCCGCTCCCGGGGTGCCGCCCGGGAGGATGAAGCTGCGCAGCTTCTCCAGCTGCTCGTTGAAGGCGTCGCAGTCGGCCTCCAGCTTGTCCACGTAGAACTGCTCCACGCGCAGCGGCGGGTACTGCGGGTCCTCGACCACCGGGGTGCACAGGTCGGCGCCCACGTCGAACAGGTCGTTCTGCACCCGGACCAGGACCTTCGCGACCTCCGGAGCCAGCCCGCCGAGCGCGAGCGCCGTCCCGATGGCCGCGTTGGCCTCGTTGGCGTCGGCGTACGCGGAGATCCGCAGGTCGGTCTTGGCCGTACGGCTCATGTCGCCGAGGGCGGTCGTGCCCTTGTCGCCGGTACGGGTGTAGATGCGCGTGAGGTTCACCATGCGGCCAGGGTAGACGGGCGGCCCGGGCGAACTGGAGGGCCCCGCAGGGCTGCTGGGCCGTACCGGTGTGATGTCCGTCATCTGAGACGTGACGCGTGTTACTTCAGGGTCACACCGCACCGCCCGGGCGCTAGTCTCCGCCGGAGAGGCCACGAGGCCGGGGTCTTTCTTTTGAGAACGAGGGGTGTGCAGTGGCTGGGAAGCTCGCCGTCATCGGTGCCGGACTGATGGGTTCTGGGATCGCTCAGGTCTCCGCCCAGGCAGGTTGGGACGTCGTCCTGCGTGACGTCACCGACGCCGCGCTGACCCGCGGTACGGACGGGATCAAGGCCTCCTACGACAAGTTCGTCTCCAAGGGCAAGCTGACGGCCGAGGACGCCGAGGCGGCGCTGGCCCGCATCACCACCTCCACCGACCTCGACGCGGTCGCCGACGCCGACATCGTGGTCGAGGCCGTCTTCGAGAAGCTCGAGGTCAAGCACGAGATCTTCCGTGCGCTCGACAAGCTCGTCCGGGACGACGCGATCCTCGCCTCCAACACCTCCGCCATCCCGATCACCAAGATCGCGGCCGTGACGGACCGTCCGGAGCGGGTCGTCGGCGCGCACTTCTTCTCGCCCGTCCCGATGATGCAGCTGTGCGAGCTCGTGCGCGGCTACAAGACGAGCGACGAGACCCTCGCCACCACGCGCGCCTTCGCCGAGTCCGTCGGCAAGACCTGCATCGTCGTCAACCGCGACGTCGCCGGTTTCGTGACGACCCGTCTGATCTCCGCGCTGGTCGTCGAGGCCGCCAAGCTGTACGAATCGGGCGTCGCCTCGGCCGAGGACATCGACATCGCGTGCAAGCTGGGCTTCGGGCACGCGATGGGCCCGCTGGCCACCGCCGACCTCACCGGCGTGGACATCCTGCTGCACGCCACCAGCAACATCTACACGGAGTGCCAGGACGAGAAGTTCGCGCCGCCGGAGCTGATGCGCCGGATGGTGGACGCGGGCGACTTCGGCCGCAAGAGCGGCCAGGGCTTCTACAAGCACTGAGTCCGGGACGCTGAGCACCGTTGTTCGAGTGCCTTCACCCCACAGGGTGAATTAGGTATCGGTTCGCTCACGGTCGGCAACTTCGCCGCCCTCGGGGCAGTCAGTTGCAGTGAGAGTTGCCGACCAGGGACCAGTCGGACCATACGTACGCAGTACCGCCGGGAGTACACATGCACATCAGGGGCGACCACGCCGAACTCGCTGTCGGGGGCCGCCTCGACGTGCGCAGCGCGGCGGACGCCCGTACGGTCCTGCACACCGCCCTCGACGACGGCCACGGCGACCTCGTGCTCGACCTCACCGGGCTCGACTCCTGGGACGCCACCGGACTCGGCGTGATCATGGGCGCGCACCGCAGGGCCGGCCGGAGCGGGCGGCGGCTCGTGCTGCGCGGAGTGCCGCCGCAGATGCAGCGGCTGCTCGTCGCCACTCGCCTGCACCGCATCCTCGCGATCGAGGGCGGCCTGGAGGCGGAGTCCCTCCCCCGGGTGTGAATGCTGTGTTCCGTTTTCCTGCGGAAACGTAACGGTCCGGTGGTGATGGCACCCCTGCGGTACCGGTGCGCGCGGCCACGGTCTAGGGTTCGGGCGGAAAACCGGACCAGTACGAGAGCGGCGTGCGAAGGCCGGGCGGTACGACGGCGAGGCGCACGGCCCGCGATCGGGGGACTTGGTCATGGACCGAACACAGCAGCAGGCCGATCCGCAGGAGCAGCCCGCCGGGACGCCCGGGGCGCCCGCGCGGATCGTCACCCTGACCTCAGGTGACTTCACCCTGACGGTCAACCCTGTCGACGGCAGCGAGATAGAACCGCACCGCCCCGGCACGGAGACCGGCCGCCCCGCCAAGCGCGACGCGGCCGCCCGCAGGGCCCGCGACGAGGCCGCCCGGCCTCCCGCCCTGCCCGGCCCGCCGCTCCCCGCCACGCCCCTGCTGGAGCGCACGGAGGAGCGCGAGCGGCTCGTCCGCCTGCTCGGCCGGGGCCGCTCCGTACGGCTGACGGGCCCCTCCGGATCGGGCCGTACCGCCCTGCTCGACGAGGTGGCCGCCGCCTGCGAGGGCATCGCGCCCGACGGCGTCGTACGGCTCTCCGGGCGCGGCTACCAGCAGCCCCTGGAGCTGCTCTACGCGCTGTACGCGACCGTGTACGAGGCCGCCGCGATCCGGCCGGACCGGATCGACCTCCTCGCCCGCGTCCGGGACATCGGCGCCGTCGTCCTCCTCGACGACCTGGAGTTCGGCGGGAGCGCCCTCGACGAGCTGCTGCGCGCCACCCCCGAGTGCGCCTACCTGCTGGCCGCCACCCCCGACACCCGGGCCCCCTCCGACGACTCGCACCTGGAGGAGGTCTTCCTCGGCGGGCTCGGCAAGGCCGACTGCCTGCACCTGCTGGAAGCGGGCATCGGACGGCCCCTGACGGACGCGGAGACCGCCTGGGCGGGAGACCTGCGGTTCGCCTCCGAAGGGCTGCCGCTGCGCTTCGTACAGGCCGCCGCGCTGCTGCGGCAGCGGGACGAGCTCAACCACGCCGCCGAGGACGACGACGAGGAGGAGCCCGGAGTCTTCGAGGAGCGCCCCCGCGACACGGCCCAGGTGCCGCTGCCGACCCTGGCCGAGGGCGCGGCCCCGGCCGAACTGCTGGCCTCGCGCGTCAGCGAGTCGGCGCGCGCCGCCCTGCGCATCGCCTGCGCCCTCGGCGGGGAGCTGCCGCACCACGCGCACCTGCCCGCGCTGGTGGGGGACACCCACGCGGACACGGCGGTGGCGGAACTGCTGGGCTGCGGGCTGCTGACCCCGGTCGGCGCGCGCTACCGGCTGGCGGCCGGGGTGGCCCGGCAGCTGGAGGAGGCCGGGTACGGGGAGAGTGCGCCGGAGGAGGCCCGTACGGCCGCCCGGCACTACGCCTGGTGGACCGGGCACACCTCGGTGACCCCCGAGCGGGTCGCGGCGGAGGCGGACGCGGTGCTGGCGGCGCTGGCGGGCGCCGATGTGGTGGCCGCGGTGCTGCTGGCCCGTACGGCCGCTCCGGCGTTCGCCGCCTCGCTGCGCTGGGAGGCGTGGGAGCGGGTGCTCCGTGCGGGCTCCGAGGCCGCGCGCAAGGCGGGCGAGGTGGCCGAGCAGGCCTACTTCCACCACGAGCTGGGCGTGCTCGCGCTCTGCGAGGGGCGGCTGGACCGGGCCCGGGCCGAGCTGGAGGCGTCGATCGGACTGCGCGGGGCCCTCGCCGACAAGCGGGGCACGGTCGCGGGCCGGCGCGCGCTGGCGCTCGTCACGGACCGGGAGACCGCCGCGGCGGGCGCGGGCGTGTCGCCGCCGCTGCGGCTGGAGCCGCCGCTCGCGCTGCCCGCGGGGCCGGAGGCCGGGACGCGGCCGCTGCCCGTCACCGGCCCGGCGGCCGGGGCGGTGGCAGCGGGCTCCACGTCGGCCGTGACGGCTCCGCTGCCCGCGGCGGCGGTGACCAAGGTGACGCCGGTGACGCCCGCGGCACCTGCGGCACTCGCGAAGCCTGTGACGCCCGTGAAGCCGGTGACATCCGCGAAGCCGGGGACGCCCGCGAAGCCGGGGACGCCCGCGAAGCCGGGGACGCCCGCGAAGCCGGTGTCGTCCGTGGTGCCCATGGCGTCGGTGGCGCCCGTGGTGCCGGTGGCGCCCGACGGTCCCCTGGACGCCGTGAACCCCGTGGCGACCGTGGTGCCCGTGGACGGGACCGGGCCCGGGGCGCCGGGCGTGCGGCGTCCGGAGACCCCGACGACGCTGTCCCAGGTGTTCGAGGACGCCTTCCCGATCACCCCCAAGCCCGCGCCGGAGCCCGCTCCGGCCGCCGGACCGCCCCGGCGGTCCGCCCGCCGCCGTCCCGCGCTGCTGGCCGCTGCGGGCGTGCTGACCGTGGTGGCCCTGGGCACGGTGGTGAGCCTCACGACGGGTTCCTCGGACGAGCCGCAGCCGCCCGCGCACGGGCCCTCGTCCTCCCCGACCCCCAAGCCGCTGCCGCCGCAGGTGGCCCCGAGCAACAGCGGGAACGATTCTGCGCCGGAGGAGCCGACCGATGCGGCCGAGCCGGCCGAGGCCCCGGAGCAGGAGAGCGACGCCCCCGTCCCCGGCCGCACTCCGGTCCGTACCCCCTCGCAGCGCCCGTCCCCGACGCCGGTGAAGCCCGCGCCGACGAAGCCCGGTTCGCCGAAGCCCACGCAGTCGTCCCCGGACCCGACGGTCTCGCAGACGCCGCCCGTCACCGAGACGCCGGCGCCGACGCCGACGACGCCCACCGAACCTCCGGTCACCACCACGAACTCGGTGCCGGTCACGGCCCCGGGCTCCGCGACGTGAGCGGCCCGGGTCCCGTCCGTCCGTGGGGACGGTGCGGGACCCGGGCCGGACCGGTCAGAACAGGCGGAGCTTGTCGTCCTCGATGCCGCGCATCGCGTTGTAGTCCAGCACCACGCAGTCCATCCCGCGGTCCGTGGCGAGCACCTTCGCCTGCGGCTTGATCTCCTGCGCCGCGAAGACGCCCCGGACCGGCGCCAGGTGCGGGTCGCGGTTGAGCAGTTCGAGGTAGCGGGTCAGCTGCTCGACGCCGTCGATCTCGCCGCGCCGCTTGATCTCCACGGCCACCGTCGCACCGGAGGAGTCCCGGCACAGGATGTCCACCGGGCCGATGGCCGTCATGTATTCGCGCCGGATCAGGGTGTAGCCCTCGCCCAGCGTTTCGATGCGGTCCGCGAGGAGCTCCTGGAGGTGCGCCTCGACGCCGTCCTTGATGAGCCCCGGGTCGATGCCCAGCTCGTGGGAGGAGTCGTGGAGGACTTCCTCCATGGTGATGATGAGCTTCTCGCCCGCCTTGTTGACGACCGTCCACACGCCGGCCTCGTCCCCGGTCCCCTCCTTGAGGGTGCACGGAGGCGACATCCAGTTGAGCGGTTTGTACGCCCGGTCGTCCGCGTGGATCGAGACACTGCCGTCCGCCTTCACGAGGATCAGACGGGGTGCCGAGGGCAGATGGGCGGTGAGGCGGCCCGCGTAGTCGACGGAGCAGCGGGCAATGACGAGACGCATGGTCGGCAACGCTACTCGACGGATGCGCCTCCACGCGATTCGCCCCTGAAAGCCCCGTTCGCGGATGGCGCGTTGTATGCGCATTCTCCTGGTGCGTCACCCATGGGGCGCCTACCGTGGTGAGCGGGAGGTTGCCGAACGTGCACGCAGCGTCGCGGCCTCCTTCCCTGCCCGTAAGACTCCGGCTACCCAATCGGCCGGGGTCGCGAGAGGAGAACCCATGTCGCTCGACGTCTCACCGGCCCTACTCGAACAGGCCGAGCGAGGCGAGGTCGACGAAGCCGCCTTCGTCGACTGCGTCCGGACCTCCCTGCCCTACGCCTGGGAGATGATCAGCTCGCTGGTGGCCCAGCTGAAGGTGGACGGCGGACAGTTCGCCGACAACCAGACGCCGCCGCCCGACGAGCAGGCGCGCGGCCAGTTGCTGCGCGCTCTCGCGAGTGACGCGATACGCGGTGCGCTGCAGCGGCACTTCGGAGTACGCCTGGCCTTCCAGAACTGTCACCGGTTGGCGGTCTTCCCGCTGGATTCCTCGGTGGACGACCGGCTGGCCAAGTTCACTTCGATCCGCGGGCAGCTGCTCAACCAGTCGCCCGAACTGCGGGACTGCTAGCGGTTCTCGTACTTCGCTGCCGCTCCGCGACGGGGAGCGGCAGCCCTTCTCAGCCGAGGCGGGGCAGGACTTCGGCGCCGAGGCGCCGGACGTTCTCCTCCGTCGCGGCGAGATCGCCGGAGCCCTCCGACAGCAGTGCGAACCGGGTGATCCCGGTCCGTTCGGAGGTGGCCGCCAGCCGGTCCGCCGCCCGCTTGGGGGTGCCCACCGGATGCAGGTCGCACAGCAGCTCGGTGTAGGCGACCGGGTCCCGCATCGCGCGCGCCCGGCCGTCCACCGTCACGTGCGCGTCCAGGCCCTGCTTGAGCCATCCCGGCATCGACTTCAGCAGGACCTCGCGGGCGTCCGCCGAGCGGTCCGCCAGCTGGCACACCCCCGCGGAGACGTGGCCCGCGCCCGCCACCCGCTCCTGCGAGTGCCCGGCCGCCAGCGCCGTACGCCGCCACAGCGCGACCATCGCCGCCTTGTCCTCGTCCCCGCTGTGCATGCCCAGCAGCATCGGCAGCCCCCGCTCCGCGGCCAGCCGTACGGACGCCGGCGAGGTGCAGGCCACGATCACCTCCGGCCCCGTCCCGTCACCGTCCAGGGCTTCCGAGGGCCGCGGTACGACGGCTACCTCGCGGAACCCGTACCGCTCGCCGCGGGCTCCCACCCGCGCCTCGGTCAGCCAGCGCCGCAGCAGGTCCAGTGACTCGGGGAAGCCGTTCTCGTACGCGTCCGCCCCGCCCCCGAACACCTCCAGGTCGACCCAGGGACCACCGCGCCCCACCCCGAGGCTGAACCGGCCGCCCGAGGTCAGGTGCAGCAGCGCCGCCTGCTCCCCGAGGGCCACCGGATGTGTGTTCGGCAGCACGCTCACGGCCGTGCCCACCCGCAGCCGCCGGGTCCGGCCGAGCAGCAGGGCCGCCAGCGTCACCGCCGACGGGCAGACCCCGTACGGGACGAAGTGGTGTTCGGCGAGCCAGACCGAATCGAGCCCGGCCTCCTCGGCCACCTCGGCGGTCCGTACCGCCCGGTGCAGTGCCTCGCCCTGTCCCTGGCCAGGGAACTGGGCCGCCAGAACAAACGCTCCTACGCGCATCGCCTTTAGCCTCCTTGCGGCTGGCGCGGCCTCCCCCAGGTGGACCGGCTTCTTGATCCATTACGACTAACGTCTTACTGGCAACAACGTCTGACACGTGCCAAAGGCACGGCCTGACAGGAAAGTTATTGGGATTGTCGGGCCAGTCCCCCCGAGGCGGCCGCCTCTCCCGGACACCCTGCGGCTACCCGGGCCGGCTGCGCGTAGTCTGGGAGAAAGTCACTGCCGTCCGCCCATCCGTGAGGTATACGTGTCACCGCGCCACAACCGCCCCAGGGGCGGCGGGAATCCAGCCGAGCGTCCGGACGACTCGGGTGCCGGCCCGGGGGCGGGCGCAGGGCTCGACCGGTTCGGGCTGGAGCGCACCGAGGAGTACCAGGGCGAGGAGTGGAAGGTCCGGCACGTCGCGGGCGCCAGCGCGGTGGGCAAGCGCTACCGCTGCCCCGGCTGCGACCAGGAGATCCCCTCGGGCACCCCGCACCTCGTGGCCTGGCCCGAGTACGGGGGCGTCGACGACCGGCGCCACTGGCACAAGGCCTGCTGGAACGCGAAGGACCGCCGCACCTCGCGGGTGCAGCGGTCCCGTAACGCGCCCAAGCACTGAGGCCGTCGGCGGCCTGCGCCGGGCCCCGGGCCGGACGTCTCAGACGTCCCGGCGCCCGACCGTCACGTAGGAGAGGGCCACCGCGCCGCCGGTGACCACCATGATCAGCAGCAGGTGCGCGAAGGCGGAGGGCGCCGGGCTGATCTCGCTGCCGGCGCCCGGCAGGCCGAACAGCTGCATCATCGCCACCGGCGCGTTGTACATGATGATCGTGTCGCCGATGCCGGCGGTCGCCTGCCAGACGCTGAGCATCGAGCCGATCACCGGCGGGAGCATGACCAGTCCCAGCATGGAGGCGATCGCCCCGGCCGAATGCCGCAGCAGCGCACCGACGGCGAGCGAGAGCACCCCGAGGAGGGTGACGTAGAGGCTGCCCGCGAGGGCGCCGAGCCACTCGGAGACGTCGTGCGTGCCCGAGCCCGGCCCGCCGTGCGCGATCGCGGCGGCCGCCCCGACCAGGCCGACGGACGCGGCGACGGCGGCGAAGGCCGTCATGCTGAAGACCAGGTACTTGGCGGTGAGCACCCGGTGCCGCTCGGGGGCGGCGGTGAAGGTGGTCCGCACCAGGCCGGTCGCGTGCTCGGAGGTGATCGTCAGGACGCCGAGCACGATCACGGAGAGCTGCCCGACCAGCAGGCCGAAGAGCGCGGGCGAGGGGTACGCGATCTCCCGGAAGGCGGCCTCGTCGGTCTGGCTGATGACCAGCAGCCCGATGCCGACGACCGTCACCACGAGGGAGCCGAGCGTCCACATCGTGGAGCGCACGGAGGTCATCTTGGTCCACTCCGAGGCGAGGGCGTGCCCCAGGTGCGGCCGCGGCGTGGGCAGCGGTGCGTGCCCGGTCATCACCGGGACGTTCGTCGTCGCGCCGCTGGGCGTGGGGACGGTCATCGGGTGTCCTCGGGGTTGTTCTTGGCGGCTGCGGCGAGCTCGCCGGGTTCGCTGGGCATCAGGAAGGGCTGCTGCCCGCCCGCCCCGGGCGGCGGGGGAGCGAAGAAGCCGCTCTGCGGCACCTCGGGAGCGGGCAGCTCCTCCTCCCACGCCGGGACGCTGAGCGGCTCCGGCTCGAACAGCTCGGCCCGCGGGTCCTCGGAGGAGGTGTACTCGACGGAGGAGTGGGTCATCCGCATGTACGCCTCTTCGAGCGAGGCCCGGTGCGGGGACAGCTCCCACAGCCGTACGCCCGCCTCGTGCGCGAGGTCCGCGATGCGCGGGAGCTCCAGGCCGGTCACGCGCAGTGCTCCGTCGGGCTCCTGGAGGACCCGGCCGCCCGCCTTGGCCAGGGTCGTACCCAGCGCGTCCCGGCCATCGGGATCGGTGTCGGCCGCGCGCACCCGTGCGAATCCGGCCGAGTTGTGCGTGATGAACTCCTGGGTGCCCATATCGGCCAGCAGCCGCCCCCGGCCGATCACGATCAGGTGGTCGGCGGTGAGCGCCATCTCGCTCATCAGGTGCGAGGACACGAAGACGGTCCGGCCCTCGGCGGCGAGCTGGCGCATGAGGTTGCGGACCCAGAGGATGCCCTCGGGGTCGAGACCGTTGACCGGCTCGTCGAACAGGAGCACCTGCGGGTCCCCGAGCAGGGCGGTGGCGATGCCGAGCCGCTGGCCCATGCCGAGGGAGAAGCCCTTGGCCCGCTGCCGGGCGACGTCCTGGAGGCCGACCACGGCCAGCACCTCGTCCACGCGCCGCTCCGGTATCCCGGAGAGCTGGGCGATCGACAGGAGGTGCGTACGGGCCCGGCGGCCGCCGTGGAGGGCCTTGGCGTCGAGCAGGGCACCGACGTGGCGCTGGGCGTTCGGCAGGTCCCGGAAGGGACGGCCGTTGATCGTGACATGACCGGCGGTGGGCCGGTCGAGGCCGAGGATCATGCGCATGGTGGTGGACTTCCCGGAGCCGTTGGGCCCCAGGAATCCCGTCACGTGACCCGGCCTGACCTGGAAGGACAACTGGTCGACGGCGGTCTTGGCGCCGTAGCGCTTCGTCAGTCCGACTGCCTCGATCATCTTGCTGCCCCTTACCAGGCCGGGACGACTCTCGCCCGCGTAAGGGTTAAGAGGATAACGAGTCCCCCGCGGTTCCGTCCCGAGCCGATCCCTGAGCTGCCCCTGAGACCGACCCGGGGATCACCCGTAGTACGGAGGACGTCCGTCGTACGACGGACCGGCGGACGTCCCCTCCGTCTCAGGCGTCGCGCGTCTCAGGCGTCGCGCTTCTTCAGGACGAGCAGACCGCCGATCACGGCTGCGGCGACCCAGAGGACCATGATCCCGAGACCGCCCCAGGGGCCGTACGGCGTCTCCGGGTTCCCGAAGGCGTTGGGCACGACCAGCATGATCCTCGAACCGGCGTTGCTGGGCAGGTACTGGCCCACCGAACGCGTCGCCTCGAAGCCCGCGAGGAGGTTCGAGACGATCAGGAAGAACGGGATCAGCAGGCTGATGGAGGCGACCGAGCTGCGCAGCATGGTCGCCACACCCATGCAGAACAGGGCGAGCAGCGCCATGTACACGCCGGCGCCCACCACGGCGCGCAGGACGTTCTCCTCGCCGATGCCGATGCCGGAGTCACCCAGCAGTGCCTGGGTGAGGAAGAACGACGTGAAGCTGGTCAGCAGACCGACGACCAGGGCCAGCGCCGTCGCCACGGCCATCTTCCCGGTCAGGAAGCGCGTGCGGTGCGGGACCGCGGCCAGCGAGGTGCGGATCATGCCCGTGCTGTATTCGGTGCTGACGACCATCACACCGAAGACGATCATGGCCAGCTGCCCGAACTGCATCGAGCTGAAGCTCATCGCGGTCGGGTCGAAGACCATGTCCTGGTTGCCGGTGTCGTAGGTGGCGGCGAACAGCGCGGCGAACCCGACGGTGACGAGGAAGACGAGGGCCAGCGTCCAGCTCGTGGAGGCGACCGTGCGGATCTTGGTCCACTCGGACCGGAGGACGGCAGGGTAGGACATGGTCACTCGCCGTCCTTGCGGGTTGCCTCGAAGCCGGCGCCCCAGGCGGGGACGTCGGCCGGCCGGGCCGGGTTGTCGGGGGACGTGCCGGGGGCCGCCAGGGTCCCCGGTCCCCCCGGCGCGTGGGCGTGGTATTCGACGGAATCCGCCGTCATGCGCATGAACGCTTCTTCCAGTGAAGCCCGTTGCGGGCTGAGTTCGTGCAGGACGATCTGGTGCTGGGCGGCCAGTTCGCCGAGCCGCTCCGAACCCACGCCGTCGATCTCCAGCGTTCCGGTGGCCGGAACGCTGATGGCATCGATCCCTTCCGCGTGCAGGACGTCCTTGAGGCGTTCCTGCTGCGGAGAGCGGAGCCGGACGTAACTGCGCGAGTTCTGCTGGATGAAATCGGCCATCGACGTGTCGGCCAGCAGCTTTCCCTGCCCGATCACGATCAAATGCTCGGCGGTGAGCGCCATTTCGCTCATGAGATGGGAAGAAACGAAGATCGTCCGCCCTTCCGCCGCAAGACCCTTCATGAGATTCCGGATCCAGAGAATTCCTTCCGGGTCCAGGCCGTTGACGGGTTCGTCGAACATCAGGATCTCCGGGTCACCGAGCAGCGCGGCGGCGATGCCGAGCCGCTGCCCCATACCCAGGGAGAATCCCTTCGACTTCTTCTTCCCCACGGGCGTCAGCCCGACGAGGTCGAGGACCTCGCCGACCCTGCTCTCCGGGATGCTGTTGGCCTGCGCGAGGCACAGCAGGTTGTTGTAGGCGCTGCGGCCGCCGTGCATCGCCTTGGCGTCCAGCAGTGCACCGATGTACTTCAGTGGCTCCGGCAGGTCCCGGTAGTGCTTCCCGTCGATCCGGACCGTCCCGCTGGTCGGATTGTCGAGGTCGAGCATCATGCGCATGGTCGTGGACTTCCCCGCCCCGTTGGGGCCGAGGAAGCCGGTCACCACCCCCGGTCTGACCTGGAAGCTGAGGTTGTCCACGGCGGTCTTCGCGCCGAATCGTTTGGTAAGTCCCTCAAGCTCGATCATGCGGCCACGCTAGAGCGCCGAAGGGCCGTACGCCACCTCAAACAGGTGACATACGGCCCTGATGTGCCTGTTTCGCTACCAGCGAGTAGGAACTCGGCGTACTAGCGGCTCTGCTGCGCCGGGACACCGCGGGTGACCGGCTCGTCGTCGACGATCGGGTTGGCCGCCGCGACGGCCGCACCGGTGAGCGTCGCCAGCATCTCGCGGACGTTGGTGAGCTGCGCGTTGATGGAGTCGCGGCGGTTGGTGAGCGCCGCCAGCTCGCGCTCGGACTCGCTGCGGATGCGGTCGGCCTTGGCGTTGGCGTCGGCCACGATGTCCTCGGCCTGGCGCTGCGCGGTCTCCACCGTCTGACGGGCCCGGCGCTCCGCGTCCGTACGCAGCTTCTCGGCCTCCAGGCGCAGCTGCTCGGCGCGGTGCTCGATCTCCGCGAGGCGCTTCTCGGCCTTGGCCTGGCGCGAGGCGAGGTCGCGCTCGGACTGCTCACGGCGCTTGGCCAGGTTGGTCTCGAAGTCCGCAGCGGCCTGGGCGGCCTTGGCGCGGGTCTCCTCGAAGAGGGCGTCGGCCTCCTCGCGCTTGGAGGCCGCGTCCTTCTGGGCCTCGGAGCGCAGGGTGGACGCGTCTCCCTTGGCCTTCTCGACGATGCGGACGCCCTCGTCCTCCGCCTTCGACTTGCGGTCGGCGGCGAACGACTCGGCGTCGTTGCGCACCTGCTGGGCAGCCGACTCCGCGAGCTCCCGGTGCTGCTCGGCCGCGCGACGGGCCTCCTCGCGCAGGTCCTTCGCCTCCTCCTCGGCCAGCCGCAGGATCTTCTCGACCCGGGCGCCGAGACCGGCGTACGACGGCTCGGCGTCGCTCACCTGGGCCTGGGCGTTCTGCGTCTCGAGGTGCAACTCCTCGATCCGCTTTTCCAGAGAGTTGATACGTCCAAGGGCGCTGTCGCGGTCGGAGACCAGCTTGGTAATGCGGTCGTCCACCTGACCGCGGTCGTAACCACGCCGCACGAGCTCGAAGCCGAAGGGGGAGGAAGTGTCGCTCATGGGGTTCCTGTCGAATGAGACCGATGAGGTGCTACGTGAGGTGTTAGGGGAATCCTAGGCGCCCAGGCGGCGTGTCATCGAGTCATTCCACGTTTGATCTGGACAATGACACCCCTTTTGAGTGGCAAGGCGGCAGAATGCTTGTCACTCGTTCGCCTGAACCTCCATCAGGAGCACACATCCACGTGCGCCGACTAGCTCTCTGACGTCTTACCACCCGATCGAGTGGAACCCGCTGCCGCGCCGGCCTTCACGCCCCCCGCGCCCTGGCCGCCCACCGCGGGCTTCGCGCCGCCCGAAGGCGCCTCGAATGATTCCAACGCCTCAAGAACGTCCTGGACACGGGAGATCTCCGCCTGAATGTCCTCGCGACGGCGCACCAGGACCTCCAGCTCACGGCGGCCCTCCTCGACGATCCGGTCGGCCTCCGAACGGGCCTGTCCCAGCGCCGCCTCGGCCTCCCGCGTCAGCTCGGCCTTCTTCTGCTCGGCCTCCTTGAGCAGCGCCTCCGCCTTGCGCACCGCGGCGATGCGCACCTTGCTCGCCTCGCTGCTCGCGTCCGACACCAGCTCCTTGGCCTTGGCCTCGGCCTCGACGCTCTGCTCGGTCGCCGCGCGCACCAGCTTGTCCACGCGCTCGCCCGCCGACTTCATCTGCTCGGCCGACTCCCTGCGGGCCCGCTCGTGCAGCTCCTCGACCTCCGCCTCGACGCGGCCGCGCAGCTCCTCCGCCCGTTCCCTTATGGCCGACGCGTCCGTGCGCGCGCCGACCAGCAGCTCGTCCGCGTCCGTACGGGCCTTCTCCACCATGGAGTTGCCCTCGACGGTCGCCTCCGAGGTGATCCGCGCGGCCTCCTTGCGGGCGGCGTCCACCATCGCGTCGGCCTGCTCCTCGGCCGCCGTGGTGGCGGCCAGGGCCTGCTGCTGCGCGTCGGTGGTGAGCTTGTCCGCTTCCGCCGAGGCCTCCGTGATGAGCCGGTCCACCTGCTCCGCGGCCTCGCTGCGGCGCTTGTTGGCCTCCTCGCGGGCCTCGTCCAGCAGCCGCTCCGACTCGCTGCGGGCCTCGGTACGGACTCGCTCCGCCTCGGTCGCCGCCTCCGCCTTGACCCGCTCGGCCTCCGAACGGGTACGGGTCGCGTGCTCCTGGGCCGAGGACAGCGCCTCCGCCGCCTCCGCGCGCAGCCGCTCGGCCTCGTTCGAGGCCTCGCCCACCGTGCGCTCGTTGTCCTTGCGGGTCTGCGCGGTGAGCTTGTCCGCCTCGGACGCCGCCTCGGTGATGAGCCGGTCCGCCTGCTCGGCCGCCTCGCTCCGCAGCCGGCCCGCCTCGGCGCGCGCCTCGTCCAGGGTCTGCTCGGACTCGCGCTCGGCGGCCGCCAGGGTCTCGTTCGCCGCGACCGTGACGCGGTCCGCCTCCGCGGTGGCCTCGCCGATGATCCGGCCGCCCTCCGCACGGGCGTCGTCCAGGGCCTGCGCGGCCTCCGCGCGCAGCCGCTCGGCCTCCGCCGCGGCCTCGCCGACCGTGAGCTCGTTGGCCGCGCGGGTCTCCTCGACCAGCCGGTCGCCCTCGGCACGCGACTCCACCAGGATGCGCGCCGCGTCCCGCTCGGCCGCGGCAGCCGTCGCCGCAGCCTGGGAGGTGAGCTTCTCCGCCTCCGCGGCCGCCTCGCCGACCAGGCGGTCGGCCTGTTCGGCCGCCTCCGTGCGCAGCCGGCCCGCCTCCACGCGGGCCTCGTCCAGCGTGCCCGCCGCCTCGGTACGGGTCGCCTCCGCCGCCTCGGCGGCCAGGGCGGTGATCCGCTCGGCCTCCGCCGTCGCCTCGCCGACCGTGGCCGCATTGGCCGCCAGGGTCTCCGCGGTGATCCGCTCGGCCTCGGCCGTGGCCTCGGCGACGAGCTGGGCCCCCTCGGCGCGGGACGCCTCCAGGGCCTCCGCCGCCTCGCCGCGGATGCGGTTCGCGTCGTCCCGGGCGTCCGCCCGGGTACGGGCCGCGTCCCGCTCGGCCGACGCCAGGGCGTCCGTGGCCTCGGTGCGCACCCGCTGCGCGTACTCGGCCGTGTCGCTGCGCAGCTGCTCCGCCTCGGCGATCGCGTCGCCGACCGTGCGCTCGGCCAGTGCCTTCGCCGCGTCGGTCTCGGCGCGTGCCTCGCTGCGGACCCGGTTCGCGTCCTCGGTGGCCCGCTCGCGTTCCGCGTAGGCGTCGGCGCGGACCCGCTCGGACTCCTCCTCGGCCTCGGTCCGCGTACGCTCCGCGGCGTGCTCGGCGGCGCTGCGCAGCCCGGTGATCTCCTCCTCGGCCTGCTCGTGCAGCCCGGCCACGGCGTCCCGCACCTGCTGGGCGGTGGTCTCCGCCGCCGCCACCAGCTCCGACGCGCGCCGCTCGGCCTCCTCGGTGAGCCAGATCGCCTCGGCCTGTGCGTCCTCGGAGCGCTTGCGGGCCTGCGCCAGCAGTTCCTCGCTCTGCTCGCGGGCCTGCGCCCGCTCGCTCTCCGCGTCGGTCCGCGCCGATGCCAGGGTCTCCTCGGACTCCCGGCGCCGCCGCGCGGCCTCCTCCTGAGCGGAGGCCAGTGCCTCGGCGGCCTCGGCGGCGACCCGCTCGGCGGCGGTCTTGGCCTCCGCGCGCAGCCGGTCGGCCGTCTCCTGGGCCTCGGAGCGCACGCGCTCCGCCTCGGCCTCGGCCTCGCCGCGCAGCCGTACGGCGACCTGCTCGGCCTCCGCGCGGACCCGGCCCGCGTCCTCGGCCGCGTCCGTGCGCAGCTGCTCGGCCTCCGCCTCCGACTGGGCCTGGAGGGTGCGGTTGCGCTCCGCCGACTCGGCCCGCAGCCGGTCGGTCTCCTCGGTCGTCTCCTTGCGGATGTTCTCCGCCGCGGTCCGGGCGTCGCGCAGGGTCTGCTCGGCCGTGGCCAGCCGGCCCTCGGCGTCCGTGTGCAGCCGTACGAGCTCCTCGTCGGCCTCCGCCCGCTTCGCCGCGAGGGCCTGGTCGGTCTCCTCGCGCCGCCGCCGGGCCTCGGCGTCCGCCTCGGACCGTACGGACTCGGCCTGCTCCGCGGCCTCGGCGTGCAGCCGCTCGGCCTCGGCGCGGGTCCGCTCCAGGGTCTCCTCGGCCTGCTTGCGCAGCGTGCCGGCCCGTTCCACGGCTTCGGCACGGACCCGCTCGCTCTCGGCGCTCGCCCCGCCGCGCAGCTCGTCCGCGTCCGCCTTGGCCTTGCCGAGGAGCTCCTCGGCCGTGCGGGCCGCCTCCTCGATCTGCTGGACCGCCTCGCGACGGGCCTCGCCGCGGATCCGCTCGCCCTCGGCGACGGCCTCCGCGCGCAGCTGCTCCGCCTCGCCGCGCAGCCGCCGGGCCTCCTCCTGGAGTTCGACGGTGCGGGCCCGGTACTCCTCGGTGTCGTCCTTCGCCGCGCCCTTGAGCTCGTCCGCCGTGGCGGCCGCCTGCGAGCGCAGCCGCTCCGACTCGGCCTCCGCCTCGCGGCGGATCCGCTCGGCCTCCTCGGACGCCGCCCGGGTGGTGGCCCGGGCGTCCTCGGAGGCCTTGTTCAGCACGTCCTCCGCGGTCCGCGCGGCCTTCGCCAGCTGCGCCGCGGACTCCTCGGCGGCGGCCGCACGGGCCTGCTCCCCGGCCTCGGCGCGCTGGCGCTCCACGTCACCGCGGGCGTCGGCCAGCAGCTGCTCGGCCTCGGCCTTGAGGACCTCGGCCTCCTTGGTGGCCTCGCCGACGAGGCGGGCGACCTGCTCCTTGGCCGTACGGGTGCGCTGTTCGTTGACGGACTCCGCCGAGGCGAGCTGCCGGGAAGCGCTCTCCTTGGCCTCCGCGAGCAGCTTCTCGGCCTCCGCGCGGGCCTCGCGCAGCGCGGTGTCGGCCTCCTGCACCCGCGACTCGGCGACGCGGCCGAGGTCGAGGGTCTGCTGGCGGGTCTGCTCGGCCTCGGCCGAGGTGCTGGAACGCAGCCGTTCCGCGTGCTCGGTGGCCTCCTGGGCCTGTGCGGAGGCGGCGGTCAGCAGCCGCTCGGCCTCCTTGCGGGCGCGCAGCAGGGTGGACTCGGCCTCGGTACGGGAGGCCTCGGCCTCGGAGGTCAGCCGGCGGCGGGCCTCCTCGGCGAGCCGGGCGGCCTCGGACCGGGCGGCGTTCAGGGCCTGCTCGGCCTCGGCGCGGGACTCCTCCATGAGGCGGCGCGCCTGGGCCTCCGTACGGGCGCGCAGCTGCTCGGCCCAGGCCACGTTCTCGTTGACGTGCGCCTCGACGGTCTGGCGGCGCTCGTTGAGCTCCTGGTCCAGGCGCTGGCGGCGGTTGACGGCCTCCGCGTGCAGTTCGGCCTGGAGGCGGGACTGGTGCTCGGCGTGCTCCTGGAGGATGCGCTGGGTCTGCGCCCGGGCGTCGCGCAGCTCGCGTTCGGCGTCGGAGCGCATCTGGTCGGCCTGGATCTGGGCATTGCGGAGCAGCTGCTCCGCCTGGTAGCCCATGTCCGCGCCGTCGTAGGCGGGGCGGGACGCCAGAGCTCGGCGTACCTCGTGGAGCTTGGCGCGCAGCACCTCGACCTGGTATCCCAGGTCCTCGGCGTGCTGGACGGCCTTCCCGCGCTCCTTCTTCAGCCGCTCCATCTCGGCTTCGAAGCGCGTGAGATGGTCAGCTCCGGCCTGATGGCTCTCCTGGCTTTCGTAGCCCCGCACAGCGCGGTCCCATCCGTCCCCTGGTCGCAAGCTCACTCCCAAATGAGCATCGCTCGCCCGCTGAACGACGCCCCCGGGGGAATGGTGTCAGATACCGGGGCAGGGGTCGAAGGCCCCGACCCCGTCTCCGCACCGAACCCCGGCCGAGCCATGGCCACTCTACCGGCCGGGGAATCGGGCCATCAGTGGTCAGGGTTGGCCGTGACCAGTTCGGTGAGGACTCCGTGGCAGTCCTTGGGGTGCAGGAAGGTGATCGAGGAGCCCATCGAGCCGGTGCGGGGCTCGTCGTACAGGACGCGGACGCCCTTGCCGCGGATGGCTTCCGAGTCGCCGCGGACGTCCTCGGTGCCGAAGGCGATGTGGTGGACACCCTCCCCGTTCTTGGCCAGCCACTTGCCCACCGCGGAGTCCTCGCGGGTGGGCTCCAGGAGCTGGAGGTAGGAGGCGCCGCCGTCGGACGTCTCGTTGATCTTCAACATGGCCTCGCGAACGCCCTGCTCCTCGTTGACCTCGGTGTGGAACACCTCGAAGCCGTACGTGGCACGGTAGAACTCGACGGTCTTGTCGAGGTCGAAGCAGGCGATCCCGATGTGGTCGATTCTTGTCAGCATGGGACCAGTGCACCGCTGAGGAGGGTGGTCACGCAACGTGCCAGCGATCACACCGACAGCCCGATGACGCCGCGGGTACTGCTCAGTACATTCATGTAAACCCTCGTTCACTCCTCATCCTCAAGGGGCTGTGCCTCATGTCCGGATCGAACAACACCACTTCAGTGATCGTCGCCGGGGCCCGCACGCCCATGGGGCGGCTGCTCGGCTCGCTGAAGTCCTTCTCGGGTGCCGACCTCGGCGGCTTCGCCATCAAGTCCGCGCTGGACCGGGCCGGAATCTCCGGCGACCAGGTGCAGTACGTGATCATGGGGCAGGTGCTCCAGGCCGGTGCGGGCCAGATCCCCGCCCGCCAGGCCGCCGTCAAGGGCGGCATCCCCATGAACGTGCCCGCGCTCACCATCAACAAGGTGTGCCTCTCGGGTCTGGACGCGATCGCGCTGGCGGACCAGCTCATCCGCGCCGGGGAGTTCGACATCGTCGTGGCGGGCGGCCAGGAGTCGATGACCAACGCCCCGCACCTGCTGCCCAAGTCGCGCGAGGGCTACAAGTACGGCGCCGTCGAGATGCTCGACGCGATGGCCTACGACGGCCTCACCGACGCCTTCGAGAACATCGCCATGGGCGAGTCCACGGAGAAGCACAACACCCGCCTCGGCATCGAGCGCGCCCCGCAGGACGAGTTCGCCGCGGCCTCCCACCAGCGCGCCGCGGCCGCGCAGAAGAACGGCGTCTTCGAGGCCGAGATCACCCCGGTCGAGATCCCGCAGCGCCGCGGCGAGCCGGTGATCTTCTCCCAGGACGAGGGCATCCGCCCGGAGACCACGGCGGAGTCCCTCGGCAAGCTGCGTCCGGCCTTCGCCAAGGACGGCACGATCACCGCCGGCACCTCCTCCCAGATCAGCGACGGCGCGGCCGCCGTGGTCGTGATGAGCAAGGCGAAGGCCGAGGAGCTCGGCCTGGAGTGGATCGCCGAGATCGGCGCCCACGGCAATGTCGCGGGCCCGGACAACTCCCTGCAGTCGCAGCCGTCCAACGCGATCCTGCACGCCCTGAAGAAGGAGGGGCTCCAGGTCTCCGACCTGGACCTCATCGAGATCAACGAGGCCTTCGCGGCGGTTGCCGTGCAGTCAATGAAGGACCTCGGCGTGACCCCGGAAAAGGTGAACGTCAACGGCGGCGCCATTGCCCTGGGCCACCCGATCGGCATGTCCGGCGCCCGTGTGGTGCTGCACCTGGCGCTGGAGCTGGGGCGCCGCGGCGGCGGGACCGGCGCGGCCGCGCTGTGCGGCGGCGGCGGTCAGGGCGACGCGCTGATCGTGCACGTCCGCCCGTAACCACACCCGCCGTACCCGTACCCGTAGCCGTACCGGAATCCGAGGAGCGCAGCACGTATGACGGTGGACGTCCCCACGCTGGTGGAGCAGGCCCGTGAAGGCCGGCCGCGGGCCGTGGCCAGGCTGATCTCGCTGGTCGAGGGGGCGTCCCCGCAGCTGCGGGAGGTCATGGCCGCCCTGGCCCCGCTGACGGGCGGGGCGTACGTCGTGGGGCTCACGGGCTCCCCGGGCGTGGGCAAGTCCACGTCGACCTCGGCGCTGGTGTCGGCGTACCGCAAGGCGGGCAAGCGGGTCGGCGTGCTCGCGGTCGACCCCTCCTCGCCCTTCTCGGGCGGGGCGCTGCTCGGGGACCGGGTGCGGATGTCGGACCACGCCTCGGACCCCGGCGTGTACATCCGGTCCATGGCCACCCGCGGGCACCTGGGCGGGCTGGCGTGGGCCGCCCCGCAGGCGATCCGGGTGCTGGACGCGGCCGGCTGCGAGGTGATCCTGGTCGAGACGGTCGGGGTCGGGCAGTCGGAGGTGGAGATCGCCTCCCAGGCGGACACCTCGGTGGTGCTGCTGGCGCCGGGGATGGGCGACGGGATCCAGGCCGCGAAGGCGGGCATCCTGGAGATCGGCGACGTGTACGTGGTGAACAAGGCGGACCGGGACGGCGCCGACGCCACCGCCCGGGAGCTGAACCACATGCTGGGCCTGGGGGAGTCCCGCGGGGCCGGGGACTGGCGGCCGCCGATCGTCAAGACGGTCGCGGCCCGGGGCGTGGGCATCGACGAACTGGTCGAGGCGCTGGAGAAGCACCGTGCCTGGATGGACGAGCGCGGGGTGCTGGCGCAGCGCCGGGCGGCCCGGGCGGCGCGGGAGGTGGAGACCATCGCGGTGACCGCGCTGCGGGCCAAGATGGCCGATCTGCACGGCGACGCGCATCTGGACGCGCTGGCCGCCAGGGTGGCCGTGGGCGAGCTCGACCCCTACGCGGCCGCGGACGCGCTGCTGGCGACGCTGACCGAGGCCTGAGCCCCCGCTCCGGCGGTGCGGGCGGGTGCGGCGGCCCGCCTGCCGGAGCCGGGGGCCCGGCCGCGGTCAGTTGTCGTCGTTGTCGTCGTCGTTGTCGTTGTTGTCGTTGTCGTCCGACGAGGACGCGGTGACCTTCGCCGTCGTGGGATCGACGTGGACGTTCTGGGTCTTGCCGCCGGAGGCCTTGATCTCGACCTCCCAGTAGGGGGCGCCGGCGTTGTCGTCCTCGTCCTCCCAGTTCACCGAGGTGACCTGGCCGGGATGGGCGGCGAGCGCGGCCTTCATCGCCTGCTCGGCGTCGACCTTCGCGCCGGTCAGCGTCTTGTACTCGGCGGGGTTGTCGTTCGCGTCCTTGTCACGCTGGGTGACGGCGCCGCTCGCGGCGTTCACCTCCAGCTCGACGTGCTCCTTACCGTCCTTGCTGATCACGTCGACGTGCCAGACGGAGCCGTCCTTGTCGAGGGACTCGACGACGCCCGGGGTGTGCTTCAGGGCCGCCGCGGCCGCGCCTTCGGCCGTCACGTCGACACGGGCGGCGGCTGCCGCCGGGAGGGTTCTCGCGGTGTCGGCGGATGGCGCTGCGGCGGCCGTCACCGGGCCTGCGAGGATCAGGACGGCGGATGCGGCCGCACAGACGTAGACGTTGCGCTTCATGGGCTGGACCTCCTCAGGCCGGCCACTGCGCGCACGGTTGCCCGGCACGGCCGGCAGCGGGCGGACACCGCCCATTCTCCGGCCGTCCGCCGTCCGGGGCGCGCCGAGCGCCCGCCCCGGAGCCGGACTGCTGCCCGTGGGCCCGTGGGGCCCGGGGGCCTCAGACCTTGCCGCGGTTGTCCCGCAGGTGGTCGGCCACGGGGCCGAGCGACTCGCGCAGCGCCGACAGGGCCTGCGGGGGCAGCAGGTCGATGAAATGACGGCGGACGGACGCCACGTGGTGCGGGGCGACCTTGCGCATCGTCTCCATGCCCTCGTCCGTGAGCACCGCGTACAGGCCGCGGCGGTCGGACTCGCAGTTGACCCGGCGGACCAGGCCCGCCGCTTCCATGCGCGTGATCTGGTGGGACAGGCGGCTCTTGGACTGCAGGGTGGCGGTCGCGAGGTCGCTCATCCGCATCCGGTGCTCCTGCGACTCCGAGAGGTTCACGAGGATCTCGTAGTCGTTGTTGGTGAGTCCGAAGGGTTGGAGATCCTTTTCCAGCTGGTGCATCAGCAGCCGGCTGACGTCCAGGTGGGTGCGCCAGGCGCACTGCTCGGCGTCGGTCAGCCAGGGGGTCTCCCCGGACGGCGTCCGGGGGAGGGTGGCGGTCTCGGTCTCGACGGTCTCCATGAATGAACTCTACCTAAGAAGTTGAATTACGTACAAAGAACGGGTGGTCGGAGAGGTCACAGTCCGAAGCGGCGCTGGAGATCACCCAGCTGCCCCGGCATCCGCGGCACGCCCAGCTGCCCCAGCGGACCCTGCGCGGCTCCCGGGACGCCCTGGGCGTTGCCCGTGGCCGCACCGGCGCCGACCGTACCGACCGCCTGTTCCGCCATCAGCATCTCGGAGGACTGCAGCAGCACCGTCCCGGCGCCTACGAACTCGAACTGGTGCTCCTCGCCCGAGGCGCCCCCGATACCGCTGAGCGAGCGCAGCCCGCCCATGACGCCCGACATGTACCCGTGGTCGTAGTGGTGGCACGGCGAGGGGCAGTCCGCCCAGCCCACCAGCGCCTGGGGATCCACGCGCAGCGGCGGTTCCATGAACACCACCGGTCCGTTGGACGCCGCCACGAACTTCCCGGTTCCGATCAGCGTCAGGAAGCCGGGGACGATCGACTGCTTCAGGGCGAGGGTCGGCTGGTAGGCGAGCAGGTTGCCGGACCGGATCGTCAGATTGCCGTTCTCCAGGTCGTACGAGTTCACGTCGAAGGCCCGGTCGGCGAGCAGCATCTTGCCCTGCCCCTCGGCCACCACCCAGTCACTGGCGTGCAGTGGGGAGTGAAAGCTGGTGCGCAGCAGGCGGTCGAAGCGGCCGTGGCCGATGCCGTTGAACTCGATGCTCCCGTAGTACGAGATCATCTTGCCCTTCTGCAGGAACCACTGGCTCCCCTTGAGCTCCACGCAGAAGGTGTACGCGTTCACGTTGTCGTCGGAGGGCAGGGTGTACGGGTCGAAGACCGTGGGCCCGCCCGGTCCGCCCGTCACGGGGCCAAAGTTCACAGCTTCTCCTCCGAGGCCTGTACATACACCGCGCCCTGGCCGGACAGCTCCAGCTGGAACGCCTCACCCGAACCGCGCCCCACCATGTCCCGCCAGCCGAGCGCGGTGGAGAGCTTGTTGCGGACCTCGCCGTGGTGGGCGACGTACGCCTGAGGGTCCACGTGGACCGGCCGCTGGGGGGTGATGGGGAGCTCGATGACCCCGCCGTGGGCCATCACGGCAACCGAACCGTGGCCCTTGAGGGTGGTGGTGAACAGGCCCTGCCCGGTCACCTGGCCGCGCACCATGCCCATGACGCCGCCCTGCGAGCCCATGAACATCGTGCCCTGCTGGAGGGTGCCGTCGAAGGCGAGCAGTCGGTCGGCCTCGACGTAGAGGGTCTCGCCGGTCAGGTTGATCACCTGGATGTGGTGGCCGCCGTGGCCGAACATCACGGTGCCGCTGCCCTCGACCGTCATCAGCGGGGTCTGCTCGTTCGCCACGCGGCGCCCGATCATGCCCATCACCCCGCCCTGACCACCGGTCAGGCTCGGGGTGAAGGAGACCTCGCCGCGGTACGCGAGCATCGCGCCGCGCTGGCTGTACATCTTCTGCCCGGGGACGACCTGCGCCTCGACCATCTTGGAGTTGATCTCGCGGAACGGCATCAGACGTCACCCCCGATGGTGTTGCGCTCGCTGGGCTGGACGTACACCAGGCCCTCGCCCTCGAAGCGGATCTGGAAGGCCTCGCCGGAGCCCTCGCCGATCAGCGTGCGGAAGGTGACGCCCGACTGGAACGACTGCTGGAGGTTCCCGGTGTGCGCGATGTACGCCCCCGGGTCGACGGAGAGCGGGTACTGGGCGCTGACCCGCAGCACGACCGCCGGACCGTCGGACATGATCGCCGCCTGCCCCGTGCCCTCCACGGTCGTGGTGAACAGGCCGTTGCCCGTCGCCCCGCCGCGCAGGCCGGTGAAGGTGGTGCCGGTGCGCAGGCCGGCGTCGGTGCACAGCAGGTTGCTGGACTCGACGTAGAGCTTGTCGCCGCGCAGGTCGACCAGATTGATCTCACTCGCGCGGTCGGCGAAGAAGCAGGTGCCGTGCCCCTGTACTTCCATCACCGTCATCTGTTCGCCGGTCAGCCGCCGGGTCACCATCCCCCGAAGGCCTTCACCGCCGCCGGACATCTTCTTGAAGGCCATCTGACCGTCGTACGCGACCATGGAGCCGTTCTTCGCTTTGACGGCATCCCCGGTCAGGTCGACGGCGAGCACCTTGCTGCCTTGGAGTCGGAACTGAGCCACGGGATGACGTTATCCGCAGCGGGCGTGCCCGAACAGGGCCTCGTGGCCGATATGCGCCACACTCGGGCATCCGCCGAACGCCGCAGCCGTCCGCCGCGGACCCGGGTCAAGATCCCGCAAAGCGGCTGAGACACTGGGACGGACCCTGGCCTCCACCCCGAAGGTTCTCCGTGGACATCAAGACCGCCTCCGCCCTGCACCGGCTGCGCCTCATCTCCGTCCCGGAGGCGCTGTCCTTCCCGGCGCTGCTGATCTTCGGCTCGCTGCTCAGCCGGATCTCGGACATCGACTACCTGATGATGCCGCTCGGCATCCTCCACGGAATCCTGTTCGCCATCTACGCGGTGTTCCTCCTGGATGTCTGGAACAAGGCGAAGTGGCCGTTCATGAAGGTCCTGCTCTTCTTCGGCCTCGCGGTGGTGCCCTTCGGCGGCCTGTACGGCGACAAGCTGCTCAAGCGCGACGAGGCCGACAGCGTGATCGCGGCCCGTGCCCGAGAGGTGGCCGGCGCGTGATCATCGCGTTCTCGGTGACCCCGCTGGGGGTCGGTGAAGAGGTCGGCGAGTACGTGGCCGACGCGGTCCGCGTCGTGCGCGAGTCGGGGCTGCCCAACCGCACCGACGCCATGTTCACCACCGTCGAGGGCGAGTGGGACGAGGTGATGGACGTGGTCAGGCGCGCCGTCGCCGCCGTCGAGGAGCGGGCGCCCCGCGTCTCCTTCATCCTCAAGGCCGACATCCGTCCCGGTGTCAGCGACGGCATGACCTCGAAGATCGAGACGGTGGAACGCCACCTCGCCCAGGGTCCGGCCTCCTAGGCCGTCTCCTAGAGCTGCTCCTTGGAGCGGCGGGCCAGGCCGAGGGCGTATTCCGGCCACCACTGGCCGGATGCCGGGCCGCCGCGGCAGGGGCCGTCGGACAGTCCGGGCCGCTTGATCCACAGGTGCGCGTCCACGAGCGGGTCGCCCGTGACGGTGGTCGGCGCCGCTCCCAGGGAGCGGCCCGGCGGATTGCACGAGGCCTGCTTCCCCTCGCCGGGGAGCGGGCCTTCGCCGTTGCGGCCGGTGTCGATGACGAAGTGCGCGCCGCCGGTGGCCCGGGAGAGCGCGGCGCCGTACTCCCGGGCCGCCGCGTCCGTCTGGAAACCGGAGACGTTCAGCGCGAAGCCGTCCGCGCGGGCGAGCCCGGCCCTCTTCAGGGGTTCGGCGAGGGCCTTCGGGTCCGGGACCCGGTCCGGGCCGCCCGCGTCCAGGTAGACCTTGGTGTGGCGGCTCCGCTTCAGCCGGCCGACCGCCTCCGAGAGCAGCCGGTAGCGCTCGGCCCGCTGTTCGGGCCCGGTGCAGCCGTCGACCGCGTGGACCAGGGCCCCGGGCTCCAGGACCACCAGGGCCCGGGTGTCGCCGAGGGCGTCGGCGAGCGTTCCGATCCAGCTGCGGTAGGCCCCCGCGTCGCGTGCGCCCCCGGCCGGGCGCTGCCCGCAGTCGCGGCCCGGGATGTTGTGCAGGGCGAGCACCAGCGTCCGCCCGGCCGTCCGGGCGTCCGCCGCGGCCCGGCGGATCCGGGGCCCGGGGTCGCGCACCGGCGCCCACAGGGCCAGCGGCCGCTCCGCGATCCGGCGCAGCACCTGGGCGTCGTCGTAGCGGCCCTGTGCCTCCCAGGCGGCCACCTGCCGGGCGGCCTCGCCGTGCGGGTCGACCCAGAACGGGGACTCCCCGCCCGGTTCGGTGCGCGCTCCGGCGCCCGGGGCCGGGGCGGGGACGGGCGGGGCCTGCGGGCGGTCGTCGCCGCAGCCGGTGAGCGCCGTGAGCAGCAGGGCGAGTCCGAGGGCGGCGAGGGATCTGCGCAGGGGGGCGGCGGTGTCGGCGGGGCGGCGTCGGCCTGGCATCCGGCTTCCTCGGGACGAAGGGGCGGCAAGGAACCGGGATATCGTGACATAACGGACACTCGGCCCCGTCCTGCGACACCTCCCGCCGGGCCCGACGGGCACCGCCCGGCCGCCGCACTAGACGTCGTCGCCCCTGGCCAGGGCGAGGGCCAGCGGGGTCCGTTCGTAGAGGACCCGGTGCCCGTGGCGGGTCGAGACGAGCAGCCCCGCCGCACGCAGGACCCCCAGGTGGGCCGAGACCGTGGACGGCGCCAGCCCCAGGCGGTCGGCCAGGGCCGTGGTCGAGGCCGGTTCGGTCAGGGCGCACAGCACGTCGGCCCGGACGGGCCCCAGCAGCCGGGCCAGCGCCTGCGGGGCGGGTCCCGCCGAAGCCGTCCACAGGGCCCCGATGCCCCGGGCCGGATAGACCACGGTCGGCTGCCAGGGCGGGTCGTAGCCGCCGATCACCTCCGGCCAGACGAACGCGCTCGGCATCAGCAGCAGGCCCTGGCCGCCCAGTTCGCGCTCGTGGTGGCCCGGGCGCTCGACGGTCAGGGTGTCCGTGCCCGTGTCCCAGCGCAGGTCCGGGTGGAGCCCGTCGAACAGGGCCTCCAGGCCGCCCGCCGCGAGCCGCCGCGAATGGAAGAGGATGTCGGCCTCCAGCAGCGCGCGCAGCCGCGGCCAGTGCGGGGCGATCAGGGCCCGCCAGGCCGCCTCGGTCAGATCGGCGAGCTCCTGCACCGCCCGCGCCGGATCCGCCAGCATCCGCCGCCCGATGTCGCTCTCCAGGGCGCCCGGCGTGCACGCGAGCGACCGCCGGAGCTCATCGAGGGCCGTCTGCGGATCGGTGGCACGCACCCGCGCCAGCTCCTCCTCGACGGTGACGGACGGACCGACGGGCGGCGGGCTGAGGAAGTCCGGGTGGTGCCCCGCCCGCGGCATCAACAGCCACAGCGGCCGCAGGTCGAGCCCCTCGGCCGCCGCCCGGACCCGGCTCAGCCAGGGCAGGTGGTAGGTCTGCCGGGACGGGCGCAGCAGGACGCCCACCGCTGCATGCGTCTCCCAGCGCGGGGAGAGGGAGAAGCGGCACCGCAGCAGATCGCCGGGACCGAAGCGGTAGTGGAACCCCATCGAGGCTCCTCCTTCCTGCTTCCTGGAGAGGCGGTCGGCCGCCGGGTGGCGCCGGTCGTGGTCGGGCCCCGCCCCTCAAGTTTCGTACAGGGGTGAATCTCTACGACCCGGGCCCCGCGTCCGGCGAAGGTGACGGCCATGTCGCACGTCACCGGGGCCGAGGTCCCCACCGGCTCCGCCGGATACCTCTCCGTCTTCCGCGTCCGCGAATTCCGGACCGTCTTCGCCGCACACCTGATCTCCGTGCTCGGCGTCGTCGTCTCCGAGATCGCCCTCACCGTCCTCGTCTACCGGGCCACCGGCTCACCGCTGATGAGCGCCCTCACCTTCGCCCTCGGCTTCCTCCCGTACGCCCTCGGCGGCACGCTGCTCGCCGGGATCGCCGACCGCTTCCCCGCCCGGCGGGTGCTCGTCGGATGCGACCTCCTCTGCGCGGCCTGCGCGGCGGCGATGGCCTGGCCGGGCACCCCCGTCCCGCTGCTCCTCGTACTGCGCTGCGCGCTGGCCTTCGTGGCTCCGCTGTTCCAGGGCACGCGCAACGCCTCCCTCGGCGACCTCCTCGGCACGGGCGACGCCTTCGTCCTCGGCCGCTCACTGCTGCGCATGGTCGCGCAGAGCGCCCAGCTGGTGGGCTTCGGCCTCGGCGGGCTGCTGCTGGCCTTCCTCGCACCGCGCGGGGCGATCGCCCTGACCGCCGCCGCCTTCCTCGGCTCGGCGCTGCTGCTGGGTCTGGGCACCCGCGCCCGCCCCGCCCGCGCGGGCACCGCCTCCGCAGGGCGTCCGCCCGCCCTGTCCGCCGGCCTGCGCACCGTGCTGGGCGAGCCCCGGCTGCGCGCCCTGACCCTGCTGTTCTGGCTGCCGCCCGTCTTCGTCGTGGTGCCCGAGGTGCTGCTCGCCCCGTACGCCCACGACCTCGGCGCGGGCACCGCCACCCTCGGCCTGCTGATGTGCGCCCTGCCCGCCGCGACCATCGCGGGCGAGGTGTTCGCGGGCTCCGCCCTCACCGCCCGAACGCGTTCGCGGATCGTGACCCCGCTCGCAGCGGTGGCCCTCCTTCCCCTCCTGCTCTACGCGGTCCGCCCGGGCGTACCGGGCGTGCTCGCGGCGCTGCTGCTCGCCGGGCTGGCCCAGGCCCACACCCTGGGGCTCGACCAGTGGTGGGTGGACGCCGTCCCCGCCGGAGAGCGGGGCCGCGCGATGACCCTGCTCAGCACCGGTCTGATGACCCTCCAGGGCGTCGGCATGGCCCTGGGCGGTCTCGCCGCCGAGTTCCTGCCGGTCCACGTGGTCGTGACCGGCTCCGGCGTCCTCGGCACGGCCGTGGTCCTGCTGCTCCTCGCCGCTCTGCGCGCGGCCGGTCCGGGAGGCAGCGGGCCGAGGCGTGAGACGGGTATGGCCGCCAAATGACCGCCCGGTAGGGTCTGATGCGTGCCCAAGCCGCTCAGCCTTCCCTTCGACCCCATCGCCCGAGCCGACGAACTGTGGCAGCAGCGCTGGGGACCGGTGCCCTCGATGGCCGCCATCACCTCGATCATGCGCGCGCACCAGATCCTGCTCGGCGAGGTCGACGCGGTGGTCAAGCCCTACGGTCTGACCTTCGCCCGGTACGAGGCACTGGTGCTGCTCACCTTCTCCAAGGCCGGCGAACTGCCCATGTCGAAGATCGGCGAGCGGCTGATGGTCCACCCGACCTCGGTCACGAACACGGTGGACCGCCTGGTGCGCGCCGGGTTCGTCGACAAGCGCCCGAACCCGAACGACGGCCGCGGGACCCTCGCCTCCATCACGGACAAGGGCCGCGAGGTCGTCGAGGCCGCCACCGAGGACCTGATGGGGATCGACTTCGGCCTCGGCGCGTACGACGCCGAGGAGTGCGCGGAGATCTTCGCGCTGCTGCGCCCGCTGCGGGTGGCCGCCGCGGACTTCGAGGAGAAGTAACCACCGTCACGCCGCCGCCGGATGACCCCCGGCGGGATCGCGCAAAACGGACGGTTAGGCTCAGTGGCATGAAGAAGAGCGTGCTGACCCGCTACCGGGTGATGGCCTTTGCCACTGCCGTCATGCTGCTGGTGCTCTGCACCTGCATGGTTTTCAAGTACGGCTTCGACAAGGGCGCCGACCTGACCTTCGTGGTGTCCCAGGCCCACGGCGTGCTCTTCATGATCTACCTGGTCTTCGCCTTCGACCTCAGCTCCAAGGCGAAGTGGTCCTTCGGCAAGATGCTCTGGATCATGCTCTCCGGCACGATCCCGCTCGCCGCCTTCTTCGTCGAGCGCCAGGTGCGCGCCGAGATCGAGCCGCTGGTCAGCGGCGGTCTCGCCACCGCGAAGGCCTGAGTTCCGAAACCCCCGGGGCAACTCCCCGGGGTTGCCCATCGACATTTACTAGGACGTCCTAGTAAATTCGACTCATGGACGCTCACGGCATCGAGGAAGGCCGCCGTCGCTGGCAGGCCCGGTATGACAAGGCCCGCAAGCGCGAGGCCGACTTCAGCACGCTCTCCGGCGACGAGGTGGACCCGGTCTACGGTCCCCGGCCCGGCGACGCGTACGAGGGCTTCGAGCGCATCGGGTGGCCGGGGGAGTACCCGTACACCCGCGGCCTGCACGCCACCGGCTACCGGGGGCGGACCTGGACCATCCGGCAGTTCGCGGGCTTCGGCAACGCCGAGCAGACCAACGAGCGCTACAAGATGATCCTCGCCGCGGGCGGCGGCGGCCTCTCCGTCGCCTTCGACATGCCGACGCTCATGGGCCGGGACTCCGACGACCCCCGCTCCCTCGGCGAGGTCGGGCACTGCGGCGTGGCCATCGACTCCGCCGCCGACATGGAGGTCCTCTTCAAGGACATCCCGCTGGGCGACGTCACCACCTCGATGACCATCTCCGGGCCCGCCGTACCGGCCTTCTGCATGTACCTCGTGGCCGCCGAGCGGCAGGGCGTCGACCCCGCCGTGCTGAACGGCACGCTCCAGACGGACATCTTCAAGGAGTACATCGCCCAGAAGGAGTGGCTCTTCGAGCCCGAGCCGCACCTGCGCCTCATCGGCGACCTCATGGAGTACTGCACGAAGGGCATCCCCGCCTACAAGCCGCTGTCCGTCTCCGGCTACCACATCCGCGAGGCCGGGGCCACGGCCGCGCAGGAGCTCGCCTACACCCTGGCCGACGGATTCGGCTACGTGGAGCTCGGGCTCTCGCGGGGCATGGACGTGGACCACTTCGCGCCCGGGCTCTCCTTCTTCTTCGACGCGCACCTCGACTTCTTCGAGGAGATCGCCAAGTTCCGCGCCGCCCGCCGCATCTGGGCGCGCTGGATGAAGGAGGTCTACGGGGCGCAGAGCGAGAAGTCCATGTGGCTGCGCTTCCACACCCAGACCGCCGGGGTCTCGCTGACCGCGCAGCAGCCGTACAACAACGTCGTGCGCACCGCCGTGGAGGCGCTCGCGGCCGTCCTCGGCGGCACGAACTCCCTGCACACCAACGCCCTCGACGAGACCCTGGCCCTGCCCAGCGAGCAGGCGGCCGAGATCGCCCTGCGCACCCAGCAGGTGCTCATGGAGGAGACCGGCGTCGCCAACGTGGCGGACCCGCTGGGCGGTTCCTGGTACGTGGAGCAGCTCACCGACCGCATCGAGGCGGACGCCGAGAAGATCTTCGACCAGATCAAGGAGCGCGGACTGCGCGCCCACCCGGACGGCCGGCACCCGATCGGGCCGATCACCTCGGGCATCCTGCGCGGCATCGAGGACGGCTGGTTCACCGGGGAGATCGCCGAGTCGGCCTTCCAGTACCAGCGGTCGCTGGAGAAGGGGGACAAGCGGGTCGTCGGTGTCAACGTGCACCACGGGTCGGTCACCGGTGACCTGGAGATCCTCCGGGTCAGCCACGAGGTGGAGACCGTCCAGGTGCGGGAGCTGGCCGCGCGCAAGGGCCGGCGGGACGACGCCCGGGTCACGGCGGCGCTCGACGAGATGCTGGCCGCGGCGCGCGACGGGTCGAACATGATCCCGGCGATGCTGGACGCGGTCCGGGCCGAGGCCACCCTCGGCGAGATCTGCAACGTCCTGCGCGAGGAGTGGGGCACCTACACGGAGCCGCCCGGCTTCTGACCGCGGCGGGACGGGCCGGTCACGGCGCCCACGGGGCGCGGTGACCGGCTTTTTCCGTTCCCGTGCCCGCAGGGGGGTGCCGCGCTCAGGCCGGGGACGGACCCTGGCCCTGGAGGCCGTGCATCAGCAGGGCCGTGAAGGTGGCGACCCAGAATTCGTCCACCGGCTCGGAGCTGACGAGGGCCCGGTGCACCACGGTGCCGGCGATCACGTCGAAGATCAGGTCCGTGGTGTGGCCCGCGAGGGCGTCGTCCGCCTCCGGGGGAAGTTCGCCCCGGGCCTGGGCCCGTTCGCGTCCCAGTACGACGAGACGTTTCTGCCGGTCCACGATGGCCGACCGGATGCGGTCGCGCAGGGCCTCGTCCCGGGTGGACTCGGCGACCACGGCCATCAGCGCCGTACGGGCCTCCGGGCGCCGCAGCAGCTCCGCGAACCGGAGGACGACGTACTCGATGTCGCCCTCCAGGGAGCCGCGGTCCGGCAGTTCCAGCTCGTCGAAGAGCTCCGCGACCGCGTCGACGACCAGCTCGTTCTTGCCCGCCCAGCGCCGGTAGAGGGTGGTCTTGGCGACCCCCGCGCGCGCCGAGACGTCGCCCATCGTCAGCTTCGACCAGCCCAGCTCGACCAGCGCGTCCCGGGTCGCCGCGAGGATGGCGGCGTCCGCGGCGGCGCTGCGTGGGCGTCCGGTACGGCCGGTCGTGGAGCTGGCGGCGGTGCTCGTGCCGGGGCTGGGGTTGCGCATGGCCGAGACCATACCCGTCGGTAGGGGAACCGCCGGGGCCGTCCGCACTGTGGTTCAGATCACGGGGCGCCGCAGGGCCGCGAGGAGTTACGCTACGGCTCGTAGCGTAAGAGCGACAACCACGCGAAGAGCTACTGGCGCCAGGTGGGGACCCGGCGCCGATCGTTGGACGACGGCAGTTCTGTGACCGCAGCACCCGCGTCGACCCGCAGTACGGCGGGTTCGGCACGTTAATTCACGCGATCTTTTTCGTCGACGCGCGCACACGGGGGAGGATGTACGCATGCAGCCCAGAAACATGTCCATGAGCGGCGTCGTCGACCTCGCCGCGGTGAAGGCGGCCGGCGAGGCCAAGGCGAAGGCCGAGCAGGCCCGTGCCGCATCGGCCCGGCAGGCCGGCCAGGACGGCGACGGTCCGTCCGCGACGGGCGTCGCGCCCTCCGCGCTGGTCATCGACGTAGACGAAGCCGGCTTTGAACGCGATGTGCTCCAGCTCTCCGCCGAGGTCCCGGTGGTCCTCGACTTCTGGGCCGAGTGGTGCGAGCCGTGCAAGCAGCTCAGCCCGCTCCTGGAGCGGCTGACCGTCGAGGCGAACGGCCGCCTCGTCCTGGCGAAGGTGGACGTCGACGCCAACCAGATGCTGATGCAGCAGTTCGGCATCCAGGGCATCCCGGCCGTGTTCGCCGTGGTCGCGGGCCAGGTACTGCCCCTCTTCCAGGGGGTGGCCCCCGAGCAGCAGATCCGCGAGACCCTCGCCCAGCTGGTGCAGGTCGCCGAGGAGCGCTTCGGGATCATCGGCATCGAGGTGGACCCGGACGCGGAAGGCGGCGCTCCGGCCGCCGCGGCCGAGGTCCCGGCCGGTCCGTACGACGCGCTGCTGGAGGCGGCCGTCGTCGCGCTCGACGCGGGCGACCTGGGCGGCGCCGTGCAGGCGTACAAGAACGTACTGGCCGACGACCCGGCCAACACCGAGGCCAAGCTGGGCCTGGCCCAGGCCGAACTGCTCACCCGTGTGCAGGACATGAACCCGCAGGCCGTGCGCACCGCGGCCGCCGAGAACCCGCGCGATCCCGCGGCCCAGATCGCCGCGGCCGACCTCGACCTGGTCGGCGGTCACGTGGAGGACGCCTTCGGGCGCCTGGTGGACACCGTGCGCGTGACGTTCGGTGAGGACCGGGACGCCGTACGGCTGCGGCTGCTCGAGCTGTTCGAGGTGATCGGGGCGGACGACCCGCGGGTCACGGCGGCGCGTACCGCGCTTGCCCGGGTGCTCTTCTAGGCCCGCTCCGGAAGGGCTCCCGGACGCCGGTGGCCCACCGGTGATTTGTTGACACATCGCTTAACAGCGGCCGTGCTTTACCAAAACTTGGTAATCGCGGCCGCTGTTACTCGCAGTAAATCGAACCCCGTGAACTGTCCGGAGTGTTCACTCTTCCGCCGTTCTGTCGTGGCCTTCGGTAACACCCTGTGTTGCAGCCCGACGGCAGTGGGTCGCCCCCCGGTTATCGGGCCGTTACCCGCCAGTAACGAACCCCCTTGTGCCCCGGCCGGGAATGGACCACGATCGGCGACGCTCGGTCCTTCCCGCAGAGCCGCTCATCCGGAGTTGCGGTGGAGGGTCCCCACCGAGCCGGCCGGTGGCAGTGGCACCGGCCGTGGGACAGGGGGGTCTCTGCCGCACCGGCAGGGCCTGTCCTCCAGGTTGCGCGAACGCGTGGCCCAGTGGTTGTCGCTCGGGGGTGAACGCCGGTGTATCGGACGTGGCACAGCTGCGGCCGGGCCGCCTGCGCTCCTTCCCGAGGACGTAGCACTTCTCCCATCCCAGGACGGGCACGGCCCGGACCGGAGATGTACGTCCGAGAAGGAGGAACGATATGAGTTCTCAGGTTCGTGGCGGGACCAGATGGAAGCGCTTCGCGCTCGTCATGGTGCCGAGCATCGCGGCCACGGCCGCGGTCGGTGTGGGTCTGGCGCAGGGTGCCCTCGCGGCGTCCTTCAGCGTCTCCGGCCAGGACTTCAAGGTCTCGGCCGACAAGCTCGACGGTGACAACCTCATTCAGTACGGCGGTATCGCCGAGGGGCACGACCTCAAGGGCAACCCGCAGAAGCACCCGGTCACCATCTCCGGGTTCAGCCACGCGGAAATCACCAACATGTGCCAGTCCCTGGTGACTCCGACCCCGCTGGGCAACATCACGTTGCAGCTGCGGACGGGCCACAAGGGCAAGCCGGCCGTCGCCGACAACATCTACCTGGATGTGGCCGAGCTCGACACCGACGCCGAGTTCAAGAACCTCGACATCGGTGTCGCGGTCGGTGACCCGGGCCACAAGACGAAGCCGCAGGCCGGTACGGTCACCAGCCCGTACGCGTTCTCGCAGCGTGCCGACAAGGCCGTCCTGTCGAACGTGCGTCAGAAGGCGTGGGCCACCACGGCGGGCACCTTCAAGCTGCCCGACCTGAAGCTGCGCCTGCTCGGCGGCGACCAGCCGTGCTACCAGGACGAGAAGTAATCCGTCCCGGCGAGTGACCGGAGGGCGGTCGGCGGCGCGTGCCGCCGCCCGCCCGTCCGGGCTCCACAGATTTCTCGAGTACCACCGTTTCCAGGGAGCTGTTGTCCATGAACCCCGAGGCCCCGGTTCACGAGCGCGCCAAAGACGACGCCTGGCTCACCGTGATGTATTACCGCTTCTACGCCTGGCGCGGCCGCCGTCCGTTCTGGGCCGGGTTGTTCACGCTCCTCGGTGGCTTCCCCATCGCCTACTTCCCCTACGCGGACCTCCGGCTGGGCAACATCACGCTCGCCATGGCCACCACGGGTGGTGCGGGAGCACTGATCATCGGTGTCCTGCTGATCACGCTCGGACTGGCCCTCTGGTTCCAGCAGGCCATCCGCGTCTTCGCCGGAGTCGCCTCCATCCTGCTGGCCCTGGTGTCCCTGCCGGTGTCCAACCTCGGCGGCTTCTTCATGGGCTTCATCTTCTCGCTGCTCGGCGGCGCCCTCGCCCTGTCGTGGGTCCCCGGTGAGCCGGCGGAAGAGGTGCCCGCGGAGGCCGCGGCGGTGGGTCCGGCGGACCGGGAGCAGCCGGTCAGCCTCGGCAAGGCCGATGCGATGGCGGGCCCCCAGGGCATCCCCGGACCCCGTGAGACGGAAACGGCACACACGAGCGAGACGACTGCCCACGCCGATGGCGGGAGGAACAGTGCGGGGTGACGAGACGCAGCGGGGCGTGGCCCCAGGCGCAGAGTCCCGTGAGAGCAAGGGGCCGCGGCACGCCGCCCCCAGGAAGTCGCTGCTGAACAAGCTCCAGATACCCGTCGGCAAGACGATGGCGCTGGCAGCGATGCCGACGGCCGTGTTCGTCGGGATGGGCATGGCGCCGAAGCTGGCCGTGGCCGACGACAAGGAGATCCCCTTCGCTCCCGGGCCGTGCGTGACGCGCTCCGACGAGCCGGAGGAGTCGGCCTCGCCGACGCCCTCGAAGTCGCCGTCGCCGAGTGCGTCGCCCACCGCGACGCCCTCGCCCTCCGCCTCCGGGAAGCCGGAGCCGGGCGTGACCCCGCCGGCTGCCAAGCCGGAGGCCAAGCCCACCGCGGAGAAGCCGGCCGAGACCCCGGAGGCGAAGAAGGCGGACCCGTCCGCCTCGCCCTCGCCCTCGCCGTCCAAGACCACGAACCCGCTCGACCCGCTGGGCGTCGGAGACGCGCTGGGGGGCCTCGTCGACGGGATCGGCAAAGCGCTCACCGGGCAGGAGAAGGCGACCCCGGCTCCCGCGCCCACCCCGAGCGGTGCGCAGACCCCGGACCCGGCCGCCGAGGCGATCCGCGACGCGGCCAAGCAGGCCGGCGCCGCGGTCGAGGAGCTGCCCCAGGACGTCAAGGACACCGCCAAGACCCCGAAGGACGAGACGGGCAAGAAGCCCGGGGCGTCCGAGGACGGCGCGGAGAAGGACGGGTCCGACAAGGCCGAGGACGAGGCCAAGGCGGAGGACGACAAGGACAAGGACAAGGCCAAGGACGAGGAGACGAAGGACCCGGACGGGAAGGAACCCTTCCCCTGTCCGACCTACGACGCCCAGGCCCTGGCCGACGCCGAACTGGAACAGGGCATCCCGCTCCTGCCCGATGAGCCCTGGTACCTCGACAGCTCCCTGCTGACCCTCTACGGCCTGGACTACCACGGCATCGTCGAGGTGAAGACGGGCAGCGGCAAGATCAAGAAGGTCCTGAAGTTCACCGCGGACTCGCTGGACATCAAGGACCTGTACCAGACGGTCGGCAAGGGGGGCAACGTCGCCCACCTGAAGTCCCGTCCGGGCTCCACGTCCAAGATCCGCGGCGGCACGGTGACGATGTACACCGAGAGCCTCAAGGGGAACCTCTTCGGTCTGATCCCGATCGAGTTCACCCCCAACAGCCCGCCGCCCCTGAACGTCCCCTTCGCGTTCTTCACGGACGTCAAGGTCGTCCAGGCCGGCCAGTTCGGCGGCACCCTGACCGTCCCGGGCCTGAAGAACTACATCGGCCCGCCGGAGTAGTCCCGTACGGCCGCACGCGCGAAAGCGCCGAGGGCGGCACCCCGCATCACTGCGGGGTGCCGCCCTCGGCCTCTGTGCGGCAGAGTCCTGCGGTGGCGGGTCAGGCCTGGACGGCGGCGCCGCCCAGGTGGTGGACCCGGACCATGTTGGTGGTGCCGGGGACACCGGGGGGCGAACCGGCGGTGATCACCATGGTGTCGCCGTCGTTGTAGCGCTGGAGCTTGAGCAGCTCGCCGTCGACCAGGTCGACCATCGCGTCGGTGGTGTCCACGTGAGGGACGATGTAGGACTCGACGCCCCAGCTCAGCGTGAGCTGGTTGCGGGTGTTGGCGTCGGTGGTGAAGGCCAGGATCGGCTGGGTCGCGCGGTAGCGCGACAGCCGGCGGGCCGTGTCACCGGACTGGGTGAAGGCGATGAGCGCCTTGCCGCCCAGGAAGTCCGCGATCTCGCAGGCCGCGCGGGCCACGGAGCCGCCCTGGGTACGGGGCTTCTTGCCGGGGACCAGCGGCTGGAGGCCCTTGGAGAGGAGCTCCTCCTCGGCCGCCGCGACGATCTTCGACATCGTCTTGACGGTCTCGATCGGGTAGGCACCCACCGAGGACTCGGCCGAGAGCATGACCGCGTCCGCGCCGTCGAGGATCGCGTTGGCGACGTCCGAGGCCTCCGCGCGGGTCGGGCGGGAGTTGGTGATCATCGACTCCATCATCTGGGTCGCGACGATCACCGGCTTGGCGTTGCGGCGGCACATCTCGATGAGCCGCTTCTGGACCATCGGGACCTTTTCGAGCGGGTACTCGACGGCCAGGTCACCACGGGCCACCATGACCGCGTCGAAGGCGTCGACGACGGCCTCCATGTTGGCGACGGCCTGCGGCTTCTCGACCTTGGCGATGACGGGGACCCGGCGGCCCTCCTCGTCCATGACCTTGTGGACGTCCTTGACGTCGTTGGCGTCACGCACGAAGGACAGGGCGACCATGTCGCAGCCCATCCGCAGGGCGAAGCGCAGGTCGTCGACGTCCTTCTCCGACAGGGCGGGGACGTTGACGGCCGCACCCGGCAGGTTGATGCCCTTGTGGTCCGAGATGACACCGCCCTCGATGACGATGGTCTTGACCCGCGGGCCCTCGACCTCGGTCACCCGGAGCTCGACGTTGCCGTCGTTGATCAGGATCTGGTCGCCCTTGGAGACGTCGCCGGGCAGACCCTTGTAGGTGGTGCCGCAGATGGACTTGTCGCCGGGGACGTCCTCGGTGGTGATGGTGAACTCGTCACCGCGCACCAGCTCGACGGGACCCTCGGCGAAGGTTTCCAGACGGATCTTCGGGCCCTGGAGGTCGGCGAGGACGCCGACGGCGCGCCCGGTGTCCTCGGAGACCTGCCGGACGCGGTCGTACCGCTCCTGGTGTTCTGCCTGGGATCCGTGGCTGAAGTTGAATCGGGCCACGTTCATACCTGCCTCGATGAGCGCTTTCAGCTGCTCATACGAGTCGACGGCGGGGCCCAGCGTGCAGACGATTTTGGAACGGCGCATGGAGCGGATCCTATCGGTTTGTTTCGTAGCGGAATATTCCGTCTGGCGGAAAGTCCAAAGTGACTACTGGGTAACCAGAGCGTAGGCCTGGGTGGCGATCTCCAGTTCCTCGTCCGTGGGGACCACGGCGACCGCCACCCGGGCGTACTCCGCCGAGACCAGCCGCGGCTCGGGCGAGCGCACCGCGTTCGCCTCCAGGTCCAGTGCCAGGCCCAGCTCGGCCAGACCGTCCACGGCAGCCTCCCGGACCTGGTGCGCGTTCTCGCCGACCCCGGCCGTGAACGTCACCGCGTCCACCCGCCCGAGCACCGCCGAATAGGCGCCGATGTACTTCTTCAGACGGTGCACGTAGGAGGCGAAGGCCGTGGCCGCCGCCTCGTCGCCCTCGCCCGCCCGCCGCAGTACCTCGCGCATGTCGTTGTCGCCGCACATGCCCAGCAGACCGCTCTTCTTGTTCAGGAGCGAATCGATCTCATCCACCGAGAGGCCGCCCACCCGGGCCAGGTGGAAGACCACCGCCGGATCCAGGTCGCCCGAGCGGGTTCCCATGACCAGTCCCTCCAGCGGGGTCAGGCCCATGGAGGTCTCCACGCACACGCCGCCGCGGACGGCCGAGGCGGAGGCCCCGTTGCCCAGGTGCAGCACGATCACGTTCACGTCCTCCACCGGCTTGCCGAGCAGGGCCGCGGTCGCCCGGGACACGTAGGCGTGGGAGGTGCCGTGGAAGCCGTACCGCCGGATGGAGTACTTGTCGGCCGTCGCGGCGTCGATCGCGTACCGGGCGACGTACTCCGGCATCGTCGAGTGGAAGGCGGTGTCGAAGACCGCGACCTGCGGGACGTCCGCGCGCAGCCGCCGGGCCACCTCGATGCCGGTCACGTTCGCCGGGTTGTGCAGCGGGGCCAGCGGGACCAGGCTGCGGATCTCCGCGAGCACCTCGTCGTCGACCACGGTCGGCTGGGTGAAACGGGTCCCGCCGTGCACCACCCGGTGTCCCACGGCGGCCAGTTCGGGGGAGTCCAGGCCCATCCCGTCGGCGGCCAGCTCCTGCGCCACGGCGCCGAGGGCCGCCTCGTGGTCGGCGATCGGGCCGAGCCGCTCGCGCTTGTCGCCCCCGGCCCCCGCGGCCCCGTCGGCGCCGACGAGCCGTTCGTGCACCAGCCGGGAGGTCTCCTCCCCGATGCGCTCCACCAGACCCACGGCGAGGCGGGAGCGGTCCGCCATGTCGAGGAGCTGGTACTTGACCGACGAGGAGCCGGAGTTGAGGACGAGTACGCGCGATGCGGTCACGGGTGCGGAGCCTTCTCGTGTGGGGGTGGTGACGGTCGTACGGGCGGTCATGCGGGCGGTCATGCGGAGGGGGAGAGGTCCTCGGCCGGGGTCTGCGCCGGGGTCTGCGCCTGGATCGCGGTGATCGCGACGGTGGTGACGATGTCCTGGACGAGCGCCCCGCGCGAGAGGTCGTTGACCGGCTTGCGCAGACCCTGGAGCACCGGGCCGACCGCGACGGCGCCCGCCGAACGCTGCACGGCCTTGTACGTGTTGTTGCCCGTGTTCAGGTCGGGGAAGATCAGGACGGTCGCCCGCCCGGCCACGTCGGACTCGGGCAGCTTGGTCGCTGCGACCGAGGGCTCCACGGCCGCGTCGTACTGGATCGGGCCCTCGATCAGCAGGTCGGGACGCTGCGCCCGGACGATCTCGGTGGCCTTGCGGACCTTGTCGACGTCCGCGCCCGAGCCCGAGGTGCCGGTCGAGTACGAGAGCATCGCGATCCGCGGCTCGACGCCGAAGGCCGCGGCGGTGGCGGCCGACTGGACGGCGATGTCGGCGAGCTGCTCGGCGCCCGGGTCCGGGTTGACCGCGCAGTCACCGTAGACGAGGACCCGGTCGGCCAGGCACATGAAGAAGACCGAGGAGACGATGGACGCGTCCGGCTTGGTCTTGATGATCTCGAAGGCCGGGCGGATGGTCGCGGCGGTGGAGTGCACCGAGCCGGAGACCATGCCGTCGGCCAGGCCCTCCTGGACCATCAGGGTGCCGAAGTAGTTGACATCGGTGACCACGTCACCGGCCAGCTCCACGGTCATGCCCTTGTGGGCGCGGGCCTTGGCGTAGTACTCGGCGAACCGTTCCCGCAGCGGGGAGAGCGCCGGGTCGATGAGCTGCGCGCCCGAGATGTCGATGCCGAGGTCGCCGGCCTTCTTCAGGATCGCCTGCTCCTCGCCCAGCAGGGTCAGGTCGCAGACCCCGCGGCGCAGCACCACGTCCGCGGCGCGCAGCACGCGCTCCTCGGTGCCCTCGGGCAGGACGACGCGGCGCCGCTGGGAGCGGGCCCGCTCCAGCAGCTCGTGCTCGAACATCATCGGAGTGACGCGCTCCGAGCGGGACACCGACAGCAGGTCCCGCAGCTCGCCGGTGTCCACGTGCCGCTCGAACAGGCCGAGCGCGGTCTCCAGCTTGCGCGGCGTCGCGGAGTTCAGCCGGCTCTGCAGCGAGAAGAGTTCGGCCGCGGTCGGGAAGCTGTTGCCGGCCACCGACACCACGGGGGTGCCCGGCGCCAGCTTCGAGGCCAGCGCCAGGACGTCCTTGCCCGGGCGCTCGTTCAGGGTCAGCAGCACGCCGGCGATCGGCGGGGTGCCCGAGGTGTGCGCGGCCAGCGCGCCGACGACCAGGTCGGAGCGGTCGCCGGGGGTGACCACCAGGCAGCCGGGGGTCAGGGCGTTCAGGAAGTTCGGCAGCATGGCGCCGCCGAAGACGAAGTCCAGCGCGTCACGGGCCAGCCCGGCCTCGTCGCCGAGCAGCACCTCGCCGCCGAGGGCGCGGGTGATCTGCGCGACCGTCGGCGCGGACAGCGACTTGTCGTCCGGCAGCACGTAGCAGGGGACGGGGAGCCGGGCGGCCAGACGCTCGGCTATGGCGTCCCGGTCCTCGGCGGCCACCCGGTTGACGACCATCGCGACGACGTGGCAGCCCAGGCTCTCGTACGCGCGGTAGGCGTTGCGGGTCTCGGCGCGCACGGCCTCGGCGGGGTGCTTGGTGCCGCCCACGACGGGGACCACGACGGCGCCGAGCTCGTTGGCGAGGCGGGCGTTGAGCGCCAGTTCGTCGGGGAGGTTGGTGTCGGCGTAGTCGGTGCCGAGGACCAGCATGACCTCGTAGTCGCGGGCCACCCGGTGGTAGCGGTCCACCAGCTGCGAGACCAGCTCGTCGGTGCCCTTCTCGGCCAGCAGGACGGAGGCCTCCTGGTACTCCATGCCGTACGCCGTCGCGGCGTCCTGCTCGATCCGGTAGCGGGCCTTGAGCAGGTCGAAGAGCCGGTCGGGTCCGTCGTGGAGCAACGGACGGTAGACGCCGACCCGGCCCGTCTGCCGGGTGAGGAGCTCCATGATCCCCAGCTCGACGACCTGTCGCCCGTCTCCCCGCTCGATACCGGTCACGTACACGCTGCGCGTCACGCGTGCTCTCCGTCCATGCTCTGAATGTCTGTTTAATGGGGCTTGACCTCTTGACAATACCTCCGCCAGTGGATAGGGCGCCCGCCGGCAAAAAGGCCTGGTTGGAGGGGTCGAAAGGCCTGGTGGCCGGAGTATCAGAAGACGCGGGGGACCGCGGGCCCGTGGAACAATCGGACAGGCTTCATCATTACGCCCTTCATTTGTACGGCAGGAGACACAGCACGATGCGTATCGGAGTTCTCACCGCAGGCGGCGACTGCCCGGGACTGAACGCTGTCATCCGTTCGGTCGTGCACCGCGCCGTGGTCGGCCACGGCGACGAGGTCATCGGCTTCGAGGACGGCTTCAAGGGCCTCCTCGACGGCTATTACCGCCCCCTCGACATCAATGCGGTCAGCGGCATCCTCGCCCGCGGCGGCACGATCCTGGGCTCGGCCCGCATGGAGCGCGCCCGCCTTCACGAAGCCGCCGAGAACGCGCAGGAATTGGCGAAGCGGTACGGCATCGACGCCCTCATCCCGATCGGCGGCGAGGGCACCCTGACCGCCGCCCGGATGCTGTCGGACGCCGGGATGCCGGTCGTCGGCGTGCCGAAGACCATCGACAACGACATCTCCTCCACGGACCGGACCTTCGGCTTCGACACCGCCGTCATGGTCGCCACCGAGGCCATCGACCGCCTCAAGACCACCGCAGAATCGCACCAGCGCGTCATGGTCGTCGAGGTCATGGGGCGCCACGCGGGCTGGATCGCCCTGGAGTCCGGCATGGCCGGCGGCGCCCACGGGATCTGCCTGCCGGAGCGCCCCTTCGAGGTGGACGCCCTGGTGAAGATGGTGGAGGAACGCTTCTCCCGCGGTAAGAAGTTCGCCGTCGTCTGCGTCGCCGAGGGCGCGCACCCGGCCGAGGGCTCCATGCCGTACGAGAAGGGGGCGATCGACCAGTACGGTCACGAGCGCTTCGCCGGCATCGGCAACCGCCTGGCCGTCGAACTGGAGCGGCGCCTGGGCAAGGAGGCCCGCCCGGTCATCCTCGGCCACGTCCAGCGCGGCGGCACCCCCACCGCCTACGACCGCGTGCTCGCGACCCGCTTCGGCTGGCACGCCGTGGAGGCCGTCCACCGCGGCGACTTCGGCAACATGACCGCCCTGCGCGGCACGGACATCGTGATGGCCCCGCTGGCCCACGCGGTCACCGAGCTGAAGACCGTCCCCGAGGAGCGGATGTACGAGGCCGAGTCGGTCTTCTGATCCGCAAGGGCCGCCCGGCCCGGGCCGGGCGGGCCCCGTGGCCCTTCCCGGGAGGGACTTCCGCCCCCGATCGCGGAGCCGAACGGCCCCGGCCCCGTCCGTACGAGGACGGCGCCGGGGCCGTCCGCCGTCCTCGGGGGCCGCCGGAACGTGTCCTACGCCGCACCGCCCGCCAGGCGCCAGAACCGGTCCACGATCTCCGCGAGGAACTCCCGGCCCGAATCCCCGCGCCCGGCCTCGCCCTCGCCGCCGCCCCAGCTCAGGGTCGCCACCATCCGCGACTGGTACTCCCCGTGCAGCTGGTCCAGGACCCGCTCCAGGTGCCCCTTGGGGATCGGCAGCAGCTTGCCCACCGGCTTCACGTACGCCTGCCAGCGCGTGGTCACCGCGCTGCGCAGGAGCTCGGCGAGCTCCTCCTGCTTGCCGGTCGCCGTCACGAACTGCGCCAGGGTCAGCCCCAGCAGCGCGGCCAGCGCCGCGGACTGCCGTTCGTTGCCGCGCCAGCGCCCGGTGTCCTCCATCTTCTGGTAAGAGTTCGCCTCCACGCCGACGCGCCGGGCCAGCTCGTCGGCGGTCAGCCCCTTGGCCATCCGGTGTTCCCGCAGGGTGACCGGCTCGGCGAGCAGCTCGCCGGGGGAGCACCACAGGACGCCGGCGAGGGCCGTGAGTTCGGCCGAGGAGGGCGATATCTCGCCGCGCTCCCACGCCATCACGGTCTCGGGCGTGACGAGCAGGCCGTACTGGGCGCGGAGACCATAGGCGACATGGCCGGGCGCCATGCCCAGGGCCGCGCGCAGACGACGCGCGGCGGGGGCATTGAAAGGTGGGCTGGAGTGCACATGGCACACCGTAGGAGTGGCTGGGGTGTGGCGACTACAGACCAAACAAACAAGCCCATAACTCGTAGGAAAGTCCTATGGAGTTAAGGGCATTAGTCGGTTTTCTTAGCGACTGTCCGGTAATCGGTTCCGGGAGAAGATCGAATCTCAGGATACGGTTCCAGCCACCGTCCGCGGGCGCAAGACCCGTGACACCCCTCACACCATCTGAACCGCCCGCCCCTCCGGTACGTGATCCATACCGGGGCCCCCTCGCATACGGGGGTGGCGAGGGGGCCCGGACCACCTCTTGCCTTGACGTCCGCGTCAAGGATTACCGTCGGGGCATGCGAATCGGCGAGCTGGCCGAGCGGGCCGGCACCAGTACACGGACGCTTCGGTACTACGAGTCGCGGGGACTGCTGCCCGCACGGCGCACCGGCAACGGCTACCGGACCTACGACGAGGAAGACCTGCGGCTGCTGCGCCAGATCCGCATGCTCCAGGACTTCGGCTTCGAGCTGGAGGAGACCCGGCCGTTCGTGGACTGCCTGCGGGCCGGCCATCCGGCCGGGGACTCCTGCCCGGCCTCGCTCGCCGTCTACCGCCGCAAGCTCGCCGAGCTGGACGGACTGATCGGCCAGCTGACCGAGGTGCGCGAGCAGGTGGCGAAGCAGCTGGCCGGCGCCGAGGAAGCCGCCGCGGCAGCCGCACGCGAAGCCGCACACGAAGCCGCCGGGACGCCCGCGAGCCCGCGCTGCGAGATGACGGGCTGACCGGCCCGCCGGACCGGCGCGACCGATCGACCGATCGACCGATCGACCGATGCGACCGACCGACATGAGAGGGGACACGACATGCTGCACGCACAGGGCGTGGCAGAAGTGACCGACGCCGACTTCGAGGCCGAGGTGCTGGGGGTGCGGGGACGGCCCGTCCTCGTGGAGTTCACCGCCGACTGGTGCGGCCCCTGCCGCCAGCTGGCGCCCGTACTGTCCGCGGTCGCCGCCGAGGAGGCCGACCGGCTCAAGGTCGTGCAGATCGACGCGGACAGCAACCCCGGGACCGTCACGCGGTACGGGGTGCTGTCCATGCCGACCCTGCTCGTCTTCCGCGACGGCGAGCCCGTCAAGCAGATGGTCGGGGCCCGGGCCAAGCGCCGCCTCCTCCAGGAGCTGGAGGAGGAGCTCGCCGCGGCCGTTACGGCCTGAGCCAGACCGTCGCCAGGGGCGGGAGGGTCATGCGCAGGCTCGCCGCGCGGCCCTGCGCGGGCACCGGCTCGGGCCGCAGCGGCTGCGTGTGGTGCACACCGCTGCCGCCGTAGGCCTGGAGGTCGGTGTTGAGCACCTCCCGCCACAGCGGCACCTCCTCGGGGACCCCGACGCGGTAGCCGTGCCGCACCACCGGCGAGAAGTTCGACACCGCCAGCAGCTGCGACCCGTCCTGCGCGTACCGCAGGAAGGCGAAGACGTTGTCCTCCGCCGCGTCCGCCTCCACCCAGGCGAAGCCCTCCGGCACGCTGTCCCGCTCCCACAGGGCGGGCGCCGCCGTGTACGCGCGGTTCAGGTCGCGCACCAGGTCGCGCACGCCCCGGTGGTCGGGGGCCGCGGGGTAGGAGGAGTCCAGCAGCCACCAGTCCGGCCCGTACGTCTCCGACCACTCCGAACCCTGGGCGAACTCCTGCCCCATGAAGAGCAGTTGCTTGCCCGGGTGGGCCCACATGAAGCCCAGGTAGGCACGGTGCGCCGCCCGCTTCTGCCACCAGTCCTCACCGGGCATCCTCGACACGAGCGAGCCCTTGCCGTGCACCACCTCGTCGTGCGAGATGGGCAGGACGTAGTTCTCGCTGAAGGCGTACACCATCCCGAAGGTCATGTCGTGGTGGTGGTACTTGCGGTGCACCGACTCCTTCGACATGTAGCGCAGGGTGTCGTGCATCCAGCCCATGTTCCACTTCAGCCCGAAGCCCAGCCCGCCGCTGTCCGTCGGCCGGGTCACACCGTTCCAGGCGGTGGACTCCTCCGCGATCGTCACCACCCCGGGGCAGCGCCGGTACACGGTCGCGTTCATCTCCTGGAGCAGCGCCACCGCGTCCAGGTTCTCCCGCCCGCCGTGCTCGTTGGGCGTCCACTGGCCCTCGCTGCGCGAGTAGTCGAGGTAGAGCATCGAGGCCACCGCGTCCACGCGCAGCCCGTCGACGTGGAACTCCTCGCACCAGTACACGGCGTTGGCGACGAGGAAGTTGCGGACCTCCTTGCGGCCGTAGTCGAACTCCAGCGTCCCCCAGTCCGGGTGCGCGGCCCGCTGCGGGTCCTGGTGCTCGTACAGCGGCCGCCCGTCGAACTCGGCCAGCGCCCAGTCGTCGCGCGGGAAGTGCGCCGGCACCCAGTCGACGATCACCCCGATCCCCGCCCGGTGCAGCGCGTCCACCAGGCCGCGGAACTCGTCCGGGGTGCCCATCCGAGAGGTGGGCGCGTAGAAACCGGTGACCTGGTAGCCCCACGACCCGCCGAAGGGGTGCTCGGCGACCGGCATCAGCTCCACGTGCGTGAACCCCAGCTCCTTCACGTACGCCGGGAGCTGCTCCGCCAGCTGCCGGTACGAGAGCCCGGGCCGCCAGGACGCCAGGTGCAGCTCGTACACGGACATGGGGGCCTGGTGCGCCGGACGGGCGCCCCGGGCCGCCATCCACGCGGCGTCCTGCCACTCGTACCGGGAGGCGGTGACCACCGAGGCGTTCGCCGGGGGGACCTCCGCCGACCGGGCCATCGGGTCGGCGCGCAGGGTGTGGCTGCCGTCGGGACGGGTGATGTCGTACTTGTACAGGGCGCCCGCCCCCACGCCCGGCAGGAACAGCTCCCACACCCCGCTCGCGCCCAGTGAACGCATCGGGTACGCGACGGAGTCCCAGTAGGAGAAGTCACCGCTGACCCGGACCCCCTGGGCGTTGGGCGCCCACACCGTGAACCGGGTCCCGGCCACCCCCTGGTGCTCCATGGGCTCGGCCCCGAGCGCCTTCCACAGCTGCTCGTGGCGGCCCTCGCCGATCAGGTGCAGGTCCAGCTCGCCGATGGCGGGCAGGAACCGGTACGGGTCGTGGACCTCGATCTCGTCGCTGTCGTACGTGACCAGGAGCCGGTAGTCCGGTACCCCGGTGAGCGGCAGCAGCCCGGAGAACAGCCCGTCGCCGTCGTCGACGAGCTCGGCGCGCAGCCCCTTGGCCACGACGGTGACCGCCTTGGCGTAGGGACGCAGCACGCGGAAGACCACTCCGCCCCGCTGGGCGCGGGCGCCCAGCACGCCGTGCGGATCGTGGTGGCGTCCCTCCAGCAGCCGGGCCCGTTCGTCACCGCCGAGGGCGGGCGCCGGCCGGACCCCGTGCGCGCGGGCCCTGCGGGCACGCGGTGCGGGCGTCTTGGCGTTGCGCCCCGCCGTGGCCGCGGCGGGGCGGCCCGGAGCCGGAGCCGGGGCCGGGGCCGCGGCCGCAGCGGGGACCGGGGCGGCAGCCGGGGCCGGGGTCGGCGAGGTGGTGGACGGTGACTGACGGGCGGGGCTCACGTGTGCGGCCTCCTAGGCGGCTGCGGGCGGGGGTGCGGGGAGAGAGCGGGGAATCCTTCACCGGGGCCGGGACCGGCGCCCGGACCCGGCCGGGCGACGGGACCCGGACCCGGCTGGGTCCGGCCGAAGCCGCGGTCCGTGCCCGAGGCGAGCCGCCGGATCGCGGCCATCGGCACGTGCAGCCAGTCGGGACGGTGCCGGGACTCGTACCGGGCCTCGTACACCGCCTTGTCCGTCTCGTACGCCCGCAGCAGTACGGGGTCCTCCCGCGGGTCGCGCCCGGTGGTGCGGGCGTAGCCCTCGCAGAAGGCGGCCCGGCAGTCGTCCGCCCAGGCGGGGGCGAACGGCCGGTGCGAGCGGGCGGCGTAGTCGAAGGAACGCAGTATCCCGGCGATGTCGCGGACGGCCGGTTCGGGACGGCGCCGGTCGGCCAGCGACCGGGCCGGCTCGCCCTCGAAGTCGATCAACGACCAGGAGCCGTCGAGGGTGCGCAGGGTCTGCCCCAGATGGAGGTCCCCGTGGATCCGCTGGGCGCGGACCCCGGCCCCCCGGGAGGCGGCCAGCGCGTCGAAGGCCCCGCGCAGCCCCGGTTCGTAGGGCCGCAGGGCGGGCACCTCGCGGGCGGTGGCGGCCAGCCGCGCCGTCATCCCGGCGGCGAGCCGGGCGGTCTGCTCGGGGCCGAGCGCGAGCGTCGGCAGGGCGTCGGCGAGCGCGCTGTGCACCTCGGAGGTGGCCCGGCCGAGCGCGTGCGCCTCGGCGGTGAAGTCCTCCCCGGCCCCCAGCCGGCGCAGCGCCAGCTGCCAGCCGTCGTCGGAGCCGCGCAGGTACGGCTGGAGCACGCCCAGGGTCAGCGGTTCGCTGCCGGGCAGCTCGGCCTCGTACCAGGCGACGGGCGCCGGGACCCGGGCGCAGCCCGCGGCGGCCAGGGCCCGGGGCAGCTCCAGGTCCGGGTTGACCCCGGGGCCGACCCTGCGGAACACCTTGAGGATGAACGAATCTCCGTAGATGAGAGAGGAGTTGGTCTGCTCCCCGGACAGGGGCCGCGGGACCAGCCCCGCCGGGACCGGCGCCTGCGGGTCCCGGTCGAAGCGCAGGGGCCCCAGGGTGCCGGGGGAGCGCAGCCGCTCCAGCAGCATGGCCGCCAGCTTCGGGTCGCCGAGCGCCTCGTACACGGCCCGGCCCGCGTACGGACCGTCCTCGGCGTGGCCGATGAGGGCGGGTGCGAGTGCGGGCGGCAGGGACGGGCGGATGCCCAGCAGCAGCTGGTAGCAGTCCCCGTCCACGTCGAGGAGCAGGTGCAGCAGTCCGGGGGTGGAGCCCGGTGGCAGCAGTTCGGCGGCCGAGACCGCCCTGAGCCCGGTGATGGTGCGGCCCTTGCCCGCGAACCAGCGCTGTGCGGGCAGCCAGGCCCGCAGCATCGGTTCCAGCGGGCCGATCCCGGCGGCCGGGTCGGCCGCCAGTCGGCTCCGGGCGGATGCAGCCTCCGACATGGCGTCGCGTCCTTTCCCCGGGCCGTCACAGAATGCGCAGAGTGTCCCGGATGTGCGGCAGTTGCTTCTCCGGCGTGTGCGAGTGTCGGGTCAGGATGATCCGTACAGGGGCGGGCGGTTGACCCATTCGCGTTGCCCGCCCCCTTTTCGGGGCTCGTCCGCCTCCGGGGCGGCGCCTGTTGCGCGCGCCCCTTCGGCCCCTCGCCCGAGACGGCTACTCGGGTCGCGGCTCGGTCCGTTGTTCGGTCCGCAGCCGGAACCAGTAGAAGCCGTGTCCCGCCAGGGTCAGCAGGTACGGCCACTCGCCGATCGGGGGGAAGCGCACGTCACCCGTGAGCTCCACCGGGACCCGCCCGTTGAACGACCGCAGATCCAGCTCGGTGGGCTGCGCGAAGCGCGAGAAGTTGTGCACGCACAGCACCAGGTCGTCCCCGAACTCGCGCAGGAAGGCGAGTACTGCCGGGTTGGACGAGGGCAGTTCGGTGTACGAACCGAGGCCGAAGGCGGGGTTCGCCTTGCGGACCTCGATCATCCGCCGGGTCCAGTGCAGCAGTGAGGAGGGCGATGCCATCGCGGCCTCGACATTGGTGACCTGGTACCCGTGGACCGGGTCCATGATGACCGGCAGGTTCAGCCTGCCCGGATCGCACGAGGAGAAACCGGCGTTGCGGTCCGGGGTCCACTGCATGGGCGTGCGCACACCGTCGCGGTCGCCCAGCCAGATGTTGTCGCCCATGCCGATCTCGTCGCCGTAGTAGAGCACCGGCGAGCCGGGCAGCGACAGCAGCAGGGCGGTGAACAGCTCCATCTGGTTGCGGTCGTTGTCCAGGAGCGGGGCGAGGCGGCGCCGGATGCCGATGTTGGCCCGCATCCGCGGGTCCTTGGCGTACTCGGCGTACATGTAGTCGCGCTCTTCGTCGGTGACCATTTCGAGGGTGAGCTCGTCGTGGTTGCGCAGGAAGATGCCCCACTGGCAGCGGTCCGGGATCGCAGGGGTCTTGGCCAGGATCTCGGAGACCGGGTAGCGGGACTCTCTTCGTACGGCCATGAAGATGCGCGGCATGACGGGGAAGTGGAAGGCCATGTGGCATTCGTCCCCGCCCTTCGCGAAGTCCCCGAAGTAGTCGACGACGTCCTCGGGCCACTGGTTGGCCTCGGCGAGCAGGACGGTGTCCGGGTAGTGCGCGTCGATCTCGGCCCGGACCCGCTTGAGGAGCTGGTGGGTGCGGGGGAGGTTCTCGCAGTTGGTGCCCTCCTCGGCGTACAGGTAGGGCACGGCGTCGAGGCGGAAGCCGTCGATGCCGAGGTCCAGCCAGAAGCGCAGGGCCGAGACGATCTCCTCGACCACGGCCGGGTTCTCGTAGTTGAGGTCCGGCTGGTGCGAGAAGAAGCGGTGCCAGTAGTACTGCTTGCGTACGGGGTCGTACGTCCAGTTGGAGGTCTCGGTGTCGACGAAGATGATGCGGGCGTCCTGGTACTGCTTGTCGTTGTCGGCCCACATGTAGTAGTCGCCGTAGGGACCGTCCGGGTCCTTGCGGGACTGCTGGAACCACTCGTGCTGGTCGCTTGTGTGGTTCATGACGAAGTCGATGATCACCCGCATGCCGCGGTGGTGCGCGGCGTCCACGAACTCCACGAAGTCGGCGAGGTCGCCGAACTCGGGGAGCACGGAGGTGTAGTCGGAGACGTCGTAACCCCCGTCGCGCAGGGGTGAGGCGAAGAACGGGGGGAGCCAGAGGCAGTCGACGCCGAGCCACTGGAGGTAGTCCAGCTTGGCGGTGAGCCCCTTGAGGTCCCCGACGCCGTCGCCGTTGCTGTCGTGGAAGGAGCGGACGAGGACCTCGTAGAAGACGGCCCGCTTGAACCAGTCTGGGTCGCGGTCCTTGGCTGGGGTGTCCTCGAAGGTGTCGGGGACGGGATCGTTGATCATCATGTGGTGGGTGACCCTCCGGTGGGCGGGGACGGTCGCAGAGCGGCCAGTACGTGCGCGGGCGTACGGCCCGGCTCTAGGCGCACGTAGTTCGCCCTGCCCCAGTGATAGGTCTCGCCGGTGAGCTCGTCGCGCACCGCGAGGGACCCGTGCCAGTCGAGGCCGAGTACCGGCATGTCCAACGAGACCGTCGCCTCCTGGGTGTGGTGCGGATCGAGGTTGACGACCACCAGTACGGAATTGGCTCCCGCGTGCTTCGAATAGGCGATCACCTGTTCGTTGTCGGTCGGGTGGAAGTGGATGTCGCGCAGCTGCTGGAGCGCGGGGTTGCGCCGGCGCAGCCGGTTCAGGGCGGTGATCAGCGGGGCGATGGTGCGGCCCTCGCGGTCGGCGGCGGACCAGTCGCGCGGCCGGAACTCGTACTTCTCCGAGTTCAGGTACTCCTCGCTGCCCTCCCGCACCGGGGTGTTCTCGCACAGCTCGTACCCGGCGTAGACCCCCCAGGACGGGGACAGGGTGGCGGCGAGCACGGCCCTCACCTCGAAGGCGGGGCGCCCGCCGTGCTGGAGGTACTCGTGCAGGATGTCCGGCGTGTTCACGAAGAAGTTCGGCCGCATCACGGAGGCCGACCGGGTGTCCGAGAGCTCGGTCAGGTACTCGGTGAGCTCGGCCTTGGTGTTGCGCCAGGTGAAGTACGTGTAGGACTGCTGGAAGCCGACCGCCGCGAGCGCGCGCATCATCGCCGGACGGGTGAAGGCCTCGGCCAGGAAGATCACGTCGGGGTCGGACTTGTTGATGTCCGCGATCACCTTCTGCCAGAAGACGACGGGCTTGGTGTGCGGATTGTCGACCCGGAAGATCCGGATGCCGTGCTCCATCCAGTACCGCAGGATCCGGACCGTCTCCTCGACGATGCCGGCCATGTCGGTGTCGAAGTGGACGGGGTAGATGTCCTGGTACTTCTTCGGCGGGTTCTCCGCGTACGCGATGGTCCCGTCGGCGCGGTGGCGGAACCACTCCGGGTGCTTCTCCACCCAGGGGTGGTCGGGGGAGCACTGGAGGGCGAAGTCGAGCGCGATCTCCATGTGCAGCTCGCGGGCCCGCGCCACGAAGGCGTCGAAGTCCTCGATGGTGCCGAGGTCGGGGTGCACGGCGTCGTGCCCGCCCTCCGTGGAACCGATGGCCCACGGCACACCGGGGTCCCAACTCCCCGCGGACAGCGTGTTGTTCGGGCCCTTGCGGTAGGTGCTGCCGATCGGGTGGACGGGCGGCAGGTACACCACGTCGAAGCCCATCGCAGCCACCGCGGGAAGCCGGTCGGCAGCCGTCCGGAAGGTCCCGCTGACCGGCACCTCACCGGGCTCGACCTCGGCCCCCTCGGAGCGCGGGAACATCTCGTACCAGGAGCCGAAGAGGGCCCGTTTGCGCTCGACCAGCAGCGGCAGCGCCTTGGCGGCCGTGACCAGCTCCCGGTACGGGCGCTTCGCGAACGCCGCGTCCACCTCGGGGGCGAGGGCGGCCGCGTACCGCTCGGCGACCTCGGCGTCCTCGTCCCGCATCAGCTCGGCGGCGGCGAGCACGGCCCCGCGGCCGTCGCGCTTGGGGATCCGGGCGGCGGCCCGCTCGTAGAGCTCGGCGCCCTCCAGCAGCACCAGCCCGGTGTCGATCCCGGCGGGGATCTTGATCGCCGCGTGGGACCGCCAGGTGGCCACCGGGTCGCTCCACGCCTCGACGGCGTACGTCCACCTCCCCTCGGCATCGGCGGACACCCGCGCCCCCCACCGGTCGGTACCGGGGGCGAGCTCGCGCATGGGCACGGGGGGCCGCAGCCGCCCGCTCGGATCTCGGAGTACGACGTGTGCGGCCACGGCGTCGTGTCCCTCGCGGAACACGGTGGCGGAGACTTCGAAGACCTCGTCCACCACCGCCTTGGCGGGTCTGGCGCCGCAGTCGACGGCGGGGCGGACGTCCAGCACGGGAATGCGACCGATCATGATGGGATCACCTGGGGGCAGTTCGCAGGGCTCGGTGACAACAGCGCAGCCGGGGAACCGGCTGGTCGTGCACGCTCTGTTCGCTCTGTTTCTAGCCGCTCGGAAGACGGCTGGGCTGCGGGCATGGCCGCTCCTGTCCGCGTTCACTCGGGTGGCGGGGAGAGGTTGGGGGCGGGTGCGCCGTGCGTGTACCGCGTGTACCCGGTGAGCCCTTCCCACTCTCCCCCCGCCCAATCCGGGCCCTCGGTTAACTACTCGTACGTAGGGTCACGGCCGATACCAAGCCCCGGATCGACATCGGCCGAGGCTCCGTCAAGTCGGCCAGGACTACCCGAGGTACGAGAGGCGGCTCATCCGTCTCATGGGTCCCAGTGGTCGCTTCAGTGCCGTTCCGCGCCCGGGCGCGCGCCCCTTCCGCGCGGTGCGTGCCGGTGATTTCGACCGGTGCGGACCGGGATTTCGGCGCCGAAACCAGCAGGGAATCCGGCGGGATCTCGACACCGTTCCGACGGGATCCGGCCATGAGGGCCGCGGCGGACGCGATCCGGGCCGCGCGCGGGCCGCCCGGCGCCCGCGAGGGCGCCGTGGCCGGAAGGCGTCCGTCTCGCTAGCCTTCCGGGGGTGATGCGCGGGTGCACAGCGTGGTGCGGCCGCTCCGATCCGCAATCCCCTGCGAAGGTGGAACGTGTGAAGGCTATCCGTCGATTCACCGTGCGCCCCGTCCTCCCGGAGACCCTGCTGCCGCTCAACGACCTCGCGCGCAATCTGCGCTGGTCGTGGCATGCCGAGACCCGCGAACTCTTCCAATCCGTCGACCCCGAGGGCTGGCAGGCCGCCGACGGCGATCCCGTCCGGCTCCTCGGTGCCGTGTCCGCCGCCCGGCTGGCCGAACTGTCCGCCGACCGCCGCTTCCTGCGGAGGCTCGCGGCCGCCGCAGCCGACCTCGATGACTACGTGACCGGCGGGAGGTGGTACCAGGGACACGAGTCCGAGGGCGGCCTGCCCGCCGGGATCGCCTATTTCTCCCCCGAGTTCGGTATCACCGCCGCCCTGCCCCAGTACTCCGGCGGCCTCGGCATCCTCGCCGGGGACCACCTGAAGGCCGCCAGCGACCTCGGAGTCCCGCTCATCGGCGTGGGACTGCTCTACCGGCACGGCTACTTCCGCCAGTCGCTCTCCCGCGACGGCTGGCAGCAGGAGCAGTACCCCGTCCTCGATCCCGACGAGCTGCCCCTCGACCTCGTGCGCCAGGCCGACGGCACCCCCGCCCGGGTCTCGCTGACCCTCCCCGGCGGCCGGGCCCTGCACGCGCACGTCTGGCGGGCCCGCGTCGGCCGGGTGCCCCTGCTGCTGCTGGACTCCGACGTCGAGGACAACGACAGCGCGGCCCGCGAGGTGACCGACCGGCTCTACGGAGGCGGCAGCGACCACCGGCTGCTCCAGGAGATGCTCCTCGGTATCGGCGGCGTCCGCGCCGTCCGCCTCTACTGCGAGCTGACGGGCCACCCCGACCCCGAGGTGTTCCACACCAACGAGGGACACGCCGGCTTCCTCGGGCTCGAACGCATAAGGGAACTGGAACGGGAGCAGGGCCTCGGCTTCGACGCCGCCGTCGAAGCCGTCCGCGCCGGGACCGTCTTCACCACGCACACCCCCGTCCCCGCGGGCATCGACCGCTTCGAGCGGGCCCTGGTCGCCCGGCACTTCGGCGAGGGCGGGGAACTGGAGGGCGTACCGGTCGAGCGGATCCTCGAACTCGGCGCCGAGTCCTACCCCGGGGGCGACCCCGGCGTGTTCAACATGGCGGTCATGGGGCTGCGCCTGGCCCAGCGGGCCAACGGGGTCTCCACCCTGCACGGCGCCGTCAGCCGGGAGATGTTCGCCGGGCTGTGGCCGGGCTTCGACGCCGCCGACGTGCCGATCACCTCCGTGACGAACGGGGTGCACGCCCCGACCTGGGTGGCCCCCGAGGTCGTCCGGCTCGGCGCCCGCCAGATCGGCGCCGGCCGCACCGAGGACGCCCTCTCGGTCGGCGGCTCCCAGCGCTGGGACGCGGTCGCGGACATTCCCGACCAGGACGTCTGGGACCTGCGCCGGGTGCTCCGCGAACAGTTGGTGCAGGAGGTGCGCGACCGGCTGCGGGCCTCCTGGCGCCAGCGCGGGGCCGCGGACGCCGAACTGGGATGGGTGGACTCCGTACTCGATCCGGACGTGCTCACCATCGGCTTCGCCCGCCGCGTGCCCTCGTACAAGCGCCTCACGCTGATGCTGCGCGACCCGGAGCGGCTGCGCAGGCTGCTGCTGGACCCCGAGCGGCCGGTGCAGATCGTGGTCGCGGGCAAGGCGCACCCGGCGGACGACGGCGGGAAGCGCCTCGTGCAGGAGCTGGTGCGCTTCTCGGACGACCCGCGGGTGCGCCACCGGATCGTCTTCCTGCCCGACTACGGCATGGCGATGGCGCAGAAGCTCTACCCGGGCTGCGACGTCTGGCTGAACAACCCGCTGCGCCCGCTGGAGGCCTGCGGGACGAGCGGGATGAAGGCCGCCCTGAACGGCTGCCTCAACCTGTCCGTGCTGGACGGCTGGTGGGACGAGTGGTTCGAGTCCGACTTCGGCTGGGCGATCCCCACCGCGGACGGGCTCGGGGCCGACGAGGACCGCCGGGACCACCTGGAGGCGAACGCCCTCTACGAGCTGATCGAGGGCCGGGTCGCGCCCCGCTTCTACGACCGGGCCGGGGGCAGCGGGCTGCCCGTGCGCTGGATCGAGATGGTCCGGCGCACCCTGGTCTCGCTGGGGCCCAAGGTGCTCGCGGGCCGGATGGTGCGGGAGTACGTGCAGCGGCTGTACGCACCGGCCGCGCTCGCCCACCGCGCCCTGAGCGCCGGGGCGGCGCGGGACCTCGCCTGGTGGAAGGGGCGGGTCCGGGCCGCCTGGCCGGGCGTCGCCGTCGAGCACGTGGAGGCGCTGGCCGCCGCGCCCGTGAACGGCACCGCCGAACTCGGGGCCACGCTCACGCTGCGGGTCCGGGTCTCGCTGGACGCGCTCTCGCCCGAGGAGGTGGAGGTGCAGGCCGTCGCGGGCCGGGTGGACCCGCAGGACGTGATCCGGGACGCGCGGACCTTCCCGCTCAAGCCGGCCGCCGGCCCCGACCTGGAGGGCCGCTGGGTGTACGAGGGCCCGCTCGCCCTCGACCGCACGGGGCCGTTCGGGTACACCGTCCGCATCCTGCCCGCGCACCCGCTGCTGGCGACCCCGGCCGAACTGGGCCTGGTCGCGGGCCCGGCGGTCAGCGAGGCGGTTCCGGGGGACGGCGTGGTCCTGCGCTGAGCGACCCGCCCGGGGACGGGCCGGCCGTGCGCACCGGAGCCCTGCGGGGGCCGGTGCGCACGGGTGTCGTTCCGCGCTGCCGGATGGGCTCAGGACCGCCTTCCGGGAGGGTGAACCTCCGACCGCGCTGAGCATGCAGAAACGTTTCGCCGTACTGGTCCGCTCCTACGCTGCCCGCGGATGCCACCGGACCCGGGCATCCGCGGACCCCGAGAAACGGACTCCTCATGCGTCTTCGCACCACCGCCGCCGCCGTGTTCGTCGGCGCCGCCGCGCTCGTCCTTCCCACAGCCGCCCCGTCGCTGGCCGACGGCCCCGACGGGCGCGGCCTCGGCACGCTGCACTACCGGTTCGTCGAGGACGACGGGGACGAGCGCAGGGCGCAGATCCGGCCCGCGGACAACGACACCTGCTACCTGCTCACCCACACCTCGCGGCGCGAGCCCGCCGTAGAGGTGATCAACGAGACCCGGTCGCAGGCCGTCCTCTTCGACAACCCCGGCTGCAGCGGCCGGGCGGAGCGGGTCCTGCAGCCGGGCCAGCGGGCGCGGAACCTGGAGGTCGTCGCGGTCTTCTTCAAGCCGGCCGACGGCAACGGCCGGGGTGACCAGGGCAACGGGGGCTGGAACGGCCGCGAGGACGAGGGCCGCGGGGAGCAGGGCCGCGGTGACCAGACCGGCGATCAGACCGGTGACGACCAGGACAGCACGGACGCGGGCCGCGGGGAGCAGGGCCGGGGCGACGAGGCCGTCGAGGAGGAGTCCGGTGAGGACGAGGCCGTCGAGGAAGGCGGCAGCGAGGACGCCACGGAGGAAGAGGAAGCAGTAGAGGAAGAGGAGGCAGAAGAAGAGGAAGGGCTGGATGAGGAGATGACGGAGGAGGCGGAGGAGTTCGTCAACCGCATCGTCCGTTCCATCGGCTGACCGCCCCTGGACGCCCGGTGGCCCGGCCGTCAGCCGCGCGCCTGCGCGCCGGTCCCGGCGGCCAGCCACCGCACCACGTCGGCCGCCGTGTAGGGCCCGGCGTCGGGGGAGAGCTCCGGCAGGAACGACAGGTCCTTGCCGATGGTCACCAGCGGCGGTTCCACCCGGCCGCCGGGCCGCCGCTGCGCCAGCCCGATCGTGGCGAGCAGCCCGTTGCACAGGCACCGCCGGCCCTTGGTGTCCGCCGCGTCCCCGCCCTTGCGGACGTACGCGGCCTCGGGCTCGGCCGCGCACCGGTAGGCGAGCCCGCGGGGGCCCCGTACCGGCGTGCGCAGGAAACCGAGGTCGCACACCCGGCGCCGGGCCGCCGCCACCTCAGGTTCGGACACCGTGCCCGCCAGCTCCGCCACCTTGAAGGGGAAGGCGGTCGGTGAGGCCTGGGGGTCGTTGCGGACGGTGAGGGTGCCCTCGTGGGCCCGGCCGCGCAGTTCCTCGCGCAGGTGCCGGGCCATCCCCGACTCCTCGCACAGGGCGAAGGCGCTGCCGACCTGCACCCCGGCCGCGCCCGCGGCCCGGGCCGCCGCGACGGCCGCGGGGCTCGCCTGGCCCCCGGCGAGCCAGAACGGCAGGCCGAGCGCCGCCATCTTGGCCAGGTCCGGGTGATCGCGCGGGCCGTAGACCGGTTCGCCCTGCGCGTCGAGCGTCATCGGACCGCGCGGCGGGGCGCTGTGCCCGCCCGCCCCGCTCGTCTCGATCACGAACCCGTCGGGGCGGGTCGCCTCGTCCCGGGCCAGGTAGGCGGCCAGCACCGGGAGGGAGACGATCGCGAGGACCTCCGGGCGCCGCAGCGGGCCCGGCAGGTGCCCGGCCAGCAGCGCCCCCGGGTCGAAGAGGTGGTCCAGCGGCTCCTCCTGGCCCTCCACGGCGATCCGGGTCACGCAGGGTTCGTAGCGCGCCAGCCGAGAGGCGAGGGCAGGGATCTGACCGGGGACTCCCGCACCCACGAGCACGTGGTCGACGCCTGCCAGGATCGCGCCGAACATCGCGGGGGCGGTGGCCAGCTGGATCTTTTCCAGGTAGTTGATGCCGACGAGTCCGTCATGTCCCTCCTTCGCTAGCCAGACCTCGGCGAAATTGCCGAGGACGGTGAGGATCTCTGCCTGGGCCCCGCCGGTCGCCCGCAGCCGCGGGGTGGTGCGCATGGGGACGCCCTCGTCCAGTCCGTCCTCGCGGAAGTAGCAGTCGAGGGCGGTCTGGGCGAGCTCGGGGAGCGGGAAGGCGGCCAGTGCGCGGCGGGCGTGTCCGCCGGGGTCGCCGGTCTGCAGGACGCGGGCGAGCACGACGTCCAGGGCGGTGCCGGAGACCACGCCCAGCTGTCCTTCCCGGGACACGGCCCGGGCCAGCCGCCAGCCGGAGACGCCGACGCCCATGCCGCCCTGGATCAGCCACGGGCGCTGGGCGGCGGGAGCCGGCGGAGAGGTGGAAGGGAGCTGCGGCATGGGGGCACGTCCGTCATTCGGGGGTCACCCGAACCTACGCCTCCGTAGGTTCGCTCGGGTTCAGTCTCCCTGGAGGGGGGCTCGCGCGACGGCGCCGGAGGTCACCGGCCGCAGGGCAGTTGGTCCCGGGCGGACGCGGACCAATGGGGGGGGCACGGACCGATGGGGGCACGGACCAATGGGACAGGGCCGCCCGGGGAGGTTTCCTCCCGGGCGGCCCCGTGTCTAGCGGTTCAGCTGTCCTTCACCTGTACCCGGTGGGGTCAGAAGGTGAGCTTCCAGCTGTTGATGTAGCCGGTGTCCAGGCTGGCAGCGTCCCTGACGCGGAGCTTCCAGGTGCCGTTCGCGACCTCGGAGGAGGCGTTCACGGTGAAGGACTGGACGATGTTGTCCGCGCTGCCGCCGGAGCGGTTGCGCAGGTTGTAGACGCTGCCGTCGGGGGCGACCAGGTCGACCACCAGGTCACCGACGTAGGTGTGGACGATGTTCACGTCCACCTTCAGCGTGCTCGGGGCGTTGCCCGTGCGGGTCACCGCGAGCGGGGACTCGACCGTGGCGTTGTCCGCGATCTGGTAGTCGTTCGTGTTCTCGAAGACGTTCTGCTGGGCGGTGCCGACCGTCCAGGTGAAGGCCGCCGTACCCGTCTTGGCCTGCGAGTCGGTCACCGTGACGGTCACGTTGGACGTGCCCGCGGTGGTGGCCGTGCCGGAGATCAGACCGGTGGAGGAGTTGATCGACAGGCCGGCCGGCAGGCCGGTCGCCGCGTAGCTCAGCGCACCCGGGTTGGTGCTGGTGGCCTGGACCTGCAGGCTGACAGCGGTGTTGATCTGGGTGGTCTGGTTGGCGATCGGGGTGACCGAGACGCCGCTCACGATGCGCGGGCCGACGTTGATGGCCGCCCAGGCGTTCGCCGCGTTGTTGTAGGTGACCGAGCCGGCGCCGTAGAGGTCGGCCGCCGCCTGCAGGGTCGCCGTACGGGCGGCCGCGTAGTTGGTGTTCGACTTGAACAGACCGGTGGTCAGCGCGCGGAACCAGATCTTCGAGGCTGCGTCACGGCCGATCGCGGTGACCGGCAGGCCGTCGGAGGTCGGCGAGTCGTAGCTCACGCCGTTGACGACCTTGGCGCCCGAGCCCTCGGAGGCCAGGTAGTACCAGTGGTTGGCCGGGCCCGAGGAGTAGTGGACGTCGATGCCGCCGATGCCGGAGTACCAGGCGTCCTTCGACGAGCCGTCCTTGCTCGGCTTGTCCATGTAGCGCAGCGGGGTGCCGTTGCCGCGGATGTCGATCTTCTCGCCGACCAGGTAGTCGCCGACGTCCTGCGGGTTGTTGGCGTAGAACTCGACGGCCGCGGCGAAGATGTCCGAGGTCGCCTCGTTCAGACCGCCGGGCTCACCGCTGTAGGTCATGTTGCCGGTGACCGAGGTCAGGCCGTGGGTCATCTCGTGGGCGGCCACGTCGGTGGAGGTGAGCGGCTTGGCGTTGCCGTCACCGTCGCCGTACGTCATGCAGAAGCAGGAGTCGTCCCAGAACGCGTTCACGTAGTTGTTGCCGTAGTGGACCCGGCTGTACGGGGAGACGCCGTCGTTGCGCAGACCGTTGCGGCCGTGCACGTTCTTGTAGTAGTCCCACGTGACCTGCGCGCCGTAGTGGGCGTCGGCGGCGGCCGTCTCCAGGTTGGCCGGAAGGCCGTTGCCCCAGGTGTCGTCCGGGCCGGAGAACAGGGTGCCGGTGCCGGAGGTGCCCCGGTTGAGGTTGTTCGTCTTGTGCCCGCCGCGCGTGGCGTCGTTCAGCGTGTAGTTGCTGCCCGACTGCGAGGACCCGATCGTCACCTGGCCGCTGTACATGGTGTTGCCGGTGCCGGTCTCGATGGCCTGCCACTCGGTGATCTTCGCGCCGGTCTTGGCGTTGGTCACCACGTGCAGCTCGTTGGGCGTGCCGTCGTGCTGGAGGCCGCCGACGACGGTCTCGAACGCGAGGACCGGAGCGCCCTCGGCCGCCCAGATCACCTTGCGGGCGCCCTTGGAGGCCTTGGCCTCCTTGGAGCCCTCGGCGCCGGCCGCGGCGACGGCCTGGCTCTCGGCTGCCGCCGGGGTGACCGAGGCGTTGGTGTCCGCGACCTTGATCTCGTGGTTCGTCGCCTTGGTGACGCTCTTGGTCACTCCGTCCTTGGCGTGGACGGTGAGGTCGCCGCCGAGGACCGGGAGGCCGTCGTAGGTGCGCTCGTACGTGGTGTGCGTGGTGCCGTCGGCGTCCTTGACGACGTCACGGACGACCAGCTTCTCGCCGGTGCCGAGGCCGAGGGCCTTGGCAGCCTGCGCGGTGGTGGAGTTGGCCTCGGCGAGGAGCGTCGCACGCTCCGAAGCGCTGAGTACGCGGTTGGCCGCGCCCGGGTTGGACTGGACGGCGCTGCCGGCCTGGGACGCGGTGGCGTCGGCGGTGGCGGTGCCGGTCTGTATGCCTACGGCGAGCAGGGCTGCCGCGGCAATGAGCGCGCCGGCCGCAGTGGCGCGCCGCTGGGGGGTGGACCTCAACGCAGACTCCTTCTGCAAGGGGGGTTCCGGACGGCTGGGTGGGCCTCCGGGCAGATCAGGGCTGGTGCGATGAACGGTCGAAGATTGCCACTTACAGGCTGGGATGTCAGGGCCGCGTCAAAAGGTTGGCCGGAAACGGTTCGTTGTCCGAAGAGACGTATCCGGTATCCGGATCATTCACCTTCGTATGGGATGGGGCAGTCCGGTAATCGGAACGGGCAATACCGGTTGCTAACACTTGCGCAACAAGAGGCCGTGTTAACCCAAACGGCATTTACCGTACGGGTGTTTGTCGTACTGTTTCCCGGTGCGACAGATGTCCGTTGCCCGGGGAAGCCGTGGACACTCGTCACAGTCATAGACCACGTGCCAGGGGGGCCCATGAGGCATGTTCATTTTCCTGCGCAAAGAGTGGCCAGGGCGGCCCAGGGGACGGCTGCACCTGCCCGTAGGCTCGGGGACAAGGCCCGGTGGTACCTGCCCGCGGCCCTCGCCGCGGACTTCCTGGGCGCCGCCGTGCCCGTCGGGCTGGTCTTCGAAGCCGCCCAGCAGGTACGACCGCTGTACTGCGCCCTCGGCGCCGCCGTCGCATGGACCGGCGTCCAGGCGCTGCGCCGCCGTTACGCGGCCCGGCTGCTCGGCGAATCCCGCGGCGTACTGCCCGTCCTGCACGACTGGCTGATTCTCATCGGCGTCCTGGCCGTGGCCCGCGTGGTGACCGAGGAGGACACCCCCCGGCTGTCCGCACTCGGGGCCCTGTTGCCCGCCCTGCTGATCACCGTCGCCTGTCACAAGCTGACCTACCGCCACCTCTCGGCCGCCCGCCGCGAGGCCCAGGCCGTCAGCCGGGTCCTGGTCGTCGGCGAACCCGACGCCGCCGAGGACGTCATCGCCCACCTCGCCGCGCGCACCGACCATCCGTACGTGGTGGTCGGAGTGGTTCCGGTCGGCGACGGATCCCTCGTCAGCGGGGTGCCGGTCGCGGCCCGGCTCGGCGGGGCCATGCCCCAGGCGCTGAACGGCGACTCCGACGAGGTGCTCGGCGCCGTCCGCAGCCACCACGCCGACCTGGTGCTCGTCGCACCGGGTGCCCGGTTCGCCGGGGACCGGCTGCGCCGCGTCGCCTGGGCCCTGCACGACGCCGGGCTGGAACTCGCCGTCTTCCCGGGACTGGTGGAGGTCTCGGTCAAGCGGCTGGAGACCCTGTCCGCGGGCGGCCTCGCCGTGCTGCGGGTGGTCCCGCCGCTCAGCCGCGGCTGGCAGACCCTGCTCAAGGCGGTCCTGGACCGGGCGGGAGCCGCGGTCGGACTGCTGCTGCTGTCGCCGCTCTTCCTCGGGATCTTCCTGGCGATACGTTTCGGCTCCCGTGGCCCGGCCTTCTACCGGCAGCGCCGCATCGGCCGCGACGGAGTCCCGTTCGTCATGTGGAAGTTCCGCACGATGGTCGTCGACGCCGATGCCCGCAAGGCCGAGCTCTCCGGGGCCAACGAGAACGACGGCCTCATGTTCAAGATGCGCCGCGACCCCCGGGTGACCCGGGTGGGACGGCTGCTGCGCCGTACCTCGATGGACGAGCTGCCGCAGCTGATCAACGTGGTCACCGGCCACATGTCGCTGGTCGGGCCGCGCCCGCCGCTGCCGGAGGAGGTGGCGAAGTACGACGAGGTCGAGCTGCGCCGGCTCACCGTGCGGCCGGGCATGACGGGCCTGTGGCAGATCAGCGGGCGCTCGGACCTGTCATGGGACGAAACGATTCAGCTTGATCTCCAGTACGTCGACAACTGGTCCTTCACCAGCGATGTCGACGTCATGGGACGCACGCTCCGCGCCGTCGTCGACGGTCGCGGAGCGTACTGAGGTGCCCAGGACGTGAGTGTCAGATCAGCCCTGCTCGCGCCACCACGCGTAGGTGGAGGCGATGCCGTCCCGCAGCGGGATGCCGGGCTTCCAGCCGAGCGAGGTGAGGCGGCCGACGTCCAGCAGCTTGCGCGGGGTCCCGTCCGGCTTGGACGTGTCCCAGGCGAGCTTGCCCCGGAAGCCGGTCACCTCGGCGACCGTCTCGGCGAGCGCCTTGATGGTCAGGTCCTCGCCGCAGCCGATGTTGACGGGCTCGTCGCCGTCGTAGCTGTTCAGCAGCACCGCGCAGGCGGCGGCCAGGTCGTCCACGTGCAGGAACTCCCGGCGCGGCGTACCCGATCCCCACAGCGTGACCTCGTCGCGGCCCTCGGCGGCGGCCTCGTGGAAGCGCCGGATCAGCGCGGGCAGGACGTGCGAGGACTCGAGGTCGAAGTTGTCGCCCGGGCCGTAGAGGTTCGTCGGCATGGCCGAGATGTACGAGGCCCCGTACTGCTTGCGGTACGACTGGACCTGGACGATGCCCGCGATCTTGGCGAGGGCGTACGCCTCGTTGGTCGGCTCCAGCGGACCGGTCAGCAGGGCGTCCTCGCTGATCGGCTGCGGGGCCAGCTTCGGGTAGATGCAGGAGGAGCCGAGGAAGAGCAGCCGGCCCACTCCGGCCTCGTGCGCCCCGGCGATGACGCTGAGCTGGATCTTGAGGTTGTCCTCGAGGAACTGCACCGGGTACGTGCTGTTGGCCATGATCCCGCCGACCTTGGCGGCGGCCAGCACCACGGCGTCCGGCCGGACGTCCTTCAGGTACGCCGCGGTCGCGGCGGCGTCGCGCAGGTCGAGGTCGGCGCGGCCCCGGGTCAGCACCTCGTGGCCGTCGGCGGTGAGCCTGCGGGCGACCGCGGAACCCACGAGGCCGCGGTGGCCCGCGACGAAGACGCGGGCGTTCGGGGGCAGGAGCGGCAGCGAACTTGTCATACCGCCGATGATGCCAGTCCGCTCCCGCGGGAGTGGCAGTGGTCCGGATCCCGGCTGCCGGGCGCCGCCCGGGGCGATCCGCCCCGGCGTGTACGGTACCCATCCGGTCCCGGGCAGAGCCCCGGAGCGCGTCCCCCCGCCAGGACACAGCACGCGCGGACCGCCCCACACAATGAACCACACCGAATCACCATGAACCGCAACGAATCCCAGGGGGACCCCACATGGGCAAGACCGCACTGATCACCGGCGTCACCGGGCAGGACGGCTCGTACCTCGCAGAGCTCCTGCTCTCCAAGGGCTACACGGTGCACGGGCTCGTGCGGCGGTCCTCCAGCTTCAACACGGAGCGGATCGACCACATCTACCAGGACCCGCAGACCGCCAACCGGTCCTTCGTCCTGCACCACGCCGACCTGTCCGACGGCGTCGCCCTGGTGAACCTGCTGCGCGAGATAGCCCCCGACGAGGTCTACAACCTCGGCGCCCAGTCGCACGTCCGCGTCTCCTTCGACGCACCCCTCTACACGGGTGACGTGACCGGCCTCGGCGCGCTGCGGCTGCTGGAGGCCATCCGGGCCAGCGGGATCGACACCCGCATCTACCAGGCCTCGTCCTCCGAGATGTTCGGGGCGACCCCGCCCCCGCAGAACGAGTCCACCCCGTTCCACCCGCGCAGCCCCTACGGCGCGGCCAAGGTCTTCGCGTACTGGACCACGGTGAACTACCGCGAGGCCTACGGCATGTTCGCCGTCAACGGCATCCTCTTCAACCACGAGTCCCCGCGCCGCGGCGAGACCTTCGTGACCCGCAAGATCACCCGCGCCGTGGCCCGCATCAAGGCCGGTCTCCAGGACCACCTCTACCTCGGCAACCTCGACGCCGTCCGCGACTGGGGCTACGCCCCCGAGTACGTGGACGCCATGTGGCGGATGCTCCAGCAGGACGAGGCGACCGACTACGTGGTCGCCACCGGCGTCGCCGCCACCGTCCGCGAGTTCGTCGAGGCCTCCTTCACGCACGCCGGTCTCGACTGGAACGAGCACGTGCGCTACGACGCCAAGTACGAGCGCCCCAGCGAGGTCGACGCGCTCATCGGCGACGCCTCCAAGGCCAATGCGCTGCTCGGCTGGAAGCCGACGGTCCTCGTGGCCGATCTGGCCAAGATCATGGTCGATGCAGACATCCGCCAGGTCGAGGACCAACTGGCGGGCGTGACCGTGCGCATCGACCGCTAGGCCTTATATTGCCCCTACGCTTTGCCGTGTTCCGGTCATGCTTCACCGTCTTGTGTGGGTGTGACCGGGGCAAAGCTGCCGTATGTCCGTAGTGCACCCTCCGTGCTGAACCCTGTTGATTCCAATTTGGTATGCAAGGGGTCAAGTGAGGTGACCGGGCCCTCGCGTGAGCCCTAGTCTGCGCCAGTACATATGGCTGTTCGGATAGTTTCAGCCATCAAACCGGGCGATTGCCCTGGGGGGCTCATGCGTAGATCCAGAGGGCTGACTGCTGCCCTCGTCCTGTCACTGGCCGGTGCGGGCACCGGCATAGGTCTGGTGCTGATGCCTCAGGCGTCCGCCATCACCCAGCCTGTGGCATTCACCGCCGACCAGCTGCCCACCTGGCAGCCGGACGGCATCGTCTGGGCCATGGCCCAGGCAGGCGGCACCGTCTTCGCCGGCGGTACCTTCTCGACCGTCCGGCCGCCCGAGGGCTCCGGAAGCGGTACCGAGCAGGAGGCCGTGAACTTCGTGGCGCTCGACGCCGCGACGGGTAACCCCACGGCCTGCAAGCTCGCCTTCACCATCGGCGAGGGCACCGCGACCGTGCGCACGCTGGTCGTCTCGAAGGACAACAAGACCCTGTACGCGGGCGGCTACTTCGGTGCCGTCAACGGGACCCCGGTCTCCAGCGTCGCCGCGATCGACATCGCGACCTGCACCCCCAAGGCCTCGTTCCACCCGAGCTTCCCCGCCACCGTGCGCGGGCTCGCCGTCACCGACGACACGCTGTACGCGGCCGGAGACTTCTACCAGGTCGAGGGCCAGACCCGGGAGCGGTTCGCCGCCGTCGACGCCGGCTCCGGCGCCCTGAAGCCCTTCGTCGCCAACGCCGACGAGCCGGGCCGCGCCATCGAGGTCACCCCCGACGGCAAGAACGTGCTGCTCGGCGGCGACTTCTTCAGCGTCAACGGTGCCAACACGCACGCACTGGCCGTGGTGAACTCCACCACCGGTGCGATCACCAAGACGTACACCAACATCCCGTCGAACTCGGTCGTCAAGGACATCTCCACCGACGAAACCGGCTTCTACACGGGCAACGAGGGCTCCGGCGGCGGCGTCTTCGACGGCCGCATCGGCCTGCGCCTGAGCGACTTCAGCGAGAAGTGGCGCGACCGCTGCCTCGGCGCCACCCAGTTCGTGCTGCCGTACCAGGGCGTGCTCTACAGCTCCTCGCACGCGCACGACTGCACCACCGAGCTGGAGTTCCCCGACGGCAAGCGCCACTTCCTGCTGGCCCAGCCGACCGACCACGAAGGCGAAGCCCCCGCCCCCGTGGGCGGCTTCGTCCGCGGCCCGCGCAAGCTCGGCTGGCACCCCACCGCCAACGACGGCATCGGCGAGGGCATCGGCCCGCGCGTCATGGCCGTGGCGGAGAAGAACGACACCAAGTACATGTGGGTCGGCGGTGAGTTCACCCTCATCAACGGCGTCCCGCAGCAGGGCCTGACCCGCTTCGCCTCCACCGGCGACATCGGCGCCCCGACCACGCCGGTCGCCAGCGCCGCCAGCGTCAAGCCGGGCGAGGCCCAGGTCCGCTGGCGCACCAGCTACGACTCGGACGACAGCAAGCTGACCTACCGCATCTACCGCAACGGCTCGGCCACCCCGGCCGCCACCGTGACGGCGGAGTCGCTGGAGTGGGAGCGTCCGCAGGCCTCCTGGACCGACACCACGGTCAAGGCCGGCCAGTCGTACACCTACCGCGTGACCGCCACCGACGCCGCGGGCAACACCAGCGCCCTCTCGGCCACCGCCTCGGTGTCCGTGCCGACCTCGGTCCAGGCGTACCCGAACCAGATCCGTACGGACGGCGCCCAGCTGTACTGGCGCTACGACGACACCGTCAGCCCGTACGTCGCCGACTCCTCGACGGCCAACCTCAGCGGCGTGCAGTTCAACGCCCCGGCCCTGCGCCAGAGCCCCGGAGCCGTCACCGGTTCCAGCACGGCGATGGGCTTCAACGGGACCAGCCAGCTGCTCCACGGCGACCGCCGCCAGAGCGTCGGCGCCACCTTCACCATCGAGACGTGGTTCAAGACGAACACCACGCGCGGCGGCAAGCTGATCGGGTTCGGTGACAACACCACCCGCACCAGCAGCCAGTACGACCGTCACCTGTACATGACCAACACCGGCCGGCTCGTCTTCGGTGTCCACGACGGCTCCACCCGGACCGTCTCCACCGGCCTGTTCGACACGTACAACGACAACAAGTGGCACCACGTCGTCGGTACCCAGGGCCCCAACGGCATCACGCTCTACGTCGACGGCCAGAACAAGGGCTCGCTCAACGCCAAGAGCACCGGGACCTACGGGGGCTACTGGCACGTCGGCGGCGACAGCCTCGCGGGCTGGCCGACCCGCCCGACGAGCAACTTCTTCGCCGGGCAGCTCGACGAGTCGGCCGTCTACCCGACGGCGCTGACCCAGGCCCAGGTCAAGAGCCACTTCGACCTGGCCAAGGCCGCGTCCGACACGGTCGCCGAGGTCAACGCGACCGAGGACACCTACATCAACCAGGGTGCCCCCGGTACCGCCTACGGCACCTCCACCTCGCTCGCGGTGCGCGGCACCTCGGCGTACGAGTCCTACCTGCGGTTCAACCTGCCGGCCGCCCCGGCCGGCCAGGTCCTGAAGGCCGCCTCGCTCCAGATCAAGACCAGCACCCAGGCGGGCGCCGGCACCGCCGACACCGTCTCCGTGGTCCCGGTCACCGGCACCTGGAGCGGCGCGGGCACCACCTTCAACACCAAGCCCACCCTCGGCACCACCCCGCTCGGTTCCATCGCGGGCGTGCCGGACGGCTCGGCGGTCCACAACGTCGAGCTGGACACCGCCGCGGTCTCCGCGCTGCTGGGCACCACCACCAGCCTGGGCCTGACGAGCACGGGCACCGACCCGCTGTGGATCTGGTCCTCGGAGGCGACCGCCGCGGAGGGCACCCCGCAGCTGGTCCTCACCTTCGGCGCGAAGTGACCGAAGCAACCGAGTAACAGAGCAATCGCCTGACGGCGTGCGGGGCCCGGCTCATACGAGGCCGGGCCCCGCACGCCTACTCCACCCCAGTAAGTACGGGAGCCATCCGATGTACCGACGCTCCGCAGCGGCTGCTGTTCTGCTGGCCGCCGCGCTCACGCTGACCGCCTGCAGTTCCGGTGACAAGGCCGAATCCGGCGCGGAGGCGAAGGCGAAGCCCCCGGCCTCGTCCTCGGCCCCCGATCCGGCGGACGCCCCGCCCACCGCGGAGACCACGCCCGAAGCCAAGCCCACCGGCCCCGTGCTCCCCGACGCGAAGATCACCCCGAAGACGGGCAGCTTCACGCCGCAGGAGAAGAAGTACCTGAGCGGGCGGGTCCCGGAGAAGACGGACCCGGCGGCCGTCCTCCAGACCGGCCAGGAGGCATGCCAGCGGGTGGAGCGCACCGCCAAGCGCGACAAGGACGCCGCGACCGGAGCCGTCATCACCGGGGAGATCCCGGTGGCGAAGGACGCGATCACGATCCTGTGCCCCGAGCAGAAGCCGATCCTGGCCGCTGCGGAGAAGGGCTTCCCCGAGGGCCCGCGCACCTCGCCCGCCGCGGGCAACTACCGTGCGCTGACCCAGGCCACGAACTGCACGTGGCAGGCCAAGGGCAAGGACGGTTCCATCCTCGCCTCGGGTCCGGAGACCCCGCCCAAGGAGGGCGACAAGATCACCGCGGCCATCCCGAGCGGCACCGCGGAGTTCAACTCCACGGGCTGCTACGCCTGGGTGCCGGCGTAACACCACCCGCGGGCGACGGCCGCCGCCGCCCGCCACGACGCCCCCGAGGACCGGACCACCGGACCCCGGGGGCGTTTCCGTGTCCGGGTCCGGGGTACCCGCGGAGCCAGCACGTGACCACGACACCGGCAAAGCGGAGGCGAGTCAAATGGGCGGTCTGGGTGGCTGCATAGGCCTGATCGTGGTGGGGGCCATCCTCACCTTCGCCACCGACTGGGAGATGAGCAGCGTCGACCTCGACCTGGTCGGGCTGATCATGATGGCGGTGGGTGCCATCGGCCTCGCCGTGTACACGAGCGTCCTCAAGCGCCGCCGCACCACCATGGGCGCCGTCCCGGTGGTGGAGGAGCACCGCCGGGACGGTATCTAAGCCGGCAAGGGCCGGGCCGGCCCGGCCTAGGCGCGCAGGGCCTTCTCGTAGACGGGGAGCAGCGTGTCCAGCACGGAGTCCATCGAAAAGGACTTGGCGGCCAGTTCGCGCGCCGACAGCGAGGCGGCCCGGTTGGCCTCCGGATCGAGCAGGGACAGCACCGCCGCCGCCACGCCCGCCGGGCCCGGGTCGACCGCGCGGCCCGCGCCCGCGGCGGCGATGTCGCGGGCCAGGCCGTTGGAGTGGGTCACCACCGGGGGGACGCCCACCGCGAGCGCTTCCAGCACCGACATAGGGAACGGCTCGTCCACGGACGGCAGCACGTAGACGTGGGCCCGGCGCAGCTCCGCCAGCACCTCGGCGCTCGACAGGGCCCCCGGGACGGTGAACCGGTCCGTCAGGCCCAGCTCCCCGATCCGGGCCCGTACGGCCGCCAGTTCGCCCTCGTCCGGACCTGCGACCACGAAGTGCGCCTGAGGGTGCTCGGCGAGCACCGCCGGGGCCGCGTCCACGAAGTCCACCGGCCGCTTGCGGGCCTGCAGGCGCGCCGAGTACAGGATCCGCGGCGGCCCGGACGGGGCGGGCCGGGCCTCCTGCGCCGGGGTGCCGTTGACCAGGCGGACCGCCTTCGCCAACGGAGCCCCCACCACCGCGTCCAGGCCCTCGCGCTCGTGCGGGGTCAGGTACAGCACCGCGTCCGCGCCGCGCAGCAGCCTGCGTACCGCCACCGCGTCCAGCACCTTGGCCAGCAGTTTCTCGCTCGGGTCGACCATGCCGTGGGTCTGCAGCACCAGCGGCTTGCCGGCCCGCAGCGCCGCCAGGGCCACCGGCAGGGTCACCAGGTCCCGCGCCAGGTGCACGTGGACGGCGTCCGCGTCGCGCACCAGGCGCCCCGCCGAGGCCAGCAGGGCCGGCGAGGTCATCCCGCTGAAGCCCAGCGGGAGCAGCCGCCTGGCCGGGAAGAGCTTGGCGGGCACGCCCTCGACGTCCGTCGGCCAGGGCTCCGGGAAGCCTTCGCCCAGCGCGAGCAGCCGTGCCTCGTGGCCCCGGGCCCGCAGCCCCTTCGTCAGGTTCAGCGCGACCCGGACCGGCCCGCCGAAGGCGTGCGACGGGGAGTGCAGCGTCACGGCGTGCAGGACTCTCACTTGGGCTCCTCCACCGGGCGGCGACGCCCGTCCTGGGTCTGCAGCGTCAGCTCGGGCAGGTCCTTGTGCACGACGGCGCCCGCGCCCGCGACCGCGCAGCGGCCCACGGTCACCCCGGCCAGCACGGTGGCCCGTACCGCCACCCAGGCGCCGTCCTCGACGACGATCGGCGCGTTGCGGTAGCGGAAGTCGGCGGCCCGGTGGTCGTGCGAGCCGGTGCACAGCAGCGATTCCTGCGACAGGCACACGTTCGCCCCTATCGTCACCGGCTCCAGGTTCAGCAGCCAGGCGCCCTCACCGATCCAGGTGTGGTCCCCGACGGTGAGCTTCCACGGCCACAGCACCCGCACCTTGTGCCGGATCAGCACACCCTCGCCGATCTTCGCCCCGAACGCCCGCAGCAGCGAGACCCGCAGCCGCGCCGGACAGAACCAGGTCATGAACAGCGTGTTCATCACGGCGAACCAGAGCGCCTGCGTCAGCAGCCCGCGGCCCTTGTCGTATCCGGCCAGCGTGAAGGCAGGAAGATCACGCAACTGAAGCCCCTTCATCCTCCCCCGGGAGGCGCCTCCCCGGGCGCCGCCCGCTCAGACTAGACTGCGCCCGGACCAGGCACATGGGGTGGGGGCGGCAGTGGCAACGGACATACGCAGGCCCGCCGTCAAGCCGGAAGTGGCCCTGGCCCAGGACGAGGCGCAGTGGGGGAGGGCGACCCTCCCGCGCACCCTGCTCTCGCGGGCGCTGTCCGTCCCCCTCATCCTCGGTTTCAGCGTCTTCCTGCCGCTGTTCGTCGCCGCCCAGTCCGGCGCGGGACGCCGTGACGCGGCCTTCTGGCTCCAGCTCCTGCTCACCATGTACGCGGGCGCCAGGCTCTCGGCGATGGTCCTCACCAGCCGCCGCAAGCTGCTCCAGGGTTCCTTCTGGCTGTTCGTCTACATGGCGATGGGCGTGGCCCCGCTCGCGCAGGCCGTCCTCGGCCAGGTACCGACCCCGGTGGTCGGCCCCCGCTCCGACCTGACCGCCGCCATCGGCCTGGTCCTGCTCGGCTGCACCGCCTTCGACGTCGGCGTCCTGCTCGCCCGGCACCGGCCCGCCGGGCGGGCGGGCGGCTCCCAGAAGGAGCTGCGCCCGGTCATGGCGCACCGGCGGCGCCTGCAGCTGCTGACCGTGCTCGCCTTCGTGTGCAGCGCGGCCTTCGTGATGAAGCTCGGCGGGCCCGCCGTCTTCTTCTCCAGCCGCCAGGAGATCATCGCGGGCATCGAGGAAGCGGGCGTCTCCAACGGCGACGGCCAGGCGGGCCAGGCCCTGCTGCGCGGCTTCGGCACCGTTCCCGCGCTGCTGGCCCTGTTGCTGTACACGCGCTGGCTGATCACCTCGAAGTTCGCCCGCCGCAAGGTGTCGATCATCGTCACGTGGACGGCGCTGGCCGCGCTGAACCTGGTGGTCAACAACCCGATCTCGAACCCGCGCTACTGGTTCCTCACCGTCATGTTCGCGCTGCTCTTCACCGTCTTCCCGGTGAGCGCCGCGATGTACCGGGTGGCCCTGTCGATGGCCGTGGTCGTGGCGCTGCTCGTCTTCCCGTTCGCGGACCGGTTCCGCTACGACGAGAAGAACTACAAGCCGGTCGAGACCACGTCCTTCCTGGAGCCGATGGCCCTCAAGGACTACGACCAGATCGGCATGTTCGCCAACACCATCACCTTCTCGGATTCGGGTCCGGGCCACTTCTACGGCCGCCAGCTCGCCGGATCGGTCTTCTTCGCGGTGCCCCGCTCGGTGTGGCCGGGCAAGCCGCGCGACACGGGCGTGATGGTCGGCCAGTGGATGGGCACGGTCAACACCAACCTCTCCTCGCCGATCTGGGCGGAGCTGTGGCTGGACTTCGGGCCGCTGGGCATGGGCGGGGGGCTCCTGGCGATGGGGTACGCCGCCGCGCGCGTCGACCGGCGCTACGCGAAGCGGGCCACGCGCAGGTCCCCGCCGGGGAGCCTGATCTCGGTGGTGGTGCCCCTCGTGGCGGGCTACTCCTTCATCCTGCTGCGCGGGCCGCTGCTCCAGGCCTCCGGCCGGGTCGCGATCGCCGCGCTGTGCCTGGCGCTGGTGGCGACGTACCGCCAGGACAAGAAGACCACCCTGCGCTGACGCACCGGCCCGCTGCCGGAAGGGGTTCCCGCTGCCGGGTCAGGGAGCCGGAGCCGGGTGGGGGGCTTCGGTGCGGGGGGCCGCGGGGGTGCGCAGGCGGGCCACCCGCCACCACGCGGCCGCGGCCTTGAGCGCCGAGCCGGCCGCCAGGCCCCACGCCGCGCCCGTCACGCCCCACACGGCGTACCCGCCGAGCAGCAGCGCCACCGAGAGCAGCGAGAAGACGACCTGGAGCGAGAGCGTGGCCTTCGGGGCGAGCACCCGCAGGGTCAGCAGGGCGCAGGTGCCCAGGCCCATCACCGCGTACTGGGCGCCCGTCGCGGGCAGCAGCGCGGAGGCCGCCGCCCAGGTGTCGCCGAGGAGTTCGCGCCCGAGCCGGTCGGGCAGCAGGTACAGGGCCGTGGCCCAGCCCGCGCCGAGCCCGCCCAGCAGCAGCCCCAGCAGCAGGGTCGCCCGGACGGTGGCCCGCTTGCCGCCGAGCCTGGAGAGCACGGGGGGCCCGAAGGCGTTGGCCGAGTTGAACAGGACGTTCAGCGGCCCGAAGAGGGTGGTCGCACCCCGCAGCGCGCCGACGGCCAGCGGCGCGGCGAACACGCCGAGGCCCAGCACGGCGAGCTGACTGGAGCCGTTGCCGACGGCGAACTCGACCACGAACCGCTGCCCGAGGTGCCCGCGTTCCAGGTACGGCCGCAGCCGGACCCGGGCCCCGCGCACGTACGGCCGCAGCAGCCACAGCCCCAGCGCCAGCGCGGGCAGCGCGGACAGGCCCCACACCAGCACCAGCCGCCCCGCCGAGGCCCCTTCGGGCTGCACGGCCAGCGCGGCGACCACGCACACCAGCCGCAGCGCGTCGGCGGCCAGCGCCCGCTCGGGGGTGCGCAGCGCCGAGAAGCAGTACCGCAGCCCGTCCTGGAGCAGGACCAGGGGCAGGACGAGGCCCAGCGCGAGGAAGGCCCGCCCGGTGGCCCCGGGGAGCAGCAGGCCGGTCAGGGCCAGCGCCGCCCCGGCGCAGGCCGAGGCGGCCGCGGTGAACGCGGTCGCGGACCGGCACGCCGTGGCCAGCTGCTCGCCCTTCTCCAGGACGAGGCTCTGGCCGACGTAGGCCATGTTCAGCCCGAGGAGCACGCTGAAGGCCACGTAGACCATCGAGAAGTCGGCGAAGCCGGACGCCGAGGAAAGCCGGGCGGCGAGCACCAGCACCAGGATGTTGGTGGCGCTGGATGCGGCCTGGTCCAGGACCGAGGCGACCGCGGCGAGGCCGCGTCGGCTCATCTGCGGCCCGTGCGGACGGTGCGCAGTGCGACGGTGTCGGTGCCGTCACCGGGGATGTGCTGCTCCGGCTCGGCCACCTCGTAGGGGATCGGCTGCGGCGCCGAGCGCTCCGGAGCGGCGGATTCGGCCGCCCGGGACTCGCTCTGGCCGTCCTTGCCGCGGCCCATGAGGCCGCGCTTCTCGCCGGGGAGCGGGGTGTGCAGGACGGCGCCGAGCACGGTGCCGCCCGCGCCGCTGATCAGCTCGCGGATCCGGGACAGGTCGGTGCGGTGGACGGCGCGCGGGTCGCAGACGACGAGCACGCCGTCGACGCGGTCGACGAGGGCGAGCGCGTCGGCGTACGAGAGCACGGGCGGCGCGAGCACGACGACGGTGGAGTTGGGGGAGTCGGCCTCGGAGACCAGCCGGGTGGCGCGCGGCGAGGTCAGGGCGCGGGCGACGTTGCGCACGCGCTCGCCGGGGATCAGGTCGAAGGCGCCGGACTCGCCGGCGTCCACGACGAGCTGGCGTCCGTCGGGCCAGTCGGAGTCCCCGTGCTGGGGGGTGCGTCCGCCCGCGGCCGGGCCGCCGGGCATCTGGCTCCAGCGGGGGCGGCCGCCCGCGTCGGTCGGCAGCTGGCTGGCCAGGACCGGGGTGCGCAGGTCGGCCTCGATGAGGAGCACGTCCTTGCCGGTCTCGGCGAAGGACGCGGCGAGGTTCACGGCGACCGCGGCCGCGGTCTCGCTGCTGCCGCGCGGAGCGACGACGAGCAGGCGGCGCCGGTCGGCGAAGCGGGCGTCGTAGGCCAGCCGGAAGGCCACCGAGCGGTACTCCTCGGCGAGCCGGGGATCGGCCTCACCGGCCGCGAGCAGCGGCCCGCCGCCGGTCTTGTCCCGCGGCAGGTAGCCCAGGACGGGTGCGCGCAGGGCCCGCGCCACGTCGCCCTCGGAACGCGGCGCCGGGTCGAAGACGAGCCGGACCCAGGCGGCCAGCAGGCCGAGCGCCAGGCCCACGGCCGCGCCGAGCGCGAGCGACATGGGGATGCCGGGGCCGTCGGGCCCGTGCGGGGCGGTCGCCGCGCTGGTGACCCGGCCCGGGGTCATGTCCAGGGCCTGGAGCTTGGCGATGTTGTTGTTGAGGGTGTTGACCTTGCTCTGCAGGTCGGTCTTGGTGACGTACGCCGCGTCGCGCGCGGTGCCCGCGGGCATCGTGGCGATCTGCTTGACGAAGTCGTCGAGCTGCTTGGCCACCGGGTCGCGCTGGTCGGTGTAGCCCTTGACCATCTGGTCGCGGGTCAGGTCGAGGGCTTCCTGCCGCTTGAGCAGGTAGGCCTCGGTCATCGCGTTGGCGCGCTTGGCGGCCTCCTTGGGGGAGGCGGCGGTGTAGGTGAAGCGGAGCACCATCGTCTGCGGCGGGTTGGTCACCTGGAGCCCGCTGCGCAGGGCCGCGAAGCCGGTCGCGGAGACGCCGAGCTTCTTGGCGGCCTCGTTGGCGATGGAGGAGCTGAGCGCGACCTGGCGCTCCGAGCCGATGTTGATCGCCTTGTCGGGGGCGAGGCTCGGGTTGAACGGGTCGTCGGTGGGCGCCCGCAGCACGATGTCAGCGGTCGCGACGTAGGTGTCGGCGGTGGATATGCCGAGGTAGACGCCGCCCAGCAGGCCTATGCCGATGCCCGCGCCGATGAGCCGGCGGTAGCGCAGGAGCTGCCGGAACTGATCCCGGAGGAGGTCGGGTTCGTCCTCCGCCGGGGCCGCTGCAGGGCGGTTCGTCTCGATCACGGCCTGGGCCCCCCAAGTGCTTCGTCCATCAGTGCGTCGATCCTGGCCAGGCCCGCCTCGCGGCTCAGGTGGGCCGCCACGTGGCGTGGTCCGGCCGCTCCCAGCGCGTCCGCGCCCGCCGGGTCCTCGGCCAGGGCCCGTACGGCCTTCAGCAGGGCACCCGGGTCCTCCGGCGGTACGAGTACCCCCGCGCCCGAGCGTTCCACTTCCTGGGCGGTACCGCCCTGCGCCGCCACGGAGGCGACGACGGGCCGGCCGGCCCGGAAGTAGGAGGTGAGCTTCGACGGCACGCTCATGTCCATCACCGCTGCGTGCTGCGTGACCGCGAGCACGTCCGCTGCCGCGAGGATATCCGGGAACTCTCCGTCGGCGGCAGGGGGGATGATGTCCAGATTCGGTACGTCGGCCGCGAGGTCGGCGAGGGCCGCGCGCTGGCTGCCGTCCCCCATGAGGACGAAGCGGACACTGGGATCCAGCCGGGCGGCGCCGACGAGGACCTCCAGCCCCTGCTTGAGGCCCATGTTCCCGGAGTGCAGGACGACCGTCTGGCCCGGGGCCCAGCCGAGGTGCCGGCGGGTCTCGCCGCGCGGCTTGGTGGGCTCCGCGACGTGCGACCAGTTCGGGACGAGGCGGATCCGCTCCGGGTCCACGCCCATGCCGACGACCCGGTCCACGAAGGTCTCGTGGATGACGCCGACGAGGGTGGCCCGCTTCAGGGCGTAGGCCTCGGCGCGTCCGGCGACCGCGGCCGCCTTGTCACCGCCGCTGATCCCGCTCTGTGCGGCCGCGGCGCCCATCAGGTCCTGGACGACCGGGACGTACGGGACCTTCCACCGCGCCGCGAGCCGGGCGGCGAGCACGCCGCCGGCCAGGCTGGGCATCTGGGCCATGACTGCGTCCGGCTTCGGCATCCGGGGCGGGGCCACGGCGCCGTGCAGCAGAACCGATCCTTCGAACAGGGCCCGCTTCACGGCGGTCTGGCGCGGCGGCACGGTGTGCGCACGCCGGTGCACAGTGACCCCCGCGCGCTGTTCCGTGCGCCTGAGCGCCCCCTTGTACTCCGGTTCGAGGGACCAGGCCGGGTAGTGCGGCATGCCCGCGAGGACATGGGTCTCGTGGCCGAGATCCGCCCAGTGCTCCGCGATCTGGGTGGCGTACGGCCCAATCCCCGCGTGCTCGGGAGCGTAATTGGTGGAAACCAGCAGCAGGCGCCGGTGACCGGATCTGGACACTGAAGGTCCCCTTCTCCCCTGGATGATGCGCACGTCACCCTATTCGTTCACCCGCGTGGTGCGGAACGTGCACGCTATTGTCTGCTAATCCGCCACACCGGGGGGTGTGGCTTCTGGGGGGTAACAGATGACGGAGCACGACATGTCCGAACTGGGCGCGCCCACGCGCAGACCGTACCGAGTGGGCTACGCACCAGGTGCGTACGATCTGTTCCATATAGGACATCTCAATATCCTTCGGCACGCCCGGAGTCAGTGCGACTACCTGGTCGCCGGAGTGGTCTCCGACGAGATGGCCGAGCACGCCAAGGGCCGGCGCCCGATGATCCCGCTCGTCGAACGGCTGGAGATCGTCCGCAGCGTCAAGTACGTCGACGCCGCCTTCGTCGAAACCGTGCCGGACAAGGTGGAGACCTGGAAGCAGGTCCGCTTCGACGTCATCTTCAAGGGCGACGACTGGCGCGGCACCCCCAAGGGCGACAAGCTGGAGAAGGACTTCGCCGCCGTCGGCGTCGACGTCGTCTACTTCCCCTACACCGTCCACACGTCCAGCACCCAGCTGCGCCGGGCCCTGGACGCGCTCGCCGAACCCCTCACGGCGGCCGAGGCGCTCACCGCGGAACGGCGCTGAGCTCCCGGAACCACTTGGCGAGGAAGGCCAGCAGGAACAGCGCGGCGACCACGCCCAGGCCCGCGTACGCCCAGCGGAACAGCTCCCCGCCGCCCAGCAGCAGGAACACCAGGCAGAACACCCCGTAGTCCACGGGCAGCAGCGCCACCGCGCGCACGGTCGACGGCGCGGCGGCAGGGCTCCCCGGCGCGGGCTTCGGCTTCAGCTTCTCGGTCAGCAGCCCTCCGAAGAAGGTGACGACCGACGCGAACTGGAAGGCCAGCGGTACCAGCAGCCAGCCGTCGGAACCCGTTCCGTAGGCGTCGGGGAAACGGTAGAAGGCGATCAGCACGCAGGTGTGCAGCGCGGTGAGCTTGGCGCAGTCCACGACGTGGTCGAGCCATTCGCCCGCGGCGCTGCCGCCCCCGCGCAACCGGGCCAGCTGCCCGTCGGCCGAGTCGAAGGCGAAGCCGACGGCCAGTGCCGCCCACACCGCCAGCCCCAGGCCCCAGGAGGGCGCGGCCAGGGCCACCGCGGCCACCGCGGCGAAGCTGAAGGCGGCGCTGACCAGCGTCACCTGGTTCGGGGTGAGCCCCACGGCGTACGACGCGGCGGCCAGATACCGCCCCGCGGGCCGGTTGACGAACCGCGAATAGAGCGACACCCCCTTCGCCGACTTCTGCGCCCCGCGCAGCTCCCGCAGCGCGGTCCCGACACTCGCCATGCGTACCCCTGGACCCCTCGATGGAACGCGTGTCCGTGTGCACGCGCGTACGACGCGCACATCATCGCAGGGCGGAGCCCGCGTTCCGCTCCGGATGATCCCCTACGTCCGGAATCAGCGGTACGGAGCGGAACGCGGCAGGGAGCGGCCGGCGGCGAGGACCGGGGCCGCCCCCCTCAGCTCACCACCCGCAGCAGCAGCACCGACCGGGCCGGGACCGTCAGGCCCTCCCCGCCCCGGTGCACGCTCCCCGGTGCGGCGGCCTGGTCCTCCCGGGAGGTGTCCAGGACCAGCTCGTACCGTGCGGCCCACGGCGCCCCCGGCAGGACCCACTCCGCCGGACGGTCTCCGGCGTGCAGCAGCGCCAGGAAGCTGTCGTCCGTCACCTGCCGCCCCCGCTCGTCACGGCCCGGGATGTCGCGCCCCGACAGGTACAGGCCCAGCGCGGCCGTCGGTGCGTACCAGTCCCGCTCGGTCATCTCCGCCCCCGCGGGCGTGAACCAGGCCAGGTCCCGCAGGCCGTCCGCACCCTGCGCCCGGCCCGAGAAGAAGGCCCGCCTGCGCAGCACGGGATGCTCGTGGCGCAGCTTCACCAGCCGGGCCGTCAGCGCGAACAGCTCGGCCCAGACCGGGTCCTCCAGCAGCGACCAGTCCACCCAGCCCGTCTCGTTGTCCTGGCAGTAGGCGTTGTTGTTGCCGCCCTGGGTGCGCCCGAACTCGTCGCCCGCCACCAGCATCGGCACCCCCGTCGACAGCAGGAGCGTGGTCAGCAGGTTGCGCAGCTGGCGCCGCCGCAGCGCCGCGACCCGGGGGTCGGTGCCCTCCGGGGGCTCCCCCTCCACCCCGCAGTTCCAGGACCGGTTGTCGTTCGTGCCGTCCCGGCCCGCCTCCCCGTTCGCCTCGTTGTGCTTGCGCTCGTAGGACACCAGGTCGCGCAGGGTGAAACCGTCGTGCGCGGTCACGAAGTTCACCGAGGCGTACGGGCGCCGCCCGCCCCAGGCGTAGAGGTCGCTCGACCCCGACAGCCGGTATCCGAGGTCCCGTACGTCGGGCAGCGCGCCCCGCCAGAAGTCCCGTACGGCGTCGCGGTAGCGGTCGTTCCACTCCGTCCACAGCGGCGGGAACGCCCCCACCTGGTAGCCGCCCGAGCCCACGTCCCACGGCTCGGCGATGAGCTTGACCCGCCGCAGCACCGGGTCCTGGGCGATGACCGCCAGAAAGGGCGACAGCATGTCCACGTCGTGCATGGAACGGGCCAGCGCCGCCGCCAGGTCGAAGCGGAAGCCGTCCACCCCCATCTCCGTGACCCAGTACCTAAGGGAGTCCGTGATCAGCCGCAGCACGTGCGGGCGCCCGGCGTGCAGGGTGTTCCCGCAGCCCGTGTAGTCGGAGTACCGGCGCTGGTCGGACTGGAGCCGGTAGTAGCCCCGGTTGTCGATCCCGCGCAGCGACAGCGTCGGCCCCAGCTCGCCCGACTCGGCCGTGTGGTTGTAGACCACGTCGAGGATGACCTCGATCCCGGCCGCGTGCAGTTCCTTGACCATCCGCTTGAACTCGCCGACCTGCTGCCCGGCCGTACCGGAGGCGGAGTAGGCGGCGTGCGGGGCGAAGTAGCCGACCGAGTTGTAGCCCCAGTAGTTGCGCAGCCCGCGCCGCAGCAGGTGGTCCTCGTGGGCGAACTGGTGCACCGGCAGCAGCTCGACCGCCGTCACGCCCAGCTTCACCAGGTGCTCGACCGCCGCCGGATGGGCGAGGCCCGCGTAGGTGCCGCGCAGCTCCGGCGGGATGCCGGGATGGCGCATCGTGAAGCCGCGCACGTGCAGCTCGTAGATCACCGAATCGGCCCAGGGCGTCTTCGGCCGGACGTCGTCCGCCCAGTCGTCGTCGTCGTGGACCACGACCCCCTTGGGGACGTGCGGCGCCGAGTCCCGGTCGTCGCGCACGGTGTCCGCGATGTACTGCTGGGGCCAGTCCCGGACGTGCCCGTACACCTCCGGCGGCAGGGCGAACTCGCCGTCCACCGCCCTCGCGTACGGGTCCAGGAGCAGCTTCGCCGGATTGAACCGGGCGCCCGTCCAGGGGTCCCAGCGGCCGTGGACCCGGAATCCGTACCGCTGACCGGGGCGCACGCCCGGCACGAAACCGTGCCAGATCTCGTGCGTGAGCTCGGTCAGGGTGCAGCGGGTCTCGGCCCCGTCCGCGTCGAACAGGCAGACCTCGACCGACTCCGCGCCCTGGGCCCACAGAGCGAAGTTGGTGCCGGGCGTGCCGTCCGGTCCGGTGTGGAAACGGGCTCCCAGCGGATGCGCGGAGCCGGGCCACACCGGTGGCCGCGGGCGTCCCGACACCCGTAACACCTGCCCTCCGACCAGGCCGTTCGGCTGGCCGTCGGGATGTCCGCCGGGCGGTGCGCTCTGGGGTACGGGCACGGCGAGGCCGCCCCGGACCGTGTCCAGGGCGTCCCCGGCGTTGCTGACGGCTTCCACCGCCTCTTGTTCGGCTGCGCTCGACACTGCCCGCCTCCACGGCTCCTGGGTACCGGCAGGGGGAGGGGAGTGCGGCCCCGGCGTCCCGGCCCGGGCCTGCCCCCGTGTGGTCCTTCCCACTGTTCTGCCCCGAGTGTTCTGCCCGGAACGTACGCCGCCCTCACGTTTCCCCCGGAGGGGCGCGGTCGTTGGACGCTTCGTGATTCTTCTGACGAGGCGGGCAGGGGCGGGCTTGGCCGCCGTGGCGGCATGGGCGGCCCTCCTGGGCGGCCTGGCCGGATGCACCCAGGACGGCCGGTCCCCGGTCGAGATCCAGCTGCCCGGAAAACCGCGCTCGCCGGAGGAGGCCATCCGGGTCAGCCCCGACGACAACGCCAAGGGGGTCCCGGCCGACGGGCGCCTCACGGTCAGCGTCCCCGAAGGGCGGCTGGAGCGGGTCGTGGTGACCAAGGTGGAGGACGCCCAGGAGGAACAGGTCCCCGGTGCCATCGCCGCGGACGGGCTCAGCTGGAGCCCCGACCCCGCGGCGGGCCGGCTCGCCCTCGCGGCCAAGTACACCGTGGACGCGGTCGCCCTCGACGGCCACAACCGCCGCCAGGCCCGGCACACCACCTTCACCACCTACGTGCCCGAGGAACGGTTCATCGGCTACTTCAAGCCCGAGCACCGCTCCACCGTGGGCACCGGCATGATCGTCTCCTTCGGCTTCAACCGCTCCATCGAGCGCCGCGCGGAGGTGGAGCGGGCCATCACCGTCACCTCCGTCCCGCCCGTGGAGGTGGTCGGCCACTGGTTCGGCGACGAGCGGCTCGACTTCAGGCCCAAGCAGTACTGGAAGCCGGGCACCGTGGTCACGGTGCGGCTGAACCTGCGGGACGTCGAGGGCGCGCCCGGCTCGTACGGCATCCAGGACAAGACCGTCACCTTCACCGTGGGCCGGTCCCAGGTCTCCACGGTGGACGCCGCCGCGCACACGATGGAGGTCCGCCGGGACGGGGAGCTGCTGTCGACCGTCCCGATCACCGCGGGCGCCCCGAAGACGACCACGTACAACGGCAAGATGGTGGTCATGGAGCTCTTCGACGTGACCCGGATGAACGGCCAGACCGTCGGGTTCGGCGGCGAGTACGACATCCCCGACGTCCCGCACGCCATGCGGCTCACCAGCTCCGGGACCTTCCTGCACGGGAACTACTGGGCCAGCCCCGACACCTTCGGCACCACCAACGTGAGCCACGGCTGCGTCGGCCTGCGCGACGACAAGGGCGGCGGCTCGGACACCCCGGCCGGCTGGTTCTTCGACCGGACGCTCGTCGGCGACGTGGTGGAGGTCGTCAACTCGCAGGACAAGACGGTGGCCCCGAACAACGGCCTGGGCGGCTGGAACATGTCCTGGACGGACTGGGCGGCGGGCTCCGCCCTCACCTGAGCACCGGCCCGTCCGCTGCCCAGGTATCCGGCCCGGTCACCCGCCCCGTCACCCCCCGGAAGGGTGATTCGTGTGATCGGAATGCCGTAGCGCCGAGTGTCCTGCCGGACCGCCCGCCGGGACCCGCTCCAGCCTGTCAGGGCACATCGGAGCGGGTAACGGACGGAGCGTCATGTCAGCAAGGAACTGGACCCTCGGGCTAGCGATCGGAGCCGTGCTGGCCGCCGGGGCCCCCATGGCTTCCGGGGCCCCCGCGGCCGGGGCGGGGGCCGACCGGCCCGCCGAGGTCCTGCGGGCTCCGCTGCCGGGCGGGCTCGGTCCCTGCGTGGCCGCGGCTCCGCGGGACTGCCCCGATCCGTATCCGCCCATCGGCACCGGCACCGTGTTCAGGGGCCGGGACAACGGCATCAACATCTTCGTCGGCGGTGACTTCCGGGTCCGCGAGCGGGCTTCGGAGGCCGAGGGCCGGCTCGTCGTCCTCGGCGACTTCGACCAGGACAAGGCGACCGGAGCCGACAGCCGCTACAACGTCGGCATCGTCGGCGCCGGCTCGCTGGTGCCACCGCCCGCCGGAGCGGACTTCCTCACCACGGGCGGAGACATCACCGTCGCCACCGGCGAGCGCCTGCTCGCCGACGGCGGCGTCGTCCGCCACGCGGGCACCGTCACGGGCGTGGTGAGCGGCACCCTGCGGCCGGACCCCGCCGCCGCCCTGCCCTACGCGGGACTGCGCGACCGGCTCAGCGCCGCCAGCCAGTGCTACGCCAGGGTCGGCGGGCAGCTCCGTCCGGCCACCGGCACGGTGACCAACCAGGGCTACCAGACCACCCTCCGGGGCGACGGCAGCTCACGCCTCCAGGTCTTCAACGTGGACGCGGACCTGGTCGGCGCCCGCGGGGGACAGCAGGGCGTCGTCTTCCAGGAGATCCCGGCGGGCGCCACCATCCTCGTCAACGTCCTCGGCAACACCCGGACCATCAACACCTACAGCGGCGGCATCGAGGACAGCGATCCCCTCAACGCCTACCGCGACCGGCTGCTGTGGAACTTCCCGGACGCCACCACGGTCAACCTGAACGGCACCGGCCAGTTCCAGGGCAGCTTCCTGATGGGGCAGCAGACCTCCGAGACCAACGTCCGGCTCCCCGGCATCAACGGACGCTTCTTCACCACCGGCTCCGTCACCCACACCAGCGAGCCGGGCGTGGGCGGCGGCCAGGAGTTCCACGCCTACCCCTTCAACGGCGACCTCCCCGACTGCGGCCCCGACCCGCAGCCGGTGACCGGTGAAGTCTCCGTCCTCAAGCGCAACGAGGCGGGCGGCGTACTGCCCGGCGCCCGCTTCGAGCTGTGGCGCGAGACCAACGGCACCGAAGGGCTCCAGGTCACCGGTCCGGGCGCGGACACCCCGGTGACCGGGTGCACCACCGACGAGAACGGCCTCTGCGCGCAGGACGGACTCGAACCCGACCTCTACTACTGGCGCGAGACCGTGGCCCCCGACGGCTACCAGCTGCCGCAGAACCCGGTCTTCCCGGTCACGCTGACCCGGGAGAACGCCCCGGTCGGCGTACGGACGGAGGCGGTCAACACCAGGACCCCGAACCCGGTCACGGTCGAGGTGACCCTGCGCAAGACCGCCGCGGCGGGCGGCGCACTGCTGCCGGGCGCCCGCTTCGAGCTGTGGCGCGAGACCAACGGCCTCACCGGCCTCCAGACCGACGGCGGCCGTCCGGACACCAGGCTGGACGGGAGCTGCGTGACCGGCGCGCAGGGCACCTGCACGGTGCAGCTGCCCGCCGGAGGCTCGTACTACTGGCGGGAGACCGCCGCCCCGGACGGCTACGAACTGCCCGCGAACCCGGTCACGCCCTTCGACGTCGACACCGAGGACGAGCAGACCGGAGTGGTGGTGAACGTCCCCAACGCGGCGGAGCCGCCGGAGTACGAGGGCTCGATCCACCTCCTGAAGAAGGACGCCAAGACCGGCCGCCCGCTGCGGGGCGCCGTGTTCGAGGTGTGGAAGGAGACCAACGGCACCGCCGGTCTCCAGACCCGAGGCATCAACGCCGACGTGCTGGCCAAGCCGGGCTGCGCCACCGACGGGGCCGGCGGCTGCACGTTCACCGGCCTGGAGGAGGGCCAGTACTACCTCGTCGAGACCGCGGTCCCCGAGGGGTACGTGCTGCCGCGCGAGCGGGTCACCGGGCCGCTGCGGCTGGACGGGAACACCCCGGACGGGCGGCTCGTGGTGACGCTGGAGAACCGGCGCGACGACCACGGCAAGGGCAAGGGCGGTAAGGACGGCAAGGGCGGTAAGGACGGCAAGGGCGGTAAGGACGGCAACGGCCCCCGGGCCTGACGCCGGCCGGCCCCGCCCCGGCCCCGCCCGGGCGCGGTGTCGTCGCCCGGTCCCGCGTGCGCCGGTGGAGTGAGCCCCTCACCCCACCGGCGCACCCGCGCGGGCGGCCCCGGGCCCGGTCGTGGTGGGCTGGCCGAGGCGGTCCGGCCGGCGGGCCCGAGGAGGTCCGTATGGCGGCACGCGAAGAGTGGGTCACGACCGGCGCGGGCTCCGCACGCGGGCCCCGCCGCGCACTGCGCGCGCCGGGCGCGCTGACGGTCCTGGCGGCGGTCCTGTGCCTGGCGCTCCCGGCTCCCGCGGCCGCCGCGCCGGGGGCCCGCGCCCCCGAGGAGCCCTGCACCGCGGGCACCGGCCCCTACCAGCGGGAGCTGGAGGCCCATCTGGGCCGCACCGCCGACGGCGTGCAGAGCCCGGCCGACTGCGCAGCCGTCCGGGTCTTCCAGAAGGCCCACGGCATCGAACCGGCCGACGGGTACCCGGGCCTGGCCACCTACCGCACGATGGTCGCCGTGGCCGCCCGCGCCGAGCCCAACGCCGCCGGCGGCTGCCCCGTCCGCAGCTACCGGGTGACCTGTGTGGACATGGAGCGGCAACTGCTCTGGGTGCAGGCCGGCCGGCGCATCGTCTTCCCGCCCGTGCCGGTCCGGACCGGCCGGGACGACCAGGAGACCCGCCCCGGCTGGCACGAGGTGTACTGGCGCAGCATCGACCACAAGTCCACGCTGTACGACGACGCCCCCATGCCCTACGCCCAGTTCTTCGACGGCGGCCAGGCCCTGCACGGGCGCCCCGGGGACCTCTACGCGCACGGCGGTTCGGCAGGCTGCGTGAACCTGTCCGTCCCGGACGCCGAACGCCTGTGGAACCTGCTCACCGAGGGCGACGCCGTCTTCGTGTGGGGGACCAAGCCCGGCACCGACGACTGACCTTCCCGACCCTCCCGTCCTGCCCCGGCACTTGGGACGGAACGGTGACAAGACCGTGCCTTTTCGTGTTCTCCCCATGTGGTTACCTGTCGACAAGCGCGCGACTGTCCGCGCGCGGGGGACATGGGGAGAACACGAGTGAACCTGCAGCCGATACGCGGCCGCGCCCGCACCGGCCTGCCGGCCCTCCTGCTGGGGGCGGCTCTGCTGTTCACCACAGCTTGCAGCGGCGGCGGAGGCGGCAAGAGTGGGAGCGGTGGCGACGATGCCGGGGGCGGCGGCAAGACGGGTACCGAGGCATCGACGGCGGTGGTGACCGTCAAGCCCGACGACGGGGCCAAGGAGGTCGCGACCAGCGGCGTCCTGAAGATATCCAGCACGGGCGGCAAGCTCACCACGGTGACGGTCGCCGACACCAAGGGCAACCAGGTCGAGGGCAAGGTCGCCGACGACGGCGCGAGCTGGGAGCCCGCGCGGCACCTGGCCTCCGCCACCGAGTACAAGGTGCACGCGGTCGCCAAGGACGAGGCGGGCCGGGAGTCCGCCAAGGACACCACCTTCACGACGCTGACCCCGACCAACACCTTCGTCGGCCACTACACCCCGGAGGACGGCGCCACCGTCGGCGTGGGCATGCCGGTGTCGATCAACTTCACCCGCGGGATCACCAACCCGGAGGCCGTGGAGAAGGCCATCACCGTGACCGCCGAGCCCTCCGTCCCCGTCGAGGGCCACTGGTTCGGCAACGACCGCCTCGACTTCCGCCCGGAGAACTACTGGGCCGCGGGCACCAAGGTCACCGTGAAGATCGCCCTCGACGGGGTCGAAGGCCGACCCGGCGTCTACGGCAAGCAGACCCGTACGGTCACCTTCACCATCGGCCGCTCGCAGGTCTCCACCGTGGACGCAGGCACCAAGCAGATGCAGGTCGTCCGTGACGGGCAGGTGCTCAAGAACGTCCCGATCACCGCGGGCGCCCCGTCGACGACCACCTACAACGGGCAGATGGTCATCAGCGAGAAGTACAAGGTGACCCGGATGAACGGCGCCACCGTCGGCTTCGGCGGCGAGTACGACATCCCCGACGTCCCGCACGCGATGCGGCTGTCGAACTCCGGCACCTTCGTCCACGGCAACTACTGGGCCGCGTCCAGCACGTTCGGCTCCGAGAACGTCAGCCACGGCTGCGTCGGCCTGCGCGACGCCCGCGGCGGCGGCGACGGGAACCAGCCCGCCGCCTGGTTCTTCAACGAGTCGCTGATCGGCGACGTGGTCATCGTGAAGAACTCCAAGGACAAGCAGATCGCCCCGGAGAACGGCCTCAACGGCTGGAACATGGAGTGGTCGGAGTGGATCAAGTAGTCCGCTGATCCGCGCAGTACGTGCGGCCCGGTGCTGTGACACACAGCACCGGGCCGCTCCACGTTAACCGGCACTAACCTGGCCCGTATGACCCTCTCTCTCGAAGTCTCCGAAGGCGTCGGCACCCTCCGCCTGGACCGGCCGCCCATGAACGCCCTGGACATCGCCACCCAGGACCGGCTGCGCGAGCTCGCGGTGGAGGCCACCGACCGGTCCGACGTCCGCGCGGTCGTCATCTACGGCGGCGAGAAGGTGTTCGCGGCCGGGGCGGACATCAAGGAAATGCAGACCATGGACCACGCGGCGATGGTCGCGCGGTCCCGCGCCCTGCAGGACGCCTTCACCGCGGTGGCCCGGATCCCCAAGCCCGTCGTCGCGGCCGTCACCGGCTACGCCCTGGGCGGCGGTTGCGAGCTGGCGCTGTGCGCCGACTTCCGGATCGCGGCCGACAACGCGAAGCTCGGCCAGCCCGAGATCCTGCTGGGCCTGATCCCGGGTGCGGGCGGCACGCAGCGCCTGTCCCGGCTGGTCGGCCCGTCCAGGGCCAAGGACCTCATCTTCACCGGGCGCATGGTCAAGGCCGACGAGGCGCTGACCCTGGGCCTGGTCGACCGGGTGGTGCCGGCCGCGGAGGTGTACGAGCAGGCCCACGCCTGGGCCGCGAAGCTCGCCAAGGGGCCGGCCATCGCCCTGCGCGCCGCCAAGGAGTGCGTGGACGCGGGCCTGGAGACCGACATCGACACCGGGCTGACGATCGAACGCAACTGGTTCGCGGGCCTGTTCGCCACCGAGGACCGCGAGCGCGGCATGCGCAGCTTCGTCGAAGAGGGCCCGGGCAAGGCCAAGTTCGTATGAGCGCAGCCGTATGAGCACAGCCGTATGAGCACAGCCGTATGAGCGCAGCCGTGTGAGCGCGGGGCCGCTGACGGGGTGGTCCTCCCTGTGGGTGGATTAGCCAGGCCTTAAGCCAGCCTTAAGGGGAGATGGTGATCCACTCACGGTGATCGCCGCGGTGCGATGTGTCACCGCAGGTCACCCCGGGTATCAGGGGCCTCCGCTTGCCTCATGCATATGACAAGACACCCCCTCGGAGTAGTTGAATCCGAGGGGTGTTTTCCTGCGGAACGGCCCGGACGGGCAGGTCGGCCGTCCATGATGGGTGCATGGCGGGCCTGGAGGGTGTGGAACAGCCGCGGCAGCGCAGCAGCGCTTCGGCCGTGCGGCTGACGGCGGCTCTTGAGGATGAACAAGGCCTCAGGGCACTGGAGTTGTACGGGAACCCGGCCGAGGCGGAAGTGACCCTGCCGTCCGAGCCCGAGTCGGCCGGCACGGCCCGCCGCCTCACCCAGTGCGTGGTGGTCCGGTTGTGGGGCCTCTCGCCGCAGATCGCCGAACACGCCGTCCTGCTGGTCTCCGAGCTCGTCGGCAACGCGGTCCGGCACACCGGGGCCCGCTCCTTCGGTCTACGGATGCTGCGCCGCCGCGGCTGGATCCGCATCGAGGTGCGCGACCCCTCGCGCGGGCTGCCCTGTCTGATGCCGGTCCACGAGCTCGACACCACCGGCCGGGGCCTCTTCCTCGTGGACAAGCTCTCCGACCGCTGGGGCGCGGACCTGCTGCCGCGCGGCAAGATCACCTGGTTCGAGATGCGCGTCGCCGACCGCTGAACGCCAGAAACCCCCTGGCGCCGTGGTGGGGCGGTCCGGGGGTTTCATGGGTGTGCCGAGGATCGGTGGGGGTGTGATCCTCGGCATGGGCGACTTCGCTCGGGTCAATGGGAAGTCGTGAATCCGACTATGGCAGACGCGAGCCCAAACGCCAAAAGTCCCAACACGGACATAAGTGTGCATATCCTAAGAGTTTCCACCTAAATCTTAGGTGAGGTGGGCCACTCACCTCGCAATCAGTGAATAACTATCAACCGCTCTGTGTAATTCGTTGATCGCATAGCGGGCGCACCGCCGGGCGAGGGACTTCTGGCGGAGTCTCGAATTGGGTCAATCATTACCTTTAGCGGCATCCACCCCTTAAATGGGCAGGTGCTCTGTTACCCAGACCGCCGTACGGCCCTGCGCGCCGGAGCGGTGGTCGCCGCCGGTGCCCTCACCGCCGCCTGCGGCACGGGTGGCCGTACCGCCACGCCGTCCCCCGCAGGCTCCACCCCGGCCCGGGCCGCCCCGGACAGGCCCGCCCCCGCCGCCGCGCCGCGCCGGTTCGCCGGGCAGCCCGTGGAGATCGGCCACGGCCCGCGCGACCGGCCCAGGGTCGCCCTGACCTTCCACGGCAACGGGGACCCCGCCACGGCCCGGTCGGTCCTGGCCGAGGCCGAGCGCGCGGGCGCGCGGGTCACCGTACTGGCGATCGGCAGCTGGCTCGACGCCCACCCGGAGCTGGCCCGCCGCATCCTCGACGGCGGCCACGAACTGGGCAACCACACCCAGCGCCACCTCGCCGTCAACTCCATGCCGGAGGCGGAGGCCTACGCCGAGATCACCGGCTGCGCCCAGCGGCTGAGGCGCCTCACCGGCTCCATCGGCACCTGGTTCCGGCCCTCCCAGACCCAGTACGCGACCCCGCTCGTCCAGAAGCTGGCCCAGCGGGCGGGCTACCCGCACGTCCTCTCGTACGACGTGGACTCCCTCGACTTCACCTCGCCCGGTGCCGCGGCCGTGATCCGCACCGTCATCGGGACGATCCGCAGCGGATCGGTGGTGAGCCTGCACTTCGGCTACGCGGACACGGTCGACGCGATGCCGCCCCTCCTCGAAGAACTCGCGCGCCGCGAACTGCGCGCGGTGACCACCACGGAGCTGCTGACCCCATGACGACCGTCCGCCTTCCCCGGAAGGCCACCGTGCTGCTCGCCGGTCTGGTCCTCGCCGCCCTGGCCGGCTGCGGATCAGCCGAAAAGGGACCCGCCGAGGCACTCGGCACCAAGGGCCCGGCCAAGCCCGTCAAGGCCGTCCCGGCCGCCCCGCCCGGCCTGCCCGGAATGCCACCGCTCCTCGATCCGAAGGACGTGTACGCGGCGGACCGGCCCAACCAGCTCTCGCCGGTGGTCAAGGACTTCCCGTCCCGCGTCTACGTGCCGAACACCGACTCCAACACGGTGTCCGTCATCGACCCGGCGACGTACAAGGTCATCGACACCATCCCGGTCGGCGTCCAGCCCCAGCACGTGGTCCCCTCCTGGGACATGAAGACGCTGTGGGTCAACAACAACCGCGGCCACACCCTCACCCCCATCAACCCGGCCACCGGCGAGGCCGGCCAGCCCGTCGAGGTGCACGACCCGTACAACCTGTACTTCACGCCCAACGGCAAGTACGCCATCGTCATGGCCTCGTTGGACAAGGAGCTGGTCTTCCGCGATCCGCACACCATGGACCGGGTCAAGACCGTCCCCGTGACCTGCTTCGGCGTCAACCATGCCGATTTCTCCGCCGACGGCCGGTACTTCATCGTGAGCTGCGAGTTCTCGGGCGAACTGCTCAAGGTCGACACCGAGCGGATGGAGGTCGTCGGGCAGCAGAAACTGCCCTTCGAGGGCGCCATGCCGCAGGACGTCAAGGTCTCGCCCGACGGAAAGACCTTCTACATCGCCGACATGATGGCGCACGGCATGTGGGTCCTCAGCGGAGACACCTTCGAGACGCCCAAGCTGCTCCCCACCGGAAAGGGCTGCCACGGTCTGTACGTCAGCCGGGACTCCAAGGAGATGTACGTCTCCAACCGGGGCGAGGGCAGCATCTCCGTCTTCGACTTCACGCAGAGCAAGCTCACCAAGAAGTGGGAGCTGCCGGACGGCGGCAGCCCGGACATGGGCGGCGTCTCCGCGGACGGCAAGGTGCTGTGGCTGTCCGGCCGTTACAACGCCGAGGTCTACGCGATCGACACCGTGACCGGCAAGCAGCTGGCCCGCATCCCGGTCGGCGGCGGTCCGCACGGCCTCGCCGTGTACCCGCAGCCCGGCCGCTACTCCCTCGGCCACACCGGCATCTTCCGCTAGTACTGCCGCCGGACGCAGCGGTGCCCCGGGAGCTCGCACAGCTCCCGGGACACCGGCATGCGCCCGTCCGCCGCCTCGCTACCAGGCCACGGGAAGCCGCTCCGGAAGCCGCTTGATGAAGCCGGTGCGCCAGACGAGGTTCTCCGCGGGCACCGCGAGCCGCAGCTCCGGCAGCCGGTCGACCAGCACCTCCAGGGCGATCTCGGCGTGCGCACGGCCCAGCGCGGACGCCGGGCAGAAGTGCCGGCCGGCGCCGAAGGCGAGGTTGGCGTTCTTGCTCTCGCGCCCCAGGTCCAGTTCGTCCGGACGCTCGAACGCCTCCGGGTCGAAGTTGGCCCCCTCCAGCAGTACGAGGACCAGCTCGCCCTCCTTGACCAGCACGTCACCGACCTGGACGTCCGCCAGGGCGATGCGCGGCAGGCCGTCGCCGACCGACAGGTTCCAGCGCAGCAGCTCGTCCACGGCCGCGCCCATGCGTTCCGGGTGCTCGCGCAGGTACCCGATCAGCTCCGGCTTCTGGAGCAGGGCGAGCACCGCCAGGACCAGGAAGGCCGAGGTGGAGACCGCGCCCGCGCCGAAGAGCGAGACGGCCACGGTGGCGAACATGTCGTCGGTCAGGTGCGCCGACTCCGGGTCGGCCTCCTTGAGGTCCGCGAACTTGCCGAGGAGCCCCGTACGCTCCTCGGCAGGCAGTGCGAGCTGGGCGCGGAGCTGGTCGGAGAAGTAGCCCACGTCCTTGTACCAGTTGAGCGCCGAGTCGGCGAAGGGTTCGCGCGCGGTCATGAAGGCCACGTCCAGCCCCGACATCAGCCGGCGCCAGTCCTCGAAGGGCACCCCGAGCACCTGACAGTGCAGCGCCGCCGAGAAGGGGTCGGCGAACCCCGCCCGGAGGTCGGCCGGGCCGCCCTCGGCCACGATCTGGTCGACGAGCTCCCCGGCCTTGGCGCGCAGCCAGTCCTGGAGGCCCTTCTGGCGCGGGTTGAGCGCCTTCATCACCGCGTTGCGCAGGCCGGCGCTGTTGATGTTGCCCATGTTGTTGACGACCTCGGGCGGGATCGTCAGCGCGTACTGGCGGGGGACCCCGGCGTTCGCCGTGTCCTTGAGGCTGAACCGCTCGTCCTCCAGCACCTGCTTGGCCAGTGCGTAACTGCTCACCAGCCAGGCCGGGTCCCCGGTCAGGGTCCGGACCTTGGCGACCGGGGCCTTCTCGCGCAGCCAGCCGCACTCCTCGGGAAGCACGTCACCGCGCCGTGAGAGCGGGAAGTCGAGGAGCGGCTGCTCCTGCGTCCCCTGTCCCTCAAGCTGCTCGACGCTCATCGACGGTCCTTTCGGTCGGTACGTGGTTCACGCTGTGGTGCGGTGCCCGGCCTTCGGGCACGCCGTCCCCGGGCACCTCGCGGACGGACTCGGCGGCCTCGGGCCGTACGACGGCGTACGCCTGGTTCCTGGTCGCGCGCAGTCCCCCACCGCGCGCGAAGAGGACGTCCGTCATCGGCATCTTGACGTGGTAGGCCGCCACCGAGGACGGCACGTCGAGAATGCTCGGGGTGTCCACGAAGAACGGGAGCTCGGCCGCCATGTAATCGAAACAGACCTGCAACTGTGCGGCTGTGATCGATTCACCTTCCGGCAACTTGGAGCCGACAAAATGAAGGGCCATTTCCTCGCAGCCCTTGCGGAATACGTCGTCGGTCTCCAGAAAATGCAGCACGCGTCGGTGCAGTAGTTGATATACGGGGTTCTCCTGGAACTCCGAAAGTGCCCTGACGCGGATCTCGGCGTGGGAGGGCCCTGATTCCTCCACGCCCTTGAGTATCCGTCGCCGGACCGCCTTGATCTCCTTCGTGGCGCGCTTCTCCGCGTGTTCCCGGGTATAGCCGAAGGCGGCGAACATCCGGTCCACGTGCAGGTCTGCGTAAACGAAGTCGACCTGCGCGAAGCGGGTCGTGGCCCACTGGGCGAGGCTGGTGATGCGCTCGGAACTGAAGTAGCTGTTGCCAGGACTCACTCCGATGAGCACATGGTCGCCGTCTTCCCAGATATGGCGGCAAGTGCGGGTGAAGGGCAGAACTTCGAATGATGCGTCGACTGTGATCGTCACCTGTGTGATCGCCCTCATTGCCGCTTGTCCCTGGGAGCCCTGCGCTCCTGGTGTGGCGGCAATGTCAGTACGTTATGCCGTGATCCCGGAGCGTGACAAGTCCGGGCTGGATTTGTTGGCTGGAATTATCGCTTCCGCATTACGGAAGGGTAATTGAATTTCTATCTGCCGCTCGAACGGGACCCGAGGCGGGGGAGCCCCCCGGGGGCCGCTACCCTGAGCCGGTCAACAAGCACCAAGAAGGGGTGGACCCAGTGGCGGACATCGAGAGCGCACGGACGACGTTCAACCGGTTCGACGTGAACGGTGACGGCTTCATCACGGCCGACGAGTACAGCGCGGCCATGAAGGCGATGGGCGACGCGTACGTCACCGGTTCGGTCGCGGACGCCGTGGTCGCCTCCAAGGACGCGAACGGCGACGGCCTGCTGAGCTTCGACGAGTTCTGGGCCGCCCTGAACAAGTAGGCACCGCTCCGTCCCTCGCACGCGCCGTCGCCCCATCTGCCCGGGGCGGGGGCGCGTCAGGCTGTGGCGGGGCCGTCCGGCGGCGTCATGTCCTCGACCTCGGCGAGCGCCTCCTCCAGCCAGCTCAGCCAGAAGGTCTCCAGGGCGATCCCGCCGTGCAGGACGAGACGGCGCAGCCGGTCCTCCACGGCGTCCCGCTCCGGCGGGAAGTCCTTCGCCTCGATCGCCTCGTACTTCGCCAACTGCTCCCGGTGCAGCTCCAGATGGCGCCGCAGTTCCGGAGCGAGCCGCAGCGGCCCGACGACCGCCGCCGCCCGGATCCGCAGCAGCAGCGCGTCACGCAGCGGCTTGGGGTCCTGGCTCTCGTCGACCCAGCGGGCGAGCTCGGCGCTGCCGTCGGGCAGCACCTCGTACTCCTTCTTCTGTCCGCGCACGGGTGCCTCGCTGGGCAGTTCCCGGATCAGCCCGGCCTCCTCCAGCCGCCCCAGCTCGCGGTAGATCTGCTGGTGCGTGGAGGACCAGAAGTACCCGATCGACCTGTCGAACCGCCGGGTCAGCTCCAGCCCCGACGAGGGCTTCTCGAGGAGCGCGGTGAGGATGGCGTGCGGGAGCGACATGCGCCCATCCTAGGGAGTGCCACCCCGGTGGACCCGTCCGGTCAGGACGGGCGCCAGGCGGCCAGCGCCTCCGGACTGCGGGGGCCGGGGGAGCCCGCGTCCAAGTGGCCCTGGGCGCGCAGGAACGCGGTGACCGCCGGGGACCAGGCCTGGCGCAGTCCCGCAGAGGCCAGCAGTGCCGGGTCCGACAGGAGGTCCAGGGCCGCGCCCACGCGGATGCCCGACGGGGTGAGCACCGCGGCGTCGTCGGCCCAGCGGACCGCCAGGTCCACGTCGTGGGTGGCCATCACCACGGTGGTGCCGTCGGCCCGCAGTCCCGCCAGGACGTCCAGCAGCCGCTCCTGCCCGTCCGGGTCGAGCCCGGCCGTCGGCTCGTCCAGGATCAGCACGCGCGGAGCCATCGCCACCGCTCCCGCGATCGCCGCGCGCTTGCGCTGCCCGTACGACAGCAGGTGCGTCGGCCGGTCCCGCAGCGCGGTGATGTCGAGGGCCGCCAGCGCCGCGTCGACCCGCTCGCGGACTTCCGGTGCGGACAGGCCCAGGTTCATCGGGCCGAAGGACACGTCCTGTTCGACGGAGGCCGCGAACAGCTGGTCGTCGGGGTCCTGCACCACCAGCTGCACGCCGGTCCGCAGCCGGGTCAGGCCCGCACGGTCGTACGTCACCGTCTCCCCGTCGAGCCGCAGCAGGCCCGAGCCCGGGCGCAGGCCCCCGCTCAGCAGCCGCATCAGCGTGGTCTTGCCGCTGCCGTTGCGGCCCAGCAGGACCAGCGCGCGGCCCTGCTCGATGGCGAAGTCCACGCCGGACAGCACGGGCGGGCCGTCCTCGTAGGCGTAGCCCGCACCGGCCAGTTCCACCAAGCGGGTCACAGATACAGCTCCTTCAGTACGAGGGTCAGGATGACCAGGCCGGCCAGCAGGGTTGCGGAGCAGGTCAGGAACCGCCAGGACAGCGTCGCCTCGGGCACGAGCACCCGCAGCGCGCCGTCGTAGCCGCGCCCGGCGAGACCGCTTTGGAGCCGCGCCGCGCGGTCGAAGGCCCGTACGAACGAGGTCGCGGCCAGCCCGGCCAGCGAACGCCACACCGCGGCCCGGCCGGTCTGCCCGAGGCGCGCGGCCTGGGCCCGGCGGACCTGGGCCATCGAGTCCAGCAGCAGGAAGCCGATCCGGTACATGACCAGGGCCACGTCCACCACGGGAGCGGGCACCCCGGCCCGGACCAGCCGGGGCAGTACATCGGACACGGGTGTGGTGAAGGCGAACAGCAGCACCCCGAGCGAGGCCGCCGAGGTGCGCAGCAGCAGCTGTGCCGCGTCCCGCGGCCCGTCCGGGGCGAGCGCCAGGAATCCCGCCGGACCGCCCACCGAGACCAGCAGCGGCAGCGCCCCGGTGAAGCAGAAGCCGAGCGGGATCCTGAAGGCCCGCCAGAGCTGGCGCCCCGAGACCCCGGCGGGCCCCAGCAGCACCGCCAGGGTCGCGGCGGCGACCAGCGGCCCGCCCGGCCAGGGCGGCAGGCACACCGCCGTGACCGTCAGCCCGACCCCCAGCAGGGCCTTCTCCAACGGGTGGCGGTGACGCCAGCGGCTGCTGTGCGCCGCCACGTCGATCGGCAGCACCGCCCTAGCGCTCCGAGCCGGCCACCGGGGCGGGGCCGGTGCCCGCCGGGGCGGCCGTGCCCGGCCGGTCCGCGGCAGCCGCCTGGCGGCGGCCCTTGCGGACGCCGAAGTAGTACGCGAGCACGCCCGCGCCGATCGCCGCCTGGAGGGCGAACAGGGCCGACTCGATCTCGCCGGACGGGGGTTCGTACAGCGGGGAGAACCACGGCTCGTAGTCCGGCTTCAGCTCGGTGATCGCCGCCTCCGCCTGCGCGTCCGCGCCCGCGAACGGCTCCTCCTTGCCGTCGCCGAGCCCCAGCGCGAGCGGGAGCACGGCCAGCGCCGCCACCAGGAGCAGCAGCAGGGTGTTGATCTTCGCGTTCCTGGTCATCAGGCCACTGCTCCCTGCTTCGTCTCCTGCTGCGTCTTCGATCCGGTGAGCTTCGCGACGCCGAGCCGGATCAGGTCCGACTTGCTGGACTGCATCAGCAGCCGCATCACGAGCACGGTCAGCAGGCCCTCGCTGACCGCGAGCGGGATCTGGGTGACCGCGAAGATGCCGGCGAACTTCTCCAGCGATCCGACGAAGCCGCTGCTGGCGTCCGGGAAGGCCAGCGCCAGCTGGAAGGAGGTCACGCAGTAGGTCACCAGGTCGGCGAAGAAGGCGCCGAAGAAGACGCTCACCATCAGCGGGAGGTCCAACTTGCGCAGCAGCCGGTAGACCGCGTAGCCCGCCCACGGCCCGGCGACGGCCATGGAGAAGACGTTGGCGCCGAGGGTGGTGAGCCCGCCGTGCGCCAGCAGCAGCGCCTGGAAGAGCAGGGTGATCGTGCCGAGCACCGCCATGATCGGGGGCCGGAAGAGGATGGCCCCGAGCCCGGTACCGGTGGGGTGGGAACAACTGCCCGTGACCGAAGGGATCTTCAGGGCGGACAGGACGAAAGTGAATGCTCCCGACGCACCGAGCAGCAGGGTGCTCTCCGGGTTGGCCTTCACCTCGCGGGTGAGGGCGCGGACACCGTGTACGACAAAGGGAGCGGACGCGGCGCCCCAGGCGACCGCGTGCAACGGGGGCAGAAACCCCTCGGCTATATGCATGAGTGGGGAGACCTCTCCAGCACCTCGTGGATGGACAACGCGCCCCGGCCGGTCTCCTGGCTCACGGGTGCTGTTGCCCGGGCTCCGCCTTCCCGGGGCCGGGCGGTCTCCCGCACGGGCCCAGTGGCTTCCCGTAGGAGTGGAGCCGGACTTCCCGATCACAGTGGCGAGGGCCGCACCGGTTTCTCACCGGTTTCCCGAACACCAAGGCCCGCTGACCCTAGTCGGCCGCGAGGACCGGTAACAACCTGCCTCCGGAGGCATGGACCGAATGCCGAATTCCACTTGATCTCACCGCTCGTGCCGGGCCTGCCACCCGCTGCACCAACCGCTCTGCCCGCAGCGGGAGTTCCCGGTGTTCCGAAGCCCGCGGAGGCCCGGCCGGGCCCGGGCCGGCAGGACCCGCCGCACGGACCACCCGGACGGGCGCGGCCGGCTGGCGGCCGCCCGCCGGGGTCCGCAGGCTGAGACGGTGGCTGCCGACTACGACTACTCCGACCTGACCGCCCTCTACGTGAACTGCACGCTCAAACGCTCGCCCGAGACCAGCAACACCGAGGGCCTGATCGACCGGAGCCGTACGGTCATGGAGGCCGCGGGTGCCCGGACCTCACTGATCCGCGCCGTCGACCACGACATCGCGACGGGCGTCTGGCCGGACATGACCGAGCACGGCTGGGAGAGCGACCAGTGGCCGGTGATCTACAGCCAGGTCATGGACGCCGACATCCTCGTCCTGTGCGGCCCCATCTGGCTCGGCGACAACAGCTCCGTGATGAAGCAGGTCATCGAGCGGCTCTACGCCTGCTCCTCGATCCTGAACGCGCACGGCCAGTACGCCTACTACGGCCGCGTCGGCGGGGCGCTGATCACCGGCAACGAGGACGGCGTCAAACACTGCGCCATGAACGTGCTCTACAGCCTCCAGCACCTGGGCTACGCGATCCCGCCGCAGGCCGACGCGGGCTGGATCGGCGAGGCCGGACCCGGCCCCTCCTACCTCGACCCGGGCTCGGGCGGCCCCGAGAACGACTTCACCAACCGGAACACGGCCTTCATGTCGTGGAACCTGATGCACCTGGCCGCGCTGCTCAAGCGCTCCGGCGGCATCCCGGCCCACGGCAACCAGCGCTCCCAGTGGGACGCGGGCTGCCGCTTCGACTTCCCCAACCCCGAACACCGTTAGGGCGTCCCCAGGCCCTGACCGCCCCTCCGCCGGCGGGTGCCCGGGGCGCAGAGGGCCCCGGGCAGCTGCGTCAGCAGGTGTTCGGGTGCGAGACGTCCAGCACGAGCCGCTCGGGCGAGTGCAGGACGGTGGTGCTGTAGTACGGCTTCGTGTCGAAGGCGGCGCCGAAGGTCACGTAACCCTCGTAGTCTCCGGTCAGGGCGATGCCCTTGAGCTTGCTCAGGTAGATCTTCTGAAGGCGCGGACCCTGGTAGACGTTCTGTCCCGCGTCGTCGTGTCCGGCGGCGGGGTTCAGGCGGACCTCCAGGAAGTACTTCCCGGCCAGCGGTACGGGCTTGCCGGACCCGTCGTAGAACAGCTGGGAGACGGGAGTGACGGTGACCCCGGGGACGTAGCCCTGGATGTCGATGACGATCCGGTCGAAGGTGCAGTGCCCGCCCCAGCGGGCATTGACGACGAGCGGGGTCTGGGTGCTCTTGGTGGCGGCGGCCGCGGAAGCCGTGGCCGCGGAAGCCGGTGCCGCGAGCGCGATCCCGGCGGTGAGCAGGGCGCCGGTGGCCAGGGCCACCAGCTGCCGACGGCGTAGACGAGAACGTAGGCGGTTCATGACGTCCCCCCGATTCTCCAGAGACGGGGACAATGCTGTCACTCCCTGAGACACCCGGCGGGCCCCTGTGGTTGCACCCGCGCGGGCAAAGGCTGCGGCGCACGTCCGCGGCGGACCGCCGAAGGTCCGGAAGAGGTGAATCCGGCGCCGCTCAACTCGCTTTGGTGAAAGGGTGGTTGCCTGACAGTGGCCTCGTGTGACTCGTGTGACTGGAGAGAACCGGATGCGATTACACCGTTTCCCCTGGCGTGCACTGGCCGCCGCGGCCCTCGTCCTGGCGGCCACCGCCTGCGCGGGCGGCGACGGCGGCGGCGAGGTCGCGCAGGAGGGCAAGGGGGGCTACCCCTGGAAGGCCACGGACGAGGTCTGCAACACGCTGCCGTACGGGGAGCTCGCCGACCCGCTGGGGGCCCGGGAGGAGGCCGCGGACCGGAACAAGAAGTCGGGCGGGGGAACACCGGGCGTCCAGTGCGTCCAGCCGCTCGTCTCCCCGGGCACGGCCGCGTACGGGAACGTCCAGGTGGAGCTGGACCTCGCCTACGCCGAGAACGTCGCCTTCGCCACGGAGGTCTTCGGCAAGGTGCGCGACGAACCGGCCCAGAAACGGCGCGAGGGGACCTTCGCCGAGGTCGAGGGCGTCGGCAAGGAGGCCTACCGGGTCCTGTACAACGAGCCGGCCGAGCTGCGCCAGGTGCGCACGCTGCACGTGCGGGACAGCAACCTGATGCTCGACGTGACCGTCACGGCCGAGGCCCGCACGACGCCCACCCCGGAGAGCCTGGAGGCCCTCGACGCCGCGGTGGAGGACTTCGCCCGGGGCGTCCTGAAGGCCCTGCGCCGGTAGGCCCGGCTGCCCGGCTGCCCGGCTGCCCGGCTGCCCGGCGGCCCCGGAAACGCAGCGGGGTCCCGGCGCGGGTGCGCCGGGACCCCGCGGGTCAGCCGTGCGGTATCAGCACTCGATGACGTTGACCGCGAGGCCGCCGCGGGCCGTCTCCTTGTACTTCACCTTCATGTCCGCGCCGGTCTCCTTCATGGTCTTGATGACCTTGTCGAGGGAGACCTTGTGGGAGCCGTCGCCGCGCATGGCCATCTTGGCCGCGGTGACCGCCTTGACCGCCGCCATGCCGTTGCGCTCGATGCACGGGATCTGGACCAGACCGCCGACGGGGTCGCAGGTCAGGCCGAGGTTGTGCTCCATGCCGATCTCGGCCGCGTTCTCGACCTGCTCGGGGGTGCCGCCGAGGACCTCGGCGAGGGCGCCGGCCGCCATCGAGCAGGCCGAGCCCACCTCGCCCTGGCAGCCGACCTCGGCACCGGAGATGGAGGCGTTCTCCTTGAACAGCATGCCGATCGCGCCCGCCGCGAGGAGGAAGCGGACCACGCCGTCCTCGTCCGCGCCCGGCACGAAGTTCATGTAGTAGTGCAGGACCGCCGGCAGGACGCCCGCCGCGCCGTTGGTCGGGGCGGTCACCACGCGCCCGCCCGCCGCGTTCTCCTCGTTGACCGCCATCGCGTAGATGGTCGCCCACTCGCTGCGGTGCATCATCGGGTCGCCCTCGGTGCGCAGCTGGCGCGCCGTGGACGCGGCCCGGCGCCGTACGCGCAGCCCGCCGGGGAGGATGCCCTCGCGGGACATGCCGCGCGACACGCAGGACTGCATGACGCGCCAGATCTCCAGGAGGCCCTCGCGGATCTCCTCCTCGGTGCGCCAGGCCTTCTCGTTCTCCAGCATCAGCGAGGAGATCGACAGGCCGGTCTCCTTCGCCAGGCGCAGCATCTCGTCACCGCTGCGGAAGGGGTACTTCAGCACCGTGTCGTCGAGCTTGATCCGGTCCTCGCCGACCGCGTCCTCGTCCACGACGAAGCCGCCGCCGACCGAGTAGTAGGTCTTCTCCAGCAGCGGGGCGCCGGCCTCGTCGTACGCGAAGAGCGTCATGCCGTTCGCGTGGTAGGGCAGCGAGCGGCGGCGGTGCAGGATCAGCTGGTTCGGCTCGTCGAAGGCGATCTCGTGGCCATCGCCTATTTCCGCGCCCAGCAGGCGCAGGCGGCCGCTCTTGCGGATGCGCTCGACCTCGTCGTCGGCGGTCTCCACGTTCACGGTGCGGGGGGAGTGCCCCTCCAGGCCGAGCAGCACCGCCTTGGGGGTGCCGTGGCCGTGGCCGGTCGCGCCCAGGGAGCCGTACAGCTCGGCGCGCACCGATGCGGTCTGGGCGAGGAGACCGTCCTTCTTCAGCCGGGTCACGAACATGCGGGCCGCACGCATCGGGCCGACCGTGTGGGAGGAAGAGGGACCGATGCCGATGGAGAAGAGATCGAAGACCGAGATGGCCACGGTGGCGGACTCCCTTGTCTGCTCGTGGGGTGGGAGGGGGCAGGAGCGGTGGTTTGTTCGGATTTTGTCCGACAGACGAGCTTAACGCGGTGAGGTGAACGGCTCGTCTGCCGGACGGGGTCAGGAGGGGGTACCGGTCGGGTCAGGCGGGTGTCAGCGCACGCTCCGGTACGCCGGCCCCCGCGGACGGCCCGGCCTCGGCGGCCGCCTCGGCGTCCAGGACCGGGTCGGGGCCGGGCAGGCCCGCGTGGTGGGCCCGTACGCCCGCCCGCACGGCCCAGAAGTAGGTGACCAGCGCCATGGCCGCCACCAGGGCGATGTCCACGCCGCCCGGGACGGTGCCCCGGCCGCCGAAGTCGGTGGAGCCCAGCCAGGAGAGCAGGGACAGGGCGCCGAGGAAGAAGACGATCCACCAGGCGGGGGCGAACTGCCGGGAGAGGTTCTTCTCACCCTTGCGGGAGAGCACCAGGGCGGCGACCGGGGCGGCCAGCAGCGTCAGCGCGGTGACGATGCCGGTGTTCGGCCACTTCGACCAGTACAGCGCGCAGGCGGCGAAGACGAAGGTCAGCGGACACAGGATCCTCGCCGCCGGGAGGCGGAAGGGGCGGGGCAGGTCCGGCTTGGTGCGGCGGAAGACACCCACCGCGACCGGGCCGATCAGGTAGGAGATGACCATGGCGGCCGAGATGATCGGGGCCAGGGTCTTCCAGCTGTGGCCGACGGTGACCAGCAGCAGGACCGAGAAGCCGAGGTTCAGCCACATGGCCGGGCGGGCGGTCCCGTAGACCGGGTGGGTCTGCGCCAGCTTCTTCGGGAAGAAGCCGGTCTCGGAGAGGTTCTGGACCATGTACGCGGCGGAGGCCACGTTGGCGATGTTGGAGCCGGCGGGGGAGATGAAGGCGCCGAACTGGAGCATCACCACCACCCAGTGGATCATCAGCAGCTTGGCGAGCTCGGCGAAGGGCGAGTTGAAGTTCACACCGGACCAGCCACCGGCCTGCGCCAGGTGCTCGGGCGGTACGGAGCCCAGGAAGGCGGCCTGCAGGGCGAGGTAGATCACCAGGCCCAGGGAGAGGGCGCCGACCAGGGCGATCGGGATGGCGCGCCCCGGGTTCCTGGCGGCGCCGCCGAGGTTCACCACGGCCTGGAAGCCGTTGAAGGCGAAGACCACGCCCGAGGTGGTGACGGCGGTCAGGACGGCCGTCCAGCCGTTCGGGGCGAAGCCGCCGTGCGCGGTGAAGTTCCCGGTGTGGAAGCCGGAGGCGATCAGGGCGACCACGGCGAGGACCGGGATCGCGAACTTGACCAGGGTCAGCGCCGCGTTGATCTTGGCGAGGAGCTGGACCGACCAGTAGCAGGACAGCCACAGCAGGACGGTGAGCAGCAGGGCCACGCCCATGCCGGAGCCGGTGAGCTGGTGGGAGCGCGCGTCCACCAGGCCCTGGGCCCAGCCGAAGCTCCAGGAGGACATGTACTGGGTCGCGGCGATGGACTCGATCGGGATCAGCGAGGCGACCGCGATCCACACCGCCCAGCCGGTGATGAAGCCGAGGACCGGGCCGTGCGAGATCGAGCCGTAGCGGGCCATCCCTCCGGGTATCGGGTACGCGGCGCCGACCTCGGCGTAGGACATGGCGATCATGCCGATGAACACCGCGCCGATGACCCAGGCGACGAGCGCCGCGGGACCGGCGACCTGGGCGGCCGTGCCGGCGCCGAAGAGCCATCCCGATCCGAAGATCGAGCCGATGCCGATCATGATCAGGGCGAAGAGACTGAGTCCCTTCCGGTTGGCCGCGCTCATGTCCATGGGTGGTGTCCGTCCTGCCAGGGGATGCCGTGTCGCGTGCTGCCTTTATTTCGAGCCTATTTGCCATTTTTTGGATGTTTCAGTGGCAATGGGCCGCATCCACCTGGGGCTTTGGTCATGAAAAGGGCCCGGCCTGTGCACAGAACAAGGCCGGGCCCCTCCCGGGCGCTGCTAGAGCGACGGGTACAGCGGGAACTTCGCGGCGAGCGCGGAGACGCGCGCCTTCAGGTCCTCGCTGTCGTAGGCGGGCTTCAGCGCGGCCGCGATGATCTCCGCGACCTCGGTGAAGTCCTCGGCGCCGAAGCCGCGGGTGGCGAGCGCCGGGGTGCCGATCCGCAGGCCCGAGGTGACCATCGGGGGCCGCGGGTCGTTCGGGATGGCGTTCCGGTTGACCGTGATGCCGATCTCGTGGAGCCGGTCCTCGGCCTGCTGGCCGTCGAGCTCGGAGTTGCGCAGGTCGACCAGGACCAGGTGCACGTCGGTGCCGCCCGACAGGACGGAGACGCCGACCTCGGTGACGTCCGGCTGCACCAGGCGCTCGGCGATGATCTTCGCGCCTTCCAGGGTGCGCACCTGGCGCTCCTTGAAGTCCTCCGAGGCCGCGATCTTGAAGGAGACGGCCTTGGCCGCGATCACGTGCTCCAGCGGGCCGCCCTGCTGACCCGGGAAGACCGCGGAGTTGATCTTCTTGGCCAGCTCCTGCGTCGACAGGATCACGCCACCGCGCGGACCGCCGAGGGTCTTGTGCGTGGTGGTGGTGACGACGTGGGCGTGCGGCACCGGGTTCGGGTGCAGGCCCGCGGCGACCAGACCGGCGAAGTGCGCCATGTCGACCATCAGGTACGCGCCGACCTCGTCCGCGATGCGGCGGAAGGCGGCGAAGTCCAGCTGGCGCGGGTAGGCGGACCAGCCCGCGACGATCAGCTGCGGCTTGGACTCCTTGGCGAGGCGCTCGACCTCGGCCATGTCCACCTGGCCGGACTCGTCGACGTGGTACGGGACCACGTTGTAGAGCTTGCCGGAGAAGTTGATCTTCATGCCGTGGGTCAGGTGACCGCCGTGGGCCAGGTTCAGACCCATGATCGTGTCGCCCGGCTTGAGCAGCGCGAACATCGCGGCGGCGTTCGCCTGCGCACCCGAGTGCGGCTGCACGTTCGCGGCCTCGGCGCCGAACAGCGCCTTGATGCGGTCGATCGCGATCTGCTCGACCACGTCGACGTGCTCACAGCCGCCGTAGTAGCGGCGGCCGGGGTAGCCCTCGGCGTACTTGTTGGTCAGGACCGAGCCCTGGGCCTCCATGACGGCGACCGGAGCGAAGTTCTCCGACGCGATCATTTCCAGGGTGGACTGCTGGCGCACGAGTTCGGCGTCGACGGCGGCGGCGACGTCCGGGTCGAGCTCGTGGAGAGGGGTGTTCAGTACAGACATCAGGGTCCCCTGGGGTCAGTTACCGGCGGTGAGTGCGGCGTACTCCTCGGCGGAGAGCGCGTCCTTCGGCTCCTCCGAGAGGCGCACCTTGAAGAGCCAGCCACCCTCGAAGGGAGCGGAGTTCACCAGCGAGGGGTCCTCCACGACGTCCTGGTTGGACTCGACGATCTCGCCGGAGACGGGGGAGTACAGGTCGCTGACCGACTTGGTCGACTCCAGCTCGCCGCAGGTCTCGCCCTCGGTCACGGTGTCGCCGACCTCGGGGAGCTGGGCGTAGACGACGTCACCGAGCGCGTTGGCCGCGAACTCCGTGATGCCGACCGTCGCGACGCCGTCCACGGCGTCCGACAGCCACTCGTGCTCCTTGGTGTAACGCAGCTTCTCGGGGTTGCTCATGACCTGATTCTCCTGGATGCGGGGGAGTGGATACCAACGGTGGTCTTGGGTACTGAGACGGAGCCCCACGGCACGCCCGAGGGGCGACCCGTACGGCTGAGAGCGTCGATGATTACTTCTGCCGCTTGTAGAACGGCAGGGCCACGACCTCGTACGCCTCATGCGTACCGCGAATGTCGACGCCGACGCCGGAGGTGCCGGGCGCGGCGTGGGCCGCGTCGACGTACGCCATCGCGATCGGCTTGCCCAGCGTCGGGGACGGGGCGCCCGAGGTGACCTCGCCGATGACCTCTCCGCCGGACACGACCGGGAATCCGGCGCGCGGGACGCGGCGGCCCTCGGCGATCAGGCCGACGAGCTTGCGGGGCTCCTTGGAGGCGGCGCGCTCGGCGGCGGCCTCCAGGGCGGCGCGGCCCACGAAGTCGCCCTCCTTCTCGAACTTCACGACCCGGCCCAGCCCCGCGTCGAACGGGGTGAGGGAGGTGGTCAGCTCGTGCCCGTACAGCGGCATGCCCGCCTCCAGGCGCAGGGTGTCGCGGCAGGACAGGCCGGCCGGGACCAGGCCGACGCCCTCGCCCGCCTTGGTCAGCGCCTGCCACAGCTCCACGGCGTGCTCGGGGGCGACGAACAGCTCGAAGCCGTCCTCGCCGGTGTAGCCCGTACGCGCGATCAGCGCGGGCACCCCGGCGACCGTGCCCGGCAGGCCGGCGTAGTACTTCAGGCCGTCCAGGTCGGCGTCGGTGAGCGAGGCGAGGATGCCGGGGGACTCCGGGCCCTGCACCGCGAGCAGCGCGTACGCGTCGCGGTCGTCACGGACCACGGTGTCGAAGCCGGCGGCACGCTCGGTCAGGGCGTCCAGGACGACCTGGGCGTTGGAGGCGTTGGCGACGACCATGTACTCGGTCTCGCCGAGGCGGTAGACGATCAGGTCGTCGACGATCCCGCCGTCCTCCTGACAGATGTGCGTGTAGCGGGCGCGGCCGACGCCGACGGTGGAGATGTTGCCGACCAGCGCGTAGTCCAGGGCCTTGACGGCCTCCGGGCCGGTCAGCGTGATCTCGCCCATGTGGGAGAGGTCGAAGAGACCGGCCTTGGTGCGTACGGCGTTGTGCTCGTCGCGCTCGCTGGCGTACCGCAGCGGCATGTCCCAGCCCGCGAAGTCGGTCATGGTCGCACCGAGGGAACGGTGCAGCGCATCGAGGGCGGTCAGACGGGGGGCAGTGCTCATGGGTGTGGCTCCCGGGTCCCAGGGCATCGACATGACATGACGAGGACGTTCCTCCCCATCTGTCATCGGAACCTGAGAGGTTCGCCGAGAGTTCCCCCTATCAAGGGGACCTCGACTTGCACCTTGGGTGGAGCTGCACAGCAGCTCGCTTTTCAGATCTGCCTCATCCACGCGGTACGGGGCCTGAGAGATTCAAGGGAGGTTCTTGCTCCTTCGGCGCCCGCGCACGGCCTTGCGGCGTGCCGGGACTCTCCCGCGCGGATTCAAGCGGCCGGTATGCAGTTGGTCCAGATGGCGCACATCATTGCACGCCATGGTCGTGATCGGGCGTGCGGGCCCGGAAGTCTGTCCGCGCTTCGGGCAGCCCGACCGGAACCGCGACTGTCGGATTACCGTCTCTTTACACTCAGTGGGCATGGGTCCAGGCGACCCGAATCGGGGGAGGCGAGCACGGTGCGGAGATTCGGACTGCTGGCGACGACCGGGACCGTGGACGGGGTCCCGGCGCAGCGCCGCGTGCGACCGGCCCCGCCGGAAGCCGGGCTCGGCCGGGTACGCGACCTGCGCTGGCCCGGGAACGGCCCGCCGAGGCCGGGGTTCCCGCTCGGCTTCGCCGAGGGCGACATCGTCGTGGTCTCCGGCCTGCCGGGCGGCGGCAAGAGCACCCTGATCAAGCGCGCCGCCGCCGACGGCGGCTCCATCGACTCCCAGGACACCCGCGAGCGCTGGGAGCGTCTGATGCCGGGCGCCCTCCCCTACGCCGTGTACCGCCCGCTGGTCCGGGCCGCGCACTACTGGGGGCTCTGGCGGACCCTGCGCTCCGGAGCCTCGGTCGTCGTCCACGACTGCGGCACCCAGACCTGGGTACGGGGCCTGCTCGCGGCCGCCGCGCGCCGCCGGGGCCGGGCGCTGCACCTGCTGCTGCTGGACAGCAGCGCCGAGGAGGCCCTGGCCGGGCAGGCCGCCCGGGGCCGGCGCGTGTCCGCGTACGCCTTCGCCCGCCACCGCGGGGCGGTGGCCCGGCTGCTGCGCGACGCCGAGTCGGGCCGGCCGCCGGCCGGCTGCGCCTCGGTGACCCTGCTGGACCGCCGCTCCGCGGCGGCCGTGACGCGGATCTCCTTCCACGGCTGAGCCCCGGCTCGGGCGCCCGGCGGCGCAGCGATAACCTCTGGACCACACCACACACCACACACCGCGAACCGGAACCGACGGAGGCAACGGCACATGCAGGGCAGCGGCTGGCCGGGGAATGAGCTGGAGCAGGTGCTCGGGGCGGCACTGGGGCAGCCGGACGCCGGGGGGCGGATCCTGGAGGTGCTCGGGCGCAGCCAGGTGTGGGTGCCGCTGCCCGGCGGTGGCGGCCCCGATTCGGCCGGCCTCAGCCTGCCCACGATGGAGATCGGCGGGGCGGCGTACGTCCCCGTCTACAGCTCCGAGGCCCAGTTCCTCGCCTGCGTCGGTCCCGGTACGGACTTCGCCGTGGCCCCCGCCGTCGAATTCGCCCGCGGGCTGCCCCCGCAGCTCGGCATCGCCGTGAACCCCGAGGGCGCGGTCGGCGTCCCGCTGCCCCCGCCCGCCGTCGCCGAGCTGTGCCGGGCCGGGCGGACCCCGCTCGACGGGCCGGCCACCGGCGGCCGGGTCCGGCTCTACGAGCCCGACTGGCAGGAGGACCCGGTGGACTTCCTGGCGGCCGCCGCCGAGGAGTTCCGGGCCTGCGGGGCGGTCGCGGCCGCCCACCGCTGCCTCGCCAGCGTCGAGGGCGGGGACCCGCAGCTGTTCGTCGGTGTCCGGCTGGTGGGATGGGATCCCGAGGCGCAGAACGCCCCGATGGAGGCGCTCGGGCGGGCCCTGGCGCGCGTCCCGGCGCCCTGGCCCGTGCAGTTGATCCTCCTGGACGCCGTGCAGGACCCGGTGACGGACTGGATTCGTGAGCGCGTACGCCCCTTCTACGTCCCGTAGGGCCGCTTAAGCTGTTCACGCGTTGACGACGGGCGGAAGAAGAGACGAAGAGGGGTACCGGGTGAGTGCGTCAGGCACGGCCGCGGCCGGGCAGGTCGAGCACATGCTGCGCCAGGTGACTCCCGGGCGCTACGAGAGCTACGAGTCGCTCCTGCACGCCCTCGCCGAGGGCCGGCTGTGGATGCTGCTCTGGCAGGGGCGGCCGGGTTCGCCGGACGCCCAGTACGGCGGCATGGAGGTCGAGAGCCTCGGTTACGCGCCCTGCGTGACCTCGCCGCAGGAACTGGCCGCCAGCGGCTGGAACCGGGGCTACGAGGTGGTCACCGGGCGGGACATCGCGCGCGCCCTGTATCCGGACCGCTGGGGGCTGTGGCTCAACCCGCACGCCCAGGGCGGCGGCCTCGGCGTCCCCTGGGCCGACCTGCGCCGGATCGCGACCGGCCTGGACCGGATGCCGGCCGGACCGCTGCGGCTGTCCGAGCCCGCCATCGAGCTGCCGCAGTTCTACGGGCTGCTGACCCAGCACGCGCACCGCACCCCGGCCGTCCGGTCGCTGCGCCGGGCCTGGGTGCAGCCCGCGCTCGGCTCGCCGTACCTCGCGGTCGGGCTGGACCTGTACGACGCCTCCGCGCCCGCGCTGGAGTCCGTACGCGAGATGATGCGCCAGTCGGTCGGGGTGGTCCCCGAGGGCGTCCCGGTGTGCACGGTCGCCCTGGCCGACGAGCACGACCCGGTGGCGATGTGGCTGCGGGCGCAGACCCGACCCTTCTACGACCGCGAGGGCCAGGCGCCGTCGTACTGAACCGGGGCCGTCGCCCTGCCGCTGTATCCGCATATTGAGACATCCGTCTCGAAGGCCGCATCGATCCCATCGGTGCGGCCTTCGGCGTATCCGGAGGTCCGCCCAAGAAGCATGCCTGTTATGGCAGTTGGGAAGGATGTCCGTTCCGGGCCGAACGGGCAGTGTTTCACCGCTCAACAGAGACGGCGGTTCGGATAACGGAAGGTGTAGATGCAGATCACGGTTGCGCATCACATCCCCGGGAGGTCTGGCGGGCGCTTGAGCGCCCGATGAAGACTCCCCACCCAAGAGCCGGTCAGTCCTTCACGACCCGGCTCGGCACGTGCACTTCGCTTGTTGTCCCACACAGCACCGCCGGTAGTTCCTGCACGCAATTCCTGCATGTCACACGCGTCCTGTGTATCCCACGCACTCCGAGCGCCACTCCGCACCAACGCCGCCACAGCGGCGGGCATGGGCCGGCCACCCGTCGGCCGAGAGGGGTCCCCACCACGATGACGGCACCACTGCATGACACGAGCGCGGAAACCCCCGCACCCGTGTCCGTAGCCGACGTCCCTGCCAAGGCCATCGAAGGCCGCTCGCCCGGCCGCATCGCCTGGATGCGGCTCAAGCGCGACAAGGTCGCGCTGACCGGCGGCGTGGTCGTGATCCTCCTGATCCTGGTGGCGGTCTTCGCCCCGCAGATCGTGAGCCTGCTGGGCCACCCGCCCAACGAGTTCCACGAGGACCTGATCGACCCGGACCTGGGCACGCCGATCGGTTCCTTCGGCGGCATGAGCTCCGACTTCCTGCTGGGCGTCGAACCCACCAACGGGCGCGACGTGTTCAGCCGCATCGTCTACGGTGCCCGGATCTCGCTGGTCGTCGCCTTCCTGGCGGCCTTCGTGTCGGTCATCATCGGCAGCCTGCTCGGCGCGCTCGCCGGGTTCCTCGGCGGCTGGGTCGACGGGGTCATCAGCCGCGTGATGGACCTGCTGCTGGCCTTCCCGCAGCTGCTGTTCACCATCGCCCTGGTCTCCGTCGTCCCCAACTCCCTCTGGGGGTTCTCGGGTTCGGGCGTCCGGATGGGCGTACTGATCGTCGTCATCGGCTTCTTCGGATGGCCGTACATCGGCCGCATCGTCCGAGGCCAGACGATCTCCCTGCGGGAGCGCGAGTACGTCGAGGCCGCACGCAGCCTGGGAGCAGGCCGCGGCTACATCCTGATCAAGGAGCTGCTGCCCAACCTGGTCGCCCCGATCCTCGTCTACGCGACGCTGATCATCCCGACCAACATCCTGACGGAGGCGGCCCTCAGCTTCCTCGGCGCCGGCGTCAAGCCGCCGACGGCCTCCTGGGGAAAGATGCTGTCCGACGCCGTCCCCATCTACCAGGACGACCCCATGTACATGGTGGTCCCCGGTATCACGATCTTCATCACCGTCCTGGCGTTCAACCTCTTCGGGGACGGGCTGCGTGACGCACTCGACCCCAAGGGCAGCTGAACCGCTTCAACGCTTCACCCACCTATGGAGGTTGGACAAACGTGATCCGCAGAAAGCAGGCACTCGCGATCACCGCCGTGATCGCCGCCCTGTCCCTGACCGCCGCGTGCGGTGGCAAGGACGGCGAGAAGAAGGAAGAGGGCAAGGGGGGCGGCGCCGCCGCCTTCAACGCCGCGACCACCGGCGTGGTGAACCCGTCCACCGCGAAGGGCGGAGAGCTCAAGCTCTGGTCCCCGCAGGACGTCGACTACCTCGACCCGGCGCGTGCCTACTACGGCTTCGTGTGGAACATGCAGCGCCTGTACGTGCGCCAGCTGCTCGCGTACGACAGCAAGCCGGGCGAGGCGGGCACCAAGCTGGTCCCGGACCTCGCCGAGGCCCTGCCGGTGCTGAGCAACGACGGCAAGACCTACACGCTCAAGATCAAGGACGGCGTCAAGTTCGAGGACGGCTCGCCGATCACCTCGAAGGACATCAAGTACGGCATCGAGCGCGTCTTCGCGCAGGACGTGCTGTCCGGCGGTCCCACGTACCTGATCGACATGCTCGACCAGGGCCAGAAGTACCCCGGCCCGTACAAGGACACCGACCCGAACAAGATGGGTCTGAAGTCCGTCGAGACGCCGGACGACAAGACCATCGTCTTCAACCTGGCGAGCGCCAACTCCGACTTCAGCTACCTGCTGGCCATGCCGTCCTCCTCGCCGGTCCCGGCGGGCAAGGACCAGGGCGCCACCTACACCAACAAGCCGATCGCCACCGGCCCGTACAAGGTGGAGAGCTTCACCGCCGGCAAGGGCGCCACCTTCGTCCGCAACGACCAGTGGGACCCGAAGACGGACACGATCCGCACGGGCCTGCCGGACAAGGTCTCCTTCACGGTGACCACCAACCCGGACGACATGGACCAGCGCCTGCTGTCCGGTGACATCGACCTCGCGGTCGACGGCACGGGCATGCAGCAGGCCGGCAAGAACAAGGTCCTCAAGGACGAGAACCTCAAGAAGAACGCGGACAACCCCTTCACGGGCTACATCCGCTACTTCGCCTTCCCGCAGACGGTCGCGCCGTTCGACAACATCGAGTGCCGCAAGGCCGTCATCTACGCGGCCGACCCGAAGTCGCTCCAGACCGCCCGCGGCGGCCCGACCAGCGGTGACCTCGGCGCCAACATGCTGCCGCCCGGCATCCCCGGCTCGGACAAGTCCTACGACCCCTTCGGTCTGACGAAGGGCGAGCCGCAGGAGGCCAAGGCCAAGGAGGCCCTCAAGGCCTGCGGCAAGCCGGACGGCTTCGAGACCACCATCGCCGTGCGCAACAACCGCGCCCCCGAGGTGAAGTCCGCGGAGTCCCTCCAGGCGGCGCTCGCGAAGGTCGGCATCAAGGCGACCATCGACCAGTACGACGGCAAGCTCTCCTCCTCCACGATCGGTTCGCCCGAGAACGTGAAGAAGAAGAACTACGGCATCATCGTCATGGGCTGGGGCGCCGACTACAACTCCGGCGCCGGCTTCCTGCAGCCGCTGGTGGACGGCTCGTTCATCCTGCCGAACGGCAACAACAACTACACCGAGCTGAACGACCCCGAGATCAACGGGCTCTTCGACAAGGCCGCCGCAGCCGCCACGCCCGAGGCCGCGGCCCCGTTCTACACGGACATCAACAAGAAGATCATGGAGAAGGCCCTCTACCTCCCGATCAACTTCGACAAGGCCTTCGTCTACCACAACCCGCGCCTGACCAACGTCTACTTCAACGACTCGTTGGGCAAGATCGACCTCGCCACGCTCGGCGTCGTCAAGTAACCGCAGGCCAGCACGTACGTAAGTAAGTGCCTTCACCGCACATGCGCTAGTCCGAAGGGCAGGTGAAGGCCGCAGGCGGTGGCCGCCGTCCCCACGAGGGACGGCGGCCACCCGCCCCGGGCGGCCGACTGCAGTGCTCGTCTACCTCATACGGCGTCTGTTCAATGTCGCCGCCACGCTGCTGGTGGTCTCCGTGGTCACCTTCGGCATCTTCTTCGCGGTCCCGAAGCTGACCGGCAGCGACCCCGCGCTCATGTACGCCGGACGCGAGACCAACGAGACCGCCCTGGCGGGCATCCGGGTGAAGATGGGCTTCGACAAGCCCATCTCCGAGCAGTACCTGATGTTCCTCAAGGGCATCTTCGCCGGCCGCGACTACGACGGCGGCACGGACGTCACGCACTGCGCGGCGCCCTGCTTCGGCTACTCCTTCAAGACCGAGGCGCCCGTCTGGGAGACGATGCTCGACCGCATGCCGGTCACCCTCTCGCTCGCCCTCGGCGCAGCCGTGATCTGGGTGATCGCAGGTGTGGCCACCGGTGTGGTCTCGGCGCTCAAGCGCCGCACCGCCATCGACCGCACCGTCATGGTCGGCGCGCTCGCCGGCGTCTCCCTGCCGATCTTCTTCACCGGCATGGTGGCTCCCGCGATCTTCGTCTACAGCCTCGGCTGGCTGGACGTCTCCAACTACCAGCCCCTGACCGAGGATCCAGGAGCCTGGCTCAACAGCCTGATCCTGCCCTGGGTCACCCTGGCCTTCCTCTTCGCCGCCACCTACGCCCGCATCACCCGCGCCACGATGCTGGAGGTCCTCGGCGAGGACTACATCCGTACCGCCCGCGCCAAGGGCCTCAAGGAGGGCGTGGTCATCCGCAAGCACGCCCTGCGCTCCACCCTCACCCCGATCGTCACCATGTTCGGCCTCGACCTCGGCGGACTCCTCGGCGGTGCGGTGCTCACCGAGACGACCTTCAACTTCCAGGGCCTGGGAACGGCGGCCGTGGCGGCGATCGGCGCCGGCGACCTCCCCGTGATCATGGGAGTGACCCTGCTCGCCGCGCTCTTCGTGGTGATGGCCAACCTGATCGTGGACCTGCTGTACGCCGTCATCGACCCGCGCGTGAGGCTGACGTGACCGAGACCCCCGCCTCTTCTTCCGGCACCGGCACCTCCGGTGGGCCCGCCTTCGTCCCCGAACAGGCCGGGCCGCCGGACGGCGCCTACCTCTCGGTGCGCGACCTCAAGGTGCACTTCCCCACGGACGACGGACTGGTCAAGTCCGTCGACGGGCTCTCCTTCGACCTGGAGCGCGGCAAGACGCTCGGGATCGTCGGCGAGTCCGGCTCCGGGAAGTCGGTGACCTCGCTGGCCATCATGGGCCTGCACCGCACCGGCAACGCCCGCAGCCGCCCGCACATCTCGGGCGAGGTCCGGCTCGACGGCGAGGACCTCGTCAGCGCCGACGCCGACCACGTGCGCAAGCTCCGCGGCCGCAAGATGGCCATGGTCTTCCAGGACCCGCTCTCCGCGATGCACCCGTACTACTCGGTCGGCGCGCAGATCGTCGAGGCCTACCGGACCCACCAGGACGTCGACAAGAAGACGGCCCGCAAGCGGGCCGTCGAGATGCTCGACCGGGTCGGCATCCCCGAGCCCCACCGGCGCGTGGACGCGTACCCCCACGAGTTCTCCGGCGGCATGCGCCAGCGCGCGATGATCGCCATGGCCCTGGTCAACAACCCCGAGCTGCTCATCGCGGACGAGCCGACCACCGCCCTGGACGTCACCGTCCAGGCGCAGATCCTGGACCTGATCCGGGACCTGCAGAAGGAGTTCGGCTCCGCGGTCATCATGATCACGCACGACCTGGGCGTGGTCGCGGAGATGGCCGACGAGATCCTCGTGATGTACGGCGGCCGGTGCGTCGAGCGGGGCACCGCCGAGAAGGTGTTCTACGAGCCCCGCCACCCCTACACCTGGGGCCTGCTGGGCTCGATGCCCCGCATCGACCGCGACCAGACCGAGCGCCTCATCCCGGTCAAGGGCTCGCCGCCCAGCCTCATCAACATCCCCAGCGGCTGTGCCTTCAACCCGCGCTGCCCGTACGCCGACGTCCCCAAGGGCGGCATCACCCGCACCCAGCGGCCCGAGCTGATCCAGGACGACAGCCGGCACTGGTCCGCCTGCCACATGTCGCAGGAGGAGCGGACCCGGATCTGGACCGAAGAGATTGCGCCGAAGCTGTGAGCGACATGAAGAAGGACTCCGAGGCGGAGCCGCTGCTGAAGGTGACCGGCCTGGTCAAGCACTTCCCCATCAACAAGGGGCTGCTGCGCCGGCAGGCGGGGGCCGTCAAGGCCGTGGACGGGATCGACTTCGACGTCCGGCGCGGTGAGACCCTGGGCGTGGTCGGCGAGTCCGGCTGCGGCAAGTCCACCATGGGCCGGCTGATCACGCGGCTGCTCGAACCGACCGGCGGAAAGGTCGAGTTCGAGGGCAGGGACATCACGCACCTCGGGGTGGCGGGCATGCGTCCGCTGCGCCGCGACGTGCAGATGATCTTCCAGGACCCGTACGGTTCCCTGAACCCGCGGCACACGGTCGGCGCCATCGTCTCGGCCCCCTTCAAGCTCCAGGGCGTCACCCCCGAGGGCGGGGTCAAGGCGGAGGTGCAGCGGCTGCTGTCCCTGGTCGGCCTGAACCCCGAGCACTACAACCGCTACCCGCACGAGTTCTCGGGCGGCCAGCGCCAGCGCATCGGCATCGCCCGGGCCCTGGCCCTGAAGCCGAAGCTGGTCGTGGCCGACGAGCCGGTGTCCGCGCTGGACGTGTCGATCCAGGCCCAGGTGGTCAACCTGCTGGACGACCTCCAGGAGGAGCTCGGCCTCACCTACGTGATCATCGCGCACGACCTGTCGGTCATCCGGCACGTCTCCGACCGCATCGCGGTGATGTACCTCGGCAAGATCGTGGAGCTGACCGACCGCAAGTCGCTCTACGAGAGCCCGATGCACCCCTACACCACGGCCCTGCTGTCGGCCGTGCCGGTGCCCGACCCGAGGCGGCGGGGCGCCAAGAGCGGCCGCATCCTGCTCAAGGGCGACGTGCCGTCGCCGATCTCGCCGCCGAGCGGCTGCCGCTTCCACACGCGGTGCTGGAAGGCGACGCAGGTCTGCACCACCCAGGAGCCGCCGATGCTGGCGCTGAAGACGGGCCACCAGGTCGCCTGTCACCACCCGGAGAACGCTCCCGACCAGGCCCCGGGCGATCCGGCCCTGCCGGGCGCCGCGGAGGCCGTGGCGCTGGTCACGGACTGATCCGCCCGACTGATCGGCCCGACGGGGCCGGAGCGCGCCTCGCGACGCGCTCCGGCCCCGTCGGCGTGCCCGCGTCGGCGTGCCCGCGTCGGCGTGCCCCCGCCGGCGGGGCCGTGGCGGGCCGGGCCCCGCCGCGGGCCCGGCGCCCGCCGGGCACGGCCGGGGCCCGCCGCAGGTGACAATGGCCGGGTGCTCCACGATCTCTTCCCGCCCGGGATCCAGCATGCCCTGGACCTCGCCGGCATCTTCGTCTTCGCCACCGCGGGCGCCCTGCTCGCCGTCCGCAAGAACTTCGACGTCTTCGGCATCGCCGTCCTCGCCCTGGTCACCGCCCTCGGCGGCGGGCTCTTCCGCGACCTGGTCATCGGCGCCGCCCCGCCGGCCGCCTTCGGGGAGCTCAGCTTCTTCGTCACGCCGCTGGTCGCCGCGGCCCTCGTCTTCTTCCTGCACCCCGAGGTCCAGCGGATCAACCGCGCCATCAACGTCTTCGACGCGGCCGGTCTCGCCCTGTTCTGCGTGACGGGCACGACCAAGGCCTACGAGTTCGGCCTCGGCCTCACCGCGTCCGCCGCGCTGGGCGTGGCCACGGCCGTCGGCGGCGGCGTCCTGCGCGACGTGCTGGTCAACGAGGTGCCCTCGCTGCTGCGCGACCGCGAGATGTACGCCGTACCCGCCGTGGTCGGCGCCTCGACGGTCGCGGTGTCCATCGCCCTGGACGCGCTGAACGCCTTCACCACCGCCCTGGCGATCGTCACCACCTTCGTCCTGCGGATCCTCGCGATGCACTACCACTGGCGGGCGCCGCTGGCCTGGAACCGCCGTTCCGCGGTGGCCGAAGAGCCGTAACAAAAGAAAGCTACCGCTTAGTAGCCTCCCGGTGTACCGTCGGTTTCATGGCATACGCAGCAGCCCAGGCCTCCATAGGCGACAGCGAGTTCGACCGCGACACCACCATCGTCCCGCGCGCGGACGAGCCCGGGGTGTACGACGCGGAACTCTCCGCGGGGTGGACGATCATCACCGCCGTCAACGGCGGATACCTGCTGGCCCTGGTCGGCCGGGCGCTGTCGGCGGCCCTGCCGCACCCGGACCCCTTCACCGTCTCCGCCCACTACCTGACCTCCTCCGTGCCCGGCCCCGCGGTCATCCGCACGCAGGTCGTCCGTACCGGCCGCACCCTTTCCACCGGCCAGGCCTCCCTCTTCCAGTTCGACGAGAGCGGCGCCGAGATCGAGCGGATCCGCGTCCTCGCCTCCTACGGCGACCTCTCGGCCCTGTCCGACGACGTCCGCACGGTCGCCACGGCGCCCGTCATGCCGGCCTACGAGGACTGCCTCGGCGCCGAAGCGGGCCCGGCGCCCATCCCCGGCAGCTCCGCCATCGTGGACCGGCTCCGGCTGCGGCTGGACCCGGCGACGGCGGGCTGGGCGGTCGGCGCACCCTCCGGCAAGGGGGAGATGCGTGCCTGGTTCGAGCTGGCCGACGGCCGTGACGCCGACCCGCTGTCCATGCTCCTCGCGGTGGACGCGCTGCCGCCCACCGCCTTCGACCTGGGCCTGATCGGCTGGGCCCCGACCGTGGAACTCACCACACACGTACGTCCGGCCCCGGGCCCGCTGCGCGTCTCCATCACCACCCGCAATCTCGCGGGCGGCTTCCTCGAGGAGGACGCCGAGGTCTGGGACTCGGCGGACCGCCTGGTGGCCCAGTCCCGGCAGCTGGCTCGCGCGCCGCGCCAGGGCTGAACGGCTCCGCCGGGCGGCGCGGGCCCCGCGGCTCCGGAGGAATCCGGACCACCGCGGGTATCCGCCGCCCGGCGGACTCGTAGAATCGGGGGATCATGGCCTACCTCGACCACGCCGCCACGACGCCGATGCTGCCGGAGGCCGCTGCGGCGATGACCGCGCAGTTCGCCGCCACGGGAAACGCGTCCTCCCTGCACGCTGCCGGCCGCCGCGCCCGCCGTACCGTCGAGGAGGCCCGCGAGGCCTTCGCCGAGGCGATCGGTGCCCGCCCGAGCGAGGTGGTCTTCACCGCCGGCGGCACGGAGGCCGACAACCTCGCCGTCAAGGGCCTCTACTGGGCCCGCCGGGACGCCGATCCCGCCCGGACCCGGGTCCTCGCCGGTCCCGTGGAACACCACGCCGTCCTCGACGCCGTCCACTGGCTGGCCGAGCACGAGGGCGCGCAGGTCGAGTACCTGCCCGTGGACCGCTACGGACGCGTGCACCCCGAGGCGTTCCGGGAAGCGGTCGAACGCGACCCCGCGAACGTGGCCCTGGCCACCGTCATGTGGGCCAACAACGAGATCGGCACCGTCATGCCGGTCCGCGAACTGGCCGCCGTCGCCCGCGAGTACGGCATCCCGCTGCACTCCGACGCCGTCCAGGCCTTCGGCCAGCTCGACGTGCACTTCGGTGACAGCGGCCTCGCCGCCATGACCGTCAGCAGCCACAAGATCGGCGGCCCCTACGGCATCGGCGCCCTGCTCCTGGGCCGCGACCAGACCCCCGTACCCGTCCTGCACGGCGGCGGCCAGGAGCGGCACGTCCGCTCCGGGACCCTCGACGTGCCGGCCATCGCCGCCTTCGCGGTGGCCGCCGTCCTCGCCGCCGAGCGGCGGGAGCGGTTCGCCGCGGAGATCGGGGGCCTGCGGGACGAGCTGATCGCCGCCGTCCGCGCGGCCGTGCCCGACGCCGTCCTCGGCGGCGACCCGGACGACCGGCTCCCCGCCAACGCCCACTTCAGCTTCCCCGGCTGCGAGGGCGACTCCCTGCTGCTCCTGCTCGACGCCCAGGGCATCGAGTGCTCCACCGGATCGGCCTGCACCGCGGGCGTCGCCCAGCCCAGCCACGTCCTGCTCGCCACCGGCACCGACCCGCAGCTGGCCCGCGGCACCCTGCGCTTCTCCCTCGGCCACACCTCCACCAAGGAGGACGTGGCGGCGCTCGCCGCAGCCATCGGCCCGGCCGTGGAACGCGCCCGCACGGCCGGACTCAGCTAGGCCGCAGCCGACACAGGACGGGACGGGACGGCACTGGGCTAGCCCAGTGCCTCGCGGACGAGGCGCAGGTAGCGGTCCCAGTCCCAGTGGCGGCCCGGGTCCGTGTGGTCGGCGCCGGGGACCTCCGAGTGCCCCACGATGTGGGTGCGGTCCACGGGTATGCCGTACCGGCGGCAGACATCGGCCGCCAGCCGCGCCGAGGCCGCGTACAGGGCGTCCGTGAAGTCCTTCGGACGGTCCACGAAGCCCACGTGCTCGATGCCGATGCTCCGCTCGTTCATCTTGCGGTTGCCCGCGTGGAAGGCGACATCGAGCTCGCGCACCATCTGCTCGATGTGGCCGTCCTGGCGCACTATGTAGTGCGCCGACGCCTTGTGCCAGGGGTTCTTGAACGCGTCCACGGACGATGCGAAGCCGCCCTGTGTGACATGCACGACGATCCGGTCCACCCGGTAGTCGTCCGGCCGGTCCGCCAGCCGCCAGTTCGCCGGCGAGGCCGCGGTCCAGTTCGCGCCCGCGTGGTCGAGCTCGCCCTCCTTGCGCGGCTTGGCCACCCCCGGCAGCAGCCACCAGCCCCGTCTGATCTCGTCCCGGCCGACGACGGCCGTCACCGTGAGTATCCCGAGCCCTCCGAACAGCACCGCCCTGCGGGTCCTGCCGCGTTTCGACCCGGCCTTCTCGCCTTCGGTCCCCATGTGATCCACCCCCCGTACCCCGATAACGCGCTGTGACCCCGCGCGGTTCCCCGTACTCTGGACGGTGCTATGACTGAGAACCTGCCGCGCACCGCCCGCCCCCTTCGCGTCCTGGCCGCCATGTCCGGCGGAGTGGACTCCGCCGTCGCCGCCGCCCGCGCCGTAGAAGCCGGGCACGACGTGACCGGCGTCCACCTCGCGCTCTCCGCGAACCCGCAGTCCTTCCGGACCGGTGCCCGCGGCTGCTGCACCATCGAGGACTCCCGCGACGCCCGCCGCGCCGCCGACGTCATCGGCATCCCCTTCTACGTCTGGGACCTCGCCGAGCGCTTCCGCGAGGACGTCGTGGAGGACTTCATCTCCGAGTACGAGGCCGGCCGCACCCCCAACCCGTGCCTGCGCTGCAACGAGAAGATCAAGTTCGCGGCGCTGCTGGACAAGGCGCTCGCGCTGGGCTTCGACGCCGTGTGCACCGGCCACTACGCCACCGTCGTCCTGAACGAGGACGGCACCCGCGAGCTGCACCGCGCCTCCGACATGGCCAAGGACCAGTCGTACGTCCTCGGCGTCCTCGACGAGAAGCAGCTCGCCCACGCCCTCTTCCCGCTCGGCGACACCCTCACCACCAAGGAAGAGATCCGCGCCGAGGCCGAGGAGCGCGGCCTGGCCGTCGCCAAGAAGCCCGACAGCCACGACATCTGCTTCATCGCCGACGGCGACACCCAGGGCTTCCTCGCGAACCGCCTCGGCAAGGCCGAGGGCGACATCGTCGACGAGACCGGTGAGAAGGTCGGCACCCACGAGGGCGCCTTCGGCTTCACCATCGGCCAGCGCAAGGGCCTGCGCATCGGCCACCCCGCCGCCGACGGCAAGCCGCGCTACGTGCTCGACATCTCCCCGGTGAACAACACCGTCACCGTCGGCCCCGTCGAGGCCCTCGACGTCACGGCCCTCACCGCGATCCGCCCCCGCTGGTGCGGATCGACGGCCGCCGCCCCGGGCACCTACACCGCGCAGCTGCGCGCCCACGGCGGCGAGACCGAGGTCTTCGCCGAGCTCGTGGACGGCGAGCTGCGCGTCACCTTCACCGAACCGGTCCGCGGCGTGGCCCCCGGCCAGGCGATTGTCCTCTACGACGGCACGCGCGTGGTCGGCTCCGCCACCATCGCCACGACCACCCGGGCCGCGGCCACCGCGTCCGCCTAGACCGACTCAGGCGACGGTCAGGACGATCTTGCCGGTGGTGCGGCCCTGCTCGCCGATCTCGTGGGCCTTCGCGGCCTGCTCCAGCGGCAGCACCGTGTCGACGAGCGGCTTCAGCAGGCCCTGCTCGACGAGGGCCGCGATCTCCTGGAGGCCCGCCAGGTCCGGCTCCACCAGGACCCAGGCCGCGTGCACGCCCCGCGTGTCGGCCGGGATCCCGTCCGGGCCGGGCAGGGTCACCAGGTGGCCGCCGGGCTTCAGCACCTTCAGCGAGCGCTGCCCGTAGTCCCCGCCGATCGCGTCGAGCACGACGTCCACGTCCGAGACGACGTCCTCGAAGTCCGTCGTGCGGTAGTCGATCACCTCGTCGGCGCCCAGCTCGCGCAGCAGGTCGTGCTTGGCGGCGCTCGCGGTGCCGATCACGTACGCGCCGCGCGCCTTCGCGATCTGCACGGCCAGGTGGCCGACGCCGCCGGCCGCCGCGTGCACCAGCACGCGCTGTCCGGCCGACACGGCGGCCGTGTCCACCAGGGCCTGCCAGGCGGTCAGCGCCGCCAGCGGCAGCGCGGCCGCCTGTACGTGGTCCAGCGAGGCGGGCTTGCGGGCGAAGTGCCGGGCGGGGGCGGTCACGTACTCGGCGTACGCCCCGGCCTGCTGCGGGAAGCGGGGCATCCCGTACACCTCGTCGCCGGCCCGGTACAGGGTCACGCCCGGTCCGACGGCCTCGACGGTGCCCGACACGTCCCAGCCGACCGCCGGTACCGGGCCCCAGGGGATGAGGGCGCCGCTCTCCCGGGTCTTCCAGTCCACCGGGTTCACCCCGGCCGCGCGGACCCGGACGAGGACCTCGCCCATGCCGGGCTCCGGACGTTCGACGTCCGTCTCGACGAGGACCTCGGGTCCGCCCCACTTGCTCACGACGACGGCGCGCATGAATGTCTCCTTGGTTCATTTTCGTGCCGGTTTCCCCGGCCGATGACTCCAGCTTGGCCGCCCGCCGCCCCGCATGGTGTTGGCCGTACGGCCACCATGTGTCAGGATTTGGCCATGCACCGGATCGCCGTACTCGCACTCGAAGGCGTCCCCCCGTTCGAGCTGGGGATCCCCTCCCGGGTCTTCGGCAACGCCCTGGACGACGCCGGGAACCCGCTCTACGAGCTGACCGTCTGCACCGCCGACGGGCAGCCCGTGGCCAGCGACGCGGGCTTCACCGTCGGCGTCTCGGCCGGCCCCGAGGCCCTCGCCGCCGCCGACACCGTGATCATCACGCCCACGCACTCCATGGACGAGCTCGCGCAGGGCGCACCCCTGCCGCAGGCGCTGGCCGACGCCCTCGCCGCGATCAGGCCCGGCACCCGGCTGGTGTCCCTGTGCACCGGCTCCTACGTCCTCGCCGCCGCCGGGCTGCTCGACGGCCGCCCCGCCACCACGCACTGGCTGCACGCGCCGGAGTTCCAGCGCGGCTTCCCGCGCGTGCGGCTCGACGAGGAGGTCCTCTTCGTCGACGACGGGGACATCCTCACCTCGGCGGGCGTGGCCGCGGGCGTCGACCTCTGCCTGTACATGATCCGCCAGGACCACGGCACGGCCGTGGCCAACCGCGCCGCCCGGCTGTGCGTCGTGCCGCCCTGGCGCGACGGCGGCCAGGCCCAGTACATCGACCGGCCCGTGCCCGAGCCCACCGTCGCGACCACCACCGCCACCCGCGCCTGGGCCCTGGAGCGCCTCGGCGAGCCGATCGCGCTCGCCGAGCTCGCCGCCCACGCCCGGATGAGCCTGCGCACCTTCACCCGACGCTTCCGCGACGAGGTCGGCATGACCCCGGTCCAGTGGCTGACCGTCCAACGCCTGGAGATCGCCCGCCAGTTGCTGGAGTCCAGCGACCTCCCCGTCGACCTGGTCGCCCACCGGGCCGGCTTCGGCTCCGCCAACTCCCTGCGCCAGCACATGCGCACGTCCCTCGGCATCTCCCCGATCGCCTACCGCCGCACCTTCCAGCCGCACGCCGCGGCCCCCGCCGGCGTCCCGGCCGCCGTCCCCGCCCCGGCATGACCTCCGGGGTCATCGTCCGGCACCGGCCGCTCGGGCAGGATGGGATCAAGAGCCCGGGACACCGGGCCGGTTGACAGGGGAGTGACCGTCATGACCGCGTACGCCATCGCCCACATACGGCCCGAGACCATGAACGAGGACGTCCTGCGCTACATCGAGGAGATCCAGGCGACCCTGGAGCCCTTCGGCGGCCGCTTCCTCGTCCACGGCGCCGAGGTCGAGGTCCTGGAAGGTCCCTTCCCCGGCACCGTCGTCATGGTCGGCTTCGCCGACATCGAGCGGGCCCGCGCCTGGTACGCCTCGCCCGCCTACCAGGAGCTCCTGCCCCTGCGCACCGACCACATCGCGGGCACGCTCGTCCTCGTCGAGGGCGTCCCCGCCGACTACGACGCCCGCAAGACCGCCGCGCACCTGCGCGCCGCCGCCGGGCTCTGACCGATGGGCAACCGCGCCGCTTTCGTGCTCACCGGCCCCGGAGGCCACACCCTGCACCGCTCCTCCTACGGCGCGGTCGCCCTGGACCTCGACCTCCTGGGCGGGCCGCAAGCGGTGCTCCCGTTCCTGCGCAGCCACGCCCCCGACGCGAGCTGGTACCCCGACGACATGGTCGAGGCGGGCGTCCTCGCCGACCCCGACCGGCGGCTCCTGCTGCTCTTCGCCTGGGAGGGCCCGGCCGCCTCCCACCGCACCCGGGCCGCCGCGCTGGAGCTGCTGCGCCGGGCCTGGCCCGGCTGGGAGGTCCGCTGGCTCTACGACGGCCAGAGCGCGATGCGCACCCACCTCGGCCTCGCGCCGCAGGAGGAACCCCCCTTCGCCGTGCACCCCGGCCCGGCGCTGGAGCCGGGGGACGAGGAGCTCGACGACCCCGACCCGCTGGTGGCCGTGGTCACCGTCGGCCCGGGCCCGGGCTCCGGCCCCGGACGCTGCCACGTCCTCGCCGACATCGCCGCCCATCCCGTCGAGGAGGGGCCCGCCCTGCTGGACCGGCTCCGGGACGCACCCGACCACGGCAGCCACCGGCTGCGCGCCGACGCCGGGATCCACGTGGACCCCGAGCGCCGCCGGGTCGGCTGGTGGCTGAACACGGCCCTGGCACACTCCCGCACCCCCGCCGCGCTCTGGCCCGGCTGGACCGTGGAGTTCTGGGAGGACCGCTGGTCCGAGCACGTCCGGGCCTCGGGCGGCCGCTTCGCCCCGCCCGCACCCGACCGCGCCGCCGCGCTGGCCGAGGTACGGGACGAGGCGCTGGCGCGGTGGGCCGGGCCGCGCGGCGACGTACGGGCCCGGCTCGTCGCGTCGCTCCCGCACGCCACCGTCGGCCGGGGCTTCGCCCCCGCCGTCACGGCGGAGCAGGCCGCCACGGCCCGCGCCGCGATCGAGGCGGCGTACCGCGCGGCCGACGGCGGCTGACGGGTGCGAGCATGGGCCCCATGGCTACTCACCTGATCACCGGTGCCGGATCCGGCATCGGCGCTGCCGTCGCGAACCGGCTGCACGCCCGCGGCGACGACCTCGTGCTCCTCGCCCGTGACGCCGCGCGGGCCCGGCAGCTCGTCGAGCGCTACCCCGGTGCGCGCACCCTCGTCGGCGACCTCGCCGACCCCGACCGGCTCTCGTGGGCGTTCTCGAAGCAGCCGGTCCCCGAGCAGATCGACTCGCTGCTGCACATCGCCGGGATCGTCGACCTCGGCCCGGTGGGCGAGCTGCGCCCCAAGACCTGGCACCAGCAGCTCAACGTGAACCTGATCGCCCCCGCCGAGGTCACCCGGCTGCTGCTGCCGACGCTGCGGGCCTCGCGCGCCACCGTCGTCTTCGTCAACTCCGGCGCCGGGCTGACCGCGCACGCGGAGTGGAGCGCGTACGCCGCCTCCAAGCACGGGCTCAAGGCCCTCGCCGACTCGCTGCGCGCGGAGGAGAAGCCCCACGGCATCCGCGTCACCTCCGTCTACCCGGGCCGCACCGCCAGCCCCATGCAGGCCAAGGTGCACTCGCAGGAGGGCAAGGAGTACGACCCCGCCCACTGGATCGACCCCGAGTCCGTGGCGACCACGATCGTCATGGCCGTCGACCTGCCCCGCGACGCCGAGGTCAACGACCTGTCCGTCAGGCCGGGCCGATGAGCGGGGGCGCCACCGCCATCGGCTCGCTGCCCGGCGGCGACGCCCGCGAGGCCGCGAAGACCGTGACCGGGTCCTTCGAGGAGTTCCCGTACCTCGCCGAGCTGCCCGCCCGGGGGCCCGGCGCGGACATGATCGGGCGCTCGCTGGGGCTGCTCGTCGAGATGTACGCGCACGTCGAACCCAGCGGCTGGCGGATCAGCGACCGCCCCGGACGGGACACGCGCCGGGCCCGGTCCTGGCTGGGCGAGGACCTGGACGCCCTGGAGGAGTTCACCCAGGGCTACACCGGCCGCCTCAAGGTCCAGGCGGTCGGCCCCTGGACCCTGGCCGCCGCTCTGGAGCTGCACGGGGGCGAGGCGATGCTCCAGGACCCCGGCGCCTGCCGCGACCTGGCCGGATCGCTCGCCGAGGGCCTGCGCGGGCACCTCGCCGACGTCCGCAGGCGGATCCCCGGCGCCGAGGTCGTGCTGCAGTTCGACGAGCCGTCGCTGACCGCCGTCCTGCTGGGCCGGGTCCGGTCCGCCAGCGGCTACCGCACCTACCGCGCCGTGGACCGCCAGGTCGTGGAGGGCGCCCTCCGCGAGCTCTTCGCCGTCCACGACGGGGAGGTCGTCGTCCACTCCTGCGCGCCCGAGGTGCCCTTCGGCCTGCTGCGCCGGGCGGGGGCCACGGGCGTCTCGTTCGATTTCTCCTTGCTCACCGAGCGCGAGGACGACGCCATCGGGGAGGCCGTCGAAGGCGGCACGAAACTCTTCACCGGAGTGGTGCCCGGCACCGACGGCCCGTTGTCGGACCCTGCCGGTAGCGTCATGGGTGTCAGGAAGCTCTGGCGCAGGCTGGGGCTGGCCCCGGGGACTCTGGCGGAGTCCGTCGTGGTCACCCCGTCGTGCGGCCTGGCGGGTGCTTCGCCCGCCTACGCCCGTGCGGTGCAGGCCCATTGCGTCAGGGCGGCGAGGTCGCTCGCCGACAACCCTGAGTGACGGTCGAGACGGGCCACGGGAGGACACGGCATGGCAGCCGAACAGCAGGACACGGCAGTACCGGCGGCGGTGCGTGAGCAGCACGCGCTCCTGGCCGAGCAGGTCGAGGAGCACCGCTTCCGGTACTACGTGAACGACCAGCCGGTCGTCAGCGACGCCGAGTTCGACACGCTGCTGCGCTCGCTGGAGGCGCTGGAGGAGCAGTACCCGGAGCTGCGCACGCCCGACTCGCCCACCCAGAAGGTGGCCGGGGCGTACGAGACGGACTTCGCCTCCGTCGAGCACCGGGAGCGCATGCTCTCCCTCGACAACGCCTTCGACGACGAGGAACTGGCCGCCTGGGCCGAGCGGGTGGCCCGCGACGTCAACACCTCGGACTACCACTACCTGTGCGAGCTCAAGGTCGACGGCCTCGCCGTGAACCTCACCTACGAGAACGGCCGCCTCACCCGCGCCGCCACCCGCGGCGACGGCCGCACCGGCGAGGACATCACGCCCAACGTCCGCACCATCGCCGACATCCCGGACCGCCTCAAGGGCGACCGGATCCCGGCGCTGGTCGAGATCCGCGGCGAGGTCTTCTTCCCGATGGAGAAGTTCGAGGAGCTCAACGCCCGCCTGGTCGAGGCGGAGGGCAAGCCCTTCGCCAACCCGCGCAACGCGGCGGCCGGTTCGCTGCGCCAGAAGGACCCCAAGGTCACCGCGAGCCGTCCGCTGCACATGGTCGTGCACGGCATCGGCGCCCGCGAGGGCTTCGAGATCGAGTGCCAGTCGCAGGCGTACGAGCTGCTGCACGAGTGGGGTCTGCCGACCGCGCAGCACAACAAGGTGGTCTCCACGCTCGCCGAGGTCCGGGAGTTCATCGCCTACTTCGGCGAGAACCGGCACTCGGTGGAGCACGAGATCGACGGGGTCGTCGTCAAGCTCGACGAGATCTCCCTCCAGGGCCGGCTCGGTTCCACGGCGCGCGCCCCGCGCTGGGCCATCGCCTGGAAGTACGCGCCCGAAGAGGTCAACAGCAAGCTGATCGACATCAAGGTCGGCGTCGGCCGCACCGGCCGGGTGACCCCGTACGCGCAGGTGGAGCCGGTGACCGTGGCGGGCTCCGAGGTGGAGTTCGCGACCCTGCACAACCAGGAGGTCGTCAAGGCCAAGGGCGTGCTCATCGGGGACACCGTGGTGCTGCGCAAGGCGGGCGACGTCATCCCCGAGATCCTCGGGCCCGTGGTGGACCTGCGCGACGGCAGCGAGCGGGAGTTCGTCATGCCGGTCGCCTGCCCCGAGTGCGGGACGGAGCTGCGGCCGATGAAGGAGGGGGACATCGACGTCCGGTGCCCCAACGCCCAGACCTGCCCGGCCCAGCTCCGGGAGCGGCTGTTCTACCTCGGCGGCCGGCAGTCCCTGGACATCGAGAACTTCGGCATGGTGGCGGCCGCCGCGCTGACCGCGCCGCTGGAGCCCGCCGAGGCGCCGCTGCTGGACGAGGGTGACCTCTTCGGCCTGACCATCGAGCAGCTGCTGCCCATCAAGGCGTACGTCCTCGACGCGGACAGCGGACTGCCCAAGCGGGACCCGAAGACCGGCGAGGAGAAGATCGTCACGGTCTTCGCCAACCAGAAGGGCGAGCCGAAGAAGAACGCCCTGGCGATGCTGGAGAACATCGCGGCCGCCAAGGACCGCCCGCTGGCCCGGATCATCAACGGCCTGTCGATCCGTCACGTCGGCCCGGTCGCCGCGGAGGCCCTCGCCCGCGAGTTCCGTTCGATCGAGCGCATCGAGCAGGCCACCGAGGAGGAACTGACGGCGACCGACGGGGTCGGCGCGATCATCGCGGCCTCCCTCAAGGAGTGGTTCACCGTCGACTGGCACCAGGAGATCCTGCGCAAGTGGCGGGAGGCGGGCGTCCGGATGGAGGAGGAAGGTTCCGCCGAGGAGCAGGGGCCGCGGCCGCTGGAGGGGCTGACCGTGGTCGTCACCGGCACCCTGCAGAGCCACACCCGGGACGGGGCCAAGGAGGCGCTGCAGAGCCGCGGGGCCAAGGTCACCGGCTCCGTGTCGAAGAAGACCTCGTTCGTCGTGGTGGGCGACAACCCGGGGTCGAAGTACGACAAGGCCGTGCAGCTGAAGCTCTCGATCCTCGACGACGCCGGTTTCGCCGTGCTGCTGGAGCAGGGACCGGACGCGGCGCGGGAAGCCGCCCTCCCCGTGGACGGCGGCGGCGCGGCGCAGTAGTACCCCATAGGGGGAACGTCCCCGGGGCGCGTCGAGGGCGAACGGATGCGTGGCGTGCGGCCGTACGGGCGGGCGCACGCCAGGCGCGGTGGCCGGTGGTAAACGGCCGGTACAGGCCTTCTCGCAGGGCGGTGACCTGTCGGATCATCGGAAGGGTGACAGGGGGGCCCGGTCCAGACTCACCCGTTCGGCGGATACCGTACTGATGAGGATGGCTGGGTCGCATTCGGGCAACCGCCGCCGACCGCTGCCCCTGGGACCCTCTCGCGTCCTACTGTTGAGGGGTGCGCCCGTCGTGCACGGCTGCGTGGTGCGATTTTCAGCCGTGATGGCATGACTTCGGGGCCATCGCGTGACATCGGCATCGCCGGCTCTGAGAGGGACGGGCATGAAACCCACCGAAAGCGCCGACCCGTCACCCGAGTTCGGCGGGGACCCCCCGTCCATGCGGGCGGGCCGGTTCGGTGTCCTGGGTGCCAGGGCACCCCAGACGCGACCGTTCGACCCCTGTGAAGGCAGGTCGAAGCGGTCCGACGTCCTGCCCTTCATCCTGGTCGGCCTCTCCGTCGTGGTGCTCGCCGCAGGCATCGTCTCCGCACTGACCAGCCGTCAGGCCCTGTTCCCCGGAGGGGCGGTGGGCTGGGCGCTGGCCCTGCTGACCGGCGTCATCGTCGGACACCTGGTCGCGCTGGGCCGGGACCGCTGGTGGGGAGGGACCGGATCGGGCGCCGCGCTCACCCTCGGCGTCCTGCTGCTCTACGGCTGGGTGCCGGCCGGTCTCGTCTCGCTCGCCGTGGTCTCCCTCGTCGGGGCCGCGCGCCGGCACCGCTGGCGCCAGGGCCTGCTGCACGGCTCCGTCGACATCCTCGGCATCGGCGCGGCCGCCCTCGTGCTCGCAGCCTTCGGCGAGTCGCCCACCGTGGAGGCGCCGTGGATGCCCTCCACCTGGGGGCCGGCCGCCGCGCCCGAGGTGGTCCTGGTGGCCGTCACCTACCTCCTCGTCACGCGTCTCCTGCTCTGGCTGGCGCTGTCCCCGCGCGGTGCGGGCCTGCCCAGCATCGCCCGTACGGCCCTGCTCCGGCAGGCCCTGGTGGCCGTCGCGCTGCTCGGCATCGCCCCGCTGATCTGCGTGGTCGCGGTGACGCAGCCGGTGCTGCTGCCGCTGTTCGCCGTCCCCCTGATCGCCCTGGACTCCACCCTGTGGATCGCCCGCGCCCGGGCCGAGGAACAACTGCGGGACCCGCTGACCGGGCTGCCGAACCGGCAGTGGCTCCTCGAACGGGCCTGGAGCGCGCTGGACGAGGCTGAACGTTCGGGCACGCGGTCAGCTCTTGTGCTGATCGACCTGGACCGCTTCCGGGCGGTCAACGACACCCTGGGCCACCTCGCGGGCGACCGGCTCCTGCTCCAGATCGCCGACCGGCTGCGCCAGGCGCTGCCCGAGGACGCGGAGGCGGCCCGGCTCGGCGGTGACGAGTTCGCCGTCCTGCTGCCCGTGGCCGACTCCACGACCAGCGCCCAGCGGGTCGCCCGCCACCTGGTCGCGGAACTCAGCTCGCCCCTGGACCTGGACGGCCTCACCCTCGTCCTGGAGGCCAGCGCGGGACTCGCCGTCTTCCCCGACCACGCCCTCGACGCGGAGGGACTGCTGCGCCGCGCCGACGTGGCCATGTACCAGGCCAAGCGGGACCGCACCGGCGTGGAGGTGTACGAGTCCAAGCGGGACAGCAACACCCCCGACCGGCTCGGCCTCCTCGGCGACCTGCGCCGGGCCCTGGACGCGGGCGAGGTGGAACTCCACTACCAGCCCAAGGTCCGCTTCGACGGGCAGGTCGCGGGTCTGGAGGCACTGGTGCGCTGGGTGCACCCGGAACGCGGCCGGGTGTCGCCGGACGAGTTCATCGCGATCGCCGAGACCTCCGGGCTGATGCCGCACCTGACGGAGTACGTCCTGGAGACGGCGCTCGCCCAGGTGGCGCGGTGGCGGGCCCAGGGCCTCAAGGTGCCGGTCGCCGTCAACGTGTCGCCGCGCGACGTCCACACCCCTGGTTTCGCGGGAGCGGTGGCCGCACGGCTCGCCCGGCACGGGGTCCCGGCGAGCGGCCTCCAGCTGGAGATAACGGAACACGTGCTCCTCGAAGACCCCCAGCGGGCCGCGGACACCATGGCCGGGCTCACCGGCCACGGCGTGAAGATGTCCCTGGACGACTTCGGCACCGGGTACTCCTCGCTGGTGCACCTGCGGCGGCTGCCGGTCAGCGAGCTGAAGATCGACCGGTCCTTCGTGGGCCGGCTGGCGGTCGACGCCCAGGACGCCGAGATCGTCCGCTGCACGGTGGACCTGGCGCACTCCCTCGGCCTGCTGGTCGTGGCGGAGGGCGTCGAGGACGACGAGACGTGGGAACGCCTGCGGGACCTGGGCTGCGACGCCGTGCAGGGCTGGCTCGTCGCCGCCGCGATGCCGCCGCAGGAGGCCACCGCCTGGCTGCTGGCCCGCGGCGAACGCGGCTGGCGCCGCCCGGCGGACATCACCGCGGAACTGGCGGCGGCCGAGGCCGACGCCGTCTGACGCACCGGTCGGGGAGCCCGGAAGAGGGCGGGGCGGCCGGTCCGGCGAGGGGCGCCGACGGCGGCGTACCGCCCTCGCCCCGGCACGGCCGCAGGGGCTGGTGCGGCGGGTGCGGTTATCCGTTTCGTGGGCGGGGGCCCCGGCCCCATAGGATTGAGCCCGAAACCACACATCCACCCACCCCCAGAGGATCGCTGCATGCCTGGCATTACGCGCGAGGAGGTCGTCCACCTCGCTCGGCTGGCGCGCCTTGAGCTGTCCAGCAACGAGCTGGATCACTTCGCCGGACAGCTCGGCGACATCATCGGCGCGGTCGCCCGCGTTTCCGAGGTCGCCGACCAAGACGTTCCGCCGACCTCCCACCCGCTGCCGCTGACGAACGTCATGCGCGCGGACGAGGTCCGTCCTTCGCTCACCCCCGAGCAGGCGCTCTCCGGCGCTCCCGCCCAGGAGCAGCAGCGTTTCAAGGTGCCGCAGATCCTGGGGGAGGACTAACAACCATGACTGACACCCACATCATCAAGCTCACGGCCGCCCAGACCGCCGAGAAGATCGCCTCCGGCGAGCTCACGGCCGTCGAGGTCACCGAGGCCCACCTGGCCCGCATCGACGCGACCGACGAGAAGGTGCACGCCTTCCTGCACGTCGACCGTGAAGGCGCCCTCGCCCAGGCGGCAGCCGTCGACGCCAAGCGCGAGGCCGGCGAGAAGCTCGGCCCGCTGGCCGGCGTACCGCTCGCCCTCAAGGACATCTTCACCACCGTCGGGGTCCCGACCACCGTCGGTTCGAAGATCCTCGAAGGCTGGATCCCGCCCTACGACGCCACCCTGACGCGCAAGCTCAAGGAAGCCGACGTCGTCATCCTCGGCAAGACCAACATGGACGAGTTCGCCATGGGGTCCTCCACCGAGAACAGCGCCTACGGCCCCACCGGCAACCCCTGGGACCTGACCCGGATCCCCGGCGGCTCCGGCGGCGGCTCCGCGGCCGCGCTCGCCGCCTACCAGGCGCCCCTCGCCATCGGCACGGACACCGGCGGTTCCATCCGCCAGCCCGCCGCCGTCACCGGCACCGTCGGCGTCAAGCCCACCTACGGCGGCGTCTCCCGCTACGGCATGGTCGCCTTCTCCTCCTCCCTCGACCAGGGCGGCCCCTGCGCCCGTACGGTCCTGGACGCGGCGCTCCTCCACGAGGTCATCGCCGGTCACGACCCGCTCGACTCCACCTCCATCGACGCCCCGGTCCCGCCGGTCGTCGAGGCGGCCCGCAACGGCTCCGTCGCCGGCATGCGCGTCGGTGTGGTCAAGCAGTTCGCCGGCGAGGGCTACCAGGCCGGTGTCGTCCAGCGCTTCAACGAGTCGGTGGAGCTCCTGCGCGAGCTCGGCGCCGAGGTCGTCGAGCTGGACTGCCCCTCCTTCGACCTCGCGATGGCCGCGTACTACCTGATCGCGCCGTCCGAGTGCTCCTCCAACCTGGCCCGTTTCGACGCCATGCGCTACGGCCTGCGCGTCGGCGACGACGGCACCAAGTCCGCCGAGGACGTCACGGCCCTGACCCGCGAAGCCGGATTCGGCGACGAGGTCAAGCGCCGCATCATCCTCGGTACGTACGCGCTCAGCTCCGGCTACTACGACGCGTACTACGGCTCCGCCCAGAAGGTCCGCACCCTCATCACCCGGGACTTCGAGAAGGCCTTCGAGCAGGTCGACGTGATCGTCTCCCCGACGACCCCGACCACGGCCTTCCCCATCGGCGAGCGCACCGACGACCCGCTCGCCATGTACCTCGCGGACCTGTGCACCATCCCGACCAACCTGGCCGGGAACTCCGCCATGTCGCTGCCCTGCGGCCTGGCGCCCGAGGACGGCCTGCCGGTCGGCCTGCAGATCATCGCCCCCGCGATGAAGGACGACCGCCTCTACAAGGTGGGTGCGGCCGTCGAGGCCGCCTTCGTCGCACGCTGGGGGCACCCGCTGCTTGAGGAGGCACCGTCGCTGTGAGCACCAGTGCACTGTCCAAGGCCAAGGGCTTCAAGAAGTCCAAGACCGGCACCTACCTGTCGATCGGCACCACCGCCTTCGGCGCGCTCAGCGTGATCAAGCAGGTGAAGAAGGCCCGCACCGAGAACGACGTGCTGAAGCTGGTCGACGCCGCCGTGTCCGCCGCCGCCATCGTCACCGGCCTCGCGATCCTGTACCGCGAGCTGAAGCGCCTGGGCGACGACGACGTCCTGCTGGGCTGAGAGGGAAAGTTTCACCGTGACCACCTTCACCGAACTGCTGTCGTACGAGGACGCTCTCGCCTCGTTCGACCCCGTCATGGGCCTTGAGGTCCATGTCGAGCTCGGCACCAGGACCAAGATGTTCTGCGGCTGCTCGACCGAGCTGGGCGCCGAGCCGAACTCGCAGACCTGCCCGGTCTGCCTGGGCCTGCCCGGCGCGCTCCCGGTCGTCAACGCGATCGGCATCGAGTCCGCCATCAAGATCGGCCTCGCGCTGAACTGCGAGATCGCCGAGTGGTGCCGCTTCGCCCGGAAGAACTACTTCTATCCGGACATGCCGAAGAACTTCCAGACCTCCCAGTACGACGAGCCCATCGCCTTCAACGGCTTCCTGGACGTCCAGCTGGAGGACGGCGAGATCTTCCGCGTGGAGATCGAGCGCGCCCACATGGAGGAGGACACCGGCAAGTCGCTGCACGTCGGCGGTGCCACCGGCCGTATCCACGGCGCGTCCCACTCCCTGCTGGACTACAACCGCGCCGGCATCCCGCTCATCGAGATCGTCACCAAGCCCATCGAGGGCGCGGGCGAGCGGGCCCCCGAGGTCGCCAAGGCGTACGTCGCCGAGCTGCGCGAGGTCATCAAGGCGCTCGGCGTCTCCGAGGCCCGCATGGACAAGGGCCAGATGCGCTGCGACGTGAACCTGTCGCTGCGCCCGAGCCCCGAGGCGCCCTTCGGCACCCGCTCGGAGACCAAGAACGTCAACTCCCTGCGTTCCGTGGAGCGCGCGGCCCGCTTCGAGATCCAGCGCCACGCCGCGGTGCTCACCTCGGGCGGCTCGATCGTCCAGGAGACCCGGCACTTCCACGAGGAGGACGGCTCCACCACGGCCGGCCGCATCAAGGACAACGCCGAGGACTACCGGTACTTCCCGGAGCCCGACCTGGTCCCCGTCGCCCCGGCCCGCGACTGGGTCGAGGAGCTGCGCGGCGGTCTGCCCGAGATGCCGCGCGTGCGCCGCAACCGCCTCCTCCAGGAGTGGGGCGTCACCGAGCACGACATGCAGTCGATCCTCAACGCGGGCGCGGTGGACTCCATCGTCGCCACCATCGAGGCCGGCGCCGACTCGACGGCCGCCCGCAAGTGGTGGATGGGCGAACTGGCCCGCAACGCCAACGAGCAGGGCGTCGTCGTCGACGAGCTGCCCATCACCCCCGTCCAGGTCGCGCGCGTCGCGGCCCTGGTGGCGGCCGGTGAGCTCAACGACAAGCTGGCCCGCCAGGTCCTCGAAGGCGTCCTCGCCGGCGAGGGCACCCCGGACGAGGTCGTCGAGAAGCGCGGTCTGAAGGTCGTCTCCGACGAGGGCGCGCTCGGCGCGGCCGTGGACGAGGCCATCGCGGGCAACGCGGCCATCGCGGACAAGATCCGCGGCGGCAAGGTCGCCGCCGTCGGCGCCCTGGTCGGAGCGGTCATGAAGACCACCCGCGGCCAGGCCGACGCGGCGCGCGTCAAGGAGCTCATCCTGGAGCGCCTGGGCGTCTCCGAGGGCTGATCCCGCGGACCGTCGTCGCGTACGAGGGGCCGCGCCCGGGGAGATCCCGGGCGCGGCCCCTCGCGCATGCGGCCACGGCCGGCGGCTGTTGGATTGCGGACGGCGGGCGGGGGCGCTCAGGCGCCGGTGACGCCGTCGATGCCCTCGCGCAGGAAATCGGCGTGCCCGTTGTGGCGTGCGTACTCGTGGATGAGGTGGAGCATGAGCAGGCGCAGCGAGGCCTCCTCCTCCCACCGCGGTACGAACATCGTCACGTCGAGGGACTCCGCGGCGGCCTCGATCCGCCGGGACCGCTCCACCTCGGCCTCCCAGGCGGCGAAGGCCTCGGCGCGGCTGGAGCCGGAGGCGTCGTAGGCGGCCTGGAAGTCATGGCTGTCCGACCACAGGTGGGGGAGGTCCTCGCCGCTCAGCACGCGACGGAACCAGTGCCTCTCCACCTCCGCCATGTGCCGGACCAGCCCCAGCAGGGACAGCGTGGACGGGGGCATCGACGCACGGCGCAGCTGCTCGTCGGTGAGGCCCTCGCACTTGCGGGCGAGGGTGGCCCGGTGGAAGTCGAGGTAGGCACGGAGGGTTTCGCGTTCGTCGCCGGTCATCGGCGGGCTGATGCGTTCCATGCGGGAGATCCTGCCGGTCGGCCCGGCGGCGGCGGAAGGGGCTCAGGCCGGGGGCGCGGTCCACACGTACGGGACCGTCACGCCCAGGACGCCGAATCCCAGCCGCTCCAGGATCGGGCGGCTGTCCTGCGAGGCGTCCACCTGGAGGTAGGGAATCCCGAGCTCGGCCGCGATGCGGGCGCGGTGGGCGACCAGGAGGCGGTAGATGCCGCGGCCGCGCCACTGCGCAACGGTGCCGCCGCCCCACAGGCCCGCGAACGAGGTCCCCGGCCGCATCTCCATCCGGGCCGCGCTCACCGGGGTGTCTCCCGCCATGGCGACCACGGCGGCGATCGCGTCCGGTTCGTGCGTGACCAGGCTCAGGATCTGTTCGCGGATGCGGGGGCGCTCCTCGCCGAAGGCCCCCGCGTGGGCCTCCATCATCAGGTCCACCCCCGCCTCGTCGGTGACCACCCGCAGCGTGATCCCCTCCGGCGGCTCCACCGGCAGCCCTGCGAGGTCGGCGGTCCGGGCCACCATCAGCGTCTCGGCCGGCTCCGGTACGAGGCCGGCGGCCCGCAGCCGCTCGCCGAGGTCCGCCGGACGGTCGTGGGAGTACAGCTTCCACTCGAACTCGGACGCGAGGCCGGGCCCGGAGAAGAACGCCACCTGCGCCGCGATCTCGGCGTCCGCGTTCTCCTCGTCGAGGTCCGACCACAGCACGACGTTCCAGCCGTGCGGCCCGGGCACGTAGTGCCGTACCACCGCACCGGCCCGTTCGACGCGGGCCTGCGCCGTGTCCGGCTGCGCGTCCCGGCGCATCTCGGCGTCGTAGCGCGCCCGGACCTTCAGAAGCTCATCCGTATGCAGGGTCATCCGCTCAGCTGACCAGGGCCCGGCCCCGCGGCACAACTGCATTAGCCTCACCCCGTGAACGACGACTCCACCATCTACACCGGCAAGGCCGGCCCCGACGCGGCCACCGACCGCGGCTGGCTCCTCGGCCACTTCAAGGACCCCGGCGACCCCCGTCACAGCGCGGACGTGGAGATCAAGTGGGGGGTGCACCCCAAGGGCGACGCGCGGGAGCGCTGGGCGACCGGGGAGAAGCGCACCGCCCTGCTGGTGCTCATCAGCGGACGCTTCCGGCTGGAGTTCCCGGGCCGGACCGTCGTCCTCGCCGAACAGGGGGACTACGTGCTCTGGGGGCGAGGCGTCGACCACTCCTGGTACGCGGAGGAGGAGGCGGTGGTCCTCACCGTCCGCTGGCCCTCGATCCCGGGCTACCGGGCCGATGGGCCCGAGCAGTCCTGACCCGAGGTCCCGGACCGGGCCGGACCGGCCCGGACCCCTGTGACGATGCCCACGAATGGGGCCGACGATCACGAAACGCTGAGATCGTTGAGGTGTAGACCATCTGGGCCGGACTCCCGGGGCGACCCCCCGGGCCGTCGGCCGGGCCTTCACGCGTTCACGTTTCTTTGCAGCGGGCTCTCTCCCGGTAAAGATCCGAACCACCCAGGGAGCACGTCCGTTGGCAGCAATCGCGCGGTGGTGCATGCGCCACCGCCTCCTCGCCGTCCTGATCTGGCTGATCGCCTTCGCCGGGACCGCGGCGGCAGCGGGGAGCGCCGGTGCGGCGTTCTCCAACGACTACGCGGTGCCCGGCACCGAGTCCGGCAAGGCGGGAGACCTCCTCCGCGAGGGCTTCCACGGCCAGGGCGGGGACACCGACACGATCGTGTGGCGGGTCCCGGGCGACCGGCAGGACCGGACGGACCGGCAGGACCGGACGGACGGGCAGGACCGGCCGTACGCGCAGGGAGTGCGCAGCCCGGACGTCGAGCAGCGCATGACGGCGGCCCTCGACACCGTGAGCAGGCTCCCCGGCGTCGGCTCCGTCGTCGGCCCGTACGGGCCCGGCCCCGAGAGCGCCGCCCAGATCAGCCCCGACGGACGCACCGCCTACGCCGTGGTGACCTTCGACCGGCAGGCCGACGCCGTGCCCAGGGACCAGGCCAGGGCGGTCGTCGACGCGGCGAAGAACCCGGCCACCGAGGCCGGCGGGCTCCAGGTGGAACTCGGCGGCCGCGCCATAGGACTGACCGAGGCCCCCACCGCCCACCTCGCCGAGGTCATCGGCGTGGCCGTCGCGGCCCTCGTGCTCTTCCTCGCCTTCGGCTCGCTCGCGGCGAGCCTGCTGCCCATCGCGACCGCCCTGGTCAGCGTGGGCACCGCCTACTTCGGCATCACCCTCCTCGGGCACGCCATGCCGGTCGCGGACTTCGCCCCGATGCTCGGCACCCTCGTCGGCCTCGGCGTCGGCATCGACTACGCCCTGTTCATCGTGACCCGCCACCGCAAGGCGCTCCTGCGCGGACTGCCGGTCGAGGAAGCGGCCGAGAACGCCGTCGCCACCACCGGCCGGGCCGTCGTCTTCGCCGGGGCCACCGTCTGCATCGCCCTGCTCGGCATGCTGGTGCTGCGCCTGAACTTCCTCAACGGCGTCGCGATAGCCGCCTCGGTGACGGTGATCCTGACCGTCGCCGCCTCGGTCACGCTGCTGCCCGCCCTCCTCTCGTACATCGGCCCGCGCGCCCTGTCCCGCCGCGAGCGCCGCAGGCTCGCCGCCGAGGGGCCCCGTCCGGACCCGGCCACCGGCTTCGCCATCCGCTGGTCCGCCTTCGTGGAACGGCACCCGAAGCTGCTGGGCACCTTCGCCACCGTGGTGATGCTGGTGCTGGCCCTGCCCACGCTCTTCCTCCACCTGGGCACCTCCGACCAGGGCAACAATCCGGCCTCTTCCACCACCAGGAAGGCCTACGACCTCCTCGCGGACGGCTTCGGGCCCGGCACGAACGGCCCGCTCACCGTCGTCGCCCGCCTCGACGGGTCCGCGGACCGGCCCGTCGTCGACCGCCTGGCCGGAGAACTCCGTACGGCCGAGGGCGTCGCCTCCGTCGGCCCGGCCGTCTTCAACCGCAGCGGGGACACCGCCGTCCTGACCGTCGTCCCGGACTCCGCACCGCAGGCCCGGGCCACGAGCGAGCTGGTCGACCGGCTGCGCGGGGACGTCGTCCCGCGCGCCGTGCACGGCACCTCCTTGGAGGCGTACGTCGGAGGCGTGACCGCGGGCTACGACGACTTCGCCGAGGTGATCATCGGGAAACTGCCGCTCTTCGTCGGGGTGGTCATCGCCCTCGGCTGCGTGCTCCTGCTGCTGGCCTTCCGGTCCATCGGCATCCCGCTCAAGGCGGCGGTCATGAACGTGGCGGCCGTCGCCTCCTCCTTCGGCGTCGTCGTGGCGGTCTTCCAGTGGGGCTGGGGCAGCGAGCTGCTGGGCCTGGGCAGCGCCGGGCCCATCGAACCCTTCCTGCCCGTGATCATGGTGTCCGTCCTGTTCGGGCTGTCGATGGACTACCAGGTCTTCCTCGTCAGCCGGATGTACGAGGAGTGGCTGGAGACCGGTGACAACCGGCGGGCCGTGCGCGTCGGCCTCGCCGAGACCAGCCGGGTCATCAACTCCGCCGCGGTCATCATGATCTCCGTCTTCCTAGCCTTCGTGCTCAGCGGTGACCGGATCATCGCCATGTTCGGCATCGCGCTCGCCGCCGCCGTGGCCCTCGACGCCTTCGTCCTGCGCACCCTCCTCGTCCCGGCCCTCATGCACATGCTCGGCGGAGCGAACTGGTGGCTGCCCGCCTGGCTCGACCGGCGGCTGCCGAAGATCAGCATCGAGCCCCCGGAACGCCGCCCGCATGCGAAGCTTCCCGGGCAGCGACCCGGCTCGGACCCCGCCACGAGCGAGGACGGAGCCGAGCCCGCCACCAGCTCCCGGTGACGCGGCCACCAGCCGCCCGAGACCCAAGGACGCACGCGCATGTTCTCGATAGACCTCGCCGACGACGCCCGGATGTTCCCGCTGGAACCCCGGCACGCCGAGGAGTTCTTCGCGCACCTCGAACGCGGACGTGACTTCATCGGCCAGTACGTGGCTTTCCCGGACCGGTGCCCGGACCCGGAGTCCGCCCGGACCTTCCTGGCCACGTACGCGCTGAAGGCGGCGGAGGACGGCGCCCGGTTCTTCGGCATCCGGCTCGACGGCACCCTGGTCGGCGGGGTCCTCTTCCCGGTGTTCGACGCACAGGCCGGCAACTGTGAGATCGGCTGCTGGCTGGAGCCCGCCGCGGCCGGCCGCGGCCTGGTGACCAAGGCCTGCCGCGTCCTGATCGACTACGCCTTCGGCGAGCGCGGCATGCGCCGCGTCGAGTGGCGCGCGGCCAGCCGCAACGAGAAGAGCCTCGCCGTCGCCGAACGCCTCGGCATGACCCGCGAGGGCGTCCTGCGGCAGAACCGCCTCCACCGCGGCGTCCTGCTGGACACCGAGATCTGGTCGATCCTCGCCCCGGAGTGGTCCGCCTCCCGCGCATAGCCCCAGGTGGCACGGCCCCGCCCGGCCGCGGGGCCCGTGCTGCATCCGTCACCTGATTCTCAGGAACCTCTCATACGGGCCGCCTACCGTGCCCCGCATGGACACCACGAAGCCCCCCGCCCCGAACGCCCCCGAGGCGGACACCACCCCCGCCGACCTCAAGAAGACCGCGGCCGACGCCGAACCCGCGCTCGCGCCGTCCGCCGAGACCGCCCGGACTCCTGAAACCGCCGAGAACGCCGGTACCGCCGAGGAGCTCGACGAGGACCTGGACCTGGACGGCGCCGAGGGTGAGGACGCCGCGGAGGAGCAGGCCGGCGGCGTGGCCGCCGGGGCCGCCGCGATCGTCGCGGCAGGGCTCTCCCTCGTGGCCCTCAGCGGCACCTGGGTCTCCCGCGTCCTGGCCGAACGCCAGGGCCTCGTGGGCCAGATAGAAGGCAACAAGTCCGCCCCGCCCGCGGACCAGATCGCCGCCCTCTACGGCGACGGCTGGCAGCTCACGGCCCTCGTCAACGGCGTCGTGGCCACCCTGGCCCTCCTGATCGCCGTCTTCGTCCTGGCCCGCCCCGCCTTCGGCGCGCCCGGCCGCACCCTCCCGACCTGGGTCCGCGCCGTCTCCTGGGCCGCCGTGACCCTTGGCGCCCTCGGCATCCTGGTCTTCGGCTTCCTGTACTTCCTCCCCCTTCCCAAGGTCCCTGCCTAGGACGGGCGGGGCCGGTACGGACATGCCTTAGGCCCCCTCAGGGGTCTTGGGCCCCCGGACTAAGGCCCTCTGCCGCCGACAGATGCGGCATGATCCCGATGTGCCCGCACCCCCTGGGAAGCGAATCTTGGATCACACCGAACGAGGTGTCCGAGACAAGCAACCAGGGAGTACGAGATGTTCGAGTACGAGATGGCCTCCGTCCGCCGCGCCGACCTCATCCGCGAGGCCGACGCGTACCGCATGGTCCAGGAGGCCCGCAAGGCGCGCCGTGCCTCGTCCCGGAGCCAGGAACCCGAGGGGCAGGTGAGAGGGGTACGCGGCCGCTTCACCCGCGCCGCGTGACCCCCTCCGCGGACCGCACGGACTGACACGTGATGAGAAGCGCACCGATATCGAGTGCCGCAGGACCGGACGCCTGTGCGATCCTCGGCCGTGTGGAGACCAGATCTGTCAGCCCGGTGTTCGTCGGCCGAGCCGACGAACTGGCCGTACTCACCGACGCCCTGACGCGCGCCGCGGGCCAGGAGCCGCAGGCCCTGCTCATCGGGGGAGAAGCCGGGGTCGGCAAGACCCGCCTCACCGAGGAGTTCCTCTGCGAGGCGGCCCGCCACGGCGCGGTGGTCGCCGTCGGAGGCTGTGTGGAGATCGGGGCCGAGGGACTTCCCTTCGCCCCGTTCTCGACGGCCCTGCGCACCCTGCACCGGCAGCTCCCCGGCGAACTGGCCGCCGCGGCCGCGGGCCAGGAGGACGAACTGGCCCGGATCCTCCCCGAACTCGGCGACACCCCGCGCGGGCCGCACGACGAGGAGAGCACCGCCCGGCTCTTCGAGCTGACGGCCCGCATGCTCGAACGGCTCGCCACCGACCGCACCCTCGTCCTCGTCCTGGAGGACCTGCACTGGGCGGACACCTCCACCCGCCACCTGCTCTCCTACCTCTTCCGTACGCTCGCCAGCGGCCGCCTCGTCCTCGTCGCCACCTACCGCGCGGACGACGTCCACCGCCGCCACCCGCTGCGCCCCCTGCTCGCCGAACTCGACCGGCTGCGCACCGTCCAGCGCATCGAACTTCCCCGCTTCAACCGGGCCGAAGTCCGCCGCCAGCTCGCGGGCATCCTCGCCACGCAGCCCGAAGAGGACTTCGTGGACTCCGTCTTCGACCGGTCCGACGGCAACGCCTTCTTCGTCGAAGAACTCGTCGCCTCCCGGGAGAACGGCTGCCGCGCAGGCCTCACCGAGTCCCTGCGCGACCTGCTCCTCGTCCGCGTCGAGGTCCTGCCCGACGCGGCCCAGCGCGTGGTGCGCATCGTCGCCGAGGGCGGCTCCACCGTGGAGTACCCCCTCCTGCGGGCCGTCGCCGGACTGACCGAGGACGAGCTCATCGAGGCCCTGAGGGCCGCCGTCGGGGCGAACATCCTGCTCGCCACCCCGGACGGCGACGGCTACCGCTTCCGGCACTCGCTGGTCCGCGAGGCCGTCAGCGACGACCTGCTGCCCGGCGAGCGCTCCCGCGTCAACCGCCGCTACGCCGAGGCCATGGAGGCCGACGACGCGCTGATCCGCGCCGAGGAGCGGGTCATCCGGCTGGCCAGCTACTGGTACCACGCCAACGACCCGGCCAAGGCGCTGCCCGCCGTGCTCGCCGCTTCCGTGGCCGCCCGCCGCCGGCACGCCTACTCCGAGCAACTGGGCCTGCTGGAGCGGGCCATGGACCTGTGGGAGAGCGCGCCGCAGGACATCCGCGAGTCGCTGCGCCCCGCGGACTACACCGAGGTGTACCCGCCGTGCGGCTGCGATCCCGCCACCACCCCGCTCAGGCGCCTCGACCTGCTCGCCGAGGCCACCGTGGCCGCCCGCTACGGCGGGGAGCGCGAGCGCGCCCTGAAGATCACCAAGACGGGACTGCGGCTGCTGGAGGAGGATCCGGACCCGGACCCGCTGCGGGCCGCCTGGTTCTGGACCGAACGTTCCCGGCTGGTCTCCAGCCTGGCCCGCGGCGACGGCTGGGAGGAGATCGCCAGGGCGCAGGAGCTCGTCCAGGGGCTGCCCCCGTCCCAGGTGCACGCCGAGGTCCTGGTGCGGGCCGCGGGCTGGGGGATGCTCCACAACCCCGGCCCCGACAACCTCGCGGCAGCCGAACGGGCCGTCGCCTACGCGCGGATGCTCGGCGCCGAGGACATCGAGCTCAACGCCCGGATCACGGTGGGCGCCCTGCTGACCGACGCGGGCGACGTCGAGGGCGGCCTCGCCGAACTGCACGCGGTCAAGGACCGGGCCACCGAACTCGGGCTCACGGTGCTGGCGGGACGTGCTCATATCAACCTCACCTCTCAACTGGAAGGAATGGGCCGTTCACGGGAAGCCGTGGCGCTGGCCGAGCGCGGAGCCGAACTCGTCGGCAAGGCGCGGCTGTTCGACACCGAGGCCTGGGTCCGCGGCAATCTGGCGGAGAGCCTGTACGGACTCGGCCGCTGGGACGAGGCCACCGACGAGGCCCGGCGCACCCTGCGCGTCGGCCAGAGCGCGGCTCCCCGCGGCGCCGCCTCGGCCCGGCTCGCCTACCTGGCCCTGGCCCGCGGCGAACTGACCGAGGCCACCCAGCAACTCGCTGCCGCACACGCCCACTTCGGCAACCACGAGTCCCAGCCGCAGCCCCAGCACCGCCTGCCGCTCTACCGCCTCGCGGTCGGCGTCGCCGCGGGCGAGGGCCGGATAGCCGACGTCCGCACCGAGGTCGCCGAAGCCGTGGCCTTCGGCTTCGCCCTCGGACAGCACCGCTACGCCTGGCCGCTGCTGCTGGCCGCCGCCTCCGCGGAGGCGGACGCCCGCGGGCTGCCCGCCGCCGAAGAGGGCCGGGAGGCGGCCCTGGTCCTGCTGCGCACCGCCGCCCGTTCCCTGGCCACCCCGGTCCCGCTGTGGACCGCCCACGCCGAGTACCTGCGGGCGGAACTGCTCCGGGCCGAGGCCCGGGACACCGTCGCCGACTGGACCGGCGTGGAGGAGGCCGTCCGCACGCTGGACCGCCCCTACCTGCTGGCCCGGGCCCGGCACCGGCTCGCGGAGTCCCTGCTGGCCGCCGGCGCCGACCGGGAGACCGCGGCCCGCCTGCTCCGCGACGCCCACGCCACCGCCGACGGCCTCGGCTCACGCCGGCTGCGGGAGGACCTGGCCCTGCTCGCCCAGCGCGCCAGGCTGCCCCTCACCGCCATCGACGCACCCGTGGAGTCCCCGGCACCCGGCATCGACCCGGTCGAGGCGCTCGGCCTCACCAGCCGCGAGCGGGACGTCCTGCGCCTGGTCGCGGCCGGGAACACCAACCGCCAGATCGCCGTGGAGCTCTTCATCTCCCCGAAGACCGCGAGCGTGCACGTCTCGAACATCCTGGCCAAGCTGGGTGTCTCGGGCCGTGGCGAGGCGGCCGCCCTCGCCCACCGGCTACGGCTCTTCGCCCCCGCCGGTGGCCCCGCCGGGCCGGTCAGCCGTCCGCCGGAGGCTGTTCGTCGAGCCGTATGACCACGGTGCCGGACTCAAGGTCTATCGGACCCCGTCCCGGGTCACCGTCATTGAGGTCGACCCGGGACAGCTCCAGCCGCTTCTTCTCCTCGTCCGTGTGCTTGCGGCCGGGACTGAACAGCTGTTCGATCATGTTGAACACGACGTCCACCGCACCTTTCGCCCCCCAGCGGGGCCCTGCCGCTCACTGCACCGTCAGTGTCAGGATCCTGTCGTCGCCCGCTTCCGGCGACCCGCGCCCGTCCGTCTCGCTCGTGACCAGCAGCAGCTTGTCCCCGCCGAGGGCGACCACCGAGCGCAGCCGGCCGTACTGCCCCGTCAGGAAGGCCTCGGGCTCCGCCACCGGTTGGGCTCCCGCCAGCGGGATCCGCCACAGCCGGCTGCCCTTCAGGCCCGCCATCCACACCGACCCCTGGGCCCAGGCGATACCGCTCGGGGAGGCCTCGTCCGTCTTCCAGACCGCCACCGGGTCCCGCAGGCCGGGCTTGCCCGCCTTTCCCTCGGCCTCCGGCCAGCCGTAATTGCCGCCGGGCTCGATGAGGTTCAGCTCGTCCCAGTCCTTCTGCCCGAACTCGGCCGCCCACAGCCGCTTGTCCTTGTCCCAGGCGAGCCCCTGCACATTGCGGTGCCCGTAGGAGTAGACGACGGAATCCGCCTCGGGATTGCCGTGCACCGGGTCGCCGTCCGGGGTCATGCGCAGGATCTTGCCGCCCAGGGACTTCTTGTCCTGCGCGAGCCCGGTCTCCCCGGTCTCGCCGGTGCCCGCGTAGAGCATCTTGTCCGGGCCGAAGGCGATCCGCCCGCCGTTGTGGACGAGGCCCTTGGGGATGCCCCGGAACACCGTGTCGGGCGCGCCCAGCTGCTGCCCGGCCTGTCTCTGTTCGTCATAGCGCATCCGGGCGATGCGGTTGTCGGACTCGGTGGTGAAGTAGACGTAGACCAGGCGGTCCGTGGCGAAGGTGGGCGACACGGCCAGACCCAGCAGCCCGCCCTCCCCGCCCGGCGCCACCCCGGGCACCTTGCCGATCTGCGTGACCTCGCCCGACCCCACCGCCACCCGGCTGACCGTCCCCTTGTCCCGGGAGGCGACCAGCAGGTCCCCGCCGGGCAGCGGCGCCACACCCCAGGGCGACTCCAGCCCCTTCGCGACCTCGCCGCTCACCGTCACCGCACCCTTGGCGGGCGGTGCCTCCGCGGCGGGCGAGGGGGACGCGCTTCCCGAAGGGGCGGCCGACCCGGCCCCCGGTGAAGCCGCGCCCGGTGGCGCGTCGCCGGGCAGTCCGCCGGAGCCCCCGCCCTGCGAGCACCCCGAGGCCAGCAGGGCGCCGCACCCCGCCAGGGCGACCGCCGCCAGCACCCGCCGCTGCCCTGCGCCCGTGCCTACGCCCGCAACCGTGCCCGTGCCTACGCCCGCAACCGTGCCCGTGCCTACGCCCGCATCCGTGCCCGTGCCTACGCCCGCATCCGCGCCCGTGCCTGTACCCGTACCTGCAACCGCGCCCGTACCCGTCGTGGCGTCCTCGTACCGCCGCCGTCCCGCGCGGAGAACCCGTCCGTATCGCATCGCCCTGCTCCCTTCCGGTCCTTCGGTCGTGCCCTTCATCTGTCTCAACAGCTCCGGCAGCTCCCGAAGTTCCACCACTCGTACACCCGATCGAGTGGTTGCGGGCTCCGCCCCGCCGGCCCCGTCGCGCCCGCCCGGTCCGTCAGTCCCAGGCTCCCACCGCGGCCGGGAGGGCCGCGATCTCGGCCAGGTCCCCGGCCGTCAGCCGCACCTCGGCCGCCCGCGCGTTCTCCACGGCCCAGTGCGCCCGGTCGGCCCCCGGCACCGGCACCACCTGCGGTCCCTGCGCCAGCACCCAGGCCAGCGCCACCTGCGCCGCCGTGACCGCGGGACCGTGCCGCAGCGCCACCCGCCGCAGCCCCGCCACCAGCTCCTGGTTCGAGGCCATCGCGTGCGCCGTGAACCGGGGATGGCGCGCCCGTACGTCCTGCGACTCGAAGCCCTGGCCCGGCGTGAGCGTCCCGGTCAGGAACCCGCTGCCCAGCGGCATCGCCGCCAGGAACCCCACGCCCCGGGCCGCGCACCACGGAAGCAGCTGCCAGGCGGCCTCCGGGGACCACACCGAGAGTTCCGCCTGCACCGCACTCACCGGGAACACCTGCTGCACCCGCTCCAGGTGCCGCACGGTGGTCCCGTACGCCCGGTCCCCGCGCCGCCCCGCACCCGGCCCGGCCCCCGCGCCCAGCGCGCAGAAACCCAGCGCCCGCACCTTGCCCGCGCCCACCAGCTCGGCCATGGCGCCCCAGGTCTCCTCCACCGGCACGTCCGGATCCACCCGGTGCAGCTGGTAGAGGTCTATGACGTCGGTCCGCAGCCGCCGCAGCGAGGCGTCGCAGGCCCGCCGCACGTAGCCCGGCCGCCCGTCGGCCACCACGTGCTGGTCGCCCGCCCGCAGCCCCACCTTGGCCGAGACGAACGCCTCGGACCGCCGCCCGCCCAGCACCCGGCCCAGCAGGAGCTCATTGGTGTAGGGCCCGTACAGATCGGCCGTGTCCAGGAGGTTCGACCCCAGGTCCAGCGCCGCGTGCACCGCGGCCACCGATTCGTGGCCCCGTCTGCGCGAAGGCGCGTACCCCCAGCTCATCGGCATGCAGCCGAGCCCGACGGCGCCCACCGCCAGTGACCCCGCCCCGATCGACCTGCGCTCCACCCCTGCGTCCCCCTCCTGCTGCCGCCCCCAAACTAACGGCTTGATCCGGATGGCCTGGCATAGCCTCTGGATCATGACTGCGAACACCCCGGCCACCCAGGACGTCTGGCTCCCCTTCCCCGCCGAGGAGGTCGAGGGCCTCCCCGACTCCTTCCGGTACCGCCGGTGGGACGGAGAGGACGACTTCCCGGCCGATCCGGCCGACTGCGTCTTCTACGTGACCCCCTACATGAAGTCCACCGAGGTCACCGTGCGCCCGCTGGCCGCGATGCCCGCCCTCCAGGTCGTCCAGACCCTCACCGCGGGCATCGACCACGTCCTCGGCGGCCTCGGCGACCTGCGCCCCGGAGTCCGGCTGTGCAACGCGGTCGGCGTGCACACGGCCAGCACCGCCGAACTCGCCCTCACCCTGACCCTGGCCTCGCTGCGCGGCATCCCCCGCATGGTCCGCGGACAGGACCGCGAGGAATGGCACGGCGGCTTCTACGAGGCCCTCGCCGACAAGTCCGTGCTGATCGTCGGCTACGGATCCATCGGCGCCGCCATCGAGGACCGGCTCGCGGCCTTCGAGTGCGGCCCCGTCTCGAGGGTCGCACGCTCGGCGCGCACCACCGCGCGCGGCCCCGTGCACGCCCTCGCCGACCTGCCCCAACTCCTGCCGACGGCCGACGTGGTGATCCTCTCCACCCCCCTCACCGACGACACCCGGGGCCTGGCCGGAGCCGCCTTCCTGGGCCGGATGAAGGACGGCGCCCTGCTCGTGAACGTCGCGCGCGGACCCGTGGTCGACACCAAGTCCCTGCTGGCGGAACTGGAATCGGGCCGGCTGCGGGCCGCGCTCGACGTCACCGACCCCGAGCCGCTCCCCGCCGGCCACCCGCTCTGGCACGCCCCGAACGTCCTGATCACGCCCCATGTGGGGGGCAGCAGCAGTGCGTTCGAGCCGCGGGCCAAGCGCCTGCTCGCCCGCCAGCTGACCCGGTTCGCCGCCGGGGAGCCCGTGGAACACACGGTCCTCGTCACGGGCTGACCCCCGCCACCGGTACGCTCCGCAGTCACCCGGATGCGTGCAGTCGCCACAACTCCCCGCGTGGTAACGCAGAGTAGAGAAGGTATGTCCCTGAGTGACGAAAGTGGTGTATCGTCCGGAAGAAGGGGCTGCGCCGCGAACGTCTGGCGCTGGGGAGTGATCGGACACTTTGGGGGGCGACGGGCGATGCACGGCCAATGTGCGAAGGATCCGACGCGGCACAGCCGCCGGAGGCGACGATGCCGAAACTGGGCTGCACCGGAACCAGCCGGCGAGGGGGACCGGTGAGTGCCCCGGGGGCGGCGCTCCTGAACCGGCCGCCCGGAGCGGCCGGAGCCAGGGGCCTGGCGATGCAACTGCTCCTCGCCGTGGTCAGCGGCGGGTACGCGGTGGGCGCCGCCCTCAACTGGGGGTCCGAGGAAGTCGCCGAGATCATGGGCGACTTCGGACTCAGCGCCGCAGGCCTGCTCGCCGCGGTCTCCTGCTACTCCTACGCACGGTCGATCGACAGCCGTGAACGCCCCGCATGGCTGCTCTTCGCGTTCTCCTCCCTCATGGGCGCCTCGGGCAATGCGGTCTGGGGCTGGTACGAGGTGGTCCTCGGGACCGAGGTGCCCAAACCCTCGGTCGCCGACTTCGCCTTCCTCTGCTTCGCCCCGCCCGCCATCGTGGGCCTGCTCGTCCTCGCGAAGCGGCCCGTCACCCGAGCCGGCTGGGTCTGCCTGGCCCTCGACTCCTGGCTCATCGGCGGATCCCTGCTCACCCTGTCCTGGAGCCTGGCCCTCGCGCACGCCGCGCAGACCGCCCAGACCGGTGCCCCCGGCAGTGTTCCGCGCGCCGCCCTCTCCCTCGCCTACCCGCTGCTGGACATCGCGCTCGTCTCGATGGTCCTGGTCCTGCACTTCCGGCGGTCCGAGACGAACCGCTCGGCCGTCAACACGGCCATCGCGGCCCTCGCCCTGACCGTGCTCAGCGACGCACTGTTCACCTCGCCCCTGCTGAGCGCCGGCTACCAGTCCGGCCAGCTGCTCGACGCGGGCTGGTTCGCCGGTTCGCTGCTCCTGGCCTACGCGCCCTGGGGCGCCCGGCGCCTGCACCTGGTACCGGAGCAGTCCGGGCACCCCCGGGGGGAACGGCCGCACAGCCGCCCCATCACCGGCTCGCTGCCCGCCCTCACCCCCTACCTCGCCGCCGCCGTCTGCACCCTCGGGATCCTCTACAACGTCGTGGACGGCCGGAAGGTCGACCGGATGGTCGTCTTCACCGGCTGCACCGTCGTGCTCGCCCTCGTCATCCGGCAGGGCATCATGCTCCTCGACAACATCGCCCTCACCCAGGAACTGGCCCAGAAGGAGAACCACTTCCGCTCCCTGGTCCAGGGGTCCAGCGACGTGATCATGATCGCCGCCCCCACCGGGACCCTGCGCTACGTCAGCCCCGCCGCCGCCGGGGTCTACGGACGCGAGGCCGAGGAGCTCGTGGGCACCGAGCTGGCCACCCTGATCCACCCGGACGACCTCGGCCGGGTGGTCCACGAGGTGCGCCGCTTCCTCGCGGCGCCGCCGACCGAGGAGCCCACGACCCGCATCGAGTGCCGCTTCAAGTCCGGCGGCGGCGAATGGCTCAATGTGGAGTCCACCGTCAACCGCCACCAGGGCGGGCTCATCCTCAACAGCCGGGACGTCACCGAGCGGGTCCGGCTCCAGGCGCAGCTCCAGCACAGCGCCGAGCACGACCCGCTGACCGACCTGCCCAACCGGGCCCTGTTCACCCGCCGGGTCCGCCAGGCCCTCACCGGCCGCCGGGCGGGCGACCACAGCACCGCCGTGCTCTTCATCGACCTCGACGGCTTCAAGGCGGTCAACGACACCATCGGCCACCAGGCCGGCGACGAGCTGCTGATCGAGGCCGCGCGCCGGCTCCAGGACTCCGTCCGGGCCGGGGACACCGCGGCCCGGCTCGGCGGTGACGAGTTCGCCGCGCTGATCCTGGGCGACGGCAGCCGGGACCGCAGCGCCCGCGAGTACCAGGTGCACGAGATCGCCGACCGGCTGCGCACCACCCTGTCCCAGCCGTACCGCATCTCGGGCAGCGAGGTCCGGGTCGCCGCCAGCATCGGCGTGGCCTTCGCGGACCCCGGCATCACCCCGTCGGACCTGATGCGCAACGCGGACCTCGCGATGTACCGGGCCAAGGCGGGCGGCAAGGACCGCGTCGAGATGTACGCCCCGCAGATGCAGGCCGAGGTGGTCCGCAGGGCCGAGCTCGCGGGACGGCTGCGGACAGCCCTCCACGAGGGAGAGTTCGCCCTGCTGCACCAGCCGGTGGTCTCGCTGGCCACCGGTGAGGTGTCGGCCGTGGTCGCCCAGGCCCGCTGGCGCTCGGCCCAGGGGATCCTCTTCACCCCCGCCGAGTTCCTGCGGGTCGCCGAGTACAGCGAGGGCAGTGCGGCCGCCGCCGGCGGCCCGGACGCCTCGCGCACCGCCGAGCTGGGGCGCTGGCTGCTGGAGGAGGCCGTGGAGCAGGCCGCCGACCGGCACCGGGCCGGGCACGACGTCCCCGTGGCCGTACGGATGACCGCCCAGCGGCTCCTGGACCGGGCCATGCCCCTGGGCTCGGTGGAAGCCCTGCTGACCAGGCACGGACTGCCCTCGGGAGCCCTGATCCTCGAGCTCGCCGTATCCGACCCCAGAGTGCCCTTCGAGGACCTGGAGCGGCGTCTGGCGGCCCTGCACCGGCTGGGTGTGGGAATCGCCCTGGACGGCTTCGGCAGCGGCTACGCGGCCATCAGCGCCCTGCGCCGCCTCCCGGTGGACATGCTCAAGCTCGACCGGGGCCTGGTGGAGGGCGTCGTCGAGTCCGCCCGCCTCCACAAGATCACGGCCGGGCTGTTGCGGATCGCGAACGACCTGGGGATGCAGTCCGTGGCCGACGGGGTCGACCTCCCGGAGCAGGTCATGGCCCTGCGCGCGATGGGCTGCACCCATGGGCAGGGAGTGGCATTTTCTGGCCCCCTTGACGAGTACAGGCTGCGGCGCGCGCTGGTGCGCGGTACGTTCCCAGTACCGGGCGGAGCAGCCCAGCCGGCCCTGGCCGGGGGCTCCACCGGGGGCTCGATGGTCATCCGTAGAGGCTCACATAATGAGACGCCCGTCCCACCTACTTGACATCAACCTCACGCCGGAGGGAGGGTCAGTGCCATGCGCACCCGAATTCTCGTACTTGGAAAGCGCGTCGGCTGAAGCTGGGACCAGCATGTCCCCGCTCAACGCACCCGACGCGCTCCCCTCGCTTGCCTCCCGGCACGAGGGGTTTTTTGTTGCACTGGCACAGAGTCGAACCCTCGTAAAACCCTCAGCTTCGAGAAGAGAATGCCGATGACCGAGCAGGCCACCGGGGCCCACCATCCGCAGCCGCGGCCCCGTTCCGGCGGACACCAGTCCGCCGCAGTTGAGCACGTCACGGGTGCGCAGTCCCTCATCCGCTCTCTCGAAGAGGTGGGGTGCGACACCGTCTTCGGCATCCCGGGCGGCGCCATCCTCCCCGCGTACGACCCGATGATGGACTCCAAGAAGGTCCGCCACATCCTGGTCCGTCACGAGCAGGGGGCCGGCCACGCCGCCACCGGCTACGCGCAGGCCACCGGCAAGGTCGGGGTCTGCATGGCCACCTCCGGCCCGGGCGCCACGAACCTGGTCACCCCGATCGCCGACGCCCACATGGACTCGGTCCCGCTCGTCGCGATCACCGGCCAGGTCTCCTCCAAGGCGATCGGCACCGACGCCTTCCAGGAGGCGGACATCGTCGGCATCACCATGCCGATCACCAAGCACAACTTCCTGGTCACCAAGGCCGAGGACATCCCGCGGACCATCGCGGAGGCCTTCCACATCGCCGCCACCGGCCGCCCCGGCCCGGTCCTGGTCGACATCGCGAAGGACGCCCTCCAGGCGAAGACCACCTTCAGCTGGCCGCCGGCCATGGACCTCCCGGGCTACCGGCCGGTCACCAAGCCGCACGCCAAGCAGATCCGCGAGGCCGCCAAGCTGATCTGCCAGGCCAAGCGCCCGGTGCTGTACGTGGGCGGCGGCGTCATGAAGTCCGGCGCGACCGCCGAGCTGAAGGTCCTCGCCGAGCTGACCGGCGTCCCGGTCTGTACCACCCTGATGGCCCTGGGCTCCTTCCCCGACAGCCACCCGCTGCACGTCGGCATGCCGGGCATGCACGGCAGCGTCACCGGCGTCACCGCACTGCAGAAGTCGGACCTGCTGATCGCCCTCGGCACCCGCTTCGACGACCGCGTCACCGGCAAGCTGGACAGCTTCGCCCCGTTCGCCAAGGTCATCCACGCGGACATCGACCCGGCCGAGATCGGCAAGAACCGCGCCGTGGACGTCCCGATCGTCGGTGACGCCCGCGAGGTCATCGCCGACCTGATCCAGGCCGTCCAGGCCGAGCACACCGAGGGCAACGCCGGGGACTACTCCGCCTGGTGGAAGGACCTCAGCCGCTGGCGCGACACGTACCCGCTGGGCTACGACCTGCCCGAGGACGGCATGCTCTCGCCGCAGCAGGTCATCGAGCGGATCGGCGCACTCGCCCCCCAGGGCACCGTCTTCGCGGCGGGCGTCGGCCAGCACCAGATGTGGGCCTCGCACTTCGTCAAGTACGAGGAGCCCCGCACCTGGCTGAACTCCGGCGGCGCCGGAACCATGGGCTACGCGGTCCCGGCCGCGATGGGCGCCAAGGTCGGCATGCCGGAGCGCACGGTCTGGGCGATCGACGGCGACGGCTGCTTCCAGATGACCAATCAGGAACTGGTCACCTGCGCGCTGAACAACATCCCGATCAAGGTCGCGATCATCAACAACGGTGCGCTGGGCATGGTCCGCCAGTGGCAGACGCTCTTCTACAACCAGCGCTACTCCAACACGGTGCTGCACGCGGACGAGACCGGCCACGACACCGTCGGCTCCCAGCTCGGCGAGTCCGTCGCCCCCCGCAAGGGCACCCGCGTCCCGGACTTCGTCAAGCTGTCCGAGGCCATGGGCTGCGTCGCCCTGCGCTGCGAGGACCCGGCCGACCTGGACCGCGTCATCGCAGAGGCGAACGCGATCAACGACCGTACGGTGGTCATCGACTTCATCGTCCACGAGGACGCCATGGTGTGGCCGATGGTCGCCGCCGGCACCTCCAACGACGAGGTCCTGGCAGCCCGGGGCGTCCGTCCCGACTTCGGCGACAACGAAGACGACTGAGCCGAGAGAGCCGAGAGAGAGAACGCCTCACATGTCCAAGCACACGCTCTCCGTCCTGGTCGAGAACACGCCCGGCATCCTCGCCCGGATCGCCGCGCTGTTCTCCCGCCGCGGGTTCAACATCGACTCCCTCGCGGTCGGCGTCACGGAGCACCCCGACATCTCCCGCATCACCATCGTCGTGAACGTCGAGGACCTCCCGCTCGAGCAGGTGACCAAGCAGCTCAACAAGCTGGTCAACGTGCTCAAGATCGTCGAGCTGGAGTCGCACAACGCCATTGAGCGCGAGCTCGTCCTCGTCAAGGTCCGCGCCGACAACGAGACGCGCTCGCAGATCGTCGAGATCGTCCAGCTGTTCCGCGCCAAGACGGTCGACGTCTCCCCGGAGGCCGTCACCATCGAGGCCACCGGCGGAGCGGACAAGCTCGGCGCCATGCTCAAGATGCTGGAGCCCTTCGGCATCAAGGAGCTCGTGCAGTCCGGCACGATCGCCATAGGGCGTGGCGGCCGGTCCATCACGGACCGCAGCCTGCGTGCGCTCGACCGCAGCGCCTGACCGTCCCACCGCTTCACCGCTCGCATCGCGAGACCAGCAAACTTCGATTCCGTTCCCCGCCGTACGGTGGGTGCAACACCAGCGCACCAAGGAGATATCCCAGTGGCCGAGCTGTTCTACGAGAACGACGCCGACCTGTCCATCATCCAGGGCCGCAAGGTCGCGGTCATCGGTTACGGCAGCCAGGGCCACGCCCACGCGCTGTCGCTCCGTGACTCCGGCGTCGACGTCGTCGTCGGTCTGAAGGAGGGCTCGAAGTCCAAGGCCAAGGCCGAGGAGCAGGGTCTGAAGGTCGTCTCCGTGTCGGAGGCCGCCGAGTGGGCGAACGTCATCATGATCCTGACCCCGGACCCGCTCCAGGCCGAGATCTACGAGGAGTCCATCAAGGACCACCTCCAGGAGGGCGACGCGCTCTTCTTCGGCCACGGCTTCAACGTCCGCTACGGCTTCATCAAGCCCCCGGCCAACGTGGACGTCGCCCTGGTCGCCCCGAAGGGCCCGGGCCACCTGGTCCGCCGTCAGTACGAGGAAGGCCGCGGCGTGCCCTGCATCGCCGCCGTCGAGCAGGACTTCACCGGCAGCGCCTTCGCGCTGGCGCTCTCGTACGCGGCCGGCATCGGCGGCACCCGCGCCGGCGTCATCAAGACCACCTTCACCGAGGAGACCGAGACCGACCTGTTCGGTGAGCAGGCCGTCCTCTGCGGTGGCGCCTCCGCCCTGGTCAAGGCCGGTTTCGAGACCCTGACCGAGGCCGGCTACCAGCCGGAGATCGCGTACTTCGAGTGCCTGCACGAGCTGAAGCTCATCGTGGACCTCATGTACGAGGGCGGCCTGGAGAAGATGCGCTGGTCGGTCTCCGAGACCGCCGAGTGGGGCGACTACATCACCGGCCCGCGCGTCATCACCGACGCCACCAAGGCCGAGATGAAGAAGGTCCTCGCGGAGATCCAGAGCGGCGAGTTCGCCAACACCTGGATGGCCGAGTACAAGGCCGGTCTGCCGAAGTACAACGAGTACAAGAAGGCCGACGAGGCCCACCTGCTGGAGACCACCGGCAAGAAGCTGCGCAAGCTGATGAGCTGGGTCGACAGCGACGAGAGCTGATCGTGCGGGCGGCGGGGCCGGGCACTGTTCCCCGGCCCCGCCGCGGCACGTCACCGGACGGCCGGGGGAGCCGGGAACACGCGGTCCCACGCATGCTCCTTGTCCACCTCGGCCAACCACGGAAGGGTGATCCTTCCGTACAGGCGGAAATCCGGGCCGTCAGCGCCACTACACTGCTCAACACATACGCGTCAGGCCCACAGTGTCGTGCGTCTTCCACGCGGCTACCCCCTCCACCGCCTGCGGCCGTCGGGACGGCCGTCCGCACTGGACTTGTGAGGACCCACGTGAGCTCGAAACCTGTCGTACTCATCGCCGAAGAGCTGTCGCCCGCCACCGTCGAGGCGCTGGGCCCGGACTTCGAGATCCGGCACTGCAACGGCGCCGACCGCGCCGAGCTGCTGCCCGCCATCGTCGACGTCGACGCGATCCTCGTCCGCTCCGCGACGAAGGTCGACGCCGAGGCCATCGCCGCCGCCAAGAAGCTGCGCGTCGTGGCCCGTGCCGGTGTCGGTCTGGACAACGTCGACGTCTCCTCCGCCACCAAGGCCGGCGTGATGGTCGTCAACGCCCCGACCTCGAACATCGTGACCGCGGCCGAGCTCGCCTGCGGCCTGCTCGTCGCGACCGCCCGCAACATCCCGCAGGCCAACACCGCCCTGAAGAACGGCGAGTGGAAGCGGAACAAGTACACGGGTGTCGAGCTCAGCGAGAAGACCCTCGGTGTCGTCGGCCTCGGCCGCATCGGCGTCCTCGTCGCGCAGCGCATGTCGGCCTTCGGCATGAAGATCGTCGCGTACGACCCCTACGTGCAGCCCGCGCGCGCCGCCCAGATGGGCGTCAAGATGCTGACGCTGGACGAGCTCCTCGAGGTCGCCGACTTCATCACCGTGCACCTGCCCAAGACCCCCGAGACCCTCGGTCTCATCGGGGACGAGGCCCTGCACAAGGTGAAGCCGTCCGTCCGCATCGTCAACGCCGCCCGCGGCGGGATCGTCGACGAGGCCGCGCTGTACACGGCCATCAAGGAGGGCCGCGTCGCCGGCGCCGGCCTCGACGTGTACGCGAAGGAGCCCTGCACGGACTCCCCGCTCTTCGAGCTGGACCAGGTCGTCTGCACCCCGCACCTCGGTGCGTCCACGGACGAGGCCCAGGAGAAGGCCGGCGTCTCGGTCGCCAAGTCGGTGCGCCTCGCGCTCGCCGGTGAGCTGGTGCCGGACGCGGTCAACGTCCAGGGCGGCGTCATCGCCGAGGACGTCCGTCCCGGCCTGCCCCTCGCCGAGAAGCTCGGCCGCATCTTCACCGCCCTCGCGGGCGAGGTCGCGGTCCGCCTCGACGTGGAGGTCTGCGGCGAGATCACCCAGCACGACGTGAAGGTGCTGGAGCTCTCCGCCCTCAAGGGCGTCTTCGAGGACGTCGTCGACGAGACGGTCTCCTACGTCAACGCCCCGCTGTTCGCGCAGGAGCGCGGTGTCGAGGTCCGCCTCACCACCAGCTCGGAGTCCCCGGACCACCGCAACGTGGTGACCGTCCGCGGCACCCTGTCGGACGGCCAGGAGGTCTCGGTCTCCGGCACGCTCGCGGGCCCGAAGCACCTCCAGAAGATCGTCGGCATCGGCGAGTACGACGTGGACCTGGCGCTCGCCGACTTCATGGTCGTGCTGCGCTACGCCGACCGCCCGGGCGTGGTCGGCAAGGTCGGCCAGCTCCTCGGCGAGGCCGGTCTGAACATCGCGGGCATGCAGGTCGCCCGCGCCGAGGCGCACGGCGAGGCCCTCGCGGTCCTGACCGTCGACGCCGAGGTCCCGGCCGGTGTCCTCGCGGACATCGCCTCCGAGATCGGCGCGGTCTCGGCCCGCACGGTCAGCCTCGGCTGATCCGACCCGTACGCAGGAAGGGCCCGGGGGAGTCCCCCGGGCCCTTTCGCGTCCCGCCGGCCGCCCGGGCCGGGCCCCGCCGGGCGGTCAGCGCCGCGCCGCCCCGTGCGCGAGGGCTCCGGGAGCCCCGGTCCGCTCCGCGGGGGCCGGTGCCGGGTCCGGGGCGGGGGGCCGGATCCCCCGCAGCAGGGCCACGGCGAGGACGGCCGCCCCGAGCAGCAGCGCCGTACCGCCCCAGGCCGCGTACTGCATGCCGTGGACGAAGGCCTCGCGGGCCTGGGCCAGCAGCTGCTCGCCCGCGGCCCCGCCGCTCTGCCGGGCGACGGCCACCGCGCCGCCCAGGGTCTCCCGTACGGCGGGTCCGCGATCCGCGAGGTCGGCGCGGTAGACCGCGGTGCCCACGCTGCCCAGGACCGCCATGCCGAGGGCGCCGCCGAATTCGGTGCCGGTCTCCAGCAGGGAGGCGGCGGAACCGGCCTTCTCCGCGGGGGCCGAGGCCAGGGCCATGTCGGAGACCAGGGACATGACGGTCACGATGCCCGAGGCCAGCACCCCGGCGCCGGTCAGCAGCAGCCACAGGGAGTCGGTGTCCACCAGGGAGACCAGGGCGAATCCGGCAGCGGCGAGGACGAACCCGCCTGCGACCACATGGGCCCGGTCCGTCTTCTGTGCCAGGGCGGCGGAGACGGGAGCCGCGGCGCCGATCACCACCGAGGGGGCGAGGCTCCACAGGGCCGCCTCCAGGGTGCCCATGCCGAGCACCGACTGCAGGTACTGGGTGGTGAAGTAGGCCGAGCCCATCATGGCGAAGGCGGCGATCGTGTTCAGGCCGACGCCCGCTCCGAAGCCGCGGCCCCGGAACAGGGCCCGGCCGACCATGGCGTCCTCACGGGTGCGCTGGCGGCGGACGAAGACCCACCCGAAGGCCAGGCCGGCGGCGAGGGCGCCCAGGGAGAGCGGCTGGAAGCCCTCGGCGGCGATCTCCTTGAGGCCGTAGACGGCCGGCAGGACGGCGGCCGCCGACAGCGGCACGCTCAGCAGGTCGAAGCGGCCGGGGTCCGGGTCCTTGAACTCCGGGACCAGGACGGGGACCAGGACCAGCAGGAGCAGCATGGCGGGCACGTTGACCAGGAAGACCGAACCCCACCAGAAGTGGTTCAGCAGCACGCCGCTCATCACGGAGCCGAGGGCGATGCCGCCGGTCATGGCCCCGGACCACAGGGCGATGGCCTTGCCGCGCTGCCTGTCGTCCTGGAAGAGGTTGCGTACGAGGGCCAGGGTGGACGGCATCAGGGTCGCGCCGCCGATGCCGAGCAGGACGCGGGCCGCGATGAGCACCTCGGCGCTGGTGGCGTAGGCGGCGCAGACCGAGGCGAGGCCGAAGGCGGTCGCGCCGGCCAGCAGGAGCCGGCGGCGGCCGATCCGGTCGCCGAGCGAGCCCATCGTGATCAGCAGGCCGGAGAGGGCGAAGGCGTAGCTGTCGAAGATCCAGAGCTGCTGGCCCGCGCTGGGCGCGAGCTCCTCCGTGATGGCGGGGATGGCGAAGTACAGGACGGAGACGTCCATCGAGACCAGGAGCAGGGGCAGCAACAGGACGGCGAAGGCGGTCCATTCGCGGCGGCCGGCGAGCCGGGGCGTGGCGGCGGGGTTCGTCATGAGCAGGACGGTACAGACGTCTTAAACGCTTGTCTAGAACAGATGTATAGAACTTCCGTCTAGGACAGCTGTCTTGCTACCTTGTCGCCATGGGACATCGTGAGGATCTGCTCGAAGGCGCCAAGAAGTGCCTGGTCGAGAAGGGGTTCGTCCGCACCACGGCGCGCGACATCGTCAGCGCCTCGGGGACCAACCTGGCGTCCATCGGCTATCACTACGGCTCGAAGGACGCCCTGCTCACCCAGGCCTTCATCGCCCTCATCCAGGAGTGGGGCGAGGTCTTCCAGAGCGGCCTGCCCGGGGAGGGCGGCACCCTGGAGCGGTTCCGTGCCGTCTGGGAAGGGGTCCTCGCGCAGCACGAGGGCTCGGGGCCGGTCTGGGCGGCCAGCCTGGAGGTGGCGCTCAGCCGCGAACAGCGGCCGGAACTGCGGGAGATGCTCGCGGCCTCGCAGGCCGAGGGGCGCCGGGGCCTGGTCTCGATGCTGACCGGCACCCCGGAGGACGAGCTCGACGAGCGCGACGAGCGGACCCTGGGCGCCTTCTATCAGGCGCTGCTGAACGGCTTCATGGTCCAGTGGCTGTTCGACCCCGCGTCGGCCGCCACCGCGGAGGAGTTCACCGAGGGGATGCGGCGGGCGGCCGAGGCGGCGACGCGGCCCGCGCGGGCCCGCGACGACGGCTGAGCGGAACGGGAACCACCGCCCGGCACGCCCCGTCCCACCCCCGGACCGGCCGCTGCGGCCGGCCCTGCGGAAGCAGAGGGGGAGCCGTGGCGAGGACAGCGGGCGCGAGAACGGCAACGGCGACGGGAGCCGCGGTGATGTGCGGGCTGGCCGCGGTCTTGCTGGCGGCCGGGTGCGGCGCGGCCCGGGTGGAGCAGAGCGCCCCGGAGGACACCCGTCCGCGCCGGGAGAAGGTCGCCGCGGCCTGGGAGGGCTCGGCCGCGGTCAGGCAGTGGCGCGAGGGCTTCCACCCGCTGGACGCCGAGGACTGGCAGCCTCCCGGCGGCTTCCGCTCCGGCGAGGACAAGGCCGCCTACCTGGACCGGAACTTCCTGCTCCGGGCCGAACTGCCCGCCGGGCCGACGCCCGTGACCCCGATCCGCTGGGCCGACGGCAACACCCTGACCCTGCCGTTGCAGGACGCCGCCGAGGCGTACGAGGAGCTCGACCAGGAACCGGACCGCGACCACGCCCTGACGGTGACCGCCGTCCGCTTCGGCGAGACCTCGGTCCCCACCAGCCGCGGCCCGGCCGTGGTGCCCGCCTGGCTGTTCACCGTCGAGGGGTACGACACCCCGCTCGCCCGGATCGCGGTCCGCCCGCAGGAACTGCCCGAGCCCCCGGTCCTGCCCGAGGAGCGCGCGGACTCCGCCGTGGCCCCGCTGATGGGCCATTCGGCCCGGCTCCCGGACACGACCGCCTTCACGGTGAGCGCGGGGCACGGGAGCTGTGATGCGGGAGCGGCCGTCGACGTCCTGGAGGGGGCCGACACGGTGGTGCTGGCCGGGCGCATCCTGGTCCGTACCGACCTGGACCCGGGCGCCGCCTGTGATGCGATGCTGCGCGCGCAGCAGGTGCAGGTCACTCTGGCCCGGCCCTTGGGGGACCGGCTCGTCGTCGACGCCGCGACGGGAGCCCCGCTGCCCTACCGGCCGGACCGTTGATGGGCGGCGACATGACGGACCGTCGGGGCTCAGCCCTGCAGGCGGGCCGCCTTCAGGGCCATGTGGAGCAGCAGGCGGTCCTCGCCCTCGTCCAGGTCGAGGCCGGTGAGCTGCTCCACCCGGCCGAGCCGGTAGTACAGGGTCTGGCGGTGGATGCCCAGGGCCGCCGCGGCGCGGCCCGCCTGTCCGGCGCAGTCCAGGAACACCTCGGCGGTGCGGGCGAGTTCCCGGTGGGCCGGGCCCAGCAGGATGCGGGCCACCGGATCGCCCGCCGGGTCCGCGCCGAGGTCCGCGAGCATCCGGTACGGGCCGATCGCCGACCACTCGGCGACGGGGCCGAGCCGGGGCTGCGCGGCGGCCGCCCGGGCCGCCGAGGAGGCCTGCCGCCAGGCGGCCGAGAGGTCCGAGAGGGCCCTGGCCGGGTCGGCGACCCCTGCCGAGGCCGAGGCCGGGCCCTGGTCCGGCGCGGAGGCCGACGGGGCACCCGTACCCGAAGCCGTGCCGGAGGCGGCGCCCGCCGGTCCGCCCTGCCCGGAGCCGCGGGCCAGCAGCCGCGCGGCCACGTTCACGGCCGGGGTGAGGGTGTCCGTCGACCGGAGCCGGACCAGCACCGCGAGCGCGCGCCCGCTGCCCCGGACGCCCTCGTGGCCGGGCCCGGTCTCGCCGCCGCCGCCCGCGGCCCGCCAGGGGGCCACGCACACGGCCGCCGCACCCGGTACCGACTGCGGGGCCTCGCCGGACCAGGGCGCCAGGCACACCACCGCGTGCACCCCCTCCCCGCCGGCGCCCAGGGCCGCCCGCAGCGCGGCCACCGCCATGTCCTGCTGCCAGCCCCGCCCGGCCGTGAGCACCGCCAGGAACTCCCGTGACAGGTCGGCCCCCGCCTTCGCCTCCTCGGCGAGCAGCACCCCGATCCGCTGTGCCACCTCCATGGCCGCCGCCAGCGCCTGCGGCCCCGGGCCGGGATCCTGGTCGAGGAGCCACACGTAGCCCTGCACGACGCCGCGGTAGCGCACCGGCAGGCAGATCCGCCCGCGGAAGACCCCTGCCTCCGGAGCCGCCGGGATGCGCACCGGGCCGGTGGCCCGGGCGATGCCGAAGCCCTCGAACCAGGACCGCACCGCCGCCGTCGACTGCCGGGTCAGGATCGAGCGGGTGCGCACCGGGTCCATGGCCGTGTCGTCGTCGCTGTCGTGCGCGCCGAAGGCGATGAGGCGGAAGTCCCGGTTCTCCAGGGTCGCCGGTGCGCCGAGCAGCGCCGAGATCTCGTCCACCAGGTCCTGGTAATCGCCTTTCACCCGGACATTCTCCCACCCCCGGCCAGGCTCTTCAGACATCTGTATGAGATCGCGGCCACGGATGCGTGACAGCTGTCGATGGCAGAGGATCGAACCGATCCTTAGGTTTCACGGTGGTTTTACTTGCGTTTCCCTTACGGCCCCGCCCGACCGGCGAAGGACCGAAAGCCTGCTTCAGCCACCCGTTGGAGGTGCCCCCGTGCTGGGTCCCGTGATCCTCGCCGCTTCGCGCAGCGACAAGATGCGCCGTATCGTCTCTGCCGCCCCGGTGACCAAGCCCGTGGTGACCCGGTTCATCCCCGGTGAGACGGTCGACCAGGTGATCCCGATCGTCGAGGACCTCACCCGCAAGGGCCTTGAGGTCACCCTCGACGTCGTGGGCGAGGACATCACCACGGTGGAGCAGTCCTACGCCGCCCGCGACGCCTACCTCGAGCTCATCGAGCACCTCAAGGCCCTGGGCCTGGGCGAGACCGTCGAGATGTCGGTCAAGCTGTCCATGTTCGGCCAGGCGCTGGAGGGCGGCCACGAGCTCGCCCTCGCCAACGTCCGCCCGGTCGTCGAGGCCGCCGCCGCCATCGGCACCACCATCACGCTCGACGCCGAGGACCACACCACCCTCGACTCGATGTTCGCCATCCACGAGGAGCTGCGCCGGGACTTCCCGCAGACCGGCTGCGTGATCCAGGCCTACCTCTTCCGCACGGAGGCCGACGCCCGCCGCCTGGCCGACGCCGGCAGCCGCGTCCGGATCGTGAAGGGCGCTTACAAGGAGCCCGCCGAGGTCGCGTACCTGGACAAGGCCGAGATCGACAAGGCGTACGTCCGGATCATGAAGATCCTCATGGACGGCGACGGCTACCCGATGATCGGGTCCCACGACCCGCGTCTGATCGCGATCGCCCAGGAGCTCGCCCGGCAGGCCGGGCGCAAGCTGGACGAGTACGAATTCCAGATGCTGTACGGCATCCGCAGCGAGGAGCACCTGCGGCTCGCCGCCGAAGGCCACCGGATGCGTGTCTACACCGCGTACGGGACGGACTGGTACGGCTACTTCATGCGCCGCCTCGCGGAGAAGCCCGCGAACCTCCTGTTCTTCCTCCGCTCGATGATCACCAAGAACTAGGCACCCCACTAGCTCAAGGAGTTACCAGCCCCATGGATGCTGTGACCCAGGTCCCCGCGCCGGTCAACGAGCCGGTCCACTCGTACGCTCCCGGCACCCCGGAGCGCGCGCGCCTCGAAACGCAGCTCAAGCTGCTGTCCGAGAACCCGATCGACCTCCCGATGACGATCAACGGCGTCAAGCGGATGGGCGGTGGCGAGCGCTTCGACGTGGTCCAGCCGCACGACCACAAGTCGGTGCTCGGCACCTTCGCCCACGCCACGCAGGCCGATGCGCAGGAGGCCGTCGACGCCGCCCTCGCCGCCGCCCCGGCGTGGCGCTCGATGTCCTTCGACGACCGCGCCGCGATCATCCTGCGCGCCGCCGAGCTGCTGTCTGGCCCCTGGCGCGAGAAGCTCGCCGCCTCCACCATGCTGGGCCAGTCGAAGACGGCGCAGCAGGCCGAGATCGACACCCCCTGCGAGCTCGTCGACTTCTGGCGCTTCAACGTCCACTTCGCCCGCCAGATCCTGGCCGAGCAGCCGGTCGCGAACTCCGCCGGCGTGTGGAACCGCAGCGACCACCGCCCGCTCGAAGGCTTCGTGTACGCGATCACCCCGTTCAACTTCACGGCCATCGCGGGCAACCTGCCGACCGCCCCCGCCCTCATGGGCAACGTGGTCGTGTGGAAGCCGTCCCCGACGCAGACCCACTCCGCGGTCCTCCTCATGGAGCTCCTGGAGGAGGCCGGCCTGCCCAAGGGCGTCATCAACCTGGTGACCGGCGACGGCATCGCCGTGTCCGAGGTGGCGCTGAACCACCCCGAGCTGGCCGGCATCCACTTCACCGGCTCGACCAAGACCTTCCAGTACCTGTGGAAGACGGTCGGCAACAACATCGAGAAGTACAAGTCCTACCCGCGCCTGGTCGGCGAGACCGGCGGCAAGGACTTCGTCGTCGCGCACCCGTCCGCGGACCGCGCCACCCTGAAGACCGCCCTGACCCGCGGCTCCTTCGAGTTCCAGGGCCAGAAGTGCTCGGCGTCCTCGCGCGCCTACGTTCCGGCCTCGATCTGGAACGACGGCTTCAAGGAGGCCTTCGCGGCCGAGGTCGACGGCATCGCCATGGGTGACGTCCGCGACCTCACCAACTTCATCGGCGCCGTCATCGACGAGCGTTCCTTCGCGAAGAACAAGGCCGCGATCGACCGTGCGATCGCCGACCCGACCTGCGAGATCGTCGCGGGCGGCACGTACGACGACTCGGAGGGCTACTTCGTCCGCCCGACCGTCATCGCCTGCACCGACCCGGAGAACGAGGTCTTCACGACCGAGTACTTCGGCCCGATCCTGGCCGTGCACGTCTACGAGGACGCCGACTTCGACGCGATGCTCGCGCAGATGGAGTCCGTCTCGGCCTACGCCCTGACCGGCTCGATCATCGCCGCCGACCGTTACGCGGCCGCGGACGCGATGGAGAAGCTCCGCTTCGCGGCGGGCAACTTCTACATCAACGACAAGTCCACCGGCGCCGTCGTCGGCCAGCAGCCCTTCGGCGGCGGCCGCGCCTCGGGCACCAACGACAAGGCGGGCGCTGCGACCAACCTCCAGCGCTGGACCTCGACCCGCTCCATCAAGGAGACCCTGGTCGCGCCGACCGAGTACGGCTACCCGCACATGGGCTGACCAGCCCCGCTGAACCCCGCCCCCGCTCCGGTACCCCCAAGTCCGGAGCGGGGGCGGTCCCAGTTCCACGGGCGGGTCCCGCCCCCTAGACCTCCACGATGACCTGGTCCAGGGACTTGCGCTGGAGGTCCGGGACCTCGCAGTCGTCCGCCGGGTAGCCGACCGGGATCACCGCGAAGGCCTTCTCGTTCGCGGGCCTGTTCAGGACGTGGGACAGGAAGCGCATCGGGCTCGGCGTGTGGATCAGGGCCGCCAGGCCGCTCAGGTGGAGGGCGGACAGGAGCATGCCGACCGCGATGCCGACCGACTCGTCGACGTAGTAGTGCTTGCGCTTGGTGCCGTCCGGGCCGAGCCAGTGGCGCTGCTGGAAGACCACCACCAGGGCCGGGGCGTCCGTGAGGTGGGTCTTCACCGCGTCCGTGCCCAGGGGGCGCAGGGCCGCGAGCCATTCGTCGCCGAGGCGGCCGTCGTAGGAGAGCAGCTCCTCCTGTTCGGCGGCGGCGCGGATCTGCGCCCGTACGGCGGGGTCCTTCACCAGGACGAAGGTCCAGGGCTGCTGGTGCGCCCCGGACGGGGCCGTCGCGGCGCAGGCGATGGCATCCCGGACGACCTGCTCGGGCACCGGGTCGGCGGAGAAGTGGCGTACGGTGCGCCGCTCGTCCATCCGGGCCCGCAACTCGGCCGCGCGCGCCAGGGATTCGTGGCTCGGCATCCGCTCGGGCCGGTAGGCGACGGGGCGGTACGGATCACCGTGGGTGGGGGTCCACTGCTGGGTCTGAGATGACATGGGGCGAGTGTGCCGAGCCCCCGCCGGGGCCCGCCAGAGCCGCGTCGGCCGATTCCGGCCGGTGGAGGGCGCATCGGCGTCCGCAATGCGGGACGGGCGTCCGTGGCGGCCTTGGTACGGTCCCCGGGCACGCGCGTCACCGGAACACCGACGGGAGCAGTGATGGACACACGGACCGCGCACACCTCGGAGCTGGCCGAAGGGGAGATCGCGGAGATCCGGGCCCTGCTCGACGAGGCCTTCGAGGGTGACTTCGGCGACGAGGACATGGAGCACGCGCTCGGCGGGATGCACGTGCTGGTCCGGGCCGCGGACGGGGTGCTCGTCGCGCACGGCAGCGTGGTGCAGCGGCGGGCCGTGCACCGCGGACGCGCCCTGCGGACCGGGTACGTCGAGGGGGTGGGCGTACGGCCCGGCCTGCGGCGGCAGGGGCTCGGCGGGCAGGTGATGGCGGGCCTCGAACAGGTCATCGGGCGGGCCTACGTACTCGGCGCGCTGTCGGCGTCGCAGGAGGGGGCCGCGCTGTACCTGGCCCGCGGCTGGCAGGTGTGGGGCGGGCGGATCGGTGCGCTGTCGCCGGACGGTCCCGTCCCGCTGCCCGACGAGGAGGGGTCCACGTACGTCTGGGTGCCACCGGGCGGGGTCCGGCCGGACCCCGCCGGGCGCCTCGACTTCGACTGGCGGGACGGGGACGTGCTGTAGCGGCGGCGGCCTACGAGCCCGTGATGCTCGGGGCGCCGGTCTCGATGTGGCCGGTGTAGCGGCGCGACCAGGTGCCGTCGCTGCCCGCGAGGACCGTGAAGTCGTACCAGCCCTTGTGGTAGGCGACCGCGTTGAAGAAGTCCTCGCGGGAGGAGTTCGCCGGGACCGTGTAGGTCCACGGGCCGTCCGTGCGGTAGGCGTTCGAGCGGATCGTGAAGGTGACCGGCGCGGCGGAGGCGTTGGTCATCTTGAAGTAGACCGCCGTCTTGCCGGTGCCCGGTTCGACCGCGAAGCGGGCCGTGACCTCCAGGGCCTTGCCCGGCTTCGTCGCGTCGCCGATGAAGCGCCGCAGGAAGCGGTTCGGGCCGTGCATCGAGATGTCGTACTTGCCGGAGCCGTGGCCGAGCCCGATGTGGAACCAGTCCGTGGCGACCGTGCCCGGGTCCACCGTGTACTGCCAGGCCGTCGTGTCCCGGTGCTGGTGCGGGTGGATCGAGAAGTGCGCCGCCCGCTTGGCCTGCGCACCCTGGTTCGTCATCGAGAACCAGGCCACGATCTGGCCGGCAGCGCCGAACTCCAGGCGGTCCAGGTTGCCGTTCACCTGGTAGGGCAGGGCCCGCGCCGGGCGGGTGCCCGGTTCCTGCGCCGGGAGTGCGTTGTCCTGCGGCGCCGGGTTGGGGAGCGGGGCGCAGGTCGCCTGGCCGATGACCTTGGCGGTGGAGGGCAGGCCCGCGGGGACCCCGTACACCGGGTGCGCGAAGTCGAAGACCCCGGTCAGGTCACCGGTCACCTTGCGGCGCCACGCGCTGATGTTCGGACAGGTGGCGGGGGTGCCGAGGGCGGCCGTCCACTTCTCCATGAACCGCAGCACCGAGGTGTGGTCGAAGACCTCCGAGCTCACCCAGCCGCCGCGGGTCCACGGGGACATCACGATCATGGGGACCCGGAAGCCGAGGCCGATCGGCAGGCCGTCCAGGTACTCGCCGGGGGTGCCGGGCGCGGGGACCGGCGGCGGGACGTGGTCGAAGAAGCCGTCGTTCTCGTCGTAGTTGAGGAAGAGGACCGTGGAGTCGAAGACCGCCCGGTCCGCGGCCAGCGCGCGGTACACCAGGTCCACGAAGTGCGCGCCGTCCCCGGGCGGGGCGTACGGGTGCTCGGAGAAGGCCTCGTTGGCCACGACCCAGGAGACCTGGGGGAGGGTGCCCGCGACGACGTCCGCGCGGATGGCGGCGGCGATGTCGTCGGGGGTGGAGCCGGTGACCCGGGGGACGGAGGACATGCCCCGGTCGTGCAGCGGGTCGCCGGGCCCCGCGTCCGTGAACTTCTTGAAGTAGGCCAGGCCGTTGTCCCCGTAGTTGTCCTGGGCGTTCTGGTAGACCTTCCAGCTCATCCCGGCGCGCTGGAGCGCCTCCGCGTACGTCTCCCAGGTCAGCCCGGACTCGTCGCCGCCGTCCTTGCTGGTGGCGTCGATCATCCCGCTCCACAGGAAGGTCCGGTTGGGGCCGGTCGCGCTGAGCGCGGAGCAGAAGTAGGCGTCGCAGATCGTGTAGTGGTCGGCGAGCGCGTAGTGGAAGGGGATGTCGGCGCGGTCGAGGTGGCCGAGGGTGCGGGTGCTCGCGACACCGGTGACCCAGTTGTCCATCCGGCCCTTGTTCCAGGCGGCGTGCTGCGAGGTCCAGCTGTGCGGGAGGTCGCCGGTGCACTGCGCCAGGGTCGCCCCGTCCGCCCCGCCCGCGGGCGGGGTGGCGGAGAGCTTCCACGGGTACTGCCGGCCGCCCCAGTTGGGCTGGTTGAACATGCCCCAGCCGCCCGGGATGTTCCCGGCGGCGCGGTCGCCGAAGCCCCGGACGCCCTTGAGCCTGCCGAAGTAGTGGTCGAAGCTGCGGTTCTCCTGCATCAGCACCACCACGTGCTTCACGTCGGCGATCGTGCCAGTGGCGGCGGCCGCGGCCGCCGCGCCCGGGGCGATCGCGGGCACGGCCGCCCCCGCCGCCAGACCGGCGCCGATTCCGACGAAACCCCTGCGGCTGATCGGTGTCACTGGCCCCTCGCCTTCAACTCACGTGCCCCGTCGGCACATTGACGGCAAGAGTGACGGTGTGCGGCCCAAAGGTCTACATCCGTGCGGTAAGAACTCGGTGAACATCCGGACGGCTGGAATCAGCCGTCGATCCGGACGAGCATCTTGCCCAGGTTCTCGCCCCGGAAGAGCCCGAGGAAAGCGTCCACGGTGTGGTCGAACCCCTGCGCAACGGTGGTATCCGTACCGATCCGGCCGCTGCGCAGATGAGGCACCAGAAGGTCCTCCAGCTCCTTCTGCAGATTGGTGTGATTGCGAACCAATACCCCTTCCAGACGCAGCGACTTGTGTACGACCTCGAAGAGGTTGCGGGGAGCGGCGGGGGCCCGGTCGCCGTTGTAGAGGGAGACGGCGCCGACCCAGGCGATCCGTCCGTACTCGCGCAGGACGTCGATCGCCCCCTCCAGGTGGTCGCCGCCGACGTTGTCCACGTAGACGTCGATGCCGTCGGGGGCGGCTGCGGCGAGCTGCTCGCCGACCGGCCCGTCGTGGTAGTCGAAGGCGGCGTCGAAGCCGAGGGCCCCGGTGAGGTGGGCGACCTTGGCCGCGGAGCCCGCGCTGCCGATGATGCGGCGGGCGCCGAGCAGCCGGGCGATGTGCCCGGTGGCGGTGCCGACGCCGCCCGCGGCGGCGGAGACGTACAGGTCCTCGCCCTCCCGCAGGGCCGCGGTCCGGGTCAGGGCGGCGTACGCGGTCAGGCCGGTCCCGCCGAGGACGGACAGGTACGCCTCCAGCGGGACCCCGGCGTGCCCGGGCAGTTTGCGGGTGCCGTCCCGGCCGAGGGTGACCAGCGCGTGGGTGCGCCAGCCCTCGCGGTGGAAGACGAGGTCGCCCTCGGCGAGACCGGGGTCCCGGGAGGCGGTCACCCGGCCCACCGAACGGCCCTCCAGCGGGGCGCCCAGGTCGAAGCCGCCCTCGCCGCCGTCCATCAGGCCCCGGTGGTACGGGTCCACGGAGAGCAGCAGGTTCTCCACCAGGGCGGTGCCGGGCGCCGGCTCCGGCACCGGACCTTCCACGTAGGTGAAGTCGCGGGCGGTGGGGAAGCCGTCGGGGCGGGCGCTCAGGTGGACGGCGCGAGCGGTGCGGTTGGTCATGTCCCTGAAGTTACGAAGGAATCCCGCGGCCGGGCAGGGGGTTGGGTTCATGGAAGCCCCGCACCCATGAATCCCGCTCATAGAACGAGGTGAGAGCCCCCGTGGCCGAGCTCCTCCCGCAGGAACTGCGCATCCTGGTCGCCGTCGCCGAGACCGGCGGCTTCACCGCCGCGGCCGGCCGCCTCGGCCTCACCCAGTCCGCCGTCTCGCACGCCGTGCGCGGCATCGAGACCAAGGTCGGCGCGGTGCTCTTCGAGCGTGGGCGGTCCGGGGCCTCGCCCACCGCGGCGGGGGAGCGGGCCGTCGGGCACGCCCGCCGGATCCTTCGGATGTACGAGGTCCTCGCGCAGGAGGCGCGCGCCGCCGGCCGGGCCGGGCCGCAGGGCGGCGCGGCCGAGGGGGTGCTCCGGATCGCAGCCTTCCGCAGCGCGGCCCTGCACCTGCTGCCGCCCGCCCTGGAGCGGCTCACGGCCCGGCACCCCGGCATCCGCCCCGAGGTCCGGGTGGTCCGCGAGCTCGGCGCGGGCACGGCCGGGGAGGTCCTGGCGGGCCGGGCCGACCTCGCCCTGGCCACCCTGGGCGGCGGCCCGGACGAAACTGCGCCGGGCCTGCTGACGGGGGTGCTCAGGCAGGAGGCGTACGCACTGGTCCACCCGGCAGGGCACCCCGACCCGAAGGCGCTGCCCCTGCTGGACTGGGACGAGAACTGCGGCTCGTACACCCGCGACTGGTGGCGGTCCCAGGACTGGATCCCGCGGGCCACGGTCAAGGCGGAGGACGATGCGATGGTGCTGACGATGGTCGGCCGGGGGCTCGGCATGGCGATCATGCCCGAGCTGTCGCTGCGCGAGGCCGGGGACGCGGTGGAGATCACCGGTCTGGGCCCCCGGGGGCCGGTGAGACAGGTGGGATACGTCACCACACCGGAATCGGCTGCGACCGTGGCCGTAAGGGCTCTGATCAGGGAACTTCGCTCCGAGAAGGCCTGAAAACGGATCCCCGGCGGGGGTTCTTCCAGGGGGTTCGGCGTCTCAGATAGTAGGAAGTCCGAGTAATTGCGGAGACATACAGCGGGACCTGCCCTAGCTTTGTAGGAGCCGAACGTCTCGCCGATCAGGCGAATGGCGGTCGAGAGCGCGCGCCCCTGGCAGGCAACCCCTGCGGCGTCCCGCTCCCCGCCTCTTCCGGCGCCTTGAAGGAACCCCTCATCCGTGGCTCAGCCACGCCGTGATCTCAAGGAGTCGATCCACATGACCCCCACCACCGCTGCCGTCCGCCGCATCCGCCACTCCTCCACCGCCGATGCCGACCGCAAGAACGCCGCCGCTGCCCTCCAGCGGGCGCTCGACCGCCGTGACAACGGCGGCTCCACCGGCCACTGACCAGCAATCCGGCCCGGACATGTTGCGTCCCCATTGGTCCAAATGCTGGACGCAATATGTCTGAGGGCTGGGACACGGAGTACGGTTCCGTCATGTCGACCAGCATCAATCTCGCAGTGATCCCCGGTGATGGCATCGGCCAGGAAGTCGTGGCTCAGGGCCTCAAGGTCCTTACCGCGGTCCTGCCCCAGGATGTGAAGCTGGAGACCAAGGAATACGACCTCGGCGCCCAGCGCTGGCACCGCACCGGTGAGACCCTCCCGGACGCGGAGCTCGAAGCCCTGCGCCACCACGACGCGATCCTGCTGGGCGCCATCGGCGACCCCTCGGTCCCGTCCGGCGTACTGGAACGCGGCCTGCTGCTGAAGCTTCGCTTCGCCTTCGACCACTTCATCAACCTGCGCCCCTCGAAGCTCTTCCCCAACACGGCCACCCCGCTCGCCGGCCGCCCGGAGATCGACTTCGTCGTGGTCCGCGAGGGCACCGAAGGCCCGTACACCGGCAACGGCGGCAGCCTGCGCACCGGCACCCCCGCCGAGGTCGCCACCGAGGTCAGCATCAACACCGCCTACGGCGTGGAGCGCGTCGTCCGCGACGCGTACGAGCGCGCCAACGGCCGCCCCCGCAAGAAGCTGACGCTGGTCCACAAGAACAACGTCCTCGTGTACGCGGGCCACCTGTGGAAGAACATCTTCGACAAGGTCGGCCAGGAGTACCCCGAGGTCACCACGGACTACCTGCACGTCGACGCCGCGACGATCTTCTTCGTCACCCAGCCCGAGCGCTTCGACGTCATCGTCACGGACAACCTCTTCGGTGACATCCTCACCGACCTGGCCGCCGCCGTGACCGGCGGCATCGGCCTCGCCGCCTCCGGGAACGTCAACCCGACCGGCGCCTTCCCGTCCATGTTCGAGCCCGTCCACGGCTCGGCCCCGGACATCGCCGGCACCGGCAAGGCCGACCCGACCGCGACGATCCTCTCGGTCGCCCTCCTGCTGCGCCACCTCGGTTACGAGACCCAGGCCGCCCGCATCGAGGACGCGGTCTCCGCCGACCTGGCGGAGCGCGACGGCACCTTCCGTTCCACCGACGAGATCGGCGACGCCCTCGCCGCGCGAGTAGCCGGCTGATCCTGGCCGCTCCACCTAGGGAAGCCGCCAGGCAACAAGATGCCCGGCGGCTTTTCCTGTGCGGCCCCGGGTGTCACCATCTCCCCTGGGCCGCATCCCCCATTTCACCGAAGCCTGCTTGCGCGCGATAATCGAACGCGAGGCCGCGGAATGCGGGGAAGCTCGGACGTCCTAGTACGCCGTGAGCGCGGTCCGCCATACACAACCGGTGAAGGACAAGCACTCATGACGACGCCCACGATCGAGCTCAAGCCCTCCTCGAACCCGCTGTCCGACGCGGAGCGCGAGGCGATCCTGGCCTCCCCCGGCTTCGGCCGCCACTTCACCGACCACATGGTGACGATCAAGTGGACCGAGGGCCGTGGCTGGCACGACGCCGAGCTGGTCCCGTACGCGCCGCTGTCGATCGACCCGGCGAACATGACCCTGCACTACGCGCAGACGATCTTCGAGGGCCTGAAGGCCTACCGCCAGCCCGACGGCACCGTCGCCACCTTCCGCCCGCAGGCCAACGCCGAGCGGTTCCAGGCCTCCGCGCGCCGCATGGCGATGCCGGAACTGCCCGTCGAGCTGTTCATCGAGGCCTGCGACGCACTCATCAAGCAGGACCGCGCGTGGGTCCCGGACTCCGGCGAAGCCTCCCTGTACCTGCGGCCGTTCATGTTCGCCAGTGAGGTCGGCCTCGGTGTCCGCCCGGCCAACGAGTTCCTCTTCATCGTCATCGCCTCGCCCGCCGGCGCGTACTTCCCCGGCGGCGTCAAGCCCGTCTCGGTCTGGCTCTCCGAGGAGTACGTCCGCGCCGTCAAGGGCGGCACGGGCGCGGCCAAGACCGGCGGCAACTACGCGGCTTCGCTCGTCGCGCAGGCCCAGGCCGCCTCGCACGGCTGCGACCAGGTGGTCTGGCTCGACGCCGTCGAGCACCGCTGGATCGAGGAAATGGGCGGCATGAACCTGTACTTCGTGTACGGGGACCGGATCGTCACCCCGGAGCTGACCGGCTCGCTCCTTCCCGGCATCACCCGCGACTCCCTCCTCACCATCGCCCGCGACCTCGGCTACACCGCCGAAGAGGGCCGCATCACCACCGAGGACTGGAAGCGCGACAACGAGAACGGCACCCTGACCGAGGTCTTCGCCTGCGGCACCGCCGCCGTCATCACCCCGGTCGGCTCGGTGAAGTCCGAGCGCGCCGACTGGACCCAGGGCGACGGCGAGCCCGGCCCGGTCACCATGCGCCTGCGCAAGGCCCTGCTGGAACTCCAGACCGGCCACGCCGCCGACAGCCACGGCTGGATGCACCCGCTCGGCTAGGCGGTTCCCCTCCCGTACGTACGAAGGCCCGCGCCCCCGATCCAGGGGCGCGGGCCTTCGTACGTACGGGCCGTGCGGGGAGGGCCTACACGGCGGCCGGCTCCTCGGCCGAGGCCGAGGGCGAGCCCGGGGAGGAGGCGGGCCCGGGCGCCGGGGCCGCCGTGCCGCGGGTGGTCAGCGCCGCGTAGACCAGGGCGCCGACGAGGCCGGACAGGACGAAGGAGCAGTCCACGCCGCCGGTGAGGGAGAGCAGCGGGCCCTGGTAGAAGGGGGTGGTCACCGCGAGCAGGCCGACCCCGGCGCCGATCGCCCAGGAGACGGTGGCGGCGAGGTTCCAGCCGCGCCGGTACCAGTAGATCCCGCCCACGGAGCGGCGGTTGAAGACCTGGAGGGCGTCGGCGTCGTACTGCCCGCGGCAGCGCACGTAGCCGATGAGGGTGATCACGGCCCACGGTGTGCCGAGCGCGGTCAGCAGCAGGACGAACGAGGTCATCGCGGACTGCACGTCCCACTCGAAGGAGCCGACGAACACGAAGGCGGTGGCCACGCCCGCCGCGACCAGCGTGGCGGTGGTCCGGGTGGCCCTGGGCACGATCGCGTCGAGGTCGAGGCCCATGGAGTACAGCATCAGGCCCGCGTTGCCCACGGATCCTGCCGCGGCGGCGACGAGCAGCGGCGCCAGGTACCACAGCGGTGCGGCGTCGACCAGCGGCCCGGCGTAGTCGGCGCCGGCCTTGGCGGCGAGCGCGGTGTAGGTGCCGAACAGCTGCGGGACCAGCAGGCCCACGAGCAGGCCGAGGCCGGTGGCCCACAGCACCTTGCGGGAGCCGTGCCGGCGCGGGGAGATGTAGCGGGTGTAGTCGCCGAGCAGGGTGATGAAGGCGACCGGGCCGCTGAGCCCGGCGGCGACGGCGGCCAGCAGCCACGTCGGCCAGAACGAGCCGAGCAGGTACGGAGTCTCCGGCGGTGCGGCGGTGGTGAAGTCCGGCGCGTAGGCGAAGACGCCGGCGGCCAGCAGGACCAGCATCCCGATGGAGAGGATCTTGCTCATGCGCAGCAGCAGCCGGTAGCCGAAGACGGCAGCGACGACCGTGAACGCGGCCAGGGCCCCGTACATCACGGACCGCGAGACCCCGGTGTCGGGGAGCCCGGTGAGCCGGGACAGGACGCCGACCATCACGTCTCCGCCGATCCACAGGGTCAGCGCCGTGTAGCCGAGGGAGAGCAGCAGGCCGACCACCGAGCCGACCAGACGGCCGCGGACGCCGAACTGGGCCCCGCTGGAGGTGGAGAGGTTGGTGGCGGTGCGCAGCGAGACGAGGGCCAGCGGCGCGGTGAAGGCGATGCCGACGAGGGTGCCGGTCACGATGGCGGTGACCGAGGGCCACAGGCCCAGCCCGAAGGACGGGGGCAGCCAGCCGAAGACGATCACACCGAGACAGAGGTTGGAGCCGAGCAGGATCGAGACCAGGTCGCGGGGACCGCTCGTCCGCTCCTCCTCGGGGATGGTGTCGACTCCGCGCTGTTCGATGGGCATGGGGAGACTCCCTTGGCAGGGCGGCGGGGGAACCGGAGGGGCGCTCAATGTTTGAGCGACACTCAATGTGACTCAAGGCCTGCTCCCAGGTCAATGATTCCCACCCAGGAAATGAAGAGTTAGAGTGATGCTCTAACCCATCGACTCAAGAGGTGGTGGATCGGCGTGCGGCTGACCCCTACGGAGCGCGACCGGCTGCTGCTGCGCAGCGCGGCGGAACTGGCGAGGGCCCGGCGGGCCCGGGGCCTGAAGCTCAACGTCCCCGAGGCCACCGCGCTGATCGCGGACACGGTCTGCGAGGCCGCGCGCGACGGCAAGCGGCTGGCGGAGGCCATCGAGGAGGCCCGCAGCGTGCTGGGCCCCGGTGACGTCCTGCCCGGCGTGGCGGACGTGGTCACCGAGGTGCACGTGGAGGCCGTCTTCGACGACGGGTCCCGCCTCGCGGTGGTCTCGTCCCCCATCCAGGGCGCCGCATCGCTCGGCGAGGACGCCCCGGGCGCGGTCGTTCCCGGTCCCGGCGCCCCCCAGCCGGAGCCGGCCGTGCACCTGCACGTGCGCAACACCGCCGCCGTGCCGGTCAGCGTCACCTCCCACTTCCACTTCTTCGAGGCCAACCCGCGCCTCGACTTCGACCGGGCCGCGGCCTACGGGATGCGGCTGTGCGTACCGGCCGGTTCGTCCGTACGGTTCGACCCCCACGGGGAGGGCGAGGTCGGGCTGGTCCCGATCGGCGGCGACCGCATCGCGATCGGCTTCGCCGGGCTGGTCGACGGCCCCCTGGACGCCCCCGGAGCCAAGGAGCTCGCCCTGGAGCGGGCGGCGGCCTGCGGCTACCTGGGCGCGGCGCCGGGCCCGGGCCCCGGCCAAGGCGCCACCGAGCACGCGGACGGAGACCAGTCGTGAGCAAGAAGACCCCGCACAGCGACCACTGTGCCCCCGGCAGTCGGCACATCGACCCGCACGAGTACGCCTCCGTCTTCGGGCCCCGCGCCGGGGACCGGGTCCGGCTCGGCGACTCCGGGCTCACCGTGCGGGTGGAGTCCGACGCGCAGACTGTGACGTCGTGATCAGCAATGTGCTGGTGATCGATGCGGTCCTGGGCATCCGGAAGGTGTCGATCGGTATCCGTGAGGGCCGGATCCACGCGATCGGGCGGGCCGGGAACCCCGACACCCTCGACGGGGTCGACGTGGTCGTGGGCACCGGCACCTCGATCGTCTCCGGCGAGGGCCTCATCGCCACCGCGGGCGCCGTGGACACCCACGTGCACCTGCTTTCCCCGCGGATCATGGAGGCCTCGCTCGCCGCGGGCGTGACCACGATCATCGGCCAGGAATTCGGCCCGGTCTGGGGCGTCGGCGTCAACTCGCCGTGGGCGCTGAAGCACGCCTTCAACGCCTTCGATGCCTGCGGTTTCAAGGTGCACGAGGACATGGGTGCGCACACGCGGGCGCTGGACACGGCGCTGCGGGTGGCGGAGGAGTACGACGTGCAGGTGGCCCTGCACAGCGACGGTCTGAACGAGTGCCTGTCGGTGGAGGACACCCTGCGGGTGCTGGACGGGCGGACCATCCATGCCTTCCACATCGAGGGCTGCGGCGGCGGTCACGTGCCGAACGTGCTGAAGATGGCGGGCGTGCCGAATGTGATCGGTTCCTCCACCAATCCGACGCTGCCGTTCGGGCGGGACGCGGTGGCCGAGCACTACGGCATGATCGTCTCGGTCCATGACCTGAAGCCGGACCTGCCGGGGGATGCGGCGATGGCCCGGGACCGGATCCGGGCCGGGACGATGGGGGCCGAGGACGTCCTGCACGAC